>JANQEE010000011.1 GCA_028278525.1 Minwuiaceae bacterium | reverse complement strand
CCGTCCCAACCACCCATAGGGTACCCTCGCGTGGGTGGTTGGGACGGGGGAGCGGGCCGGCTTAGGCTGCAATAGAGGAATCGACGGGGGAGCGGGACGGCTAGGCCGCCTATTGAATGAGAGGAAACCGGAGACGATGGCGGAAGACGGCAAGAAGCGATGCACCTGGCCCGGCGACGACCCGCTTTACGTCGAGTATCACGATACCGAATGGGGCGTGCCGGAATGGGACGACCGGGCGTTGTTCGAGAAGCTGATCCTGGACGGCTTTCAAGCGGGCCTCTCCTGGATCACGATCCTGCGTAAACGCGATAACTTCGTCCGCGCCTTCGACGGGTTCGAGCCTGAGAAGATCGTCCGCTTCGGACCGGACCGGGTCGAGGCGCTGATGGCCGATACCGGCATCGTCCGCAACCGCGCCAAGATCGAGGCGACGATCGGCAACGCCCGCGGCTGGCTGGACATCATGGAAAGCCACGAGGGCGGTTTTTCCGCCTATTTATGGGATTTCGTCGGCGGCGAGCCGAAGATCAACCGCTGGAAAACCAAGGACCAGGTGCCTGCGGAAACGGCTGAATCCAAGGCGATGTCGAAGGATTTGAAGGCGCGCGGCTTTCGCTTCGTCGGGCCGACGATCTGTTACGCCTTCATGCAGGCCGTCGGCATCGTCAACGACCATACCGTGGACTGTTTCCGGCACCGCGAACTGGCCGGCTAAATGGGCGGTTCAGGGCGGCTACGGCCGCCTGTTCCATTGAATACAGCCCGAACAAGAATATATCGGTTAACCATACTTTTTCGTTGAAGAATGTTGCGGTGCAACATATATAGATCTCGATCCTAAGACATATGAGAGCAACCATGAACGACGACCAGCCTCGGCGGGGCTGTCAGTGGCCTATGTGGCCGCACTCCTCCCGGCCGAACCACCAATATTGCGGCGAGCGCAAGCGGCCCGAAAGCTCCTATTGCGAAAAGCATTACGCGCTTTCGATCCGTAATCCGGACGAAGAACCGTCCCGGCCGTTCGTACCGCGCAGACTGGCGGCCTGAACCAGGGCTTACGCCACTGCGCCGGTAGCGGCGCTTAACAAAATTCTATCGGGTACCAAATTCGGGCGAAAACGGCCGGTCATCGGTTGTTTTCGCCCGTATCCGTTTGCGCCAAGGCTGTGACAAGTTTGGCAAGGCGGTTGCGATCCCGCCGGCCCTGCCCCAATCTCTGCAACAGTCACTCCCCCGATTCCAATCCGTTCGATCCGAAAGGCGGTTGCCATGAAGATCCTTCGCCGTATTTTCTGGGTGATTATTGCGCTGGCGGTGATCGCTGTCGGCGCGGTCGCCGTGATAGGACGCGAAACCACGCTGGAAGCGCTGTTCGGTCCGATCGACCGCTCCAAAATCGACTTCGCGGCGCTTAACCGCAGCGATACGGAGAACGATTACCTCGTCTGCCCGGCCGACCTCTGCCGGGCGGCCGCCGACAAGGTGAGTCCGGTGTTCGACGTTCCGGTCGAAACCCTGAAGACACGCTGGCAGACCATGGCGATGACCCAGCCGCGGGTGGAAGCAGCGGAAGCCTATCCGGAAGAAGGCCAGTTCGATTTCATTCAGCGCTCCGACCTGATGCGCTATCCGGATACGGTGACGGTTCGTTTCATCGCGCTGGACGAGAAAACATCGACATTGGCGATATACAGCCGCGCCCACTACGGCCGGCGCGACTTCGGCGTCAACCGCGAACGCGTCGAGGCATGGCTGACCGCGCTTTCCCGACCGGAATGACCGACAGATGCAGCCGCGCCTGAGCGCCGAATTCTGGGTCAAGGCGCATATCCGCCGCTGCTACGCCGAGGACGTGACCGCCGTCGTCGTCCGCCGCGGCTTCGAGAAGGCGGGCACCGTTTTGCTGAAACTGAACGCGTTCGAGGCCGGCTGCGTGGTGCTGACCCCGACCACCGACATAGACGGCGGCCGCGTCTGGCTGCGCGGCACCGGGCCGCAGCCGGTGGCGGAGGCCGAGGCGGACGCCTATATTGCCCGGCAGGTGGACCGCGACCCCGACCTATGGGTATTGGAAATAGAAGACCGTCAGGGACGGCATTTCCTGGACGACCCGATCGAGTGACGCGGTCCGTATTTTCATACGAATAGGGAACCCGTCTTGAGTACCTCCGCACCTGCCAAAGCCCGCTCCATCCCCCAACTGGTCGCGCAGAAGGGCGAAACGCCGATCGTCTGCCTGACGGCCTATACGCACAACATGGCGCGCCTGCTGGACGCCCAAGTCGACCTGCTGCTGGTCGGCGACAGCTTAGGCATGGTCCTGTACGGCCTGGACAGCACGCTCGGCGTCACCCTGGACATGATGATCGCCCATGGCGGCGCGGTGGTGCGCGGTGCATCCCACGCCTGCATCGTCGTAGACATGCCGTTCGGCTCTTACCAGGAATCGCCCGAGGTCGCGTTCCGCAACGCGGCCCGCGTGATGTCGGAAACCGGCTGCGCCGCGGTCAAGATCGAAGGCGGCGCGGCCATGGCCGAGACCGTCACCTACCTGACCGAACGGGGCGTGCCGGTGCTCGGCCATGTCGGACTGATGCCGCAGGCGGTGCACAGTCTGGGCGGCTATCGCGCCCGCGGCCGGTCCGACGAGGAAGCGCGCAAGATCGCCGCCGACGCCCACGCCATCGCCGACGCCGGCGCGTTCGGCATCGTGCTGGAGGGCGTGCTGGAACCGTTGGCGCGTGAGATCACCGCGGAGATACCGATTCCGACCATCGGCATCGGCGCCTCGCCGGCCTGCGACGGCCAGATCCTGGTGACCGAGGACGTGGTCGGCCTGTTTTCCGAATTCACGCCGAAGTTCGTCAAACGCTACGCCGAGTTGGGCACGCCGCTCTCGGAGGCGGTGCGGGCCTACGCCGAGGACGTCAAAGCCCGGCGCTTTCCCGCAGACGAACACTGCTTCGGCGTCGCCAAAAAATAAAGCGACAGGGAGGGGACTATGGAATTCGCCGCACTGCTTAAACGCTTCACCGACGCGGTCGAAGCCGGCGACGGCACCGCCTTGGCGGCCTGCTTCACCGAAGACGGCGTCTATCACGATTACATCTACGGCGCGTTCCAGGGCCGGAAGAAGATCGCCGAGATGCTGGAAGGCTACTTCCACCGGGACGCAACCGACTTCAAATGGGACATGCTGGACCCGGTCTCCGACGGCAAGACCGGCTATGCGCGCTATCTGTTCAGCTTCACCTCCACCATGCCCGCCTATAAGGGCCGGCACGTGGTGATCGAAGGCATGGCCCGTTACGCACTACGCGATGGACTGATCGCCGACTATTCGGAAGCAATCAACGGCGGCATCGCGATGGCCCAGCTCGGCGTCGAGCCGGAACGCATGGCCAGGACCTTCCGCCGCTGGGCCGACGAGGTACTGTCGAAGCCGGAGAACAAGAGCCACTTGAGGGCCTAGCCGGGCGCCCGAGAGTTTTCAGCCTTTTGTTTTCGTCATTCCGGCGAAGGCCGGAATCCATGATGACCGTCGGCCTGGATTCCGGCCTTCGCCGGAATGACGATGTGGTTGGTCCTGAGTCTGTTGAAAAGTCTGGTCGCAGCGGAGCGTCTTTTTTCAGCAGCCCGCCAGCCCCCTACTCCGCCGCGTCGGCTTCCTTGATCAGCCAGTCCTTCAGCTCGCGTTTGAGCACCTTGCCGGTTGCGTTGCGCGGCAACGCCTCGACGAACACCACCGAGCGCGGTTGCTTGAAGCGGGCCAGGCGTTCGCCGCAATGGGCGATGATCTCCCGCTCGGTCAGTTCGCCGCCGGCCTTCAGCACGGCGACCACGCAACCGACCTCGCCCCACTTTTCGTCCGGCAGGCCGAGCACGGCCGCCTCGGCGACGTCGGGAAGCTGATAGATCACGTTCTCCACCTCCGCCGGGTACACGTTTTCGCCGCCGGAGATGTACATGTCCTTCCAGCGGTCGACGATGTAGTAGAAGCCGTCCTCGTCGACGGTCGCCGCATCGCCGGTATGCAGCCAGCCGTCGGTAAACGACTCGGCCGTGGCATCCGGGCGGTTCCAGTAGCCCGGCGTGATGTTCGGCCCACGCACCCATAGCTCGCCGACCTCGCCTGCGGGCGCTTCCGAGCCGTCCTCGCGCACCAGCTTCACTTCCGCGTGCAGCGCCGGTTTGCCGGCGGAGCCGACTTTCTCGACCGCGAACTCGCCATCCAGCACCGTCACCGTCGGGCTGGTCTCGGTCATGCCGTAGCCCTGCTGCAAGGCGATGCCGCGCGCGGCCCAAGTCTCCAGCAGGGCGGCCGGCGACGGCGCGCCGCCGATGCCCGCGGCCTGCAGCCGGCTTAAGTCGGTGTCGTCGAATTCCGGCTGCTGCGCCATGAACTGGTAGTTCGCCGGCACGCCGAAGAAATGGGTGATGCCCAGTTCCGGATCGCCGATCAGGCTGAGCGCCTCCTTCGGATCGAAGGCGCGCATCACCAACACCGTGCCGCCGCCATGGAAAACCGGATTGGAGTAACAATTCAGGCCGCCGGTGTGGAACAGCGGCAGCACGGTCAGTTGCACCGTGCGCGGGCCGATCATCATCGGGATGCCGAGATTGACCGCGTTGAAGAAGGTCATGCCGTGGGTGATCATCGCGCCCTTCGGCAGGCCGGTGGTGCCGGAGGTGTACATGATGGTCGACAGGTCGTCGTGGGTAAGCGGCACGATCTCCGAGATCGGATCGGCGCCGTCGATGCCGCGTTCGTAGGCGCTGTCGCCGCCGTCGCCGCGGAGGTCGACCAGATGCGGAATGCCGCAGAGCGATTTGAGTTCGGTCCCGGCCGCCGCGAATTCTTCGTCGCAGATCAGCACTTTCGGCCCGGCGTCGCCGATGATGAACTCAAGCTCCGGCACGGTAAGACGCCAGTTAAGCGGCAGGAAGACCGCCCCGATCCGGGTGCAGGCGAACTGGATCTCGAACATATCGGTGTTGTTGGCGGCCAGAACGCCGACCCGGTCGCCGCGGTCGATGCCGAGCCCCCGCCGCAGAAAACCCGCCAGACGCGCAACACGGGATTCCATCTCCGCGTAGGTGAACCGCCGGCCGCTGTGCAGGTCGATAGTCGCGAGCTTGGCCGGCGTCCGCCGGGCGTGGTGGGCGATCCAATCGTAGACCGGTACGCTCATGCCTTCCTCCCTGAGATTTGAGGACAGAGCTTACCCAGGGCCGATGCGGGCCGCCACAATCCATGCGCACCAACCAAATTAGAATTTGATTCTAGAATACTATTCTAGTAGCGTTCAGCGCATGCAAATCGAAGCGCGACGCCACGTCGCCACCGCGGCCCGGAAGCAGGCCATCCTGGAAGGCGCCCTCGCCTGCTTCGCGGAGCTTGGCGTGGAGGCCACCACGATCGACGACATCCGCCGCCGCGCCGATGCGAGCGTCGGCAGCATCTATCACCATTTCGGCAGCAAAGAAGGCGTGGCCGCGGCGCTTTACCTGGAAGGTATACGCGACTACCAGGCGGGCCTGGCCGCGGCAGTCGAAAAGGCTCGCAACGCACGGGCGGCCGTTCGCGCCATCGTTCTGTTCCACCTGGACTGGGCCATGCAGAACACAGCCCTGGCCCGCTATCTGTTGGAAATGCGCCGGGCCGAGACAACCAAGTCGGTCGACGAGGAGATCCGCGACGCGAATCGCGACGTCTTTCAGCGGCTGGCCAAACGTCTGGAAGTCTTCGTTGCTCGCGGCGACATCGCCGACCTGCCGCGCGAGCTGTACGCGCCCCTGATCGTCGGGCCGACGCAGGAGGTCGTACGCGCCTGGCTGACCGGCCGGATAAATGTGGACTTGCGCAAGCTGCGCGACAGCCTGGCCGAAGCGGCCTGGAAGTCATTGCAAACGGGACAACAAACAACATGACGGACATCGTTCGGGAAGACGTCGCCTTCGCGGCGCGCGACGGCTATCGCCTTGGCGGCACGCTATTCCGGCCGGCGCCTGAAACCGATTTGGGCGCCGCGCTCGTCATCGCCGGAGCCACGGCGGTGAGTCACCGCTACTACGGCAAATTCGCCGGCTACCTCGCCAGCCTCGGCTTGACGGTCCTTACCTTCGATTACCGCGGTATCGGCGCTTCCGCGCCGAGCACGCTCAAAGGCTTCAAGGCCGGCATGCAGCATTGGGGCGAGGAGGATCTGGCCGGCGCGATCGACTGGCTGCGGGATCGCGTCCGCCCCCGCCACCTGTCGATGGTCGGCCATAGCGTCGGCGGCCAGATTGTCAGCCTGGCCGACAACAACCGCACACTGGACGCGATTGTTCTGGTCGCCGCCCAGAGCGGTTACTGGCGACTGTTCGAAAAGCGCCGACCGCGCCTGTTCCTCAACTGGTTCGTGCTGGTCCCGGTGCTGACCCGGCTGTTCGGCAAACTGCCGAAATGGCTGATGGGCGGGGAGGACCTGCCGGCCGGCATTGCCCGGCAATGGGCCAGATGGGGCCGGCATCCCGACTACATCGTCAGCCACGGCCCGCAGGTGCGGCAGGGCTTCGCCCGCATTACCGTGCCGCTTCTGTCTTACCGCCTAAGCGACGATCAGACGGCGCCGCGCGAAGCGGTAGCGGCCCTGCTCGGCTGGTACGAAAACAGCGTAAAGGACCAGCGCTGTGTCGACCCCCGGGATGTCGGCACCGACACAATCGGGCATTTCGGCTTTTTCCGCCCGACATTCTCGGAAACCCTGTGGCGGGAGGCCGGCGATTGGCTGCTCGACCGGCTGGAAAAAGGCACGCCGACCGCGCCTCAGCGGACCGTAACCGTTTGTTAACCATACCGGCCGGCTTTGCCTTGGCCCTTCAAAAAGCCGCCTGAAATCGCTATATTAGATGTGTCGGGGATACTCGACTATGGCGATAAACGCCCTGCGTAATAAACGATGCGGACCCGGGGGCAGTACCCGGCGCCTCCACCACAAGGGCATTTGGGACGACGACCGCCGCGCGGTGAAATGTCCAAGTGCCTTTCTGATGGGGGCGAAACAGGATCGACGCGCGTGTAAAGGCTTGGTTTTCGCCCGGTATGATATCCGCCGTTATCGGGTCATTTTTACAGATGCCAATGACAACCAAGAGTTGGCTCTCGCTGCCTAAATAGGCTAGCGCGGCTCGGGGGGCGCCGGGCAACAGAAGCCCCCCACTTCCCCAAATGGATCGATACCGGCCGCACCGGAAGGTTCGTCGCCGAATCTTGCTTTCGCGGCATGTCTGGCTTTGACATTGCCCCGCCCATTGGGTGATATACCCAACGAGTGGGCTCGATTGCGGTAACAATGGCACCGACGGCCGGAAACCGCTGACCAGGAACCGTCGCGATGGAATACAATAAGATGGTTGAAAAGGCGCTTCGCGGCGTTGTCCGCGACGCGCTGGAAGTCGCGGCGGAACGCGGCCTGCACGGCAACCATCATTTCTACATCTCGTTCGATACGCGCGCGCCCGGCGTCGATATTCCGGAATACCTGAAGCAACGCTATTCGGACGAAATGACGATCGTGCTGCAGCACCAGTTCTGGGGGCTGGAATTCGACGACACCGCATTCGAAGTGACCCTGAGCTTCAACAAGGTGCACGAGCGGCTGCATATCCCGTTCGCGGCGATCACCGCGTTCGCCGATCCCAGCGTCCAGTTCGGCTTACAGTTCCGGCTGGACGGCGGCATGGGGGAACAGGCGCTCGACGGTCTGACGACGCCGAACCCGCCGGGCGACGGCGAAGCGATGCTGCCTGCCGTTACCGATGCGCCCGGGGATACGGACGAGGACGGCGGCGAAAAAACCGGCCAGGTCATCACCTTGGATTCGTTCCGCAAAAAGAAGTAGCCGCGGCGTCCCGCCGTGCCGGACTTTCACTACCAATCGATTTTCGAACTCGGCGACGACAATACGCCGTATCGGCAACTTGCCGGCGCGGACGCGGTCGGTTCGGCGACGTTCAACGGCCGGCGGATCCTGACGCTTGAGCCGGACATCCTGACCGACCTGGCGGCGGCGGCCATGCGCGACGTGGCGCATCTGCTGCGGCCGGACCATCTGGCCCAGTTGCGCGTCATCCTCGACGACCCGGAAGCGTCCGATAACGACCGCTTCGTCACGTGGCAGTTACTGAAGAACGCCAACATCGCGGCCGGCATGGTGCTGCCCGGCTGTCAGGATACCGGCACCGCCATCGTCTATGGCTGGAAGGGTCAGCATGTCTGGACCGACGGCCGCGATGGCGAGGCGTTGTCGAAGGGCGTCTTCCGGTCCTATGTCGGCGGCAACCTGCGCTACAGCCAGGTGGCGCCGGTCGACATGTTCTCGGAAACCAATACCGGCACCAACCTGCCGGCGGAAATCAGCCTCTATGCCGACGGCGACGACGATTACCGCTTCCTGTTTGTCGCCAAGGGCGGCGGTTCGGCGAACAAGAGCTTTCTGTTTCAGGCCACGCCGTCGATCCTGTCTCCGGACAAGCTGCTGCCGTTCCTGGACGAAAGGATTCGCACCCTCGGCACCCAGGCCTGCCCGCCCTATCATCTGGCCATCGTCATCGGCGGCAGTTCCGCTGAAATGACCATGAAGACGATCAAGCTCGCTTCCTGCCACTATCTGGACGGGTTGCCGGAGACCGGCAACGACCTGGGGCGCGCCTATCGCGACCGTCAGATGGAACAGGCGATCCATGCCCTGACCCGGGAGACCGGGATCGGCGCGCAGTTCGGCGGCAAGTATTTCTGCCACGACGTCCGCGTGATCCGCCTGCCGCGCCACGGCGGCAGCCTGCCCATCGGCCTCGGCGTTTCCTGCTCCGCCGACCGCCAGGCCAAGGCGAAGATCACCGCCGACGGCGTGTTCCTGGAGCAACTGGAGACCGATCCCGCGAGGTTTCTGCCGGACGTCGAACCGGCAACGCTCGGCGGCGACGTCGTCGAGATCGACCTCAACCAGCCGATGGATCAGACCCGCAATCGGTTAAGCCAGTATCCCGTGAGGACCAGGCTATCGCTTAGCGGCACCCTGATCGTGGCGCGCGACGCGGCGCACGCCCGGTTGCGCCGGCTGTTGGACGAAGGCGGCGCCCTACCCGGTTACTTCCGAGATCATCCGATCTATTACGCCGGGCCGGCGAAGACACCGGACGGGTATGCGTCCGGCTCTTTCGGCCCGACCACCGCGGGCCGCATGGATCCGTTCATGGACCGGTTCATGGCGGAAGGCGGCGGACTGATTACGCTGGCCAAAGGCAACCGATCGCCGGCGGTGCGCGAGGCCTGCCGTAAGCATGGCGGCTTCTACCTGGGCTCCATCGGCGGGCCGGCTGCCGTGCTGGCAGAGGAATGCATCAAAAAGGTCGAGCTCGTGGACTTCGAGGACCTGGGCATGGAAGCGGTGTGGCGGATCGAGGTCGAAGACTTTCCCGCCTTCATTGTCATCGACGACAAAGGCAACGACTTCTTCGCCGACCTGTAAGGACGCCATTGCCGCCAGGCAAACGCCATGGAGTCCATCCGCCGCTTGCGCTATACGTGCCGTTAATTCCAGCCGAGACCGCGTCTGCTTAACCGCTCAGGGAGACTGAACCACGATGGCCGCACCGAAACGCGCCGCGAAAAGAACTACGACCGCCAAAAGGACAGCCAAGGCGCCGACACGCAAAGCGCGCGCCGCCACGGCAGTCAAAACCCGCACGGAGACGGACACCTTCGGCCCGATCAAAGTGCCGGCGGACAAATACTGGGGCGCGCAAACGCAGCGCAGCATTCAGAACTTCAAGATCGGCACGGAGCAGATGCCGGCGCCGGTGATCCGCGGTTTCGCCGTCCTGAAGCAGGCGGCGGCGACAGTGAATATGGGCCTGGGCGTCATGCCGAAGAAACAGGGCCAGGCGATTGTCAAGGCGGCGCAGGAAGTGATGGCCGGCAAGCTGGACGGCAACTTCCCGTTGGTGGTCTGGCAGACCGGGTCCGGCACTCAGACCAACATGAACAGCAACGAGGTAATCGCCAACCGGGCGATCGAAATGCTGGGCGGCAAGATCGGCTCGAAAGACCCGGTGCACCCGAACGACCACGTCAATATGGGCCAGTCGTCGAACGACTGCTTCCCGACCGCGATGCACATCGCCGCGGCGGAAGAGATCCATCACCGCCTGCTGCCGGGCCTGCATCATCTGCACAAGGCGTTGTCGGCCAAGTCGCGCGCCTGGAGCAAGATCATCAAGATCGGCCGCACCCACACACAGGACGCAACCCCGCTAACCCTTGGCCAGGAATTCTCCGGCTACGCGACGCAGGTGGACTACGCGATCAAACGGGTGAAGGCGGTGCAGCCGCGGCTCTATCAGTTGGCGCAGGGCGGCACAGCGGTCGGCACCGGCCTGAACGCGAAGAAAGGCTTCGACACCAAGGTCGCGCGCGAGATTGCCAAAGTAACCGGGTTGCCGTTTGTTACCGCGCCGAACAAGTTCGAAGCCCTGGCGGCGCACGACGCCATCGTCGAAGCCTCCGGCGCCCTGAACACCATCGCGGCGAGCCTGATGAAGATCGGCAACGACATCCGCTTCCTCGGCTCCGGCCCGCGCAGCGGCCTGGGCGAACTGATCCTGCCGGAGAACGAGCCGGGCTCGTCGATCATGCCGGGCAAGGTCAACCCGACCCAGGCGGAGGCGTTGACCATGGTCTGCGCCCAGGTGATGGGCAACCACACCACCGTCACCGTCGCCGGTTCGAACGGCCATTTCGAATTGAACGTCTTCAAGCCGGTGATGATCTACAGCCTGCTGCAATCGATCCGGCTGATCGCCGACGCCGCCGTCAGCTTCACCGACAATTGCATCGTCGGCACCGAGCCGAACCTGGAGCGGATCAAGGACCTGATGAGCCGGTCGCTGATGCTGGTCACCGCCCTGGCGCCGCATATCGGTTACGACAACGCCGCCAAGGTCGCCAAGACGGCGCACAAGAACGGCACGACGCTGAAGGAAGAGGCGGTGCGTCTGGGCCTTGTCAGGGAAGCCGACTTCGACCGCCTGGTCCGGCCGGAGAAGATGATCGGTCCGTCGGGTTGACCGCTTGTCGGGCGACTTGAAGAAACACTCGGTCGAGATCGCCGGCCACCGCACCAGCGTCTCGCTGGAAGAGGAATTCTGGGACGCGCTTCGCCAACTCGCGGCGGCACGCGGCGTCAGCATGAACCGGCTGATCGGCGAAATCGACGAACAGCGGTCCGGCAACCTGTCCAGCGCGATTCGGATCTTCGTCCTGCGGTCGCTTCAGCGGGATAGCTAATCGTTTTCGGCCTTGCCGTCCCGCCCGACGAAATACTCCCGCAGTTTTTGCGTATCCTCCCGGCGCGACGGTGCGCCGACCGGGCCCCTGAACGCCATGCCGAAGGACGGCGCAGCCGGATGCTCGGTCAATCGCAGCCTGGTCTCCAGGTCCAGTTGCCAGCGCGGCAGATCGACCGCGCCGATCACCGCGGCCGTCGCGGCCTCCAGATTGGCGACCGTGTCATCCGACCGGGCCAGTCCGTTGCGGATTGTCCAGGTTCCCTCGGCATCGGCCAGAGGCGTTTCGCCGGCATGGAACCGCGCCGCGGCCAGCCCCAGGAACTCGCTGGAATCGATCGGCCGGGTCAACCGCTCGCTCAAGGCGGGAATATCCACACCGGAAATCCGACCGTCCCGCACAGCGACCCTGGCATCGCCTGTCAGCGTGCTGAGCATTTCCCTTTGATTGCGGCCGGTCGCGGCGAAACGCCCGCTGAAATCGAGGGCGCCGGCAAAGCTCTCGTTATTGGCGACGGTGGAGAGCGCCGGCTGTAACCGGGCACGGTCAAGCGTCATGGCGAGATCGAAAGACGGCAGCGGCGCGGACCTGACTGTTCCCACGAGTTCCAGGGAGCCGCCGAACAATTGCCCGGTCAGCCGCTCCAGGTCCAGCACGCCCCTGTCCAGACGCACTTTCAGGTCGGCGCCCTCCACCGCGTACCCCGCTGCCGTCAACCGGTCCGCCTTCACCGACATTTCGGCGTCGAAGCTTCGCATCCAGGCGAACTCAATCGGCGTTCTCGACCAGACAGCCCCTTCCGCGGCGCTGCCGGGCCGAGACGCGGAAAGCAGCGGATCCACGGCAACATGATCGGCCGACAGATCGGCATCGACCCTGGGCCGAACCCCGTCGAAACGAACGGCAATGCGTCCCGTTGCTCCGGCAGGGCCGACCGTAAGGTCCAAATCGTCGAACGCGATTGCGGACCAGTCGCCAATCGCAGCCCCCTTCACGACGATGCCGCGCTTGCCGGTGATCGCCAAGTCGTTGCCAATACCGAGGTTGGAAACCAAAACCGCCAAATCGGAGTGCTTGGCGACCAAGCCGACATCGTAGACGAACCCTTTGTCGCCGAACCCGGCGGTGCCGCTGATCTTCACTTCCGACGCCGCCAGGTTTCCATTGAGATCGACCTCCATGGAATCGAGGCCGCCGCCCAGCGCGACGCGCAAGGTAAGCGGACCGTCCGCCTTGGCATTGGCCGTCCACCCGGTACCCAGGCCGCGCATGATGCGATCCCAGCTCTTCCCCTGTACCGACAAGTCGAGATCGAATCGCGGCGTCGAAGCCAGTTCGGAAAGCCGACCCTGCAGGCGCAGGCCAGCTTCGGCCAGCGCCCCGGTTATGTCGACAGTCATTTCGGCAAGCGTTCCGGTGGCGTCCCCGTTGAATTCGAACGGCCCCACGCCGGCCAAAGCGGCCGGTGACGGCCGGTCGGCGAACCGGCCGAGCGACGACAATTTCGATCCTGCGAGTTGCACCGAAAGGTCGAACGCGGGATCGCCGGCTATCCGGCGGACAGACCCGCTCATCGCGCCAGCAACGCCGGCCGCGTCGGCGATCTTGAACCGGCGGACGGTCAGGTCACCGTTGAACAGCGTTAAATCGAGATCAAGATCGCGCGCCCGCACCGCCCGATGGGTAAGGCTGCCGATACGCACCCGTGCATTGGTATCGAACCGGTCGAACGTTGCCGCGGACAGGTGGGTCATTAGGCCGGCTTCGTCCGCTTCCGGTGCTCCGGTCCGTCGGGGTTTAAGATAGGAATCCAGATTCAGGCGATCGATTTCAAGATCGATCCCGAACGACGGGCGCAGCCGCAGCGCATAGGCCAGTGCCCCGGTTACCCGCGATGAATCCAAGCGAAAATCGATGTCGCGAAACTGAACGATATCCCCGGTAACGGTGACGTCGGTCTGCATCAGAAGCTTGCGCACCCGGTCGCGCGGGACCGCGCCCAGATCGACCTGAAGCGTCGACAGAAGGGCGCGCAGGTTGTCGGATGCCGCCGTAATCCGGCCGTCGAACCGTGGCGCCCCGTCAGGCGTGGTCGCCCGCCCGGCAAGCGTTATCTGCGATCCGCCGGTCAGCGACGCCGATGCCCTGGACAGCACGATGGCGCCATCGGCCATCTGTGCCGCCAGCTTGAACCGGCGGATGTTGCTGCTTCGCCAGGTGATCGCGGCGGCGCTGACCTCCACCGCGCCGGTCAGACCGGATGGCAGAGTAAATCTGGCGGGCGCCGCGGTGCCGGAGTCCCTGGCGGGCGCATCCAGCCAATCGCCGAGATCGAGCCGGTTGATCGCCAGCCGGGCGTTGAGGTTGGTTTGCCGGCCAAGGGCAAGTTCCAGGTCGCCGCTGGCCGCGGCCTCGCCCAACCGAAGTTGAAGATTGTCGAAGGCAACCGTCGCGCCGACGGCATTGAGATCGCCGGACGCCTGGAACGCCAGGCCCAAGGCGGCCGGGCCCCGAGCCCCGCCGCCGAACCCATCCGTGATGCCGGCGATCAGCACCGCCAGGTCAGACCCTTTCACGTCGACCTTGCCGGTCCAACGCGGCTTTGCCGCCCGCCAGTCCGCCGAACCGCGAAAGCCTAAGCGACTGTCGCCCTGGGCCGCCCGCAGGGTCCCCGATACGGAAGCCAAAGCACTCTCGAACGACCCGGTCGTAACGTCCGCCGAAAGATCGAGGCCGCGCCACCGGCCCGTGCCGGTGCCGCGAAACGGCCCGACCAGAGAGTCCGCAAGGACCTCCGCACTGATCCCGTCGACCCGCTCCACCACACCCATCGCCTTGTTGCGGTAGGTGATCGAGCCGTTCTCGACCGCCAGCCGGTCGAGCCCCACCATGGAAAGATCCCGGTCCCGGGCCCCGTCCGCGGCCCGACCCGCGTTGTCGGCAGGCCGCGACCATACCGCTTGGCCATCTGCTCCGACGACGACGGTGATCCTGGGCTCCACCAGCACCAGGCTGCTAATGCGAATGTCCCCGATCAACAGCGGACGCAGTGCCAGCCGAAGATCCAGCGCTTCGACGGTCGTGCGGTCGGCGGGATCGACATCGGTGGGATCGCCGAAGCGCAGTTTCTCCACCGAAAGCCGCGGCGTCGGCAGGATTTTCAATCTGAGGCTGCCGGCGATCTCCAGTTGCTGCCCGGTAAGCTCTTCCAGGCGCTGGGTAATTTCGCCCCGATGGTCGTTCAGGTCGACCAGGTAGGGCAGCAGCGCGGCGGCGCCCACGATCAGCGCCACAAGCGTGGCGATTGCGGTGAATACCTTGGTCAACCGAACCTCTTGGCCTTGCGGCTCCGCCCTAAATCGACGGCGATAGCCGAACGGCGGTTGCTTTAGATTAGCTTTCGGTTAAGCTTTGGCCTAACCGAAAACGAACCGGTTTTGTGATTCCGGCCGAGACTGGATGGCAGTGGCATGGGAGACGTAGTCAACCTCAATCAGTACCGTAAGCAACGTGATCGCAAGACGCGCAAGAAGCAGGCGGCGGAAAACAGAGTGAAACATGGTCAACGCCGGCCGGACCGCTTGTCTTACGAACGCGAACGGGCGCGACACGAACAAGAGCTGGACAGCAAGCGGCTGCATGACTCGGTCGAACCGGACGACCCGCCGACCCCAGCCTGATCGAGACCCGATCCAACGGCGCCGTTCCGCCGACAACCGTATGACCGGATGACGCTCTAGGTCAGCGGAAGCATGACATGGTCGCAAAACGCCGGCCGCTCCCGCAGGCGGGCATACCACTTTTGTATATTTGGCAAATTAGGACGAACGATATCCAACTCATGGTAGCGGTAAAACGTCGCACCGACCGGGATGTCGCCCATGGTGAATTCGCTGCCTGAGACATACGGACGGTCCGCAAGGTGTCGTTCCAGCATCTGCCAGATGGTTCCGAGGTTGGCCGCGGACTTTTCGATCGCCGCCATGTCGCGCTGATCCTCTGGCGTCCGGATCAGCCCCCAAAAGACGACGAACATGTCCGGCAACAGCGTTGTCTGCTGCCATTCCATCCACTGATCGGCGATGGCCCGCACCGCGGTATCGGCAGGCCACAGCGTGCCCGCGCCATATTGCGCCGCCAGGTAACGGACAATGACGTTGGACTCCCAGACGACAAGGTCGCCGTCGACCAACGTCGGCACGCGGCTATTGGGGTTTTTCGCTAAATAGTCCGGTGTATCGAGGCCGCCGAACGCGCCGCCGACATCCTTGCGCTCGTGTTCCAGTCCCAGTTCGGCGACGGCCCACATCGCCTTCTGGACGTTTATCGAGTTCGCTCTCCCCCACACGGTAAGCATTCTTCTTGCCTCTTCTTCCGGCTATCCCAAATGACTAAGACGATATTACTGAGACGGCGCGGCGCCAGCCACAAGAGAAATCCGCGCGTCGTGCGGGCGACGGTCGGCGGTTCGGTCTTCCGCAACGGAACTTTGAACGCCGGTAGTATATTAACCATCTCGTGGACCGGCCGTTCCAAGGATTCAAGTGAAACTTGAAGTCATGAAACATTCGTTGCATAACTTGCCCATCTAATTATCAAACTGTTCTTCGAATACACTCGCGGGTTGCAGAGATTAATCGCTCCCCTATGCTAATCTATTAATTCTATATTATTTAGTATTGTTCTGAAGTGCTCCACTTTTTTGTTGACAATCCACTGGTGGAATCGGCATTTAGCCAAAAAACACAACCGCTTTACTGATAAAGTGAACAGGTGGCGCATGAGTCAAATTGATAAGCATGAACTTATTCGAATGACTTCGAATGTGGTGTCCGTGTATTTGTCTAATAATCCAGTCGAACCTGGAAACATCCCCGACCTAATCAATAGCGTTTATAACGCTTTGAGCGGGATTGGCGACGCGAAGCAAGAACTGGAACCGGCCGTCCCGATCCGCAAGTCGATCACGCCGAGCTACATCATCTGCCTTGAAGACGGCAAAGAGCTTAAGATGCTGAAGCGCCATCTCAAGACCCGATACAATATGAGCCCGGAGGAATATCGAGAGCGGTGGGGATTGCCGCGCGACTATCCGATGGTCGCGCCCAACTACTCGAAGGAACGGGCGAAAATGGCCAAGAAGATCGGCCTCGGGCGCAATCGCAGCAAGAGCTGACCGCCCGGCAAACACTTCTCGACCGCCTCGACTTCCCGGCACTGAGCGCCTTGCCGACGGCTCCACCGGCAACGGTGGCGTTGAAGGGCGGCGGTTGCCCGTTCGATCTTCCCCCTTCTCAAACGCCCGTGCATCCGTACCATCTGGCCTGATTTGAGTGAGGCCGGCCGCCGCGTTGCGTGCCGACGATCGAGATGGAAGGGAAGCGTATGGATTCGTTGGTACCGGCCCCGCGTAGAGTAGTCGACCTGACGATGGCCGACGGCGCCACGATCCGCGTTCGCCAACACGGCAACCCCGGCGGCGGCCGCATCGTCATGAGCCACGGCAACGGCATGGCGATGGATTTCTACTATCCGTTTTGGGGGCCGCTGACCGACCGGTACGAAATCATCCTGTACGATTTCCGCAACCATGGCTGGAACCCGGTCCATGCCCCTACCGCACACGGCTTCCCGGTTTTCGTCTGGGACAACGAACGCATCTTCGACGGCATCCGGCAGGCTTTCGGCGACAAACCGATGCTGGGCGCTTTTCATTCCATGTCCGCGATCACCAGCCTGTTGCAGACGCTCCGCTTCGGCGTCCGATGGGACGCGCTGGTCCTGTTCGACCCACCGCTGACACCGCCGAACGGCCACCCGCTGGAAGTCCAGGCGCTGGAAAACCATTTCATGATGGCGGATCGGGCCGCGCGGCGGCCGGAGCGGTACGCCACTTATGACGACTTCATCCGTGTCCTGAAACGGGCGCCGCAGTTCAGCCGCCTGGTCGACGGCGCCCACGAGTTGTTCGCCCATGCGACGCTGCGCGACGACCAGGCCGCCGGCGACGTCGTGTTGCGCTGCCCGCGCGACTGCGAGTCGCACGTCTTTCGGACCAACACGGATTCGACCATCGCGGCCCATATGAAGGCGTTTCCCGTGCCGTTGACCTTCGTCTGCGGCGACCCGGCGCTGGCGGGCGCCGAGGCGCCGAGCATCAGTTCCCGGGCGCTCGCCCAAGACTGGAACGTCGACTATCGCTTCATTCCCGAGACGACGCACTTTCTGCAAACGGAAGCGCCCGAACGGGCCGCGCGCGAGATGATCGGTTTCTTTCAGGAACACGGATTCCTTTCCTAAGGGTGTCGGATGGTCGCGGCCCGGCCGTTCGGTTACGATTGCCGCAATCGCCGACGCAAGAACTGGCACAGGGAGAGAAACCCGATATGGCCGACGCCAAGCCGGACCTCGTGCAGGCGGAACCGCTGCCGCCGTTCGTGGCCGAAAAGCTCGAGACTCTGTTCACCGTCCACAAGCTGTTCGAAGCCGACGACCGCGACGCCATGATTCAGGCGACAGCGGGCGCGACGCGCGGCTTTGCCGTCGACGGCGCGGCCGACGCAGCGCTGATCGCCGCCTATCCGAAGCTGGAGATCATCGCCGCCAACTCGGTCGGCGTCGACGCCATCGACCTGCAGGCGGCAGCCGAACGGAACATCATCGTTACCAATACCCCAGACGTATTGACGGGATGCGTCGCCGACATGGCCATCGCGCTTTGGCTGGCCGCCACGCGGCGTTTGGTGGAATGCGACCGCTTCGTGCGGGACGGCACCTGGACGGAAACCAAGCCGCCCATCTCGTGGCGCGCCTGGGGAAAACGGCTCGGCATTATCGGGCTGGGCAAGATCGGCAAAGCCATCGCCGAACGGGCGGCGGCGTTCGGCATGACCATCGCCTACCACGGAAGAAACCGACAGGACGGCGTCGCCTATCCCTACTACGACGACCCGGTGGCGCTGGCGGCCGACAGCGACGTGCTGATCCTGGCCTGCCCGGGCGGGCAGGAGACCCGGCATCTGGTCAACGCAAAAGTACTCGGCGCCCTCGGTGGGGACGGCATCCTGGTCAACGTGGCCCGCGGCAGCGTGGTCGATCAGTCCGCTCTGGTGACCGCCTTGCGCGGCAAGGCGATCCGCGCCGCCGGACTGGACGTCTTCGAAGACGAACCGAACGTGCCGAAGGAGCTCTTCGCGCTCGACAATGTGGTGCTGCAGCCCCACCGCGGCAGCAGCACCATCGAAACGGCCACGGCGATGGGCGATCTGATGATCGAAAACCTCGTGCGTCATTTCGACGGGCGCGATGTGCTGACCCGGGTCGTGTAGCGCCGCATCCAGGATCTCGAACGAACCAGTGAAGAAACCAGAAAATGACCGATGAGACGGCGCCGAGCGTCGAAACACCTTACGGCTGGGTCGTTGTCGCCGCCTCGCTGCTGCTGATGGCGACCGCTTTCGGCGCGAGCTACCTGATGATCGTCGGCCTGAAGCCGGTCGCCGCCGAATTTGGCTGGCCGCGCTGGGTGCCGTCGCTCGCCTACTCGCTGATCCTGCTGGGCGCCGGCTTCGGCGGTATCGTCATGGGCCGATGGTCGGACCGCAGCGGCATGGGCGGACCGGCGCTGCTGGGCGGTTTCATGGTCGGTGGCGGCGCCATCGCGCTGAGCTATATGGACGGCATCTGGCCGCTGCTGCTGCTCAGCGGCCTGGTGATCGGCTTTCTCGGCAACGGCACTGTGTTTTCGCCGCTGCTGACCAACGCCACCCGCTGGTTCGACCGCCGCCGCGGCATCGCCGTGGCCATCGTCGCCTGTGGCCAAAGCCTCGCCGGCGCGGCCTGGCCGACCCTGTTCCGGTACGGCATCGACGAGATCGGCTGGCGTGAAACCTGGTTCTACTATGGGATCTTCGCGGTATGCGTGATGGTGCCGCTCAGCCTGTTGCTGCGCCGCCGCCCACCCGTCTATAGGGCGATCGGAAACGGCCAAGCCGCCGCCGCCCGGTCGGCCGGCTCCGCCCTGCCGCCGGGCCTGGTCCAGGTCCTGCTGTGCGTCGCCATCGTCGGCTGTTGCGTCGCCATGGCGATGCCGATGGTCCATGTCGTCGCCTATTGCAGCGATTTAGGTTTCGAGGCGGCGCGCGGCGCGGAGATGCTGTCGCTGCTGCTGGCCTGCGCCTTTTTCAGCCGGCTCGGCTTCGGCTGGCTGTCCGACCGGATCGGCGGGCTGATGACCATCCTGCTCGGTTCCGGCATGCAGGCCATCACCCTCGCCATGTATATCTGGATCGACAACCTGTTTGGGCTCTACGTCATCTCCGGTGTGTTCGGCCTGGTGTTCGGCGGCATCGTGCCGGCCTATGCCCTGGCGGTCCGTGAACTGTTTCCCGACAGCGAGGCCGGCTGGCGGATCGGCGTCGTGTTCCTGTTCGGCACGGTCGGCATGGCGCTCGGCGGCTGGCTCGGCGGCTGGGTTTTCGACCTCACCGGCACTTATCAGATCGCCTTCATGACGGGCGTCTTTTTCAATCTGGTGAACCTGATGGTAATCGGCGCACTGATCTGGCAGGAAGGCGCGTCGACCCGGACACAGGCCGCGTCGGCCTGATACGGCGTATCCGGGGTCCGGCGCTTTACTCCGATGGCACGGCGCTGCCATAGTCGGCGGCAATGCCGGATACCATCAGGAACGTTCTGTTCATCATCGCCGACCAGTGGCGCGGCGATACGCTCGGCGCGGTCGGCCATCCGGCGGTGAAGACGCCGCATCTGGATGCGCTTGCCGAAGACGGCGTGCTGTTCGCCAACCACTACAGCCAGGCATCGCCCTGTGGTCCGTCGCGCGCGTCGATCCTGACCGGGCGCTACATGCATAATCATCGGCAGGTCGGCAATGGCACGCCGCTGGACGCCCGCTTCACCAATCTGGCTCTGGAGGTCGGCAAGGCCGGCTACGAAGCCGCCCTGTTCGGCTATACGGACACGCCGCTGGATCCCGGCGGCACGGCGGCGGACGGCGCCGAAAGGCGGGACTGGATCTGCCCGGGCTTCACGCCGGTCGCGCCCTTCCTGTTCAGCAACGGTTTTGCCGAATGGATGGCGGACCTGGAGGCCAAGGGCTACAGCCTGCCGGACCGACCCATCGATATGTTCCGCCCCGCCAGCGACTACGCGGCCCCGGCCGGCCGCATCGATACTTTCCCGCCATCGCGACTGAAAGCGGAGGACACCGATACCGCGTTCCTCACCGAGGCGGCGCTCCGCTACATGGCGGAGAACGGCGCCAGGCCATGGTTTGTCCACTATTGCTGTCTGCGGCCGCATCCTCCGCTCTACGCGCCCGAGCCCTACGACACGATGTACGACCCGGCGACCCTGCCCCTGCCCGACCGCCCCGCATCGCCGGACGACGTACGCACGCAGCATCCGTGGCTGGCCTGGTCGATCGACGGGCAGCGCCTGCGGGAGTATTTCCACCGGCCTTTGGTTCCGGAAGAAATCCGGCCGGCGGACGATCGCCGGATGCGGGCCGCCTATTACGGCAACTGCTCGCAAGTCGACGCCAATATCGGGCGACTTGTCGCGCATCTGAAAGACAGCGGCGCCTATGACGACACGCTGATCGTTTTCTGCTCCGACCACGGCGATCAGTTGGGCGACAACTGGATTTACGGACGGCGCGGTTGCTTCGGCGGACATTTCCACGTGCCCTGCATCATTCGCGACCCGCGCCGCGCGGCGGACGCCTCGCGCGGCGAAACCATCTCTGCTTTCACTGAATGCGTCGACCTGATGCCGACCATCCTGGAAGCGCTCGGCCTGGAGACGCCGGCGGGATGCGACGGGCGGTCCCTGATCCCGTTCCTGCACGGCAGCCCTCCGGCCGATTGGCGGGACGCGGCGCATTGGGCGTTCGACTTTCGCGACCCCGTCGGCCGCACGGCGGAAACCGCCCTGGGGCTGGACAGCGCGGACTGCCATCTGACGGCGGTCCGAGACACGCATTATCAATACGTCCATTTCGCCGCGCTGCCGCCGCTGTTCTTCGACCTCAGGGCCGATCCGACCGCCAGCCGCAACCTGGCCGACGACCCCGCCTATGCACCGCTGGTCCTGCGCTATGCCCAGAAGATGCTGACCTGGCGGTTCAGACACGAAGATCCCGGCCTGACCATGCTGCACCAGCCGTACGGCGGCCCGCTGCAACCGGCATCGACGGGATGAGCGCCGCGGAGGCCGCGGCGCCCGATGCGCCGACGGGGCTGCGCCGCGCCCTGATCCTGGCGACATTGACGACCACGGTCGCGCTCTACGCAATGACGTTGACGATCGCCAACGTCGCGCTGCCGCAGATGCAGGGCGCCCTGTCCGCAACCCAGGACCAGATCGCCTGGGTCGTCACCTTCAATATCGTGGCGACCGCCGTGGCGACGCCGATGACCGGCTGGCTGACGGCGCGCTTCGGCCAGCGCCGGGTCATGGTCTACGGCGTGTTGGGCTTCACCGTCGCCACCTTCTTCTGCGGCATCGCCAACAACCTGCCCGAGCTGGTCGCCTACCGCATCGTGCAGGGGCTCTGCGGCGCCCCGCTCGTACCCCTCTCCCAGGCAATCGTGCTGGACGTATATCCGAAGCGGCTGCACGGCATGGCGACGTCTTTCTTCGGCATCGGCGTCGTCATCGGGCCGATCTTCGCGCCATCGCTCGGTGGATACTTGAGCGAGATCTATTCCTGGCGGTGGGTGTTCTTCGTGGTCGTCCCCTTCGGCATCATGTCGTTCATTGGCGTCTGGGTGTTCGTCCGCGAGGGCAGCAAACAGGCCGGCGGCAACCTCGACTGGAGTGGCTTCCTGGCTCTGTCGATCGCCATTGCCTCTTTCCAGTTGATGCTGGACCGTGGCGAACGCCAGGACTGGTTTGAGTCCACCGAGATCCTGTTCGAGGCGGCCATCGCCGCGACGGCGTTTTACGTCTTCGTCGTGCACAGCCTGACGGCCAGGGCGCCGTTCCTCAATCCAAGATTGATGCTGGACAGGAATTTTTCAATCGGCCTGCTTCTGACCTTGATCTTCGGCATGCTGAACTTCACGCCGATGGTGCTGTTGCCGTCGATGCTGAAGGGCCTGCAGGGCTATCCGGACTCGATGATCGGCCTGCTGCTCGCGGTGCGCGGCGCGGGCACCCTCGCGGGCTTTATCATCATGCTGTTCGGCAACCGGCTGGACCCGCGCATCTGGCTGGTGATCGGCTTCAGTCTTCAGGCGATAGCCGGATGGGGCATGGCGCAGTTCGATATCAATGCCACAACCTGGGATGTCATTTGGACCAGCGTCCTGCAGGGCCTGGGCGTCGGTCTGCTGTGGGTGCCACTGACGCTGATCACCTTCGCGACCCTGGAGGCGCGTTATCTCGCCGAAGGCACTGCCGTGTTCCACCTGCTGCGCAATATCGGCAGCAGCATTCACATCTCGATCAGCATCGCCCTGGTAATCCGCTCCACCCAGGTGAACTATTCGGACCTGTCGGAGTATGTCTCGCCGTTCAACGAAGCCCTGAAATACCCCTGGGCACGCGGCCTGTGGAGCATGGAAAACACGGCCGGCCTGGCCGCGCTCAGCAGCGAGATCCAGCGCCAATCGACGATGATCGGATATATTAACGCTTTCTACTTCTACGCGGCGACGGCCGCGTTCGTCATACCGCTGGTGTTCCTCGTCCGCTGGCGGCGCCAAATCGCCTAACCATCTGTAAATAACAAGCCGGTATTCTCGGAGAAATAGTATCGATTCTCGGCACGAATACGCACCGATTCACCTTATTTTTGCATATTCGCATCTATAGTCGAAGAAGCGCCCATTTAGGCTGGCAAGTAGTGTCTTAGGCCCTGCTTAGCATGGTCGCGGCAACCGTGGGGATTTGACCGCAAAGATCGGGGAATGTCGGCCGAGCCGGCCCGGCATTTCATACGAGAACCATGTTCTTTTTTCGCAACCTGAATTGGCGCCGGCCGCCGCCGAGCGCGGAGCCCGCTGGCCAGCAGCGATTTCTATCGTTGATGGAGAAATCGATCCAGGGCGTTCTTATCGTCGACGCCGACTGGACCCCGTTGTTCGTCAATCGGACCGGGGCGCGGGCATTCGGGTACGAACCGGCCGATATCCTGTCCTGGGGATCGATCGCGCCCCTGTTCGCCGACCATGAACGCCATCGCCTGCGGCGGGCCGAGGTCGCGCGCCATGCCGGCAACGAGACCGCCCCGGACAAAGGCGAGGTGCAGGCGATCCACCGCGACGGGTCGGCCGTGTGGCTGCAGATCCAGTCCAGCCTGATCGATTGGGACGGGCAAAAGGCCACCCTGAACACGATGGTCGACATCACCGAGCGGAAGCTGGCGGAACAGGCCCTGAGCAAAAGCGAAGCGAAGTTCCGCTCGCTGATCGAAAACTCCCAGGACATCATCACGATCATCGACGACGATGCGATCATTCGCTACGAAAGCCCTTCCGTGGCTCATATCCTGGGCTATGCACCGGAAGAGCTGATCGGCCGGCCCTGTCTGGAACTGGTGCACCCGGACGATATCGAGCGCTGCACGGTCGCCATCGTCGATATGTCCGCGACACCGGGCATTCGGCACACGCTCCAGTTCCGGTTCCGCCATAAGAACGGCAGTTGGCGCAATATAGAGGCCAACGGCAAGGCGGTGATCGGGTCGGACGGCCGGCTGCAGGGCATCCTGAACTCGCGCGACATCACCGCTCGGATTCGGGCCGAGAAGAGCCAACGGCGTTTCATGGATGCGATCGACCGCGTCTCACAGGGCTTCTCGTTGTGGGACGCCGACGACCGCCTGGTGTTCTTCAACCAGCACTACCGGGACCTGCACGGCGATGCCGGCGACATTCTGCAGGAGGGCGTTTCGTTCGAGACGACGCTGCGCTCTTTCGTCGAACACGGGCTCTACACGGAAGCAACCGGCCGGGAAGAAGCCTTCATCGCCGAACGTCTGGAGCGGCACCGCGAAGGGTCCGCCAATTTCGTCGCTCGCAGCCACGACCGCTGGCTGCGGGTGCAGGAAGAACAGTTGCCCGACGGCAGCACAATTCTGACCAAACGGGACATCACCGATCAGGTAACGTCGGACCGCGCTCTGCGGGAAACGGAAACCCGGCTGCAGGCCATCCTGGACAACACGGCCGCCCTGATCTACCTGAAGGACCTGGACGGGCGTTATGTCCTCTGCAATCGCCGACTTCAGGAACTGGTCGGCGAGAGACCGGTGATTGGCGCGACCGATCATGACCTGACCAAAAACGAACTGGCGGATATACGGGTCGAGAACGATCGCAAGGTGATCGAGACCGGCAAGGCGACCGAATATGAAGAGATGGTCGGGCTGCCGGACGGCAGCGTCCGCACATACCTTTCGACCAAGTTTCCCCTGGTCGACGATGACGGCGCGGTCTATGCCGTCGGCGGCATCTCCAGCGACATTACGCCGCGCAAACGGGCCGAAGAGTCGCTGCAGCAGAGCGAGGAAAAATTCCGCAACCTGATCGAAGGGTCGATACAGGGCGTGCTGATCCATCAGGACGAGCGGTTCGTTTACGTCAATCCCGCGACGGCCGAGATCTACGGCTGTACGACCGACGAACTGCTCGGCAAATCCGTCGACGAGATCATCTGGCCGGACGATCGCAAGCGCCTTCGCGATTATCGAACCGCGCGTCTGCGCGGCGAACCCGTGCCGACGCGTTACGAATTCCGCGGCTTAAAGAAAGACGGCTCTCCTGTCTGGCTGGAACTGCTGGCGCGCGTGATCGAATGGGACGGCAAACCTGCTTACCAGACCACGATGATGGACATCGACAACCGCAAGCATGCGGAAAAAGTCATGCAGGAAATGACCCAGCAGTTGCGCCGCGAGAAAGAAAGGGCGGAGGAAGCGAACCGCGCGAAGAGCGCGTTCCTCGCCAACATGAGCCACGAATTGCGTACGCCGCTCAACGCGATCATCGGCTTCTCCGACATCATGCAGCAGGAAATGCTGGGACCGCTGACCGGCAAATACGGTGAGTATTCCGCCGACATAAACCGCAGCGCGGAACACCTGCTGGGCATCATCAACGATATTCTCGACCTCTCGAAAATCGAGGCAGGGAAGCTTGAGCTCGACGAGCAGCACGTCAATGTGAGAAAGGCGCTGCACTCCGCGGAACGTATCATCGCGCCACGCGCCGCCGAAATGGAGATACGCTTCTCCCGCGCCGTGCCGGACGATGTCCCGTTTCTGTTCGCCGACGAGCGGGCCCTGAAGCAGATCCTGATCAACCTATTGTCCAACGCGGTCAAGTTCACGGCGGCCGGAGGCGAGGTTCACCTGACGGTGGATGCCGACAAGGACGGCATGACGTTCGAGGTGCGCGATACCGGTATCGGCATCGCCGCCGAGGAACTGGAATCCATCTTCCGCCCGTTCCAACAGGGCTCCAGTGGCGCGAGCATGCAGGAAGGCACCGGCCTCGGCCTGTCGCTGGTCAAATCCCTCACCGATCTGCATGGCGGCACGATCGTCTTGGAAAGCGAGCCGGGTGTCGGCACGACGGTGCGGATCACCTTTCCGTCGAGCCGCATGGTCGCGACCGACGACTTCGCCAAACAGTCCACCGCCGACTAGAGCATCATCCGATCAAACGGAATCGCTTCTGCGATCCGCTTGATCGGATAAAGATGCTCTAACTCTTTGGTATGTAGAGCAATTTCATCGGAAAGGGTTGAACCGGCCGGTTCAATCCGTTCGGATATTGCTCTAGAGCAATATCCCCTGGCGCCCCACTGTCGCCCGAGCGACCGCGTGCTAATCTGCCGCCTCATCTTAGAGGGCCGGGAGGGAAAATTGGCGGCGCTGGAATTGTTGAACGACTCGTTGGCGGACATCGCCGCGAAACTCCGCGACCGTAGGATTACGGCTCGACAGTTGACCGAAGCCGCCATCGCCGCGAAAGAACAGGCCGGCGCCGACTTGGCGGCCTACAAAATCTGGGATCCGGACAGGGCCCGGGCGCTGGCCGACGCAGCAGATACGCTGTTCGACGCCGGCACCGTACTCGGTCCCCTGCAGGGCATCCCCTGCTCGGTCAAAGACCTCTACGCCATGTCGGAATATCAGACCCATGCCGGCACGCCGAAACCCCTGCCGCCGAAATGGCAGGCCGACGGGCCGGTGGTCCAAGCCCTGCGTCGGCAAGTCGCCGTCATCCCCGGCAAGACCCACACCGTAGAGTTCGCTTTCGGCGGCATCGGCACCAATGTCCATTGGGGCGCGCCGCGCAACCCGTGGGACGCGGCGAACCATCGCGCCTCGGGCGGCTCAAGCAGCGGCGCGGGTGTAAGCCTGTGCGAAGGCTCGGCCCTGGTGGCGCTGGGCACCGACACCGCGGGCTCGGTCCGCATTCCGGCCAGCGTCACGGGCAACGTCGGGGTCAAGACGACATTCGGCCGCTGGTCGCTCGACGGCATCGTGCCGCTCAGCCCAAGCCTCGATACGGCTGGCGTTCTGGCCCGGACCGTAGCGGACTCGGCGCTCGCCTTCGCCGCCCTCGATCCGCGGATAACGGAGGCGCCGGAACGCTTTGTCGAACGCCTGGCAGGATTTTCCGCGGGCAACCTCAGGCTTGGCATCTGTGACGAACACTACTGGGACGACTGCTCGCCGGGCGTCGCCGAAGGCGTCAAGGCCGCCGTCGACGAACTCGTCGGCAAGGGGGCGGAACTTAAGCGGCTGGCAATGCCGGAACCGCTCGACGTGCATGAGATCTTCCTGAAAGGCGGTCTGCCCGCCGTCGAGCTGTTCACTTTCCTGAAACTGGAACTGCCGGACTGGCTGGAGACGCTCGACGCCAACGTGCGCCAGCGCATGGCCGAGGCCGAGACCCTGCCGGCGAGCGAGTACCTGTCGCGCCGGGAGATGCTCGACCGCTTGAGCGCATCGGTCGACGACCGTCTGCGCGCCGTCGACGTGCTGGTCACGCCGACCGTGGCCGTCACCCCGCCGACCCTGGAAGAGCTGGCGGACGGCGACGCCTATCGCCGCGCCAACATGCTGTCGCTGCGCAATACCAGCAGCGTCAACTATCTGGGTCTATGCGCCGTCACGCTGCCGGTGGCTCTCGACGCGGCCGGCATGCCGGTCGGGCTGCACCTGATCGCGCGCAATGGCGAGGACGAAAAACTGCTGGCAGTTGCCCTGGCTGTCGAGCAGGCGCTGGGCACCGGCCGGCAACGGATCGGCCGGCCCCCGCTGGCTGCGGGTTAGGGTTTACGGAAAAGGGATCGTTTGGTGACTTGGATGCTTCGAGACGCCTGCTGCGCAGGCTCCTCAGCATGAGGTTAACTTTCTGAAAACACGACGACCTCATACTGAGGAGCGGCCCGAAGGGACGCGTCTCGAAGCCTCATCCTGAGGAGGCCCGCAGGGCCGTCTCGAAGGGTGGGCAAACGCTAGACTGCCCGTCTTGGAAACGTATCAGACCGTAACGATCTTCCCCGGATTCATGATGTTCTGCGGGTCGAGCGCCATTTTCAGCGTGCGCATGACGCTGACCGCCTCGCCGTGTTCGGCCTGCAGGAACTTCTTCTTGCCGATGCCGACCCCGTGTTCGCCGGTGCAGGTGCCGCCCATCGCGAGCGCCCGCATCACCAGCCGGTCGTTCAACTCATCCGCCTCTTTAAGTTCGGCCGGATTGTCCAGGTCCAGAACGAATGCCAGATGGAAATTCCCGTCGCCGACATGACCGACGATCGGCGCGATCAGGCTGCTCCGCTCCAGGTCCTTCTTGGTCTCCAGGATGCACTCCGTCAGCCGGGAGATCGGCACGCAGACGTCGGTCGCCCAGATCTCGCAGCCGGACCTCAACGCCTTGCAGGCATAGGCCGCATCGTGGCGCGCCTGCCACAGCTTGTTGCGTTCCTCGGTCTTTGTCGTCCACTGGAAATCGCCGCCGCCGAACTCCCCGCAGAGCGCGCTTACCATCTCCGCCTGCTCGCGAACGCCCGCCTCGGTGCCGTGGAATTCCAGGAACAGGGTCGGCTGGACCGGATAGTCGAGGCCGGAATACTTGTTGACCGCATCCATCTGCACCTCGTCCAGCAGTTCGATCCGGGCGATCGGGATGCCGGACTGGATCGTCATGATCACCGTGTTGACCGCGCCTTCAATGTCCGGGAACGACACAACGGCGGAAGAGATCGCCTCCGGAATACCGTAGAGCCGCAAGGTCACCTCGGTGATCACGCCGAGCGTGCCCTCCGACCCGACATAGAGCCGGGTCAGGTCGTAGCCAGCCGCCGATTTGCGGGCGCGGCGCGAGGTTTTGATGATGCGGCCGTCCGGCAGCACCACGGTCAGCGCCAGCACGTTCTCGCGCATGGTGCCGTAGCGAACCGCGTTGGTGCCGGACGCGCGGGTCGCCGTCATGCCGCCGAGCGAGGCGTCGGCGCCAGGATCGATCGGGAAGAACAGGCCGGTGTCGCGTAAATATTCGTTAAGCTGCTTGCGCGTCACGCCCGGCTGAACCGTGCAGTCCAGATCCTCGACATTGACCTCCAGCACCGCATTCATCTGCGACATATCGATGCAGATTCCGCCATGCGGCGCCATCACATGCGCCTCCAGCGAGGTGCCGGTGCCGTAGGGGATGATCGGGGTGCGGTGGCGGGCGCAGATCTTGACGATCTCCGCTACCTCCTCGGTCGATTGCGGGAAGCAGACCGCGTCGGGCAGTTCCGGGTGGTGCCAGGATTCGTCCTTGCCGTGGTGCTCCCGCACCGCGGCGGCGGTCGAAACCCGGTCGCCGATCAGGGCCGACAGTTCGGCCAGCACCGTATCGATTTCTGCCGCAGCAACGCTCATCGCCCAATCCTCGGATCCGTTGGTCGGATGTCCGTCAGGATAGTCCTCAGCCGGTAGTCCGGCAAGCAAGCCCACTTCGCAGGGGCTTAACCATAACGGCATTTTGACCTCCGGCGGCGATGGTCTAAAGTCGGCCGATGACCTACGACGCTCCGCTTACCGTCCACCGGGAGGCCGTCCAGCCCGCCTGGATCGACTACAACGGCCACATGAACGTGGCCTACTACAACCTGGCATTCGACCACGCCGTCGATGCCCTGTTCGATGTGATCGACGTGGGCATCGATTACGTCAGGCGCACCAACAAATCGGTGTTTGTCCTGGAGACCCACGTGAACTACATCCAGGAGGTGGTCGAGGGCGACCCGTTGAGGTTCGAGCTTCAGTTGATCGATTGGGACGCCAAGCGGGCGCATTTCTTCATCCGGATGTACCACGACCAGAAGGACTACCTCGCCGCCACCAGTGAGCAGATCGCCGTTCACGTCGACCTGTCCGAACGGCGGGCCGCGCCGTTGCCTGACGCGGCGCAGCAGAAATTGAGCCGAATGATGGAGTCCCACGGACGTTTGCCGCGGCCGCCGGAGGTGGGGCGCGCCATGGGCATCCGGCGCAAGTCAGAGGCTGCCGAATGATCCGGACACGGTTCTGTGGTGCCCGATTCGCCGCGGCGGCGCCCGCCATGCTGGCCGGAGCGCTGATCTCGCTGGCGCCGGGCGGCGCCCATGCGGCATGCACCGACTTCGCCTCGCCCGGTGTTGACTGGATGGGCTGCAACATGAGCGACCAGGAGTTCGTCGACCTGGACCTTAGCGGCGCGCGCCTGCGCAACGGCCGCTTTTTCGGCGGGAATTTCGCGGGCGCCGATCTGTCCGAGTCCGATAGCCGGGGCGCCAAGTTCATCGACGCGACCATGACCAACGTCAATTTCGACGGCGCGCGCCTGGTCAAGGCGGACCTGACCAAAGCCGATTTGACCGGCGCCTCGCTGAAAGGCGCCGACCTGCGCCGCGCCGAACTGTTCCGGGCCGTGCTGCGCAACGCGGTGTTAACGGGCGCGCGCCTACAAGGAGCTGACCTGTCGGCCGCCGACCTCAGCGGCGCCCTATGGGTGGATGGTAAAACGACCTGCGCCGAGGGGTCGATCGGGCAATGCAATCGACAACCGACCGTGACGCCGAAGAAATCCAGTTGAGCCGACGCGTCCCGCGCGCCGGCGGCACTGCCTGAAGCCTGCTCGGGATGGGTACGCATCTACGTTCACCGGCCGCGTTTCTCCGCTATTGGCGGCGATCCCATCCGAACGACCCGATCATTCTGCTGATCTCCGCCGCCGTGATCGGCGTCCTCGTCGGTTATGCGGCGATCGGTTTCCGGCTCGCCCTGGATTTCGTTCAGGTTCTGGGTTTCGGCTTCGGCGGTGAAAACGTGTTCAGCCAGGCCGCCCAGTTGGAATGGTGGCACGTCGTGGCGGTACCGACGGTCGGCGGCCTGCTGGTCGGCGTATTCGTCCGCTACGTCATGCCGGGCAGGCGGCCGCAGGGTGTCGCCGACGTGATCGAGGCCGTCGCCCTGAAGGGCGGCCGGATGTCGCTGCGTCAGGGGATCAGCGCGGCTTTCGTCAATATCGTCTCCCTCGGCGTCGGCTCGTCGACGGGCCGCGAAGGGCCGATCGTGCATGTCGGCGCCACCCTGGCCAGCTTTGCCGCGCAGAAGCTGCATGTCAGCCCGTCCATGCGTCTCACCCTGCTCGGCTGCGGCGTCGCGGCCGGTGTCGCCGCGTCGTTCAACGCGCCCATCGCCGGCGTCTTCTTCGCGCTGGAAGTGGTGATCGGCCACTACGCGCTGCATGCCTTCGCGCCGGTCGTCCTGGCGTCGGTGGTCGGCACCATCGTCAGCCGGATCCAGTTCGGCGACACGCCCGCCTTCATCATTCCCGACTACGCCATCGTCTCGTTCCTCGAATTCCCCGCCTTCCTGATCCTGGGCGGCGTCTGCGGGGTGATCGCGATGATCTTCATGTGGAGCGCGATGTTCGCCGACGACGTGGTCACCAAGCTGCGGATTCCCGATGCCCTGCGGCCGGCATCCGGCGGGCTGGCGATCGGCATCATTGCCGTGTTCTTCCCGCAGATCCTCGGTGTCGGATACGAGGCCACGGACGCCGCCCTGAACGAACAGTTTGCGTTGTGGCTGCTGATCGTTCTGATCACCGCCAAGACCGCGGCAACCGCAATCTGTCTGGGCTGCCGGTTCGGCGGCGGCGTGTTCTCGCCGTCGATCATGCTGGGCGCGATGACCGGCGGCGCCTACGGCATCATCGCGGCCTATGTGTTTCCGGAGATGGCCGCCAGCCACGGCCTCTACGCGATCGTCGGCATGGGCGCCATGGCCGCAGCGGTGCTCGGCGCGCCGATCTCGACCATCCTGATCGTGTTCGAGCTGACCGGGGACTACAAGATCACCATCGCCGTGATGGTGGCCGCCGTGGTTTCGACCTTTCTCTCGCAAAGCGTCGTCGGCAAGAGCTTCTTTCACTGGCAGTTGCAGCGCCGCAACATCAACGTACGCGGCGGCCGGGCACAGCATTTCTTGAGGGAGCGCCGGGTCAGCGACGTGATGAGCTTCGATTACGAGACCGTCCCCCAGCACGCCGGCATCGAGCAGATGAAGGCGCTGCTGCTGACCAGCAGTCACAGCGCCTTCTTTGTCGTCGACGAAGAGAAACGTCTGGTCGGTACGCTGACCTTCGGCGACCTGAAGGCCGCTGTCCGCGAGTCCGACGACGACAGCGCGTCCGCGGTCACCGCGTTCGATGTCTGCCATCGCGATCCGCCGGCCCTGGTCGCGCCGCAGACGCTGGAAGACGCGCTGGCGCTGTTGGATTCCAGCCGCGAGGAACATCTCGCCGTGGTGCAGAACCGCCGCGAGATGCGCATTATCGGCGTCGTCCACCAGAAAGACGCCCTGGTCGCTCACAACCGCGCGCTGCTCCAGGCGCACGCCGAGGAGCACGACGAGCGCTGAAGCGGTGCCCTACCGCCCACGGACGCAGGCCGGTAAACTAACGCGAACGGGTCTGGAACCCTTGCTCCGTGGAGACTCAGCATGTCCGGTAGCGACGATGTCGCGGCCGTCTTCGAACAATTGCCCGAGCGGGTGAACGGCAACGCGCCGCTGGTCCGCCGAGGCCGGTTTTTGGATGTCGACTTTCTGATCGGCGCCGACGATATCCCCCTGCACGTCTCGGTTCGACAGGGCAGGATTACCAATGTCGCCCGCGGCCCGGTGTTGATGCGACCGTGGCGGTTCGCCATCCGCGCCTCCGCGGATGCCTGGGCCAGGTTTTGGGCGCCCTTCCCCGAACCCGGCTATCACGACCTGTTCGCCATGACCAAATCCGGCATGGCCGAGGTGGAGGGCGATCTGCAGCCGCTGATGGCGAACCTGCGCTACATCAAGGACGTGCTCGCCGTGCCGCGCGGCACGGAGCCGCAGGTATGACCGTAGAGCTTGAGCCGATTGTCGGCCGCTACATGTGCCTTACCCTGGGCGGCCGCGAGAACCGGATCTATTTCGAAGAGGCGGGCCAGGGCATTCCGGTGGTCTGCCTGCATACGGCCGGCGCGGACAGCCGGCAGTTCCGTCACCTGATGACCGACCCTGCCGTCACCGACCATTTTCGCCTGCTCGCCTTCGACCTGCCGTGGCACGGCAAATCGACGCCGCCGGTCGGATGGCAGGACGAGGAGTACCGCCTGACCACCGAAGCCTACGCCGAGACAATCATGGCGTTCTGCCGCGCCCTCGAACTGGACCGGCCCGTTGTGATGGGTTGTTCCATGGGCGGACGCATCGTGCTGCATCTGGCCGGCGCCTACGGCGACGAACTGCGCGCCGTGATCGGACTGGAAGGCTCCGACCATCAGCAGCCCTGGTACGATACCGACTGGCTGCACCGCCCGGACGTGCATGGCGGCGAGGTCTGTTCCGCGCTGATCTCCGGCCTGGTCGCGCCGCAAAGCCCGGACGAAACCCGCTGGGAGACGCTCTGGTCCTACATGCAAAGCGGCCCGGGCGTGTTCAAAGGCGACCTCTACTTCTACCGCGTCGATTCCGATTTCCGCGACCGCACCGCGCGGATCGATACCGAACGCTGCCCGGTCTATCTGCTGACCGGCGAGTACGACTTCTCCTGCACGCCCGAGGACACGGAACGGACCGGCGCCGCCATCCCGGGCGCGGAGGTCACGATCATGAAGGAACTCGGCCATTTCCCGATGTCGGAGAACCCGGCGCAGTTCCGCCGCTATATACTGCCGGTGCTGGACCGGATCCGCGATACTTGAGTATGGAGTCAATCGATGTCCGCGTATGACGTAATCGTCGTCGGCGGCGGCAACGCCGCCTTTTGCACCGCCCTGTCGGCGCGCGAGCAGGGCGCTTCCGTCGTCATGCTGGAGCGTGCGCCGGAGGACGAGCGCGGCGGCAACAGCCGCTTTACCGCCGGCGCCATGCGCGTGGTCTACGACGGCGTCGACGATCTGGTCGAGCTGGTGCCGGACCTGACCGACGACGAACTCACCAACACCGATTTCGGCTCCTACACCGCCGACAAGTATTTCGACGACATGGGCCGCGTCACCGACTACCGGACCGACCCCGACCTGGTCGAACTGCTGGTCCGGCGGAGCCACCCGACCCTGAAATGGATGCGCGAGAAAGGCGTCCGCTTCATGCCGATGTGGAACCGCCAGGCGTTCAAGGTCGACGGCAAATTCCGATTCTGGGGCGGCCTGACCGTGGAAGCCTGGGGCGGCGGCCCCGGTCTGGTCGAATCGCTAACCGAGATCGCCAAAAAAGAGGGCATCGAAATCCGCTATGGCGCCCGCGCCAAGACATTGATCGCCGACGACGACGGCGTGCATGGGGTCCGCGTCCGACAAGACGGCAAGACCGCCGATATCCACGCAAAATCCGTAGTGCTGGCAGCCGGCGGCTTCGAGGCCAACTCGGAGATGCGCACCCGCTATCTCGGCCCCGGCTGGGAACTGGCCAAGGTGCGCGGCACCCGTTTCAACACCGGCGATGGCATCAAGATGGCGCTGGAGGCCGGCGCGATGCCCTGCGGCAACTGGTCGGGCTGCCACGCCGTCGCCTGGGACCGCAACGCGCCGGAGTTCGGCGACCTGGCCGTCGGCGATAACTTCCAAAAGCACTCCTACCCCTTCGGCCTGATCGTCAACGCCCACGGCAAGCGCTTCGTCGACGAGGGCGCGGACCTCCGCAACTACACCTACGCCAAGTACGGCCGCGAGATCTTGAACCAGCCGGGTCAGTTCGCCTGGCAGGTGTTCGACGCCAAGGTCGACCATCTGCTGCGCGACGAATACCGCATCCGCCAGATCACCAAGGCGAGCGCCGACACGCTGGAGGGACTGGCCGAGAAACTGGAAGGCGTCGACGCGGCGACGTTCCTGGAAACGGTCAAGACCTACAACGCAGCGGTGCAGACCGACACGCCGTTCGATCCGACGGTTAAGGACGGCCGCGCCGCGGTCGGCATCGATCCGCCGAAGTCGAACTGGGCCAACACCCTCGATACGCCCCCGTTCCAGGCCTTCGCCGTCACCTGCGGCATAACCTTCACCTTCGGCGGCGTGCGCATCGATACGGAAGCGCGCGTGGTCGACACCGACGGCGTCGCTATCCCTGGCCTCTACGCCGCCGGCGAGATGGTCGGCGGCCTGTTCTATTTCAACTATCCCGGCGGCACCGGCCTCACCTCCGGCTCGGTCTTCGGCCGCATCGCCGGCGACGGCGCGGCCAAGCGGGCACTCGGAGCCAACCAATGATCACCTGCATCGGCTTCATCGGCGTCGGCGTGATGGGCGAACCGATGTGCCGCAATCTCGCCGCCAAAAGCGGCCTGCCGGTCATCGCGAGCGATCCGAACCCGGAGCCCCTGGACCGGCTGGCGGCGGCCGGCGTCGAGGCGGTTTCGTCGGTCGCCGAGGTTGGCGACCGCGCCGACCTGATCTTCCTGTCGCTGCCATCGGGCGTCGAAGTAAGCGCGGTAGCCGAAGTGCTCCTCGCAAGACCGCGCGCCGGCCAGATCGTCGTCGACACCTCGACCAGCCCGGTCAAGCTGACCCGCGAGCTGGCCGCCCGCTTCAACGATGCAGGCATCGCCTTCGCCGACGCACCGATCGCCCGCACCCGCGCCGCCGCCGAGGCCGGCACGCTTAGCGTCATGGTCGGCGCCGACGACGCCCTCTTCGCCAAAATCGAGCCGTTTATCCGCTGCTTTGCCGAAGAGGTCACCCTCTGCGGCGATACCGGCGCCGGTCAGGTGGTCAAGATCATGAACAACATGGTGCTGTTCCAGACCGTCGTCGCTTTGTCGGAAGCGCTGAGCGTCGGCCGCCGCGCCGGCGTCGACGGCGAACGCCTGTTCGACACCCTGACCAAAGGCTCCGCCGATTCCTTCGCGCTGCGCAACCACGGTATGAAGGCGCTGCTGCCCGGCGACTTCCCGCGCCGCGCCTTCTCCACGCGCTACGCGCTGAAGGATCTCGCCTGCGCTTTGGAACTCGCCGACGACGTGGGCCTCAAACTGCAGGGCGCCGAACTCGCCCGCGCGCTGCTTAACGAAACGGTCGAACAGGGCCACGGCGACGAGTACTTTCCGGCCGTCTTGACAACCATCGACCGCTAGAGCGGATCACCCGCCGAGGAACAGCCGTCCGACCTCCGGATCCGCCAGCAGTTCGTCGCCCGGCCCCGCCATCGCCAGTTGGCCGGAGACCAAAACATACCCAATATCAGCGAACTCCAGCCCTTTCTTCGCGTTCTGCTCGACCATGACAATGGTCTTGCCCTCCGCGTGCTGCAGGTCGTCCAGGATCTCGAACACCATGTCGATGAAGCGCGGCTCCAGCCCGATGGACGGCTCGTCGACCAGCAGCACGTCCGGCTCCATGACCAGCGCGCGGGAGATTTCCAGCAGCCGCCGTTCGCCGCCGGACAGCACCTTGGCCGGGTGCGACCGCCGCTCCGCCAGCCGGGTGTACTTCGAAAAGATCTCCTCGGCCTTTGCCTTTGCCTTGGCCGGCTTGTCCATCAAATAGCCGCCCATCCACAGGTTTTCTTCCACCGTCATGCCGGGGAAGACCGACTTGTCCTGCAGGATGTAGGCGACGCCGGCGGACCGGAGTTTGTCCTTCGGCGACAGGGCGGTGACGTCGCGTCCCTGCACCTCGATGCTGCCGCCGAAGATGTTGGTGAAGCCGAAGATCGAATGCAGCACGGTCGACTTGCCGGCGCCGTTCGGCCCGATCAGGCAGAGCGACTGGCCGCGCCCGACCTGCAGATTGAAGTCGTGCAGGATCTCCATCTTGCCATAACCGGCACGCAGGTTATCGATCTTCAGGTACGGTTCGCCGTCGGCGAGCCCGGCAATCCGCCCGGCTTCGACGCCGGCTTCGGCGATGGCGGCGGCCTGCCGGTTGACCTCGTCGACGGAGATCACCGTCTCGACCGACCCGCCGTGATAGCCGACCGACCGGGTGCCGCCGGTGTCCTCCTGCCCGCTCATCAGTGCGCTCCCAGATAGGCGTCGATCACGCGCTGGTCGTCCTGGATCTGTTCCGGCGGTCCCTCGGCCAGCAGTTCGCCGTGCGCCAGGCAGTAGATGTTCTCGGCCAGGTTCATGATCACCCGCATGTTGTGCTCGATCACGAACAGCGTGATGCCGAACTCGCTGTTGGCCCTTTGCAAGCGATCGATCAGGCCGTTGATCAGGGTCGGGTTGATCCCCGCCGTCGGCTCGTCCAGCAGCAGAATCTTCGGTTCGTTCATCAGCGCCATGGCGAATTCCAGCAGCTTCTGCTGGCCGAACGACAGGTCGCCGGAAATCAGGTGCCGCTTGTCGTAGAGCCCGACGAATTCCAGCAAATGCTCCGCCTTCTCCAGCGGCTCCGCCGTGAACCGGCCGAACATGGTGCGCCAGCCCTCGCGCCGGTGCGGCAGCGAGATCAGCATGTTCTGCACGCAATCCATCTCCGAATAGATGCGCGTCTGCTGGAACGTGCGCAGCATGCCGAGCCGGGCGATCTGCGGCACCCGCATTTTCGAGATCTCCCGCCCCTCGAACTTGATCGAGCCCGCATCGATCGGGTGGTAGCCGACCACCGAATTGAACAGGGTTGTCTTGCCGGACCCGTTCGGGCCGATCAGGCCGGTGATCCTGCCCGCCGGCACGTTGAGCGAGATGTCGCGGTTGGCCTGCACCCCGCCGAACGCCTTCGACACGCCGGTCACTTCGATCTGCGGGGTCATTCCGCCGCCTCCGCCTGGCCGACCCCGGCCTTGGCTTGCCTGTCCTCGACCCGGATGCCGAACAGTTCCGGCCACCTGTCGCGCGCCCAGCCGAGGATGCCCTGCTGGAAATAGACCACGTTGACGATGATCAGCAGGCCGAGCGCGACCCACTGCCAGCCGAGCAGATGTGTCCAGGTCACTTCCTTGATCAGGTGGAACAAAGCCGCGCCCAGCACCGGCCCCCACAGGGTGCCCTTGCCGCCGAGGAGAACCATCAGCACCATGAAGATACCGAACGTGACCGTCGGGAAGGCGACCTCCAGCGGCTCGATAAAGCCGGTCATGTTGCCGAACAGCGCGCCGGAGATGCCGAGGAAGAAGGCCGCGATGGTCCAGGCCACGGTCTTGTACCGCGTGGTGTGGATGCCCATCGCCTCGGCTTTTTCCTCGTCGTCGCGGATGGCGTTGATCGCCAGTTTGAAGCGCGTGGAATAGAGCCATTTCAGGAAGGCGAAGGTCGCGACGGCCGACGCCATGCAAAGGAAGTAAAAGAAATTCGCGCGCGCGTCCGGCTCCCCCGGATAGGTCGGCAGCGAGATGCCGCCGCCGGCGCCGACCCATTCCCAGGCGCTGATCAATTCGCCCGCCGCAATGGCGACGCCCAGCGTGCCGATCGCGAAATAGGGACCGCGTAAGCCGAACACGATCCACCCGAACAGCACGGCCAGCACCATCGACAACAAGGCGGCGACGGCGATGCCGAGGAACAGGCCGGTGAAATACTGGTCCGGCGTGAAGTCCACCTTCACCGCGCCGAAGGCGGACGTGTACGCGCCGACATCGTAATAGAGGCCGATCTGCACGACCGTGCAGGCATACATGCCGGCACCGAAGAACAGGATGTTGCCGAGCGAGTTGTAGCCCATCTGCCCGCCCAGGATGTCCCAGGTGAGCGCGAACAGGATCATGATCCACAGCAACGCAAGCTGGAAACTGTAGTTCGGGAACAGGAACGGCGCGGCGATCCCGGCGACCAGGATAGCGCCATGCAGCAGGTTCTGCGTGGCGTTGCCGCTCATTGCACCACCTGGCGCTGCCGGCCCTGTTGGATCTGGCGGATCACCAGAACCAGGACCAACAGCCCGACCACGGTGGCCTGCTGGAACTCCGCGCCCAGCACGAAGCCGCTATATTGTTCCGCCAGGCCGAGCCCGAGGCCGGCCATGATCACGCCTGGCAGGTTGCCGAAACCCGCCGCGGTGACAATTACGAACGAGCGGATCGAATGGGTGATGCCGAAGAACGGCTGGATCACCCAGATCATCGAAATCAGCACCCCCGCCGCGCCGCAGATCGCCGCGTTCAACGCATAGGTGAAGGCGTAGACCCGGTCGGTGTCGATGCCCATGATCTTGGCGGCGCGGGCGTCCTGCGCCGTGGCGCGGATCGCCTGGCCCATGCGGCTCCGCTTCATGAACAGAATGAGCGACGCCGCCAATGCCGCGGCCAGCACGAACGACACGATGCGGATATCGGCGACGGTGACCTGACCGCCGATGATCGTGCGGACCTCCAGGCCCGCATCCGCCGTCCGCACTTCCGGCCCGTAAATCTGGTTCAGCACCTGCTGCACCACGATGGCGATGCCAAACGTCGCCAGCAGCGAGGTGAACAGGTCGCGCTCGATCACCCGCCGGATGATCAGCACATAGACGATCCAGCCGAACGCGAACATACCGACGAAGGCGACCGGCAGGCCGAGAATCGGATGCACGCCGATCTGGCCCAGGCTATAGGCGATGTAGCCGCCCATGATCACGTAATCGCCCTGGGCCAGGTTCTTGACGTTCATCACGCCCCAGACCAGGGCGAGGCCGTAAGCCGCCAGCGCGAAGATCGCGCCGATGAACAGCCCGTCCAGCAGCAATTGAATATTGAAGACCGGGGCGATGCTGAGCACCGCCAGGTTATCTAGCATGGTGCGCCAATCCTGACTGTGGGTGTTTCAGGCCGCGCAACCGCCCTCGCCTCGATCACGGCAAGGGCGGCGCATCGGATCATGGCCTCGTTCGGCCCGTGGCCCGGCCTTACGGCGCCTTACGCGGGTGGTTCACCTCGTGCGACGCCCATTTCGACGGGGCGACCACGTTGTAGATACCGTCCTGGATCTGGCGCAGCACCATCGGCTTGGCGATGTTGTTGCCGGCTTCCGAGAACCTGATGCCGCCATAGAAGGTCTTCATGTCGGTCGCCGCCAGGGCGTCGCGAACCTTGGGCACGTCGAACGTGTTGGCCCGCTCGAACGCATCCTTCCAGACCAGCACCGCGGCCGACGCCTGGGCCGCCTGATAGGGCACGTTCTTGTAGCCGTCGAACGTCTGCTTGAACAACGCGTCGTACTCGGCGGCGGTGCCGAAGTAGTCGCCCTTGTACGACAGCGTCTCGGCCCACTGCGTCGGGCAGAGATAGTCGTTGGTCGACGCGCCGAACTGATCGACGATCTTGGCCGCCTCGCAGTGAGTCATCGCGATCATCGGCGTGTCGATCTTCATCTCGGCGATCTGCCGCGCCGCCGTCGCCGCGCCCTTGGAATGGCCGGAGACGACCAGCAGGTCGGGCTTCAGCGCCCGGGTCTTGGTCAGCGTCGCCGACATATCGGACAGGTCGCGCGGCAGCTTGTCGTCGATCACGATCTTCATGCCGTATTTCTTGGCGTCCTCGACCACGCCGGCGCGCACATCCAGCGAGAACGGGTCGTTCTCGAACGCCATGGCGATCTTCACGTCGGACGGGTCCTTGCCGTTCTTCTTGGCGATCTCCGCGGCCAGGTCGATGGAACTCGCCAGATACTGCTCGGAGGTGGAGAGCACCGCGAACAGGTATTTGTAGCCCTGGGTGAACAGCGAACGGGACGCGCCCTCCGCCTCCACCATCGGCACCTTGTACTTCTCGGTGACCGGCGCGATCGCCTTGGTCAGGCCGGATGAGTACGGCCCAAGCATGAATTGCACGCCGTCCTGCTTGATCAGGCGTTCAGCCAACTGCGCGCCGCGGGCCGGTGTCGATTCGTCGTCGTAGTAGACGACCTTCAGCTTGTAGGCCTTGCCGCCCACCTTCACGCCGCCCATTTCGTTGATCCGTTTGACCGCCAGTTCATAGCCGTTCTGGGCGTGGATCCCGTTGGTCGAGTACTTGCCGGTCAGCGAAATTGCCGACCCGAGGACGATGGTGTCGCCTTCGACCTTTGCGCTTGCCGGCAAAGCAATAGCGGCCGACAGCACCACGGCGCCCAAAGCGAAACCGACAGATTTTTCCAGTGAAAACATATTCTTGTCGCCTCCCATTAATTCATTGCGTGAACAAGCAGTCGTTGCCGCCCGCACTACTTTTCCTAGATCCGATGATATCCTCACTGCACGCGGAAGCAAGCACGCTTGTAGGGTCCGGTCCGAACCGGGGCGGCGGTGCCCTTGTCATGGAAGCGCCAATCCGGCAGAGTTCACAAAGCCTTACATCCGTCACTTCACGCAGAGCTTTCCCCAATGACCGAGTTGACCTACCGCGCATCGCCGGTCCCGATTCGCGACGACCTCGCCGCCGCTCATCGCCGGGCATGGCGCCGCATAGCCGGGCCCGGCACATGGTGGGACGGACCGACGCGGGTCGCCATCGCGGCCGAGACGCGCAACGCGCCCGCCTGCACTCTCTGCCGTCGGCGCAAGGAAGCGTTGTCGCCCAACGCGGTCGCCGGCACCCACGACAGCCTCGGCGCGTTGCCTGAGATCGTGGTCGAGGTGATCCACCGCGTCCGAACCGACGCCTCCCGCCTGACCGAATCCTGGTACCGCGAGGCATTGGATAACGGCCTCTCCGACGGCGAGTATGTGGAGACCGTCGGCATCGTCGCCACCATGATCGCCATCGACAGCTTCACCCACGCCATGGGCCTGCCAACCCATCCTCTGCCGGAGCCGCTGCCAGGCGAGCCGTCGCGCCACCGGCCGGCCGGCGCCAAGCCCGGCCTCGCCTGGGTGCCGACCATTGCGCCGGAGGACCTGACCGACGCCGAGCCGGAGATCTACCTGAACCGGAGCGCCGCCAACATCCACCGCGCGCTCAGCCTGGTGCCGGACGAGGTGGCCGGCTTCTTCGACCTGGACGATGTGCAGTACCTGCCGGACGCCCTGCTGCGCGATTTCGGCAACGAACATCGCGACATCACCCACGCCCAGATCGAGCTGCTGGCCGCCCGGGTCTCCGCCATCAACCAGTGCGTCTATTGAACCACCTCACATGTGGCCTTGCTCCGTGCGAGCGGCGAACATACGGGTGATGCTTACGACTTCCAAAGCGTGAACGGCGAGGCCGTCGACCGGAGCGGCGTGCCCCATGCCGACCTGCTGATCGACTACGCCGAAGCCGTGACCGGCGACGACCCGGACCGCCTGATCCGCGCCCGCACCGCCATCGCCGAAACGCTCGGACCCGCGGCCCTGGTCGATTCGGCGGGAGTCGCCGCGATCTTCCAGGCCGTCGTCCGCATCGCGGACGCCACCGGCATCCCGCTAGAGGAATACAAGGCCGAGATCACCGAGGACGTGCGCGAAGAACTGGGAATCAACGATTTTCCGTCCGTCCGGGCCTGATCCCGCCCTGTCGCCCCGCCCCCGCGTGGGCTATATATCGGGCATGGATGATCCCTTCGATCTCGGCACCCTGGAGCCGCCGGAACCGTTGACGGCGGACCGGGCGGCTGCGGCGCCGTACCTCGCGGACCTGAACGAATCGCAGCGCGACGCGGTGATGGCCGTCGACGGCCCCGTGCTGGTACTGGCCGGCGCCGGCACCGGCAAGACACGGGTCCTGATCACCCGGCTCGGCCATATCCTGTTCTCGCGCCGCGCCTGGCCGAGCCAGGTGCTGGCCGTCACCTTCACCAACAAGGCGGCGCGCGAGATGCGCGAGCGGGTCGGCAACCTGATCGGCGGCGCGGTCGAGGGGCTCTGGCTCGGCACCTTCCATTCCATCGGCGTCCGCATCCTGCGCCGCCACGCGGAACTGGTCGGGCTGAAGAGCAATTTCACCATCCTCGACGTCGACGACCAGCAGCGCCTGCTGAAGCAGATCCTGGAAGCAGCCGACATCGACCAGAAGAAATGGCCGCCCCGGGCGCTCGCCGCCGTGATCGACCGCTGGAAGAACCAGGGCCTGACGCCGGACAAGGTCACCGCCGGCGACGTCGGCGGTTTCGCCGACGGCAAGGCGCTGGAATTCTACAAGACCTATCAGGAACGGCTGCGCGTGCTGAACGCCGTCGATTTCGGCGACCTGCTGCTGCATTGCCTGACCATCTTCACCGCCAACCCGGACGTGCTGGAGCAGTATCAGCGCCGCTTCCGCTACATCCTGGTCGACGAGTACCAGGATACCAACGTCTCCCAGTATCTCTGGCTCCGCCTGCTGGCCCAGGCGCACAAGAACATCTGCTGCGTCGGCGACGACGACCAGTCGATCTACGGCTGGCGCGGCGCGGAGGTCGGCAACATCCTGCGCTTCGAGACCGATTTCCCCGGCGCCCGGGTGGTCCGGCTGGAGCGTAACTACCGTTCGACGCCGCATATCCTCGGCGCCGCCAGCGGCGTCATCGCCAAGAACGAGGGCCGCCTCGGCAAGACGCTCTGGACCGACATCAACGAGGGCGAGAAGGTCGTCGTGCGCGGCGTCTGGGACGGCGAAGAGGAGGCCCGCGTCGTCGGCGACGAGATCGAGTCCCTGCAACGCGCCCAGGAATCCATGAACGACGTCGCGATCCTGGTCCGCGCCGGTTTCCAGACCCGCGAGTTCGAGGAACGCTTCATCACCCTCGGCCTGCCCTACCGCGTGGTCGGCGGCGTCAAGTTCTACGAACGCCAGGAGATCCGCGACGCGATGGCCTACCTCCGGGTGATCGCCCAGCCGGACGACGACCTGGCGTTCGAGCGCATTATCAACGTGCCGAAGCGCGGCCTCGGCAACGCGACCTTGCAACGCCTGCACCAGACGGCTCGCGCCGCCGGCACGTCCCTGCTCCGCGCCGCCGCCAGCCTGGTCGAAACAGACGAATTGCGCCCCCAGGCCCGCACCTCGCTGAAACGGCTGCTGACCGATTTCGAGCGCTGGCAGTCCCTGGTCAACGTCATGCCGCATACCGAGCTGACCGAAATGCTGCTGGACGAAAGCGGCTATACCGGCATGTGGCAGAACGACCGGTCGCCGGATGCGCCGGGCCGGCTGGAAAACCTTAAGGAACTGATCCGCGCCATGGAGGCGTTCGAGAACCTGGCCGGTTTCCTGGAACATGTCTCGCTGGTGATGGACAACGACGACGCGCCGGACGAAGACAAGGTCAGCCTGATGACCCTGCATGCCGCCAAGGGCCTGGAGTTTGGCAATGTCTTTCTGCCCGGCTGGGAGGAAGGCCTGTTCCCGCATCAGCGCGCCCTGGACGAAAGCGGCATCGCCGGCCTGGAAGAGGAACGCCGCCTCGCCTATGTCGGACTGACCCGGGCGCGCCGGCGCTGCTACATCTCCTACGCTGCCAACCGCCGCGTGTTCGGCCAGTGGCAATCGTCGATCCCCAGCCGATTCGTCGACGAACTGCCGGCGGAGCATGTCGAGCAGATCGCCGATCAGGGTCTGTATGGCGGCGGCGGGCAGGACGCCGCCGTCGGCACCATGGCGCACGGCACCTTCGTCCATAAGGACGCGTTCGAGCAGCCCTGGATCCGCGCCGAACAACGGCTCCGCCAGCGCGGCTACAAGGCCGGCGGCTATAACCGCAGCGGCGTCGTCATAGACGGCAAGGCGGAAGAGGTCGCGGAAATCGGCCCGCCCGGCGGCTACGCCAAGGGCCACAGGGTGTTCCACCAGAAATTCGGCTACGGCATCGTCCAGGCGATCGAAGGCAACAAGCTGGAGATCGAGTTCGACAAGGCCGGCCGCAAGAAGGTGATCGACGCCTTTGTCGACCCCGCCTGAGCACGGCTCGAAGTACTGGCAGGCGACCGTGGTCGCGCCGCGCGACAGGCTCGGCGCGGTGGAAGCCATTCTGGAAGCCGGCGCACTGTCCTTTTCAGACTTCGAGATTCCCAATTCGGCGCACCGCAGGCTGGAGGCGCTGTACGATTCGCCGCCTGACCGCGATGCGCTGATCGCAGCGCTCGGCGGCCTGCCGGTCGAGGTTTCCGCGATCGAGGATCGCGACTGGGTCAGCGAATCTCAGCTCTTAAACGAGCCGATCCGCGCCGGCCGTTTCTACCTGCGCGGCAGCCACCATCCGCCGCACCCGGCGCCATCCTTTTTCGACATCGTCGTGGACGCCGGCCAGGCGTTCGGAACCGGACGGCATGAAACGACCTATGGCTGTCTGCTGGCGCTGGACGCTCTGGCGAAACGGCGGCGCGTTCGCCGGCCGGTGGATCTCGGCTGTGGGTCGGGGGTGCTGGCGCTGGCTATGGCTCGGGCCTGGTGCTGCCCGGTTCTGGCGGCGGATATCGATCCGATTGCCGTGGCGGTCACGCGGGAAAACGCCGTTCACAACGGACTTGCCCCGCTGGTCCGCGCGGTTCGGGCCGATGGCCTGAAGCACCGCGGCCTCACGGTCTCGGCGCCGCATGACCTGATCGTCGCCAATATTCTGGCGCGGCCGCTGGCCAAGCTGGCACGGCCGGTCGCCGGCGCGTTGGTGCCGGGCGGGGTTCTGGTTCTGTCGGGTTTATTGGAAGGTCAGGAAACGCTGGTGCGCAATGCCTACCGGGGCCAGGGCCTGCGGCTCTTCGGCCGCATCGCCCTGTCCGGTTGGCTGACGTTACTTATGATCCGTTGACGGTACTACTCAGCGCCTTGTCAGGCGGCGCGTCCCTGTTGCTCGGCCGCACAATTCGCGTTCGCCGGGCCCTTCTTCAGCGCCACGCCAAGCTGGTCCCGGGCGATGCCGATATCGGACAGCATGCGGTCGTCCAGCCGGGCCAGTTCGGCCAGGGTCGCCCGGCGCTGCCAGCTCTCGCTGACCCAGCGCCACAGGCGGCTGAGACCGTTCACGACCGCCTTGTCGGCGGACCGGATGAACCCGCCCAGTTCCTGGGCCCGAAGCCGTTCCGCCTGGGCGCGGATGGCAAAATAGTCATATTCTGCGGTCGGTCGGACCGGCAGGATCGCTGCCTTGCCGCCGACTTCTGAAACGCGTTTCTCCACCATGGGTGTACTCCACTTGCGAGGCTATTCTCTTAGAGGAAATATTGCGATGCACACTAATAAATTCAACGGGTTAATGAAGTATTATGACCTTAATTGCCGCATCGCAGCATTGCACGGAACGCATGACAAAAGTTGCAGCCAGGGTCCTGCCGCGACATAGTCAGACTGGCATCCCAGGAGACATTCATGAGCCGAGAACAAGCCTCTAGCCCAAGCGAAACGCGCCTTTTGAACGCGCTGGCGGCGGCCGGAATAAGCCGTCCGGCGGCGGAGGTTCGAGACCTGATCGCCGGCATCGCCGCGGGCCCGACCCGGCGCGATCCGCTGGAGCCGCTTGTGCTGATCGGCCCGGATCTGCCCCCCGACGCGGCCGCGGAACTTCGCGCCCTGGCCGACGAGCTGGCCGCGTCCTACGACGCGACGATCGAGCAGGCGTCGGCGGCCGGCGGCCGGCTAACGGCCCTGCGCGGCGAACTCAAGCGGCTCGGCGTCGACGGCTTCGTGGTGCCCCGTAACGACGAGTTCAACGGCGAATACGTGCCGCGTTCGGCGGACCGGCTCTGCTGGCTGACCGGCTTCACCGGCTCCGCCGGCATGGCGGTCGTGGCGGCCGAAACGGCGGCGATCTTCGTCGACGGCCGCTATACCCTGCAGGTAAGAGACCAGGTCGACACGGCCCTGTTCGCGCCGCGCCACGTAACGCAGGAGCCCATGGGCGACTGGCTGGCGGAAACCCTCTCCGCTGGGCAGAAGCTCGGCTACGACCCGTGGCTGCACACCGCCGACGGCGTGAAGCGGCTGGAGAAAGCCTGCGCCAAGGCCGGGGCCGAGTTGGTCGCGCTGGAACCCAACCCGCTGGACACGGTTTGGACCGATCAGCCGCCGCCGCCGCTGGCGCCGGTGGTACCGCACGCCCTGGACTATGCCGGCGAAAGCGCCGCCGACAAACGGACCCGCCTGGCCGAAACCTTAAAGAAAGACGGCGCCGACGCCGCCGTCATCACCCTGCCGGATTCGATTGCCTGGCTGCTCAATATCCGCGGCGCCGACGTGCCTCACTCCCCTCTGCCGCTCGGTTTCGCGATCCTGCATAACGACGGGAAGGTCGACCTGATCATGGACCGGCGTAAGATCACGCCCGGCCTGACCGGACATCTGGGCAACGGGGTAGCGTTGCACGAACGGGACGCGTTCGGCGGTTTGCTGGACCGCCTCGGCGCCGACGGCAAGACCGTCCGGGTCGACCCCGCGGTCACCGGCGTCTGGGTTGCCAACCGCCTGAAGGCAGCGGGCGCGACGGTGCAGGCGGCTGCGGATCCCTGCACCCTGCCCAAGGCATGCAAGAACGATATCGAAGTCGCCGGCGCCCGCTCCGCCCACATCCGCGACGGCGCGGCGGTGACCCGGTTCCTTGCCTGGTTGGCGCGCGAAGCCGGCGGCGGCGACCTGGACGAGCTCACGGCCGCGGAACGGCTACGTGCGATCCGCATGGAAAACGACCTGATCGAGGATTTGAGCTTCACCACCATCTCCGGTGCGGGACCGAACGGCGCCATCGTGCATTACCGCGTCACGCCGGAAACCAACCGCAAGCTCGAACCGGGCAGCCTGTTCCTGGTCGATTCCGGCGCGCAGTATCTGGACGGCACCACCGACATCACCCGCACCGTCGCCATCGGCGCGCCAAGCGACGAAATGCGCGAGCGCTTCACCCGCGTGCTCAAAGGCCACATTGCCATCGCGACCTGCCGCTTCCCGGAAGGCACCGACGGCGGGCAGATCGATGCGCTGGCCCGCCATGCGCTCTGGCAGGTCGGCCTCGATTTCGATCACGGCACCGGGCATGGCGTCGGCTCCTACCTGAACGTGCACGAAGGCCCGCAGCGGATCTCGAAGGCCGGTGGCAGCGCCGCCATGAAGCCCGGCATGATCGTCTCCAATGAGCCCGGCTATTACAAGACCGGCGAGTACGGCATCCGTATCGAGAACCTGGTGGTGGTGCGCGAAGCGGCGGAGCAGCCCGGCGAGCGCAAGCTGCTGGAATTCGAGACCCTGACCCGCGCGCCGATCGACCGCGCGCTGGTCGATGTCTCGTTGCTGATAGACGGTGAACTGGATTGGCTGAACGGCTACCACGCCACCGTCCGCGCCGACATCGCGCCGCTGGTCGACGACGAGACGGCCGCCTGGCTTAAGGAGGCGACGGAGCCGATAGAGCGCTGATTGGGGTGATTCCGGTGATCGATCAATCGACGTCGCCGTAGTCCCCTCACCCTCCCACCGCTTCGCGGCGGGGCCCTCCCTCTCCCGCGGGGAGAGGGTTGTGAAGGCTTGGCGAGGCGTAATGCCGAGCCCTAGCCGTAGCTGGGTGAGGGGTCAGCCTAAATCGAAAAGCGCCGACTCAGCCGCCCACCGTCTCCCGCCACTCGGCCTCGGTCATCACCTGAACGCCCAGCTCCTCGGCCTTCTTCAACTTCGACCCGGCGCCCGGTCCGGCGATCACGATGTCCGTTTTCTTGGAAACCGAGCCCGACACCTTCGCGCCCAGCGCCTCGGCCCGCGCCTTGGCTTCATGCCGCGTCATGGTCTCCAGCGTGCCGGTGAACACCACTGTCTTGCCGGCCACCGGCGATTCCGCCGACGGCGCCTCGAAATCGGCGACGCGCAGTTGCCCGCGCAAAGCCGCGATGGCTTCCAGATTGTGCTCTTCGGCGAAGAATTCCAGCACCGCTTCCGCCACCACCCGGCCGATGCCGTCGATAGCCAGCAGTTCCTCGTAGGCCTCGCTCTCGCGGTCCTGCGCCGCCGCCAACCCTTCAAGCAGGCCGTCCAACGTTAGGTAGGTACGGGCCAGCAGGCGCGCCGTCGCCTGCCCGGCATGCCGGATGCCCAGCGAATAGACGAACCGGTCGAGCGAAATGTCCCGCCGCTCCTCGATCGCCGCGAACAGGTTGCGGACCGAGGTCTCGCCGAAACCCTCCCGGTCCTTCAGCGCGATATCGCCCGCCGCCTCACGCTCTGGCAGCGTGAAGATCTGGTCCGGGCGGGTCACCATACCTTCGTCGAAGAACAGCTGGATCTGTTTGACGCCCAACCCTTCGATGTCGAACGCATCGCGCGACACGAAATGCTTCAGCCGCTCCTTGGCCTGCGCCGGACAGATCAGGCCGCCGGTGCAGCGCCTGACCGCGTCCTCGCGTCCCAGGTTGGGATTGAATTCGCGCACCGCGTGGCTGCCGCAGACCGGGCAGGTCTCCGGCGGTTTGTACTTTCTGGTTCCCTTGGGCCGCGCGTCCGTCACGACTTCCAGCACCTGCGGAATCACGTCGCCGGCGCGTTGTATGATAACCGTATCGCCGATCCGAATATCCTTTTCCAGGATGTAGGCCTCGTTATGCAGGGTGGCGTTGGACACGACCACGCCGCCGACCGTCACCGGTTCCAGCCGCGCCACTGGCGTCAGCGCGCCGGTGCGGCCGACCTGAATGTCGATGGCCAGCACCCGGGTCTGCGCCTTTTCGGCCGGGAACTTATGCGCCGTCGCCCAGCGCGGGCTGCGGCTGACGAATCCCAGCCGGTCCTGCCAGTCCAGCCGGTCGACCTTGTAGACCACGCCGTCGATGTCGTAGTTCAGCCCGGCCCTCATCCGCTCGACTTCGGCGTGCAGCGCCAGCGCGTCCTCCACGGTCGCACAGCGCTTCGCCATCGGATTGATCGTGAAACCGGCCGATTGCAGCCATTCCACCATGCCCCACTGGGTGTCGGCCGGCAAAGCACTGACCTCGCCCCAGCTATAGGCGAAGAAATGCAGCCGCCGCGACGCGGTGATCGACGGATCCAGCTGGCGTAACGATCCCGCCGCCGCGTTGCGCGGATTGGCGTAAAGCGCTTTTTCTTCCCTCGCCTGCGCTTCGTTCAGCGCCAGGAACCGATCCTTCGGCATATAGACTTCGCCGCGCACCTCGAACACGTCCGGCGCGTCTTTGACCGTCAGCGTTTCGGGGAAATCGACGACCTCGCGCATGTTGGCGGTGATGTTTTCCCCGACCTGACCGTCGCCCCGCGTGGCGCCCAGCACGAACTTACCACCCTCGAACCGGGCCGACGCCGACAGGCCGTCGATCTTCGGTTCCGCCACCAGCGCGACCGGCTCTTCCGCCGGCAGCCCGAGAAAACGCCGCACTCGGTCGACGAACTCGCGCACGTCCTCGGCGCTGAACGCGTTGTCCAAGGACAGCATCGGCCTGGCATGGGTTACCTTGGCGAAGCCGGACGCCGGCGCCGCGCCGATCGTCTGGCTTGGACTGTCGGCGGTGATCAGCTCCGGATAGACGGCTTCCAGCGCCAGCAGACGACGTCGCAGGGCATCGTATTCCGCATCCGATACGGTCGGCGCATCGTCCTGAAAATAGAGTTTGTCGTGTTCGCGGATTTCCACCGCCAACCGCTCGTGCTCCGCCTTCGCCTCTTCCAGGGGCGACACATCCTCGGCGCTCATGGACGTTGACCGGCCAGCAGGCTTTCGGCGGCGGCGCGCGCTTCCTGGGTCACTTCGGCGCCGGCCAGCATGCGCGCGATCTCCTCGCCGCGCGCCGCGGTGTCCAGCCGCTCGATGGTCGTGATCGTCTTGCCGTTTTCGCGTTTGGCGACGCGCCAGTGGTGATCGCCCCGCGCCGCCACCTGCGGCGAGTGGGTCACCACCAGAACCTGATGGGAAGCGGCCAGACGGGCCAGACGTTCGCCGACCGCGTCCGCCGTCGCACCGCCGATGCCCCGGTCGACTTCGTCGAAGATCAGGCAGGGCGCCGATCCCTGCCGGGCCAGCACGACCTTCAAGGCCAGCATGAACCGTGACAGTTCGCCGCCGGACGCGACCTTGGCGATCGGCCCCGGCGGCGTGCCGGGATTGGTCGCCACCGTGAACGAGACGCTGTCGCACCCCTCCGGCCCCCAATCCGCCTCGCCCAGCGCTTTGACCTGGGTGGAAAAACGCGCGTTGTTCAGCCTGAGCGGCGGCAGTTCAGCCGCGACCGCCTTGTCCAGCCGCTTCGCGGCCTTGGCCCGCTTGCCGCTCAGCGCTTCCGCCGCCTTGGCGTACTTGGCGCGGCAGGCCTCTGCTTCCGCCTGCAGCCGGGCGAGACGCTCCGCCCCATCCGTCACGGCGGCAAGCTGGCCGATGAAATTGTCTTTAAGGTCGGCCAGTTCGTCGACGGTGACGCTGTGCTTGCGGGCCGCGTCGCGCAGCGCGAACAGCCGTTCCTCGACCTGTTCCAGCCGGCTCGGCTCCAGCTCCAGATCCTGCAGCGCCGACGACACCGCGCTGTTGGCTTCGCCGGCCTCGACCAAGGCTCGTTCGAGGACCTCCAGCACCGGGTCCAAACGTCCGCCGGCCCGCATCGCCACCCGCTCCAGCGCGATTTGCGCCTTTTGCAGGCGGCGCTCCGGCGTTTCGCCGTCTTCCAGTAACTGAACGGCCTCGTTCAGCCCGTCGGCGAGCTTCTCCGAATTCATCAGGTAGGCGCGGGTCTCGGCCAGTTCTTCTTCCTCACCGGGGCGCGGGTCCAACGCCTCCAACTCGCCGACCACATGCCGGATATAAGCTTCGTCCGCCTGCGACGCGGCCCGCTCTACGGCGGCCTTTGCCGCTGCGTCGGCCGCCTGCCGCATTGCCGCGTGCGCCTCCCGCACCTTGGCGACAGCCCCCTCCAGCCCGCCGAAAAGATCCAGCAGACCGCGATGGGTGGCCTGGTTCAGCAGGCCGTGTTCCTCGCCCTGGCCGTGGATCTCGACCAGGGATTCGCCGATCTGGCGCAGCAGGCCGACGCTGACCGGCTGGTCGTTGACGAAGGCGCGACTGCGCCCGTCGGCGCCCAACACCCGGCGCAGCACCAGGGAATCGGATTCGTCCAAGGCCTGCTCGCTCAGCAGGCCGTAGGCCGGATGCGCCGCCTCCAGCGCGAACTCGGCGGTAACGGAGCCCTGCTTCGCGCCGTGCCGGACCAGCCCGCTATCGGCCCGAATGCCGAGGGTCAGGCCGAGCGAATCCAACAGAATGGATTTCCCCGCGCCGGTTTCCCCGGTCAACGTGCAGAGGCCGGCGTCGAACGAAATATCCAGCTTGTCGATCAGAACGATGTCGCGAATCGAAATCCCGAGCAGCATCGGGCGCCTGCCTCAGAAAACCTGTTTCCAGGCGCGCGTGATCCAGGATTCCTGACTGGCCTTCAATTCCAGGTCCGATCCCGTAAGCAGGGCATACGAATCCTGATACCAGTCGCTGTCGGGATAGTTGAACCCCAGCACCGCGCCGGCGGTCTGCGCTTCATCGGTAACGCCCAAGGCCAGATAAGCCTCGGTCAGGCGGTGCAGCGCCTCCGGGGCGTGGGTCGTGGTCTGGTAGTTCTCGATCACGACGCGAAACCGGTTGATCGCGGCGACATACTGGCCCTGGTTCAGGTAATAGCGACCGATTTCCATTTCCTTGCCGCCCAGATGGTCGCGGGCCAGGTCGATCTTCAGCCGGGCGTCGCGCGCATATTTGCTGTCCGGGAAGCGCCGGACCAGCTCTTCCAGGGCGGTCAATGCCTGCTTGGTGTTTTCCTGGTCGCGGCCGACGTCGGAGATCTGCTCGTAGTAACTGATGGCGATCAGATAATAGGCGTAAGGCACGTCCTTGTTGCCGGGATGCAGGCGAATGAAGCGCTGCGCCGCCAGCACGGCGAGCTCATAGTTGTTGTCCTGATAGGCGGAGAACGCCGCCATGAGCTGCGCCTTGGTGGCCCACACCGAATAGGGGTGCTGACGCTCGACCTCGTCGAAGCCGCTGGAGGCCTTTTTGTAGTTGCCGTCCTGGAGGTCGTCGAGCGCGTTGTTGTAGATCACCTCCGGCGGCCGCTCCACATAGGCGATCTCGCCATCGTCGCCGCCGCTACAGGCCGCCAAAAGCAACATCGCCGCCGATGCGGCGGAGAACCGCAAAATTCCTGGCACCACGCTCTTTCGCATCCTGCTTTTCTTGCACCTGTCGCCCGCGAAATCAAGGCTGTCGCCGCGCGGGCCCACGCCTTCTTAAGCTTAATCGGATCGGCCTGAATTGGCGATGGTTCGATAGCTCGCGCGACGACAAAAGCCGCCCCGGCGCAATGATCGCATAGCGATAGTTATACTTTAGTCTAATACCTCAACTCGTGTGTATTGAGTAGTCTCTGCCAGCTTGTTGGGGGCAGACGAAGTTGGGAACAGTCGGTCGTCGCCGTTGCGAAAGACCGATTCCGATCTGCAAGGCCGAGTAATGATTAAAGAGTGGGAGTTTTCGGAAAATGGGCAAGCTAGCGAAACAAGTTGACGATCATGTAGGCGAACGCATCCGCGAACGCCGCACCATGATGGGGCTGACGCAGGAGAATCTCGCAAATTCCCTGTCGATTTCCTATCAGCAGGTTCAGAAGTACGAGACCGGCGCCAACCGGGTGAGCGCGGGGCGACTCTACGAAATCGCCAAACGCCTGGATGTCGACATGAGTTTCTTCTTTGATGGATTGCAGCCGACCACCGACAAAGAGCCGCTGGAACATGGCGGCAAGAACCGTTCGACCATCGAACTGGTTCGCAACTTCAGCGATATCTCGGACAATTCTGTCCGGTCGGCTGTCAGCGGCCTGATCAAGACATTGTCGGGTAAATCACGGCGCCGCGCGCGAGCGGCCTGACCCGACGCCGGGCCTTTGGCGCGTCCACGGACGCGTCGGAGCAGTAGCGTAAATCGGCCCCGGCATTAAATTGCCGGGTCCGTTTTTCTTGCGTCAGTTGGCCTGGCGGCGCAGGAACGCCGGAATATCCAGGTTCTGATCTTCACTTTGCGGCGTGACCAGCCGGTCCATCCGCTCGGTCTTGACGGTCTGCCGCTCGGCCGCCGCATCGTCCGTCGCCGGGGCGGCGGGCCTCTGCGTCGGCATCGGGCTGGAGACAGCCGCCGGGCTCTGACGTTGCGGTGCGGTGGGGGCCGGCTGCGCGGCTTCGGTCGCACCGACCGGCCGCGCCCGCCCGGTTCCGGTGATCCGCTCGAACAGGCTCGCCTCGCGCCGCGGCGGCTCGCCGGCTTCCGGCTGAACGGTCTCCTGGTAGGCAGCCTCGGGCTGAGCCGCCGCCGGCTGCGACCGGGTCAGCTCCGCATCCTGGAACGGATCGCGGGCACGGATCGGGTCGCGACGGACTTCGGGCCGTGCCGGCGGCGGTGCGATGAACGGGGCATCGCGGTGCGCCGCCTGTTGCATTGGCTGCTGGGCCACGGTCGGCTGTTGGGCGACCGCCGGCTGCTGCACCGGCGCTGCTTGAGCCACGACCGGCGCCGGCTCGGCGACCGGTTCGGCCACCGCGACGGCGGTGTTGCCGACCGAATAAGCCGCTGCCGGTTGCGGTTCGCTGGTCTGCGGGAAGGCCAGAGGCTCGGCAACCGGCTCCTCATAGGCAGCCACTTCCTCTTCGTACTCGATCTCCGGCTCAAGCTCCGGCTCTGCCGGCCGTTCCGGCTCGACCGACAGCGGCCGCGTGAACGGCGTTGCCGGCACCGCCACCGGACGGTCGCGCACCGCCTCTTCGGCATCGATGCCCGTCGCCACGACGGAAACCCGCATCGCCCCGTCCAGACCGTCGTCGAACGTGGATCCGACGATGATGTTGGCGTCCGCGTCGACCTCGTTGCGGATTTTGTTGGCCGCTTCGTCGACTTCGAACAGGGTGAGATCCGAACCGCCGGTGATGTTGATCAGCACGCCCCGGGCGCCCTTCAACGAGATGTCGTCCAGCAGCGGGTTGGAAATCGCCGCTTCGGCCGCCTGGATCGCTCGATCCTCGCCGCCGGCCTCGCCGGTCCCCATCATCGCCTTGCCCATTTCGCTCATCACTGTGCGCACGTCGGCGAAGTCGAGATTGATCAGGCCCGGCATCACCATCAGGTCGGTCACGCCGCGCACGCCCATGTGGAGAACGTCGTCCGCCATCTTGAAGGCATCGGCGAAAGTGGTCTTCTCGTTGGCGATGCGGAACAGGTTCTGGTTCGGGATGACGATCAGCGTATCGACATACTGTTGCATTTCGTCGATACCGCCCTCCGCGATCGCCATGCGGTGTGCGCCTTCGAACTGGAACGGCTTGGTCACCACGCCGACTGTCAGGATGCCCATCTCACGCGCCGCGCGCGCGACCACGGGGCCCGCGCCGGTGCCCGTGCCGCCGCCCATGCCGGCGGTGATGAAGCACATGTGGCAGCCTTCCAACTGCTGGGTGATCTGGTCGATCGCCTCCTCGGCCGAGCCGCGGCCGATGTCCGGCCGGGACCCCGCCCCCAGGCCCTGGGTCATCGAAACGCCGAGCTGTAAGCGGTTGTCCGTGGCGGACAGGGTCAGCGCCTGCGCATCGGTGTTGGCGACGACGAACTCGACACCTTCCAATTGGGCGTTGATCATGTTGTTCACGGCGTTGCCGCCGGCGCCGCCGACACCGAACACCAGGATACGTGGCTTAAGTTCGGTGGCGGTCGGGATAGTCAAGCTGATTGGCATAGTTCACCTCCGGTAAGATGGTCTGTTCTTTGGTCCGTCCCTTCAGTCCGTCGTCTTGGCACGCCCGTTACGCGCTCATTTGCCGGTTTGGCGACCGGCTTTTCCGTTTCTTGTTTCATCAAAAATTCTCTCGCAGCCATTTGCCGATCCGCGCCAGGCGGCCCGGTATGTCCGTCTCGGTTTCCGGCTCTGTATCGATCACTTCGGTCCAGTCCCGCGCCGCGTAGAACAGCAGCCCGGCACAGCTGGCAAAGGCCGGTCCGGCGGTCGATTCCGCCAGGCCCTGCAGACGGATCGGCCGGCCGATCCGCACCTGTTTATCCAAAACGCGCGCGGCCAGGTCCCGCACGCCCTGCAACTGGCTCGCGCCGCCGGTCAGCACCACCCGCCGCCCGGCCAGCTTTTCCACGCCGCTGGAAGACAGCCGGTCGCGCACCAGTTCGAAGGTCTCTTCCAGCCGCGGCTTGATGATGCCGACCAGGATGGAGCGCGGCACATGGCTGACCGCCTCCTCGTCCGTCTCGCCGACCTGCGGCACCGTGATCATCTCGCCCTCGTCCGACGGCGTGGGCAGCGCGCTGCCGTAGAGCGTCTTCAGGCGCTCGGCATGGCTGAGCGGCGCCGACAGGCCGCGGGCGATGTCGTTGGTGACGTGGCCGCCGCCGATCGGCACGGCGTCGGAATGGATCATCGCGCCGTCGTAGAACACGGCGATCTTCGTCGTGCCGCCGCCCATATCGACCAGGGTGACGCCGAGGTCGGTTTCGTCCTCGACCAGGCAGGCGAGGCCCGACGCGTACTGCGAGACGACCAGGCCGGCGATGTTCAGATGGCAGCGTTCCACGCAAACCGACAGGTTGCGCATCGGCCCGCTGGCTGCCGTGACCACATGCATGTTGACGCCCAGCCGCTCGCCATACATGCCGCGCGGCTCGCGGATGCCGTTGGAACCGTCGATGGTGAAGCCGACCGGAATGGCGTGCACGACCTCGCGTTCGCCCGGCTCCTGCCGAGCCCGCGCATGGTCGAGCACCCGGCGCAGGTCCGTATCTTCCACGGCATGGCCTGCGATCGAGACTTCGACGCCGACCGTATGCGACGCGGGGAACCCGCCGGACAGGTTGACGAACGCATCGCGCACGGTCTCCCCGGCCATACGCTCGGCGGCGTCGACCGCGGCGCGGATCGATTCCTCCACCGCGTCCATATCGACGATGGCGCCGGCGCGTAAGCCCCGCGCAACCTGATGGCCGATGCCGACCACGCGCACCGACTGGCCGTCCAGCCGCGCGACGAAACACGACACCTTGGTCGTGCCGACATCCAGACCGGCAATCAATCCGCTACGCGCCACGCTTTATGTTCCCCTCGAATACAACGCCATCGGCGTTTGTCCCTCTACGCTCAGGTTTGTCTGTCCAGTTCCCGCCGCGCCTGGGCGGCCTTCGGCGTCAGCCGCACCACCAGGCGATCCCCATATCGCAAGTCCACGGCCACCAGATCGCGCTGCAGCAATCGCTGCTTGCTGTCGATTTTCGCCAGACGCCGCCACGCCGCGGGAATATCCTGCTCCGGCAGCCTGACCGTGATGCCGCCCTCAAGCCCGACATCCCACCGCCGCTGCCGGATCAAGGTCGCGTGACGAACCATCGCGAACAGCCGCGGTTCGGCCGCCAGCAGCGCAAGCAGATCGGCCGCGCGGTTCTCCGCCCCGCCCCCGACGACGCGGGGCAGATGTTTGAAGGCCTCCAGGCCGCGGCTCGCGATTTCCTCGCCTTCGGCGTCGATCAGCACGGTGCGCTGATCGCGCTGCCAGCGGGCCAGAGGCACCCGCTCGTCGATGGTGACGCGAATGGTGCGCGGCAGCTCGCGCACCACGGTCGCGGACCTGATCCAGCCGATCCCTTCCAGCCGTTCGCGAATCTCGTCGACATCGACAAACAGGATCGGGTCGCCGCGCTTCACGCCGACGGCGCGGGCCAGATCCTGGCGCGGGGCCAAATCGCGCCCGATCAGAGTGACCTGCTGAACCGTCAAACCGGCCTCGGTCATTACCGCGGCCGCCGCCGCTTCGATTTCCGCCGCCACCCGGCCAAGGAAACCCGAATGCCAGATCCACAGGCCCAGCACGAACAACACGATGCTGACGCTGGAGCCGACGCCGAACCGGCGGATCGAGCGCTGCAGACGCGACGGCGGCCGGCGCCGGCCGGCGCCCCGCTTGCCGCCGGTCCTGCGGAACAGACCGACGAAGCGGTCGACCCATTGCCGACAGCCGACCCAGAACTCGATCAGCGCTCCGCGCAGTTCGATGACCATGACGGAATCGCCCTTGCGGGACTTACCCTTGCCGCCGCTCGGCGCGATACGGTCGTTGCGGCTAACGCTCAGCGGTCGCATCCGGCGTCCTCCACCATCCAGCCGCACAGTTCGGCAAACCCGATGCCGTGATAGGCGGCGATCTCCGGCACCAACGACAAAGGCGTCATGCCGGGCTGGGTGTTGATCTCCAGCATGTACAGCTTGCCCGGCCCGCCGCCGGTATCGTCGTAGCGCAGATCGGCGCGCGACACGCCGCGGCAACCCAGCGTCTGATGCGCCAGCAGCGACAGGCGGCAGGCTTCTTCGTAGTCCTTCTCAGGGATCGGCGCGGGCATCAGATGATCGGCCTTGCCGTCGGTATATTTGGCTTCGTAATCGTAGAAGCGGCCCTTCGGCTGGATCTCGATGGCGCCGAGCGCCCGGTCGCCCATTACCGCGACCTGAATCTCGCGGCCGGCGATATAGCGCTCGACCAACACCTGTTCCCCAAAGCGCCAGGGCTCGTCGGCGGCGGAGAAGTTGTCGCCCTCGAGCACGATGCGAACGCCGACGCTGGAGCCTTCGTTCGACGGCTTGATCACGTATGGCGGGTCGATCAGCTCACCACGCTGCACCTGCTCGCGATGCAGCACCGATCCTTCGGCGCAGGGAATGCCGACATCGGCGAACAGCCGTTTGGCGATCGGCTTGTCCATCGCCAGCGCAGAGGCCATGACGCCCGAATGGGTATAGGGAATCCCCAGGATCTCCAGCACGCCCTGGATCTTGCCGTCCTCGCCGAACCGCCCGTGCAGGGCATTGAAGACGACGTCCGGCTTTTTCTTCTTCAGAACGCTGGCGACATCCCGGTCGACATCGATGCCGGTTGCGCGATAGCCCGCTTCCTTCAGCGCCTTGACCACCGCCTTGCCGGTCACCAGCGACACCTCGCGCTCCGCCGACCAGCCACCCATGAGAACGGCGACATGCTTGCTCATGACGCCCCCTCCGACTTGCGCTCCGCATGTCGGCCGATCCGCTTGATCTCCCAGTCCAGAACCACGCCGCTCGCCTGCTCGACCCGGCGGCGGACTTCCTCGCCCAACCCTTCCAGGTCGGCCGCCGTCGCGCCGCCGGTATTGATCAGGAAGTTGCAGTGCTGCTCGGACACCATGGCGCCGCCGCGCTTCAGGCCGCGGCAGCCCGCCGCGTCGATCAACTCCCAGGCCTTGGCGCCCGGCGGGTTCTTGAAAGTCGATCCGCCGGTCCGCGACTTGACCGGCTGGGTTTCCGAGCGCGCCTCGCTGACGGCGGCCAGCCGCTTGGCGATCACCGCTTTGTCCTCGGCCGTGCCGCGCAGCAATGCCGTGGTGAAAATCCAATCCTCGGGCGCGGCGCTCTTACGATACTCCAGGCCCAGATCGGCGGCCTGCACCCGATGCACGTTGCCGCTTCGGTCGACCGCCTCGGCCTCGACCAGCACATCCTTGATCTCGCGGCCATAAGCGCCGGCATTCATGCGCAGCGCGCCGCCGATGGTGCCGGGAATACCGCGCAGGAATTCCAGGCCGCCAACGCCATGGTCGCGGCAGGTCAGCGCCACATTAACGTCCGGCGCGCCGGCGCCCGCCCTAACGTCCGTGCCGTCGATCTCCACCCGGGCGAATTCGCGCCCCAACCGGATTACCACGCCCTCGACGCCGCCGTCGCGCACCAGCAGATTGGAACCGACACCCATCACGGTCAGCGGAACATCCGCCGGCGTGCCGCGCAGGAAGTCGGCCAGGTCGTCCTTATCTTCCGGCCGGAACAGCACCTCGGCCGGCCCGCCGACGCGGAACCAGGTCACTTTCGACAGGTCCGCGTTTTCGGTCAGCCGGCCACGCCCCGGCGGCAGCCGGTCGATCAGGGTCTCCGGTGTGCGCTGCGCCGCCATCATCGCCCCGCTCCCGGCTTGGACGGCCGCAGTTTCTTCAACTCGCCCGGCAGGGCATTCGCCCAGGCGGAAATGCTGCCGGCGCCGAGGCAGAGCACCAGGTCCCCGGGATTCGCCAGCCCGTCGATCGTCGCCGCCAGCGCGTCCGGCCCGGACAAGGGCAATGCCTGGCGATGGCCGTGGTCGCGCAGCCCGGTCACCAGACCGTCGCGGTCGGCGCCTTCGATCGGCTGTTCGCCCGCCGCGAAAACGTCGGTGACCAGAACCACATCGGCATCGTTGAAGCAGGTGCAGAAATCTTCGAACAGGTCGTGCAGCCTGGAATAACGGTGCGGCTGAACTACGGCGATCAGCTTGCTGTCGGGATAGGCGCGCCGCGCCGCGTCCAGCACCGCGCTGATCTCGACCGGATGGTGGCCGTAATCGTCGATCACCGTTATGCCGTCGACCTCGCCGGTCTTTGTGAAACGGCGCTTGACGCCTTTGAACTCGCTGAAGGCCCGGCGCACTACGTCGTCGTCGAAATGCAGTTCCTGCGCGACGACCAGCGCGGCCAGGCTGTTCTGCACGTTGTGCTCGCCCGGCATCGGCAGGCTCAGGCCTTCCAGCAGGCGGGTATCGCCGGTCTGCCGGTCGGTGATCGCCGCGTCGAACTGGCAGCCGCCGCCGGAGAACTGAAGGTTGACCGCGCGCACGTCGGCCTGCGGATTGAATCCGTAGGTGACGATGCGGCGGTCGGAGACGCGGCCGATCATCGCCTGCACTTCCGCATGGTCGATGCAAAGCGCGGCGAAACCGTAGAACGGCACGTTTTCCACATAGGCCTGGAAGGCGGCGCGCACGGCGTCGAAGTCGCCGTAAAAATCCAGGTGCTCGGGATCGATGTTGGTCACAACGGCGACGGTCGCCGGCAGCTTCACGAAGGTGCCGTCGGACTCGTCCGCCTCGACCACCATCCAGTCGCCGTCGCCGAGGCGGGCGTTGGTGCCGTAGGCGTTGATGATGCCGCCGTTGATCACGGTCGGGTCCAGGCCGCCGGCATCCAGCAAGGCGGCGATCAGCGACGTCGTCGTGGTCTTGCCGTGCGTGCCGCCCACCGCGATCGACCACTTCAGACGCATCAGCTCGGCCAGCATTTCGGCCCGGCGCACCACCGGGATGAACCGGTTTCGCGCGGCTTCGACTTCCGGGTTGTCGGCCTTCACGGCAGAGGAGATCACCACCGCCTGGGCCAAGCCCAGATTGTCGGCGGCGTGGCCTTCGTGCACCGTGATGCCGAGATCGCGCAAGCGCAGCACGTTGGCGTTGGCGGCGATATCGCTGCCCTGCACCTGGTAGCCCAGATTGTGCATTACCTCGGCGATGCCGCTCATGCCGATGCCGCCCATCCCGACGAAATGGATCGGTCCGATATCCAAAGGCAGCGTCGTTCTCATGCCGCCACCTTCCGCGTCACGGGGTCGCCGCTGCCGCCGTTGGCGCGGGCCAGCCGTTCCACCATGTCGGCAAGATCCGAAGCCGCACTGATGCGGCCGACATTGCGCGCGCTCTCCGCCATCTCCGCCAGGGTCAGAGGGTCGCCGAACAAGGCCTGCAACGTCTGGCGGCAGGCATCGACGGTAAATTTTTCGTTCGGGATCATCCAGGCGCCGCCGGCGCTGACCAGCGACTTGGCGTTGGCCGTCTGGTGATCGTCGGTGGCGTGCGGATAGGGCACCATCACCGCCGGCCGGCCCGCGGCGGCGATTTCGGCGACCGTCGACGCGCCGGCGCGGGTAATCGCCAGATGGGCGGACGCCAGCAGGCTTGGCACGTTGTCGATGAACGACGCCAGATCGGCGGTGATGCCGGCCTCGGCATACACCTTGCGGACCCGGTCAATATCCTCTTCCCGACATTGCTGAGTGACGCGCAAACGGCTCCGAAACGCCTCCGGCAGCAACGCCAAAGCCGCGGGCACCACGTCGCTCAGCACCGTCGCACCCTGGCTGCCACCGGTGACCAGCAAGCGCAGCGGCCCGTCGCCGGGGTCGGAATATTTCAGGTCGCGCACGGCGGCGAAGCCCTCGCGCACCGGGTTGCCGGTCACCGCCGCCTTGCCTTCGTCCTGCGGCCGGATGCCCTTTGTGTCGGGGAACGACAGCGCCAGCGCGGAAACCCGCGGCGCCAGCAGGCGGTTGACCCGGCCGAGCACCGCGTTCTGTTCGTGCAGCAATGTCGGGCAACCCATCCGCACCGCGGCCAGCATCGCCGGAAACGACGGATAGCCGCCGAACCCGACCACGACCGACGGCGGCAGCCGCCGGAACAAAGCCCGCGCCGCCCAGGTGCCCGCGCCGATCTCGACCGCGGCCTTCGCCTTCGCGAACAGCGTGCCGCTCGGACTGGCGGAGCGGATGGCGTGCAGTTCCAGATGCGGGAAAGCGGCGCTGTAGTCGGCGCCGCGCCGGTCGGTCACGACCACGGGCCGATGCCCGCGCGTCGTCAATTCCGCCGCCAGCGACTGGGCCGGGAAAATATGCCCGCCGGTGCCCCCAGCGGCGAGCACGATACGCCGGCGCGGAGTCATTCCGCACCTCCCAGCCGCGGTCGCTGGCGGGTCAGCGCCAAGAGCATGCCCATGCCCAGCGCTAAAGACAGCATCGAAGATCCGCCATATGAAATGAACGGCAGCGTCATGCCTTTGGTCGGCATCAGGCTCAAGTTGACGCCGATATTGATCACCGCCTGCAGGCCGAACTGGGTCAGCAGGCCGGCCGACGCCAGCATGATGAACAAATTATCCTCCGCCATCAGCCGGCTGAATCCGCGCAGCACCAGAAAGGCGAACAGGCCGATGATCAACAGGCAGAGCAGCAGGCCGAACTCCTCGCCGGCGACGGCGAAGATGAAGTCCGTATGCGCGTCCGGCAGCGTACGCTTGACCGCGCCCTGTCCCGGACCGGTGCCCCAGACCCCGCCGTTGGCGAACGCGTCCATCGCGCGCTCGATCTGGAAACCGCCGCCGTCGGAATCGAGAAAGGCGTTCACCCGCTCTGAGACGTGGTCGAACGAGGTGTAGACGATGACCGCCGCCGCCAGCCCCATGAAGATCAACGCCGTGACCCAGAACATCGGCAGTCCGGCGATGAAAACCTGCGCAAACCAGACGGCCGAGACCACCAGGGCCATCCCGACATCGGGCTGAGCCAGCAGGATCAGGACGATCAGGATATAGAGTCCGACGGCGATCTGTTTACCCGGGAAGGCTTCCAGGCGGCGGCTGTCCGCCAGCATCCAGGCCGCGACCACGGCGAACGTCGGCTTGACGAATTCGGAGGGCTGCAAAGTCATGCCGCCGAGCGACAGCCAGCGATGCGCGCCGTTGAGTTCCGGCCCGATCAGGACGGTCAGCAGCATCAGAAACAACGCGCCCACGAACCCGACAACCGCCAACCGGCGGATCATCAGCGGCGGCAGCAGCGAAACCGCGAACATCAGCGGTATCGCCAGGCTCAAGTAGACCGCCTGACGTTCCACGAAATGCAATTGGCCGAATTCCAGCCGGTTGGCCACCGCCGGGCTTGCCGCCAGGGTCAGGATGTAGCCGATCGCGATCAGCATCGCGACCGTCACCAGCATCCAGCGGTCGACCGTCCACCACCAGCGGCCGACGACCGACGTATCGGTTCGGCTCAGGCTGACCATCGCCGGCCTCCGTCGAGTTGATGGACGGCTTGGCGGAAGGCATCGCCACGGATCTCGAAGTTGCGGTACTGGTCGAACGAGGCGCAGGAGGGCGACAGCATGACCACGGCGCCCGGCAGCCCGTCCGCCTTCGCCTTCCGCCACGCCGCATCGACCGCGGCTTCCAGGTCGCCGCAGATCGTATAAGGCGCCTGGCCTTCCAGCGTCGCCGCGAAGTCGGTCGCCGCCTCCCCGATCAGAAACGCATGCCGGACCCGGTCGAAATAGGGCGACAGCGGCTCGATCCCGTCGGACTTCGCCTGGCCGCCGGCGATCCAATAGATAGTGTCGTAACAGGCCAGCGCCCGCGCCGCCGCATCCGCGTTGGTCGCTTTCGAATCGTTGATGAAGACCACGCCGTCGAGTTCGCCGACGCGCTCCATGCGGTGCGCCAGGCCGGGGAACGTGCGCAGGCCGGCCGCGATAATGTCGGTCGCGAGGCCCAACGCCTGCGTCGCCGTAAACGCAGCGGCGGCGTTCTGCCAATTGTGCTCACCCGGCAGGCTCGCAATCCGGTTGAGGTCGACCACCGCGCCGCCGGCACCGCCCGCCGCGTCGTGCAGAATGCCGTCGATGACATAGACGCCGAATTCCAGCTTCCGACCAACGCTCACGGGCACGACCGATTGCGCGCCGCCCTGCCGCAGCTCTTCCCAGATGTCGGCGCAATAGGCGTCGTCGATGCCGATTACCGCGACGTCGCCGGCGCTCTGTCCTGAGAACACCCGCTTCTTGACCGCGACGTAGCCGGCCATGTCGCCATGCCGGTCCAGATGGTCGGGCGCGATGTTCAGCAGCACCGCGACGTCGGCGATCATCGACGGCGTCAGGTCGATCTGGTACGACGACATCTCGATGACGTAGTCGCCTTCGCTGTCCAGCGTCTTCAGGTCCAGCACCGGCGTGCCCAGGTTGCCGCCGATCTCGGTCGCCCGGCCGCTGCCTTTCAGGATGTGCCCGATCAGCGCCGTCGTCGTCGATTTCCCGTTCGTTCCCGTGATGGCCGTTTTGCGGATGCCGGCGGTCGACCGCATGAAGACCTCGACATCGCCGATGATCTCCGCGTTCGCGGCCTTCGCCTTGCCAACCACCGGGTGCGGCTTGGGATGGGTTAGCGGCACGCCGGGACTAAGCACCAGCGCCTCGACCCCGGCCCAGTCCATGGTCAGCGGATCGGCCAGCGCCAGGCCGGCCTCGGCCGCCTCGGCGCGTCCATCTTCATTGTCGTCCCAGACCAACAGCTCGGCGCCGCCCGCGGCCAGGGCGCGCGCCGCCGACAGGCCGCTCCGGCCCAGTCCGAAAACGGCAACTTTGCGATCCCTGAAGGCGTTGGCGACGATCATGGCCTCACCTCAGCTTCAGGGTGGCCAGGCCGGCCAGCGCCAAAATCACGGCGATGATCCAGAACCGGATGACGATGGTGGGCTCCGCCCAGCCCTTCTGCTCGTAGTGGTGATGCAGCGGCGCCATGCGGAACACGCGGCGGCCGGTCAGCTTGAACGACGCGACCTGCACGATCACCGACACGGTCTCGACCACGAACAGCCCGCCGATGATCGCCAGCACCAACTCGTGCTTGGTCACCACGGCGATCGCGCCGAGCCCGCCGCCCAGCGCCAGGCTGCCGGTATCGCCCATGAACACCATGGCCGGCGGCGCATTGAACCAGAGGAATCCGAGCCCCGCGCCGACCAGCGCGCCGCAGAACACCGCAAGCTCGCCGGCGCCCGAGACGAAATGGATCTGCAGGTAGTTGGCGAACACAGCATTGCCGACCAGGTAGGAGATCAGCGCGAAGCTGGCGGCGGCGATCATCACCGGCACGATCGCCAGGCCGTCCAGGCCGTCGGTCAGGTTCACCGCGTTGGACGCGCCGACGATAACGACGATCGCAAGCGGGACGAAGAACCAGCCCAGCCCGACCAACACGTCCTTGAAGAATGGCACCGCCAGGTTGTCGGACAGCGCTTCCGGCAGCATGCGCATAATCCAGACCGTCGCCGTCACCGCGATCAGGATTTCGATCGCCAGCTTCAACTTGCCCGGCAGCCCGCGCGAGGAATGATGGCTGACCTTCAGGTAATCGTCGGCGAAGCCCACCAGGCCGAAACCGAGCGTGACCAGCAGGATCGACCAGACATAGCCGTTGGTCAGATCCGCCCACAGCAGCGTGGCGATGGAGATTGCCAGCAGGATCAGAAAGCCGCCCATGGTCGGGGTCCCCGCCTTGGCCACGATATGCTGCTCCGGCCCGTCGTCGCGGATCGGCTGGCCCGCCTTCTGGCGCGAACGGAGCCAGCGGATCACCACCGGCCCGCACAGGAAGCTGACCAGCAGCGCGGTCAGCACCGCGCCGCCGGTGCGGAAGGTCAGGTACCGAAATATATTGAGGACCGAGAACTCGTCCGCCAACGGCACCAGAAGATTGAACAGCATCGTCGCGCCCGCCCCGTTATCCGTTCGCCGCCTGCTTGCCGTCCGCATCGCGGCCGAGCAGCGCATCCACAACCGGCCCCATGCGGCTGCCGAGCGAGCCTTTGACCAGCACCACGTCGCCGGCCCGGATCGCCTGAACAAGCAGGGCCGGCAATTCGTCCGACTTCTCGACATGGGCGCCGCGCCGGCTTTCCGGCAGGGCGGCGTGCAGCTTCGCCATATGCGGGCCGGCCGAGAACACCAGGTCGATCCCGGTTTCCTCCAGGTCGTCGGCGAGGGCCGCATGCAGCCGGTCGGCCTGCTCGCCCAGTTCGCGCATGTCGCCCAGCACCGCGATGCGCCGGCCGCGCGCGCCGGGCGCGGTCGCCGCCAGCGTCTCGAACGCCGCCTTCATCGCGGCCGGGCTGGCGTTGTAGCTGTCGTCGATCAGTTCGAACGAACCGCTGCGCAATTCGACGCGGTGGCGCTGGCCGCGCCCCTTCGGCGGCGTCATTTGCGCCAGGGCCAGGCCGGCCAGGCCGAGGTCGCCGTCCAGAGCATGCAGCACCGCCATGACGCCCAACGAGTTCATCACCCAATGGCGGCCCGGCGAGGCGACCTTGTAGGTCACCGCCTGGCCCGCGATATCGGCCGAGATGCAACTGCAGGTCGGATGCAGCACGAAGTTGATCAGGCGTGCCGTGGCTTCCGGATGGCTGCCGAAGCCGATCATCTTTTCGACGCCGGCTTCCTGCGCCCGTTTCACCAGTTGGTCGTAGCGCGGATTGTCGCGGTTGAGGATCGCGGTGCCGCCCTTATCCAGCCCCAGAAAGATCTCCGCCTTGGCGTCGGCGATTCCCTGGATCGAGTCGAAAAACTCCAGATGCACCGCCTCGACATTGGTGATCATGGCGACATGCGGTCGCACCAGCTTGACCAACGGGGTGATCTCGCCCGCATGGTTCATGCCGATTTCGAACACCGCATAGTCGGTATCCACCGGCATCCGGGACAGGCTGAGCGGCACGCCCCACAGGTTGTTGTAGCTGCCGGCGCTGGCGTGGGTTTTGCCATGCCGGTCCAGCACCAGCTTCAGCGCTTCCTTGGTCCCGGTCTTTCCAACGCTGCCGGTCACCGCGACAATCCGTGCCGCCGTGCGTTCCCGCGCCGCGCGGCCAAGCGCCTCCAGCGCACGCAACGTGTCATCCACGACCAGCAGCAGGCCGTCGTCGGTCACGCCGTCCGGACGGTGGTCGACGATCGCGCCGGCCGCGCCTTTGCCCAACGCCTCGGCCACGAATTCATGCGCATCGAATACGGGACCTTTCAGCGCGATGAACAGATCGCCCGGGCCGACCGTCCGGCTGTCGATCGACACGCCGGTCGCAGTCCAGGCGGCGTCTGTCTCGGCGCCGACCGCAGCAGCAGCTTCTTTCGCGGTCCACAGGGCGGCATCGGTCATCGGCCGTTCTCCCGCAGCGCGGCGACGGCGCAGCGCGCCTCCTCGGCATCGTCGAACGGCCTGACTTCATCGCCGACGATCTGACCCTGCTCGTGACCTTTGCCGGCGATCACCAACAGGTCGCCTTCTTTCAGAATGCCGACGGCCCGACGGATCGCATCGGCGCGGTCGCCGATTTCCGTCGCATCCGGACAGGCCGGCATAATATCGGCGCGGACCGCCGCCGGATCCTCTGTCCGCGGGTTGTCGTCGGTGACGAACTGGACGTCGGCCAGGCAGTTGGCGACGGCGCCCATCTGCGGCCGTTTGCCCTTGTCCCGGTCTCCACCGCAGCCGAACACCACCACCAGGCGCTGCGCGGTATGCGGACGCAGCGCGCAGAGGATCGTCTTCAGGGCGTCGGGCGTATGAGCGTAATCGACGAAGATCGGCGCGCCGCTCGGGTGGGCGGCGACCATCTCGATCCTGCCGGCAACCGGTTCCAACCGGGTCAGGGCGTCTATCGCCGCATCCTGGTCGATCCCGCTGTGCAGCGCGAAGCCCAGCGCGCATAGCGCGTTCGCCGCCTGAAACCGGCCGACCAGCGGCAGGTCGATCTCCGAGCGCCGGCCCAAAATCTCCACCACCATATGCTGGCCGGTGCTGCGTGGCCGAAGGTCGACCAGGCGGAGGTCGCTGCCCTTCCTGCCGTAGGTCAGCAGCTTATGGCGGCGTTGGCGGCACACCGCCGCAACCTTGTCGTGAACGTCGGCATCGGCGTTCAGCACCGCACCGCCGCCGTCCGGCAGGATGGTATCGAACAGCCGCAGCTTGGCGTTCAGATAAGCGGTCTCGTTCGGATGGTAGTCCAGATGGTCTCGCGACAGGTTGGTGAACGCCGCCATTTTGATCCGCACGGCATCCAGCCGACACTGGTCCAGGCCGTGGCTTGATGCTTCCAACGCCAGATGGGCGACACCGCCGTTGGCCAGATCGGCCAGCATGCGATGCAGCGCGACGGGGTCGGGCGTGGTGTGGATCAGCTTCTCGCCGAAACCCGGCGCAACGACGCCCAGCGTGCCCAGGCTGCCGGCTTTCAGGCCGGTATCGGCCCAGATCTGCCGGGTGAAAGCGGCGACGGACGTCTTTCCATTCGTTCCGGTTACAGCCGCGATGGTCGCCGGCTGCTGACCGAAGAACTTGGCCGCCATCAGCGCCAGGCGACGGCGCGGATTGGCGTCTCGTACGCAGGGGATATCGGACCGGTCGAGCACTCCTTCCGGGCCTGTCAGCAGCGCCACGGCGCCGTGCGCCAAGGCGTCAGGAATAAACGCCGATCCATCCGCCTGGCTTCCGGGCAACGCGGCGAACAAATAGCCCGGCCGCACTTCGCGGCTGTCTGCGGCCAATCCGCTGACCTCTACATTGGGCGTATCGCCTAACTTGTCTCCGTTCACCAGGTCAGAAAGAAGCAACTTTCGGATCTCTGCTGTTGATTTTGATGTCCAGTGCTTCGAGCACAGCTTCGTCTTCTTCGTCGACCGGATCGACGCCGAGCAACGGCGCGATCCGCCGGATTACCCGACCGACCACCGGCGCCGCCGTCAGGCCGGCGCCCGCCCGGCCGCCTGTGGCCTCGTTGCCCTTCGGCTCGTCGATCATCGCCAAAACCACATAGCGCGGCGCGGTCATCGGAAACGCGGCGACGAACGACGTGATCAGGGCGTCGCGGTCGTACCGGCCGCCCACAGGCTTCTCGGCGGTGCCCGTCTTGCCGCCGACCAGGTAGCCGGGCGCGGCCGCGCGCCCTCCGGTGCCATGCTCGACGACCAGACGCATCAGCCGCCGCATCTGGTCGGAGGTGCGTTCTGAAATCACCGGCACCGCGGCAAACGGCTGACCGTTCGTCCGCTTGACCACAGTCGGCTGCACCGCCAGGCCGCCGTTCACGATCGTCGCGATGCCGGACGCCAGTTGCAGCGGGCTGACCGAGAGGCCATGGCCGAAAGCAATGGTCAGCGTCTCGACCTGAAGCCATTGGCCGGGCAGCAGCGGCGCGCTGACTTCCGGCAATTCGACGGCCGGCTTGTTCAGCATGCCCAGCCGCGACATGAACTCCTGCTGGCCTTCGGTTCCGACCGCCTCGGCCATTTTTGCCGCGCCGATATTCGACGAGTACATGTAGATCTCGGGCACCGACAGCCAGCGCCGCTTGGCATGGAAGTCGCGGATCACGAAGCGGTCGGCGCGCATCGGCCGGGTCGCGTCGTAGCCGCCGGACATGCCAATCGTGCCGGCGTCCAGCGCCATTGCCGCGGTAAAGGTCTTGAAGGTGGAGCCCATCTCGTAGACGCCGAGCGTCGCCCGGTTGAACCGCCTGTCGTCCTTCGCTTCGCCCGAGATATTGGGATCGAAATCGGGCAGGGAGACCATGGACAGCACTTCGCCGTTCTGCACGTCGAGCACGATGCCGACCGCACCGATGGCCTGGAACTCTTCCACGGCGCGCTGGAGTTCGTCGCGAATCGCATGCTGCACGTTGATGTCCAACGACAGCATCAGTTTGCCGCCGCTCGACGCAGACTGCATGAGATCGTCGTTGAACCATTTTTCGACGCCGGCGATGCCGGTGTTGTCCAGGTCGGCGCCGCCCAGCACGTGCGAAACCAAAGCGCCGTGCGGATAAATCCGCCGTTCTTCGTAATCGAAATCCAGGCCCGGGATACCCAGGCTGTTCACCTCTTCCTGCTGGTCCGGCGTCAGGCCGCGCTTGAGCCAGGCGAAACGCTGCCCGGAATTCAACCGCCGGAACAACTCGTCCCGGCTCGGCGACGGCAGAATGCGCGCCAGTTGCGTCGCGGCTTCTTCCGGGTCGGGTACCAGATACGGTTTCGCCGACAACGACGCCGTGCGCAGGTTGACGGCGAGCAGGATCTCGTTCCGGTCGAAAATCGGCGCCCGTCCCACCGACGCGCCGCCGGCAAGCGACCCCGCGCTGCGGTCGGCCCGTGTCGGCTCGGCGCCGCCCTGGAACAGGGTCAGGTCGACCAACCGCACCGACATGGCAGTGAAGCAGACCGCGAACACCAGGCTGGCGATGGCCATGCGTGCCCGGCCGGTTTCGATGGCTTGCTTGCTGGTCCCGTCCAGTTTGATGGATACGGACGGTTTCGCGACGTCGATCGGGCGGCATGCCCGGCGCGTGCGCTTCGGCGTCCGGCGGTTTCCGCCGGCTGCCGTCCATTTCATGGTCCGGATCATGGCCGCCTTCCCTCCACCAGGGTTGCCGGGCGCGGCAGCGGCAACGGCATGCGGTCGGCCGCCAGCGTGGTCGCGTTGCGCATCGGCAGGTCGGTCACCCGCGCCGCCACCTGATAGGGCTCGATCGGCGCCAGGCTGAGATGGTCCTGGGCAAGCGTCTGCAACGTCTCGGGGCGGGTCAGGAAGCTCCACTCCGCCTCCAGCACATGGATCTCTTCCTGCTCGGCAACCAGTGCCTTGTTCAGGGTGCGCAATTGCTGTTCCATCGCCTGCATCTCGTAACTCAGGTGGTACAGCCCGTAGGAAAACCCGGCGGCCAATATAAAAGTGCTAATGGTGAGAGACCGTTTCATGCCGCCGCCTCCACCGGCCATGGCGCCGCCGCCGTCCGCACGGCGCTGCGCAGCCGCGCCGACCGGGCCCGCGGGTTGGCCGCGATTTCCGTTTCGCTCGGTTTCCCGGCGCCGCGCTTCACCAACCGGAATGTCGGCGGCGGGCCGGCCGGCGCGGTGTCCGGCCGATGCCGGGACGCGCGCGGCACGTCGCCGGACCGTTGCCGCAGGAACGTCTTAACCGCCCTGTCGTCCAGGGATTGGAACGCCACGACGATCAGCCGGCCTTCCGGCGCCAGCAAGCGTTCGGCGGCGACCAAGCCTTCGTCCAATTGGGTGTCTTCACTGTTTACGAACACGCGCAGTGCCTGGAAACAGCGGGTTGCAGGATGCACCTTGCCGGGCCGGCCGCCCTTGGCCAGCACGCCGGCGATCAGGTCGGCCAGTTCGGTCGTGCGCAGCAACGGCTGTTCCGCCCGCGCCTTGACGATGGCCCGCGCCACCGCGCGGGCGCGCCGCTCTTCGCCGTATTTGAAGAAGATGTCCGCCAGGGCCGCTTCGCTTTCGCCGTTCACGACATCCGCGGCGGTGCGACCCCGGCGTTCCATACGCATGTCCAGCGCACCGTCGGCGGCAATCGCGAACCCGCGCGCCGGATCGTCGATCTGGGGCGATGAGATGCCGAGATCCAGGGCGACGCCGTTGACCGTTTCGACACCCTGTTCGGCCAACAGACGATCCATCTCGCCGAACCGGCCTTCCAGCACGGTAAGGCGGCCGGGATAGCGCGCCGCCAACTGCCGGCCGAACGCCACCGCGTCGGGGTCGCGGTCGATGCCGTAGACGATGCAGTCGGCCGCCTCCAGCCAGGTGACGGCGTAGCCGCCGCGCCCGAACGTGCCGTCTACATAGACTTCGCCGTCGGCAGGCGCCATTATGGCGGCAACCTCGTTCGCCATCACGGGCACATGCCCCAATGCACGAGTTGTCGCCATCACGCCACGCCTCCGTCGGCCGGCCGGCCGGCCAGGCGACCCCGGTGCGTCAACGCCCGCTGACGGGCGGCGGCCTTGTATTCTTCCCCGGCTTTCGGCTCCCAGATCTGAAATCTGTCGCCGAGGCCGATAAAGGCGGCGCTGTCGGTGATACCGGCATGCTTCAACAGGCCTTCAGGCAAGACGATGCGCCCTTCGCCGTCGAAGGTCTGCTCGATGCTGTCGGACATGATCGAAGAAGCGAGGTCGTCGTTGACTTCGGAGAACGGGTCGAATTTGCCAAGCCGGGCCTGCATTTCCTCCATGAAGTCTTCGCCGCAACCTTCGATCGCCGCGTTGGTGTAGGAGGGAAACAGGATCACGCTGGAAAAATTGTGTTTGGCCAATTGCGCACGGAAACGCGCCGGGACCGAAACCCGGCCCTTCTTGTCGACCTTGTTCACGTATGTCGACAGAAACAGAGGCATGCGCGATTACCCTCAAAAATACTCCCTCGGCGCCCGACCGGCCCTCCATGCCGGTGCCGCCACACGGACTGGGCCACCATGGGATAATTTGGAGTACCATGGGTATTTATGGGAGTCAATGACACCCAGTGGCAAGTCATGGAAATTCCACGACTTTTCTCGCTTCCCGATTCATCGACTCCAACAAGAGTATAGGAATTAGTACCCAGAACACCGCCACGGTGCTTCCGGCATAAAATCGCCAAAATCCATCGATTGGAGTATTTTCCCGGCGGATTCCGGCGGGATTGTGTTCGCAGCTTGTTCTTTTTGTGAGGTTCGCGGCCAAAACCAGGCAACAAGCGCCAGATGGCCTGTAAGCCGGGTTCTGTTCGCCGCCCATGGGATTTCATGGGCGGGAGATGGCCATTCCTCTAGGACGCCCGTTACCGGACGCCTCAAGCAACCTACCCGGACGGCGGGGCCGGAAAGTCGCCCTGCCGCGGCGAACCGCGGCGCACCGTCCCTATTTGGTCTTGCTCCCGGTGGGGTTTACCGTGCCGCCGCCGTTGCCGGCGGCGCGGTGCGCTCTTACCGCACCCTTTCACCCTTACCGGCGCGCCGAGGCGCGCGGGCGGTCTGCTTTCTGTGGCACTTTCCCTAAGGTCACCCTCGCCGGGCGTTACCCGGCACCGTTTTTCCGTGGAGCCCGGACTTTCCTCCCCCCGCTCGCGCGGGCGGCGGCCATCCGGCCATCTGGCAGAGAGTCAGGTACGCTCCCGATTGGGTTTGGTCAAGCCCGAAGCCTGCCAACCTCACTCGATATTCAGCGAGATGCGGGTCTCGACCTGACGGCTCATTGCGGCCTGTTCCTGCGTCATTTTCGGCACTTCGCTCAGCAGCCAGCTTTCGAACGCCTGAATGCGCGGGTCGTCTGCGCGGTCTTCCGGATACAGCAGGTAATAGCCGCTGCGCACCGGAAGCTGGAAATCCAACGGGATCACCAGCCGGCCGCTTTCCAAGTCCTGCTCCACCAGGGCCGGGTAGATGATGACGATGCCAAGGCCTTCCAGCGCCGCCTGCAACGCCAGCGCCGAGCCCTGGAACTTCAGGCCGCGGTCCGGGTCGACATCCTTGGCGCCGGCGGCGGTCAGCCACATCCGCCATTCGTCCGGCCGGTGCAGGTCGTGCAGCAGCGCGAAGTGCTTGAGATCCGACGGCGTCTTCAACGGCGGGCTGTTCTCCAGCAAGGCCGGGCTGCAGACCGGCACCAGTTCCTCCCGCATCAGCAGGGTTTTCCGCACATCCGGCCAGTCGCCGTTGCCGTAGCGGATGGCCGCGTCGACGTTGCTGTGTTCGAAATCCACCAGTTCCACGCCGGTCATCAGCCGCACCTCGATCTCCGGATGCAGCGCCTGAAAATGGCCGAGCCGCGGCACCAGCCACCGGATCGCGAAGGTCGGCACCATGGTGACCGTCAGCGGCCCGTCGTACAGCCGGCCGAGAACGTCGGCGGTCGCGCTGTGAATCCGGTCGAACGCCTCGGTCAGCGGCGGCAGATAGGCGCGGCCGACGTCGGTCAAGGCGAGCGACCGGTGCAGGCGGCGGAACAGGCCCGTGCCCAGGAAGTCCTCCAGCGCCTTGACCTGATGGCTGATCGCCGACGGGGTCAGGTTCAGTTCCTCGGCAGCCTTGGTGAAGCTCAGGTGACGGGCGGCGGCCTCGAACGCGCGCAGCGCGGTGAGTGGCGGAAATTGACGGCGCATTGCCTACCAGTCGATTGAATATTTTTCATCTTAGTTTGAAATATCGTCTTTTGTCAAATCTCTAACCCTTCGCCATATAACAACTAACCGGAGCGAACGCCTCATGACGCGCGTTCCCATGCATAGGTGGGTTGCAAATTCTGCAACCCAAAATTGGAGTGGCAGAAATGCAGTATTCAAAGATCGAGACAGCCGACCTGCTGAACCGGAGCGACGCTGACGACTACCGGCGCACCGCCACGGGCGAAATCGATTACTACTACTATGTGGAGCTTGGACGGCGGGAACGGGCCCATGCCACCGCTTACCTGTTCAACGCCCTCCGCAGCGGACTTGCCGGCCTGTTCCGCGGTAAAGACGCGTCAGGGCACCCGGTCAATTAAGTGCAGCAGGAGGCTGGCGGTCTCGCCGTCGGCAACGCCATCGACCCGGGACGGGCGAAAGTGACGCTGAAAGGCCGTCACCGCCGCCTCCGTCCCGGGGTCGAAGACGCCGGTGCCCTGTACCTCGTACCCGAACCGGTCGAGGGCGATTTGCAGTTCGGTGACCGCGCCACCCTGCGCGCCGGGGCTGAGATCGGGCGCATTCGGCGAAATCTCGAAATCCGCGTCCGGCCATAAGCCGATCCCGGCGGCGGCCAGGCGGGCCCAGTCGAACAGCTCGCCCGGGTCCTGCTTCCGCGCCGGCGCCACATCCGAATGGCCCAGCACCCGGTGCGGCGGAATGGAATGGCTCGACAGAATATCGGTCGCCAACGCCTCCAACGCCTGCATTTGCGGCTCGGGGAATGGCCGGTATCCGAATTCATGGCCCGGATTGACCAACTCGATCCCAATCGAACAAGCATTGATATCCGTCGCGCCGGCCCAATAGGCGACACCCGCATGCCAGGCGCGCCGGTCTTCGTCGACCAGCCTGAAAACCCGGCCGTCCTCTTCGATCATGTAGTGCGCACTGACCTTGGCGTCCGCGTCGGTCAGCCGGTCCAGCGCGCCTTGGCCGGACGTCATGCCCGTATAGTGCAGCAGCAGCAGGTCTATCGGGGTCCCGCCCCGGCTGTCGTGGTTCGGTGACGGCGCTGCCAGAAATTCGTCGTTCATGTCGCGCCTAAGACCGCCCCGCCTCAGTTCAATCCGCGTTGCTTGGCGATCCGTTCGTAAGCCGCGTTGATCGCCGCCATCTTCTCGTTGGCCAGATCGACGAACTCTTCGGGCAGGCCGCGCGCCATCGCCCGGTCGGGATGGTTCTCGCGGATCAGGTTGCGGTAATGGCTTTTCACCTGCGCGTCGTCCGCATCGTGCGCCAAGCCAAGCACGGTATAGGGATCTTCGGGATTGGGCGTCAGATACATCGCCCGGATCCGGTTGAACCCGGTTTCGTCGAAACCGAAGATCTCGGCGACGCCGCGCAGGTAGTCCAACTCATTCGGATGGATCACGTTGTCCGCCTTGGCGATATGGATCAGCCCGGCCAGCAGGTCTTCCAGCACCTGCGGATTGTCGTCGAACAGCCGGGCGATCTGCCGCGCGTACGGCTCGTAGCCGGCGGAATCCCGCCGGGCCATGTCGAACACCCGGGCGACGTTCTTCAACTCGTCCTCGGGCACGTGGAACACGTCGCGGAAGGCGTCGACCTCGTCGCGGGTCACCACGCCGTCGGCCTTCGCCATCTTCGCGCCCAGGACGATGACGCCGATGGTAAAGGCGATCTGCTTGGTGCCGTCGCGCGCGCCGTTCGTGTCCTCGCCACGAATGCGGTCGACCGCATGCCCGGCCAGGCCGCCGAACATCGCGCCCAGCGGGCCGCCGAACGCGAACCCCGCCGCGCCGCCCAATAGCTTGCCCCAGATACTCATCGCTTACGCCGTAACCCCTCCGCGGTTGTCCGCCGCGCTTTCCGCAATCTATCGCGGCGGTGTCCGGGAAGCCAACCGCCGGGCTGCCACGGCCATCCTCTTGAAAGCCAAATGTGACCCCAGTATGGCCGACCTGTCTGTGACTCAGGCCACAGTTGCGCCGATAGGCTAGACTGGCCGCGACGAAACAACTGGCCGACCGAGGACCCCCGCCGTGGCAAGCACACCGATCGAGTCCGACATCTTCCGCGATCTGTTCGGCACCGAAGCCATGCGGCGGGTCTTCGCCGACGACGCCCTGGTCGGCCACTACCTGGCCATAGAGGCGGCGCTCGCCCGGGTGCAGGGCCGGCTCGGCATCATCCCGGCCGAGGCGGCGGCGGCGATCGAGGCCGGCGCCCGGCCGGACGCGATCGACATGGCCGCCCTCAAGGCCGGCACGGACAGGGTCGGCTATCCCATCCTGCCGCTGGTCCAGCAACTCGCGGCCGCCTGCCCCGGCGACCTCGGCCAGTATTGTCACTGGGGCGCGACCACCCAGGACATCATGGACACGGCGCTTGCCCTGCAGCTTCGCGAGGCCCTGGCCCTGGTCGACGCGGACCTCACGGCGTTATCCGCCGCGCTCGCCGATTTGGCGAAGCGCTACCGCGATACGCCGATGGCGGCCCGGACCCACTTGCAGCACGCGCTGCCGACGACGTTCGGCTACAAGGCCGCGGTTTGGCTCTCATCCATCGAGCGGCACCGCCGGCGCCTGGCGGAGCTGAAGCCCCGCGTGCTGGTCGGACAGTTCTCCGGCGCCGCCGGCACCCTGGCATCGCTCGGCCACGACGGCCTCGCCGTCCAGGACGCGCTGATGGACGAACTGGGCCTCGGCCGCCCGGACATCACCTGGCACGTCGCCCGCGACGGCCTGGCCGAGGCCGTCGGCTTTCTCGGGCTGGTCACCGGCTCGCTCGCCAAGATCGCGACAGACGTGATGCTGATGATGCAGACGGAGGTGGGCGAGGCGTTCGAGCCGTTCGCCGAAGGCCGCGGTGCGTCCAGCACCATGCCGCAAAAGCGCAACCCGATTTCCTGCGAACTGATCCTCGCCGCCGCGGCGAACGTCCGCCAGCAGGTCGCCGCCATGCTCGGCGCCATGGCCCACGATCACGACCGGGCGACCGGCCCCTGGCATGTGGAATGGCTGGCCGTGCCACAGGCGTTCATCCTCACCGCCGGCGCCGCCGGTCAGGCGCTCGGCATGCTTCAGGGGCTGGAGGTCGACACGGGCCGGATGCGCGAAAACCTCGACATGACCGGCGGCCTGATCGTCGCCGAGGCCGTGATGATGGCGCTGGCGCCGCATATCGGCCGGCAGCACGCGCACGATCTGGTTTACGACGCCTGCCGCAACGCCGCCGCGGGCCGCAGGCCCTTCCTCGACGTCCTCGCCGACACACCGGACATTGCAAAGCATCTGGATCGCACCAGATTGTCGGCTCTGATCGACCCGGCGAACTATGTCGGCCTGGCCGGCGAGATGGTCGACAGATTGCTTAGTGAATTAATCAACAAAAATTCAGGAAAATAGTTTATTACTTTCAGTTAGGGGGGGCTGAACAGATCAAGCGAATCGGTTCTTGATATGTATCACCTACTGTATGTCAGTTCCGCGACCCGTGACCTTAACGAAGACGACCTGTCGGCCATTCTCGAAACCGCGCGCCGGAACAACGAAGTAGCCAACGTTACCGGCATGCTGCTGTATTTGAGCGGCAGCTTCCTGCAGGTGCTGGAAGGCGCCAGGGAGGATGTGCTCCGGATCTTCGAGAGCATTTCCTACGACGACCGCCATAGCGGCATCGTCACGCTTACCCAGGGCGATATCGACGACCGGAGTTTCGACGGCTGGACGATGGGTTTCCGCCGCTTCGAAGCCGGCGACGAAGAAGCGCGCGGCGTGTTCGACCTGAGCCGGCAGCGCCTGGACGAGAGGATACCGCCGGAAGCGCCGCGCGATATTCTGATCTTCATGCGCAACTTCTACCGCATCGCCGGCGGCTGACGGCCTGCGCGGCGTTGGATCAGGTTACGCCGGACCAATCCAGCGTCAGGCCGAAGAAGTCGGCGACGGCGGCCGACTGCCCCTCGGCCATCAGCCGCCCGATTTGCGTCACGCAGCCCTTCGCCCGCGCCGCCTCCAGCAGCGGCGAGACTTCCGGTTTCGTGATCACGTCGGCGACCAGCATGTCTGCCGTCAGATGCTCGGGCGGAACCGGCAGAGGATCGCCCGGCCGCATGCCCATCGGCGTCGCATTGACCACCAGGTCATGGCCCGCCGGCTCCGGTGCATCGGCACAATCCGCGGCGACGCCGGGATAGGCCTCGGCAATTGCCGAGGCCAGGCGCTCGGCCTTGGCGCGGTCCAGGTCGAAGATCGTCATCGCCGCCGCTCCGGCCTCCGCGACGGCATCGGCAATCGCGCTGCCGGCGCCGCCCGCGCCGACCAGCAACACGCGCCGGCCGGCAAGCTTGTGTCCGCTCTTCTCCAGGCCCAGCACAAAGCCCAGTCCGTCGAACATATCGGCGGTCCAGCGGCCGTCCGGCTCGCGCCGCACCGCGTTGATCGCACCGACGCGCCGGGCCCTTGGGCGGATCTCGTCGACCAGCGCCATCGTGGCCTGCTTGTGAGGGATGGTGATCATGAAACCATCCAGGTTGCCGAGCCGCATCAGGCCGCGCATCGTGTCCGCGAAGCCGTCGCGCGGCACGTGCAGGGGTACCAGTACGGCGTCGAACCCGCTCTGCCGGAAGGCGGCATTGAACACGGCCGGCGAACGCACCTGCGCGATCGGGTCGCCGATGATTCCGTACAGGCGGGTCGGGCCGGCGACCAGGCCGCTCACGAGATGTCGCTGCACTCGAACAATTCGACGCTGCCCTTGCCTTTGAGGTCCGTCATGCCGATCGACCGGCCTTCGCACAAGGCCTCGATCTCGCGCCAGATTTCCGGGCTCACCACCACCGATCCCGGCTCGGCCTTGCCCGACACCCGCGCCGCTATGTTGACCGTATCGCCCCACAGGTCGAACAGGAACTGGCGGTTGCCGATCACGCCCGCGACCACCGGCCCGCAATGGATGCCGACGCGAACCTCCCAGCCCGCTTCCAGGTTCCGCGCGGCCGCCGCCATCTCCAGCCCGCAGCGCACGCTGGTCAGCGCCGCGTCCTCGACCGGCTGCAATAGATCCGCGGTCGCCATGAACGCATCGCCGATGGTCTTGATTTTCTCCAGGCCGTGGCCGTGCACGATCTCTTCCGACACGGTCACCCAGTCCTGCAGATGCCCGATCACCGATTCCGGCGGATGGCGGTTGCAGAACGCGGTGAAGCCGACGATGTCGCAGAACAGCACCGCCACGTCGTCGAACCGCCGCGGCGTAACCGAATTGGTCGCCTTCAGTTCGTCGACCGCGGCCCGCGGCAGGATCGCATGCAGCAGGCCGTCGGCGCGGTTGCGCTCCTGCTCCAGCTCCGCGCGATAGATCATCTCCTGGTCGCGCATCCGCTTCTTGTCCAGGCAGGCGGATACCCGCGCCTTCAGCAGCACTGCGTTGAACGGTTTCGGCAGGTAGTCCTCGGCGCCGAGCTCGATGCATTTGACGACGCTGTCCATGTCGTCGACGGCGGAGATCATGATCACCGGGATTTCGCGCAGCTCCGGATCGACCTTGATGCGTTCCAGCGTCTCGTAGCCGTTCATCACCGGCATCATCACGTCCAGCAGCACCAGGTCGAAGCGCCGCTGTTTCAGCATCTCCAGCGCCCGCTCGCCGTTCTCCGCCTCGGACAGGTTGGACCAGCCCTGACGGCGCAGCCGGCGGGTCAGCGTATACCGGTTGTCTTCGTTGTCGTCGACGACCAGAAGGGCTGGTTCGGTATAGGTCACGGGCTCTTTCTGGAACATTGGTTTGACCGACAAATGTAGTCCGGCCGACTATCGCATACTACTCTTCCCGGGCGGTTTTCGTGGCCTTTCGCACAATTTGCCTCGGCGCCGGAACGGTCCATATCTTTGCGCTAGACCGTTCCGCCAAGAATATTCCCGAAAAGTAATGACAGCTCAGCCCTTGATCGTCTGGTTCCGACAGGACCTGCGCCTCGCCGACAACCCGGCGCTGACCGCCGCGGTCGAGTCCGGCGCGCCGATCATCCCCGTCTACGTGCTGGACGACGCAACGCCCGGCCGCTGGGCCCCAGGCGGTGCCAGCCGTTGGTGGCTACATCACAGCCTGACGGCGCTTAAACGAGATCTGGTGGCGTGCGGCGCCGATCTGTTGCTGCGCCGCGGACCGACTTTGGAGGTGCTGACCGCGCTTGCCGAGGAAACCGGCGCACGGGCGATCCACTTTTCCCGCTGTTACGAGCCGCACGCCACAAAACTGGAAACGGATCTTTCCGAAGCGCTCGGCAGGACGGGTGTCGCCTGCCGCCGCTTCGGCGGCGGCCTGCTGTTCGAGCCGGAAGCCGTGGTCGAACAGGCCGGCAAGGCCTATCGCGTCTTCACCCCGTTCTGGAAGGCCTGCCTCGGCATGCCCGAGCCCAAGGCCCCGCTTCCCGCCCCGAAGGCCATCGAGCCGGCCGCTTCCTGGCCTGCCGGAGACGATCTGGCGGATTGGCGTTTGCTGCCGACCGCGCCGGACTGGTCGACGGGCATCGCCGAGACCTGGACACCCGGCGAGGCGGCGGCGCACGACCGGCTGCATCGTTTTCTCGACGGGGCGGTCGCCGCCTACCGCGAGGACCGCGACCGCCCGGACCGGCCCGCCACATCCGGCCTGTCGCCGCATCTTCATTTCGGCGAGATCGGGCCGCGCCAGGTCTGGCACATCGCCCGCGCCGCGGCCGCCGGCAACGCGGCATCCGGTGTCGCGTCCGGCGTATACGCGTTCCTGCGGGAGGTCGGCTGGCGCGAGTTCTCCTATCACCTGCTGCATCGCTCGCCGGACCTGCCGAGCGAGCCGTTCCGGCCGGACTTCGCCGCCTTTCCGTGGCGCGACGACACGGCCGCTTTAAAAGCCTGGCAACGGGGCCTCACCGGCTATCCATTCGTCGACGCGGGCATGCGCCAACTTTGGCATACCGGCTGGATGCATAACCGCGTGCGCATGGTCGTCGCCTCGTTTTTGGTCAAGCATCTGCTGATCCCCTGGCAGGAAGGCGAGGCGTGGTTCTGGGACACCCTTGTCGACGCGGACCTCGCCAACAACGCGGCGAGTTGGCAATGGGTCGCCGGCAGCGGCGCCGACGCCGCGCCGTACTTCAGGATCTTCAATCCGATGCTGCAGGGCGAAAAATTCGACCCCGACGGCACCTATGTCGGCTACTGGGTGCCGGAACTGGCTAAATTGCCGGCGAGGGTCATTCACCAGCCGTGGACGGCTTCTAAGGATGTTCTGGAAAATGCCGGCGTGCGGCTTGGCGATACCTACCCAATGCCGATCGTCGACCACAAGGCCGCCCGCGCACGGGCGCTCGCCGCGTTCCAGGCGCTCAAGGAAGGAAGCTAACAGGCTGTTGAAAAGGCCATCGCGCTGTAGCCTGGATGCTTCGAGACGGCGCTTCGCGCCTCCTCAGCATGAGGGCTCACTCATCGAAACCACGACAACCTTATCCTGAGGAGCGACCCGAAGGGGCGCGTCTCGAAGGATGGGCAAACGCTCCGCTGCCTTCTCGAAGAGCCTGCTAATGGACTGCTGTTTCGGGCGCCTCAGGCGTCCTGCACGACGTCGGCATCGTTGGTCACATAGGGCCCCGGATGGGACTCGACCATCAGCGCGCCGAGCACGTTGGCGACATGGCAGCGCGCCTCTTCGGCCGCGGCGAATTCTTCCTGCTGCTTGGTCAGAAACCGGTCCGGGTCGCTGCGCAGCTTGTCGATCAGGTGCTCCAGGGCGAACACCGCCGGCACCTGGCCGTGCCGTTCCGCGATACCGAGGATCGCACCCCACAGGATGCCGACATTGACGGCCATGGAATAGCCTTCGTCGTCGCTCGGCGCCGGCGCGGTACGGGCGACCATGTCGACCACCGTTTCGCTCGCCGCGGCGCTGGCGGAGGCCGCGAACAGCATCCGCGTCTCCTGATCGGCCGGGGCCGGCTGCACGCCCGTGTTGGGCCGCATCCGCTCGACCGGAAACGGTATGACTTTGCGCTCGTCCTGCCTCATCGCACTTCTCCCTGGGAGATGGCGTTTACGATGAGGGTGAAGCGTTAACGAATGGTTTACGGACCTCGGGCCGTCCCCGGGGACCCGGGGCTTTGATGCATGTCAATGCCCCGTCGGCCGGCCTGCGCGACTGTTTCGGCATCACCCGAAATACTCTGGAAAACCAGAGCGAAGAAGGAGCTTCCCAATGAAAGGCAAATCCTTATTGCCCTCGTTTTGGGGCCGCCACGCGTTGTCGGAGCGCGGCCGGGACGACCCGTTTACGTCGCTGCATCACGAGATCGACAAGCTGTTCGCCGACTTCGGTCGCGGCTTTCGCATGCCCAGCATGATGACGGACCCGTCCGGCATGGCGCCAAGCATCGACGTCAGCGAAACCGACAGCGAGATTCAGGTCACGGCCGAACTGCCCGGCGTCGACGAGAAGGACGTCGAGGTCAATCTGACCGACGGTGTGTTGACGATCAAAGGCGAGAAGAAGTCGGAGAAGGAAGAAAAGGAAAAGGACTACCACCTGGTCGAACGCGCCTACGGGGCATTCCAACGCGATATCCCGCTGCCCTACGACATCGATACAGACAAGGTCGACGCCAAGTACACCAAGGGCGTGCTGACGGTAACGCTGCCGAAACCGCCGGAGTCCAAATCCAAGGTCAAAAAGATCGAAGTCAAAGGCGCCGCCTGAGAACAACGGCATAAGCCGGGTCGGCGCACGCCGGCCCGGCCACGATCCGCCGGGCCGTTTTGACGGTCGGCGTTACGTGCCCAAGCCGTCGAACAACATGGCCGTCGCGGCATCGGCGATTTTGTCGGCCGGGCCCTTTTCCGGGTCGTTCCATTCGACCGTCCAGTTCAGCGCGCCGAACAGCAGCATGCGGATCAGCGAAAGGTCGGCATCGGCGCGCAGCGCGCCGTCGCGGCGGGCGTCTTCCAGCAACAGTCGCCAGTATTCGCGGTATGCCTCCCGGTCCGGCATGTGCCGCCGTTGGATCTCCGCCGGCGCCTGTCCGAAGATCCGGATATTCGCCGCCGTGTAGTCGCTCTGTTCCAGCAACTGCTGTAAATGCGCCTTGATTGCGGCGCCGATCCGGTCGCGATGCGATGCGTTGGGGCCCAGGGTCTCGACCCCGGTCCGGACGGCGTCGAACACGGCGGTCATGCCGATGTCGAACACCTCGCTCAGCATCTGTTCCTTGGAATCGAAATGGTAGTAGATGCTGCCCGCCTTCATGCCGGCCTCGTCGGCGATGTCGCTTAACCGAGTCGCGGCATAGCCCTTGTTAAGAAAGCAGCGGGCTGCCGCGTCCAGAACCCGGCGGCGGCTGATCCTGGACTTGCTCGCATCCGCACCGCTCGCTACGGTTGTATCCGCCAACTCTACAGGCATTGCATCCGAACCATTTTCTAACTAACATTAGGTAGATTTTGTAGCACAGGTTCGGTCCGGCAGGGAAATTTTTCGGGGGATCAAGAAATGCAGCATTCGGAACAGGTCGCCCAGCTTAAGAAGCTGTTGCATTACCTGGACACGCGAACGACGGCGATGGCCGACGATGTCTACCGGAACAATGTGACCGACTACACCGACCCGGAACAGGCGAAGCTGGAACAGGACCTTCTGTTCCGCCACCAGCCCCTGTTCATGGGCCTGAGCTGCCGCGCCGAGAAGCCCGGCGACTATTTCACCGACGACTATTCCGGCGTGCCGATCCTGGTGGCGCGCGACCGTTCCGGCACGCTCAACGCCTTCATCAATACCTGCCGCCACCGCGGCGCCAAGGTCGTCGACGGTTGCGGCGGCGCCCGCGCCTTCTCCTGCCCCTATCACGCCTGGACCTACGGGCTGGACGGCCGCCTGATGTCGCGCCCGCACGAAGAAGCGTTCGAAGGCATGGATAAGGCCGAACATGGCTTGGTGCCGCTGCCGGTGGTCGAGAAGTACGGCATGATCTGGGTCGGCGCGACGCCGGGCGAGACGTTCGACATCGACGATCAACTCGGCGGCCTGGGTGCGGAGATGGCCGCCTACGGGCTGGAGTCCTATTCGCATTACGAGACGCGGACCTCGACCCAGCCGATGAACTGGAAGCTGGTGCTCGACACCTTCCTGGAGAGCTACCACATCAACGTCCTGCACGTGAAAACCATCGACCCGATCCTGCATTCCAACCTCGGCACCTTCGACGGCTACGGCAAGAACCTGCGCATGATCATCGCGCGCCGCACCCTCGACCAGTTGCGCGACCGGCCGGAGCAGGAGTGGGACCTGATGCCCTACACCGCGGTCGTCTATATCCTGTTCCCCAACACGGTCTTCATCGTGCAGGGCGATCATATGGAGACCTGGCACGTCTATCCGTCGCCGAACGATCCGAACGAGAGCCACATGATGATCTCGCTCTACACCCCGGAGCCGGCGACCACGGACAGCGCCCGGGGGCATTGGGACCGCAACTTCGACTTGCTGATGCGTACCGTGGAAGAGGAAGATTTCCCGCTCGGCAGCAACGTGCAGCGCGGCTTCCACGCCGGCGCGCAGACCCACATCACCTTCGGCCGTAACGAGCCGTCGCTCGGCCATTTCCATCGTTCGATCAAACGGGCTCTCGGATTAGAGGCCGCATAACCCGCAAAACAACAGAGGCGTTCGTCATGCATGTCGGAATGACCACCTTCTTCCAGAACCTCGGCAAGCCGCATACCGATCACGAGGTTTACCTGCACGAGGTCGGTCTCGCCGACATGGCGGAACCCCTGGGTTTCGATTCCATCTGGTCGGCGGAGCATCACTTCACCGACTACACCATGTGCCCGAGCGTTACCCAGTTCCTGACTTACATGGCCGGGCGCACCAGCCGGGTGCAGCTCGGCTCCATGGTCGTGGTGCTGCCGTGGCACGAACCGGTCCGCGTCGCGGAAGAGATCAGCGTGCTCGACAATCTGTCGGGCGGCCGGGTGATCCTCGGCATCGGGCGCGGCCTTGGCCGGGTCGAGTTCGAGAACTTCCGCGTCGCCATGGGCGAGTCGCGGGAACGCTTCACGGAATATTCGGACGCCATCCTGACCGGCCTGGAAACCGGCTATCTGGAATATGACGGCAAATTCTACAAGCAGCCCCGCGCCGCCATCCGCCCGGCCCCGCTCCGCTCGTTCCGCGGCCGCAGCTACGCCGCCTCGGTGTCGCCGCAATCTTTGGAGATCATGTGCAACCTCGGCGTCGGCCTGCTGATCATCGCCCAGAAGCCCTGGGAGACCACGATGAAGGAACTCGGCCAGTACCGCGAGCGCTACGAGGCGGTCAACAGCCGCGCCGCCCCGCAGCCGATCATCGCCAGCTTCGTCTGCTGCCACGAAGACGCCGGCATGGCCGAGGAGATGGCCCACAAATACATCCGCGGCTACAGCCGCTCCGCGCTCGAGCATTACGAGTTCCATAACGAAGGGCTCGCCGACATCAAGGGCTACGAGTACTACGGCGCCCTGGCGCAGAACATCAAGAAGCACGGCATGGACTCGTTCGTGAACTTCCTGGCCGACCTGCAGGTCTGGGGCACGCCCGACCAGGTCTTCGAAAAGCTGGTCGAGTTCCAGCAGAAGACCGATGCCGCCGGCCAGATCTGCGCCTTCAGCTTCGGCGGCATGCCGCACGACATGGCGCGCGACAATATGAAACTGTTTGCCGAAAAGGTGCTGCCGCGCCTGCAGGCCTATGACGCGGGCGGCACTGTCGGCGGCGCCGGCGAGCCTATCACGGTGGCCGCGGAGTAGCGGCGACAGAACCGATCCCGGACATAGACAAGAACAACAACCCGAAGCGCGAATAATAGAACAGAATTGCGATTTTGGAGGGCAGGCCGAGACCGGGCTCACTGGACAATCAAACGTCGGCCTGTTCTACTTGAGTAAAATAGGGAGGATTAAGAGTCGAATTGCTGCCTCGCCGCATATTACTGCGGAATAAATAAAGGCGGCGCGACGACAACAGATTTGTAAGCGTAGAGGCCGTTGTTGCCCGTCCGAGGCGTGCATTCGCTCACGTAGTTTTATGAGCGCACGGACAGTATCGACCGAAGAGCTTGAACTAAGCCTTCGCGGCATCTCGAAACATTTCGGCGGGGTACGCGCCGTCGCGGATGTCAGCATCGATGTACGTCGCGGCGAGATCATGTCGGTGATCGGCCCGAACGGCGCCGGCAAGACCTCCGTCCTCAACATGGTGAGCGGCTTCTATCATCCCGATACGGGCACGATCTCGCTCAAAGGCGCCGACATCACCAACGAGAAACCGAGCGAGATCGCCCGGCTCGGCGTCGCCCGCACCTTCCAGAACATTGCCCTGTTCAAGGGCCTCAGCGTTCTCGACAACCTGATGCTCGGCCGCCACGTGCGGATGAAGGCCGGGGTGCTGTCTTCCATTCTCTACTGGGGCCCGGCGCAGCGCGAGGAAGTCGAGCATCGCCGCTGGGTCGAGAGCCTGATCGATTTCCTCAAATTGCAGGACCTGCGCAAACAGCCGGCAGGCGCACTCGCCTACGGTTTGCAGAAGCGCGTCGAGCTTGGCCGGGCGCTCGCGTTGGATCCGTCGCTGCTGCTGCTCGACGAGCCGATGGCCGGCATGAACCAGGAAGAGAAGGAAGACATGGCCCGCTACGTCCTCGACGTGAACGAGGAGTGGGGCACGACCGTGGTTCTGATCGAACATGACATGGGTGTGGTGATGGATATCTCGGACAGGATCGCCGTGCTGGACCGGGGCGAGAAGATCGCGGAAGGCAACGCGGACGAGGTGCGCGCGAATCCCGCCGTGATCCAGGCCTATCTCGGCGCCGGCGAGCAATCGGCGGAGGCGGCGCATGGCTGAGACGCGCACGCTGCCCGGCCTGTTGCTCAACAACGCCGCCGCAATTCCAACGCTGCCGGCCATTCGCGAGAAGACCTTCGGCATCTGGGAGACGTACAACTGGCGGGAATACCACGACCAGGTCAGGGACTTCGCGCTGGGCCTGGCCGAATCCGGTTTCCAACGTGGCGACAAGCTCGCGGTGATCGGCGACAACCGGCCGCGCCTCTACTGGGCGCAGCTTGCGGCGCAGGCGCTCGGCGGCATACCCGTCCCGGTCTATCAGGACGCCATCGCCAAGGAACTGGTCTTCGTCCTGAACCATGCGGAGGTCGCGGTGATCGTCGCGGAGGACCAGGAACAGGTCGACAAAATCCTGTCGATCAAGGACGAGCTTCCGGCGCTCCGCCTCGTCGTCTACGACGACCCGCGCGGCATGGCGCAGTACGACCTGCCCTGGCTTAAGTCGTTCGAGGAAACCCAGGAGAAGGGCCGCGATCTGCACGGCCGGGAACCGTCCCGTTTCGAACGGGAGATCGCCGCCGGCAAGTCGAGCGATGTCGCGCTGCTTTGCTACACCTCCGGCACGACCGGCAATCCGAAAGGCGCGATGCTGACCCACGAGAACGCCATCGCGACGGCGGAAGTTTTCGCCAAGGCCGAGGATGTCCGGCAGGGCGACGACTGGCTCGCCTATCTGCCGATGGCCTGGGTCGGCGACAGCATCTACAGCCTGGTCCTGAGCCTGTTGATCGGGGCGCCCTGCAATTGCCCGGAAAGCCCGGAGACCGTGCAGCGCGATCTGCGCGAACTGGGCCCGACCGGCATCATCGCGCCGCCCCGCATCTGGGAAAACATGCTTTCCATGCTGCAGGTCAAGGCGGCCGACGCGCCGCCGCTCAAGCGTTGGGTGTTCGAACGGTTTCGCCGCGTGGCCGGCACGGTCGACGAAGCGCGGGCCGCGGGCAAACCCGTGTCGTTCTGGCTGCGCATCGGCCATGCGCTCGGCGAATTCCTGGTCTACGGGCCGGTGCGCGATCAGCTCGGCCTGCGCCGGGCGCGCTGGGCCTATACCGGCGGCGCTCCGCTCGGGCCCGACACGCTCCGCTTCTTCCGGTCCATTGGCGTCAACTTGAAACAGATCTACGGGTCGACCGAGGTCAGCGGGCTGGTCGCTTTGCAGCCCGACGCGGAAGCCAATCCCGACACCGTCGGCCCACCCTGCCCCGGTGTCGAAGTCCGGATCAGCGAGCAGGGCGAGGTGCAGGTCAAGAGCCCCGGCATTTTCGCCGGCTACTACAAGGCGCAAGAGGCGACGCAGGAGGTGTTGGGTTCCGACGGCTGGTTCCGCACCGGCGACGCCGGCCTGCTGGACGACCGCGGTCACCTGATCATCATCGACCGCGCCAAGGATGTCGGCCAGTTGGAAAACGGCACGCCCTTCGCGCCGCAATTCATCGAGAACAAGCTGAAGTTCAGCCCGTTCATCCGCGAGGCGGTCGCGTTCGGCCATCAGCGGTCGTATGTCGCGGCGATGATCGCGATCGACTTCGACACGGTCGGCAACTGGGCTGAACGGCGCGGCCTGCCCTACACCAACTATATGGATCTCAGCCAGAAACCCGACGTGCGGGCGCTGGTCCGGCAGGAAATCGAGAAGTGCAACAGCGGTCTGCCGCGCAAGACGCAGGTGCGCCGATTCCTGCTGCTGGCCAAGGATTTCGACGCCGACGATTCCGAAATCACCCGCACGCGGAAACTGCGCCGAAAATACATCGCGGAAAAATACGGCCCGGTGATCGACGCGTTTTACTCCGGCAGTCACGAAGTCGAAATCGAAACGCCGGTCACCTTCGAGGACGGCCGTCAGACGGTGCTGCGCAATCAGGTCACCATCCAGGATATCGGCCAGGACATTGGCGAGGAGGCACGGGCACATGGTTGAATGGGAATTTCTGATCCTGCTGCTGACCAACGGCGTGCTGATCGGCTTGATGTACGCGCTGATCGCCCTCGGTTTCGTGCTGATCTACAAGGCCACCGACGCGATCAACTTCGCCCAGGGCGAATTCGTCATGTTCGCCAGCCTGATCGTCGTGTTCGCCATTCTGGCCTTCGGCGCGCCGCTCTGGCTCGCCATCGCGGTCGGTGTCGGTGGCATGATCGCGTTCGGTTTCGGGCTTGAGCGGGTCGTGCTGCGGCCTTTGATCGGCCGTCCTGTCGTCGCGGTGATCATGGCGACCATCGGTCTCGCCGCCATGCTGCGCGGCATCGGTCCCATGCTGTTCGGCTCCGGCACCCAATCGCTGGCTTTGCCGATCAGCGACGCGCCGATCATCTGGGGCCCCCTGTTCATCAGCCCGATCCAGATGCTTGGCGCCGGCGTCAGCATCTGTTTCCTGGCGGTGTTCGGCTGGTTCTTCCTGAAGAGCCGCAAGGGCATCGCCATGCGCGCCGTCGCCGACAACCAGCAGGTCGCGATGGCCATGGGCATCAATGTGGAGCGTTACTTCGCGCTCGCCTGGGCCATGGCCGGCATCGTGTCGGCGCTCGGCGGCGTTGTCTGGGGCAATATGCTGGGCGTCGACGTACAGCTCGCGCTGGTCGGCCTGAAGGTGTTCCCGGTGGTGATCCTCGGCGGCCTGGACTCGATCGTCGGCGCGATTGTCGGCGGCATCATCGTCGGCGTCGTCGAGAACGTCGCGGCCGGTTACCTGGATCCGATCGTGGGCGGCGGCACCAAGGACTTCGCACCCTATGTGCTGATGATCCTGGTGCTGATGTTCCGCCCCTACGGCATCTTCGGCAAGCAGATCATCGAGAGGATCTGATCGATGATCCACCGCGAGTGCGGCATCTACAAGACTTCGTACCAGGCGGACATGGCGCTCTATCCCCTGCCGATCGCGAAATGGACCGTCGCCGCCTTCGCAGTTTTGTTGATCGTCGTCGCGCCCATCGTACTGGACGAATACTACCTCTCGATCCTGAACCTCATCGTCATCGCGTCCGTCGGCGCGATCGGCCTCAACATCCTGGTCGGCTACACCGGGCAGATTTCCATCGGCCATGCCGCGTTCATGTCGGTCGGCGCCTATACCGCGGCCAACCTCGCGGTCCGCTTCGACATGCCGTTCTGGATTTCGCTGCCAGCGGGCGGCCTGATGGCCGCGGCGATCGGCGCCATCGTCGGCATCCCCTCGCTCCGCATCAAAGGCCTCTATCTCGCCATCGCCACGCTCGCGGCGCAGCTCATCATCGAATGGACCATCAATCACGTTCCCTGGATCTCCGGCGGCGTTCAGGCTTCCATAGAAGTGCCGCGGCCGTCGCTGTTCGGCATCTCGCTCGACACCCAGCGCGAGCTCTACTTTTTCCTGATGTTCTTCGCCGTGCTCGCCGTCGTCGGCGCGCTCAATCTGGTGCGCAGCCGCGTCGGACGCGCCTTCGTCGCCATCCGCGATCAGGACATCGCGGCGGAAATCATGGGCATCAACATTTTCCGCTACAAGTTGCTCGCCTTCGCCATCTCGTCGTTCTACGCCGGCGTCACCGGCGTGCTCTACACCTACTATCTCGGCATCGCCAACTACGAGCAGTTCCAGTTGGTCGTTTCGATCGACTACCTCGCGATGATCATCATCGGCGGGCTCGGCTCCATTCTCGGGTCGATCTTCGGGGCGATCTTCATCACCCTGCTCCCCATCGCCATTCGCTGGTTCATGGAAGGTTTCGGATATCTGCTGTTCACCCAGGCGGAGCTGATGAACATCGTGCCGCATATGCGCCTGGTGCTGTTCGGTGCGCTGATCATCGTTTTCCTGGTGCTCGAACCCGAAGGCCTGAACCGGCTTTGGCAGAACGTGCGCAATTACTTCCGGGTATGGCCATTTGCCTATTGATGCCGGCCGGGGCCTGCCCCGTCGGCCGTTAGTCCGCGTAGCGTAACGAACATAAACCGAAGGGAGGAGACTCAAATGAGACCGAGATTTTTGTTATCCGGGCTCGGGCTTCTGGCCGGTATGGCGGTGACCGCCACGCCGGCGCTCGCCCAGAGCGAAATCGTGGTCGGTTTGATGTGCGACCGTACCGGACCGACCCAGACCGTGGGCGTGTTCATGTGCCCAGGCTATCACGACTACATCAATCTGGTGAATTCCAAGGGCGGTGTCGAGGGCCACAAGATCCGCGCCATCGAGATCGACAACGAGTACAAGGTGCCGCAGGCGGTGGAGAGCTACCAGCTCTTCAAGAAGGAAGGCGCGGTCCTGGTCGGCCTGTACGGCACGCCGCAGACCCAGGCGCTGACGCAGAAGCTGACCGAGGACAAGATCCCCGGCACGGCGCCCGGTTTCGGCACCGCTTCGGCCGCCGACGGGATCCGCTATCCGTACGTGTTCCCGATCGCGGCCACCTATTGGTCGCAGGGCGCAGCGGCGGTGCAGCACGCCAAGAGCCAGCTCGGCGGCTTGGAAGGCAAGAAGATCGCTTACATCTACTATGACAATCCGGCCGGCCGGGAACCGCTGCCGATCCTCGAGGATCTTGAGAAAATAGAAGGCTTCGAGCTCCGGACCTTCGCGGTGCCGCCGCCGGGTGTCGAGATGGGACCGCAGGTCCTGGACATCACCCGCCGCTTCCGGGCCGACTTCGTGATCAGCCATCTGTTCGGCCGGGCGCCGTCGGTGTCGATCAAGGAATTCAAGCGCTCCGGCTACCCGCTGGACAAGATCGTGTCCTTCGTCTGGGGCCACTCGGAGGCCGACATACAGGCGGCCGGCGGTTGGGAAGCGACCGAAGGCTATAGCGGCATTCAGTTCGCCGGCGTCGGAACGGACTACGCCGTGCTCGACGACATCCGCGCGATGTACAAGGCCGAAGGCAAGGACGCGCCGAAGGAGATGGACTCCACCGTCTACTACAATCGCGGCGTTCTCATCGCGGCGGTGCATGTCGAGGCGATCGGCAATGCCGTCAAGGCCAAGGGCGGCGGCGACATCTCCGGCGAGGACGTGAAGGCGGGCCTCGAATCGATCAAGGACTTCTCGCTGACCGGCCTGGTTCCGCCGCTGGAAGTCACCCCGGCCGACCACGAAGGCGGCGGCTGGGTGCAGGTGTTCCGGGTCAAGGGCGGCAAGTTCGAAGCCGTCGGCGACTGGTTCCGGGCCTATCCCGAGGTCCTGGCCAAACACCTGAAGGCGGAGCGCAGCTAGTTGTCCGTCGCCGAACCGAACGGAACCCCGGGCCGGCATTCGTCGGCCCGGGAGTCCGCAGCAACCAACATACTGACCCTCAACAATATCGAGGTGATGTTCGATGGCGTCATCCTGGTTCTCAAGGGCATATCCCTGGAGATCCGGGAGGGCGGCATCACCACCCTGCTCGGCGCCAACGGCGCCGGCAAGACAACGACGCTGAAGGCGATTTCCGGCCTGCTCAGGCCCGAGCGCGGCGACGTCACAAAGGGCACCATCGAATTCGCCGGCGACCGGATCGACCGGCTGGCCGCGCATGACATCGTCCGGCGCGGCATCGTCCAGGTGTTCGAAGGCCGGCAGGTATTCGAGCATCTGACGACCGAGGAGAATCTGATCGCCGGCGCGCATATCCAGCGCGATACGCGGCATGTGCGAGAGCTTGCCGAACGGGTCTACGGCTACTTCCCCCGGTTGGCCGAACGGCGCGGCGTGCAGGCCGGCTACCTCTCGGGCGGCGAGCAGCAGATGTTGGTGATCGGCCGCGCGCTGATGTCGGACCCGAAGGTCGTGCTGCTCGACGAGCCGTCGCTCGGCCTGGCGCCGATGGTGGTGGAGGAGATCTTCGACATCGTCCGCCGCCTGCGCGACGAGTACGGCCTGACGGTCCTGCTGGTCGAACAGAACGCGACCCTGGCGCTCGGCCTCGCCGACCACGGCTACGTCATCGAGAACGGCTCCATCGTCCTGGAAGGGCCGGCCGACCAGCTACGCGACAACGCCGACGTCAAGGAGTTCTATCTCGGCCTCACCGAAGTCGGACACCGCAAATCCTACCGCGACGTCAAACACTACCGCCGCCGCAAACGCTGGCTTTCCTGAGGCTTACAGGCGCCGGCCCAAGATCTGCACCGTCACGTAGAAACTCACCAGAAAATGCCCGGCAAACGCCAGGGTAACCGACGTCGACGTCGCCCCGCCGATCGACATGTCCATCGCCCAGGCCCAGAACGGAATCATCGGATAGATCGTAATCGGCAGACAGGCCAGCCCGTAGCTGTGGATCAGCCAATCCCGGGCAACCACGCGGCGCCCCGTCAACGTTGCCCAAACCGACACACCGACGGCGACCAGCCAGACATAGGCGAGGCCCGACCAGTAGAACAGCAGGTCGGTGCCGCCGACGCTGCCTGGACCCAGCGCAAAGGCCACAACGGCGCCCAGCACGGCGGCCGCTACGCTGGCGGCGGGAAAAATCACGGATGCCGGCCCCCGTTGCCCCAGGATCGACGCGCGCACCGCCGCCGGGCCGGATAGCACCGCCAGCGCCGCGGCAGCCGCGTAGAGCACGAACCAATGCGGCGCTGCGGAGAAGGCCATCGCGTCGTTCTCCGCAATGCCCGCCGGTGTCAGCGCCGCGAACAGGTTGCTGTCGATCAGGAAGCGCAGGACATACTGGTTGACCACCGCCAGCGCCGTGACCATGCCGACCGCCAAGCCTGCCTTGTAGAGCAAGTCGGTCGGCGCGCCGACCGTCGCCTGCCGGTCCGTCATGACGCCGCTTTCCGGCCGCCATGCTGTAAGGAGAACCAGATCATGCCGCCCAGCAGGCAGAACGGCAGCAGATAGGTCATCACCCCGATATTCGCCTCCGCCTGATTGAACGACGGCAAGGTCCAGCCGAACACCAGCCAGAAGATGCGCAGCATCGGCGTCGCGAAAATCAGCGACAGGTTGAACGCCATCCACGCCTGGTGCCTGACCACGTCCCGCTTACGGATCGCCGTATAGGCCAGGTAGGCGGTCAGCAGCACCATGAAATCCAGACCCCAGAGCCCGATCGCGAACGGCGCGCCGGAGAACACGTCCGCCGCCGGCGTCTGCGATAGATACGCCAGGCCGGCGACCATGCTGAGCGTCACCGAGGTCAGGTACACCTTGCCGGCGGCGCGGTGATAGGCCGGATAGCGCTGTCGGATCCGGCTCGAGAACTGGAACGGCCCGATGGCCAGACAGACCGCGCCCATGGTGGTGTGCACCAGCAGGAATAGCAGCCCCGCCGAATAGGGCGCAGCCTGGTCCGCATGCACGGACCCGGGCCCGAAGGCGTATTGCTCGGACAGCAAAGCCGCCATGAAGTGATTCCACCAGATCGGTTGCTCGGTCGCGAAGCTGATGAAGTAATTGAACGCGAAGACGCTATAGAAGACGCAGAGGCCCGCAAAGACCGCCCATAACAAACGCACCGCGACCCGCTCGCCGCCGACGCTCCGTCCCTGCCGTACCTCGAATACACTCGCCATCGTCGTTTCCCCCTTCCCCGATCCCCGGCTGTAGAGACCGTTATCGGTCTATCGTTTTTGTGATTGTGATCGTCACATTAATAATTGCGCTGCCTCCGATGCCTTGTCAACCGGCCCCGGTCAGGACTCCGCCGCTGTCGGCAGCGTGTCGTCGTGCCAGGGCCTGTACAGGTCCGTCAGCCGCACATCCGCCAGTCTCGCCCGCATATCGTTTTCGACGCCCGCATAGATGCCCTGAAAGGTCGGCCGGACCAGGCAGTGGCTGGCCCATTCCGAGAACGGGTCGTGCTCGCCCGGCGTCAGCATCGGCCCTTCCTGGATCGCGTCGTAGATGTCCAACAGCGTGATCTCCTCGCCCGGCCGGGCGATGGTAAGCCCGCCGCTCGCCCCCCGGTAGGACTTCAGCAGCCCCGCCTTGGTAAGCGTGGATGTGATGTGGCGGACCCGGGTCGGATGCGCCTTCACCATCTTGGCCACGAGGTCCGTATTCAGGCGCCGCGGCGCCTTCGAGGCCACGAACGCCATGATGTAGGCGGCGGTTATGAGCTTGGTGGATCTCGCCATGACCGAATTATACTCATAACAATCACAATTACGGAACCACCCTAGTGGACGGAACGGCCCGCGGCAAATCGACTCCCCACGGCAGATCGGCTAAAAGCGCTTTCAAACAAGTATCCGCGCAGGACGAAGAACAGGGAGCGTGGCGATGACCGACGCCGCACAAGTGACCGACACCGGCAAATGGCAGTTCTGGATCGACCGGGGCGGCACCTTCACGGATGTCGTGGCGCGCCGGCCGGACGGCTCGGTCACCACCCATAAGCTGCTCTCGGAGAACCCCGAACAATATAAAGACGCCGCCTTGCAGGGCATCCGCAACCTGATGGGCGTCGCCACGGGCGAGCCGATTCCGGCCGCCGACGTCGATTCCGTGAAGATGGGCACCACCGTCGCGACCAACGCCCTGCTGGAACGCAAGGGCGAACGCGCCGTCCTCGTCGTCACGCGCGGCTTCCGAGACTCGCTTCGCATCGGCTACCAGGCCCGACCGCGCCTGTTCGACCTGAAGATCGACCTGCCGGAGATGCTCTACGAGCGTGTGGTCGAAGTCGGCGGCCGCATGTCGGCCCACGGCGAGGAGTTGGAGCCTGTCGATCTGGCAGACGCGCGCGCCGGTTTGCAGGAAGCCTTCGACGCCGGCATCCGCTCCGCCGCTATCGTCTTCATGCACGGCTACCGCTTTCCCGACCACGAACGCCGGGTCGCCGACCTGGCGCGCGAGATGGGCTTCACCCAGGTCTCCGTCAGCCACCGCACCAGTCCGCTGATCAAGCTGGTCAGCCGCGGCGACACCACCGTGGTCGACGCCTACCTGTCGCCGATCCTGCGCCGCTACGTCGACCGCGTCGCTGCCGAATTGGGCGACACGCGGCTGATGTTCATGCAGTCGAACGGCGGGCTCACCGACGCCAAGTTTTTCCAGGGCAAGGACGCCATCCTGTCCGGCCCGGCCGGCGGCGTGGTCGGCATGGTCAAGACCGCGGCCATGGCCGGCTTCGATGAGGTCATCGGCTTCGACATGGGCGGCACCTCGACCGACGTCTCCCACTTCAACGGCGAGTACGAGCGCGCGTTCGAAACCCTGGTCGCCGGCGTGCGCATGCGCGCGCCGATGATGCTGATCCATACCGTCGCCGCCGGCGGCGGCTCGATCCTGCATTTCGACGGGGCCCGCTACCGCGTCGGCCCGGATTCCGCCGGCGCCAATCCCGGCCCCGCCTGCTACCGCAAGGGCGGGCCGCTCACCGTTACCGATTGCAACGTCATGCTCGGCAAACTGCAGCCGGAGCATTTCCCGCACGTGTTCGGCCCGAACGCCGACCAGCCGATGGACGCCGATGTGGTCAAAGCCAAGTTCGCCGACCTCGCCGCGGAAATCCACGCCGCCACCGGCGACAACCGCAGCCCGGAGGAAGTCGCCGCCGGCTTCCTGGAGATCGCGGTCGAGAACATGGCCAACGCGATCAAGAAGATCTCCGTGCAGCGCGGCTACGATGTGTCGCGCTACGTGCTCGCCTGTTTCGGCGGCGCCGGCGGTCAGCACGCCTGTCTGGTCGCCGACAAGCTCGGCATGACCCGCGTGCTGCTGCACCCCTATGCCGGCGTTCTCTCGGCCTACGGTATGGGCCTCGCCGACATGCGGGTGATGCGCGAACGCACCGTCGAGACCGAACTGGCCGACGGCAACATGGCGGAGATCGCCGGCGTTCTTGACGACCTCGCCGCGGAGGCAACAACAGAGATGCGCGCCCAGGGCGTGCCCGATTCCCGCATCAAGGTGCTGCGCAAGGTGCATGTCCGCTATACTGGCTCGGATTCGTCGCTGGTGGTCGACTACGCCGACCGCGCCGGCATCCAGGCCGCGTTCGAGGAGGCGCATAAGCAGCAATACGGCTTCTTCTCGCCGGAGAAGCAGATCATCGTCGAGACCGCCCAGGCCGAGGTGATCGGCGCCGCCGACACCCCGGAGGACCCGGTCTTCCCCGCCGATCCCGCCGCCGGCCTGGATCGCGTCGACCCGCGCGACCGCCGCCCCGTGCACATGGTCGGCGAGTACCGGGACACGCCGGTGATCTACCGCGACGACCTGAAACCCGGCGACCAGGTCTCCGGCCCGGCCATGATCGTAGAGCCGACCGGCACCACCCTGGTCGAGCCCGGCTGGCAGGCCGAACTCACCGACCGCCTGCATCTGCTGCTCACCCGCGTGGTGCCGCTGGAGCTGCAAAAGGCGATCGGCACCGATGTCGACCCGGTGATGCTGGAGATCTTCAACAACCTGTTCATGAATATCGCCGAACAGATGGGCCTGGTGCTGGAGAAGACCGCCTACTCGGTGAACATCAAGGAACGGCTCGACTTCTCCTGCGCGGTGTTCGACCAGGACGGCGAGCTGATCGCCAACGCGCCGCACATGCCGGTGCACCTCGGCTCGATGGACGAAAGCATCAAGACGGTGATCCGCGAGAACCGGGGCAACATGGCCGCCGGCGACGTCTTCGTCCTGAACGCGCCCTACAACGGCGGCACGCATTTGCCGGACATCACGGTGATCACCCCGGTCTTCGGCCTGCCCGGCTCGGGCCACGAGCAGGAGATCCAGTTCTATGTCGCCTCGCGTGGCCATCACGCCGACGTCGGCGGCACAACGCCCGGCTCGATGCCGCCGGACAGCAAGACCGTGGACGAGGAAGGCGTGCTGCTCGACAACGTCAAGCTGGTTGACCGTGGGCGTTTCCTGGAAGCGGAAATCCGCGAGATCCTGTCGTCCGGAAAATATCCCTCGCGCAACCCGGACCAGAACATCCTCGACCTCAAGGCGCAGATCGCCGCCTGCGAGAAGGGCGTGCAGGAGCTGCGGCGCATGGTCGACCAGTTCGGCCTCGACGCGGTCCAGGCCTATATGCGCCACGTCCAGGACAATGCCGAGGAATCCGTCCGCCGCGTGATCGATGTGCTCAAAGACGGCCACTTCGTCTATCCGCTTGACGACGGCAGCCGCCTGGAAGTCACGGTCACCATCGACCACGAGTCGCGCTCGGCCAAGATCGACTTCACCGGCTCGTCGCCGCAGCACCCGCTCAACTACAACGCGCCGACCGCGGTAAGCCGCGCCGCCGTGCTTTACGTCTTCCGCTGCCTGGTCGATGGCGACATCCCGCTCAACTCCGGTTGCCTCAAGCCGATCGAGCTGATCGTGCCGGAAGGCTCGATGCTCAACCCGAAATACCCGGCCGCCGTTGTCGCCGGCAATGTCGAGACCTCGCAATGCATCACCGACACCCTGTTCGGCGCGCTCGGCGTGCAGGCGGCGGCGCAGGGCACCATGAACAACTTCACTTTCGGCAACGATACCTATCAGTACTACGAGACCATCTGCGGCGGCGCCGGCGCGGGACCTGAATGGGACGGCACCTCCGCGGTGCACACCCACATGACCAACTCGCGGCTGACCGATCCCGAGATCCTGGAATGGCGCTTCCCCGTGCTGCTCGAAAGCTTCGAGGTCCGGGCCGGTTCCGGCGGTGGCGGCCGCCACCGCGGCGGCGACGGCACGCTCCGCCGCATCCGCTTCCTGGAGCCGATGACCGCTTCCGTGCTGTCCAGCCACCGCACGGTGCCGCCATTCGGCCTGGAAGGCGGCGAGCCGGGCGAGGTCGGCCGCAACTGGGTCGAGCGCACCGACGGCAGCACCGACACCATGGAGGGCCGCGACCAGACCGAGATGGCTGCCGGCGACGTCTTCGTCATCTCGACGCCCTCGGGCGGTGGCTTCGGCCAACCGGCTGATGCGAAACAGGCGGCTGAGTGAGCAATACCGTGGTTCAATAAGCCGCCAAAAGAGTATTAGAGCAATCTAAAGAGAGCGAATCCCGATAAGCTTGGTTCTTTCTTCTATAAGTTCTCCGAACCCTAAATTTGGTTGCCTCTGCCTAACTAGTCTGTACACGCCCAAAAGTCTTTCCTTAAGGCGAAGCGCGATGAAAAGAAGGTCCCTGCGCGTGCGCTTAAGCACGTGGTCTGTCAAACGGAGCTCATCGAAAGTCAGGGCGCAAACCAACGAAACAAGTTGGAGGTTAAGGAACGGCTCCGAGACAGGGTGTGTTTTGAACCCGCCATCAGGATCGAAAAATTGGCGTATTCTTGACATATCCGGGTGAGCGTAAGTCGAAAAAAAGTCGTATATCTGATCATAAAATTCGACATCTAGACCAAGGTCGCTCGATTCTGCCATTCGTCTATTGGAAATATGTCCTTCGAATCGGCGACCTGATTCTTTTTCGACAATTACACGTCGATTAATTTTTCCATTCTTGCGTTTCTCGTATTCATGTGTTCCAAGAGCGACACCATACATAGCAAAGAAGTCAAGACTCTTTTCAGGATGCTGCCTCACAAACATTATCCGAAGATAATTTTCATATAATGATCGAACCAGGATGAAAACATCATCCGCGTACCGCGATGTATGCAATCTGTAAATCGTTCGAAGCGTATCCAAACTTCGCGCAGCACAGTAATACTGAAAAAATGATGCTTCTGAAATTCTTCTATTTCTTGGTATATTTTCTAGAAAACTTCCAAAATGGACGATGGAAGCATAAGTATCAAGAATCAACTCTCGGTACGCATCTTGTATATCTGGAGTTAAATCGCGCAAAACGAGGAACGGATCCTTACCATCTTCTATAAGTTCATCATATTCCCGGATTGCCGCCTTCCATTCGAGAATTTCAGAATCTGGTATAAAGCCCAAATTTTCATCAGTGACAAAGCGACCTGTTCTCAGAGTTGCATAAATAACTCTCGGGTCTACGCCTGCTTCACTCGCTGAACTATAAACCTCATCATCAAAATCCTCCTCTGAATACAGATATTGCTGAACAAATACCTTGTCATTTTTTCCAGGCTTTCGGCCAAAAATGCCTTTAAATTCGGACAATTGGCGCTCTAGTACGTCATAGGTAGGCTCTAGTATCGGCGCCTCTATGTAAACTTCACCAGCCTCATCCCTCATCCAGCGAAACTTCTTTCCCGCGCAACAATCTTTGTACTTTTTGCCGCTTTGACATGGACAAGGTTCATCAAGACGGATTGGGCTCTTTTTTGTGGGCATAAACGTTGACCGACCTCTTGCTCACATCACTTGAAATGATATTTCGAGTAACATTGTCATGATTCAGATAACTTCTCGCCATATCGAAGTGGCTACACCGCCTCCCAAACACCGTGAAAAAGTGGATCTGAGGACCAAGACTGCATTGGTCGTGTCCGCTCAAGCCACGTGGCCTCTTGGCAACCAGGTACTATTCGAACGCATGGATCGAATTGGTTACTGCGAGCATAGCTTCAAGACCATCGGCCCTATGCTACTGCTTGCCAACTATGCGAGCGCTGCGTGAACCGACGCGATATAGTTTGGCTAGTACCCCCGTTGCGTCTGCGAGGAGACAAGACATCCCTGGTTTAGTGTTCTACTCAAACTGCCGGCGCTTGGAAGAACGTTCGGCGCAGGCTTCCGCAATCGTCTCGAAGGCATAATAGTTGTGCGCGACGACACCGCCGCTCGAGTCACAGCCGCGCTTAGGCCCGGCGAGCGGCTGGTCTGGGCTGCGGCGGCAAACCCCCTGCGCATGGCGCGTCGGCGCCTGCCCTTTGCCGCCTTCGGCTTGGTCGTCCTGGTCTTCTTCGCCGCCTGGATGAACGCCGCCGCCGCGGCGGGTCCGCTCAATCCGTTCGTCGCGCTGCCGTCCATCCTCGCCGGATTGGCCCTCCTGCTATGGCCCGCCATCGCCTACCTGCGCGCCGGGCGCACGACCTATGCGCTCACCGACAAACGCGCGCTGATCCTCTGCGACGCGTGGCCGGCCCGCATGCGCGGCTACGGCCCGGACGATTTCACCACGTTGGAAGTGAAGATCCGGCGCAGCGGTCTCGGCGACGTGGTCTTCCGCAAGGAAGACAAGGCGATGATCCCCCACTCCAACTCCCAGCGGAACATGGTTTCCATCGGCTTTTTCGGTATCGCCGAGCCGGAGCGGGTCGCGGCGGAGGTTCGCCGTCTTGCCGAAGCGCCCGTTAGCAACTAGCTAACCTTAACGGGCCGGCGTTTGCCGATTTAACGGCCGTTTAGGCCTACGCCGCTTAAAATTTCCGGTCGGAAACGCTAGACTGCGGCGCTCGGATTCGACGTGGTGAAGTAGATCGGGAGTAACCCATTCGCAGACCTTTCAGCGAGGCGATGCGTCAGCGGTTTCACAACCTGCTGAAACTCGCGGCAGAAAGCCCGTTTGCCGGTGAAAGGGCGAACTCGCTGGCGGCTGCGCGCCGACTCGCGGACAAGCACGGCATGTCGCTGGACGAAGCGGCGCGTCTCGGCTTCGAAGAAACGCCGCGCGCCGAAGCGCCGCCACCGCCGCCGCGCCCGCGTCGAGATGCGAAGTCCGCCGCGGGCTTCTTCTTTCATTTGTCCGAGGCCGAGTTGCTGGCCGAGAAAGCGCGCCGCGACGCCTCGCTGCGCGCGGCCCGTGCGCGCGGCCTGGACGCGGACGAACGGCAGCCCAAGCCGCAGCCGGCCAGACGCGTCTGGCGCAGCGGCGCGAAACGCAATCCCTACAGCCACGCCCGCGTGCTGCTCAACGAAACCTCGATCCCGTTCGCCGAAATCGCGGCCGTCACGGGCCTCGACATCTATCAGATCGTCGGCATGAAACTGAAGATGCGCGGCACCTGACGGTCCTTTGACTTGGCCGGGGCCGCCGGGCGGCCTAGATTGACGCTTAAGCAACGCAGGAGATTTGCAGATGGCAAAGGCAACATTCGCGGCGGGCTGCTTCTGGGGCGTCGAGCAGACCTTTTCCGAGGTCGACGGCGTCACCGAGACGTCGGTCGGCTATACCGGCGGCGTCACCGATAATCCGACCTACGAAATGGTCTGCACCGGCCAGACCGGCCATGCCGAGGCGGTCGAAATCGACTTCGATCCCGCCAAGGTGTCCTACGACCAGCTTCTCGACGTGTTCTTCGAGATCCACGACCCGACCACCCTGAACCGTCAGGGCCCCGATATCGGCACCCAGTACCGGTCGGCCATCTTCTTCCACGATGCGGAGCAGGAAGCGGCCGCCCGGGAGGCCAAGCAGCGGGCACAGCAATCCGGCCGCTTCATGGGCGATGTCGTCACCGAGATCTCGCCGGCCGGCACCTACTACCCGGCCGAGGACTATCACCAGAAGTATGTCCAGAAGCGCCGCTCCGGCGGCGTTTTGTCCCGCCTGTTCGGCCACGGCGGCTGACGCCGGCCGAAACGCCATGCGCGGCTTTGCCACCGCTCTGCTGCTGACCGCCCTGCTGGCCGGCTGTGCCGGCGACGGCCGTCCGCCGGCTCCGGTGGTCGCCGGCGGCGCGGACCGGTCGACGGCGACCTCCGGCTTCACCCGCGCGCCGAAACCCAGCATCGTGTCCGCTGGCCGCCACCTGGAATGCGTGCCTTACGCGCGCCGCGTCTCCGGTATCGAGATCTACGGCAACGCCTGGACATGGTGGCGCCAGGCCGGCAGCCGCTACCGACGCGACGCGACGCCAGCGGTCGGTTCGGTGCTGGCCCTGAAACGTACCAAGCGCATCCGCGGCGGCCACATATCAGTGGTCACCGCCACACTGTCGCCGCGCGAGATCCTGGTCACCCACGCCAACTGGCTGAACCGCGGCCGCATCCACCACGACGTGCCGGTCCTCGACGTCTCGCGCAACAACGACTGGTCCAAGATCCGCGTCTGGTACACCCCGGGCAACACCTGGGGCAGCCACGTCTACAGCGCCCTCGGCTTCATCCATCCCAAACGGGTGAAACAAAAGCCGCTCCCTCGCCCCCGGCCCATGGTCATTCGGTCGTAGCGGACCGCCCCTCAAACACCCCGCCCATCCGCCGCGGTTGTTCAGCGTCGCCCGCAACCACCGCGTCGAGGCCAGGTTCGTCAAACTGTCGTCCGCGACGGCCCAAACATGCTGGGCAAGATCGTCCGGCGGCGGCCCCGTTTCCAGGTATGCGGCGGAGCCGTAGACCGCGGTGGCGACGCCGCAGACCCGCCGATCCCTTGAACCGCGCGGAGGCCGCGATTACTGTCTCACCCGGAATGACCAAGCATATCGGCATCGTCGTTTGTTCGTCGGAAGGCGCGTCGCTTTGTTACCGGACGATCTGTACGGAAGGCGCAAAGCTGCTCGGGCCGCACGGCCATCCCGAAATCACGATGCATACCCCGCCGCTCTCGGAGTATGTCGCCTGCCTCGACCGGGGCGACATGGAGGGCGTCGGCGACCTGATGCTGGCATCCGCGCAGAAGCTTGCGGCGGTCGGCGCCGATTTCCTGATTTGTCCCGACAACACCATCCATCAGGCGTTCGGTTACGTGGAACCCCGTTCGCCGCTGCCATGGCTGCATATCGCCGAGGTCGTGACGGCCGAGGCCGCCGACCGCGGCTTCAAGCGTCTCGCCCTGATGGGAACGAAATGGCTGGTCGACAGCGAGGTCTATCCGGAAAAGCTGACGGCGCGCGGCCTGGAATACCGCCGCCCCGAACCGGCCGAGCGCGACGAGATCAACCGCATCACCATGGATGAGCTGGTCTACGGCGTGTTCAAACCCGACGCGACCGACTACTTCCTGAAAGTCATCGGCCGGCTGAAGCAGGCCGGCTGCGATGCGGTGATCCTCGGCTGTACCGAGCACCCGCTGATCGTCAACGACGACAATTCTCCGCTGCCGACGCTCGATTCCACCCGTCTGCTGGCGCGCGCCGCGCTGCATCGCGCGGTCAACGGAACCTAGCGCCGCAGCATCATCGCGCAGAGCGTCGCCAGTACGCCGCCTGCGGCCAGCGCGGAGAAAGCGTAACCCCAGGCCAAATCGCCGGGCGCCAAGTCGATCGCCAGCCTGGAACTTGAAACCGCGACCGTCAAGCACTACAGAACACCTGTTATGACTGACACGACAGCCCTATCGCTCCGCAGCTACGGCGGCCGGCATCGCGCGCACAGCCATGCGCACCACCAGATCATCCTGGCGGTGGAGGGTGCGCTCGACCTGGAAGTCGGCGACAGCGCCGGGCGTGTCGGCGCCGGCGCGGGGGCGCTGGTCGCCGCCGGCGAACGGCACGGTTATCGCGGCGTCGGCGACAATCGCTGCCTGATCGTCGATGTCGACGCCCCGGCCGACCGTCTCTGGCGCGACGCCGCGACACGGCCATTTTTCCCCGTGGACCAGGGTCTGCACCACCTCGTCCGTTTCCTGGCGCACGAGACCGCCGGCGGCGTCGCTACCGCCCGCCACAGCGACCTGCTGCTTGCAACGCTCAACGGCCGGACCGGCGCCGGGCGCGACACGCGGATCGACCGCGCGCTTCGCTTCATCCATGCCAACTACCGTCGGCCGATCGCCGTCGGCGACATCGCCCGCGCCGCTGCTATAAGCGAAAGCAGCCTGTACGACCGGTTCCGCACCGCGACCGGCAGGACGCCGCAGGACTATGTCGCCGGCCTCCGCCTCGACGACGCCCAGGCGCTGCTCGCCGGCACCGATTGTGGCATCGCCGAGATCGCGCTCCGCACTGGCTACGCCGACCAAAGCGCGCTGACCCGCGCCTTACGCAAACGCCGCGGCATCACGCCCGCCCGTTACCGCAAGGACCGTCGCCGACTTTCATAGTCCTGGTCAAGAATCCCGGAGTCCCAGACAAGCCCCGGCCGGCAATCGGCGTTACCTCTCCCTGATTGGTTTTATCCGAGGTTTCGACCGTGACCGGCTCGTTCCGCGCCACCCTGATCGGCGGCGTCGCCATCCTGCTTTGGGCTTTGCTCGCGCTGTTCACCACCGGCGCCGCGGGTCTGCCGCCGTTCCAGCTTCTGGCGATGACTTTCGCTGTCGCCTTCCTGCTCGGCCTCGGCCTGATCGCCCGGCGCGGCGTCAGCGCCTTCCGTGTCCTGTGTCAGCCGCCGGCGGTCTGGCTGCTCGGCGTCGCCGGCCTGTTCGGCTACCACGCCTTCTACTTCTTCGCCCTCGACAACGCGCCGGCGGTCGAAGCCAGCCTGATCGCCTATCTCTGGCCGTTGCTGATCGTGCTTTTCTCCGCCCTGCTGCCGGGCGAACGGCTTCGCGCCGCGCACGTGGCCGGCGCCGCGTTCGGCTTCGGCGGCGCGGTTCTGCTGATCGGCCGGGGCGGCGGTTTCACAGTCGACCCTGCCTTTCTCCACGGCTATCTCGCGGCTTTCGCCTGCGCGCTCACCTGGTCCGGCTATTCGGTGTTGAACCGCCGTTTCGCCGCCGTGCCCACCGACGCGGTCACCGGTTTCTGCGGCGGTGTGGCGCTGCTCGGCCTCGCCTGCCATCTGGCGTTCGAAACCACGGTGACGCCAACGGCATGGCAGGGCCTCGCCGCCTTGGCGCTCGGCCTCGGCCCGGTCGGCGCCGCGTTTTTCGCCTGGGACCACGCCACCAAGCACGGCGACCTGCAGGTGCTCGGCGCGCTTGCCTACGCCGCCCCGCTCATCTCCACCCTGCTGCTGATCGCCTTCGGCCGCGCCGAACCGACCTGGACGGTCGCCATCGCCTGCCTGCTGATCACCGGCGGCGCGGCGCTCGCGGCCCGGGCGCGTGTCAAAGCACGCAATTGACCGCGTATGCCGCAGCGGTCACATTCCCGGCCATGGCAGACGAAGACAATCGGTGGTCGGAGGGAAACTTTGTCGGCGGCGACGTCTCGCTGGACTTCGCCAATACCGCGGCCGGCCGGACTGACGGCGTGCCGCTGACCGACGGGATAAAGACTTATGCCGATCTCGTCGCCTGGTCGCGGGCCGCCGGCCTTATCTCCAAGGCGGAAGCCCGAAGGCTCGGTCGTCTCGCCGACAGCCGCCCGGACGAGGCGGTCGAAACCCTCGACCGCGCCATCGATTTGCGCGAGACGGTCTTCGCTGTCTTTTCCGCCACTGCCGCCCGCCGTCACCCGCCTGAAGACGCCATCGCCGCTCTGAACGAAGCCCTGCGGAACGCCCTGCCGAACCTCAGGCTCGCCCACGCCGGAAGCGGTTTCGCATGGACCTGGCGCGACGACACCGACGCGCTCGACAGCATGCTATGGCCGATTATCCGCGCCGCCGGCACATTGCTGACAGAATGCGACCCAAAGCGCATTCGCTATTGCCCGGGCGACGATTGCGGCTGGCTGTTCGTGGACTCAAGCCGCAACGGCCGACGCCGCTGGTGCGACATGCGCACTTGCGGCAACCGAACCAAGGCGAAACGCCACTACCGGAAGAGCCGGGCGTCGGGATGAGTCTGGCGAGAGGCTTTGCCGTCTGAACGGATTCCTCTGTTTGGGCCTAGCCGGCCCGCTCCCCCGTCCCAACCACCCATGAGGGTACCCTGTACGGGTGGTTGGGACGGGGGAGCGGGTCGGCTAGGCCCAAACAGAGGAATCCCTCACCCGCCGGCGCGGCGCAGGATCTCCACGATGTTCAAATGGCCCTGGTCGATCGCCGCGCTCAGCGCCGTGGTGCCGCCGTTGCTGCGGTTCCTCTGGTCGGCGCCCCGTTCCAGCAGGCGCTGGACGATCAGCGGATGGCCGTTCCAGGCGGCGTTCATCAGCGCCGTCCAGCCGTCGCGATTCTCCGCGTCGACCGACGCGCCCGCCGCCAGCAGCAGGTCGATCGTCGCCGCGTGGCCGTTCCAGGCCGCCGCGGTCAGCGCCGTTTCGCCGTCCTGGTTATGGGCATCGATCGACGCGCCACGCTGCAGCAGCATCGCCACCACCTCGCTGCGGCCGTTGATCGCCGCGTAGATCAGCGGCGTCCAGCCATCGTCGTTGGTGGCGTCGATCGACGCACCGGCGTCGACCAGTGTGCGCGCGATGTCGACACGGCCGGTCCAGGCCGCATACATCAAGGCTGTCTCGCCGGCATTGTTGGCGGTTTCCACGTCGGCGCCGCTTTCCAGCAGGGCGTCGACCAGTTCGGTATGGCCGCCGTCGGCCGCCAGCATCAGCGGTGTCTTGCCGGCCTGGCCGGGGGCGTTCGGGTCCGCCCCTTCCTGCAACAGCACGTAGGCAAGCGCGAGCTGCCCCTCGGCAACCGCCAGTTCCAGCGGCGTGCGGCCGTCCTCTCCGACCTCCTGCACCGTCGACCGGATCGACAGGGTTTCCGGCAGCGGCACGTCGGACGGCGCCACGGTCGTTACCAGAAGCTGGTCGTCCGCCGGGTCGGCGGTGCCCCGGTCCGTCGGCCTGGCCCTCGGCACGGCGCTTCGGCTGGCGGCACGGGCCACCTTCTGCGAGGCGGCGTCCTGTGCATTTTTCAGGGCTTTGGCGAACCGCTCGTCATCCGGATCGAACCGAAGCACCCGCCGGTAGAAGCGTTGCGCGGCGGTCCAGTCGCCTTCCAGCTCGCTCTCCGCCGCCCAGCCGGCGTAGCGCTGCTTGATGTCTTCGATCCCGTCCAGCGCGACGCTGTTATCGGGCTCGATGGCCAGGACCTTCTGATAGGTTTCAACCGCGCTCCCGCCCGGCGGCAGCGTTAGCTTGTCCGCCTCGGCCAGGCGCTTCGCCAGTTGAAGCAGGCCGTCGACGGGATCGGGTTTCGCGGCCGGTGCGACTTGCGGCTTCTCGGCCTTGTCCGGCTCGGCCACCGCGACGGCCTGCGTCGGCGCGGCGTTGTCGGCGTCGGCGTTCCCGCCCGCCGCGGCGACAAGCCGGTTGTCGTCGGCCGGTTGCGCTTCGTAGGCCGCGACCTGCCCGGCAAGCGCGTCGCGTTCCGCTTCCAGGGCCGCGATTGTCGCGCGTGCCTCGTCCCGCGCGGCGTTGGCTTTCTGCAATTCGGCGCGCAGGTCGTCCAGTTTCGCGTCGGAGTCCGCGGCTGCCGCGGCCAGCGCCCGGTTGGCGCCACGCCTGATCTCGTCGCGCAACGCGCTGCGGTCGGCTTCCAACGCGGCAATCGATTGCCGCGCATCGTCATGCGCTGCTTGCGACATCGCCAGTTCGCGCTTGGCAATCTCAACGTCGGCGCGCAGTTTCGCTATTGCGCGCCGGTCGGCTTCGGCCTTTTCGATCGCTGCGTCGAGTTCCGCCTGCCTTTTGCCGTCGCGCTCGCTCAATTGCGCGACATCGGCCGTCTTTTCTTCCAGCGCAATCTTAAGCGACGCCACCTCGGCGCTCAGCGCCTTGCCGTCGCCCTCGAACGCCTTTGCCGCGGCTTCCACCTCGGCAAGCCTGGCTTTGAGGTCGGTCTCTCGCGTCTGCAAGCCGGCCACGGCCGCGGTCCGGCTGTCCAGTACCGCCTGCAACTCGGCAAGCTGCTTTCGCAACGCCGCGCCGTCCTCGCCGGACGCTTCCGCCGCGCCCTCGGCCTCGGCGAGTTTGGCTTTCAGCTCGCCCTCGCGGGTTCGCAAATCGGCGACGGTCTCGGTCGTCTTGTCCAGTTCGTCCTGCAGGCCGGCCAGTTCCTCGCGCAGCGCCTCGCCCGTTTCGTCGGACGCTTTGGTCGCGTCCTCGGCCGCCGCCAGCTTGGTCTGCCAACCGCTTTCCCTGTCCTGCAGGCTGGCGATCGTCGCCGTCTTCTCGGTCAATTCCCGGTTCAGGTCGGCCAGTTGCGACCGCAGGGCCTCGCTGTCGTCCGCCGCGGTCTCGGCCGCTTCGGTCATCGCCGCCAGTTTCTCGGTCCATTCGGTTTCCCGCGCTTCGAGGCTCGCGATGACCTCGGTCTTCTCCGCCAGGTCCGCCTGCATCGCGGCGGCGGCGCTTTCCGCCTTGGCGACGGCCGCCACCAGATCGGCCCGCTCGTTCTCGCCGTCGGCAACGCGCAAGGTCAGCCGGTCGTGACCGTCCAGCAGCGCATCGCGTTCCTGCCGAAGCGCATCGCGCTCGGCCGTCAGGGCGTCGCGCGCCGCGTCGCTTTCGGCCAGCGCCGTGTTGGTCTCGTCCATCTGTTTAAGCGCCGCTTCCAACGCCGCCGCCTGGTCCGGCCTCGGCGCGTCCGTCGCCGGCGCGTCGGCGTCCGACGATGTTGCCGCCGATCCCGCCAGCCCCAGCCGGCGGCGCAGTTCAGCCACCTCGACCTGCAGCTCGCCGCGGCGCTTGGCCACGTCGTCGCGTTCCTGGGTCAGGATTGCCTGCCGCCCGCGCAGGTAGTCGCGCGCCGACACGGCCGCTTCCAGGTCCGCCTCGGCCTTCTCAAGCGCCTCGCTCAGTTGGTTGCGCTCGGCGACCAGCAAGGCGACGGCGGTACCGTCCACCGGCTTCGAAGCGTCGGCAACGGTGCTCGGCGTCGCACTATCGCCCGCATCGGCGCTTTCCGGCGTATCCGACTGGAACGCCGGCAGGGTCAGCAGGACCAGCAGGACCACCAGACTGCCGGCGCCGGCCGCCCAGGCCAGCCGCCGCCGGCCGGAAGCCGGCAACCAACTTGCCGCCGGCGGTATGATCCGCGCGCTTTCGGCGCCGACCCATTTCCCGTCGCCGGGCTGCTTCGGCGATGGGCGAATGGCCGCGGCCGCGATGCGGGCGGGATTCTCCCGGTCCTCGGACGGCGCGGCCGCCTGCGCGCCGGATGCCGGACGAACGGTCTCGCCGGCTTTCGGCGGCTCTTCCTTGGGCGCCTGCGACGGTTCCGCCAACTGCTCCATGGCTGACAGACCCTGGCCCAGGGTCAACTTCAGTTCCGCCGCCGCCGCTTCGGTCGTCTCGGCGGAGACCGGTTTCTCGGTCTCCACATATCCGGCCAGCAGGGTCTTTTCGCAGATCGAATTGATCAGCCGCGGATTGCCGCCGGACAGCCGCGCCACCACGGCGACCGCCGCTTCCGTGAACGCCGCGTCGCGCGTCGACCCCACCGTCTGCAGGCGCGCCTCGATGAAATCGCCGGTCTCGGGCTCGCTTAAGCGCTTCAGCCGTGCGGCTACCTTGATGACTTGGCGCAGCGCACCCGCCTTCGGATCGTCCAGTTTTGCGTCCAGTTCCGGCTGCCCGACAAGAAGCACCGGCAACGGCGGCCGTCCGGCGGTGCCGGTGCCCAACAAACCGGGCAGGCCGGCCAGCGTGTCGTCGCGCAGGTTCTGCGCTTCGTCGATCATCAGCACGGTGGTCCGGCCTTTGGCCTGCTGCGTCGCCAGAAAGGCGATCAGTTCCAACCGCCGGTCCGCCTCGCCGCTGCCGGCCGTCGGCACGCCCAGCTTTTGGCAGACGAAGTTGAGGAAATCCTCGAAGCCAAGGCTGGAGGACTGAATCAGGACGTGGTCGATACTGGGGTCCAGATCGGCGATCAGGCGCTTCAACAGGGTGGTCTTACCGCTGCCCGGTTCGCCGATCAGCGACATCAGCCCACTGCGCTCGCGAATGCCCTTGATCAGGTCGTCATAGGTCCGCGACAGCGCGTCGTTCGAATAGAAGAACCGCGGATCCGGCCTCAATGAGAACGGCTTTTCCCGAAATCCGAAGAAAGTCTCATACATGGCTCACCGTCCACATCCGCTTCAGGGTCATGGTGCCGACGCCTACTGATTGACCGGGGTCAGCTCTCCGATCACCACCTCGACGCGGCGGTTCTGGGCACGGCCTTCCGGATTGTCGGATCCGTCGGGCGTCTCGTTCGACGCAACCGGCTTCGCTTCGCCGAAGCCGCGCGCGACAATGCGGTCGGCGCGGATCTTGTTGAACACCAGCTCGCGGGCGACCGCCTTGGCCCGCTTCTCCGACAGTTGCTGGTTGTAGTCTTCCTCGCCTTTGGAATCGGTGTGGCCTTCGACCGCCAGGCCACGCTCGGCCACGTCCTGCTGGGACAGCAGGCTCGCCATCTCGCGCAGTTTTTCCCGCGCATCGATGGTCAGCCGCGCACTGTCGTATTCGAAATAGACGTTGGGCAGGTTGACCACGACGCCGCGATCCGTCTCGCTGGCGCTCAGGCCGATATTGCCCATCTGGTTCACCAATCTGCGGTCGCCCGACTGTCCCGCACAACCGGCCAGGACCAGCAGGCATCCGACTGCTGCAAGCACTATCTTCACGGCACCGATCTCTCTCAGCCGTCACAGGGGCATGGGTTATCAGGTGGGACGCGGTCGCCCGATTCACGTCCCGCGAATCACACACATTGATTCGGCTACGATTCTGCTCAATTATTCGGCTTCTGACAACGCAAGTTAAGAACATTGGTTATCGCTTTGATTTAACAGTGTTACCGGGATGCAACAGACAGCAGACCCGGTTCGGCACCCGCAAAGCGGCCGCCGCCCTACCGTCAACTGCACAACCCATGCCATGATGCGAGGCCGAAAGCGGATCGCGATTTGCCCGGATTTTCAAGGACTTCTCACCGGCCCGACCGGTCGCGTCCATCCACCCGCCTCACTGTGTAAGAATTCCCGACGCACGCACCTCCGTCAAGTCAGGACCATTACGGATCAACGGGATAGACGGTGCCACGCCGCCAGGCGGCGATCAGTGCGTTCTGTCACAGGCCGGCCAGTCGTCCCGGCCAGTCGTCGATGTCATTGCGAGCGGAGCGAAGCAATCTGGAAAAGCAGAGCTTCGCCTTCCCGAGATCGCCATGGCCCTGCGGGCCTCGCGACGACAAGCCGACCGGTATCACTCACGTCCACTCAGGCTCCCGCTTCTCCAGAAACGCGGAAACGCCCTCCCGGAAGTTTGCATGCCCGGCCAGGGAAACGGCCTGCTCCCGCTCGATTTGCGCGCCTTCCACGAACGACGTCGCGCCGCCATCGATCAGGCACCGGCGTATTGCCGCAAGGGTATTGGCCGGCTTGGCCGCCAGCATCTCGCCATAGGCCTGGACCTCGTCGGCCAGCTTCTCCGGCGGAACGACGAAATCCACCAGTCCGATCTCCTTCGCCGTGGTTGCATCGATCAATGTCCCCTCGTACAGCAGCCGGAACGCCATGCTGCGCCCAACCAGCCGCACCAGCCCTTGCGTCCCCGCGATCGGTGGAATGAACCCAATGTTGATTTCCGGCTGGCCGAGCCGCGCGTCCGAGGCGGCGAACCGCAGGTCGGCGTGAAACGTCATTTCCAGACCGCCGCCAACGGCGACGCCGTTGATCGCCGCCAGCACCGGCTTTGGACAGTCGCGAATAAGCGCTGCAAGACGCTGCGTCAGATCGATCCAGGCGACCATCTGCTCGTCTCGGACCGCCGCAAAGGCCGAAATGTCGGCCCCGCTGCTAAAATACCGTTCAACCATGCTGGCGATGACGATGACCTTCACATCGTCCCGATCCCGCAGGGTCTCGAACGCCGGGGTCAGTTCCTCCAGCATGTCCCAGTCGACAGCGTTCCGCGGCGCCCGATTGAAGCAATACCGCCCCACTCCGCGACACGCTTCCACACGGATATATCGAAAACTCATCCTCGAAGTCCCCTAACCTAATTAGCCGCTGACATTCCCATACGACCAAACCCGGCACCAGTGTGCGGCGTCACAGTTCGATACGTAAACGGCTTCCCTCAAACCCGCCGGCTCGGCCATTGCATTGCGGTGGGCACCTTACAATCCCTGCATCCGAACGGTATAAGCCCCTAAGGCCCTGCCGAACCGGGCCGTTCGGGGGAGTCCGCCATGTCGCTGTTGCTTGCCGTCCTCAATTGGCTCGGCGCCCATGCGCCGAAGCTGTTGGCGGCGGGCGTCGGCATCGGGTTGTTGCTGCCCGACCTGGCGGCGCTGGTCCGGCCGGCGCTGCCGGCCTTCATCATCCTGCCGCTCGCCATCGCGCTGATGCGGATCGACTGGGCGGACATGGCCAATTACGGCCGCCGCCTGCCGCTGCTTGGCCTACTCTCAGGCTGGATGATCGTCGCTTCGCCGATCCTGACCTGGCTGCTGCTCAAACCCACTCCCCTGCCGGAACCCTTGATCACCGGCATCGTGCTGATGGCGGCGGCGCCACCGATCGTCTCGGCCGCCGGCATGGCGCTGATCCTTAAATTGGAGGCGGCGGTCGCCGTGGTCGTCACCGTCGCCACCATGTGGCTGCTGCCCTTGGTGCTGCCGCCGCTGGCGCTGCTCCTGCTTGGGCTGGAGATCGACATTTCCGTCGGCGACTTCATGCTGCGCCTCGCGCTGTTCGTCGTCGGCGCCTTCGCCATCGGCGGCGTCGGCCGGCTGCTGCTTGGGCCCGCTCGCATCCAGCGTCTGGCGCAGCCGTTCGACGGCCTGTTCGTCCTGTTCATGGTGCTGTTCGCCATTGCCATCATGGACGGCGTCGCGGCGGAACTGGCGGTCCGGCCCGGCTACGTGCTGCTCGCCACCGCCATGGGATTCCTGTTCAATATCGGCCTGCAGGTAGCCGGGGCGGCGGCGTTCTGGTGGCTCGGCCCGCGCACCGCGCTCTCGGTCGGGCTGATGAGCGGCAACTGCAACATGGGCCTGATGGTGGTGGTGCTGGCCGACAAGGCCGACTTCGACACCGTCATCTTCTTCGCCATGGCCCAGGTGCCGATGTACACCTTGCCGGCGCTGCTGCTGCCGTTATATCGAAGGCTGGCGGCGACGGCCGCGCATAAAGCCGGAGCCTAAAAAGGAGATTCACCATGCCGACAACCGTGATCACCGGAGCCAACCGTGGGCTCGGTCTCGAATTCGCCAGGCAGTACGCCGCCGACGGCTGGAATGTGCATGCCTGCTGCCGCAATCCCGACAAAGCTGTGGATCTGGCGGCGCTCGCCGAAAGCTCCGGCGGCACCGTCACCGTGCATGGGCTGGAGGTCACCGATGGCGCCGCCGTCGCCGCCCTGGCCGAATCGCTGGGCGGCGCCCCGGTCGACCTGCTGCTCAACAACGCCGGCGTCTATGGACCGAAGCAGCAGACCATGGCCGACATGGACTACGACGGCTGGCTCGACACCTTCGCCACCAACAGCATGGCGCCGCTCCGCCTCGCCGCGGCCTTCGCCGCCAACGTCGCGGCCAGCGAGCATAAGCGGATCGTCACCATCACCAGCCGCATGGGCTCGATCGAGCAGAACGAGTCCGGCGCGCAGATCGCCTACCGTTCGTCCAAGGCGGCGGTGAACATAGTGATGGATTGCGTCGCCAACGAGCTGCGCCCTGAGGGCGTCACCTGCGTCGTCTTCCACCCCGGCTGGGTCCGCACCGACATGGGCGGCCCCTCCGCCGCGCTGGAAATCGATGAAAGCGTGACGTCAATACGCGCCGCCATCGAAAAACTGACGGTTGCCGACACCGGCAGGTTCTTCAATTACGACGGCACGTCCCTGCCCTGGTAGGCCGGGTGCGTGGGCTCGTTCCACCGATTTGGAAGCAACCCCCCCCCTACCCCCCGGTCAGACTGAGAAGTACTTGGCCTTCGGGTGGTGCACCACGATCGCCGAGGTCGACTGCTCCGGATGCAGTTGGAACTCCTCGGCCAGTTCGATGCCGATCCGCTCCGCGCTTAGCAGGCGGATCAGGTGCTTCTGGTCCTCCAAGGTCGGACAGGCCGGGTAGCCGAACGAGTAGCGAGAGCCGCGGTAGCCCTGCTTCAGCAACTGCTTCAGATCGCGCGCGTCCTCGTGGCCGAAGCCGAGCTCGGCCCGGATGCGGCCGTGCACGTATTCCGCCATCGCCTCGGCCATCTCGACGCCCAGGCCGTGCAGGTAGAGGTAGTCCTGGTACCGGTCCGACTCGAACCAGTCGCGCGCGACGTCGGAGGCGCGGGTGCCCATGGTGACGATCTGTAGGCCGATCACGTCGCGCTCGCCGTCCGAGACGTCGCGGAAATAATCGGCGATGCAGTAGGCGTCGCCGCTGCCCTGGCGCGGCAGGTCGAAGCGCGCCGCCTCGGTCTTGCCGTCGTCCTCGAACAGGATCAGTGCGTTGCCGTCGGCGGCCGCCTGCCAGTAACCGTAGACCGCCTGCGGCTGAAGGATGTCTTCGTCGAGGCAGGTCTGGACCATACGGTGCATGATCGGGCGCACCTCGCTCTCGGCCCATTCCTGATATTCGGCGCGGCTCTTGCCGGCCTTCCGAAAGCCCCACTGGAACTGGTAGAGCATGGTTTCGTTCAGGTACGGCATCAACGCGCGCGGGTCGACCCGCTCGATCAGCTTGCCGCCCCAGAACGGCGGCGTCGGCACCTCGATCCCCTTGGCAAGCTCGGCCCGCTTCAGCCGGATCTCGTCCAGGCTTATGACATGGCCATTCTTCGGCGCTCGCGCCTCGCCCAGCTTCTTGCGGTTGGACGGCCGCTCGCGGCGCTTCTTCGCCGCGTCGTACAAATGCGCGTCGAAGCCGCCGGCCATCACCTTGTCCATCAGGCCGAGCCCGTCGAACGCGTCGCGGGCGTACGCGACCCGGCCGGAGCCGTAGGCCGCGACGCAGTCTTCCTCCACATACTTACGGGTCAGCGCCGCGCCGCCGAGCAGCACTGGCACGTTGAGCTCCTGGCGGGTCATCTCCTCCAGGTTCTCGCGCATGATGGCCGTCGACTTGACCAGCAGGCCGGACAGGCCGATTGCGTCCGCCTTGTGGGTTTCTGCCGCCTCCAGGATGTTGGCGATCGGCTGCTTGATGCCGAGGTTGACCACCCGGTAGCCGTTGTTGGTCAGGATGATGTCGACCAAGTTCTTGCCGATGTCGTGCACGTCGCCCTTCACCGTGGCGACGACAATGGTGCCCTTCTGCTGCCCCTCGACCCGCTCCATATGCGGCTCCAGATAGGCGACCGCCGCCTTCATGGTCTCGGCCGACTGAAGCACGAACGGCAGTTGCATCTTGCCCGCGCCGAACAGCTCGCCGACCACCTTCATACCGTCCAAGAGAAAGGTGTTGACGATGTCGAGCGGCGGATAGGTCTCCATCGCCTCGTCGAGGTCGGCTTCCAGCCCCTGACGATCGCCATCGATGATGCGCTGCTTCAGGCGCTCCTCGACCGTCTCAGGCCGCACCTTCTCGACCTTAGCGGCCTTGCGGTCCTCGAACAGGGCGAGGAAGGCTTGCAGCGGATCGTAGCCATCGCGGCGGCGGTCGAAGATCAGATCTTCGGCGACCCTGGCTTCTTCTTCCGGAATCTTGTGCAACGGCATGATCTTCGACATGTGCACGATCGCCGCGGTCAGTCCGCGCTGGATCGCGTGATCGAGGAACACCGAGTTCAGCACGTGCCGCGCCGCCGGATTGAGGCCGAACGAAATGTTGCTGAGGCCCAGCACGATCTGGCACTTCGGCAATTCCTTGGCAATCCGCTCAATCGCTTCCAAAGTCCAGAGGCCGAGCTTCCGGTCGTCTTCGTTGCCGGTGCAGATGGTGAAGGTCAGCGGATCGATGATCAGGTCTTCCGACGGCAGGCCGAAACGATCGTGGGCGAAATCGTGCAACCGTTTAGCGATCCGCACCTTGGACTCGACGTCCTTCGCCATGCCCTCTTCATCGATGGTCAATGCAATAACGGCCGCGCCGAATTCGCGGGCCAGCTTCAGGCGTGCCTCGGCCGGCTCTTCGCCGTCCTCGAAGTTGATCGAGTTCAAAATCCCCTTGCCGCCATAGAGCTTCAATGCGGACTCCAGCACCGGCAGCTCGGTCGAATCGATCACCAGCGGTGCGTCTGCGGCGCCGCGCATGCGGCTCACGACCTCGTGCATGTCGGCGATCTCGTCGCGGCCGACGAAGGCTGTGCAGATGTCGAGGCTGTGGCTGCCTTCCTTGGCCTGCTCGCGTCCCATGGCGACGCAGGCGTCCCAATCGCCGGCCGCCTGGAACTCGCGAAACTTCTTGGAGCCGTTGGCGTTACAGCGCTCGCCGATGGAAAGGTAGGCATTCTCTTGACGAAGCGGCACCTGGCTGTACAGCGACGCCGCGGCGGGCACCCATGTCGGGGTGCGTTCCACCGGCCGGGGCCGCACCTCGCCGCCGCCCAGTTCGCGCAGCATCGCGTCCTGCGCGGCGATATGGTCTGGCGTGGTGCCGCAGCAACCGCCGACCATGCCGATGCCGTCTTCCTCGACGAAGCGCTTCAGCCAGGCGGCCATCTCGTCCGGGCCGAGCGGATAGACGGTCTTGCCGTCGACGAGTTGGGGAAGGCCGGCATTGGGCTGCACCGTAATCGGGCCGTCCCAGCTCTCGCTCAGCCACTTGACGTGTTCGGCCATCTCGCGCGGGCCGGTGGCACAGTTGAGACCGATCACCGGCACGTCCAAGGCCTGCACGATGGTCGCCGCGGCGGCGACATCGGCGCCGACCAGCAGCGTGCCCGTGGTCTCCATGGTGACCTGGACCAGAATAGGGATGTCGCACCCTGCTTCGGCAATCGCCCGCTTGGCGCCGTTCACCGCCGCCTTGATCTGCAAAGGGTCCTGGCAGGTCTCGATCAGGATGCCATCGACGCCACCGGCGACCAGACCTTGAGCCTGGGTGAATAAAGCCTCGGCGAGCGGGTCGTAGTCGACATGGCCGAGGCTCGGCAGCTTGGTGCCCGGGCCGATCGAGCCGAGCACGAAGCGTGGCCTGCCATTGCCGGCGAAATCGGCAACCGCTTCGCGCGCCAGTTCGGCGGCGCGGCGGTTAAGGTCATAGGCGCGGTCGGCGAGATCGAATTCACCGAGGGTGATCGGCGAGCCGCCGAAGCTGTTGGTCTGAACCACGTCGGCGCCGGCCTCGAGATAGCCGCGATGGATATCGAGAACGATATCGGGCCGCGTCTCGTTCAGGATCTCGGTGCAGTTCTCGCAGCCGGCGTAGTCTTTCTCCACGTCCAGATCCAGGTTCTGGACCCGGCTGCCGATGGCGCCGTCGCATAGCAGGACGCGCTCGCGCAACGCTTTCAGGAATTCGCCCATTGTGTTTTGTCAGCCCGCAGCTTTGACGGCCGGCGGCGCCGGCTCGGCCTCTTTCAATCCAAGCGCCCGACAGATCGCGTAGGTCAGCTCGGCCCGATTCAAGGTATAGAAGTGGAAGTCGCGCACGCCGTGTTCGATCAGCCGGCGGCACTGGTCGGCCGCGACCATCGCCGCGACGAGACTGCGCGTCTCCGCGTCCTCGTCCAACCCGTCGAACAGGTTGGCCATCCAGCGCGGCATCGTGGCGCCGCACTTCTCGGCGAAGCTGGTGGCGCGGGCGAAATTGGTGATCGGGAGAATGCCGGGCACGATCGGCGCGTCGATACCGGCGGCGTCTGCCCGGTCGAGAAACCGAAGATAGGATTCGTGATCGAAGAAGAACTGCGTAATCGCGCGTGTCGCGCCCGCATCCAGCTTGCGTTTGAGGTTATCCAGGTCAGCTTCACCCGATGCCGAGTCCGGGTGGATCTCCGGATAGGCGGCCACGCTGATTTCGAAGTCGGCGATCCGTTTCAGCCCCGCCACCAGGCTCGCGGCCCGGTCATAGCCTTGCGGATGAGGCTGGTAGCCCAACACGTCATCAGGCGGATCGCCACGCAATGCGACAATATGGCGGATGCCGGCATTCCAGTACTGCCGTGCGACGGCGTCGACTTCGTCCCGGCTGGCACCGACACAGGTCAAATGCGCCGCGGGTTCCAAAGATGTTTCCTGCCTTATCCGTGTCACCGCCGCATGGGTGCGATCACGTGTCGTGCCGCCGGCGCCGTAGGTCACCGATACGAATCGCGGACTAAGCGCTTCCAGCCGACGGATCGATCGCCAAAGCGACTCCTCCATCTTCGGGGTCGACGGCGGAAAGAATTCGAACGAAACATTCGGGGCGGTGATTGGCTTGACCGCCACCAGCAGAGCGCGCCGAGCCTCTAGCGAAGCATCCCGTGTCATTGCAGCCACTCCCCGGTTTCCGTTGCAGCGGATTTTTGCGCCGGCCAAATGCTGACCGTCAGCGGATCGCCTTCCAAATGCCGGACATCGGCAAGCTCAAGCCCCGCCTGCCGGCACCATTCGGCGATATCGTCGTCCGCAAAACCGAGCCGGCGATGCGCGTGCTCTTCGCGTAGGAACTCCAATTCGTGCGGCGCGAAGTCGACAACGATCAATCGGCCACCGGGTTTCAAAACCCGGCAGGCTTCGGCGATCGCCGCCGGCGGATTGTCGGCGTAGTGCAAGACCTGATGCAGGGTAACCAGATCGGCCGAGTCGTTCGGCAGCGACAGATTGTACATGTCGCCGTGCCGCACCTGGCAATGGCGCAAGGCGGCACTCTCCAAGTTGGCGCGCGCAACCGAGAGCATTTCCTTGCTCAGGTCGATGCCGGTACCGCGGCGCACCATCGGCGCAAGCAGTTCAAGCAGACGGCCGGAGCCGGTGCCGATATCCAGATAATCCTCAACAAGGTCGTCGCCGACCATCGCCAGCAACGCCTTCTCGACATCCGTTTCCGACACGTAGAGCGAGCGAATTTCGTTCCAACGAGCGGCGTTGGCCCGGAAATACGACGCGGCCCGCTCCGCCCGCGCCCGCTTGACCGTCTCAAGCCGTTTGAGATCGAGTGCCTGAACCGGATCGCCCTCGGGAATCAAATCGACCAACGTCCGCCCGAGATGCGCGCAGGCACCGTCGTCGGACAGGCGATAGAAGACCCACGAACCTTCGCGAATACGATCCAGGAAACCGCCGTCGCAGAGCAGTTTCAGATGCCGGGACACGCGAGGCTGGCTTTGGCCGAGGATCTGCGTCAACTCCGTTACCGTCAGTTCCCCATGCGCGCACAAGGCGAGCAAACGCAACCGAGTCGGCTCGCCCGCCGCGCGCAATCCGGTAAGAAGCGTATCCATCCGTATTCATTCCTTGGCTTTGCCAGCAGGACATTATCGATGAAGGATATAAAGATATCTTTATATTGTAAAGCGCATTCTTGTAAAACCACGCGATCACAACCTATTGTTTTATAACAATAAATTTAGACAGCGTGATTGTATTCACTTGCCATTATTCACTCACATTTGCACTATTTTGGTCTGAATTCGTTACTCAGCGGTTATTCGAAGTGTACCAAATAGCGCTGCATAATGATGCTGAGACGGCGGTCGATACGGACGTGGGCAATGGACGAGAGGCTGAAGAAGGATGTCGAGCCTCACCACGACTTTCGTAAAGGACACGACCAAATGGGCAAGACGGTCATTGCCCGCATCGACCCTGACAGCTTGTGTTGGGACGTCCTTGTCTACCGAATAGACGGTTTCCACGTCGAGATGCGCCGGTCTGAAATAGACTGTCCGCCAGAGCACAGCGTCCCGCCAAGCGCTTCACGCGGTACATCACAGCGACAACACTAAGGTCGGCCGCGCCATTGTCAGCAATTGCGAGCATAGCCGCTCAATTGAATACCACCCACAAGATAACAAATGAACAGCAAGGCTATAGGAACACCGCGAACCTTTGGGAAATGGCGGCAGAACTCGTGATACGCCGGACCGCCTTCGCCTCTTTGAGGTCAAAAACCTCGCTCCGCTTGAGTTACGGCTATTTCGGCAATAGCAGTCTGCTCATGGGAGTTTCCGTCGCCGAAACAAGCAGGCGGAGAGAAAATCCAATCATCGGCACCCACTAACGGCTGGCGACGAGATGGGACGCAGCCTAACGATCACGTTGACCGCCATGCCATTCCGAACCGAGGGCGCGATGCATTTACTTCGCACCCTGCGATGTTGCTGAAAAACCGATCCGATCACGAGCCACGGAGGCGTAGATGAACACACCGCATGAGAATATTCGGCCCTGGCCTATTGGAGTTAGACGCATTGCTGCGGTAATCGGCGCAAAGGAAGCGCTGCGCCTTGTCGAGGTCTTCGGAGGCACCGAAGACCATCACATACCTAAGAACGCGAGTCCAGATCACCCCTTTGCCCGTGTAATCGAATACAAAGACCTCCAAAAACTATGCAATGCGCTCGGCCCATGTCGCCTTGAGATTCCAAGGGGAATTCATCTAAAACCAAAAAAGCTGCAAATACTCGAAGCTGGCGGTTCGTCGCGTGAGGTTGCCCGAAAACTTGGCGTGAGTCAGCGTTACGTCCGCAAGGTGCGGCAAGAATTCTCCATCGCACGAGGCGATATCCGCTGATACCGGAACTGTTCGGCGCCGCAAGTTTTCACGTTAATGCCGAATGCAGATTTGGAAAAAGCCAAGCCAATCACTTCCAAAATCGCGCCAGAATTCCAACTTCATTCAATAGTGGAATCCCGTAAACACCCAGAGGTGAGTGTCTTCGGATGGCCCCACCGATTGATGGTGGCACGCAATACTGCCGTTGGGCACACCATTGATGTGCCTGTGCCGTACAATATTCAGTCGGTGACCCAAACATTCCCAAAAGCGGTTCGGGAGGCGAGTCAAGAACGTCAGTCTCACGTCTCGACAGGTGATGCCTAAAAGCCTCTCCATTATTGTACTTCACCCGTACTGAAGAGATCCAAAAGCGCCTTTTCGGGCTCCCGTTTGCTTTTGTTTCACTCATTGTCCTGGCTCGCCAGCTAGGTGCGCATCGAGCAGCGCCAAGCCAATTGACCGGAACTGTTCCGGGAGTGATCCGTATCCACCCGGACGTTAGGTTCGCAGCAGATGGATCACAAATCGAGGCGGATCATGCCGAAGGCGACGGCCAGACCGATGGAGCGAAACCTCACTGCCGCCAACCACGTGGCAGCAGCTGCGATTGATAAGGTGCTCGTTCCGGAACTATGGCTTTCGCAACAGCAGACAGCAGTCAGCTATTGCCGAGAGCATTTCGAAAAACAGTGGCGCCAATTGGTGGCGTTTCTGACCGCGAAGACAGCAACGCGTGCGATCGGGGAAGTCAAGACCGGTCGAGGTTCCATCGCCAAGGACACGATGTCGTCCAACGTCCAAGCGCGTAGTACGGCGGAAGAAACAACTTTTACTTCAGGCACCGGCAGCAGCCCAAGTGAAGCAAGCAACGCCTATCGGCGCGGTCTTTGTTCAAACACCAAAGTCGGCAGGGCGGACGAAGCATTTCGATTTGCGACGCGCACCTATTTGGACGAGGAGGCGTGTCACTTGACGCTAGGTTCGTTCGCTTGTTGGGCACGCTCGCACTTTCACACTTCACTGGAAAAAGTAACAAAGAACGATTTTTGTGCGCGTTGCCAAGTCTTGCAAAGGTCCGCGGTTCGGGCATCCGTTTTTAAGTACAGACTCCGCATCAAACATAGCATCGTAGATAAGATCGACCGCAAACGATGGGGTCGGGTCATCGAGTGGCTGTCCCAGGGTCGCATCAACTGATGCCCGCGCTTCGAGACATTCGTACTGCGATCTGCGCGACGATCTCGTCCGCGGCAGGTGAGGCCGGCAGGATCTACGAATTCGACCCACTCAGCATAGGCGAGAACGACGTTCGAAAGGCTTACGAGAGTGACGGTGAGATATTTGGCTGGCACGTCCGACACATAGCCACGGATGAGAGGCGGCAGAGCGCCGGTCGTCGGACGATCATTCATCGGTGGATGGTCCGAGCGTATCGAAGCCTGGATGACTGCGCCAAAAGCGAACTCGATTTCGATGATCTGATCGAATCCGTCCGCGACGCTTTCCGAGAAGACATCACACTCGGCGGTGCCGTCGCAACCACAATCGTTGAAGACCAAGCAGGACTGCAAGTTGAGGAGGCCGGCCCAGTCATGGTCGCCGGCGTGCCTTGCCACAGCGCCAAATGCCGACTTTCCACCCAACACTTTCGTTAGGACGGGGCGTCGTGGAGCGAATGTGCTTGTCGACCGAGGCGACCTTGAACTGGCCGAACAGGCGATCAGCCGCGCTGGGCAACACTCTTATCCAGGAAGCGGCCGAGAAGATTTTGGAGCCGCTAGGAAAACCGGTTCGACAGCCATCAAGGCCGGTCGAGTCCCCCGGCGACAGCAAACGAATGCAAGTCGCAAACGCACCTGAACAGGCAACGGAGAGCTAACTATGGCGAGTCCCCAGTTTTTTGATCTCAAGACCATTCTTCTTAAAGAAGAAACAACCTACGGCCAGGACGCGGCGCCGACAGGCGGAGCAAACGGAATTCTAGCTCTCAACGGGACATTCGATCCAAACCCACAAACGGTGCTGGATAGGCGGCTGATTCGACCGTTCTTTGGCAATCCGAGGCGGCCAACGTCCGGCCGTCATGTCGGGCTCACTTTTGACATCGAAATCGCCGGCACCGGGATCACGCCTCCGTCCACGCCGCCGCAGTACGGGCCGGCTCTACGAGCCGTGGGCTTGGCCGAGACGATCGTACCCACTCCCGGGGACGAGAGAGTCGAGTACGACCCGATATCGAGTGGTTATGAGTCCGCCACCGTGTATTTCAACATGGATGGGGTCGAGCATCGAATGCTCGGGGTGCGGGGCAACCTTGAACTGGTCTATGTCGTTGGGGAAGTCCCTGTTTATCGACTGAGCTGCCTCGGGCTCCACGTGGATCCGACCGAAGTCGCTATGCCGACTGTTAGTTTTTCCGGCTTTCGCGAACCGCAGACAGTAGAGATGGTCAACACGCCGACCTTTACGGTGGACGGATTCTCCGCAAGCCTGCAGTCGTTGAATGTGAACATGCAGCAGGCAGTTTTCTTTCAGCAGCGGCTCAACGCCGAGGAAATCCACATCGGCCGCCGCGAGCCCGTGGCGACGATGGTGATTGAGGCGCCATCGCTGGCGCAGAAGGACTTCTTCTCACTGGCTAAGCAACAGGCAGAGAGCGGGGCACCGTTGTCCGCTCTGCAGCTGGTCCACGGCACGGTGACTGGCGATATCGTCGAGGTGAACATGCCTGCAGTCCAGCTAATCAACCCCCGCTACGTCGATATCCAAGGCATCACGCATCTGGAGATCGATCTCAATCCGACTCCTGTCACCGGCAACGACGAAATCAAAATCACGGTCAAATAGAGGCGTGGGATGTTCGTTCTCAAGCAGGACTATACCTACGAATGGCCGGTCGATGTGAAGGTGCCGGCCGAAGGCAAACATCAAATCCAACGGTTCAACGGCAAATTCAAAGTGCTGGCCCAAGAGGAAGCGGAAGCGATCGTCGGACGAGGCGCCGCCGCCGTCACCATGGAGCTGCTTCGCAAGGTTTTCGTCGGCTGGGGAGGCGAGGTTACGGCCGAGGCCGGCGGCCCTCTCGAGTTCAACGAAACGAACCGCGATGCGATGCTTAGTATCCCATACGTACGGATCGCCATTGCGTTGGCCTACTACGAATCGATTTTGGGTGAGAAGTGGCGTGAAAAAAACTGAGCGAGGCTGCCCGTTTCTTTGCCAGACGCGCTACGGGCCGCCGAAGAGAAAACAGCGTCGCCAAAGAGTTGGAGCGTTATGGCGCCTCCGCGGAGTTGATTGCCAAATGGTCGGGTGCGAAAGCCGCCAGCACATGCGAAGTCTGGCCGGAGAACTGGACGGCTCTCATGGTCTTCCTGGCCATGCAGACTCAGTGGCGCCACGCCGGCCATACGGGGCTGCCAACTGGTTTGGACTACGCCGCTCTGCCACCGACCCTTTCAATGATGGCGGTAGACCAGTCCCCCCGTTTGTTCAGCGAACTAAGGTTAATGGAGGGCGCAGCGCTCGCCGAATGGCAACGCGCGTTGTCGAACAATGACCGATATCACTCTCGAAATCGTTCTGAAGGGCGACGGTTCCGGCCTAGTCGGTGAGATCGGGCGGAGCAGTGAGGCACTTCAGCAATTTGGCGATGACGCGAAGGAAACCGGCCGCGACTTTTCCGGTCTCGGTGAGAGCATGGTCCGCTCGCTGGGAGAGGGCGGCGCTCTACTCCAAGAGATTGGTCGCAGTCTGAGAGAATCTATAACGCTGCCGATTGTCAACGTTGGCATTTCGGCATTGAAGACCGCGTCCGAAGTCGAAGCTGCCAATGCCAACTTCGACGCAGCTTTCGACGATCAGGCGGATACCGTTCGCGAATGGGCAGATCAAACCGGGATCAGCCTCAACCGATCAACGTTCGCGCTGCAGGGTTACGCAGCGAGCCTGCAAGGCACTTTCGTACCGTTGGGTATAGCGCGGGACGAAGCTGCCGAAATGTCGAAGCAAGTGACTCAGCTCGCGATTGACCTTGCCTCGTTCAACAACAAATCCGAACCGGAAACAGTCGAAGCTCTAACCGCCGCGTTGACCGGAAATGACGATGCGGCCCAACAACTCGGGGTAGTCATTAATCAGGCGGCGCTCGAACAGGAACTCCTCAACCAGGGGATCGAAGGCGGGATCGCAGCGGCGACGGAGCAAGACTTGGTAATGGCCCGGCTCGCCACCATCATGGAACAGACGAGCGAGGCTCAAGGCGATGCGGCAAAAACGGCAGACTTGTTCGTCAATCGAATGCAAGGCCTGGAAGCCGCCACGGACTTGCTGCTGGTGGCTGTTGGTTCGCAGTTGCTGCCGATAGCAGGCGACTTAGTACAGATTCTGACCGATGCGGCAATAGCCTTCTCAGAGCTGGACCCAGCCATCCATCAAACCTCGGCCATCATCGCCGCGGTGTTTGCAGTTGGCGGACCAGCGTTAATCGCGCTTGGCACCCTTGCCGCCGCGATCTCCGCCATCGGACTACCTGTGGCCGGCGTCATCGCCGCAATCACAGCGCTTAGCGCAGCATGGGTGATTTTTGGCGACGACATCGTGGCCGGCGCTACGCGCGTTCAGGAGACCATCCAGGCAACAATCGATAAGTGGCTTAGTTTCGGCGCCGAGGTCAAGGAGATCGTCAAGAACACGATCGCTGAGATCGAAGAGGCTTTTGTTCGCCGACTGAATGAGGCCTTTGCTTTGGTCGGAAAAAGGGTCGACGACGTGACCGGGTTCTTCCGCGATATGTGGGAGAAAGTGGTCGGCAACTCCTTCGTGCCCGACATGGTTGACGAAATCCAGCGGCAGTTCGAACGGTTGGGCGAAATCATGCTGCTACCTGCCCAAGACGTGACCGCCGGCATCAAGGATGCGTTCGCCAGTGTGAGTGATGAAAGCAAACAACTGTTCGAAAACATGATCGACGATCTTATTGCGGGCGAAGCCTCATGGCGGGACTTCGGCAAAGTAATCATCAGCGTGGTTCGCGATATCCTGGAGGCACAAACAGGCAATCAAGGCATCTTTAAGGGCAGTATCGGCAGCATATTTTCGAATCTGCTCGATTTCGTCCTACAGCCATCTCCAATACCGATTCCCAAACCGAGACCATCTTTGCCGGGAAGCCCTGTTCCGCCCGGGGTAGAGTTCGCGATCGCCGGGGCCTCCCTCGCCCCACAGGCTATCGCAAGCGATAGTGCGATTCCGCTCGCAGGTCTCGGTGGGGGCGGGCTTGCCGGAGCATCTTTTCAAAACGGTCGTACGGACGGGCCCCAGGTCGTGGTCAATGTCGAGGGCGGGCCGGCCGATGTGGAGACCCGCCGGGGCCCTAACGGTGTCGAGTTTGTCCGTGTGCTAATCGACCAAGCGCTTGAAGAAAAGCGCGGGCGGCTCCGAGAAGATGCCGTCGAAGCCGTGGTGAACGCACGGTTCCGCGATCCCGCCCTCTTCAGCACGGGGGCATAACCGATATGGCTGTCGTATTTCCATTAACATTCCCGACCTATCCCGAACCAGCCGAAGCAACCGTGGAACCCAACGATAGCGTCGCGGCGCTTGCCTCCATCTTTACCGGCCAGGAAGACATTCAAGAGCATCAGGGCGGGTTTTGGACTCTTAGCGTTACCTGGGACCTGATGCATTGGGAAGAGGCCGCTCCCTTCGTCGCCGTCCTGACGAAGCTGCGCGGTATGGGCGGCACGTTTCTATTCGGGGACCCAATAACCGCCCAACCGCTCGGCAATGCGGTCGGCGCGCCGGTCGTCGACGGTTTCGGACAAACGGGCTTGGAGTTGCTAACTCGCGGGTGGAACCCTGGTGCGCCCGACGTATTGAAGGCAGGCGACAATATCCAAATCGGAACGGGGGCACAAACGCGTCTCCACAAGGTGGTCGCCGACGCTTCGGCCGATGCGGGCGGTTTGGTAACGCTCGACATCTGGCCGCGCCTTCGCGAGAGCCCGGCCGACGGCACCGCCATTGTTACTCAAAACCCGTTAGGCACGTTCCGCCTTGCCAGCAATGCGCGGGCCTGGCGTGAAGTGGCCCCCAAGCTTGTCAGCATTCAATTTGAAGCCAGGGAGGCGTTCTGAGATGGCGACGCTGCGACAGGTCGAGCGGTTCGCCGTGACACTTCCGACGATACAAACAAGCGTACCGTACACCCTGGCAACGCCGCTGCTGGACACCTCAAAGGCGTTTCTGGTGTTCGGGACGAGGAACTCAGCGAACGCGCCCAACCAGTATCATGTCTCCGGTGAGATCACGAACACGACGACCCTCACGTTCGAGCGCGACGCCACCGGCTCGACAGTAGAGATCGTCGGGTACGTCGCCGAATTCACGGCCGGGGTTGTCGTCGAACGGGGTACCGTCCTGTCGACGACAAGCACCGTCCCTGACGCCATCCTTTCCAGCATCACCGACCTCTCAAAGGCGTTTACCCTTGTCTCGCGGCACCGACAGGGCACAACATTCGGCGACGACGACGCCTACGACGCGGTGATTTTCGACGACGCGGGCACAAACAAGCTTCGCATCAACCAACATCGGGACAACACTGGGGGCACCTACCGGTGGCAGGTCGTCCAATACGATCAGTGCACCGTGAAGCGCGGCAACGCCAGCATGACTAACCTGCAACCCAGCGTGCCGGTGCCGATCGCACCGGCCGTTGATCTGGCTAAGTCGTTTCTGATCTTTTACCACCGCCAGGACGACGGGACCCCAGCTAACATCGGTCAGAAGCTGCTTCGTGGCCGGTTCACCGGCGCAACCGAAGTTACGTTCGACCGCGACAATACCGGTCTCGCAATCGACAACATCCGCTGGGAGGTCGTCGAATTCACAGACGACGTCACCGTCGAGCCGGTTTCCTCAGGTTTTGGGGCTACCGACGGGCTGAACAACGAGCCAATCGCGCCGGTTTCTGCCACAGATAAAGCGATAGCTCTGGCCAGCGATCAATTGTTTCTGGGTAAAGGCAACCGGACGACCGACGACGTCCTCGGCGAGAGCATGTTTACCCTCGATCTGACAACCGTTTCCAACCTGCAGATCCAAAGATCAGCCACTGTCGGCTCGGCCGACGTCGCAGCCTACGTAATCGACTTCGGCGCGGGCACGCCAGGACCAGGGCTCAGCGCTCAGAACTACTATCTCGGCGGTAATGGAATGAACCGCTCAAACCGTGGAACCGGATGGGTATCCTAAATGCTTGTTCTAAAACTCAATGAAACCACCCCGGCGCGGCGCCGGGTACCGATCCACCTTGTCGATGCTACAGACGGCATTTCGCCAGAGCTGGGAGAGGCCGCCGGTCAGCCACAGCTATCGAAAAACGGCGCCACGGCAGGGAATACGTCTGCCACCCTCGTTTCGGTCGGCAACGGATTGTACTACGTCGAACTGACGCAGCCCGAACTCGATACGCCGGGTTTCGGGGTGATCCGTTACAAGTCCGTCGAGACCGCCGAAGCCCAGGTGGTGTTTCAGGTCGCCGCATTCGATCCCTACGACGCGACCGGCTTTGGGCTCAGCCGGCTGGACGCCGCTGTCTCCTCCCGATCCTCGCATTCCGAGACGGACGTTAAGACGCAGGTCGTCGAGGCGCTGGTGACCGATACCTACGCCGAGCCAACTGTCGTGCCGGTCGCAACCGCTTCGCTGAAAGACAAGATCGGCTGGCTCGCGGCTTTGGCGCGAAACAAGATCATCGGCGAAGGCAGCCAACAGCGGCTACGCAACGATGCCGACGCGCTTGATATTGCGACCGCGCAGACCTCTGACGCCGGCGGCCAGAGCATCAGGGACAAGTGGCTCTGATGGCTATCGACACGGCAAACAAACGGCGTTCGATGCTGGGCCTGGCGCTGGCCTCGCTCATTGTAATGCCGGTGCCCAATGGCGGGATCGATGCCGCCGACCGGCAGCATATGCTGGGCGCATACGCGGGAATTCCGTTCGCTTCCGCGCCGGTCGCACCACCGCCGACATCGCGCCAGATGACGGACGATATGGCGCTGCAGTCGGTCGCAAAACGCACCGCTCCAGCCCTTTTTTGCGAGATGTTGTTCGATAGCGGGCCCCTTAGACTTTGGACCGGGTTGGGGCCGGTTCAGTGGAATGGATCGGAGTGGCTTGGCTCCGGCGACCTAGGGCAGGTCAATCCGGTTGTCGAGAGCTCAAAAAACGAGACTGTCGGCATGTCGTTCCGGCTTACCGGCATCCCACAAGACAAGTTGTCGCTCGCTTTGGCCGAGCCTTATCAGGGCCGTGTCGTACGGCTCTATCTCGGCATGTTGGACTCGATCGGCAACGTCATTCCCGATCCCGTTCTGATGTTCGCCGGACTTCTGGACGTAATGCAGATTAACGAGGGTGCGGAAACAGCCGAGATCACGGTGACGGCTGAGAGCATTTTCGCAGACTTCGAGACGCCGCGCGTTCGGCGCTACACGCCGGAAGATCAGGCGATTGACTACCCCGGGGACACGATCTTCAGCCGCATCGCCGCGCTGCAGGATGCCGAGGTCGTTTGGGGGAAAGACGTGGAATGACCAGGATCTCTCGCTTTGAGGATTGGCCGCGACGCTTGGAAGCCGTTTTGGCGGAGGCCGAGGCGGATCGTTTCGAGTGGGGGCGCAACGATTGCGGTTTACTTGCAGCACGTGCAATCCACGCGATGACGGGTGTCGATATTGCCGCCGACCTGAAAGGCTATTCCACCGAGGAAGAAGCCTCTGCGTTCTTGCAAGGTTATGCCGGTGGTGGTCTGTCGGAAGCCTGCGAGAAACTCGCAGCTAAATGGGGGCTTGACGAAGTCGATACAGGCCTGGCGCAGCGGGGCGATGCCGCATTGGTGTGCACGCGAGAAGGCTCCGTGATCGGCATTGTCGACTTATCCGGCCGCTATATCGCAGCGGTGAGCCACAACGGTCTGGTGCGCGTGCCCGTGCACTGGGCACAACGCATTTGGCACATTTAACTCGGGACAACTAGGATGCCACCACTAGTAGGCGCCGCCGTTTCAGCCGGAATCAGCGCCGGTTTTGCCGCCGCCGGCGGCGGAATTCTTGGCCTCACGGCTATCAAGTCCGCCATTGTCGTCTTCACAGTCAACTTCTCATTGGCCGCAGTTTCAATACGACTTGCGCGCCCCGATGAACCGGCATTTTCGCAGGGACAATCTGGGCAAACCCTCACTGTCAAGCAGCCAATTACCACACGCAAGATCATCAACGGATATGCGCGTGTCGGCGGTCCATTGTTCTTGCTTGAGACAACGGACAACACGCGGTTCCTGCATCTCTGTCTGGCGCTCGGCGGTCACGAACTGGCGGCAATCGGCACCGTCTACCTGAACGATGAGCCAGTTCGGGACGATCAACTAGATACGCAGGGTAACGTTGTTGACGGTAAATTTGCCGGAAAAGTCAGAATCCGAAAACATCTCGGTGCACCGGACCAAATCGCCGATCCTCTATTGATCGCTGAAGTTCCGGATTTGGATGAAAGCTTCCGCGGCAGAGAAGTACCTTATCTCTACGTTCGGTTGGAATTCGATCGTGATCTTTTCCCCACCCGCATCCCGAATGTGAGTGCAGAGGTTCTCGGCAGAAAAGTTTTCGATCCGAGAACCGGGGCGACTGTTTGGACTGACAATGCGGCACTGTTGCAACGCGACTACCTTGCCGACGCACGGTATGGCCGCGGCGCACAACCGTCCGAATTGGACGAAGACCAAAACCAAGCGATTGCCAACCTGTCAGACGAAATGATCCCACTTGCCGTGCGCCAAGCGCCCTGCACGGTCGCGAATAACGAAGTGACGATCTCGGGTGCGGACGCCCGTGCTCTGATAGGCCAAAAAGTACGCCTGACGGGCAGCGATACTATCGGATTTGTTAGCCGGTTCGTGCAAAGTGGATTAGCCGGCAGTGATCAGGTCTTTACTTTAGCCAGTACGTTGGGCGGTGCACGTCTTGGCGAAAAACTGACACTTCCCGACAGCGGTGGCGGAGTCGAGTTCCTAGCGGAACCACGTTATACGATCAACGGCGTCGTCGATAGCGCCACAGCGCCAAGTAGCATCATTCGAGAGCTTGCCGGGGCAAGCGCCGGCAGCATCGTTCGGTCCGGTGGCCTTTGGAAAATCTCTCCGGCATCGTGGAATCCGCCGGTCGTCGAACTCGATGAGAACGATATTATCGAGCCTCTGCAGGTACAGACGCGGATTTCGCGCCGGAGCCGACTTAATGGCATCAAGGGTACCTATGTCAGCCCTTGGAACAATGATCAGCCAAGCGATTATCCGGCTGTGAAATCGGTTGCATTTGCGGACGAAGATGGCGGCGAACGTTTGGCCGACGTGCAGAGGCCCTTAACCAACAGCCCGTCCATGGCCCAACGCCTCGGCAGGATCGAGGTGTTACGAGCCCGTCAGGAAATCACCGTAAAAGGAGTCTTTAAACTCAGTGCGTTACGTGCCATCTCGGGCGGCACGGTCACGCTCAGCAATAAGCGCCTTGGCTGGGTCAGCAAACCGTTTGAGGTCGTCAAATGGACGTTTAGCGTCAAGGTTGTCGGCGGCGCTCCGGCCATGATTGTTGCCCTGGATCTGCGCGAGACGGCCGCCGATGTCTTCGATTGGACCACGTCGTTGGAAACGCAGATCGATCCGGCGCCGAACACCAACCTACCCAGCGCCTTCGTCAGTTTTCCGCCCAACAACGTCGTCGCAGACTCCGGCAACGACGTGCTGCAAGTCGCCGGCGATGGCACCATAGTATCGAACATCCGCATGAGCTGGGAGTCACCAATAGGCTCGTTTGCGGACGGCTATCAAATTGCATGGCGGGACAACGCGACGCCTGAAGCGCCGTTCTCCGAAACTTCCGTACCGCGCGGTGCGACGTCCTATCTGATTCCGGGTGTCGTCGATGGGCGGACCTACACCATCGACGTACGCGCCGTGAATGGACTCGGCGTGCGTTCGTCTCCCGCGATGATCGTCCATCAAGTCCTGGGTAAGAGCGCTCCGCCGCCCGACTTGGGAACGTTCACGGTCGCTCGGCAAGCCGATGGCACACGTGAGTTCCGATGGTCCCTGACCAATCCGCCTGCTGACGTATTGATCGGGGGCAATGTGCGGATCAAGTTCAAACTTGGTCCCACCAACGATTGGGATTCCATGGACCTGCTTCAGGACGTACCCTTCACGCCCGGTCTGTGGGAAAGCAATCAATTGGCGGCTGGGGCATACACCTTTGCGGCCAAAATCATCGATAGCTCTGGCAATGAATCGCCAGCCGGCGTGTTTATCAACGCCATCCTCGGCGACCCCAGGCTACGCGAGGTTCTGGTCCAGCGACAGGAGCAGAACCTCGGGTGGCCGGGCACGAGGACGGATTGCTTCGTGACGCCTGAGAATGCGCTCGAAGCAACCGCGCAGGTCGGTTTCGGTTGGGACAATCTCGGCACGTGGGATTCGCTCGGTACCTGGAAGTCAATCCACCCCAAACGATCCCCCATTGTCTACGAGACCGAGGTCATCGACCTCGGGCTCGACCTAACTTTTACGCCGCAAATCACCGTCCAGACCGACGGCGCCATCACGATCACCATGCGGACCCACACCGATGCAGAGGGAGCTGACCTCTCGCTTGAGCCTTATGTCCCTTTGGAGCAGGCAAGCGCCCGTTACGTGCAAATCAGGGTCGAGGTAGCGGACGCTGAGCCCGTGATTTCGGGCATGACCGTGCTGTTGGACGGCGAGTCGCTGGCGGAGGAGTTCCAAGACGTCAATACGCTTACCGAGAGCGGCGTTTGGTTCAATCGTATTGCCGCCGGTCATTTTCGGATCGGAGGACGCCGCGACTTTGCAGCGCTGACCCAAGCCCAGATCACCGCGCTGCAAAACGTTGGCCCTGGTTTCAGTTGGGAACTGGTCTCGAAATCAGTGCTGGTGAACGGAAAGCCGGCCGCCGAATTCAGGATCTACGATGGATCCGGTGTACTGACCGATTCCACAATCGACGTGCTGCTGCGCGGCCCGCGTGCGCCGCAATAGGAGGAATTAACATGTCCAAGACCCTTCCCGCGAATCCTACCAAAGTCCATTTGGATCAAGGCATAGACGACGCCAGCCAAGCGCGCGGAGAAATCGCCGACCATGTCGATAAGTTCATTGAGCTGAAAAACGCGCTGGGTGTGCTCGCGCTACTCAATCTGGAAGTCGATGGCGGCCTGGAGATTTCAGCGCTTTCGCCGGGTGTGTCCGACGAACTCCGCGTCAAGCTGGAAGCCGGAAGGGCGCTGCGCAGCGTCGCTGCCGGCGTTGGATTGGATATCCCAGGTCTTGCGGAAGTCGCTGGCCTCGGTGGAACCGACGAGTTCGTAGTCTGGGATGCATCGGCTGCCGCTCTGCGCCGGGTTAAGCACACAAACGTTATCGGCGGGTCGGCCAGCGATGAACTGGTCAAGGTCTCGGCGAACGATACGACGCCCAACTATCTGGTCAGCAAGCTGACCAGCGACGCAACAATCGCGCGATCCGAACTCAACAACGGAGGTAATGAGCAGCTGCGTGTGGCCGTGGCGGCAAACTCAATCCGCCAAGGACACTTGTCCAGGTCGAGTGGCGAGGTTTCGACGGGTGGTGGTAGTTATCAGGGCTTTGTCCTGCCGGGTGGCGCCTACGGCTTCTGGCCTCGAACGAAAACCTCTCAAAATAACACGGACGGGGATGCGCGGGTCGCAATTGAGCTCGGTGATCTGACATATACGGCCCGCATCTATATGCGCGCCGTCAACCCTGGCACCATGTTCGCTCAGCAAGCTTACATCACTGCCTCGCCGCCGTTCAACTTTGGTGATGGCGACTGTCAGGGTTTCATTTTCGCAACGGTCGACGGTGGTGGCAAGATCACCTCAGCCTATATCTCTGATGTGCCGCCATGGGCCTACAACGGGCCCACGAACATTGACCCGCACGAAATCGACCCGAACACTGGAGACGGCTACCGTCTTGTTCGCACGCGACCGGCGGTGACCGTCGCCGATGTCCGGGCCGGCAAGGCCGATTTAGCCGATTTGGTCGCCGCCAGAGCGGAAACGAAGGTGCAGCGGCTCAAAGTCGACCAGCGTCACAAAAACCGCGACATGCGGCTGATCCCGCACCCATTCCGCAATGCCGATCTAGTTCGCGATGGGCAGACAGTCGTGTTACTTGACCCGCTCGATGATCGGCTTGGCGAACTGATGTCGCTGCACGGCGAGGGCGAAGAAGTTGGCTGCTTACTTTGCGAAGGCAAGCTGAAGGTGGACAACGAACCACTCGTCCGTGCCGGACCGCCTGGCGTCATGCAGGCCCGTTTCCGCTTCTAGAACGGCATTGCCTCTTGACCTCGAATCCCGTGTATAAGGCCACGTAGAACCGTATTATGTGTGGTTCAGCGGAGCGTATGCGGCACGTGCCCGTGCAATGTGCTGACATCCCATTGCCTGTGGTTGCCAGCGTGGTCCGGTCAGGACTGAACGGTATCGTAAAATAATTGGCGGCGACTTGGGATGTTTGCAAATACTCGGTTTCCGAGACAATAAGTTCCGATATCAACATACACCTCTCCCATGCCTGCATTGTACGTCCTGTTCAGCCATAACGCTGACCTCGTCGTGATTGTGTTCAGGCTAAGATGGGTGCCAGCGCGCCTACCCGGGTGGATGTCAATCTTGTCGTCCATTGATTCATTGACGTCTGATTGAATGTCGCGTTACGCCCAGTTCCACTCCTGCACCTCGCATCCGAAAGCTGCTGAATCAGCTGGCGAGCGCGACGAGAGGGCGAGTTGCAGGAGGGAATGATTGGATCTCAGCCAGACGGCTTGAGATATCGAAAATTCGAATTGGCCAATTGTAGCTTGGCCTCGGGACTCGCAACCAGGACGCTACTGTTTTGAAGACTTAGTGTAATCAGATTGAAGCACATTTTTTATATGTTAAAATGATTTCTTCACAAACTAATTATGGATTAAGTGGTAGACCTTACAATGAGATCGCGACTTGGATCTCCACAAGGCAAATCGCTGGTTTCGAACAATCCGCCGGCCACGGGCCAATCACGAAAAAACCACAAAAGCGTAACCGCAATCACTGGATGTTCATCTAGTGATTACCGCTTTTCGTTCTATTATCGTCGGTCATCACAATTGCAGAATTGGTAACAAAAAACAGTTTGCCGAAACGGCCTTAGGTCGTTTGAATGGCGGCTCAGTCCGAAAGGTTAACGCTCCCTCAATGTCTTCGGTAAGTTTGATGCGTGTTCCCAGGCCGGTGATCACCGTGTTAAGAAATTCCCTGGCGATGGTCGCGATTCTGGCCCTCACGGCATGCGCGACGCCGCCGGAGGATCCGGAAGACCGCTTGGCGTGGATAGCGACCAACGACCCGTTGGAGCCCATGAACAGGGATTTTTTCGAGTTCAATCGCGTCTTCGATGCCGTTCTGCTACGCCCGATTTCGGAATTTTACGGCGCGGCCGTACCCGGATTTGCCCGCGACAGGGTCACCAACTTCCTGCGCAATATTCGCTCGCCGGTAATCCTGGCCAATGACCTGCTGCAAGGGGAATTGGAACGCGCCAATAACACCTGGGCGCGTTTCCTGGTGAATTCGGTGTTCGGTGTCGCGGGACTGTTCGACGTGTCGCGAATTCCACCCCACGATGAGGATTTCGGACAGACTTTGGCCGTCTGGGGATTTAGCGAGGGACCTTATCTGGTGCTGCCGATACTGGGTCCAAGTTCGCCCCGCGCCCTGATCGGCAGCGGCGTCGACACGCTGATCGATCCGATCACTTGGCTGGCCTGGACAAACGACGATTTCGCCCAGGTCCCGTTGGGGAGAACGCTGTTGGGCGGTATCGACCTGAGATCCCGCAACATCGAAACCTTGAAGGAAATTGAACGGTCATCGATTGACTTTTATGCGACCATTCGCAGTCTTTATCGTCAGCGGCGCAACGACGAAATCCGAAATGGGGCACCTGCGCCGGTCGCCGAAACCGACGATTGGATCGATTTCGACGACGAAGACTTCGATGACGATGAAGAAGGAACGGGGGACGTTTCTGAGGACTAGTCTCTGACAGGGAGGGACTGCCCAGCATGACAGGGCGAATTGGCAAGATTGTTACTGCACCTGTTTGGTGCCTGGCGTTTCTGTGGGCGACGGCTACCTACAGCAGCGCCGCGACACAGGACCCGAAAGCCTTCATCCAATCTCTTGGCAACGAGGCTCTGGGCCTGTTGCAACAACAGGAACTCGCGCCCGATCAGCGCGTCGCCGAGTTTCGACGGCTGTTCGTCAAGGGCTTCGACGTCGACAAGATCAGCAGACTGGTTTTGGGACGCTATTGGCGCAAGGCGACAGCGGCGGAGCGCGAAGAATTCCGGTCGGTATTCGAGGATTTCGTCGTCAAATCCTATGCAGACCGCCTGAGCAACTATTCCGGCGAGGCCTTTACGATCCAGAGCGCGACGAAGCGGAACGAGACCGAGAGCGTCGTGCAATCGACCATCGTGCGTCCCACCGGACCGCCGACCCGGGTGGACTGGCGGATCGATGCAGCGTCCGGCGAGCAAAAGATTGTCGACGTCGCAATCGAAGGCGTCAGCATGCTGGTCACACAACGGTCGGAGTTCGCATCGGTCATTCGAAGCAACGGCGGCAAGGTCTCCAGTCTGATCGTCGCGTTGCGCAAGCAGGTCAGTCGCCTGAACTGAACGGCCGAACGTTCTTGCGGCGCGGCATCGCAGAGGTAAGCGAGACCGATGAGCACAAACAACGACACTGTAAACCGGCTGCAAGACCTGCTCGCGAACGCGACACGCGCGGTCGTGTTCACGGGTGCGGGCATTAGCACCGAGTCGGGGATTCCGGACTTTCGCAGTCCGGGCGGTATCTGGACAAAGTACCAACCGATCGACTTTCGAGACTTCGTTGCGTCGGAAGAGATGCGTCGCGAATCCTGGCGTCGCCGCTTCGCGGTCGGCAGCACCATGTCGCAGGCCGAGCCAAACAGGGGGCATCGCGCCGTCGCCAGCCTCGTAAGCCAGGGCAAGGTATCCAGCGTCGTCACCCAGAATGTCGACGGGCTGCATCAGGCGTCGGGCGTCCCGAGCGACCAGGTGATCGAATTGCACGGCAATTCGACTTACGCCGCCTGCCTTGAATGCGGCAAACGGTTCGAACTGGAACAGATCCGGATTGTCTTCGAGGCCGACGAAACGCTGCCCGTCTGCGACCGCTGCGATGGCATCGTAAAGACGGCCACAATTTCGTTCGGGCAATCGATGCCCGAGGACGAGATGCGGCGCGCCGAGGAGGAGACTCTTGCCTGCGATCTGTTCCTGGCGATCGGGTCTTCGCTGGTCGTCTATCCGGCCGCCGGCTTTCCTTCCATCGCCAAACAAAACGGCGCCAAGCTGGTCATCCTCAATCGGGAACCGACCGGGCTGGACGACATCGCCGACCTGGTTCTGCACGAGGAAATCGGACAGACGCTCGGCGACGCGGTCGGCAATAACTGACCGCGCATCGATATCGGGCAGATGAGCGTCGCGATCACCGTCAGAGCCTACAAGGATGGCGACACCGCCGGCCTGGTGGCGCTTTGGCAGGCCTGCCAACTGGTTCGCCCCTGGAACGACCCCGCCAAGGACATTGCGTTTTGCATAGGCAGCCCGAACGCAGCGTTGTTGGTCGGGCAGGTCGAAGGCGAGAACCAGCCGACGGCAAGCGTCATGGTCGGACATGACGGCCATCGCGGCTGGATCTACTACCTGGCCGTCGCCCCCATTCATCAAGGCTCCGGCCTCGGCCGGCAGATGGTCGAGAAGGCCGAAGACTGGCTGAAAGCCCGGGGCGTGCCGAAAGTCCAGTTAATGATCCGAACGGGAAACGAGCAGGCAGAGCGCTTTTACGACGCCATCGGGTACGAGCATCAAGCGGTGACGGTCATGGCCCGGTGGTTGAACAAGGATACCGGCGGCTAACGGTTGGCGCCCGGATACCGGTCTAACCGGTGGTCACGTCCAATGCGTAGCCGGCAGACCTAACGGTGCGGATAAGGTCCGCGTCGTCGGTCTCGTTCAAGGCTTTGCGCAATCGGCGGATGTGGACATCGACCGTGCGCTGTTCGACATAGACGTCATGGCCCCAGACACCGTCGAGAAGCTGGTCGCGGGACAGAACGCGGCCGGGATGCTCCAGAAAATACCGCAACAGCCGGAACTCCGTCGGACCGAGATGAATCTCACGGTCGTCCCGAAGGACTTTATGCGTCGCCAGATCCATGGTGACCGGACCGCATGACAGGATTTCCGCCGCCAGCGCCGGACGAACCCGGCGCAGCACCGCCCTGATCCGCGCCAACAGCTCCTTCGGCGAGAACGGCTTTGCGATGTAGTCGTCCGCCCCGACATCGAGACCGCGAACCCGGTCGGCTTCCTCGCCACGCGCGGTGACCATGATGATCGGAAGATTGCGGCCTTCGGGGCGCCGCCGCAGTTGCCGGCAGACTTCTATGCCGGAAAGCCGCGGCAGCATCCAATCGAGCAGGATAAGATCCGGCGCCTCTTCGGCAATCTTGATCAGCGCTTCTTCGCCGTCGGCCGCCTCTTCGACGCGGAACCCTTCGGCCTCCAGGTTGTAGCGAAGCATGGTCACGAGCGCCGGCTCGTCCTCGACAATAAGAATAAAAGGCCGCACCACCAAATCCCTCGGCGATCCGCGTTCAACCGGCTGTGTCGTCAACATCGGGCTGCACCACCGTAAGACTGGTTATGTCGCCCTTAGGCCGATCCTGCGGCAAGGCGACGCCGTGAACTACATAGTGAATCGTCTCGGCGATGTTGGTCGCCAAATCTCCCATCCGTTCGATATTCTTGGCCACGAACAGCAGATGGGCACAGGTCGAAATGTTCCGCGGATCCTCCATCATGTAGGTAAGGAGCTCGCGAAACAGGCTGTTGTAGCTTTCATCGACCTCTTCATCGGCGCGCCAGACGACCAGGGCCTTATCGGCGTCCCGTTCCACGTAAGCGTCGAGAACGTCGGTGATCATGCGCTGAACCATCTTGCCCATACGGGGGATGGTGTAGACCGGCTTCACCGGCGGCACCTGGGTCAAGGCGATGGCGCGTTTCGCCACGCTTTTGGCATGGTCGGCGGCGCGTTCAAGATCCGCGGCGATTTTAAGCGCGGAAACAATCTCGCGCAGATCGCTCGCCATCGGCTGACGCAGGGCCAGCAGCCGGACAACGAACTCGTCGACCTCACGCTCCAGTTCGTCGATCTTGGCATCCGCTTCGACGGTTCTGGCCGCCAGCTCGGCATCGCGTTTGACGACCGCCTCGATCGCGGACGCGACCTGCGACTCCGCCAATCCGCCCATCTGGGCGATGACGTTCGAGAGCCGCGTCAGCTCCTTATCGTACGCCTTAACCGTATGGCCCGTTTGATCCACGGCGAAACCTCCTCAAAGTCCGGCTTGCGGTTGCTCAGCCGAAGCGCCCAGTGATGTAGTCCTGGGTCCGCTGATCCTGCGGCGTCGTAAAGATCATCTCCGTATCGCCAACTTCGACAAGCTTGCCAAGGTGAAAGAACGCGGTCCTTTGCGAGACCCGCGCCGCCTGCTGCATCGAGTGGGTCACGATGATGATGGTGAAGTTCTCGCGCAATTCGTCGATCAGTTCCTCGATCCGCGCGGTGGCGATCGGGTCAAGCGCCGAGCAAGGCTCGTCCATCAGGATCACTTCCGGCTGCACGGCGATGGCTCGCGCAATGCAAAGCCGCTGCTGCTGTCCGCCCGACAGACTGGTCCCCGGATTGTCGAGGCGATCCTTGACCTCTTCGTACAGGCCAGCCCGAATCAGGCTGCTCTCGACCAACTCGACCAACTCCGCTCTGTTGGACGTCAGGCCATGGATCCGCGGGCCGTAGGCGACGTTGTCGAAGATCGATTTCGGAAACGGGTTCGGTTTCTGAAACACCATCCCGACTTCTGCGCGCAACTGCACCACGTCGACCGAGCGGTCGTAGATATTGTGGCCGTCAAGCAGAATGCTACCGTCGACCCTGCATTCCTCGACCACATCGTTCATTCGGTTCAGGCACCGCAGATAGGTCGACTTGCCGCAGCCGGATGGACCGATCAGCGAGGTCACCTGGTTCTCGACGATATCCAACTCGACATCGAACAGTGCCTGCTTCTCGCCATAGAAGACGTTGACATTCTTCGTCGAAAACTTCGGCGGTCGATTTCCCGCTGCATCAGGCGTCGTCATCTCAAGCGCTGCCATGAATATCCCCGTTTCTAGACCAACGATATCTCTACCAACGACGTTCGAACTTTTTCCGCAATACCACGGCAATCAAGTTCATTGCGACAAGGAAGGCAATTAGGACCATAATCCCGGCCGATGTCCGCTCGACGAAGGCCCGTTCGGGACTATCGGCCCAAAGGTAGATCTGGACCGGAAGGACCGTCGCGGGATCGATCGGCCCGGTCGGGACGTCGACGATGAACGCAACCATGCCAATCATCAACAACGGCGCCGATTCCCCCAGTGCCTGTGCCGTACCGATGATCGCGCCGGTCAGAATACCGGGCATCGCCAGTGGCAGGACGTGGTGGGTGACCACCTGCAGGCGGCTGGCGCCGACGCCTAACGCCGCTTCGCGGATCGAGGGCGGCACCGCCTTGAGCGCAGCGCGCCCGGCGATAATGATCGTCGGCAACGTCATCAGCGCAAGGACCATGCCGCCGACCAACGGCGCCGACCGTGGCAGGCCGAAGAAATTCAGAAACACCGCCAGTCCAAGCAAGCCGAACACGATAGACGGGACCGCCGCCAGATTGTTGATATTCACCTCGATCAGGTCGGTCCAACGATTGGTCGGCGCGAACTCTTCCAGATAGATCGCCGTCATCACGCCGAGCGGAAAAGCCAGAAGGATCGTTACAAGAAGCGTGTAGAACGATCCGACGACCGCCCCCCAGATGCCCGCCAGTTCGGGCTCCCGGCTGTCGCCGGCGGAGAAGAAGCGCGTGTTGAAGTGCCGTTCGATGGCGTCACGTTCCTGCAGAGCATCGACCCAGGCAATCTGTTTGTCATTGACCCTGCGTTCCGAGGCCGGCTTGCTGCGATCGATAAAGCCTTTGATCAGCATGTCGATGTCGGCGGCGGCCGGCAACCAGACTTCCTGGGCCGTCCCGATCAGCGACGGATCATTGGTGACCATGTCGCGCAGCACGAAGCCCGCACCGGAACTCATCAGGCGATTGAGAGACTTGCGATCGCGCCTCGATTCAGCCTCCGGAAAGAGTCCACGCAGCGACGATTTGACCAGTCCACCGTAATCGGCGCCGGCCAGCACCGATGGGTCCCGGGTGCCGTTCGGGTCCAGGCGATCCTCGTCGAATTCGATCAGAAGGCGTATCTCAGTCTGGAAAAACGCCGAATAGCCTTTGGACACGATACTGACGAACAGCAACACCAGAAACGCCAGCGCGAGGCCGATTGCCACCAGCCCGTAGTACCGGAACCGGCTGTCGCGCGCGTAGCGGCGCGGCAGGCTGGCCGCGATCCGTTCGGTCGTCTGCCGAGGCGCCGAATTGCTTGCCAGATCAGTCATATTTCTCTCGGTACTTCCGAACAATAAACAACGCATAGACATTGAGAACCAATGTCACGCAGAAAAGCGTGAGGCCGAGCGCGAAGGCCGCCAGTGTTTTCGGGCTGTCAAATTCCTGGTCGCCGACCAGAAGCGTCACAATCTGAACGGTCACGGTCGTCACCGCCTGAAGCGGATTGGCCGTCAGGTTGGCGGCCAGGCCGGCCGCCATCACAACGATCATGGTTTCGCCAATCGCGCGCGACACGGCGAGGAGAATGCCGCCGACGATCCCGGGAAGGGCAGCCGGCAGGACAACCTTCTTAATCGTCTCCGACTTCGTCGCGCCCAATCCGAGCGAGCCCTCGCGAAGCGATTTCGGCACCGCCGTTATGACGTCGTCGGAGATCGACGAAACGAACGGCACGATCATGATGCCCATCACCAGACCGGCCGCAAGCGCGCTTTCAGAGGCGACATCCAGACCAAGCAAAGAGCCGTTGTCGCGCAGGAACGGCGCCACCGTCAGGGCGGCGAAAAAGCCGTAAACCACGGTGGGAATACCGGCCAGGATCTCAAGCAGCGGTTTGATGACGGACCGAACCCTGGGCGCCGCATATTCAGCCATGTAGATGGCCGACAGCAACCCGATCGGGACGGCGACGGTCATCGCTATCGCGCTGATCAACATGGTGCCGGCGAATATCGGCACCGCGCCGAACTTGCCCGATGCGCCGACCTGGTCCTCACGGATCGCCGTCTGCGGGCTCCACTCAAGCCCGAACAGGAACTCCGTGACCGGGACCGTGTTGAAAAACCGGGCCGCTTCGAACAGCAGCGACAACACGATACCGATCGTGGTGAAGATCGCGATCGTCGAACTGGCCACCAGGATCGCGGTGATCGTACGCTCGACGGAGTTCCGCGCCCGCAACTCGGGAGACACAAAGCGCCAACCGACCGCGACGCCGGCCATCGCCAGAACGATGGCAATGACCGTGAGCGCCGTCGATCCCAAGCGCTGCAGGCTCAGATAGTGCTCGGCACCGGCCATGACGGTCTGATCGCCGGAGCCGGCCACCAACCCACGGTCGGCCAGGTTGCGGATATCGTTGAGCAACAGCGCCAGACGGTCCGGCGGCAGATTGGCCGCTTCCGGCGGCAATCCGGCTACGACAAAACTCTCGATCGCGGCGGGCTCAACAACCAACCAGAAAGCGAGAATGCCGAACGCGGGAAGCGCGCACCACAACGCGACATAGGCGCCGTAGTGGGATGGAAGAGAATGCAGGTTACGTACATGGCCGCCGGCGACCGCCACCGCCCGTCCCCGGCCGAGGTAGAACGCGAAGGCGGAAGCCGTCAGCAGTACCGCGATGAGGATCGACAAAGGCATGAAACGCGTCCGTCGCCGTGCAAATCGGAATTAAAAATGAACAAACGAAAGAAGACGGCCGGGCGTTGAACCCGGCCGTCCGCAATTCATTACATGGACAGGTTCTGTAGGCCGGTGGCCCGCGTCTGCCACTGACTACGCTCATCGTCGGGCATCGGGATCAGACCCTTGTCCGACAGATAACCGTCTTCGCCCCAAGCTTTGTCGCTGGTGAACTCGGCGATGAACTCCTGGATGCCCGGGATCACGCCGACATGATCCTTCTTGACGTAGAAGAACAGCGACCGCGAGACCGGATAGCTGCCGTCGGAGATCGCTTCGAAGGTCGGCTCGACACCGTCGACCTTGCTGCCCTGGATGGTATCGGCGTTCTGGTCGAGGAAGCTGAAGCCAAACACGCCGAGCGCGTTCGGGTTGGCGTCCAGTTTCTGAACGATCAGGTTGTCATTTTCGCCGGCTTCGACATAGGCACCGTCTTCACGGATGGTGTGGCAGACGGACTTGTACATCGTCTTGTCCGACTTTTTCAGCGCCTTGATCCAATCGAACGACTTGCAGCCGCCCTCGAGCGCGAGTTCCGCGAAGGCGTCGCGGGTGCCGGAGGTCGGCGGCGGGCCGAGCACTTCGATCTTGGCCGCGGGAAGAGCCGGGTTCACGTCCTTCCAGGTCTTGTAAGGATTAGGCATCAGCTTGCCGTCAGTCTCACTCGGCACGTCCTTGGCGAGCGCCAGGAACACGTCACGCAGGCTGAGCGTCATGCCTTTGGCTTTCTTGGAATTGCCCATGACGATTCCGTCATAGCCAATCTTCACTTCGATGACGTCGTTCACGCCGTTCTTGGCACAGCGGTCAACCTCGGACTGCTTGATGCGGCGCGACGCATTGGTGATGTCCGGGTGATCCGGGCCCACGCCTTCGCAGAACAGCTTGAGCCCACCGCCGGAGCCGGTGCTTTCGACGACCGGCGTTTTGAACGACGAAGTCTTGCCGAACTGTTCGGCGACCGTGGTCGAGAAGGGGAATACCGTCGATGATCCGACGATGCGGATCTGATCGCGCGCCTCGGCAGCCGTCGCGAGGGCGACAGTCGCGGTGGCCGCGAGAATGAGGGACTTTTTGAGCATGTGGCGACCTCCAGTCGGTCCAACGTTTAGATTGTCGATTTCGGGATCGCTTAAGATTTCGATACCGATCACTCCACAGTCGTAGGTGCGACCGGTGACTCTAATAAGTCAGTAATGTGACAGTACGATTACAGTCATCCGGATACCTCGGCCTCACCGCCGGAACCCGGGTCTACCGGAAGATAGACGGTAAAACGGCTGCCAACCCCGATTTCGGATTCGATGGCCAGCGATCCGCGATGCCGGCTGACGATATGCTTAACGATCGCAAGCCCCAGCCCGGTGCCGCCCAGGTCCCGGCTGCGCGCCTTGTCGACCCGGTAAAAGCGCTCCGTCAGGCGTGGGATGTGGTCGTTCGGGATGCCAACACCCTGGTCGGCAACGACAATCCCCAGCCGGTCGCCTTCTCGCCGGCCGACCACGGTAACCTCGGTGTCCGGGTGGCTGTACTTGATCGCGTTTTCCACCAGATTCTGGAATACCTCGGTCAGTTCGTCGGGTTCGCCGACAACCGGCGGCAGCCCGGCTGCGTCCACCCTGATTTTGATATTCTTTTCCGCTGCCGCCATCTGCAACATGGTGGCGACGCTGTCGAGCAAAGGGCCGACCTCCAGCCGGCCATCCGGCGCGGTATGCTCGTGCATCTCGATCCGCGATAGCGACAAAAGATCCTCGATCAAACGGGCCATCCGCTGTGCCTGACTGTCCATGATGTCGAGAAAGCGTTGCCGTGCGGCCGCGTCGTCACGGGCCGGGCCGGTCAGAGTTTCGATGAACCCGATCAGGGTGGCGAGCGGCGTTCTCAATTCGTGGCTGACGTTCGCGACGAAGTCGGCGCGCATCCCCTCAGCCTTCTTGACCGCCGTCAGATCGTAGAGAGCGAGAACCGCAGCAGGACCGCCGGGGCCGGTGTTCGCGACGGAGAAGATGCGCGCCTGCAACCACCGTTCCAGCGGCGCCGCTTCTCGAAACTCCACTTCGGCCGATTCCAGTTCGCCGCGCAGTACCGATTCAGCGGTAGTCAACAACATCGGGTGGCGAATAGCCATGGCCAGATGCCGGCCGACCAACCCCTCGCCCCAGAACTCTTCGGCGGCCTTGTTGGCGCCGCCGATTCGCCCCGCCGCATCCAATGTCAGAAGCGGGTCGGGAAGCCGATCCAGAATGCGCTCGGCATTGGCCGACTCCGTCGCGATATCCGCCCTCTCCGCGGCCATGGCCCGGTGCAGCCGCAGCAGGGACGTTTCCAGTACCTCCGACACTGGGCCACCAGGCAATCTAGTGGTCGGCGGCTCCCGGCCGGCCGACAAGCTTCCCGCCCATGCCGCTGCCGTCGCCTGGATCGTCATGATCCACCGGGCCACCAGTAGTGCACCGACAAGAGCGGAACAGGCCGACGCGACCGCGGCTTCAACATCAATCCGCCCCATGGTCGCCAAGCCCAGCAGAATCGCCCAAAAAGGCGCGACGATAACCAATGCCAAGACTACGTAGCCGACGAAAGAGAGTTGCTGGCGCACTATCGACGAAATCCCCCGGGGCCATCCCGACGGCGCCAGGAAGGCCCAGGGAACGATCCACGTCAAGCCGCTTTTGGAATCGGGCGGCGGCCTCTTGCCAGTCAGCCGGTTCCGGGCATACTCGGCGCATGTCCGCAGCATTCCCCCGCACCCGACAGGCCACGGTAATCGGCGCCGGGCTGGTTGGATTGAGTTGCGCTTTGTACCTGCAGCGCGCGGGCTTCCACGTACGCCTGATCGACCGCGATGCACCAGGTAAAGGCGCATCCTACGGCAATGCGGGCGTTATCGCCGTGTCGTCGGTCGAACCGGTAGCAACGGTTGGCACCCTGCGCCAAGTGCCACGGATGCTGCTCGACGATCTGGCGCCACTATCGATCCGCTGGCCGTACATGCCGCGGTTGACACCATGGCTGCTGCGGTTCCTGGCCGCCAGCCGACCGCAGCGGGTGGAGGAGATCTCCATCGCTTTGCGCGAGATTTGCCAGCCGGCGCTGGACGCCTACTTGCCGCTGATGGAAATGGCGGGCTCGACATCACTGGTGCGCCGCGGCGGTTGGCTGACGGTTTACGAAAGCGATGAAGCCTTCGCCGCAGCCAGCGAATCGCTGGCTTTGAAACGCCGCCGCGGCGTGAACTTCGACGTGCTGCCGGCGGAGGAGGTACGGCAGATGGAGCCGCGACTGGCGCCGACAATACGCCATGCGGTTCATTTCTCGGACTATTCCTGGGTCACCAGTCCGCTGGCCCTGAGCCAGTCGCTGGCCGAGGCATTTCAGCGCCAGGGCGGCGAGTTACGCCAAGCGACAGTAAACGGCTTCGATGTCGGCGCCAGCGGGCCTGAGCGGATCAACAGCGACGTGGGCGCGTTCGAACTCGAGCCCGACGACCTGGTAGTCATTGCCGCCGGGGCTCACTCCAAACCGCTGGCCGCCCAGCTCGGCGCGAAAGTCCCGCTGGACACGGAACGCGGCTATCACGTGATGCTGCCCGACCCGGGCCTGGACCTGCGTATGCCCGTCTGCCACGGCGAGTCCGGCTTCGTCAGCACCACGATGGACGACGGCCTGCGGCTGGCCGGCACGGTCGAACTGGGCGGCCTGGCCGCGCCACCGAACTGGCGCCGGGCGGACGTGATACTCCAACACGCAAAGCGTATATTGCCGGGCCTCAACGACGGTGGCGCGGAACGCTGGATGGGCTTCCGGCCGTCGATGCCGGATTCGTTGCCGGTGATCGGAGCCAGCCCCCGGTTCCGCAACGTGTTCCTGGCATTCGGCCATGGCCATCTGGGGCTTACTCTGGCGGCGGTATCCGGCAGAATGATCGCAGAGATGGCGACGGGCCGACCGACCTCCATAAACGCAGCGCCGTACAAACCGGATCGCTTCTGAAGATCCGACCATAAAGGCAGGGGAGACGGCACATGCCGCAACTTACCGTTCGTATCGACGACAGCGTCGCGCTGGTGACGATCAGCAATCCGCCGGAAGGCTTCATGAACGCCCAGACCCTGGAGGAGCTGGGCGGCGTGGTGGAGACGCTGGAAGCGGACGACGCCGTGCGTGCCGTGGTCTTTACCGGCGGCGTCGATGGCGTGTTCATCCGTCACTACGACGTGCGGGATCTGGAAAAGATGGCGCACGACCTGCGCGAAAGGAACATCGCCTTCAGCGACGACCGGCTTATCCCGGAACGGGATATCGACCGGCTGTTCGATCGGATGGAAAACAGCGCGAAACCGATGATAGCCGCCATCAACGGCTTCTGCATGGGCGGCGGTCTGGAGTTCTCTCTGGCCTGCGACTTCCGGATCGCCGCCGAGGGCGGTTACAGCCTTGGCCCGATCGAAGTGAACCTTGGCATTCTGCCGGGCGCCGGCGGGACGGTTAAGCTGGCCCGGCTGCTGGGCGGCGCTAAGGCCCTGGAGCTTTGCCTGCTGGCGCGCGCGGTCGGCCCCCGAGAAGCCCAGGAAATCGGTCTGGTGCACGAGACAGTCGCCGGTAACGCCGTCGACCGGGCCCTGGCGCTGGCCGGCGAGCTGGCAGCCAAACCGCCCAAGGCCATTGCCCACATAAAGCGGCTAATCCGCAGTAGCGCGCCGCCGGCCTCCGCAGAGCTTCTGGCACTGGAACGGACCCTTTTCCTGGACCTGCTGGTGACGGATGAGGCTGTCGAGCTGATGTCCGGCCTTAATCGGGGTGAATTCGACGTCCGCACCGGGCCGCGCCGGCCCGGCCGGTAGCGAAACCCAGATCCCGGCCAGGGACGCCGGCGCCCCCGACCAATTGTGGCAGCCCCGCCTCAATTGTCAGTCGAAATCCGGTAAATTTTCTCGCAAACAAGGTAAATGCGACTCGATTATGGCGAGATCATGGCAGATAGATACGACCCTATAATGGTGAACGCAAAATAGTAAACATTAACTTCTTTCGTTGCTTTCCTTTGAGTTGTTTGGTTAATTAAATTGTTGAAATAGTAAATATAGATAGGAATGAAGACAATTTTATCTGAATTTATATTGACATTTTCTCTAAAATTGCCCAATCTCTTAACAACTGATTAAACACCCGGCCACGGTGGCATCAACCCACCGGGCCTCAACAGGGTTCAACGACAGGTATTTGAGCAATGAACAAATACATGGCAATCAAGAGCCTCTTCATCAGCCGCCCGGCACTGCCGGTCGCACAGATCGCAACGTCGATCGTCTTTGTGGCTGCCATGCTTTTCGCCCTCAGCCCGGCCTCGGCCGAGGTCAAGTTCGAGGACGACCTGAACGTCGAGGACGAGCTGCACTGCCTGGCGCTGAACATCTACCACGAAGCGCGTGGCGAACCGGAGCTTGGCAAGTTCGCCGTCGCCAACGTGACGATGAACCGCGTCAACGACGCCCGCTTCCCCAAGACGGTCTGCGACGTGGTCCGCCAGGGTGGCGAGCGCCGCTACCGGTGCCAGTTCACCTGGTGGTGTGACGGTCGCAGCGACCGCCCGCGCGACGTCCGGGCCTGGAACCAGAGCAAGGCGCTGGCGTTTCTGGTCTATTTCGGCTTCGCCCGCGACGCCACCGAGGGTTCGCTGTGGTACCACGCCGACTACGTCGCCCCGTACTGGCGGCTGACTTTCGAGCGTGGCCCGAAGATCGGCCGGCACATCTTCTACCGCCGCAACGCCGAGCGCCCGGCCGACACGTCGCTGGCCAGCTACATGAGCGTGGCTTCCCGGTTCTAAGTCTCTCTTGTAACGAAAAACCGACGACCCGCGTCCTCCCCTGAAGGCGCGGGTCGAACCCTTTTTGGCATTAGGTAACGCGCCGGCCGGCCGGTATGATCGAGCCGACAATCGATCTTCCCAAACGGTTCGCGGTCACCGTCACGCCATGCCGATTTTCGTGCTGCTGGTTCTGGCCCTCGCGTTATTGGCGACCAGTCCGACGCCGGGATTAAGCCAAGCCAAGCAACTGCCGGGTATCAAGGGCAACGACGACCGGGTCCTGGTCGAAACCGATCGTCTGCCCTGGCGCGCCATCGGCCGCGTCAACAAGACCACAGGCGGCTTTTGTACCGGGACGTTAATCGCCCCGGCCCTGGTTCTTACCGCGGCGCACTGCCTGTGGAACAACAAGACCCGGCGCTGGCTGCCATCCCGGTCCCTGCACTTCGTTGCCGGCTATCGCCGCGGCGCCTTCCTGGCGCATTCGACGATCAACGCTTACCGTCTGCCGCAACCCGACACATCGGCCAGTCCGGACGCGACCCGCAGAAATCCGCGGAACGATTGGGCGCTGCTGGTACTCGCTAAGAGGCTGGGAGAGGAGTTGGGTACCGTGCCGCTGTTTCAGTTGGAAAGCGTCGATCCGGCAGCGCTTAGGCAACCCGGCATCCGTTTTCTGCAAGCCGGATACAGCCAGGACAAAGCGCATATCCTGACTCTGCATGAGGACTGCGACCTGATCGAGGACGCCGCGATAGGCGGTCTTGTTCTCCATGAATGCGACGCGACCCGCGGCGATTCCGGTTCGCCCGTGTTGATGCGGCGGGACAAGGTTTACTCGATCATCGCGATGCACATCGCCACGCTAAACCGCGGCGGACGCCATATCGGCGCCGCCATACCGGTTTCGGCGTTCGTCGATCAGGTTAGAAACCTGGAGCGGGAATGAGAGCCAGTGGCCCGTGCGGTCAGCCCGAAAGGAAGAACACCCCAATCAGCGTGGAGATTACCAGCAGCGCGCCGGCCAAACCGTAGAGCCGCCAGCGCCGTTCGTCGCCGTCGCCCACCGAACTGACAAGCCTGTCTTGAGGTTGCGCCAGCAACGACGCGACTTCCGCAGCCGAACGCGGCGGGCGCCCGGAAATCCGAACAGGCTGAGCAGCCAGTTGATTTTTGAGACCGATTTTGTGACGCATAACGCTTTACAATAAAGAACAAACGAGCGCTCAAAGATGCTCCAACCGCGTTAATATTCAGCAAATAGAGCGCGATTTCGGTTATTGCCGCTGGGCGTCGGATGTTCGGCGCTCGATCCAGACTTCAGTCGAAGAGTGGAAGTACCAGACTGGCGAACATTGCGATCAGCACCGAGCTGAAATAAACGGCAAGTCCGCCAAAACCGAGTAAAAACAGTATGTTGGAGAGTGTGGGTAACGGGTGCCGGCGGCGTTCGGCGGTAATCCGTTCTTTATCGCGCCGCTCCGAGCCGCCGAGGATCACCAGGTAATATCTGTTAAATATTGTCGGTATGGTTAGCCTGATATTCACCGGGTGGGAAGACCAGGAAACGTCGTTCGCGGCCCTGCGGAGAGCGGCAATCTGATCCGGACCGAGCGTCTGGCGTACATCCGAGGGGAGCTTTGCCAGAATCGCATCGGCCACGCCGGAATGCTCGCTTTCGGCCGATTTCCGATCGTGCCCGCGATCGATATTTGCCGCCATATTCATCGGACTATCCCCCGGACAATACCTGCTCCGAGAGAATCTGGGCGGACAGACTTAAGACTCGGTTAAGTGACCGCCGCCGACCGATAGATGGTTGTCCCACTGAGGGTAGGAACCCTGAGCCGCACCCAAGTACCGCCGCTGGCCGTCCCTTAGATTAACAAGGCAAACAGCGCCCGTTCCGCCCGTGATGAGAAAACGCGCAGTCCCGGCCGAAGCCACCCCACAGCCATCCGGCAGCGCCATGGTGTCCATCAGTCTGCCGCCGGGCACCGACCAGAAGGTGACGAGGTTTCCCCGCGGGCAGGAAACGGCGGCAATTGCACCGGCAGCGTCAAGGACGACACTGCCGCAATAGTGACGCATCGCGCCCAGAACCGATGCCGGGGCCTGCAACGGCGTAAGGCCCGACATGCCACGATCGATGGCAACCAAAGGCACACGATGGCCCCGATCACCTTCGTATTGCATTGCGACCACGACTTCGCAGCCATCGTTCACCGCCAGATGACGAATGCTCAATCGATGCAAGTCGCCTGGGAGTGATTGCCGCTTAATCAAGCCGCCTGACCGGACATCGATGTAACAGAGCGACGGTGCCATCTCCGCCAGATTGAGCTTGGCGCGCCCGGTTTCCGGATGCGTGCGAATACCGCCATTGGCGACTGCCAGGATCCGGCCGGGCATATACCACCGCAGTTCGTGCGGACCGACGCCATAACTTGGGAGTTCAGCGGTCAGACGATAGCCTTCATCGGCGCGGCGGACTCCGATGACGCCAACGCCCGCTTCGAAATCGTTCTCTGTCGTGAAAAGCCATTTGCCGTCCGTAGAAAAGACGCCGTGACCGTACAGATGACGGTTCGGACCGGTCTCAAACATCCGGTCAATCCGGCCGGTGACTGCATCGATCACAACGCCGCGGCGACCGGCCCGTCTGGCCAGGGCGACCGCATCCCGGCTATTCGGCCGCCATAGAACACCGTGGACGCGCTGATCGGTCGGAACCGACCAAAGAAGCGAGCCGTCTTCGCCCAGTTTCGCGACCCCGAAACTTTCGCCAAGCTTTGCGCCACTCAGGAAGAACCGACCGGGCGAACGGGCGTTGACCGATCCGGTGGGGATGGCCGCGGCAACCGACGCCGCTAAGCCGCCGATAAAAAACCGACGTCGCGTTGGCAAGGCCCCGCTCAGTCGAGACAATGCCTCAATCACCGTCGAGCGCGTTGAAACCGACCTGCAGGCCCAATGCCGCCGCCAGTCGCCCGGTCACCAGCTTGGTCAGGGACAAGGCGTCGCGGCGTAGCCGGAGAAGCTTGTCCAATCCGTCATTCGATTCCAGCAGGGGGCGTATCGACGGCCCATACGCATCGGCCTCCGCCAAAACACCCTCGAACGCCATGCGTATCTCGCGATCCAGGTTCGGTTGCGCTGTCTCCATTGCCGGAGCGAATGCAGCGAGATATAGCGCACGCAAGGCCTGAAGGTTGAGCCAGATATTTCGAAGCGAGCGCTGGCTCCGCCACGACTCGGCGAGTCTCGGCTTGACAGCGGCCCCTCCCCGCTGGGCCGAGCGACCCAGCGGGCGCTGTAGCTTGACCTCGGCGATCAACTGCAGCCCGCCATGCAGCGACTTCAGAAGCTCCAGCGACGCTTCACCGTGGTTTCTGAAGTAGGGATTGTCAGCGGACGGATTCAAGAATCCGTCCTTAAAGGCGTCCTGTTCAGCACTCCAACCGCGAACCAATTCGCCGGCGATACCATCCAGGTTCCGCGCAATCGCGGTCAGCAACGCGCAGCGATAGCGGGCCTCATCGGTGTTCGTGAAAAGCGCCTCCTCCGCGCCGCCGAAAAGCAGACGCTCCATCGCCGATAGCCCTTGCACCGCAACGCTGGATCGGGCGATCCGTTCAGGCGCCAGCGCGGAGGCATCGCGAGCTTCTATCAGCGCACTGAGTTGCCGCGTGGTGGTGTTTCGCCGGTCCGGCCAATAGTGGAACCGCTGATTGCGAAGCAGAAACTCCGCCGGGCCGAAGCGCAGATGCTGTACGCCCATGAATGCGTCCATCGCGCCGTTGTAGGCCCCGCGTAAATCCGGTAGCCGATCCGATGTCGGCGCCGCGCAAGTTGCCGACGAGAGATCTTTCAGTTTGGCTGTCGCCTCAGCGAGCGAACTGTAGGCGGGAAGAATGTGAGCGGGCACCGCACTGGCATTGGCCGTCGCATAGGTGCTTTCGTCCACGGCCAAGGTGGGCGACGCGGCCAATACACCGGCAATCATCATGGCCGTCGTCAGCGCCGGTTTTGCTTCGCGGAGATACCCCGGCATTACCGCCTACAAAGAGTTGAGAAAGCGCAGCAGCGCCCGCCGGTCGGATGCCGGCATGTCGACGACCGCCTGCTTCGCGCCCTCTGCCTCGCCACCATGCCAGAGTATGGCTTCCAGCAGGTTGCGGGCCCGCCCATCGTGCAAGAAGAACGTATGGCCGTTCACCGCCTGCGTCAGGCCGATGCCCCAAAGCGGCGGCGTACGCCATTCGGTCCCGGAGGCCTCGCCTGCCGGCCTGCCGTCGGCAAGCCCGTCGCCCATGTCATGCAGCAACAGGTCGGTGTACGGCCAGATCAACTGGAACGAATGCTCCGGGCGCGCCGGATCCCGCTGGGTCACGAACTTGGGCCGATGACAGGACGTGCAGCCCGCCTCGTAGAACAGCTTCTTGCCACGCAAAACCGTTGGATCGGCATAGTCTCGCCGCGCCGGCACGGCCAGATTCCGCGAGTAGAAAACGACGAGATCGAACATCTCCCGACTGGCTTCCAGCCCGCCGTGGACGTCGCTGCCGCCGCCGGGCGCCGCGAGGCAGGCGGACTGCGCCACGGTGCAATCGCCCCAGGCGGACGGTTTGTGCGGCACGGAAATTCCGATATCGCCGTTGAAGGCACCGGCAGTCTGATCGACGACAGTCGCTGCGCCGGCTTTCCATCCAAAACGGCCAAGCGACACAGCATACAGGTCGGGGCTCCAGACCCGGCTCACCCTGCCGGAGATTCCGTCACCGTCGGCATCATCCGGGTCCGCATTCGCCACGATTTCCTGTTCGGGTATTTTCTCCAGCAGCCCGAGGCCGATCATTGGCGGCGCCACCCGTGGTGAAAGCATGACTTGCGGGTGCATCGGGCCGTATCCCAGGTCGGCGATGCGATAGGTCGGCTCCCGCAGATTGACGACCTCGCCATCGGACAGGGTGACGGGTACTTCCCGGTAATCGATCACCATGCGGCCTTCGGCCGCTATGCCGGGTACGGCGAAGTCCTGCAACTGAGTCCCATAGACCGGGTCGGGGATGACGGTTGCCTTGTGGGACGCCAATGCCGCCCTGTCTTCGTCCGACTGCGGCGGCACGCTGACGCGAAGAAACATGGAAACCGCGTCGTCATCCGGCCAGTTGGCCGCCGGCGGATGGCCGCGCCCATCCTTCAGATGGCAGCGCTGGCAGGATCGGGCGTTGTACAGCGGCCCCAGGCCGTCCGACGCCTGGGTCGAGGCCGGCGCAGAGACCCAGACTTTGCGGAAGATCCCGTTGCCGACCAGGAAATCCATCTGGCGATCGAACGGAAGATTGGCGGACGGATGGGAAAACGCATTGCGGTTGACCGGCTTGAGGGATGTAGCCGCGCCTCCGGACATGCGCTCGAACGGCTCCGGCTTAGAAAAATCCGTCGCCGGACGGGTGACGGCCGCGACTCGCGCGGCGTCGTCCGATGAATGAGCAATGGCTTCCCCAACCGTCGCGCCAAACAAGATCAGGATCGCGGCCCATATCATGGGCCTAACTGTCCGTTCTCATTGGAAGACGGCGGACGGATTGTCGAGGCTGTCAGAACCTTCGAATTCGATGGCACCGAGGTCGAGCGCCGCGACGACGCGCTCGATCGACTTGGTCTGATCGACCAGGCTGTCGACCACCCGCTGCACCACGGCGTTGCCTTCCGCATTGCCGTCGCCGATCATCTGGTCGTACGCCTCTTTGGTTTCCGCCCGGACCACCATTGCCTTGGCCGCATCGAAACTCGCATTCAGCTTGGCCAACATCTCCGCGTTGATCTCCGATGCCTGCCTGCCGACCAGATCGGACAGGCTCGGCCCAGACACCGTGCTGCCGTCGATCCGCTTGTAGGAGCCGGTATAGACGTTGCGCATGCCGACGATGTTGTAGAAATGGGAATTGTGGGTGTTGTCGCTGAAGCAGTCGTGCTCCTCCTCCGGGTCGTGCAGCATCAGGCCGAGCCTGATCCGCTCGCCGGCCAACTCGCCGTAGGACAAGCTGCCGAGACCGGTGAGGATCACCGACAGGCCGGCCCTGGAATCGCCCTTCATCAAGGCATCGCGCGCGGCGCCGCCTTCGGCCCAATTGCCGACCATCTCTTCGAGATCGTCGATCAGCAGGTCCGTCGCCGCCTTCAGATAGGCGATCCGTCGTTCGCAATTGCCGCCGGTGCAGTTCGCCGGATCGAAGTCGGTCGCCGGACGATTGCCTGCGCCGGGTCCCGTACCGTTTAGGTCCTGGCCCCAGAGCAGGAACTCGATCGCGTGGTAGCCGGTCGCCACGTTGGCTTCCACATCGCCGAGTTCGTGCAGAGTGTCGGCGAGCAACGCCTTGTTGATGGTCGACGCGTCGATCTCGCGACCCGCTACCTTTAAGGCTGCATTGGCGATCAGGTTCGCCGCGTAGAACTCGTTTTCGTCCGAGGCGACGCCGTAAGCCGGGTCGACATAGTCGATCAGGCCTTCGTCAAGCGGCCAAGCGTTCACCTTGCCCTCCCAGTCGTCGACGATGGCATTGCCGAAGCGGTATACCTCCGTCTGCTGATAGGGCACCCGGGCAGCCAGCCACGCGTCGCGCGCCGCCTTTAGAGTCGCGTCCGTCGGCTTGGCGACCAACGCGTCCACCTTGTTATCGAGCAGACGGGCGGTTGTCAGCGCATCCTCGTAACCCGCATGAGCGATATCGGCGTAGGTGGAAAGGACCGGAACGTAGCCCGCCCCTGCGTGAGCCTGAGAGATAAAAGCCGCCAAGGCCGCGGCGGTAAAAACCATTGCGCGATGCACGATCGCCTCCATTCGTCATCCAACGTCTGTCGTATAAATAGCCAAATTGCGAATAATTCGCAATCGCATATTTTATCTTGCCAGATGCGAGACAGAGATGATAGTCGATATTAAGAGTCATTTGCATCGGCACAAATTGTCGCAGTGATCGGACCGCTCGGAGCAGCGGCAAGCGGCAATAGAAATCCAGAGAGGGGTCATCATGACGTTGAAGCGGACACTGCTTGCTGCCACGGCGGGGACGGCCGTGCTGGCGCTGGCCGGCCTGCCCAGTTCGGGACACGCGCAGACTAAGAACGAAAACGCGGTGTACCCAAGTACCGCATCGGGGGCCAGCGAAGACACATACCCGCGGCTTGAGGTCGAGATCGATATCGAGATTCAGAACGATCTGGCGTTCGATTCCGACGACGAGGATGCGGAGTTGAACGACCTGTTCACGACCACCGAGCCGGCGATCGGCCTCTACCTGCTGCCCGGCCTGTCGATCCAGGCCGGCTTGGTGCTGGAGCCGGTCGAGGACCCGGACCCTGGCGACGATCGCGCATTCGAGGACCACGGGTTGTTCTTCGAGCAGCTGTTTATGCAATACGAACAGGACACGTTTTCGGTCTATGCCGGCAAATTCAATCTGCCGTTCGGCGTCGGCTGGGATCTGACTCCGGGCGTATACGGCACCGACGTCGCCGAGGATTTCTACGAGCAGGTGGAACGGATCGGCTTCGGCGGCTCGCTGACCTTCGGCGGCGGCGGGATCGGCGGCGAGGGCTTCGGAGAGCACACGTTCAGCGCCCAGACATTCTTCGTCGACACCACCTTTCTCAGCACCTCGGCGCTGGAGAACAGGGGCCGCACGCGCCAGGCGGACGGCGGGGTGAGCAACACCGAGGATCTCTCCTCGTTCGCCTTCTCGCTGGACGGCGTCGACCTGCCGGGCGCGCCGGCTAATCTGAGCTACCACCTGGGTCTGGCGTTCCAGGAAGGTGGGCAGGATGCGACCGATGACGAGACAGGCATCGCCTTCGCCCTCTACGGCAGCCATGCGCTTTCGGAAGATGTGACGATCGAGCCGATAGTGGAATACGTCTATTTCGACAACGCCGAAGGGCTGAACCAGGAGCGCGATATCCTCACGCTCGGCAACGCGCTGATCTACGGGCCGTGGAACCTGGCGCTGGCCCATTCCCGGGTCTGGAGTGACCCGAACGCCGCCGATGTGGAGGACGTCGACGTAAGCCAATTCCAGGTCAGCGCCGGATACGCGTTTGACTTCGGATTGGATGTCGATGTCGGCTACAAGTTCGTCGACGAGGAGACGGACGGCGACAGCATCGAAACCCACTTCGTGGGCGTGATCCTGCACTACGCTCTGGACTTTTCCCTGCCCAGGTAGCGGGCCGATTACGCGGAGAGATTGGCGTCCCCTAGGGGAATCGAACCCCTGTTTCGGGCGTGAGAGGCCCGCGTCCTAACCGCTAGACGAAGGGGACGCTGTTCTCTACAGATACGCGGCAGCCGGTTGCCGGTCAAGGGCGAAGCGGTCAGGCGGTGCGCCGAGCCAGTTCTCCCGCGTAGCGGCCGGCCGTCTGCAGCAGGGCAGCTACCTCCTCTTCGGACGTATCGAAAGCGGTCACCAGCCGGTAGCCGCTTTCGCCCGCCGCCGGCCAGGGATGGAAGAAGAAGCCGTCCTCCAGCAGCCGGTCCGCCACTTCGGACAGGAACTGGACGAAGACCTCGTTGGCCTGGACCGGACAGGCGAGGCGCGTGCCCGGCACCTGCTCCAGCCCCTCGGCCAGCATCGCCGCCATGCGGTTGGCGTGCCGTGCATTTTCCAGCCAGTGGTCGTCCGCGATGTAAGCCTCCAACTGGGCGGACAGGTAGCGCATCTTCGAGAACAGATGGCCGCCCCGCTTGCGCCGGTACAGAAAATCCCCGGCCCGCTGTTTGTCGAAGAACAGCACGGCCTCGGCCGCCATGGCGCCGTTCTTGGTCGCACCGAAGCTCAGCGCATCCACGCCCAGTCGCCAGGACAGGTCGGCCGGGCTGCAATTCAGATGGGCAACCGCGTTGGCGAAACGGGCGCCGTCCATATGAACGGCCAGTTCGTGCTTCTTGGCGATTTCGGAAATCGCCGCGAGTTCCTCCGGCGTGTAGACGGTCCCCCATTCGGTAGCCTGGGACAGGCTGACCGCCGCCGGCTGCGCGTGGTGCTGAAACCCCTTACGGAACCGCTGAGCCGCCTGATCGAGCGTTTCCGGCGTAATCCGCCCGCAGCTTCCCGGAATGGCCACAAGCTTCGCGCCGCCGGTATAGAATTCCGGCGCGCCGCATTCGTCCTCTTCGATATGCGCATTCTCATGACAGAAGACGACGCCGTAGGCGGGCGCCAGGGTGGAAAGGGCGAGCGCATTGGCTGCGGTGCCAGTCCCCACGGGGAAAACGGCGAGATCGGTTTCGAACAGGTCGCGGAACCGTTCCTCCAGCCGTTGGGTGACGTCATCGGCCCCATAGGCCTGGGCAGATCCGGTATTGGCGGCACCGAGCGCCTCCATGATCTGAGGGCTCACGCCAGCGGCATTGTCACTGCCGAAATTTGTCACGTCTTTCTCCTTGGACCGACTTTGGGATCCCCTGGGGGATCGGCTTGGATCGTGTGTATGGCAACTTCCCGAAACCCGGATCGATCCAAACGCGGCATAAAAGCCAACACTTGCGACGCCTGGCGACGAATAACAGCGACGATCAGCCATATCAGATCGGGCTCGAAAGCCTTGGCGAGGTCGGTCTGCGACGGACGGGCCGGGCCATCGGGATGGGAATGAAAATGCCCCACAATCGCCTGGTCCGTGTTACGTAATTTACGCTCCAGCCCGATCCGAAGGCCCGGGTCGACCTCGAACCCTGTCCGCCTGTCGGCGGCGACATTGGTAGCGGGTTCAACCCGCGTCACCCGCGCTTGTCCGCCCTGTGCCCGCCTTCCAACCAACAAACCGCACGCTTCCTCAGGATAGGATGCTTCGGCGGCGTCATTGATCGTCCGCAGGTCGTCCAGGGTGATAAGGATCATGGCTTACCGCGGCTTGGGGTCCAGAGTAATCCGGCCTAGGCGGCGCCCGGTCGACAGGTCGAGTACGAGCAGGACATCGGCGGCGTCTTCGCGAGCAAGGCGCAAGACTATGCGGTCGCCGGACATAACCATGCCGACGACTTCGGCACCGGCGGGAATCTCGATGGAACGGTCGCCAATGCTTTGTATTGTCGTCTCAACCGACTGAGTAGTGGCGACGACCGGCGTGTCGCTTTCGATCACTTGGCCTGCCCGTTGAACGACGGTCACGACGATCACGGCGAGCACAACGACGATCGCAATTCCCAAAAGGATGACGATACCCTTCAGCAAGCGTACATTGGTCGCGGTTCCAGCCGTCATGTCCGATCAAAACCCTGAAAACCTGCATTCATTAACCGTCACCGACGAAGGCGACGGGATGCGTCTCGACCGTTTCCTGGCACTGCATCTGGTCGATCTAAGCCGATCACGACTGAAGGTGCTGATAGAGGCCGGGCGCGTGCGTGTGAGCGACGCGACCATATCGGAGCCCTCTTTTCGGGTCAAATCGGGCAGCCGAATCTCGGTTTTCCTGCCCGAACCCGAGCCGGCGGTGCCGGAGGGGCAGTCCATACCGCTAAGCATCGTCTTCGAGGACGATGACCTGATCGTGATCGACAAGCCGGCAGGGATGGTCGTGCACCCTGCCCCGGGCAGCCCCGACAATACGCTGGTCAACGCGCTGATCGCCCATTGCGGCGCGAGCCTGTCGGGCATCGGCGGCGTGCGCCGGCCGGGTATCGTGCACCGCATCGACAAAGACACCTCCGGCCTGCTGGTCGCGGCAAAGAACGACACCGCACACCGCGGTCTGGCAGCCCAATTCGAAAAGCACACGATGACCCGCGCCTACCTTGCCGTGGTCTACGGGCGGCTAAGCCCGATGTCGGGCGAGATCGAGGGCAATATCGGGCGCGACCCGCGCAATCGAAAAAAAATGACCGTGCTGCATCACGGCGGCAAACCGGCCCTTACCCGGTACAAGGTGGAACGGACGTTTCTGGATGCTGCGAGCCTCGTGGAGTGCCGGCTGGCGACGGGGAGAACCCATCAGATTAGGGTTCATCTCAGCAGCCGCGGCCATCCGGTGGTCGGCGACGCGACCTACGCCCGCTCCCGCCGCCGTCGGCTCACGGACGTGCCGGAACCGGTTCGCCAGGCCTTAGCGGGCTTTCCCCGACAGGCCCTTCACGCGGCCCTGCTTGGTTTCAAGCACCCGAGGACAGGCGAGGCCGCCGAGTTCGAGAGCCCATTGCCGGACGATATGAAGGCATTGATCGACCTGCTGAACCAACACGCTTCCCGGCATAGGTAATACGACGGATTGCGACGCGCCCTTCGGCACGCCACATAATCTTGTAAATGACATGTCAAGAAGATCGAGGGACGGGTCTAATTCCTGATCAAAGTGAAGGGTTATTATTGACATTTATGCTGCACTGCGGTATAAACGAACCGTTAAAGCTGCCAGCTGTGTCCCTTCCGTCTTTCAGACCGACCCGCCGGCACCCGAAACGATTTATCGGCTTCCGCCTAAACGGCACGAGAGATGGCGTCTTCCACAATGGGGAGAACGAGTAAATGAGCAAGAGTTTCCTGCCTTCGCTTTCTGAAGGAAGCCTGACCCACTACCTGCAGGAAATCCGCAAGTTTCCGATGCTGGAGCCGAATGAGGAATACATGCTGGCGCGTGCCTGGCGAGAGCATGAGGACACGGATTCCGCCCATCGTCTGGTTACCTCGCACCTGCGCCTGGTCGCCAAGATCGCCATGGGTTACCGGGGCTATGGACTACCGCTGAGCGAACTGATTTCCGAAGGCAATGTCGGCATGATGCAGGCCGTCAAACGCTTCGACCCGGAGCGCGGCTTCCGGCTGGCCACCTATGCGATGTGGTGGATCAGGGCCGCAATCCAGGAGTACATCCTGCGGTCCTGGTCGCTGGTGAAAATGGGCACGACAGCGGCCCAGAAAAAGCTGTTCTTCAATCTACGCAAGCTGAAAGGCCAGCTTCAGGCGATTGAGGAGGGCGACCTGCCGCCGCAGACAGTGGCGACAATCGCGGAGCGCCTCAACGTCCCCGAACAGGACGTCGTCGATATGAACCGCCGCTTAGCCGCGCCCGATCATTCGCTTAACGCCCCTTTGAGGATGGACGGCGACGACGAATGGGTCGACTGGCTGGTGGACGAGACCGAAAACCAGGAAACCATGTTCGCCGAAGCCGAAGAACTGTCCAATCGGCGCGAACTTCTGCAAGACGCCATGAAGAACCTGAACGAACGCGAGCGTCACATCCTGACGGAGCGGCGGTTGCGGGACTCGCCGACCACGCTTGAGGATCTCAGTCAAGAGTACGGTATCAGCCGCGAGCGGGTTCGACAAATCGAGGTGCGCGCGTTCGAGAAACTGCAAAAGGCGATCAAGGCGAAAGCGCTGGAGCAGCGCCTGGGCGCCTAAAGCGAATCCAATCGATCGGATGACGGCCCTGGGCCCGGCTGAAACGATTTAGCCGGGCGTCTCCTCTATTGGCCCGGTTTCCGATGCGTCCTTGATGATCTGCTTGCCCCATTCCGCGATCAGCTTCTCGCGAATCTGTTCCATTTTCTTCTGATCGCGACGGGCTACGGTGTCGTTCCACGACCGCACGACCATGGGACAGCACCACAAGAGAAACACCGCCGCGCCCGCACCCCCGTACATCAGTCCCCAAACGAATACATCAAGCAGCAGTTGCATGGCGACGGACACGGACCGGCCACGATCAGCCAACATGGCGAGCACGGGGATTACACCAGCAAAATTGAGCGCCGCGATGCATGGCAAGGCCCGCGCCCCGCGATTACCGTCGAGCAGTATGGCGACGACCGTAGGCGCCATGCCGATGCATACCAGGATGAAGGCAGCGGGCAGAAACATCATGAGCATCAACAAGGCGCCGGCGATGATAGTTAGCCAGATGCCGGCACCGCCCGGCTTTTTTCCGGCGTTGTCGCCAACTCTGCCGCCGCTGGCGCTCATTACGCCGCGAACCCGAACACAGTAAACGACACACTTACCGTCAGCCCGATCAAGGCAAGCAGGGTTGCGATCCAGTAGCCCTGTTGGATCGACATCAGAAGCCTGTAATTGCCGTTATTGCGAAGCAGGTTTATCCGCTCGCCCAGCGCCTGAAAGTACGCCACGGCGGCAACATATTCGCGCTGATCGGTCTTCGCCGCTTGATGAATATCCAGACCCGACAAAATAGCGCCGATGTCGCCGGTGCTGACCAAACGCGCGAGGTTGCGAGTTAAGACCTCCCGCCGAACCGTGCTTTTTAGTCTGTCTATTATCGGCTGCAGGGCTCGTGCCGCCGCGGCGGTCATCCCATGCAAGGGCCCCGTCCTGAGCCCTTTTTGCAACCGAGCAAACACATTAACAATCTCAAGGGTTCGAAGAGGCGAATCCGGCGGTAGGCGGGAGACGCGCAGCAGGTACTTCTCGAAAGACTTATCCCGGCTCGCGATGAAGGCCGCGATGTGACGATCGAGCAGCGCATCCGCGGGCATGCTGTCCGCCCCCGCGGCGCGGTCCAGACTGGACATCAGCCTAGCCAACGAAATCGGGCATCCGTTTGACGTCAAAGAACTTTGGCAAGCCAATCCGGTGTTAAGTTCATACAGGCACCGCTCCAACCCCGCGCCGACGCCGGTTCGATCCCTGACGTAGTTTTGCAAAGCGGTGCAGACATACACAGGCAGCATCCGGCTCACGCCGGTGGAAGCCAACGCGGAAAGCTCGAGCAGCAGGCTGCTCCGAAAGAGTTCGGACATCGACTTCAAACGTTTGCGATCGCCATCCGCGAAGGCCTGTGCGAGCGCCGACCCGACACCGCTTGCAGTGGTCGAGACATGGTCGAACCGAATCGGGCCCTCAGGGTCCAGTGCAAGGCATACCCGGGCAATCAACTCCGCCGAGACGCGGTTTTCACCGGTGCTGGAGAACCGCAGGGCAGCCTCTCTGACCGTGTCCGCCCCACCCGTATCGGACAAGACGTTGCGGAACCATTTTTCAACGCGCCCCTGGCCGATGACTTCGACGGCTTCGTTTGGGTGCCGGCTTAGCGCCATCGCCAGCAAGCCCGGGTAAAAGTACTCCTGGTCCATAAACGAGAAACTGCGCACCGCACGACGGGAACTGGCGGCGCGCTGCGACGAATCGAAAAGGCCTTCAGTCCACCGTCTCAAACGGTCCAGGTTCCATCGCCGCTCCGGGTCGTCGAGCAGCAATCCTACAAGCAACGCATTGAGAGCCGTATCGAACCGCTGCGAGCCAACCAACGCACCGTAGGAGCCTAGCGCCAGCTTCGACGCGAGCAGAGTCGCCGGATCCCTTCCCTGCGCTGGATCCTCGCCGCTGATCAGAGCCAGCACGGTAACGCCAAGAGCATAGAGGTCGGACGCTATCGTCTCCTCGCCCCGCGCGTCCGGGTCAGCCGCCGCCGAGGTCAAAGGCTCATACACCGCAGGTTGGTCGCGCCCTGGCGGCGCACTGCAGCATTCTCCGAGAACAACCGATGTTCCCGAGGAATCGGTGTAGTAGAGGTTGTCTACCCGAACACCGCGATGCGTAAGTCCGCGCATGCGTAGCTGATCGAGCGCCTCGATAACGGAGGGGAGGATCGTCCTGGCGATATCCTGCCAGCTAAAGACCTTGCCGCCTTGCGAGAGCCCGTCATAGACCGGTGTTCCACCGGGCTTCTCGAACACGATAGCCATACGGCTATCGTTCCGGCCCGGCAGCTTGATCACGCCTGTCATGCGCGGCGATACGACATTTGGACAAGCACGCCGCATCATACCGGTCAGCAGATCCGAACGGACCGGAACCGTGGGATCGCAAACCAGCACGAAGACGGGACGTTCCGGCGATTGAAGATCCTCGGCTGCATAGGCAACCGAATCCGGGCGGTCGAGGTAGGGTATCCGCTCGTTTGTCCGGACCAGGAACTGCTTATTCAGTATGACCGTCTGGCCAGAATCCGTCTTTGCGTCTGTATTGGTCGCCGGAGCTTGCGTGGCAAGGTCGGCCATCCGTCGCTCCAAGACTAACGACAATTGAGTTAGGTAATGGAACCATGACCGTGCTTAATGCGCGGTTAAATCCCGCCATACAGGACTTTTCGCGTCATTCAATTGTTTGATTGGATGCTGCGAATACGAATATTTACTTTATGCCTAGAAGAAATATACTATAAGCATGACTGCCGACGAATACGGATAGGCGGAGCCGGTCCGAAGCCTTTCTAGAATCCAGGTCGCGGCAAACCGTTGTCACCGGCAAGAGCGACACAGCAGCGAGGGCTTCCGATCAATCCTGAAATGGATCGCGGACGAGGATGGTGTCCTCTCGCTCCGGGCTGGTCGACAGCATGGCGACCGGCACCTCGATCAGTTCCTCGACGCGCCTGATGTACTTGATCGCCGTCGCCGGCAGATCGGCCCAGGAACGTGCGCCCCGTGTGCTTTGCGACCAGCCTTCCAGGGTCTCGTATGTCGGCTCTACGGCTGCCTGATCGTTCATGGCGGACGGAAAGCGATCGATCACGCTACCCCGCAGGGAATAACCCACGCACACCTTGAGTTCCGGCATGCCGTCGAGGACATCGAGTTTGGTCAAAGCGATACCGTCGATCCCGGCGGTTTTGACCGCTTGCCGCACCATGACGGAATCGAACCAACCGCATCGCCGCGGCCGGCCGGTATTTGTGCCGAATTCCCGTCCGCGCTCGCCGAGGCCCCGGCCGGTATCGTTATGCAGTTCGGTCGGGAACGGACCGGACCCGACGCGTGTTGTATAGGCCTTGGTGATGCCCAAGCCGAACCCGACAACGCCCGGCCCAACGCCGGACCCCACCGCCGCCTGTCCGGACAGGGTGTTCGACGACGTGACAAACGGATAGGTACCGTGATCGACGTCCAGCATGGCACCCTGGGCACCTTCGAAAAGAATGCGTTTTCCAGACCGGCGGAGACCGTCCAGCCGGTGCCAAACCGCGTCGGCGAAAGGCAGGATTCCCGACGCTACCGCGCAAAGCGAGTCCAGCAGTTCGGTTCCATCGACCTCTTCCCGGCCAAGGCCGCGGCGCAAGGCGTTATGGTGGATCAGTATGCCTTCTATCTTGGCGGAGAGGGTTGCGCGATCAGCCAGATCGCAGATCCGGATGGCGCGGCGCGCCACCTTGTCCTCGTAGGCGGGGCCGATACCACGCCGCGTCGTGCCGATCTTGACGGTGCTGTTCGCATCCTCCCGCATCGCATCCAGTTCACGGTGCAGCGGCAGGATGATGCAGGCGTTCTCGGCAATCTTCAGAGTGTCCGGCGTAACCTCGACACCCTGGTCCTGCAGGGTGGAAATCTCCTGAAGCAAGGCCCAGGGGTCCACCACAACGCCGTTGCCGATGATCGACATCTTGCCGGGCCTGACGACGCCCGAAGGCAGCAGAGCCAGCTTGTACGTCGCACCATCGATGACCAGGGTGTGACCCGCATTGTGGCCGCCCTGGAACCGGACAACGACGTCGGCACGCTCCGACAACCAGTCAACGATCTTGCCTTTTCCCTCGTCGCCCCACTGGGAGCCGACGACAGCGACATTGGCCATGCGCCATCCCGTCCTTTGTTACCTGCGCCGGGTCAGCCCAGCGGTTCGATTTTGCCTGAAGACCACACATGCGTGCAGCCTTGTCGATTTGCTTCGGCCTTCGCATCCGCCGCCGGCTCCAGCCCGACAACCGTTACCCAACCGTCGGCGCGAAGCCGACGCGCGTCCTTTAGATCGGTATCTTCCGGCAAAAACAGCCGCGGCGGTAGCGGTTCCTGCGGCAGGGCACGCATCAACGAATCGAGATAAAGGGTGAAGCCGGTAGCCGGTTCCCCGGAATCGATGATGTAGCGACCGCCACGCCCAAGCTCGCCCCGAACACCCTTCGCGAACACTGCGAAGGCGATACCCGTTTGGTATTCAAAGCCCCGGTACTCGCCCGGATCGACAGTGAGCTCTAGCGCCGGCAACGATTGCCGGATCATTCCCAACAGATCGGCCAGTGCTTCCGCCATCTCGTTGCCGGCCGGACCGAGATCCATCTTCGACAGCCGCCCGACCGCTTCGGTTGCCGGTCCGCCCGCCGCCAGAAAGTCGGCGAGCGGCGTATCGCCAACGCCGGCTATCGCCTGCAGCGCCCCGGCGTCCTTGCGATCCAGGGCCCTGCGGACATCTGCAGCCGTGGCCTCGTCGAACCCGAAATGGCGGGCCACCGCCGGAACCAACGTCGGCACGGTGAGGTCGATCGATAGGCGTTCGATGCCCAGCGCCTGAAGCGATTCCGCCGCCAGAGATATGACCTCCGCGTCCGCGGCAAGAGCGGTCGCCCCGATCAACTCGACGCCGGCCTGCGCGAACTGGCGTTCCGGCCGAAGCTGACTGCCCCGAACGCGCAAGACCTGCCCCGCATAACACAGCCGCAACGGACGGGGCGCCGCATTCAGACGGGTCGCGACAATGCGGGCGATCTGCGGCGTGATGTCGGCTCTGACCCCCATCATGCGCTGTGAGATCGGGTCCATCAGCCGGAAGAGCTGCGGCGACAAGGCAGCGCCGGGGCCGGCCAGCAGGCTTTCCTCGAACTCCACCATGGGCGGTTTCACGCGCTCATACCCGAACGCCGCGAAATGGGTCAAAAGACGCTCTATCGCCCCTGCCTCGGCCAGGGCATCAGGCGGCAATCCGTCCTGCAAGCCGGCCGGCAGCAGGCCCTTGTGGTGCGGCTGGTTCATAGCGCCCGGAGTTAAATCACACTTCCCTCACCGGGCCAACAGTCAGACCGGTTGACTGGGAATCACCAAACCATAAACATTCCAGCAACTAGAAAGTCAGCGGAATGATCTGACGGACATGGGGCAGCGCCTTGACGGCATCCAGTACGGATGCCGGCAGCGCCTCGTCGACCTCGATGAGCGCCAGCGCGTCGCCGCCCGGGTCGGCACGGCCCAGATGGAAGGTCGCGATATTGACCCCGCCATCGCCGAGCGTCGTGCCCAGGGAGCCGATAAAGCCCGGTTCGTCCGCATTGGTGATGTAGAGCATATGCGGCCCGAGTTCCGCCTCCACGTCGATGCCTTTGACCTGCACCACCCGGGGCCGCGTGCCGCCGAACAGCGTGCCGGCAATATCGCGGCTGCGGCGTTCCGTCGTCACGGTGACACGGATCAAGGTCTGGTAATCGCTCGGCCGGTTATGTTTGACCTCACTCACCTCGATATTGCGCTGCTCGGCCACGACGGGCGCATTGACCATGTTGACCGAGTCCATCAGCGGCGCCAGCAGACCGCGCAGTACAACGGCCGTCAAAGGCTGAGTGTTGAGGGTCGCGACATGGCCTTCATATTCCACCTTGACCTTCTTCAGCCCGGTTTCCGTCACCTGGCCGGCAAAGCTGCCGAGCTCGTCCGCGAGCTTCATGTAGGGCTGGAGCTTGGGCGCCTCTTCGGCCGTGACCGAGGCCATATTGAGGGCATTCGTCACAGCGTCGAGCAGCAGGTAGTCCGACATCTGCTCCGCGATCTGGACGGCAACGTTCTCCTGCGCCTCGCCGGTGCTGGCGCCGAGATGCGGGGTGGTCACCACCTGTTCCATATTGAACAAGGCGCTTTCCGTTGCCGGTTCCTGTTCGAACACGTCCAAAGCGGCCCCGGCAACATGGCCGCTATCCAACGCGGCCTTCAGGTCCGCCTCCACCACCAGCCCGCCGCGTGCGCAGTTGACGATGCGGACACCCGGCTTGGTCTTGGCCAGGGCATCGGCATTGATGATGCCTCGCGTCGCATCGGTCAGCGGTGTATGCAGGGAGATGAAATCGGCACGCGCCAGCAGGGCATCCAGGTCAACCTTCTCGACGCCCAACTCGTGGGCGCGCTGCGGCGACAGGAACGGATCGTAGGCGATGACCTTCATGCGCAGGCCGATCCCCCGATCGGCAACGATCGCACCGATGTTTCCACAGCCGACGATGCCGAGCGTCTTGCTGAACAACTCAACGCCCATGAAACGGGATTTCTCCCATTTGCCGGCCTGGGTCGACCGATCCGCCGCGGGGATCTGCCGGGCCAGGGCGAGCATCATCGCAATGGCGTGCTCGGCGGTGGTGATCGAGTTGCCGAACGGTGTGTTCATCACGCAGATACCGGCCGCCGTCGCGGCAGGCAGGTCAACATTGTCCACGCCGATACCGGCCCGCCCGACGACCTTCAGGTTGGTCGCCACACTCAGCAGTTTCTCACTGACCTTAGTCGACGACCGGATGGCGAGACCGTCGTAGTCGCCGATGATCTCGCGCAACTCCGCCTTGTCGAGCCCGGGTTTCTCGTCAACTTCGATGCCGCGGTCGCGAAACGTCTGCGCGGCAAGCGGGCTCATTTTGTCGGAAATCAGCACCTTCACCATGATCGCCTCCTCACACCGCTTCGGCGACGGCCGTCTTGACCTCGCCGTATGCCCAATCCAGCCAAGGCAGCAAGGCCTCAATGTCGTCGCGTTCCACCGTCGCGCCGGCCCAGATACGCAGGCCGGGCGGTGCGTCGCGGTAGCCGCCGATGTCGTAGGCGACGGCTTCTTCCTCCAGCAATGCCGCCACCTGCTTGGCGACCGACGCCTTCGCCTCTTCGGCCAGGCCGGCAAACCAGGGATCGGCGAAGCTGAGGCACACGGACGTGCAGGAGCGGCTCGCCTCCTCGCCGGCCAGGAAATCGGCCCATGGCGACCGGGCGACCCAGTCGGCTATCGCCGCAAGATTGCCTTCGGCCCTGGCGCGCATCGCCGGAAAACCGCCAATCCGTTCGGCCCAGTCGAGCGCGTCCAGGACGTCCTCGACGCAGAGCATGGACGGCGTGTTGATGGTCTCGCCGCGGAAGATACCTTCGTTGAGCTTGCCGCCCTTGGTCATGCGGAAGATCTTCGGCAGCGGCCAGGGCGGGCTGTAGCTTTCCAGCCGCTCCACAGCGCGCGGCGACAGGACAAGCATGCCATGCGCCGCCTCGCCACCCAGCGCCTTCTGCCAAGACCAGGTAACCACATCCAGCTTGTCCCACGGCAGGTCCATCGCGAACGCCGCCGAGGTGGCGTCGCAAATGGTCAACCCCCCGCGGTCCGCCGAAATCCAGTCTCCGTCGGGCAGACAGACGCCGGAGGTGGTGCCGTTCCAGACGAAAACGGTGTCGCGGCCCGGATCGACCTGGCCGAGGTCCGGCAGGTGGCCATAGTCGGTCTCCAGCAGGCGAACGTCCTCCAATCGGAGTTGCTTGACGGCATCCGTAACCCAGCCGGAGCCGAAGCTTTCCCAGGCCAGCAGGTCGACCCCGCGGGCGCCGAGCAACGACCACATCGCCATTTCGACGGCGCCGGTATCCGAGGCCGGGACGATGCCGATACGGTAATCGTCCGGTATGCCGAGGATCGACCGAGTCCGGTCGATCACCGCCAAAAGCTTCGCCTTTGCCGGTTTCGAGCGATGCGAGCGGCCTATGATCGCGGTATCGAGTATGTCGGATGTCCAGCCCGGCCGCTTGGCGCAGGGCCCAGACGAAAAGTAAGGCGCCGCAGGGCGCTTAGTCGGTTTCATTGCCATACGTCCCTTCCAGAACGGCGCGCCCCGTTGGGGGGGCGTGACCCGGGGCGGATATTAGGGACGTACCCGGCGCTGTCAACGGCGAAATTGTCGCAGTGCACAATGTCGCCATTGACACCGCATGGAGAGCCAACTTTGATGGGTTAAGTCTTTCATTCGACTGGATTTTGTCATGATTCCCTGTCGGCGCGATTTATTCGACATCCCCGAGGACGTGGCGTATTTCAACTGTGCCTACATGTCGCCGTTGCTGCGTGCCGCAGCCAGCGCGGGCGACACAGGTCTGCGCCGCAAGAGCCAACCCTGGACCATTTCGCCGGCCGATTTCTTTAGCGATACGGAGGCGGCACGCGGCCTTTTCTCGCGCCTGATCAACGCTTCGGCGGACGACATCGCGATCATTCCGTCGGCAAGCTACGGACTGGCCGTCGCGGCGGCCAACATGGTCGTCAATCCCGGACAGAAGATCCTGGTGCTGGCGGAACAGTTCCCTTCGAACGTCTATCCTTGGCGCGATCTCGCCCGGGAGAAAGGCGCGACTCTGGTTACGATCGAGCGTCCGGAGGACGGCGACTGGACCGCTGCGATCATGCAGTCAATCGGCGCCGATACGGCATTCGCAGCCTTGCCGCATTGCCACTGGACCGACGGCGGGATTATCGACCTGGTCGAGGTTTCCGCCGCGCTGCGCGAGGTCGGCGCTGCACTGGTGCTCGACGTCACCCAGTCGCTCGGCGCGCTGCCGCTGGACGTGCAGGCGGTCCGACCGAACTTCGTGTCCGCCGCCTGCTACAAGTGGCTGATGGGTCCCTACTCGATCGGGTTTCTTTACGCGGCGGCGCAACACCAAAGCGGGCGACCGATCGAGCATAACTGGGCGAGCCGAGCCAACGCCGAGGATTTCTCGGGCCTGGTCAACTACGAGGACGGCTTTATGCCAGGCGCGCGGCGCTTCGATGTCGGCGAGCGGTCGAACTTCGCCCTGTTGCCGCCGGCGATGGAAGCGATCAAACAGTTGTTGATTTGGGGCGTGCCCGAAATACAGGAGACGCTCCGCACGATGACGGACGATATTGCCGCCAAGGCGGCGAAAATGGGCTTGAGCTCAATCCCGCCCAAACTGCGCGCCGGCCATTTCCTGGGCCTGCGGTTCCCCGACGGAATTCCAGGCGGGCTAGCCGACCGACTTGCCGCCGAGAAGGTTTATGTGAGCGTGCGTGGGGATTCGATGCGGGTGACGCCGCACGTCTACAACGCGCAATCCGATATCGAAAAGCTGTTCCATGTACTTCGCACGATGGTCTAGCGGCCTATCGGTCGTGCGACTGCCGCTTTTCCCGTGAGTAGCTCATGATTTCGGAGAAGCCGAACAAGAGGAGCAGGACACCGAGCACGATTTGGATCGACGTCAGCACCCGCATCGAATCACTGAATGGGGTGATCTCGCCATAGCCCACGGTGCTGAGGGTAATGACGGAAAAGTAGAGGGCTTCCGGAAAAGTGATATCTCGAAGCTGCCCAGCAACCGTGAAATGAGCGCTGTCGGAAAAACGATCGATGATCCGATACAGCGCGGCGAATACGATGATGTTCATGGAATAGAACGTCAGGAAAGCGAAAGCCGGAATGGCCAATTGCGCGGTGCGCTGGAAGAAGCTCTCGAACAGCAAGCCGGTGTCGAGCAGAAACACCGCAATGTCGTGACTGGCGAAAAAGACGACGATCGCAATGCCGATCATTGCAACGAGAAAAACGGCGTCGTAGTTGCTGGGATCGATTTTGAGCCAGGGCAACATGAAGGTGAGCGCACCAATCAGGAAGAGAGGCACGGTCCACCGCATGACCCGGCCGAAATGCCGCTGTTCTCGTAACCGCGGGACGGTCACGATCGTCCGGATTTGGTGACGTTTCCACGACACCCCCAGGAGGAACGCCAGGACGGGCACGATGTAGCCGATCTGTGCGGCAACCGGCGCGACATCGGCAAAATTCGCGGTCGACAGATAGATGTATATGCAACTGTAGACCGACAGGTAGTTCGCCAATGCCAGGGCAAAGAACTGGCTACCGGGAAACAGCAGAAAGAAGAACCCGACGGCCAAGGCGATCATCACCAGCATGATCGCGAACAGGTAGTTGTCGAGGTCGGCAATCGCCAAGGCGATCAGCGCCATGACGAAAACCGTGAAAGCCACGGCGCCAAACCAATGTCGGATGGATCTGTCTACATGCATCGGTCCGCCTACCGAATCCCACGCTGTTGGAATACAAGCGTGAACATAGTATGGCTCTTCGGCAACACTGAACCAGGATGAGTTGAATGTCGATTGACGTCGCCAAGGCGCGTGCGGAAACCCCGGGGGCCGAAAACGCTATTCACTTCAACAATTCGGGCGCGGCGTTGATGCCCCGACCGGTGGTCGATGCGCTGAAAAATCATATCGATCTGGAAGCGGAGACAGGCGGCTACGAAGCCGCCACGGCCGCTGGGGACCAAGTCGAACATACCTATGATGCGCTGGCGCGCCTGATGAACTGCGACCGCGATGAAATCGCTGTCGTCGAAAACGCGACGGTTGCCTGGGACATGGCGTTCTACGGGCTTGCGGCCGACATGCGACCAGGCGACAGGATCCTGACCGCCATGGCCGAGTACGCGTCCAATTACATTGCGTATCTCCAGGTCAAGCGCAGGACCGGCGTAACGATCGATGTCGTACCGAACGATGAGTCGGGCCAGTTGGATGTCGCGGCATTGGAAAACATGCTGGACGACAGGGTGAAACTAATCTCCATCACCCATGTCCCGACCGGCGGCGGTCTGGTCAACCCCGCCGCGGAGATCGGCCGCGTCGCCAAGCGTCACGGCATCCCTTACCTGCTGGATGCCTGCCAGTCCATCGGTCAAATGCCGGTCGACGTTCAGGAGATCGGCTGCGACATGCTGTCGGCGACGGGGCGCAAATTTCTGCGCGGACCGCGTGGAATCGGATTTCTGTACGTCAGAGAATCGATGCTGGACAAAATCGACCCGCCGTTCTTGGACTTGCACGCGGCGACCTGGGTGGGCCCAGACTCCTATGAACTGCGGCCCGACGCTCGACGGTTCGAAAATTGGGAGAACTATGTCGCCGGCAAGATCGGCCTGGGCGTCGCCGCCGATTACGCGATGGGCTGGGGCTTAGATAATATCTACAGCCGCGTTCAGTCGCTCGCCGACGGCCTGCGGCAACGCCTGTCGGACCTGCCCGATATAACAGTCCTTGATATCGGGCGCGAACGGTGCGGCATCGTTACCTTCGCGCACGAAAGCATGAAAGCCGACGCAATCGTGAAAGGACTGACGGACCGCAACATCCATTGCTCCACCTCCGGCCGATCGAGCACCCTGCTGGATATGAGCGACCGCGGCTTGGACCTGATCGTCCGGTCGCCCGTGCATTACTACAACACGGAAGATGAAGTGGATCGGTTCGTCGACGCGACCGCGGAGGTACTGCGCGGCTAGAGGAAGTCTTCCTCGAACGGATAGGTCGAAAGCGGGACCGCGCCGTCGGCGGTGAGCAGGACTTGCTCCTCCAGCTTGACGCCTTCCGCTCCACCAGGCTCTCCGACGTAGCTTTCGACGCAGATCGTCATGTTTTCCTGCAGAATGCCGTCGTAGCCGCTGCGGTCGAAATCCTCCGGATAGAGAATGCTTGGGTATTCGTCGCAAAGGCCTACGCCGTGTGCGAACACCGAATAGCGCTGCTGGACGTAGGGCTCCGGCAGCGTGACCCCGCATTCCGTGAATTCCTTGAAACTCATTCCAACCCGGACCCGTTCGATATTTCGATGGACCTGCTCGTGGGCCATCGAGTAGAGGCGGCGTTGCTCGTCGTTGGGCAATCCGTCGCCGCAGAGCCATGTGCGCGATATGTCGGCGCAATAGCCGTACGGCCCGATCAGGTCGGTGTCGAACGACACGATGTCACCGGCTTCGATCACCCGCTCGCCGCATTCCTGGAACCAGGGATTGGTGCGCTTGCCGGAGGTCAACAGCCGCGTTTCGATCCATTCGCCGCCATGGGCGATATTGGTCTGATGCAGATGCGACCAAAGCTCGTTCTCGGAAATGCCCGGTCGCAGCACATCACGCATTGCCTGCATCCCCGCCTGGCAGGCGGCGACAGAGGCGCGCATGGCATCGATTTCGTCCGCTGACTTGATCAGCCGAGCCTGCTCCATCACCTCCTGCCCGTCATGCACCGATAAGCCGAGCGATGACAAGGCAGCCACGCCGAGAGGGTCGAGGCGGTCAGCCGCGATACGCCGGTTGCCGCCGCCATGGCCGCGAACCAGGTCGGCAACCTCCGCCGCCCAGCGCGCGGCCATTTCTTCGACACGGGAGCCGGCACCGAAATAGTACCAGGCGGTCGCCGGGCGGACTTCGTCCACGGTCTCGAACCCGGTGGCCAGGTGCCCGCACCCATGAAACTCGAACAGGACAACCGGACCCTGAGCCGGCACGAACGCATAACGAACCGCGTTATGCAAGGTCCATACCTGCATATTGCTGGTATCCGTGGCGTACCGGATATTGACTGGATCGTAGAGTACCGCCGCCGCATAGTCTCGGCGCGCGAGTTCCTGGCGAACGCGGCCCAGGCGATATGACCTTAACGACGCCTTATCGACGTTTGAGCTGCTGGCTGCAACCGTACTCAACTCAGATCAAGTTCCATGTAAATCGCATCCGGAAACGGATTGTGGGTGTATGGGTCGATCTCGCGAAAGCCGAGTTTCTTGTATACCGAAATCGCAGCCTGCATCGTATCGCCAAGGGTGTCCAGACGCATTGCACGATAACCACGGTTGCGCGCCTCGGCGATCACGGCCACCGCCAGGTCCTTGCCGAGGCCGATGCCGCGATAATCGGGGCGCAGATAAAGACGCTTCATCTCGCACGTCCCGTCGTCGAGCGGCCGCAAGCCGACCACGCCAGCGACCGCACCATCTATTCTGGCAAGCAACAAACAGCCGGCCGGTTGAGCGTACTTTCCCGGAAAGCCTTTCAGCTCCTGATTGAAATCCTGAAAGTCGAGGTCGAAGGGAAGGCTTTCCGCGTATTCGCTGAACAATTGCCTGGCACTGACAAAATCTTCTTCCACCGCCGCAGCCGCGATTTCCGCCATTATCCCATTCCTTTAAATGTCGATCGTTCCCTCAAGATAAAGGGCGCACTGCCCGGCGATCTTTACCCGATCGCCTGCGAGTTCGCAGTCGAGCACGCCCCCCCTGGCCGACGCCTGGTAGGACCGCAGGGCCGGCTTGCCCAACTTTTGCGCCCAGTAGGGGATGATCGTGCAATGTGCCGATCCAGTGGCCGGGTCTTCGGGAACGCCGTTCGCCGGCGCGAAAAACCGAGAAACGCAGTCGAACCCGTTGTCCCCTGGCGCCGTTACGATGATCCGGGCTCGGTCCAATCCGGCCAAGGCAGAGATATTCGGGCGCAACTCGCGTACCGCCGACGCGTCGCGAAAGACAACCGTGTAGTCCCATTCGGTCGCCAACACCGCCTCCGGTTCGCCGCCCAACGCTGGAAGCAGGGCAGGATCCGGGTCGGTCGGTCCGGGCATTCGGGCGGGAAAGTCCATCACCAGGCGGTCGCCATCGGCGTTGACCGTGAGCAGCCCACTTAACGTGTCGAACACGACAGATTGCCGGCCGGGGTCGAGCAAGCGGAAAATCACATAGGCGCTGGCCAGAGTCGCATGACCGCAGAGCCGCGCTTCGACCTTGGGCGTAAACCACCGCAGACGAAAGTCCGCTTCGCCGCCCGGGGTGGCGACGAAAAAGGCCGTTTCCGAAAGGTTGTTTTCAAGACCGATGGACTGCAGAGTCACGTCGTCCAGCCATGACTCCAGTGGGCAGACCGCAGCGGGATTGCCAGAGAACACCTCCGACGTGAAGGCGTCGAGTTGATAGATCGGCAGCTTCATTGTCTATCTCCTGCTAACGCCGCTGGGCAATCGCGATACCGGCAACGATCACGGCGCCGGCCGCCAGCAGCGGCCATGTGATGTTTTCGCCGAGGAATAAGGCGGCCAGAACGACCGTCACCAGGGGCTGTGCATATTGAATGGTACCGGTGCGGGCAATGCCGCCACGGCTCAGCGCCCAGTACCAGGCGATGTAGGCAATCAGCGAGCCCCCCACGGCAAGGTAGGCGAGCGCCAACCAGGCGTCTCCGGACAATGTCGGAATGGGGCGGAGCGCAAGCAGGGCAGCGAGCAGCGGCAACACCAGGCAACCGGCCAGCATAAGCCCCCAGAGCGTGGCGCCGACCGCGGGGTAATCCCGGCTGAGGCGGGCGCCGGCGACATAGCCGAACGCCGCGGTGATGCCGGCGGCCGCAATCAAAAGGTCGCCGGACAAGTCGCCACCGGCGGGCGCACCCAACCGCAACCCGACCAGCGCCACCTCTCCGACCATCGCGACCGCCGCACCGACCCAGAACAACGGCGGCGGCAAAAGCCGTTCCGCCACCGCGGCAAAAACACCGGTAAAGATTGGTATTGCGGTCATGATCAATGCGGCATTGGCGGCGCTGGTGCGTTCCAGTCCCAGACTCAACAGCACCGGAAACACAGCGAGCGCAGCAACGCTGGATAAGGTCAGCAAGCCGAGCCGGCGGAAGCCGCAAGGCAGCGGCATGCGCAGCACGATCAATAGTGGCGTGGCTGCCACGGCCGCCAAGACCGTTCGCAGCAGGCCGACCGTCAGCGGGTCCGTAACGCCCACGGCGAACCGAGTGACGACTGGCGTCGCCCCCCACAGCGTCACGGCTAGGGTGGCGGCAAAAAGGATGCGAAGCTGGGACAAACTGCTAGCCGGGCGAACAACCGAAACGGTCATGGTCGGCGCCTCGCAAACCCAGCGAAAGTTTAGCTCTGCCAGAAGGGCTTACCGCCCTCCCGGTCCGCATCAGCGCGATTTAAGCCGACATCCTTGAGCAGACGATCGTCCATCTGCAGCAAGCGGTCTCGTTCGGCACTCCGCTGCTGCCAGAGCCAAAGCACGTCCGCCATCAGGCCGGGAAGTGTCCATACGCCGAGCAACGCCTCGAAAGCGCGCATCGGCAGGCTAAGCTGCCGATGCGGTTGCTTCGGTGCGGGCATCGATGGCCGGGCGAACATGACAATTACTCCTTTGAGAGCCAATTTGATCGCTACAATATAGTAGACAATCGAGGAATCAGGAGATACATTCGGCACATTCTTCAGTCAATTGGTAGATTGTCACCATGACAATTTGGTTGCCCGACATTTCATCCCATACCGGCCCGCGCTATCAGGCGCTGGCCGATGCGATTGCCGCCGCGATTCAATCCGGTGAATTGGCGGTCGGCGCCAAGCTACCGCCGCAGCGCGAAATGGCCTGGCGGCTTGGCGTTACCGTCGGGACGGTCGGCCGAGCCTACATGCTGGTCGAGCGTCAGGGATTGGTATCGGGGGAAGTGGGCCGGGGCACCTATGTGCAGAGCCAATCGGGCCGGGAAAAGCCGGCAACGCTCAATCCGGCCGATCCGAACGTTATCGACATCACCAAAAACACGCCGGCAACCGGTCCGCACCCCGGCGCTTTCACGGAGACGCTGCAGGAAATCGCAGCAGGCCCGGATTTGGGGCTTCTGGACTACATGCCAGCGCAGGGCCCGGCCCGGCATCGTGCGGCTTTCGCACGCTGGGTCGAGCGCACTGGGTTTCAGGCAGAACCGGATCAGGTGGTGGTCACCTGCGGCGCGCAACAGGCACTGTCGGCAAGCCTGACCGCAATGGCCAGGCCGGGAGAGACGGTGTTGGTCGAGGAAATGACCTATTGCGGCCTGATGGAAGCGGCAGAGGCCCATGGTTTACAGCTTGTCGGCGTACCCATGGACGAGCATGGCATCCGTCCGGAGGCCGTGGCCGAGATCGCACCAGGCGTCGGCGCCAGGGTCTTGGCGATCAATCCGACATTTCAGAACCCGACGACGGCTGTCATGCCGGAAGAGCGACGCCGCGAACTGGCGGGCGTGGCGCGTAGCCTGGATCTGACGATGATCGAGGACGATGTATACGGCTACCTGACCGACGACCGCCCATCCCCTGTCGCAAAATTCGCGCCGGAACGGACGATTTATGTCACCAGCGCCTCAAAATGCCTGGCGCCGGGATTGAGGGTCGGCTGGGCGGTTTGCCCGCAACGGCATGTCGCGGCAATGGCCGGCGCCATCCACGACCTGGCAGTGACGCAACCTGCCCTTACCGGTCAGGTCGTCGCATCCTGGATCGAGCAAGGCACCGCGGAGCGGCTGGTGCGATGGCAGGCCCAGGAAAACGAAGCCCGCCATCGGTTGGCGACGGAGATACTTGACGGCTTGAATTTCCGCTCCCACCCAAGCTGTATCCACCTGTTCCTGACATTGCCGGAGCACTGGCCTTCGGATGTCTTCGCCGCAACGGCCCGAGAACGGGGCGTGGTGGTAGCAACCGCCCGGGAGTTCGCCGTCGATCCGAGCAATGCCCCGGAAGCGGTACGTCTCTGCCTGGGGAGTCCACGCGACCTGGAAGACTTGAGTGTCGTCTTGAAGACGATCCGAGATTTAATGCTGGAAGCGCCACAACGCCGCCGCAAGGTTATCTGAAATCTCCGGCGCCGCTTACGGCTCCAAGTCATTTACGCGATTAGCCGCCCGAAACGGTGTGGGCGTGGTTCAGCGGGCCATGCCCAGAACCGATCCCCGGCGCCATCCGAATGGCTTTGACCACGTATTCCCTGGCCATACGGACCGATGCGGAAATTCCGCGTCCCTGGGCGATGCCAGTCGCGATGGCGGACGCCAACGTGCACCCAGTGCCATGGGTGTGCCGCGTGTCGATCCGTGGTCCGCTCAACACCTCAACCTCACCGTCAGAGAGCAGAACGTCGGAGAGCGTATCGCCGGTTAAATGCCCGCCCTTGACCAGCACGGCATGCGGCCCAAGCGCTACCAGCGCGTGAGCAGCCTCCACCATCTCGTCGACGTTACGGATGGTCATCCCGGTCAGGACTTCGGCCTCGGGAATATTCGGGGTCAGCACGGTGGCTCTTGCAACCAGGCGCGTCTTAAGCACCTCGATCGTCGAGGGATCGAGCAGCCGCGCACCGCCTTTCGCCACCATGACCGGGTCGGCGACCAGGGAGATATCCGCGGCTTTGTCGGCCAATGCATCCGCGACCGCCTCGATGACTTCCTTGCGGTGCAGCATGCCGGTCTTGATGCAATCGGCGCCGATATCGGCCAGAACGACATCGATCTGCTGGCGAACGATGTCCGCCGGCACTTCGTGCACGGCATAGACGTCGCGCGTGTCCTGAACGGTCAGCGCGGTGATCACCGTCGCCGCGTACCCAGCCAATGCCGTTACTGTTTTGATATCCGCCTGGATTCCCGCCCCGCCGCCGGAATCCGACCCGGCGATAATCAGCACTCTACCCGGTTGGGCCATGCGGCAACGGTCTCCAGTTCGACTAGACGGCGGCGCGCTCGATCGTCTGGGCGATCTCGCCAACGATTTCGTGGACCAGGCTTTCATCCTCGCCTTCGCCCATGACCCTGATCAAGGGTTCAGTGCCGGACGGCCGGATCAGGAGACGACCCTGGTTGCCGAGGCGCCGGCGGCCGTTGTCGATCGCTGTCTGCACATCGGCGAGATCAAGTGGCGATCCATTAGCATAACGGACGTTCTGCAGGATCTGCGGCAGCGCGTCAAAAACCCGGCAGATTTCACTTACCGGACGATCCGCTTCGACAACAACGGCCAGCGCCTGCAAAGCGGCGATCAAACCGTCACCCGTCGTCACAAAGTCATCGAGGATAATATGGCCAGACTGCTCGCCGCCGAGGTTGTAGCCATGCTGCCGCATATGCTCAACCACGTAACGGTCGCCAACTTTAGTGCGTTCCAACTTCAGGCCAAGCCCTTCGATGTAGCGTTCCATGCCGAGGTTCGACATAACGGTCGCCACCAGCCCGCCGCCGCGCAGACGTTGTTGCGTTTGCCAGGTTTGCGCGATCAACGCCATAAGCTGGTCGCCATCGATCAGTTCGCCGTTTTCGTCGCAGATCACCAAGCGGTCTGCATCACCGTCCAGCGCTATGCCGATATCGGCGTTGTGCATCACGACCTGGCTACGCAGGTAGTCGGACGCGGTCGACCCGCAATCGCGATTGATGTTGAAGCCGTCGGGATCGTCGCCAATCCTGATAACTTCGGCCTCGAGTTCCCACAGCACCGTCGGGGCGACTTTGTAGCCGGCGCCGTTGGCGCAATCGATCACGATTTTCAGGCCATCGAGGCGGAGGTGCTTGGGAAACGAACTCTTGGCAAACTCAATGTAACGGCCCTGGGCGTCGTCCAACCGCTGCGCCCGGCCCAAACTGTCCGGAGCGGCAAGGTCCAGGTCGGCCTTGTTGACCATCATGCCTTCGATCTCCAGCTCCGCCTCGTCCGAGAGCTTGTATCCGTCCGGGCCGAACAGCTTGATGCCATTGTCATGATACGGATTGTGGGAGGCGGAAATCATCACACCAAGATCGGCCCGAAGGCTGCGGGTCAGCATAGCCACCGCCGGGGTCGGCATCGGCCCGACCAGGATTACGTCCATGCCGACCGACGTGAACCCGGCGGTAAGGGCGTTTTCAATCATATAGCAGGACAGGCGGGTATCCTTGCCGATCAGGACACGATGCTGGTGATCGCCGCGCAAAAAGTAGCGGCCAGCGGCCATACCGACCGTCAACGCCGTTTCCGCAGTCATCGGGTCTGAGTTGGCAGTCCCGCGAATACCGTCAGTGCCAAAGTATGTTCGCGACATCGGATCGCCGTCCTCTCTAGATCGAGCCGGCCTTTTGCATAGGTTATAAAGTAGAAGGCGGTAAAGAAAACGTAATCGCGGTGTTTATTCCCACAATAAGGCGGTTTATGGGCCTGCGTTACTCGACGGCAACATCGCCGCCGATGGCCGTCCAAACGGTCAGGGCTTGGCGGGTTGCCGCGACATCGTGGACCCGGACGATATCGGCCCCTTCCCTGACGGCCCATAGGGCCGCTGCCAAAGAACCACCGAGGCGATCTTTTGCCGCCGGCGTTCCGGACAACCTGCCGATAAAACTCTTGCGGCTGGCGCCCAGGAGAACCGGGCAGCCGAGCGCCCGAAACAGCGAAAGGCCGCGCAAAAGTGCCAAATTATGCTCAACAGTTTTACCGAAACCGATGCCGGGGTCGACGATGAGCCGGCTGCGAGAGATACCAGCGGCCTCACAGGCTAAAATCCGACCTTCCAGATAGTCGAATACATCCAAAAGCACGTCTTTGTAGCGTGGATCCTTCTGCATGGTCTCCGGATTGCCCCGCGCATGCATCAAAATCACCGGCGCATCGGTCTCGGCGGCGACGGCCATGGCCTTAGGATCGAATTCCAGGGCGCTGACATCGTTTATGATCGATGCACCGGCTTCAAGCGCCCCGGACATCACGTCTGCCTTGCGGGTGTCTATCGAAATTGGCCGGCCGCAGCCGCCGATTTGCTCGATTACCGGCAGTACCCGGCCCAATTCCTCGTCAACCGACACCTCTTCGGCACCAGGCCGGGTAGATTCGCCGCCGATGTCCAGGATATCCGCGCCATCGGTAGCCAGGGACAGGGCGCCGGACACGGCAGCGTCCGCCTTCAGGTAATCGCCCCCATCGGAAAAGCTGTCGGGTGTGACGTTGACGACGCCCATAATCAACGGTCGGCCGAAAGAGAGCCCAGCCGGCGCGGTCCGGGGCGCATGACACTGCTGCAAAAGCAGCTCCAAACGGGATTTGGCGCCGGCTGGTATCGTCTGCGCCAGACGGTCCAGCTCGCCGACGGCATGCACGGCATCGGTTAGCGAGCCATCGGGACCTCGAACAAGCAATTCGATGGCGCTGAAGTCCAGCCGTCCGGGCCCGGCAAGTATCGGGCGGAGATACAGCCTGTCGGATTCAGTCAGAGACGATAGCGACACGGCGCTCCGATCGGCTCAAATCGGATGGCTCCGGCGGAACGCCCCGGAGGGTCAGGAACCCGGTTGTGGTTCCGGGTTCAGTCCGCCCGGCGCCTCCGGCTTCGAGTCTTTCGCTTCGGTCGTCGGCACAGCGGAGGCGGGACCGGTATCGGCGGGCGGCTCGGACTGATCGGGCCGTTCGATCTTGTCGCCGCGCATCAGCGCCTTGATCTCGTCGCCGGTGAGCGTTTCGTACTCAAGCAACGCCTTGGCAATGGCGTGAAGCTGATCAAGGTTCTCGTTCATCACTTTACGCGCATTGGCATCGGCGTCTTCCACGATGCGCCTGACCTCCGCGTCGATCACCTCCGCCGTCGATTCGGAAATGTTCTTCTGCTGGGTGATCGAGTGGCCGAGGAAAACCTCCTCCTCATTCGCGCTGTAGCGAAGCGGGCCAAGCTTCTCGGACATTCCCCATTCCGTCACCATCCGACGCGCCATGTCCGTTGCCTGCTTGATGTCGTTGGAGGCGCCGGTCGTCACCGCATCATGGCCGAATATCAGCTCTTCCGCGACACGCCCCCCCATGGCGACTGTCAGATGCGCCAGAAGCTGATCGCGGCGCATCGAATACTGATCCTTCTCGGGCAGCCGCATGACCATGCCGAGCGCCCGGCCACGCGGAATGATCGTCGCCTTGTGAACCGGGTCAGAGGCCGGCGTATGCATCGCCACAAGGGCATGACCGCCTTCGTGATAAGCGGTGAGTTCCTTTTCCTCGTCGGACATGACCATGGAGCGCCGCTCGGAGCCCATCATGACCTTGTCCTTGGCTTCCTCGAACTCGGTCATGGTGACCACGCGCTTGCTGGCGCGCGCCGCCAGCAAGGCGGCTTCGTTCACCAAGTTGGCGAGATCGGCGCCCGAAAACCCGGGGGTGCCGCGGGCAATGATCTTGGCATCCACATCCGGCGCGGCCGGAACCTTGCGCATGTGCACTTTCAGGATCTGCTCGCGCCCGAGAATATCCGGCAGCGGAACGACCACCTGTCGGTCGAAGCGGCCGGGGCGCAGCAGCGCGGGGTCCAGCACGTCCGGCCGGTTGGTCGCGGCGACCAGGATCACACCCTCGTTCGCTTCGAAACCGTCCATCTCGACCAGCAACTGGTTCAGAGTCTGCTCGCGCTCGTCATTGCCGCCGCCTAGCCCGGCGCCGCGATGCCGGCCGACCGCATCGATTTCGTCGATGAAGATGATGCAGGGCGCGTTCTTCTTGCCCTGTTCGAACATGTCGCGCACCCGGCTGGCGCCCACGCCGACAAACATCTCAACGAAGTCCGAGCCGGAAATCGTGAAGAACGGCACATTCGCCTCGCCGGCGATCGCCCGGGCCAGCAGCGTCTTGCCGGTACCGGGAGAGCCGACCAACAGCGCACCCTTCGGGATGCGGCCGCCCAGGCGTTGAAACTTCTGCGGGTCCTTCAGGAATTCGACGATTTCTTCCAATTCTTCCTTGGCTTCGTCGATACCGGCAACGTCTTCGAACGTGACCCGGCCCTGCCGTTCCGTAAGCAGACGGGCCTTCGACTTGCCGAAGCCCATCGCCTTGCCGCCGCCGCTCTGCATCTGCCGCATGAAAAAGATCCATACAGCGATCAGCAGCAGCATCGGGAACCAGGACACAAAAATGCTGAAAAGAGGATTGCCCTCATCCGCCGGGGAGGCCTTGATCCGGACGCCCTGATCGCGAAGCTGGCTGATCATGTCCGGGTCCATCGGCGCGTAGGCCGTGAAGGCCCGGCCATCCTGGGTATGTCCGGTAATATTCTGGCCCTGAATGGTGACGTCGGACACCTGGCCGGCCTTAACCTGGGCCATGAAGTCCGTGTAGGCCAATTCGTTGTTCGGCCCGCGCATGGACGGGCTTTGGAAAAGATTGAACAACGCAACCACAAGTAGCGCAATGATGATCCAAAGCGCCAAATTCTTGCCGAACAAATTCACTCTCTAGAGCCCTCCTTCGAGCCGGGCTGCTGCCTCCAAGCCGGAGCAGGACCAGAATACCTGATTTTGGCCAGCGCCGCACCGTATAGATAAGTCGTTACTTTTTTACGACAATGGGCTGTTAAGGATTACCGCCATCGATAACTCATCTGTGTTCGATAACTCGGCTGCCCGGAACTTTACCTTAAGCGATGCCAACCACGGTTCAGCATCTTCCCCCAAGAAGCCAAGATGTGGATTTGCAACCACTTTATCGCCGCTCCACAGGGTCGGCAAGGAGCGGCAGACGGAAGCCGGAAGGCCGGATTTCCGGGCTTCCGGGAATGCGTTGACGACCAGACGCCATCCGTCGTCGCCGAGCCGTCCGACCAGCAGTCCCGCCGGCTGTGCCGCGCCGCTGCAAAGACCGGCAGAGAGCTCGAAACGGCCATCCCAGATGACTGGTTTGTCTGCCGAAAACGGCATCGGAGCTTCCGTCCTCGCTTCTTCCCGACAGATTAGGATTTGGCCCCGACGCATTTGAACGCGACAGCCATGCAGGGTACGTGCGCCGGTTCCACCGCCACCGCCCAGGTTTGCGTAGAGAGCCTCCAGCTGCTCCAATCGAACGGGTCCCGACCCGCCACCGACACAGCGGAGCAATCTGGAAAGCCCGCGCAGCACCAGTTCTTCAGGCGCAGCCAGCAACTCGGTCGCATCGATCAGCGCAAAACCCGCAGGATCGATGGTCGCCGACCGACCGAGCAACACGTCAGCGCCATGCTCCAGCGCATCGCGCGCGCGCGCGATGCGCCTGGCGGCGCTGCCGACCCGCGCCGCCGTCACAGGCTGATCGCCCAACAGCGACAACACATCACCGATTTTCGTGCGCGTGAACCTGGGATTCCGGTTGCTCGGATCTTCGAGCCATTCCTGGCCAGCGTCTCTCAACGTTGCCCGCAAACGGGCGCGCGGGATCGTCAGCAGAGGCCGCAGCAGTCGAACGCCTGCGACCTCGAGTACCGGTTCCATCGCCGCCAACCCATCCAGACCACTGCCCCTTGCCAGTCGCATCAAGACGGTTTCGGCCTGGTCTTCCAGTTGGTGACCCAGCAGCAGGTAGCGCACGCCGCTCCGACGGCACCATCCTGTCATCAGCCGATAGCGGGCTTCGCGGGCGGCAGCCTGAATGCCGGTCCGCGGCTTGTCGTCGGACCATCGCAATGTCTCGTGCCGAACGCCCATCGCGTCAAGCCACTGCGCCGTCTGCAACGCTTCCGCCGACGAGTCCGGCCTCAATCCATGGTCCACCGTCAGCCCAGTCACACAGATGCCGCGCCGCGCCGCCCACGCCGCCACCAGCAGTACAAGCGCCAGACTGTCCGAACCGCCGGACACCGCGACGGCAACACGATCGGACACGGCGTCAAGCTCCAGGGCAGCCATCAGGCTGTCGAATTCCCGCTCATTGATCGCCATGTCGGTCATGGCAACTCTGTATCCTCAAGCTCACGCATGACGCGGAGCCCATTGCTTCGGGAACTGTTTCCGGCCTCTAATCCCAATCGCGTGGTTACATGCATCATATAAGCACCATCGTCCCAGCCGCCGCCCCGCAGAACCCTCATCCGGCAGCCCGGTTCGAGCCAGGATGTGCCGTCGTTGGGTGCGTGGCCGAAATTGCGGTGCCAGCAATCCTCGACCCATTCCCATACATTCCCGGTCACATCGTATAGGCCGAACGGGTTCGGCCGAAAACTGCCGACCGGGGCACTGCTTTCAGAGCCAATCGGCCCGCCGCAATCGCGGCATTGAGCGTGGCCGACACCAAGCGCCTGACCCCACCAAAAATCGTCGGTCGAACCGCCGCGCGCGGCATATTCCCATTGCGCTTCAGAAGGCATTTTGTAGTTCAGGCCGGTAAGACGCGTAAGCCAGTCTACGTAGAGCCGCGCATCGTGCCAGCTTAGATCGCCTGCAGGTTGATCCTGCCTTTGGCTGCCGTTGATTTTGGCACGCTCCACACACCCGCCAGCGGCGACACAGGATCGCCACTGTTTCACAGTCACCTCGAAACGCGCAATCGCAAAGGGTCGCTCAATCAGCACCAGCCGGGGCGGGCCTTCGGTGGTTCGCCGAGCCGACCCCATAACGAAACTGCCGGCGGCGACAACGACCAACTCCGGACAGGCTTCGCAATCCTTGAAGACGTCGCCCGGCTGAAGCGCCGAAGCCGACTGTCGATCAGCCAGCCCAACGACCAGAAAGGCGGCGGAGAAAGCCGCCAGCCGGGCGAAGGCCGCCAATCACGAACAGCCCGCGCGGCGCCGTTCGTTGGTCACCCGCTGCTTTATCGCCGTCGACGCGTTGGGGAATTCGTCGTTAAGTTGCCCCAAAGCGGCACACGCCTCTTCCTTCTGGCCCAGTGCGTTCAACGTAATGCCGAGCTTAAGAAGGTTGTCCGGAGCCTTCGGACTCTCGTGATAGTTTTGATAGCCGGCCAGAAACGCAGAGGCTGCGCGTTCATAGTCCTTGCGGGCATAGAAACTCTCGCCAAGCCAATACTGGGCATTGCCGGCTAGCGCGTCTTCTGGATAGGTCTCGACGAACTCGGCAAAGGCGCGTTCCGCGCTATCGTACTTTCCCTGCCGCAACAATGACCGGGCGAAGTCATAACGCTGCTTTACACCGCCATCCGGCAGAATGGATGAACCGTTGCCGGCGGGCTGCGATGCCGCGGCCACGCCAGACTGAGGAACGGCAGCAACCCGACCCAAATCGTTCGGCGAGATGGTACCCAATGTACCTGCCGGGGCGGTAACGGAAACACCGCCTGCCGCCGGCGCGCCGCGCGGCGCGCCTTCGTTCCCGGCAGCCGCGCCTGTCGGGGCCGTCATATTGCGCTCGATCGCGGTGAGACGAAAATCGACGTCTTCAACCAGCTTGTCCATCCGGGTTTGGGATTGTCCAACTAGGAATTCGAGTTCCTCCAGCTTGCCGGTAAGGGCGCGAATCTGGCCTTCAAGCTCATTGATTCGAACCAATAGCCGCGCCGTGGCCGGCGGGTCAGCGGAGACACTCGATGATCCCAAGGCCGGCGGGCGCGCAGCCGGCGGCACCTCGCCTCGGTAGACCTGGCTCTGTACATCGGTAAGGCTCTGCTCCAACCGATCGATCCGGTCATACAAAGCCCTGATCTCGTTGCTTTGCGCCAGGGCGGATGCCGCGGAAAACATGGACGCGAGCAATACCGCCACGAAAACGCGGGTTGGCGCCACCACAAGCCGTGTATTTGACATTCGCTTGATCATGTCTCCTCGCCCATGCGCCGACAATTCATCGAAACCGGATGGTCGGGAACAAAGATATAGGAACCTTCAATTTCTGGCGAAATTGTGACAATCGCACCGGTCAACCGTCAGGCCCATACGAAAACGCCCGCCGGCTGCACGGCCATCGGACCGGTCAGCCAAGCGGGCGAAACCATTGCGACCCGGCCAAGGCCGGGTCACAGCAGTGTTAGTTGGCTACCACCGTTACGCCGCGACGATTCTGCGCCCAGGCCGATTCGTCATGCCCCAATGCAACAGGGCGTTCCTTACCATAGGAAATCGTATCGACCCGCGCCGGATTGACGCCCAGGCCAACAAGATATTCCTTAACCGAATTAGCTCTCCGCTCGCCGAGCGCCAGGTTGTACTCGCGGGTGCCGCGTTCGTCCGCATGCCCTTCGATGATCACGGTCGTCTGCGGATGCTTGTTCATCCATGCGGCCTGCCGCTGCAATGCGGACTGCGCTTCGCCGTCCAGGTCGTATCTATCATACGCAAAAAAGACGCGATCGCCGACATTGAGCACCAGGTCTTCCTGGCTGCCAGGGATAATGGCCACCGAATCGCTGTTAGATGGCGCAGCCTGTCCAGTGGTAGGAGCCGTTGTCGTGGCGGCCGTAGACGTCCCGCCGCCTTGGCCGGAAGTATCGGCGCTTTCCTGAGGAGTGGTTTCGCATGCTGCAAGAAAAGCCACAGCTGCAAACGCACTGAACAGCTTAAGCCCAAAGAGTCGATGGCGCATTTAGAGAGCTCCTTTTATCGGAACATCGAGGATTTTAGTGATTGGAACAAGTGGTGCGATCCGTGATTACCGACCAGCCGCGCCAGCTTCGCCGGGCGGACCACCAAACAGTGCTGTACACAAACACCCCTAGAAGACTTAAACGGCCCGTTCCACAACCGAAACGTAGCGCGACTATACTTACGTCTCCTCACCGGTTCAAGGGCGACAGCGGCGACCACGCGGGATCCGATGCGTCAAGAGGAGTGACCATTTCGCGCAAGTTATATCCGGTCAAATCGATAGACCAAAGCCTTGTTTTACCTCCAGTGCCAGATTTATTGCCCGGCACTTGACGAAAGAACAGCAAAACGCGGCCATTTGGCGCCCAGGTAGGCGCCTCGTCAAGAAAACTCTCGGTGAGCAAACGCTCTCCGCTGCCGTCAGGCCGCATAACGCCTATAAAAAAGCGGCCTCGGTCCTGTTTCGTAAATGCGATTAAATCACCACGCGGGGACCAAACGGGCGTCGCATATCGACCCGGGCCGAAACTGATTCGTTTTGCGTTCGACCCATCTCCATTCATCACATAGAGCTGCTGCGTGCCACCGCGGTCGGAGTTGAACACGACCTGTGTCGCGTCCGGAGCGTAAGATCCCGATGTATCGATACCCGGGTGATTCGTTAATCGTTTGGTAACCCGCGTCCGCAAATCCATAACATAGATCTCGGAATTACCGTCGCGCGCCATACTGAAAATGACTTTCTCACCGTCCGGGGAAAACCGGGGCGCGTAGGTCATGCCGGGAAAATCCCCAAGCACTTCCTGCCGGCCGGTGTCAATGTCGAACAAATAGACGCGCGGACGATTATTGAAGTACGACAAATATGTTATGACCTGCTGGGTCGGGGAAAACCTGGGGGTCAGTACCAAGTGCGCGCCGTCGGTCAGGAAGCGATGACCGTGGCCGTCCTGATCCATGATGGCCAGACGCTTGACCCGCCGGTCGGCCGGCCCCGATTCAGCAATGTATACGACCCTGGTATCGAAATAGCCTTCTTCGCCTGTTAGGCGCTTGTAGATCGAATCGGCGATCACATGGGCAATGCGGCGCCAGTTGTCCGGTCGGGTGAAGTAAACCAACCCCGTGAGTTGCTGGCCGGCAAAGACATCCCACAACCGGAATTCCGTGCGCAGGCGGCCGTCAGCCAACACTTCGGTCTTGCCGGTCACCAGTGCCTGCGCATTGATCACGGTCCAGTCCGCGAAACGAGGCCGAACCAGCATTTCCGACGGTTTCTGTAGAAATGAACGCTGATCCAGAGCCCGAAATAAACCGGACCGCTCCAGATCCGCCATGATCACCTGGGCTGTATCACGACCGATTCGCTCCGTCAGCGGCTGGTCGCCATGCAGATCCGATACGGCGACCGGCAGCGGTTCCAGGTTGCCGCGGGAGATATCGATCTGAAGCTGTGCAAAAGCGGGAGATGCCAGCGCGGCGACCGCCGCCACAGCGGCTACGAACCGAAAAAGTTTGCGAATTGGAAGCGGCCGGTTATGAGCATGTCGCATGATCAGCCAAGCATGTCCTTCAAGCTAAATGTGAAATCAATCTGGCGCCAAGATTCGTATTTGTTCAGTGGAACGGGCAACGGATCGCTCTTCAGAACGGCCCGTATGGCACTTTCCGCGAACGGACGAAACACCTGATCGTCCTGACCTGCCCTGACCTCACCCACCACCTCGGGCGGCCGGCTGAGGGATCCGTCGGATTTGAGGAAGATCCTTATCTGAACCTCCATACGGTTCGCGCCTTGTGCCCCTTGATTCGGGTTCCAGTTGCGAATGATGTGGGCCTTGATACGGTCACGCTCGCTGATCGTCACCGGAGCGGCGATCCGCTGCGGCGTTGGTTGTGCCCGATTCGGCTGCGCCGGCGCCGCTTCGTCCGTCTCGGTGTTGGCCGACTGCGCGGGCGCTTTCTCCGATATCTTCTTGTCGAGCAATGCGGCAATCCTGTTCGGATCGAACTTCTTTTCCTTCTTGTCCGGCTTTTGTGGCTTTTTCTGGGCCACTTGAGGGCGCACTTTCGGAGGCGGCGGCGGCTCCTTCTTCACAGGTTCCGGTTTGACCTCCGGCTCTTTCTCTTCCGGTTCCGGCTCCTCGGGCAGAGCAACGACCTCCTCCTCTTCCAACTCCGGCTCTGGCTCCGGTTCGTTCTTCGCTGCAGGAGGTGGCTTCGGCGGTTGAGGGGGAGGTTCGGGCGTCGGTTCCGGTGTTTTTTCGGGTTCAGGCGGCGGCATATTTGTTACGTCGGCTACTTGCGCAAACTCCACCTCAATCACGGGCGGCGAGTTGACCGCTTCCGGATCCTGGAAGATCGGCAACCCGAAATACATGAAGCCGATCAGCACAACATGCATCGTCGCAGACAGTATTGCGGAATTGCGCATCGGCCTCGCCGTGTCGTCCGGTCCGTTCCGGTCTAGTTGCGCGTCGTGGATCTGGGTTGCTGTGCTACCAGGGCAACGCGCCTAAATCCGGCGCCGTTGATCAAACCCATGACTTCCATGACTCGGCCGTAACTGATCGACTGATCTCCACGGACGAAGATACGTTTATCGGGAGCCTCGCCGGTGATCGCCCGCAGCTTCGGCACCAGTTCGTCGAGCGGAACTTCCGCCTTCTGCAAGAACACCCGGCCTTCCGCATCGATCGATACCGCCAGCGGCTGATCGTCACCCTGAATGGCGTTGGCCTTCGATTTCGGCAAATCGACCGGGACTCCGACCGTAAGCAGCGGCGCCGTGACCATGAAAACGACAAGCAGAACGAGCATGACGTCGACAAACGGGGTCACGTTGATTTCCGCCATAGGTCGGTGACGGCCTTTCACACTGCGCCGCCCCTGGGAGATCGATGCCGCCATCAGTTTCGCGCCTCATCCAGTTGCCGCGACATGATCGCCGAGAACTCGCCGGCAAAACCTTCGAGGCGGGTGGCATATCGGCCCAGATCGTTCGAGAACTTGTTGTAGGCAATCGTTGCGGGAATCGCGGCAACCAGGCCGAGCGCGGTGGCAAACAACGCCTCGGCAATACCCGGCGCAACCACTGCTAGGCTGGTGTTCTTTGTCACGGCAATGGCCTGAAAGCTGTTCATGATCCCCCAAACCGTGCCGAAAAGCCCGACAAACGGCGCCGTCGAGCCGACCGTGGCGAGGAAGCCCATATAGCGCTCAAGACGCTCCATCTCTCTGTCGATAGTGATACGCATGACCTGACTCAAACGCTCCTTCAGGCCGACACGGACCGTGTCGGAACTGACTAGGCCGCGCTCCGCCGCGCGGCGCCATTCGCGCATCGCGCTTGCAAACAGGATCGACATCGGATGGTCGGGTCTTGCGGTGGATTCTTCATAGAGTTGATCGAGGCTGCCGCCGGACCAGAACTCATCCTCAAACCGGTCGGCCTGACTGGCGAGACGGCGCATTCTCATCACCTTTTCGAAGATCACCGCCCAGCACCAAAACGATGCCACCAACAACAACAGCATCACGGCCTGCACCACAATGTCGGCCCGCAGGAACAGCCCCCACATCGAGAGGTCGCCGTCAAACGACCCCGCGAGCTGTGTCGCGTCCAGGGTTTCATTCTGCATTGACTTCAGTCTCCCGTGGAGTTCGGTAGTGTCTGGAGAATGTGGCGAACGTTTGGCGGCAAGCGTTGCGGTCGGCCGTCTTTATTGACGCAGGCAAGCCGCACGCTGGTGCGAACAAGGTCGTCGCCGCCACGCTTTACAGTCTGGTCCGCGGATACGGTCGCACCGCCAATGCCGGTCAAACTGGTATGCACTTCGATTTCGTCGTCCAGCCTGGCCGGTTTCAAGTATTCCACTTCGCAATTGCGCACGGCGAAAACGATGCCGTCCTCATCGCGCAACGCTGACTGACCGACGCCGGCGGCGCGTAGCATGTCCGACCGAGCGCGTTCGGTGTACCGCAGATAGTTCGCGTAATAGACGATGCCGGCCGCATCCGTATCTTCCCAATAGACCCGCAGGGGCAAGATATGGGCGCCGTCTTGAAATCGGCCATACGCGTCAGCCATCGCCGGTCTCCGCCGGTTCGATAAGGTCCAGTTGCGCGGCCTGCTGCGCCGGCGCCGCAAGCCCGAGATGGGCGAACGAAGCATTGGTCAGCAAACGTCCACGCGGCGTACGCTGCACGAAGCCCTGCTGGATCAGGTACGGCTCGATAATGTCCTCGATTGCATCCCGCGGCTCCGACAAGGACGCCGCGATCGTATCGATGCCAACAGGCCCGCCGCCGAAATCCGTAGCGATTTTCCGCAAGTAACGGCGGTCCATCGCGTCGAGCCCTCTGCTGTCGACTTCAAGTCTGGTCAGGGCGGCATCCGCTTTGACAGCATCGATGACATCCGCGCCGGCCACCGACGCGAAGTCTCTGACGCGCCGCAGCAGCCGCCCCGCGACGCGCGGCGTGCCGCGTGCCCGACGCGCAATCTCCGACGCGCCCTCGGCGGTCAAAGACATCCCCAGCAATGCGGCGCCGCGTTTGACAATCTCTTCCAATTCTTCCGGCCGGTAGAAGTCGAGCCGGCACGGGATTCCGAAACGCTCGCGCAGCGGCGTTGTTATCAGGCCGGAGCGGGTCGTCGCAGCCACCAACGTGAAAGGCGGAAGGTCGATGCGGACCGACCGGGCCGCCGGGCCCTCGCCGATGATCAGATCCAACTGGAAATCTTCCATCGCCGGATACAGGACTTCCTCTACCGCCGGATTGAGACGGTGGATCTCGTCGATGAACAGGACGTCGCGCGGTTCCAGATTGGTCAGCAGCGCCGCTAGATCGCCCGCCTTGGCGATCACGGGGCCCGATGTCGCGCGGAAGTTGGCGCCGAGCTCTCGGGCGACGATCTGTGCCAGCGTGGTCTTTCCAAGACCGGGCGGGCCGGCGAACATGACGTGGTCCAGCGCCTCGCCCCGAGCCCGGGCCGCATCAATAAAAATGCGCAAATTCTCGCGCACCGCCTGTTGGCCGATGAATTCGTCCAGCGCCTGCGGCCGTAGCTGGACTTCCGAACCGTCGTTCTCGGCCTGCTGAGCAGCGACCAGACGATCGCTCATTGCGCCAACTCCCTAAGGCCTGACGTGATCAGCGCCTCGACCGTTGCGTCCGGACCGATTCGCTGGCCGGCGGTGGTTACGGCGCCGAACGCCTCGACCCGTCGATAGCCGAGATTGACTAACGCGGAAATTGCATCGTCGGCGGCGCTGCCAGGGCTCGGCAGACCGGCGGGCGCAAATGTTTCGACATTCGCCGAACCGCCGTCCGGGACAAGAGCGCCGATTTTGCCCTTCAGCTCATTGACGATTCGTTCGGCCACTCGGCCTCCCACGCCGTTCGCTTTGGTCAACGGAGATTTGTCCTGCGCCGCAATCGCCTGAACCAACTGGCCCGGAGTCAGGACCGACAGGATGCCGAGAGCGACGCGCGCACCGACGCCCTGGACAGTTTGCAGCAGCCGAAACCAATCGCGCTCGGCCGTCTCGCTGAAACCGTAAAGGTGGATGTGGTCTTCGCGCACATGCGTTTCAACGAACAAGCTTGTGGCATCGCCGACGCGCGGCAGTGTCCGCAGGGTACGCGCCGAGCAGAACACCAGATAGCCGACACCGCCGACATCCACCAATGCGTGATCGTCGCCGATCGAATCCAGCAGACCGGAAAGCTTCGCGATCATCCGCGCTGTCCGATCATGACGCGGCTCGCCGTCGCTGCATGGTGCGCATGGCAGATAGCCACCGCCAGGGCATCCGCGGCATGCTCGTTGGAGATTTTCGTGCCAGGCAACAACATCCCGACCATCGCATGAATCTGAGTCTTTACGGCATGACCAGTGCCAACGACGGACTTCTTGATCAGATTGGGCGAGTATTCCGTCACGGGAAGTCCATGCCGAGCCGCCACCAAAAGTACGACGCCGCGCGCCTGGCCGAGTTTCAACGTCGAAACCGGGTTCTTGTTGACGAAGGTCTCTTCGACGGCGGCGACCGCCGGCTGCCACCGCTCGATCACATCGCTCAGGCCGTCATGCAATTCCAGCAATCGGGCGGCCAGCGCCTGCCGTCCATCGGAGGAAACAGCGCCATTGGCAACATGCCGCAAGCGGTTGCCCACGACCTCGATCATGCCCCATCCCGTATGGCGCAAGCCGGGGTCGAGACCGAGAAGATGCATGGCTTTCAGCGACCGACGGCTTTCATTGGGCGCTTAGCCTTTGCATGACATCGTCGCTGACATTGAAATTCGCCGAAACGCGCTGAACATCATCGTTGTCCTCCAGCACCTCGAGAAGCTTAAATAGCGACTCAGCCTTCTCTTCATCGACATCCGTAACCGTTTGCGGTTTCCAGATCAAACCTGCGGATTGAGGATCGCCGAATCGGGCCTCCAGCGCCTCACGTACGTCATTGAACGAATCGACCGAACAGACGACCTCGTGCCCTTCGTCCGTCGATTCGCAATCGTCGGCGCCGGCCTCCAGCGCCGCCTCGAACATATCGTCGGCGCTTGCCGCATCCGGCGGATATTGAACCGCCCCGACATGGTTGAACATGTACGCGACCGACCCGTTCTCGCCAAGTGAACCGCCATATTTGGTAAAGGCGGACCGCACTTCGCCGACTGTGCGATTTCGGTTGTCCGTCAGCGTTTCAACGATTACGGCAATGCCGCCGGGCCCGAACCCTTCGTAGCGAAGCTCCTCAAGCGCGTCGCCGTCATCGCCCCCGGAGCCACGCTTTATCGCTCGGTCGATGTTGTCTTTCGGCATATTGGCGGCGCGCGCCGAGGCAATCGCCGCCCGCAATCGCGGGTTCGATTCCGGGTCGGGGCTGATCCGTGCCGCGACCGTCAGTTCCCTGATGATCTTGGTAAATACCTTGGCGCGCTTCGCATCCTGCGCGCCTTTCCGGTACATGATGTTCTTGAATTGTGAATGACCGGCCATGTCCCGATCCAATAGTGATTTCCGCCAGATACAAGACCCCGGCGATTTTGCGGCAGAGTCCACGAACATCAACGCCGCCCGTGCTATCGGGCGGCGCAGTGATATTTCGCTAGCGAACCCTGGCAAACACGCCAAATAGTGGGGAGCCGGATTGATAGCGTTAATCGGGTAATGTGGCAAGATTTGGGCGATAAAGCCGGGCATGCCATTGCCTATTGTGCTGCTGCCTGGCCCCCCTAGGGGTTTAAGCCCTCAGCTCTGCGCGACACCCATATCCGTCATGCCAGCCGCGACGAGTAACTGTTGAAAACTCTGCAACAAACGGGCGCTAGCGGCCGCATCGGGCGCCGCCGACAGGTAATTATCAAGAAAACCCTTCTTGTTGAGGTGCTTTTTGGCTTGCAGCCGAGCCGCACTTATTGCCCGGCCTTCGGTGAAGCAACCACCGGCGCACATCTTCAGCAGGTTATCGACGGTTTCCGACGGACCACCGCTACTCTGCTCCAGCCGCTCAAGAACCCCGTTCTTTCTGATCACGCTGACGCAGTATTCGTCCAGCGTTTCACCGAGCTTCCGTTTGTGCATCTCGTGCAGGTTGGAATTGAGCACCTGTTTCTGCATGGCCGAAATGTGGCGCATGCGCTGCATCACATTCCCGTTCTTTTCGACCAGGAATGCCTCGCAGTCAGCCGAAATCAGTGTCGGCAGCATGTAGTTGGCAAGTTTTCGCTGGTTCGACGCCCCCAGGATATGGGGCTCGATTTGCAGGAGACGGGTCACTTTGTCGGCGGGGTTTTCCGCGTCGTTGAGATAACCGCCGATCGTGTCGGAATTCAGATAGCGGCTGCACCGTGCCTCCAGCACCTCCAACATGTCGTCGCCGCCAACTACCTCCCCTTCGCCATCGGTCAAACGACCGAGCAGCGCCGTCAACGCCCGGCATTCCTCCAACAAATCGCCGTCAGTCAATCTGCGGGTGCCGCTTGCCTGTTGCGCCAATCTCTTTTCAAGCTCGTTGGCGCAATTCGGCAGCTTGCCGTCAGCGATCAGATCGTTCAGCGCCCAGGTGTCTTCACCGGTCGTCAATTCCTCGGCCGAACTGGATTCGCCACTGTCGCCATCGGCCGCCCGAGCGTCCTTCGACGATTTGCCCGCATTACCCAGTTCGCTGAGTTCCACTCTGTCTTTATCCAGCCGGCCTTGGGAGAGGTCCGCAATTGCGCACAGCGCGCTGCCAAGCCCGCGTTGCTGGCCGATCAGCTTTTGCACCATGTTGACGCCCGAAAGCAGCTCGCCGACGAATGTATCGACAACGTCCAAAACCCAGTCGGGCTGTTCGCGGCTCGTCAACGCCAGGACGCGGGCGATCTTCTCCCGTATGGTCTCGCAATCCTTCAGATATCCGACGAAAGCGCAATTCATCTGGTAGGCTCGTGCCGGGTCTTTGTCCAGCGACGCCACCAGCCGGTCAAAACTGTCGGCCGTCAGGGTGGGTACTTTTCCGCTCTTCCAATCCGCCGACAACTTGTCCTTGGCGAGATCTACAAGCTCGTAGATCTGTTTTACCCGCTCTTGGACGTTCGATCCCGATTCTTGCGATTCGGCAATGGCGACCTTTTGCACGGACCGCTGAATGGCGGTACCCGTGTCTTCAAGGCGCTCCACATATTCCGGACTATGTATCAGTTCAGTCGCGGTAATCTGCCAGCGTGACAATTCATCGCGCAACAGGCGGCCGATCGTCCGACGGCCTTCGTAGGAATAGAAATCCGACGGCCGCCAGCACGCGACCGGCGCCTCGCCATCATCGTATTTCGATTTCTTCCGCTCGCGCCCCTCGGAGTAGATCTCTTGGGTGAGAAAGGTGCCGCTATCCGCGTCGTACTTCTCCCGCACCACTTTGACGGAGCCATAGCCACCGCTGATCTTCTTCGCCTTGGCAAGGGAGATGGCCTGCTTTTCTTGTTTGCTGATCCCGACAATGGTCCACGCGTTGCCACGCTGAGCCATGATCTCGAAATGGACATTCTCGCGGGGGCGCATGTATCGCCTTTCGGCAATTCGCCTCTGATCGCGTCAAAGGCCGGGCTGAACGTGCCCAGATAATCGAGGCGCAATATTATGGAATAGTTAAAAACAGGACTTATGACGGCAATGTCTGCGCCAATCGTCCACCCATACGTATCGGCGAGATCTTGACGGCCAAACCGGTTCGATCGTCGCTCTCGACATAGACGCCACACACAGTCGCCTCGCCCAACGCCGGCGCGAACCGCCCGGAAGCGATTTTTTTGGTGAACCGTTGCAAAGGCTCCTGTTTATCCATGCCGATGACGGAATCGTAGTCGCCGCACATACCGAGATCGGACTGATACGCGGTTCCACCGGGCAGTATCTGCGCGTCAGCCGTCGGCACATGTGTATGCGTACCGGCGACAAGCGTCACCTTGCCGTCGCAAAAGTGGCCCATCGCCATTTTTTCCGACGTAGCCTCTGCGTGAATATCTACGACAATTATATCAACAGTTCCGCCTAGTCTAAATTTCGATAATATTTCTGCAACCGTCGCGAATGGGTCGTCGAGCGGGTCCATGAACAGCCTGCCCATGACCTGCACGACGAGGACTTTGCGTCCATCCGGCGTATCGAAAACGGTCGCGCCCCGGCCCGGCGTACCCTTCGGGAAATTCTCGGGCCGGAGTAAACGACGGTCGGATTCGATATAGCCTACGGTTTCTCTCTGATCCCAGACATGATTGCCGGTCACGATGACATCGGTGCCAACGCCGTAAAGCTCTTCACAGATCGCAGCCGTAATGCCGAATCCGCCAGCGGCGTTCTCGCCGTTGACGATGACAAAATCCAGGCTCAAGTCCCGACGCAATGCAGGCAGGCATTGCACAACCGCTTCCCGGCCCGCACGACCGACCACATCTCCGAGATAAAGCAGCTTCACTTGAGACTCCTCGCTTCCCGTTCCGTGACAACCCAGTCGAGCCGTTCGTCCGTGTCGTCGTGCGGGACAGCCTCGAATTCCTGGTCCGAATAGGCAAAACCTACAGCCACAACGGTATTGGATTGCCGGCGCAGGTCAGCCAGGGTGCGGTCATAGTAACCGCCACCATATCCCAACCGGTAGCCCAGGGAACAAAACGCCAGGAGGGGCACGAGCAGCAGATCCGGGCGCACCGTCGAAGCCTGTTCCGACGGCACCGGAATTCCGAGCACGGCGTCCCGCATTTCCGCCCCGGGAGACCAGGCCCTGAAAACAAGCGGCCTTCCGGCCGCTACAACCACCGGCAAGGCGCAGATGCAGCCACATTCGATCAGCCGACGCATCAACGGGCGCGGGTCCAACTCGTCCTGGACCGGCCAATAGCCGGATACGACGGCTCCCGGTTTCGGCTGCAGACAATCCAGGAAACGGTCGGCGGCTATTTCGGCAACGTCGTGGGGAGAGCCGGCAGCCGCAGCACGCCGGCGTTCTTTCGCCGCCGCCCGTAATTCCTGTTTAGCCGTATCCGTCAAAATAGGGCGCCTGATTGAATATCGAGTGAGCGGGACCGCGCCAGCCGTCGCCACAACAGAATCCGCTGGTGCCTGACAAGTCAGGTGGGCACCGTATTCCATAACCAGGGTTATGGAAGGAACAGCTCCCAAAGGATCTGTATTGGCCCAGAGATAAAGGTGACTAACGAACCGGGCAGTACCCGCCCGACGTCTATTTAGGCTTTCTCTATTTGGTCGGCAACCGACTCAAGCCGGTCCGCGAGACCCGCCAGTGCCGAGAAATCCGGCTGTGGCATCTGGCCATCCTGTTTTTCGGCGGCTTCCATCCGATCGTAGAGGCCGGACAGATCGTCGGCTATCAACAGAGCGGCCAGCAGCAGCAGGCGCGCCTCCCCGACCTGCCCGACAGAGGCCGTGAGCTCAGCGACCCGCTTTCCGACATATTCGGCCAAATATTCGACGTGGGCCTCTTCCCCGTCGTCGCACCCCACCTGATAAGGGTGGCCGTTCACGGTCACCGTGACTTGCCCCATGCCCCGTACCCTCTTACTAGTTGTCCAGAACTAATTTTAGCTGATCGATCGCCCCGTCTAACCGATCCGATACCTGCCCCGCGGCGGCAGTCGCCTTGGCCCGTTCTGCCTCGGTGCGCTGCAAGTCAGCCGCCAGACGATCGTTTGCCGCGCGTAGCTTGGCGACTTCGTCGGCCAGCGCATCTCGCTCCGCCTGCAACGCGGCGACCTCCGCCGCGCCACCCGCCGCGCGTCTGGCGGCGACACCAGCCTCAATGCGCTGGAGCGCGGTTTCGAGGCGAGCCTGAGCCTTCTCCCAGTCAGGCTTCATTTCCCGTTATCTTTCAGAAGGTTAGAAATGCTTTGCACGATTCGCAGCATACGCACGGGTTAGGCAAGTCGTCAACCGCCTCGAAACCCACTAACCCTGCGCATCAGATGGGAATTAGCCGGTTGACGACAATTGGAATGGCGGTCATTGTGCCGGCCCGATCAATCGCCCAGTTCTCGAGGTTTCCAAAGCGCTGTGCCCCAGCCGCCCGCCGTCTCCGCCCGGCCGAAGCCGGGAGTCTTCCGATGACAGATATCGCCGCCGAAAACCCCGTATCCACCGCCAGTCACGCGGATATGGCCAATGCCATTAGGGTATTGGCGATGGATGCCGTGCAGCAAGCCAATAGCGGCCACCCCGGCATGCCCATGGGCATGGCAGACGTGGCAACGGTGTTGTTCACGAGGTTCTTGAAATTCGATCCGGCAAAGCCGGATTGGCCGGACCGGGACCGTTTCGTCCTATCCGCTGGGCATGGGTCGATGCTGCTGTATTCGTTGCTGCACCTGACCGGCTACGAGGACCTGCCGTTGGAAGAGCTGCGGCGGTTCCGGCAACTGGGCAGCCGGACGGCCGGGCATCCCGAGTTCGGCGCTGCGCGCGGCATCGAAACCACCACCGGGCCGCTTGGCCAGGGACTGGGAAACGCCGTCGGCATGGCGCTGGCCGAGAGAATACTGGCCGCCCGGTTCGGCGACGACCTGATCGACCATTACACCTATGCGATGGCGGGCGACGGGTGCCTGATGGAAGGAATCAGTCACGAGGCGATAGACCTCGCCGGTCATCTGAAGCTGCGCAAGCTGATCGTTCTGTTCGACGACAATCATATCTCGATAGACGGCCCGACCGGGCTGGCGAGCAGCATGGACCATCGCGCCCGGTTCGCCGCAGCAGGATGGAACACTTTCGCGTGCGACGGACATAATCCGGAGGCGATCGCCACCGCGATCGAGGAAGCTAGAGCATCAGAACGGCCGGCCATGGTTGCCTGCCGCACTGTGATCGGCTTCGGCGCGCCGAACCTGCAAGGTACCGCCAAGACTCACGGCGCACCGCTGGGCGACGACGAGATCGCCGCCGCACGCGAGAAACTGGGCTGGCCCTACCCGCCGTTCGAGATACCGCCGGAGGTTCAAGGCGCGTGGCGGGCGACTGGCGCAAAGGGCGCCGCGGCTTCGACTGCCTGGCGGTCCCGACTGGCCGGTGCGAGCGATGAAACCCAGGCCGAAATTGCGCGCGTGTTTGCTGGCGGCCTGCCGGAATCGTTCGATGCCGAGGTTGAAGCATTTAAACGTGAGCTGGCTGCGGATCAGCCGACAGTGGCCACGCGCCAGGCGTCGGGCAACACCCTTGAAATGCTGACGGCGGCCCTGCCGGAGATGATTGGCGGATCCGCCGACCTGACCGGCTCCAACAACACAAAGACCAAGGCCGCCGTGGCCATTGATGCCGACAACTTCGGGGGCACGTACATTCACTACGGCGTACGCGAACATGGCATGGCCGCCGCGATGAACGGTATGGCGCTGCATGGCGGCGTAATCCCGTATGGCGGCACCTTCCTGGTCTTCACAGATTACTGCCGGCCATCTATCCGGCTGGCGGCACTGATGGAACAAAGGGTCGTGTTCGTCATGACCCACGATTCCATCGGGCTTGGCGAGGATGGACCGACGCATCAGCCGGTCGAGCACGTTGCCGCGCTGCGCGCGATGCCCAACGTGAACGTCTTCAGGCCGGCAGACGCGGTCGAGACTGCGGAATGTTGGGCGATGGCGTTGAAGTCGACCCGCACGCCGTCCGTCCTGGCGCTGACGAGGCAGGGCCTGCCGACTTTGCGAACGGAACACACGGCCGAGAACCTCTGTGCGCGAGGTGGCTACGAATTGATGGCGGCCGACGGAACGGCCCACGTGACTATCCTGGCCACCGGTTCGGAAGTTTCACTGGCCGCGGAGGCGCGCGAGCGGCTGCAGGCGGACGGCATCGGCACAAGGGTTGTTTCAATGCCCTGCTTCGAACTGTTCGACGCACAAGACGAGACCTACCGGCAAGAGGTACTTGGTCCTGGAACCGTTCGGGTCGCCGTGGAAGCCGCGGTCGGCTTCGGGTGGGAGCGTTACCTGGGAACCGATGGCGCCTTTGTTGGCATGGATAGCTTCGGCGCATCGGCACCGTACAAACAGCTTTACGAGGAATTCGGCATTACTGCCGAGGCAATCGCCGGCGCCGCGCGCGCCAGGCTCTGAATCACATCTTGGACTATTCGGATATCCCGGTGCGAGAGGGGACGATCGATCATGGCAGTAAGAGTTGCAATTAACGGTTTCGGGAGAATTGGCCGCTTGGTGCTGCGCGCGATCGCGGAGTCCGGTCGCAAGGACATACAGGTCGTGGCTTTGAACGATCTCGGTCCGGTCGAAACCAATGCACATCTGCTGCGCTACGACTCGGTACATGGACCGTTTCCCGGCAAAGTCCGGACCGGCAAGGATTCCATCAACCTTGGCCGCGGCGCGATCAAGGTCACGGCAGAGCGAGATCCGGCGAACCTTCCCTGGGCAAAGCTTGGTGTCGACGTGGCGCTGGAATGCACCGGCATCTTTACGTCTAAGGACAGTGCCGGCGCGCATCTGGCGGCCGGTGCGAAACGCGTACTCGTCTCGGCGCCCTGCAGCAACGCCGATCTGACGGTTGTCTATGGCGTCAACCACAGCAAGCTTCGCAAGACCCACACGGTTGTATCGAACGCCTCTTGCACGACGAACTGCCTGGTCCCCGTCGCGAAGGTTTTGAACGACAAGATCGGCATCGCTCAAGGCTTCATGACAACGGTACACGCCTATACCGGCGACCAGAAAGTGCTGGATACCCTGCATGGCGACCTGAGACGGGCGCGGGCCGCGAACATGTCGATGATCCCAACGTCCACCGGCGCGGCCCGGGCGGTCGGGCTGGTCCTACCGGAACTGGCGGGCAAGCTGGACGGCACCGCGATCCGCGTTCCGACACCGAACGTGTCGATGGTCGATCTCTGCTTCACGGCGAAGCGCAAGACGACTGTCGAGGAAGTGAACAAGGCGATCACGGCCGCGGCCAATGGCAAGTTGAAAGGCGTTTTGGAAACAGTGTCCGAACCGCTGGTTTCCGTCGACTTCAACCACAATGCGGCCAGTTCCACGTTCGATCTGACCCAGACCCAGGTTGTCGGCGGCAAGCTGGTGCGTGTTCTCAGCTGGTACGACAACGAGTGGGGCTTTTCCAATCGGATGAGCGACACGGCAGTAGCGATGGGCAAGCTCGGCTGAGCCGACGATGTCGCGTTTCCGAACTCTCGACGATCTGGACGCAGCCGATCGGACGATTCTGGTTCGGGTCGATCTGAACCTGCCCATGCAGGACGGGGAAGTCACCGATTTCACCCGCGTCGATCGTGTGTTGCCGACCATTCGGGAGCTGATAGACCGCGGCGCCCGGGTCGTTTTACTGTCGCATTTCGGAAGGCCGAAAGGTCAAGTAAATCCGGATATGTCGCTGAGACCGGTCGCTGAAGCCGTTGCGAACCGTCTGAACCGGCCAGTGACATTCGCCGACGATTGCATCGGCGCCGGCGCGGAGGCGGCGATAATGAGCATCGGCGCCGGAGAAGTGGCGCTGCTTGAGAACCTGCGATTTCACCCGGGCGAAGAGAGCAACGACAATACTTTCGCCGCGGCGCTTGCAGCGCTCGGCGATGGTTACGTGAACGACGCCTTTTCATGCTCCCACCGGGCGCACGCGTCGACCGCGGCGTTGGCTCATAAGCTGCCGGCGGCAGCCGGCCGCAACATGGAAGCTGAGTTAAGTGCCCTTTCCGCAGCGCTGGAAAAGCCGCAAAGACCAGTCGCCGCAGTCGTCGGCGGCGCCAAGATTTCGACGAAGCTGGATGTCTTGGGCCACCTGATCGAACGCGTTGACTTCTTGATCATCGGCGGCGCCATGGCCAACACCTTTCTTCACGCAGAGGGATACGATGTCGGCGCCTCACTTTGCGAGTCGGATCTGGCGGATACGGCCCGGGCGATAACCACCAAGGCGAAAGACAAGGGATGCGAGATCCTGCTGCCGCAGGACGCCCTGGTCGCCGATGCGCTGGAGGCCGGCATAACAACCGAAACGGTTTCGATCAAAGCGGTTCCAACGGAGAAAATGATCCTGGATGTCGGGCCGAAGACGGTGTCCGATCTGGAAAAACGGCTGACTTCTTGGCACACTATTTTGTGGAATGGCCCACTGGGCGCCTTCGAGTTTCCGCCATTCGACGCCGGCACCGTCGCCCTCGCGAAGGCTGCGGCGGCGAGAACGCAGGCAGGCGATCTGATCTCGGTCGCAGGCGGCGGAGACACCGTCGCGGCGCTCCGTCATGCCGGCGTAGTGGACGATTTCACCTATGTATCGACGGCCGGCGGCGCCTTTCTGGAATGGCTGGAAGGCAAGGAGCTACCCGGCGTTAAGGCGCTGGCAATCGATCAATCCTAAAACACCGCAGTTCGAGACATGTCAGATTTACGGTCGGTCAAGACCAGGGGAAGGAGATAGCCAATGGCAAAACTGGATATCGTCGCCACCGCCAACGCGATGGTTGCACCCGGCAAAGGGGTCCTGGCAGCCGACGAAAGCACCGGTACCATCAAGAAGCGGTTCGACAGCATCAATGTGGAATCGACAGAAGACAATCGCCGTGCGTATCGCGAGCTGCTGTTTACGACCAAGGATAGCGGCAAGTACATCAGCGGTGTCATCCTGTACGACGAAACCATTCGGCAAAGCGCATCCGACGGCCGCCGATTTGTAGACATTTTGAACGATCAGGGGAGCCTGCCTGGCATCAAAGTCGATATGGGTGCGAAGCCGCTGGCCGGCGCGCCGGACGAAACGGTAACCGAAGGCCTGGACGGCCTGCGGGACCGCCTGAACGAGTATGTCGACCTCGGCGCCCGTTTTACCAAATGGCGCGCGGTCATCAAGATCGGCGACCATATACCCAGCCGCTATTGTATTGAAGCCAACGCCCACGCGCTTGGCAGGTACGCGGCTCTATCTCAGGAAGCCGGTCTGGTGCCGATCGTCGAGCCCGAAGTCCTGATGGACGGCGCCCATGATATTGAGCGCTGCCAGAGCGTTACCGAAGCCACGCTGAACGCTGTTTTCAACCAGTTGTTCGAGCAACGGGTAAAACTGGAAGGCATGGTGCTGAAGCCGAATATGGTGATCTCCGGCACCGACTGCCCGAAGCAGGCCGGTGTCGACAAAGTCGCGGAAGCCACCGTGGCGTCGCTGCGCCGCTGCGTGCCGGCCGCCGTGCCCGGCATCGTTTTCCTGTCCGGCGGCCAAAGCGAAGAAGAGGCGACGGCCCATTTGAACGCCATGAACGCGCTTGGGTCCCTGCCCTGGGAGCTTAGCTTCTCCTACGGTCGGGCCCTGCAGCAGTCGGCCCTGAAAGCGTGGGGCGGCAAAACGGAGAACCTGGCATCGGCCCAAGCCGCCTATCTGCACCGTGCCCGGATGAACGGCGCCGCGCGGACGGGCGACTATTCGGCCGAAAAAGAAGGGGAATTGGCCGCCTGAGCCGCGGCGGCTATTCGTTTTGGACGCGCCCGACGCGGCGGAAGCCTGCCGTCTTTACCTTATCACGCCGCCTCGACTGAATCTGGAAGCCTTTGCCGAAGAGCTTGAGGCGGCTTTGTCCGGCGGCGATGTGGCCTGCCTGCAGCTCCGCCTGAAAGACGTGAACGACGATGCGGTGCGGCAGGCCACCGAGCGGCTTATGCCGATCTGCCATGCCCACGACGTCGCCTTCCTTATCAACGATCGGCCGGACCTAGCTGCGGAACTAAGGGCCGACGGAGTTCATGTCGGCCAGGAGGACGCATCCTATCGCGAAGCGCGAAAGCTGGTCGGCGAAGATGCCATTGTCGGCGTCACCTGCCACGATTCCAAGCATCTGGCGATAACGGCCGCCGAACAGGGCGCAGACTATGTCGCATTTGGCGCGTTCTTCCCCACGGACACCAAAAAGCCGAAGTCGCGGGCTACGGTCGAGATCCTGGAATGGTGGGCCGAATTGATGGAAGTCCCCGCCGTGGCGATCGGCGGCATAACCGTCGAGAACTGTGGGCCGCTGGTTACCGCCGGCGCCGATTTTCTGGCCGTTGTCGGCGGCGTTTGGAATCTCAAAGATGGCCCGAAATCGGCCGTTTCGGCGTTCAACCAGGCAATTGCCGCAGCCGTTGCCAGCAGGCAGGCAAACTGATAGCTTCCGCCGCGTTTTCAAACCCTACAGACACTCGACAGCGGCACGACGATGAAAATCAACGGCAACGCGATCCGTCCCGGCAACGTGATCGAACACAAGGGCGGCCTCTGGCGTGCCGTGAAGATCCAGCATACGCAGCCCGGTAAGGGCGGCGCCTACCTGCAGGTCGAACTGAAAAACCTGCGAGATGGCACCAAGCTTAACGAGCGGTTCCGCTCCTCCGAAACGGTCGAGCGGGCGAGGCTCGAACAAAAGCCCTATCAGTACCTCTACGCCGATGGCGACCTTTTGACCTTCATGGACACCTCGACCTACGAGCAGATCGCGATGAACCGCGATCTGGTCGGCGATCCGGCTGTATACCTGCAGGACGGGATGGAAGTTTCGGTCGAGTTCTTCGAAGAGGAACCGCTGGGCGTGGCCCTGCCGGAACATGTGGTGTTGCAGATCACGGAAGCTGACGCCGTGGTGAAGGGTCAGACGGCGTCGTCGAGCTACAAGCCGGCAATGCTGGAGAATGGTGTCCGCGTCATGGTGCCGCCTCATATTGAAGCCGGAACCAGGGTCGTGATTTCGACTGCCGACAGCGAGTATGTAAAACGCGCCGACTAAGGCGCCCAAACTGGAATCGAGACACTCGATGAGCCGCAAGTCGGCCCTGATAAACGTGATGGAAGGCGCGGCCCGTAAGGCTGCCCGCAGTCTGCTGCGCGACTTCGGCGAAGTCGAAAACTTACAGGTATCGAAGAAAGGCCCGGCGGATTTCGTCTCCGCCGCCGATCTGAAAGCCGAACAGGTACTGAAGGCAGAGTTGTCGCGCGCCCGGCCCAGCTTCGGCTTTCATATGGAAGAAAGCGGCGACACGCCTGCGGCGGACGGACATTCGCGGTGGATCGTCGACCCGCTGGACGGCACGACCAATTTCCTGCATGGCATCCCCCATTTCGCGATCTCGATCGCGTTGGAGCAAAATGGCGAGTTGATCGCCGGGATCGTCTATGAACCGACCCGTGACGAGATGTATTGGGCCGAGCGGGGCATCGGCGCGTTCGTCAACTACCGCCGGCTTCGGGTTTCGTCGCGCCAGGTCCTGAAAGAGGCGGTTCTCGGAACCGGCATCCCGCATCTCGGCAGGCCGCGCTCCGGCGCGTTTAGCGCGGAACTAGCCACCCTGATGCCGCTGGTCGCTGGCGTCAGGCGATTCGGCACCGCGTCGCTCGACCTGGCCTACGTTGCCTCGGGCCGTTTCGACGGGTTTTGGGAGCACGGGCTGGCCGCCTGGGACATAGCCGCTGGAATCATCCTCGTGCGGGAAGCCGGCGGCTTGGTCAGCGACCTCGAAGGTGGTCAGAATATGCTGGAAAACGGCCATATTGTAGCCGCAAACGACCAGTTGTATCCCCTCTTGGCGAGGACGCTCAAATCGGTTGAGAGACCGGCGGAATCGATGGCGGATGTATCGCGGTAACCCCGAAATCGGTTGTTCTGTGCCTGCCGCTTAAGTTAATGTTTCGACCGATTTTAACTCGCCCACAAGGTTCTTTTGGTTGTCTTCCAGCATGTGGCCGCGAAAAAACCTCTGATCAGATGAATCATTCGATAACTCTCCCCCGGAAATACACCGTGCTATGCGCCCTTGTCGGCGGTTTGGCATGTCTGGCGCCGACGCTTGCCTCGGCGCAGAGCACTGTCGTTATCGGCGGACAGGGCCAATCCAGCGTCGAAGTGAACCTGGATGTGCTGAACAACCTGGGCCCGGCGCCCGGCGTGCTGGGCATCCGCCCGGATGGTGGAAATGCTGGCGGTCTGGTCCCCAACGCCCCAGTCCTGCAACCCCTACCCGGCCTGGCTGCAGGAGCCACGGCGCCAACGACATCCGCCTTGGAACCAAGGGTCTCCCTGCTTCCGCCGGCGAGCCCCACGCTAGCGACGCCGCCGGCCCCGGTGGCCCGCCGCGTCCAGCCCCTGCCGACACCGCCCGCCGCGGTCGCCCCGGTACAACCGCCAGCCCCGGCGCGGACCGTGGCAACACCGGCGCCGCAGCCGGTACAGCCGGCGCCGCGCGTGGCGGCACCGGTGCCGACGCCAGCACCCAAGGCGGTGGCAAGAACGGCGCCCGCACCACTGCCGCCGTCAGTCGTGCCGCCAGCACCCGCCGCCGTTGCAGCCAAGACAGCCAGAACGGCGGACGAAGCACCTCCGCCCGCAGCAGCGCCGCGTACGCCGATCACCGCGGAACAAGCGCCGGCAACGGCACAGTCGGGAACGGCACAGTCGGGAACGGCGCAGCAGGAGCCAGCGCCGATCCGGTCGGAGCCTGCCACGGCCCAGGGCAAGACCACGCAAGTGGCGGCCCTGCCCCGCGTCGCTCTACCCGCCGGCGGCGGTCAGGCAATGACAGTTCGGTTCAACGGCAGCAGTTCGGCGCTAAACGCGGACGCCGAAAGGCAACTCGCGGGATTGGCCGACCAAATGGCCCGGTCCGACGGACGCCTGCAGCTTAAGGCGTTTGCCGGCGGCTCAGGCGGCAACGCGGCCAGCGCGGCGCGCAGATTGTCGCTGTCGCGTGCCCTTTCGGTCCGGTCCTACCTCATCGAAAAAGGCATTCGAAGCACCAGAATTGATGTCCGGGCCCTTGGCGTACCGGACGACGACGGACCACCGGAGCGCGTAGACATAATTCTGCTCGCTCGGTGACGCGCTGCCCTAAGCGCGCCGGTCTAACGATGCAGGCTACGTGCGTGCATCGCGACCGCACGGAGATGGCATCATGACCAGGCCGACCCGCTATTTGACCCGCATGGGTATCTTTCTCGTTGCGGTCGGCGTCGTCGCGGCGGTCCTGTTCGGCGGCATCGAAAGCGCCTTCATGGCGAACCCGGCTCTGAACGGGCTGATCGTCGCCGTGCTCCTGCTCGGCATTCTCTATACCATTCGACAAGTCTTCTCCCTCCGCCCCGAGGTCGAGTGGATCGAGACCTTCCGCCGCGGCGAACCGGGCCTTTCCGTACCTCGGCAACCGGTTCTTCTGGCGCCGATGGCGACGATGCTGCGGGAACGGCAGGGCCGCGTGGTTCTTTCCGCGCTGTCGATGCGCTCGATCCTCGATTCCATCAGCGCCCGACTGGACGAAGGGCGCGATATCACGCGCTATCTGATCGGGCTACTGATCTTCCTGGGCCTATTGGGAACGTTCTGGGGATTGCTGGAAACAGTCACGTCCGTCGGCGCGACGATAAATTCGCTGAGCATCGGAAGCGGCGATTTCACCACGGTCTTTCAGGACCTCAAGCGCGGGCTGGAGAGACCGCTGTCCGGCATGGGCACGGCCTTCTCCTCATCGCTGTTCGGCCTCGCCGGCTCTCTGGTGCTCGGCTTCTTGGATTTGCAGGCCAATCAGGCGCAGAACCGTTTCTATATCGACCTGGAGGATTGGCTTTCCAGCGTAACGCGGCTGTCGTCCGGTGGCGGCCTCGGAGAAGGCGACCAGTCCGTTCCCGCCTATGTTCAGGCCTTGCTGGAACAAACGGCGGATAGCCTGGAAAACCTCCAGCGCACGATGGCGCGGGCCGAAGAGAACCGCGGTTCCAGCAATGCCGCGTCGATCCAGCTTACGGAGCGCTTGGCGACCCTGACGGACCAGATGAAATCCAGCCAAGACCTGATGGTCAAACTGGTTGAAATGCAAATGGAGCTGAAGCCCGTGTTGCAGCGCCTCGCCGCCGAACGGGAGGCCGGCGGCCTGGACCAGGCCAGCCGTAACCATCTGAGAAACCTGGATGTCTATGTGATGCGCCTGTTGGAAGAAGCCGCCGAAGGCAGGAGCCAGGTCACCCAGGAAATCCGCAGCGAGATCAAATTGCTGGCCCGCACCATCGCGGCCATCGCCGAGGATGAGCGGCAGCACGGATAAGGCCGGGATACACTAATCATATGGCCCGCGCCCGCGCGCAACGAAACGATACGAACATATGGCCCGGTTTTGTCGACGTGCTGTCGACACTGCTGCTGGTCATTATCTTTCTGCTGGTCGTCTTCGTGCTGGCGCAATTCTTCCTCTCGCAAGCCCTTTCCGGGCGGGACGAAGCGTTGGAACGCCTGCAACGTCAGGTCACGGAACTTGCCGACCTTCTTTCCCTGGAACAGGAATCCAACGCCGAACTCCGCATCAATATGTCGGAACTTTCCGCGTCGCTTCAGGAATCGACGGACGCACGCGACGAACTGGTCCTTAAACTCGGCCAGCTTGAGCAACGCGCCCTCGACGCAGAACAGGCTTTGGCCGCCGCCCGCGAGGAAGCCGCAGCCAGCCGGGAAGCTATCGACGTCGAGAAGGAGACGATCAAGGTCCAGCTGGCGGAAATCGAACAGCTGAAAAGGGATATCGATAGTCTGCGCGAAGTTCGCGCCGAGCTTGAAAACGACCTCGGCAAACTGACCGCCGAACTAGAGGACAAGGATCAGACGATCGGCCAGTTGCGCGACCGGTCCAAAGAGCTGGAAGCCAAGATCGCCGACGAACAGGAACGGACGCTTCTGTCTCAGAAGGAAGTCGAAGAGCGTGATATCCGGCTGGCGGAGTTGCAGGCGCTTTATCTCCAGACCGAAGACAGCCTGACTGCCCAACGGGAAGCGACCGGTACCGCGGAGCGGCAGGTTGAACTACTCAACCGGCAGCTTGCCGCCCTTCGCCAACAGCTCTCCCGCCTGGAGGCCGCGTTGGACGCCGCCGAGCAAAAGGACGAAGAAAACCAGGTTGTTATTTCCGACCTGGGTCGGCGTCTCAACCTCGCCCTGGCCAGCAAGGTCGAAGAGCTGTCGCGCTATCGCTCCGAGTTCTTCGGCCGCCTGCGACAGGTTCTGACAAACCAGCGTGGCGTACGGGTCGAGGGCGATCGGTTCGTTTTTCAGTCGGAAGTCCTATTCGGGTCAGGCAGCGCCGAATTAGAAGCCGAAGGTCGGGATCAACTAGCCAAACTGGCCGCCACCCTGCTCGACATATCGGCGAAGATCCCGCCGGAGCTCAATTGGATTATGCGAGTCGACGGGCACACCGACAAGATTCCGATCTTCAACGCCCAGTTTCCCTCCAACTGGGAACTGTCGGCGGCCCGGGCTATTTCCGTCGTCAAATTTCTGGTCAGCCAGGGGGTGCCGGCCGAACGGCTTGTTGCCGCAGGGTTTGGGGAATTCCACCCGCTTGATGACCGCGAGGACGAAATCGCGTTTCGCCGCAACCGCCGGATCGAGTTGAAGCTGACCCAGCGTTGATTACCGCCTGAGGCGGCAATCCAGAAAGTGGCCGTCCATTACCGTGCCGATCAACAGCCGGTCGCCATACCGCGCCGCGACCGAGGATCCGGAAAGATCCGTGCCGTCGCTCAGGAAAACGTCTTCTGTGGAAAAGCCGCTGGGTCCGCCAAGCGTGACCTTCAGAACTTGCGAAGGAGCCGGCGTTCCTGGGTCCTTCGTGTGTTCGACGAAGGTCAGCAGCTTCGGATGCGCCGCGATCCAAAGCGCCCCGGCGCGATCGATCTCTATGTTGTCGACGCCGGTACCCGTCAGTATCTCACGCCGGTTTTCTAATCGGCCGGTTGCCGGGTCTCGATCGTACACAAACAGCTTCCGCGCTGTCGTGGACGCCACGTAGATTTTATCGCCGTTTCGGCTGGCATTTATCCCATTGGCGAACGCTATGCCGCCGACAGCCTTCATGAAGCCCGTACCGTCGAACCGAACAACGAAGCTCAACGGCAGCAGCAGGTAATCCTCGAGAAGACGGAGGACCTGGCCGCGCGTGCCGTGATCGTTCGTGACATAAAACTCGTTCGGTCCGACTGCAACGATGTCGTTCGGGCTTATCAACAACGGGTCGGTCAGACTGTCGACATGATCCAGACGTTCACCGACGAAATCGAAGACCTCTATGCTGTGCGGCGCCCCGCCCACATCGGCTTCGTCCGCCATGCCGCCTGCCCGATGGTTCACCGCGAACAGCCGGTCGGGGCGGCCTGGCGATACGAAAAGGCTGATCCCATGCGGATGGAAATCGGGTGGGGCGGCCGGGGTCAGATGGACGGGTTCAGCCTCGGGAAAGTCCAGGCGGTAGCTATAGATTGCGCCAACCTTGGCGTCGCCGCGTTGGCCAGCCCGCCGGTCGTCCGATGAGATAAAGGCGATCCGGCCGTTCGGATGAATTGTAATGTCTTCGGCGCCGGGCACGCCGGCAACCGCGCGGCAGGTACCCGCAAAATGGGGCTCGAGTGTCTTCCATTCGCCGGCGATGACATGGAGGTAGCCGCCATAGCTGACACCGGCCAGAAGCAGGATGGCGACAACCAGGCCGGCAATGCGAAACCGCCGCAACTCTTAACCCCCCTTACGACGCTACCGCACGACTCTGGCTACCGCTTCGTCCTGGTCCAGGAGATCCCGGCCGATATCAAACTGCAGCCGCGCCAGCCTTGCGTACAGTCCGTCCTGCTGCATTAGTTCCTGGTGCGATCCGATGCCGACGATCTTGCCATCTTCCACGACAACGATGCGGTCGGCCTTGAGGACTGTGGCAAGGCGATGGGCGATCACGATGGTCGTCCGGTCCGCCATCAGCACATCCAGCGCACGCTGGACTGCCTGTTCGCTTTCCGCATCCAGGGCCGAGGTCGCCTCGTCCAGCAGCAGCACCGCCGGATCGCGCAACAGAGCGCGCGCAATCGCAATACGCTGACGCTGCCCTCCCGAGAGCCGAACGCCGCGTTCGCCGAGTTCGGTATCGAACCCCGCCGGCAGCCTTTCCAGGAACTCGGCGGCGCCGGCCGCCCGTGCCGCCGCACGCACCTCGGCATCGCTTGCCTCGGGCCGGCCATAGCGGATGTTCTCCATGGCGCTGCCGCGAAAGATCGACGGATCCTGCGCCACCAGCCCCAACTGACTTCTAAGATCCACGGGATCGGTTCGAGTGATGTCGATCCCATCCAAGCTGATCGTCCCGTGACTTGGGTCGTAGAACCGGAGAAGCAATTGGAACACCGTGCTCTTGCCAGCGCCCGACGGGCCGACCAGCGCAACGGTCTCTCCGGGTTCGATAGCTAATGAAATACCTTCCAGGGCCGGCATGTCCGGACGGGCCGGATAGCGGAAGCTGACATCCTGCAGACGCAGCGCGCCGCGCGCCGGATGGGGCAACGGCAGGGGATCCGATGGCGCAACGATCTTCGGTTCGGCGGACAGGAGTTCCATTAGGCGTTCGGTCGCGCCGGCCGCCCGCTGAAGGTCGCCCCAAACCTCGCTCAACGCCCCGAGGGAGCCGGCAACCAGGATCGCGTAGAAAACGAACGCCGCCAGTTCGCCGCCGGACATGCCGCCCAGCGCCACATCCTTTGCGCCGATCCATAACACCAGATCGACGGCGCCGAACACCAGTAGCATCACCGCCGCCGTAAGATACGCGCGTGCTGTGATGCGGCGGACGGCGATCTTGAACGCGCTCTCCGTTGTGTTTTGGAAGCGTTCCCGGTCCAGGCTCTCATGGGTGAATGCCTGAACGGTCTGAATGGCATCCAGGCTTTCGCCGGCATAGGCGCTGACATCCGCGATACGGTCCTGGCTCGCCCGGGACAAATGTCGGACCTTGCGGCCGAAGACCACGATCGGCAGGACCACTACCGGCACCATCAGCAGCACCAGACCGGCGAGCTTCGGACTGCTGACCACCAGCATCGCCGTGCCGCCAACGAACAACAGGATGTTTCGAAGCGCGACAGACGCGCTGGACCCCACGACAGTCTGGATCAGCGTGGTGTCGGTCGTCAGGCGCGACAGGACTTCCCCGGTCCGCGTTACCTCGAAGAACTCGGGACTGAGCGAAAGCACATGGCCATAAACCGCCTCCCTAAGATCGGCGACAAGCCGCTCTCCAAGCCATGAAACAAGGTAGAAGCGGGCAAATGTCGCCAGCGCCAGGACGGCCACGACGCCGAACAGCGCTATGAAGTACTGATCCAGAAAGGCGGCCTGGTCGGCGGAAAACCCATGATCGACGACCCGCCGCAGCGCCTGCCCAACCGCCAGCATCGATCCAGCGGCGGTAATCAGCGCCAACAGGGCGCCCACGATCACCCAGCGATAGGACTGGGCGAACGGCACGAGATGGCGTAGATGCCCGACCTTGCGGCTACGCGGCCGTTCCTCGCTCTCCGAGGTTCCGTTGTGGTTGCTTGAGTCGCTCACGAGCCGGGACACCTGAGTTCTGTTGGGCCTTCCTACACCAACCGGAAGGCCAGCCGGAATGCGGTATAACAGCCCAGCCGGAGGCCAACAAGGCGCGACTCTTGGGGCTCACGGTCTTGTTCCTGCGGGCCAGCAATGCTCTCAGGGTCCACTCTTGCGAAACAACCGCTCCTTCGCTATAACCCGGCGCCTGATCACGGAGAGCGACGATGAAAAAGGATATCCACCCGGAATATCACGACATCACGGTCCAAATGACCGATGGGTCGACCTTTGCCGCCAAATCGACCTGGGGCAAGGAAGGCGACACCCTGGTGCTGGATATCGATCCGAAGTCGCATCCGGCCTGGACGGGCGCCTCTCAGATGCGGCTGCAGGACAAAGGCCAGGTGGCCAAGTTCAACAAGCGCTTTGGGATGTTCGGCAACAAAAGTTAGCCAGAATAGCGCTAGGTCAGGCGGCGTCGCCCGCCAGCATATCGTCCAACCGGGCAACCCGCTTGTATAGCTTTTCGCTGCGCTGCATCAGATCCTGCAGCCGCGGCGGCAGTGTTTCGGTCGGGCCGACCTTCTCGTCGAGACAAATCCGCCTCGGACCCAGCCGGTGTTCGGAGGTAATAGCGGCCAAGCGGTCGATTTCCCCCACCTGAACAGCACGCTGGACATACATCCAGGCCATCAACTGCGTCAGGCGGGCAGTCAGGCGCATCGTCGCACCCGTCAAATGCAGGGATTGATTTACGTCGAGCCCGGTGCGTTCGTGCTTAACCGGCCCTTCGAGGTAGTCGCACGCCTCCTCGACCAGGGATAACGCCTCGCGATAGGTTTTCTCGAAAAACGCCGTCCCTGCGAAATCCATACTCGCATCAGTAGTATTATCCTGCATGGATCAATCACCGGTTCAAGAGCCCAGGGTATCGCCCAGAGCTTTAGGAAAGCTTAGCGGATGAGAGGACGATCCGGTCTGTTTTTAGTGCCAGGATGCGGGTAGCGTGGATTTGTCCCCTTTTGGAGCAAGCGGCATGGAACCGAAATTCTTAAAATTTGATACATTAAGCCTGCATGCGGGCCAGCAGCCGGATCCGGTCACCGGGGCCAGAGCCGTCCCAATCTACCAGTCCACGTCCTTCGTCTTCCAGGATACAGATCATGCGGCCGCATTGTTCAACCTGGAACGGCCTGGACACATCTACTCGCGGATCTCCAACCCGACAGTAGCGGTCCTGGAGGAGCGTTTAGCGGCCCTGGAGGGCGGCGTGGGGGCCGTCTGCACCGCTTCCGGGCAGGCAGCCCTGCATCTCGCGATCGCCACCCTGATGGACCAGGGCGGCCATATCGTCTCCTCCGGGTCTATCTACGGCGGTTCCCACAATATGCTGACCCATACGATGCCCCGTTTCGGGATAACCACCACATTTGTGGACGCGCGGGACACGGGGGCGTTCCGCAAAGCGATCAAACCGGAAACCCGCTTGATCTTCGGCGAGACCCTGGGCAATCCGGGCTTGGAAGTTCTGGATATCCCGGGCATCTCCGAGATCGCCCACGCGGCGGGCGTGCCATTGATGATCGACAACACCTTCGCGACCCCCTACCTCTGCAGGCCGATCGATTTGGGGGCCGACATCGTCATGCATTCGGCCACCAAATTCCTCGGCGGCCACGGTGTCGCGATCGGTGGAGCCCTGGTCGACGGCGGCGCCTTCGATTGGGAAGGGTCCGGCAAGTTTCCGACCTTGACCGAGCCTTATGCCGGATATCATGGGCTGGACTTCGCCGAGGAATACGGACCCGGCGCCTTCGTGATGCGGGCCCGGGCGGAAGGCTTGCGCGATTTCGGCGCCTGCATGAGCCCGTCGAACGCCTTCTACATCCTGCAAGGCGTCGAGACCCTGCCGGTTCGTATGCAGCGGCATGTGGATAACACCCGGGAAGTCATTCGCTTCCTGGAACAGCAGGAAGCCGTCACCTGGATCGCCTACCCGGAAGTGGAATCGCACCCGGACAATGCATTGGCCGCCAAGCTTTTGCCCAAGGGCTGTGGCGCCATATTCAGCTTCGGGATCAATGGCGGCCGCGAGGCCGGACGCGCCTTCATCGAAGCGCTTGGCCTGTTTTCCCACCTGGCCAATGTGGGCGACGCCAAGTCATTGGTCATTCATCCCGCCAGTACAACCCATCAACAAATGGATGCGGATGCCCTGGAGGCTGCCGGCGTAGGGGAGGAGTTGATCCGTATCTCGGTCGGGATAGAGGATCCTAAGGATTTGATCGGCGACTTGGCGCAGGCCTTGCGCGCGTCGCAAAAAGTGCTGCGCGTTGCGGCGGAGTAGGAGCGATGGAGTTATCGGTAGACGGCCGCAAGGTATACGCGGCGACGGGAGGTCGGGCATTCGACTCCGCTTTGCCCACCGTTGTGTTTGTCCACGGCGCGGCGATGGATCACACAGCGTGGATGCTGCAATCGCGCTATTTCGCCCATCATGGCCACAATGTCCTGGCGTTGGATCTGCCGGACTGCGGCCGGTCCGACGGGCCGATGCCCGAAACCATCCAGGCGTTCGCCGATTGGCTGATCAGGCTGCTCGACGCGGCCGAATTGGAGCGCGCGACACTTGTCGGGCACAGCATGGGCGCACTGGTCTCCCTCGCCGCGGCGGCGGCGGCCCCGGCCCGCGTCGAGAAACTGGTCCTGATGGGCGTCGCGGCACCGATGCCGGTGAACGACGCGTTTCTGGACGCTGCTCGGCGCAATGATCATCTAGCCATCGAACTGATGAACGACTGGGCGCATGGCCGCGCCGCTCATGTCGGCGGCTGCAAGATCCCGGGCATGTGGATGATCGGCGGCGATATGCGTTTGGTGGAGCGCGCCAAACCGGGCGTGCTGCACGACTGCCTGAAACTCTGCAACGACTATGGAAATGGTTCGGATGACGCGGCCAAGGTCCGCTGCCCGGTCCGTATCATCGCAGGAGATCGGGACATGATGACCCCGGCCAAAAGCGCAAAGGCACTAGCCGATCAGATCGAAACGGCTGATGTGACGGTTATAGCAAACTGTGGCCACATCATGATGATTGAGCAGCCCGACGCGGTCTTGGAGGCCCTGAAGTCGGCTGTCTGACATTCGTACAAACGAAAAGCCCGCCCCTTCCGACAAGGGGCGGGCTCCGTGATCGCTGATCGGCAGTAATTTAGGCCGACTTAATATCCACTTTCTTCGTTTGCTCCGCCTTTTTGGCCAAGCTGACCGTCAGGACGCCTTTGTCGAAAACAGCATCGACTTTTTCGAGATCGACCCGGTCAGGCAGTCGGAAACTTCGCTGAAACGCGCCGTAGGTACGTTCGCGCAGGCGATAGCCGGCGTCGGCGTCGCCTTCCTCGCGCTCCGTCTTCTTTTCGCCCTTGATGGTCAGGCGATCGCCATCGAGCACGATCTCGACGTCGTCTTTCCCGATCCCCGGCAGTTCGGCCGAAAACTGCAGGGACGATTCGGTTTCGCTGATATCGATCCGGGGCGCGAACACCCTCGGCGCCGACCGCGAGACGGTGCGACGCCCGCCGAGTACATCGTCGAAGAAGTGGTTGAATTCACGGTCGAACACGCTCGGCATCTGGCCGAAATCAGCCAGTGTGCCGCGCAGGCTGGGAAGAGTCATGGTCATTGGTTTACCTCCAGTATCGAGATTTGAGTGACGTGCCTAGGCAGCTTTGGCTTCGATCCGCTCTGCCTTGCCCGATCCGATTTCAATCCGGCGCGGCTTCTTCGCCGCGGGAATTTCATTGACCAGGTCGATATGCAGCAGACCGTTCTCCAGGTTGGCGCCCGTCACCTTGACGGTATCCGCCAGTTCGAAACGCCGCACGAAAGACCGCCGCGCGATACCGCGATGCAGAAAGGTGGCTTCCCGGTCGTCCGTTTCGGACTTCCCGGAAACGACCAGGCTGTTCTCTTTCGCGGTCACGTCAAGCTCGTCCTGGCTGTAACCGGCAACCGCCATGGAAATGCGGTAACGGTCTTCACCGGACTTCTCGATGTTGTAGGGAGGGAAACTTGCATCGTCCTGAGCCCGCATGGCCGCTTCGAACATCCGGTTGAACCGGTCGAACCCAATACTGGAACGATGCAGGGGAGTGAGGTCGAAAGTATGCATCACTCACATTCTCCTTTTGAGCAATGTAAGTCCTATTTCTGACTTGCCGGTAACCGGCCAAGCCATGGTTTCATCGGCCCCAAATGGGCACCGACTTGGAATAGACATGGGGAAATTTGCCAGTGGATTCAAGAGGGCGTGGGGAAAACCGAGACGCCTGCCCGCCCGGCTTTTCAGAAGTCCGGCAAAAAAAGAGGTCGCTCGTGGCGACCCCAAATTATTAGCCTCAACCTGTCAGACTCGAACTTATCGCCGCGAATTACGCGCTGAATCGATCAATGAGTCAAGCACGCAATACGGGGGTAGAACTTGTAGTCCGCACGCAAAAAAGAGCCGCCTGGAAGGCGGCTCGAGTCAACAGGGAGGCGTCAACAGATCGGATGGAGTGCGTCGCAACCAAAGTCATCCGGTTGCGACAATGGCAATTTAGTAGCGTCGTGGTTAATAAAAGGTTAACCGAAACATAAAGTTTTATCTTTTTTCGGACCGATCGCGTCTCGGTGCGTCACCGGTTCAGAAAAAATCAGATAAGCCTATGTTTTGAAAACGGAATCGGCGGCGCCGCGAGCAGCGCTTTTTTTCTTGATTGCCGCTTGAAGCACTTCGATTTCGGCATGCAGCGCGGCAATCCGGTCTTCCAGCTCTTCTATTGAGAGAACATCGAGATCGAGCGGCTTTTCCGCTGTTTTCTGAGATTCCTTGTCGTCGTCGATATCCATATGGACCTCCCAACATAACGATAAGACCGTAGACGCCTCGCTTGCCAGCGCGGGCGCAACATAATAGATCAGTCGCATCCGATAATAAGATCCTTAAGCCCGTGGGAGAGCCTGAATGGCACCGTCAAGTTTGCCCGAAACCATGACCGCAATCGAAATCGTCTCGCCAGGCGGGCCCGAGGTGCTGCAACCGACGACCCGCCCCGTTCCCCAGGCTGCCCATGGCGAAGTGCTGGTCAAGGTTGCGGCGGCAGGCGTCAATCGTCCTGACGTCCTGCAGCGGGCCGGCGGCTACCCGCCGCCGCCGGGTGCGTCGGATATCCCGGGCTTGGAGATTGCCGGAGAGGTCGTCCAAGTCGGCCCGGGGGTGGATCAATGGGCAGTTGGCGACACCGTCTGCGCGCTGGTCTCCGGCGGCGGCTATGCAGAGTACTGCACGGCACCGGCGCCCCAGTGCCTGCCGATACCGGGCAATCTGTCGGCGGAGGAAGCGGCGGCACTGCCCGAGACTTTTTTCACGGTCTGGACCAATGTGTTCCAGCGTGGCCGGCTCGTCGGCGGCGAGACTTTTCTGATCCATGGCGGATCCAGCGGCATCGGCACAACGGCCATTCAACTGGCCAGCCAGATGGGTGCGCGGGTATTCGCCACGGCGGGAAATGCGGAAAAATGCGCTGCCTGCGAGCAACTGGGCGCGGAGCGGGCGATAAACTACCGCGACGAGGATTTCGTCGAGGTGGTGCGTGAACTGACCGACAGCCGTGGCGTCGACCTCATTCTGGATATGGTCGGTGGCGAGTACATTCCGCGCAATATCAAAGCGTTAGCTGTCGAGGGCCGATTGGTGCAGATTGCCTTTCTCCAGAGTCCGACGGTCACCCTGGATTTCACCAGTGTCATGCTCAAACGGCTGACGATCACCGGGTCCACCTTGCGTCCGCGTACGGTGGAGCAGAAAGCGGAGATCGCCGCAGAACTGCGCGATAAGGTATGGCCGCTTATCGAAGCCGGCCAAGTCAAACCGGTGATGGATTCCTCGTTCCAGCTTACCGATGCCGCCGCCGCCCATGCGCGCATGGAAGGCAGCACCCATATCGGGAAAATAATGCTCAAGATCCTGTGACGGGTCGAGCGAAACGGTTTTATCTCTTTGACAGGTAGTTGTTGGCCGTTGTACGGCTGACGACGTAATTGCGATCCGGAGAAGGTTTATGGCAACCCCTTTAATGCCGAAGGCCACAGCGGTTTGGTTGGTCGAGAATACATCGTTAACATTTGGACAAATCGCCGATTTCTGCGATCTGCATGAGCTTGAGGTCAAGGGAATTGCCGACGAAGAGGTTGCGATCGGCATTGTCGGGTTGGACCCGGTCGCCAACGGCCAATTGACCAAAGAAGAAATCGAACGGTGTACCAAGGATCCGACCGCAAGGCTGCAGATCCTGGATACCCCGGTGCCGCTGCTGCGCAGACCGGCCAAAGGCGCGCGCTATACGCCCGTGTCCAAACGTCAGGATCGCCCCGACGCGATTTCGTGGCTGTTGCGCAACCACCCGGAACTGTCCGATGCCCAAGTACAGAAACTGCTGGGCACCACGAAGGCGACGATTAATGCGGTTCGCGACCGGACCCATTGGAACATGCCGAACATCAAACCGCAGGATCCGGTCAGCCTGGGTATTTGCAGCCAGACCGAGTTGACGCAGGCGGTCGAGAAGGCCCTGGAGCGCGAAGAGCGGCGCGCCAAGAAGGAAGAGAAAGAGGCCGCGAAACGGGCTGCAGCGAAAGCCGAGACCATGTCGGAAGCCGTTCCCGAACCGGCTGAACTGGCCACAGAGCCGCCGGAACTTCCTTCTCCGGTAGACAACGAGCAGGTTTAGTCCGGCCGTTCAATCGCGTCCATAACCGAGATGCGTTAGCGCGTCGCTGATCTCGTCCAACACGGCCGGATCATCGATCGTTGCCGGCATTTTCCAGGGTTCGCTATCCGCGATCTTGCTCATCGTGCCACGCAGGACCTTGCCGGATCGAGTCTTTGGCAGACGCTTGACCACCGTCGCCTGCTTGAACGCCGCGACCGGACCGATCTTCTCGCGAACCAGCCGGACAAGTTCGCCGACGATATCCGCTTCGCTGCGCTCCACCCCGGCGCTCAGAACGACAAGGCCGAGCGGCACCTGACCTTTCAGCTGGTCCGCCACGCCGATCACAGCGCATTCGGCAACATCCGGGTGCGACGCCAGCACTTCCTCCATACCGCCCGTCGACAGCCGGTGGCCGGCGACGTTAATAATGTCGTCGGTCCGGCTCATGATGTAGACGTAATCTTCCTCGTCTATGTACCCGGCGTCCGACGTCTTGTAGTAGCCGGGATAGTCTTCCAGATAGGATTCCCTGTAACGCCCGTCGGCATTCCACAACGTCGGCAAACAGCCCGGCGGCATCGGCAGGCGGATGACGATTGCGCCCATCTCGCCGCGCGCCGCTTCGCTGCATTGCTCGTCCACGACCCGCACGTCATAGCCCGGCACGGACTTGGTCGGGCTGCCGTACTTGACCGGGAACCGGCCGAGACCGACACAATTCGCGGCGATCGGCCATCCGGTTTCGGTCTGCCACCAATGGTCGATCACCGGCACCTTCAATTGCGTTTCCGCCCATTTTATGGTGTCGGGATCGGCGCGTTCGCCCGCCAGAAACAGGACCTCGAAGTTCGACAGATCGTACTGTCTGATGAAATCGCCGCCAGGGTCCTGTTGCTTGATGGCGCGGAACGCCGTCGGTGCCGTGAAAAACTTCTTGACCTTATGCTGACTGATAACCCGCCAGAAGGTGCCCGCGTCCGGCGTACCGACCGGCTTACCCTCGAACAGGACCGAGGTACAGCCGTGCAGCAGCGGCGCGTAGACAATGTAGGAATGCCCAACGACCCAGCCGACATCCGACGCCGTCCACCAGACCTCGCCCGGCGCTACGCCGTAAACGTTCGACATCGACCATTTCAGGGCAACGGCATGGCCACCATTGTCGCGGACGACGCCCTTCGGCTCTCCGGTCGTTCCGGACGTATATAATATGTACAAAGGGTCGGTCGCGGCGACCGGGACGCATTCGGCCGGTTCCGCCGTATCCATCGCCGCCTTCCAGTCAACGTCGCGGCCTGTGACCAGTTCGGCCGTGTGAACTCTGCTGCGCTGCAAGACAACGACCTTGTCCGTCTTATGCTTGGAGATCTCCAGCGCCTCGTTCAACAACGGCATGTACTCGACGACGCGGCCAGGCTCGATCCCGCATGACGCGGTAACAATGGCAACCGGTTTGGCGTCCTCGATCCGCGTCGCCAGTTCCTTGGGCGCAAATCCGCCGAACACCACGGAGTGCACAGCCCCGATCCGGGCGCACGCCAGCATCGCCACGGCGGCCTGCGGCACCATCGGCATGTAGATCAGGACCCGATCGCCCTTCGTCACACCCTGGGCCCTTAGCACGCCGGCGAACCTGGCGACCTTGTCGCGCAATTCTTCGTAGCTGAAGACCCTCACCGTATCGGTGACCGGGCTGTCGTAGATCAGGGCAGGCTGGGCGCCCCGGCCCGCTTCCACATGTCGGTCCAGGCAATTGTAACAGGTGTTCAACTCCGCCCCGGCGAACCACCGATAGAACGGCGGATTGCTGTCGTCCAGGACCTTGTCCCATGGCCGAATCCAATCGATGTCAGCCGCGGCCTCCGCCCAAAACCCCAGCGGATCTTCCATGGATTTGGCGTAAACCGCATCGTATGAACCGGTCATGGCGCTTCCCTGCCCGTATTGTTTCTTGTCCTCTTCCGGCTTAGCGTGTCCTCCACGCTAGGGCAAGCCCCGGCCGGGCCCGATGGGCTCGTTTCTTCACAGTCGCGGTTTCCCCATCGATGATCACCGATCCCCTGTTCTATCTGTTGGCAGTGCCCGCTCTGCTGGTGACGGGCATTGGCAAGGGCGGCTTTGGTGCGGGGCTGGGTATCGTCGCGGTGCCGGCCATGACCCTGGTTGTTCCGCCCCTGCTGGCCGCGGGCGTAATGCTGCCGATCCTCTGTTTCATGGACGTTTTCGGCGTCTGGGCCTACCGCAAGACCTGGAGCCGCCCGCTTGTGCTGATCCTGTTGCCCGGCGCGGTGGCGGGCATCGGTCTGGCGGCACTTATGGCGGATCGGGTCGAGGAAGAACATATCCGCCTGATCATCGGCGCCGTGGCTGTGCTGTTCGCGCTGGATTGGTGGGTCGGCCGGCGGGGTGGGGACGCACCTCGGCCACACAACAAGGCGTCAGGCTCGTTCTGGGCCGCCGTCAGCGGTTTCACCAGCTTCGTCGGTCACGCCGGCGGCCCGCCGATCTCCGTCTTCCTGCTGCCGCTCAAGCTGGACAAGACGATCTATGTCGGAACCACGGCGATTTTCTTTGCCGCCGTCAACTACCTGAAGCTCGCGCCCTATGGTTGGCTCGGCTTGCTGAACCAGACCACCCTGACGACCGCGCTGGTCCTGGCGCCGGTTTGCCCGATCGGCATCTGGATTGGGATTTGGCTGCACAATCGGGTGTCTCCAGGGCTTTTCTACCGGGCCTGTTATGTGTTTGTCTTCCTGGTGGGCTGTAAGCTCTTGTGGGACGGCGTACGCTCTATGATGGGCTGAGCGCCGGACGCAAATTGCTCTAAACAGGCGACAAGCCGAAGAACGCGATTGGGAGGAGACTGTGAGCAGTAGTTTCGACACGCATCTTGACCGGAATTCCGCGAACCATGCGTCGCTGTCTCCACTGAGCTTTTTGAAACGCACGGCCTCCGTCTATCCGGACCGGCCCGCGGTCATCCACGGCCAGCGCCAATACACCTGGCGCGAGGTGTCGGAGCGGTGCCACCGTCTTGCGTCCGCCTTGTCGAAGCGCGGCGTCGGGAAAGGCGACACCGTTGCCGTTATGGCGCCCAACATCCCGGAGATCTTCGAAGCGCACTTTGCGGTGCCGATGGTTGGCGGGGTGCTAAACGCACTGAATTACCGTCTGGACGCGGCCAGCATCGCGTTCATCCTTGACCACGGCGAGGCCAAGTTGCTGATCACCGATAAGGAATTCTCGCCGACTGTGAAATCGGCGTTGGAGCAACTCGGCCGCAAGATCCCTGTCATCGACATTGACGACCCGGAAGCGCCGGGCGGCGAGCTGCTTGGCGAGATGGACTACGAGGCGTTTCTTGCAAGCGGCGACATCGATTTCCGCTGGTCCCTGCCGGAGGACGAATGGCAGGCCATTTCGCTCAACTACACCTCCGGCACCACCGGCAACCCGAAGGGCGTGGTCTACAGCCACCGCGGCGCTTACCTCAACGCTGTCGGCAACACTTTGGCATGGGGCGGCATGTCGGGCCACCCCGTCTACCTCTGGACCCTGCCGATGTTCCACTGCAACGGCTGGTGCTTCCCCTGGACCATCACCGCCGTGGCCGGCACCAATATCTGCCTGCGGCGCACCGAATCGAAAACGATCTATCAGGCAATCGCCGAGCACCGGGTGACACATCTATGCGGCGCTCCGGTCGTCATGCAGATGATCACCAACGCGACGCCCGACGACCGTGTGCCGTTCGACCATGAGGTCAACATGCTGACCGCCGCGGCGCCCCCGCCGGCATCGGTTTTGGCCGACATGGCGCGCGAAGGCTTCAAGGTCACGCACGTATACGGGCTAACTGAATCCTATGGCCCGGCCGTCGTATGCGCTTGGCAGGAGCCTTGGGACGACCTACCGCCGGACGAACAGGCCCAAAAGAAAGCCCGTCAGGGCGTTCCCTACCACCTTCAGGAGGACCTGATGGTGGCCGATGCGAAATCGCTGCAACCGGTACCGAAGGACGGCGCGACCATGGGCGAGGTCTTCATGCGCGGCAATATCGTCATGCGTGGCTACCTCAAGAACTCCAAGGCCTCGGACGAGGCCTTCGAGGGCGGCTGGTTTCACACCGGCGACCTGGGGGTCTGGCACGCCGACGGCTATATCGAGCTCAAAGACCGCTCCAAGGACATCATCATCTCCGGCGGCGAAAATATTTCGTCTATAGAAGTAGAGGATGTCCTATATGCGCACCCGTCGGTCGCCGCCGCCGCGGTGGTCGCCAAACCGGACGAAAAGTGGGGCGAAACCCCATGCGCCTTTATTGAGTTAAAGCCCGGCGCCAACGTTTCGGAGGCACAGATTATCGAGCATTGCCGGGAAAATATGGCCCACTACAAAGCGCCGAAAGCCGTCGTTTTTGGGGACCTGCCGAAAACGTCCACCGGTAAGATCCAGAAATACATCCTGCGCGACCAAGCAAAACAAAGCTGACCGTCCAAGCGCAGGCATGGTCAGGAGAAGCCTAAACTCGATTTAGGACAGTATTAGTGCCGCGCCTCGATTGAGTCTGCGCAACCGTCCGTAGAATCAGCCGGCGTCAAGCTGAACTATTTCGTCTTTTATTCGGAGTTTTTCGCGCTTTAGTTGGGATATTCGGATCGTGTCCGGCATCGGACGTTGTTCTTCTTGTTCGATCTCAAATTCGATGTCGTGCTTCTTTTCCTTGAGATGATCGACGTGGGACTCGTTTATCACTCTGGTTCCCTCCACGGTTAAGACGAAGGCTCTACCACTGCACAGGAGTTACCACTTGATGATTCTAGACTAAATATAGGGTGTTTCGCCACTGGTGATTAGTATAGTCCCGTCGAAAATCGGAGCTCGAGACCACTCCATGCAACATACCGACCGACTTATCGTTGGAATCTCCGGCGCGTCCGGCGTCATTTACGGCGTGAGGTTGCTGGAGGCCTGTAGGGAGCTGCCGGTCGAGACCCATCTCATCGTCTCGAAGGCGGCGGAAATGACCCTCGCCTACGAGACTGACCTGACCATCCGCGACGCGCGCGCGTTGGCCGACCACCACTACCCGGTCGGCAATCTGGGCGCCGCACCCTCTTCCGGGTCGTTTCGGACGATCGGGATGGTTATCGCCCCCTGCTCCATTCGCTCGATGTCGGAAATCGCCACTGGCGTCACCAGCAGCCTTTTGACCCGTTCGGCGGACGTTGTCTTGAAAGAACGGCGTCGTTTGGTGCTGATGCTCCGGGAAACGCCGCTGCATACGGGACATTTGCGCAACATGCTGCAACTGTCGGAAATGGGCGCGATCATCGCCCCTCCCGTGCCCGCGCTGTACTCCAGGCCGACATCCATTGAGGAGGTCATCAACCATACTGTCGGCCGTGTTCTGGATTTGTTCGGATTCGATACGGGATCGCTTCGCCGGTGGGGCGAAAACAGCGCGGAAGATACGAGCGCAGGCGCAACCCCTAAGCGGCGCAAGGGCTCGTGAGGCGAGTTTCCGGACTAGTTTTTACTCAACTGTTCGACAAGCCAGTCCGCCGCTTCGGGAAATCCTTGTCCCAACAACTCCGCCAGCCCGGCCCGATCCTCGTTGTCGGGCTTTATCTTAAGACGACCGAGATAGGCGAAGAGATTAATGCTCGCAGCCCTGACCTGTTCGGCGGGATCGAAAGTGCCGGTTCCCGGCCGCTGCAAACTATCCTGAAGCATCAATTGCTCGACATGTTCGGCGTAGATTTCGCTTTCGGCAACGACCCGCCCCAGATCGTCCGCCAACCGCCGGGGCGCCGCCCCGACCTCGCCACGCAGATACCGCCTCAATGTGCGAAGCGTCATGCTGACATTGCCATGCCAGTCCGCAGTGACGGCCAGCGCCGCTTCAAGTTCTCCATCGCGGAAAGACCCGCGGCCGCTGGATGCGACCCAGCAGCAGAACAGCAACACGTTGACGTTGGCATGATGTTGATCCTGAAATCTGAGGCAAACGGATTCCACATCGCCCCGGGCATAAAGCCGCGTGGCGAAATCCCAGAACTCGCTGGGCGGAAAAATGCCTTCTGAGAAGACGGCCATGTGGCTAGCTCCAAGGCGCCATTCGGCGCGTTGTCAATACGAAAGGCATGGGCTTCGATCCCGGAAAGTGGTATCTTTCAGGCGCGATTGTTGGAGAGGAATTTAAGTGCATTCGGGAGGTTGAGTTCAGCCGCACGCGGTATTTTGAGAGACGATGAAAGAAATCTCTGAAGGAGAACGGCGCGAAATGGAGCAAAAGCTCCATGAACTGCGCACGATGCATCGCGACCTCGATGGCGCCATTGACGCTCTGGCCGAGAAAGGGTCATACGATCACCTACAGATCCAGCGTCTAAAAAAACAAAAACTCCAGCTTCGGGACCAGATAACGCAGATCGAAAGCGCCTTGTTGCCAGACATCATAGCCTGATTCGCAACTTACTGGTGAAATCCCGCCAGCCGATTTCACGTCCGCTACTTGCCGCCCGCCCGGGAGGCGTTTTTTTGGGCATACATTGCCTTGTCGGCTTCCGCCAGCGCCTGACTGACATCGACGCCCGGCTGGAACGCGTAAACGCCGTAGGCTACGTCCAGTTCCAGCTGTTGGTGGTCCCATTCAAAACCGCCTTCGGCGATCGCTTTGGCCAGCGAGCTGGCTTTCTCGGTAGCGACCGACTCGTTGGCGTGGACCAGAATGACGCCGAATTCGTCGCCGCCCAAGCGGCCGACAACATCGGATTCGCGAATGTGATGGGTGAGCCGCTCGGCGACGATCCCAAGCGCCGCGTCACCGGCCGCATGGCCATGGGTGTCGTTAATTTCCTTGAAATTGTTGACATCGAAATAGACCAAGCTCGCCGGCGTCGAATACCGTTCCGTATAGGACAGAATCCTCGACAGTTCTCGGACGAAAGCCCGCCGATTGGCGATCGGCACCAGCGTATCCTGATCCGCCAACCGCTCTATGTCGCCAAGCCGTTTGTTCGCCTGCTCAAGGTCCTGGCGCAGCCGGCCGACCTCTTCCATCAGGGTCATAATGGCAGCGCGGACCTTCGGCGTTAGCTCGATTTCGGGAATGCCCATGATCGAGGCTGTATCCTCGATCTGGCGCGGAATCGCGACTGGATCGCTCGGCGCCAACTTCTCGCTGCGGGCATAGGCACCTGAGGCGCCTCGGACTGGTCTGGTATCGCCGATCTTCATGGCGGATGGTGGTCCTCAACCAGCTACGAATTAACTCTATCATGGCGAATCCGCCAACGCACGGCCACCAAACCTCTCCCCGACCGAGCACGGCTATCTATTAGTAAACTGGTTAAGAAATAGTTCGGCGGCAGGGCGCCGACAAATTCGGACGCAGCTCCCCCAAGCTTGCATAGGCCGGGCCGCTCCCTATAATCGCGCGCTTTCCGACCGGCAGGATCAAGGAAATGTCCGAAGCGGCGCCGATTGTGGGGATCATCATGGGCAGCCAGTCCGACTGGGAGACCATGCGGGCTGCGGCCGAGATCCTGGATGAGCTTGGCATTCCTCATGAAACCCGGATCGTTTCCGCCCATAGAACGCCAAAACGGCTCTACGACTATGCCGAAAGCGCGCGAAAGCGAGGTTTGCAGGTAGTCATCGCCGGCGCCGGCGGGGCCGCCCACCTGCCGGGCATGGTCGCCGCGATGACCACTCTGCCGGTATTTGGGGTCCCGGTGGAATCGCATGCCCTGAAGGGCCAGGACAGCCTGCTGTCGATCGTGCAGATGCCAGCCGGCGTGCCGGTGGGCACGCTTGCCATAGGCAGGGCCGGCGCGACGAACGCGGCCCTGTTGGCCGCCTCTGTCCTCAGCCTGAACGATGCCGCGCTGGCCGATCGGCTGGAAGAATGGCGACAGCGCAAGACAGAATCCGTGGCCGAGATGCCGCAAGACTGATCCAAGGCGGGAAACGGATAACGTGAAGGCACTCGCCCCCGGCAGCACCATCGGGATTCTGGGTGGCGGACAATTGGGCCGCATGCTGAGCTATGCCGCCGCACGGCTCGGTTATCGCTGCCATATCTTCTGCCCGGAACAGGACTGCCCGGCCGCGCAGGTTTCGGCCGCGGCAACCGTCGCCGACTACGACGACCGAACGGCCTTGTCAGCATTCGCCGAACAGGTCGACGTCGTCACGTTGGAATTCGAGAACATACCGGTCGAAACGGTTCGGTTTCTGGCCGAAAAAATCACCATTAGGCCCGGCGCCAAGGTGCTGGAAGTTGCCCAAGACAGGCTGTTCGAGAAGCAGACGGTTCAGCATATCGGCGCGAAACCGGCCCCATTCGAGCCGGTCGGCAGCCTGATCGAGCTTGAACAGGCGATGCAAAACATCGGACTGCCGGCGATATTGAAGACCCGCCGCCTCGGTTACGACGGCAAGGGGCAGGCGATGCTGCAAACTATGGATGAAGCAGCCTCCGCATGGGACCGCATCGGTGGCGGCGACTGCATCCTGGAAGGACTTGTCGACTTCGCCCTGGAAATCTCGGTTATCGTGGCACGGGATTCGGCAGGCGCCACCGCCTGTTATGTGCCGGTCGAAAACCGCCACCGCGACGGCATTCTGGACAGGACCATCGCCCCCGCCGATATTGCGGCGGAGACGGCGGAACAAGCGACGGCGATTGCTGTCAGACTTGCGAGCGACCTGGATGTCGTGGGCTTGCTGGCCGTCGAGATGTTCGTCACCCGGGACGGCCAGATTTTGGTGAACGAGATAGCACCGCGTGTCCATAATTCGGGCCACTGGACCATGGAAGCCTGTTTGACGAACCAGTTCGAACAGCAGATCCGTGCCGTCGCCGGTCTTCCGCTCGGCTCGCCCGACCGGCACGCGAACGCTGTGATGAAAAACTTGATCGGCGACGAGGCCGACAAGTGGCAGGAAATCCTCAGTCAGCCGGGCTCGGCGTTACATCTCTACGGCAAGTCGGAGGCCCGACCGGGCCGCAAGATGGGCCATGTCACCCGGCTTTGGCCATTGAACCAAAAGCCCGAAATATGACAGCGCACTAAAGCCCCGGCGCCCGGCGCAGCAGGCGAAACGGGTCCGGCAACCGGTCGCGTAGTTTCGAAACCTGGCCTTTGACCTTCTCATATCGCATGACGTCGGCAATTCGCCGGTCGAGAAAAGCCCAGGTCCGCTCGAAATTCTCCGAATTGTCGTTCAGCCAATACATCAGCGTGGCGGAATAGACTCCGGCGAGAATCGCGCGTTTGGAATAGAAATTGAAGTCCGTCGAAGTGTCGCCCGCCGCATGCCACATGGCATCGACCGTGCGGTAGAGGGATTTGACGGCCAGGGCGCCATACTGCGGCATCCCCATCAACGTGACCGCCCGGCTGACCGCCTCGCGATGTGCCTGATTTTGCTCCAACCGAGTCCGGACGGCCAGTGTGATCCGCTCCCGGATCCGCATTGACGGCAGGTCCAAACGCTCAAGCTCGCGCAGCATACGAATATCGGCATCCGCCACAAAGTAGGCCACGAGATCGATAGGGCCTCGGGGAAAGGCGCGCCTGGCGACCGATTCCTCTAGTCCGGCATCCGCCGCCGCGTGACGCAACGTCGCCTCCGACCAACCGTCGAACGGCACATGGCCCAAGGCCGCCGCCAGCAGCTTGGCCCGTTCGGCCTCCATATACCCGCTCATGCCTTCACCGCCTCTCGTTCGCCAGCCGCGGCCGACATCACGTGTTTCAACTCGCTCTCGAATACCAACCATTTCATATCGGTCATTCGTTGAGGATAGAGCACGCCCTCCAAATGGTCGCATTCGTGCTGCAATACCCTCGCGTGGAAGCCATGTGCTTCGCGGTCAATCGGTCCGCCGTCCAGCCCGAGGCCGGAATAGCGAATGTGGGTATAGCGCGGCACCAGGCCCCGCAGGCCGGGCACCGACAAACATCCTTCCCAGCCAAAATTCTTGTCCTCGCTGAGCGGCTCGATGACCGGATTGATCAAAACGGTCATTTGGACGGCTTCGGCCTCGCCGTCCTCTACCATCGCCCGAGCCGCCGGCAAATGGAAGATCACGACGCGCTTCGGCACGTGGACCTGCGGGGCGGCCAAGCCGAGCCCGCCGATATCGTCCAGCGTTTCCAGCATATCCTCGACCAGCCGTACGACTTCATCGCCGCCAGGGTCGTCGACCGGGGCCGCCACCTTGGCCAGAACGGGATGGCCCATCCGGGCAATCTTCAATATCGCCATATCAGGAATATGGACCGCGCCCTATGCACCGTAAAGGGCGGAGACCCGGCCGGGACAAAAGAGCCGCAGAAGCTAGGCCAGGGCCTTAACCACGTCTTCGCAGAGCGCTTTGGCGTCGGCGAACAGCATCATTGTGTTGTCGGCGTAGAACAGGTCGTTATCGATGCCGGCATAGCCGGGCGACAGCGACCGCTTCACGAACAGCACGGTCTGGGATTTGTCCACGTCCAGGATTGGCATGCCGTAAATCGGGCTTTGCGGGTCGTCCCGGGCCGCCGGGTTGGTGACGTCGTTGGCGCCGATCACAAAGGCGACCTCGGCGGTCGAGAATTCGGAGTTGATCTCCTCCAGTTCGAACACCTCGTCGTAGGGCACGTTGGCCTCGGCCAGCAGCACGTTCATATGGCCCGGCATGCGGCCCGCCACCGGGTGGACGGCATGTTTGACCTCCACGCCCTCCTCTTTCAGCTTGTCGCACATCTCGCGGAGCGCATGCTGCGCCTGGGCCACCGCCATGCCATAGCCCGGCACGATGATCACCTTGCTGGCGTTCTTCATGATGAAGGCAGCGTCCTCGGCCGACCCAGCCTTGACCGGGCGGTCGGTCCGCTGTGCCGATGCTGCCGCGCTGTCACCGCCGAAGCCGCCCAGGATGACGTTGAAGAAAGAGCGGTTCATGCCCTTGCACATGATGTAGCTCAGGATCGCGCCGGACGAACCGACCAGCGCGCCGACGATGATCAGCGCAGTGTTTTCCAGCGTGAAGCCGATACCCGCCGCAGCCCAGCCCGAATAGGAGTTGAGCATCGAGACGACCACCGGCATGTCCGCGCCGCCGATTGGAATGATGATCAACACGCCGATCACGAACGCCAGCGCCGTCATCAGCCAGAACCACTGCGGCGACGGATCGATGCAGAACAGCACGATAAACGCCAGGATGATCAATCCCAGCAGGGCGTTCAGTGGATGCTGCCCAGGGAAAACCACCGGGTTGCCGGAAACCAGGCCCTGCAACTTAGTGAAGGCAATAACGGATCCGGAGAACGTGATCGCACCGATCACCACGCCCAGCGACATCTCGACCCGGCTGGCCAGTTTTAACGCCCCCGCGGCGTCGACGATGCCATAGGCCGCCGGGTTGTAGAATGCCGCGGCGGCTACCAGCACCGCCGCCATGCCGACCAGGCTGTGGAAGAACGCCACCAGCTGCGGCATCGCGGTCATCTGGATCTTGAGTGCGACGACAGTGCCGATCGCACCGCCGACCACCAGCGCGACGACAATCCAAACGTAGGATACGACATTGGGATCGACGATCGTCGTGACCACCGCAATGGCCATGCCGATCATGCCGAAAATGTTGCCTTGGCGTGACGATTCCGGGGATGACAGACCGCGCAGCGCCAGGATGAACAGGATCGAGGCGATCAGGTAGGCAAGTGCCGTGAGGTTGGCTGACACGATGACGACCTTCGCTATTTCTTTTTCTTGTACATCGCCAGCATGCGCTGGGTGACCGCGAAGCCGCCGAAGATGTTAACGGCAGCCAGCGCGATGGCGACCACGCCCAATATTTTGGACAGGCTTACATCGGCGGGACCGGCGGCAATCAGGGCGCCGACGATGATCACCGACGAGATTGCGTTGGTCACCGACATCAGCGGCGTGTGCAGCGCCGGCGTAACCGACCAGACGACGTAGTAGCCGACGAAGATCGCGAGAACGAAGATCGATAGCCGGAAAAAGAAAGGATCGATGATCGAGGCTTCCATGTGTCTTAGCCGCCCTCTCCAGTAAGCAGCGGATGAACGACCTTGCCGTCACGCGTCAGCACGGTACCGACGACGGTCTCGTCCTCCCAATCGAGCTTCAACTGCTTACTCTCTTTGTCGATCTGCGGGGTGATGAAGTTAAGCAGGTTTTTCGCATAGAGCAGGCTGGCGTCGACCGCGACCCGGCTCGGCACGTTGTAATGACCGACGATTTGAACGCCATTGTAGTCGACCACCTCGCCGGGCCTGGACAGCGGGCAGTTGCCGCCCTGCTCGACCGCCAGGTCGACAATCACCGATCCCGGCTTCATGTCCTTGACCATGTCTTCGGAGATCAGGGTCGGCGCCTTCCGGCCGGGGATCAACGCCGTGCAGATGGCGATATCCTGCTTCTTCAGGGTTTCGTGCACCAGTTCGGCCTGCAGCCGCTGATATTCCTCGCTCATTTCCTTGGCGTAGCCGCCACCGCCCTCACCGCTTTCCTCGATCTTCGGCTTGACGAATTTGGCGCCAAGACTGGCGACCTGTTCCTCGGTCTCCCGGCGTACGTCGGTCGCAGTGACGATCGCACCCAGGCGCCGCGCCGTCGCGATCGCCTGCAAGCCTGCTACGCCAACGCCCAACACGAACACCCGGGCCGGCGCCACCGTTCCCGCCGCCGTCATCATCATCGGAAAAGCGCGGCCGAACTCCTGCGCGGCATCCAGCACCGCCTTATAGCCGGCGAGGTTCGCCTGCGAGGACAAAACGTCCATCGACTGGGCGCGGGTAATCCGTGGCATCAGTTCCATGGCAATGGCGGTGATACCCTTTGCCGCGTAGGCATCAACCTGCTCGCGATGCTGGGTCGGATTGAGCTGGCTGATCAGGACCGTGCCCGACTTCATCATCGCCAGTTCGTCCGGGCCACCTTCCGCCTCGGTAATCGGCCGCTGGACCTTGAACACGATATCGGCGTCGCTAAGCACCGACGCCTCGTCGCCACCGATGCTCGCACCGGCCTGAGTGAATTCATTGTCTGAAATGCTGGATTCCAGGCCGGCGCCGGTTTCGACGACGACCTCGGCACCCAACCCAACCAGCTTCTTCACCGTTTCCGGCGAGGCGGCGACCCGTTTTTCATGGGCCCTGCGTTCTTTCGGTATCGCAATCTTCATAGCGCTATTCAGTTGTCCGGGCCGGTCGGGAGCCGCGAAGGGAAATCCGCCGATGGGTCAAACGACCGCACAGACGGAACGTCATGGATTGGGTTGCTCAAGTCATCGAAGCCGGCGGCCCCCAACGCCGGATTTCCGGATTTGCCGCTAGAGCAGGAAAATGGCCATCAAGATCAGCAGAACGATGATTCCACCGGTTATCCAGACCGTCAGCCGCACGAAAGTCTTCCACATTTCGCGGTTTTGGCGGATATCCATTTGCCCTGAATCACTCATCCCCTGGCCCTCAAATTCCTGACGTATCGATCAATCGTGCGGTTTCTATAACATACCGACCCGATCCGGCAACCGAATCGAGCATGTGTCGCCGGGTCGACCTCACGGCAACGGTACGCCGACCTTCTTCAGGGTGGCCTTCTGACGCTTCTCCAGCGCCTTCACATCGAAGTCGGCGATCAGGTCGTGAAACAGGCGGAACCAGTTGATCTCCGCGTCCAGGTGAAGGAATACGCCGCCCAAGCCTATCGCCGCACGGTCCATGAAAACGAACTCGCGCGGCGGCGTGACGCCGCCCAGGTCGCGCAGGCCCCGATGCACCTTCGCCGCGACATCCTGCCCATAAACGCCGGTCGATTCGAATTCCTGGATGCGGCGCGGCCGGTCTTCAAGCAGCGGTGCATAGACGAACTCGGCCCAGATATTCAGGGTCTCGATCACTTCCTTGGTCAGGCCGGAAAAGCCCCAGGTTTCGTAAGCATGGACGGCCAAGGCCTCGTCGCCGTCAGAGATCGCGTGGTACAGGTCGATTACGCCCTGAACGAATTTCGGCTGGAACGTTCGGATGCAGCCGAAATCCAGCAGATTCACGGTCAGGTCGTCGCGCACCGAATAATTGCCAAGGTGCGGATCGCCGTGGATCACGCCGTAATAATAGAACGGCACATACCAGGCCCGGAACATATGCATCGCCAGCTGGTTGCGGTGCTCTATGTCGGAGTCCCGAAAGTCGAGTAACCGCTTGCCTTCCAGCCACGACATCGTCAGCAGTCGGTCGGTCGACAGATCGTCCACCACTTCCGGCACGTGCACACCCGGTTCGTCGCGCAGCATTTCGCGATAGAGATGCATATGCCGCGCTTCCAGTTCGTAGTCGAGTTCCTCTCGCAGCCGGGCCGCGATCTCGGTATGGATGTGCGTCGGATCGATACTCTTGTCGTAACGTCGGTAGATCGTGAAGATCAGCTTCAGCTGCCGAAGATCGGCCTCCACCGCCGATTTCATGTCCGGATACTGCAGCTTGCAGGCCAGCAGACTGCCGTCATGGCCGACCGCCTTGTGCACCTGACCGAGCGACGCCGCCGCCGACGCCTTGCGGTCAAACTCTGCGAACCGGCTGCGCCAATTAGGCCCAAGCTCGCTCGCCATTCGGCGTTTCACGAAGCTCGGCCCCATCGACGGCGCATCGGCCTGCAGCTGGCTCAGTTCCTGCACGTACTCCCGCGGCAGTGCTTCCGGAATGGTCGATAAAATTTGCGCGACCTTCATCAGCGGGCCCTTCAGACCGCCGAGCGCCCGCCTCAGTTCCGCCGCATGTTCGCCCCGGTTCAGGTCGATCCCGAAGAACCGTTCCCCGGCCAGCCGCGCGGCGAAGCCGCCCACCGCGGTCGAGACCTGGGCGTAGCGCTTGACGCGACCGCCGATACTGTTGTTTTCAGAAGCCATCGATACTCGCCGCTACGCCTCTGCCAGTTCGTCGATGAAGCCTTCGATCACGCCCAAACCCTTCGACCAGAAGGCCGGGTCGCCGGCGTCCAGCCCGAACGGCGCCAGCAGTTCCTTGTGCCTCAGCGTGCCGCCGGCCTTGAGCATCTCCAGATACTTCGCCTGAAAGCCCGCCTCGGCGGTCTGATAGACCGCGTAGAGCGCGTTCACCAGGCAGTCGCCGAACGCATAGGCGTAGACATAGAACGGCGAATGGATGAAGTGCGGGATATAGCACCAGAAGTGCCGGTAATCCCCGTCCAGTCGGAACACCGGGCCCAGACTTTCGGTCTGCACCGCCATCCAGATGTCGCCGATGGCTTCGGGCGTCAGCTCGCCGTCGCGGCGCGCCCGGTGGAGCCGCCGTTCGAAATCGTAGAACGCGGTCTGGCGCACCACCGTATTCAGCATGTCCTCTACTTTGGAGGCCAGCATGATCCGGCGCCGGTTCGGATTGTCGGTCTGGTCCAACAGTGCCCGGAAGGTCAGCATCTCGCCGAACACCGACGCGGTCTCGGCCAGCGTCAGCGGCGTATCGGACATCAGCGCGCCCTGATCGCCGGCCAGCACCTGATGCACCCCGTGGCCAAGCTCGTGCGCCAGGGTCATCACGTCGCGGGTCTTGCCCTGGTAGTTCAGCAGCAGATAGGGATGCGCGCTCGGCACCGTCGGATGGGCGAAGGCGCCCGGCGCCTTGCCCGGCCGCGACGGCGCGTCGATCCAGGCATTGTCGAAAAACCGCTGGCCGACGGCGCCGAGGTCCGGCGAGAACCGGTTGTAGGCGCCCAGCACGATCTCGGTCGCCTCGCCCCAGGGTATCAGGCGGTCGTCGTCGTCCGGCAGCGGCGCGTTGCGGTCCCAGTAGTCCAGCTTTTCCCGGCCCATCCAGTTCGCTTTCAAAGCGTAGTAGCGATGCGAGAGCCGCGGATAGGCGTCGATGACCGCGCCGGCCAGGGCGTCGACCACGTTCTGCTCGACCTGGTTGGAGAGATGTCGCGCCGTTTCCGGCTCCGGCAGCTTGCGCCAAGTGTCCTCGATCTCCTTGTCCTTGGCGAGCGTGTTGGTGATCAGCGCGAACAGCCGGACGTTGTCGGCAAACACGTCGCCAAGCGCCAGTCCCGCCTTCTTGCGAACCGCGCCGTCGCCGTCGGACAGCAGGTGCAGCGCCTCTTCGCTGGTCAGGTCCTTGCCGTCGACCGAAAACCGGAGCGACGCCATGGTCTCGTCGAACAGCCGGTTCCAGGCGTTGCGGCCACTGATCGCCTTCTCGTGCAGCAGCTTCTCCAGTTCATCTGAAAGCTGGTAAGGCCGGAAGACACGAGTGTCTCGAATCCAGGGTTCATAGTGGGCGACCGCGGGCTCCGTTAGCTTTTCCGCCAGCGCCGCGTCGTCGATCCGGTTCAGCTCAAGCGTTAGGAACAGCAGATGGCTGGTGATGCCGTTGACCCGTTCCTGCATGGTCTGGAAGAACTTGGCGACCGCCGGGTCGGTCATGTTGCCGGCATAAACCAGATAGGCGTAGGACATCACCCGGCCGAGCGTTTCCTGAATCCGCTCGTATTCCGCGATGGCCGCGCCGAGCGCTGCGTCGTCCAGATCGCCGATTTTGCCCGCATATGTCGTATTGAATGCCTTGGAATCCGCCTCGGCCCGATCCAGATCGCCGGCCAGCTCGGCCGATTCCGTCCCCGGATACAGGTCGCTGAGGTCCCATTCGGGCAGATCGCCGAGCGCCACGGTTTCGTTCATCACGGACTCCGATTCAGGCCAGAACCTAATACCTCGTCCGGCCAGCGCCGAAGGTCAAGGCCCGGCTGGAATTACCGCAATTGGAAAAGGAATGTCAGGTCAGCAGGAAGTGAGCCAGCGCCGTCGCCACGGGCCTGTCGCGGTCGTCCTGCCAGGCCTCGACCCGGACGTTGGCGATGCGCCGGCCGTGCCGGGTCAGCGCCCCCTGTGCAAAGGTCTCGACCGGCTTGGCGGAACGCAGATAATCGACCGTCAGGTTGATCGTCTTCGGCACATGCACCGTCTCGTGCGCCCACATCAGCTGCATCAGCGCCGCCGATTCCAGCAGGGCCCCGACCACGCCGCCATGCAGCGCCGGCAGCAGCGGGTTGCCGATCAGCTTCGGGTCCGCCGGCAGCACGCAAAGTGGCCCGTCCTCGGTCCGTTTCAGGTGCAAGCCCAGGAACGCGTTGTAGGGTATCGCGTCGACCATCCCCTGATAGTCGCCGGTCCGCTTGGCCTCGGCGATCGCCTCTTCCAGGCTCTTCATTCGACCGCCCCGCCCGCCTGGGCCGGCATCTGCACCGGCGGCTTGCTGCTGGAGCCGATCATGAAGGTGCCGACGCAGGTCGCCACCGGATCGTCCGGCTGGTGATAGGCAGTGCAGCGGGTAAACGCGATCTGCCGCGTCGTCTTGTAGCATTCCGCATGCGCGATCAGGGGCATGTGCGGCATGGCGGGCTTCAGATAGTCGATCCGAAGATCCAGCGTCGCCACCGCCACCAGCTTGCCCAGCGCCGCATAGACCGACATGCCCGACACCGTATCGACCAGCGTGGTGATGATCCCGCCGTGCAGCACCCCGGTCTCCGGGTTCCCGACGAAACGCTCCTGATAATCCAGCGCCATCGTCATCGACCCGGCCCCGACATCCACCAACCGCACGCCGAGTTCCCCGCAATGCGGAATGTTGTCCCGGATCATCACCTCGATGACGGGTTTGCTTAGGGGTGGGATAAGATCGCTCACGGGGGTTTGATGCAAATACTGGAGAATTATCCGCCAAGGCCAGCGTAAATTGACACGGAGACCAGTCTCCATCTCATGGGTCAATCAAGAAACGTTAGAACAGAAACCTGATGCACGGAAATCACCCAAGTTTCATCACTGTAGCTTTCCAGGCTGTGACGGATCTCCTTCGAACGTACGATCTTTGGCACTTGCTTTTCTTGGGTGTGTTGTTTCGTCGGAATCGCTGGTGGCTCGGCTCGTTGTGATCTTCGAATGTGGAGTTGGTAACTTGCGTGCGCTAGTAAAAGTCCAGAGAAATTGACTGCTGTGCATGCCGGAAATTATTTCAATCCATGGGCAGCTTGCTAACCAGCACTGATCGGAACCCTTGCACTTCCTCGTACATCGGAATTTGGCATCGTCCCTCTTGATCTACAAATTTTCTTGACGATTGTGTACTACAGATGAACTCGATCAAGTCCTCAAAATCTGGAGCGCCATACTCGTACTTTGCTATAATCGTTGCTGTGGTTTCGTTATCAAATTTTACCTCTTTCCATTCTTCAATCTTTGCTGGAATAACAATTTTTTCATCACTCTTTATATTCCATGGGTCAGTGACTGATTTTCTATTCAACAACCATAACTCGACCCAATTGTCTTTACTTCCGGTGAATTTCTCAGAAGCGTCAACCAAATTTTCAGATTCGGATTCTGAAATAATAACCGGATATTCTATCGTCTTGGCAAAATCCTCCCGGACTAAATATTCGACACTATCAACCCCATAGACTAAGCTGAATAAAGAAATCTTATCAATACTATGTCTCAACAACCCATCTCTAACTAAAGGATCTGGATAAGTTGTCCAAAAAACATTCTCGAACCCAGCCCAGGACAAAGCTTCCGCCACGATATTGATAGACTGGCCAATTCTTCGAAATAAATCCCTGCACTCTGGAATCCCATCACGCACTAACCCAAGGTATTCTAAAGGATTTTTGTAGTCTATTTTTCCATCTGTATTAACACTGTACACAGCACAATCTGACTGATTTACACCCGGTATCGCAATATTGAACGCTACATCTCTTGGTTTTACGCCATCAAGCGCTCTTTTTAGGTTATTGAATTCTGGTTTTAATTTAGGACCATACAAACACTTGGCGACCGCGTACACATTGGAGAACGAAGTCTGAGACACAATTGCAGTTGTATGTCCCTTGTTTTTCCACCCTTCATCACTCCAATCGGTGGTATGTGAGGCTGTCTTTGGCGACGGCAAGCATCCGGCCACCGCATCTCCGATCCCGAAAATGATGAAGATTAAAGCCGCTCCAACGGTAATAGCAAAGATTTTGACCGCGCTGGAGTTAGCCTGACCTATAGAGTGCTTCGTTGAAATTACGTTCCCCTAATTGGCCTTCAATATCAATTTGATAAAGAACTTCGAATTCAAGCGATGGATCACAACGTATGTTTCCGAACTGTCGTCGTCGATGACATATCTGCGCTCCAATGTCCTCAACAACAAATTTTGGCATTCCATTTTCGATTATGCCACCTTCAAGTGGAAGATCAAATGGCTTTGCACTCAGATGCTTCCCAGTCTCAGATTCAATTGATGCTCGAAGTCTAACACCATGGAGGATCGTCGGATCCCCAGAAATTTGGGATACGTTAAGTGTCCCTCCGTTTACATCATCTGGATTCTTATCAATATACGCTACGAATTCAATTCGGCTGAGCTTTCTTTGCACCTCTTCTTCTTGAGCAGAATGTTGTTCGTGAGTGACATATAGTATCCCTCCGGTGAAAACAGCTGACAAAAATCCTGACACAGCACCAATTTTCGCCATCGTCGCGTCTGAGATCATGAGATCATTCCTTCGTAAGCACACAGCACGAAGCCGCCGAATTTAGATCTGTGCTTACAGATGTTGAAATCCATCTGGATTTATCGCATTCAATCTGAAATCCAGATAAAGCCTCTGATCTAAAGATTAAGAATTTGTAAGTATGTATCCGGAATCACGAAACACAACAGACCCTCACGCTACAACATTGCCGAAAATTCAATTTTTTTCAGTATTTCGGTTTCGCATTCGGCTTCCCAGCCAAAATCAAAATAGGGCGCCAACACCTGCTTCAACAGCTTTTCCTGGCGCCAGCTCTGGATCTTTAATAACCTCGCCGCCCACACCAACGGCCGCACCGGTCGCTTTCTCCGCGACAGCACCCAATCCACGTCCAAGGAGCGTGCCCTTGCCGAATTGACCTGCGACCGATCCTCCGGCCTTTCTCCCAACTGGACCGGGAACTACGCTTTTGAACACCTCCACGAAGCCTCGTTTTTTCAGAGCTTCAGAAATCTCCGGCTCATGCTCGAAGAACGTCTTCTCAAAACTCGCTTTGTTTTTCGGGTTTCCTCCGTGTTTCTCCACTTCTTCGACTACTGCGATACCCATCTCCATGGTAACCGCCGCCCCTGTGCTGAGAACCGCCCCCGCGACACCACCAACCGCGCCGGTTCCCCCAGCAACCACCGCCGGTGGCACCGCCTCCAACGCAAATTGGCCAACTACTCCGGCGGGATCAATCTTTATCATCTCCCAGGCTTCTTCAAAACTTTCGGCGTTAAGAGCTGCTTCGGCAGCTGGATTTTTCGGAAGTGCGTCTCGCTCCGATCTCAGTTTAGCAATTCGGTTGATCTGGCCTCCCAACTCACCTCGTGCAAGGCCGGTGTTTCTATTGAGGCGATCCACCTCAGTTTGGAGGTGCTTAATGTTGCCAACCAGTGCCTTCCGCACTTTTTCCCGCTCCACGGGATCTTTTATCGACTCATCAAGCGTCGCTAGTTGCTTCTCTTGATTAACGAGCATCTTCTCGTTGTGTTCGGCAAGACTGCCAGCGTTGCGAAGTTTACTTAAGTCAACGAATAACCCCAATCCACGAACTGCGGTTTTCAAGGTATTGAACCCGGCACTCAGTGCGTTTCCGGCTTGCTCGAATCTCGAGAGGTTCTTATTGAACTCCTCCTGTTGCGCCGCAACTTCTTTGGATTTCTGTTCAATTCTTGCGCGTTCCAAAGCAGCAGCAGCCTCAGCCTCTTGCCTTCGGGCCCGTTCGGCATCGCCACTTCGCTGCGCGAAATCCTGAACTTCCGCCGCTATGTTTTTTATCAGCGGCGGCCTTTTTTGATCGCCAACGTTTGAGCCGAATGGCGCACCGCCCGTACCCTGCAATGCAGGACTGCCCGGATCGAAAAGATCTTTCGTGGTTGCTTTTACTTTTTCCCTTCGAATCGCGTCGCCAGTTCGGCTTGCAAAATCTTGTATTCGCAGGCCCATGTTCGGTGCGAGTTGCCCAATTGGATCATCGCTACCATCCGAACCTAGGAGAGTACCGAGTCCAAGCTGACCAAAAGAAGTTTCAGTGTTCATCTGGGAGTTGGCTGCTTCGACTCGGTTCTGCATCTCCTCCGACGTCACGCTGACCGCAGTCGGGCCCTGTCCCGTCGCCCTTTTTTGCATTTGCCTTAGCGTCAGCCGCCGCTTCGGCGAGCTTTGCTTGACGAACTTGTCGCCGTTGTAGCGCCATTCCGTGCCGTCCGTATCCGCGACAAACCTGCGACCGGGAACAAGCTGGCGTTCGTCGATACGGCCGTCGGTGCCTACCGGCAGGCGAAACCGGTCTTCATTGCCGCGCCGCGGCAACGGACGTGCGAAAGTCGGGTCGATGAAGCCGCTGCCAATTTGTTGAGCAAGGTCCGGATCGTCGAAGAAGCCCGGCGTCTGCCCCGATAGCCCTGGACCAATGTTCGGAGTACCCCGATTTCCAAACAGAACCATCTCTGGTTGCTGTTCGCTGGGGACAAATGGCAGGTTTTGCCCTCCCTCACCCGTGCATTCTCCCGGACGGCACTCCATTGTCCTCAGCGTAGGCGGTGAGAAACGCCCGAACCGGTCTGGGCGGAACAAAAGATCTGTCAGGACTACTGGGTCCGGCTGACCAAACTGCGACTGATCTGGAAGAACACCGAGTTGCGGGTCTGAGAACGCGGCAAAGTCATTCTGCAAGCCTGGGGTGTGTCGGGAGAAAAATGACGAACCATCATCTCCGCCAATAGCGTCGTCATCGAAACGCCGCCGCACGCCGAGAGGGTCGAAGATCTCCACCATGACTCACGCGCCTCCCTTCGGCGTGCGGCGGTCGGATCGGCGGGTTAGAGCGGGCAACTGGGGGCGGTTCGGCACGGTTTGTATCCATCGCGGTCCTGAATCGAGCGGCGATTCCTACGGTCCAGCGCGATACAAGTCATAAACCGGCGCGATCCGGCTCGCGGTCAGGCCGATCCGGGGCGATCAAATGCGCGTGGCGCGCGTCGACGCCAACGGCCGAAATCTGGCCGAATCGGCCCCGATTGCTTATATGAATAGTCAAGTTTCCGGTCGCGGACGCCCGCTCAGGCAGCGTGGTTAATAATTTATCAAGCTTTCTGGCAAGACTGGGCGGGGTGCCGCTGAATCGTGGTTTATAGGTCAGTATTGTTGACCCATAAACCACGGTGCGCTATGTGATGGGTATCTTCACCGGCACCGTAGGAGGCTTCGATGAGTCTGGCCGCGGTATCTCTGGACGACAAATACGCGCTCGAATCCGGCCGCGTTTATCTCACCGGCATTCAAGCCCTGGTCCGCCTGCCCCTGATGCAACGTCAGCGCGATGCGGCCGCCGGCTTTAACACGGCGGGTTTCATTTCCGGCTATCGCGGCTCGCCGCTCGGCGGTTACGACCAGGCGCTCTGGCGGGCCAAGAAATTCCTCGACAAGCAGCACATCCATTTCGAGCCTGGTATCAATGAAGACCTAGCCGCCACCGCCGTCTGGGGCACCCAGCAGGTCAACATGTTCCAGGGCGCGTCCTACGACGGCGTGTTCGCCATGTGGTACGGCAAGGGGCCGGGCGTCGACCGGTCCGGCGACGTGTTCCGCCACGGCAACGCGGCCGGCACGTCCCCTTACGGCGGCGTGCTTGCGGTCGCCGGCGACGACCATGGCGCCGTCTCGTCCACCCTGCCGCACCAGACGGAGCACAATTTCGCCTCCTGGATGATGCCGGTGCTGCATCCGGCGACGGTGCAGGAATATCTCGATTTCGGCCTGCTCGGCTTCGCCATGTCGCGCTATTCCGGCTGTTGGGTCGGCTTCACCGCTGTGTCGGAGACGGTGGAGAGTTCCGCCTCCGTCTACGTCGACCCGCACCGGCTTGAGTTCTATCGGCCGGACTTCGTGCTGCCGCAGGACGGCCTCAACATCCGCTGGCCGGACAACCCTATGGAGCAGGAATACCGGCTCCAGCACTACAAGCTCTACGCCGCGCTCGCCTTCGCCCGCGCCAACGGCATCGACCGGACGGTGATCGACACGCCAAAGCCCAGGCTCGGCATCATCACCACCGGCAAATCCTACCTGGACGTCCGCCAGGCGCTGGAAGACCTCGGCATCGATGACGATCTGGCGGCCGAGATCGGCCTCCGCGTCTACAAGGTCGGCATGACATGGCCGCTGGAGCCGGAGGGCGCGCGCCATTTCGCCGAAGGTCTGGAAGAGGTCATCGTCGTCGAAGAGAAACGGGCGCTGATCGAGAACCAGCTTAAGGAACAGCTCTACAACTGGCGGCCGGACGTGCGCCCCCGCGTTGTCGGCAAGTTCGACGAGAACCGGCAATGGTTGCTGCCGCCGAACGGTGAACTGACCCCGGCTCGGATCGCCCGGGTGATCGCCGCGCGGATCGGCCGGTTCTACACCTCGGCGCACATCGACGATCGCCTCGCCTTTCTGGAAGCCAAGGAACGACAGCTCGACCGGGAACCGGCGCAGATCGTCCGCACGCCTTATTTCTGCTCCGGCTGCCCGCACAATTCGTCGACCAAGGTGCCGGAGGGCAGCCGCGCCATGGCCGGCATCGGCTGCCATTACATGGCGACCTGGATGAACCGGGAGACCGCGACCTTCACCCAGATGGGCGGCGAGGGCGTGCCGTGGATCGGCCAGGCGCCGTTCACCGAGGAGAAGCACATCTTCGCCAATCTCGGCGACGGCACCTATTACCATTCCGGCATCCTGGCGGTACGCGCGTGCGTCGCCGCCAAGGTCAACATCACCTTCAAGCTGCTCTACAACGACGCGGCGGCAATGACCGGCGGCCAGCCGGTCGAGGGCGGCCTGACGGTGCCGCAGATCGCCCGCCAGGTCGCCAACGAAGGCGTCGCCAAGGTCGTCGTCGTCTCCGACGAACCGGACAAATACCCGGCCAACGCCGGCTTCCCCGCGGGGCTTACGCCCTACCACCGGGACGAGTTGGAAAGCGTCCAGCAGGCGCTTCGCGACACAGAGGGCGTCACCGTCCTGATCTACGATCAGACCTGCGCCGCCGAGAAACGGCGCCGGCGCAAGCGCGGCCAGTTTCCCGACCCGGCCAAACGCGTCTTCATCAACGAACTGGTCTGCGAAGGCTGCGGCGACTGCTCGGTCAAATCGAACTGCGTATCCGTCGAACCGAAACAGACGGAGTTCGGCCGGAAGCGGCGCATCAACCAAAGCTCGTGCAACAAGGACTTCTCCTGCGTCAACGCCTTCTGCCCGAGCTTCGTGACGGTGCACGGCGGCCAGTTGAAAAAGAACAAGGCGGGCGTCGCCGAACAGCCGGACGATGGGATGGGCGACATTCCCCTGCCGGACGTGGGCGAGCTGACGGAACCCCATCGCATTCTGGTCACCGGCATCGGTGGCACCGGCGTGGTGACGATCGGCGCACTGCTCGGCATGGCCGCGCATATCGAAGGCCGCGGTGTCAGCGTGCTGGACCAGACCGGACTGGCGCAGAAGGGCGGCGCGGTGATGACCCACGTGCAGATCGCGCCGCAGCCGGAGGATCTGAACGCGGTCCGCATCGCCGCCGGCCGCGCCGACGTGCTGCTCGGTTGCGACATGGTGGTCGCCGGCTCGTTCGATGCCCGCGGCAAGCTGCAGAACGGCGCAACGCGGGCCGTGATCAACGACACCCTGGCGCCGACGGCCGACTTCACACTGGACCCGGATGCGCGCTTCGGTGGCGACTACCTGAAGCAGACGATCCGCGACGCCACCGGCGACAATCTGGCGGAATTCGTGCCCGCCACGCGGCTTGCCACGGCCCTGATGGGCGACGCCATCGCCACCAACCTGTTCATGCTGGGCTATGCCTTCCAACGCGGCCTTGTGCCGATCAGTCTCGAAGCGCTGGAGCAGGCGATCGAGTTGAACGGCGTCGCCGTCGAGAACAACAAACGCACCCTGCAATGGGGCCGGCTGATGGCACACGATCCCTCCCGGGTTCAGACCGCGACGGCGCCGGTGCTGGACGGGCAAGCGGAAGAAGAACTCGCCGTCGACCTGGACGACATCATCGCCAAACGGGTTGCGTTCCTGACCGATTATCAGGACGCACGTTATGCCCGCCGCTATAGCGTCCTCGTCGCGAAGGCACGGCAGGCCGAACAGCAACGGGCTGCCGGCTTTAGTGGCCTCGCCGAAGCGGTGGCGCGGTACTACTTCAAACTGCTGGCTTACAAGGACGAGTATGAGGTGGCTCGGCTATACACCAGCGGCCAATTCCTCAGGCAGGTCGAGGCGACCTTCGACGGCGACTACCGCCTCAAATTCCACCTGGCGCCGCCTCTCCTGGCGCAGGAGGCCCCCGAGACGGGTCACCCGAGGAAGCGGGAGTTCGGCCCCTGGATGATGAAGGCGTTCGCGTTCATGGCCCGATTCCGGCGCCTGCGCGGGACACCCCTGGATATCTTCGGCCACACTCAGGAACGGCGGAGGGAGCGGCGTCTCATTACCGAGTATGAAGCGACCGTCGGCGAGTTGCTGGACGGCCTGACGCCCGACAATCACGGCCTCGCGGTGAAAATCGCCGAGGTACCGGAGCGGATTCGCGGCTACGGGCATGTCAAGGAACGCCATCTCACGGAGGCCAAGGCTCTCGAAAAGGCGCTTCTGTCGCAATTCCGCAGTCCCATTGCCCACTCGGTAGCCGCAGAATAGGCGCCGCACCCGAAGGCTGAGCGTTTCATGTTGACTTCGGCATGCGGATTGGAACGATAGGTGGGTGGCACCATCTCAGGTTGGGATAACGGCAGAAAATCGGGTATCCTTAAAGACTGCTGGTTGGCAGACGCCAATCAGCCGATGTTTGTCGATGGACCAAGCAGTTCGGGTATGGTCGAAGGTATGGACCGGAAGTATTTGGCCGCATCGCACCGTAGCGCCGTCGGATATGTTGCCCGGCGGCTCTGCTTGTTGGTTTCCTGCCTTTTCGTCGTCGTCGCCTGCGCGGGGACGGCGGGGGTTGGCGGATTGGGAAACCGGGTCGCCCCGGTCGCCCTGACATTCCCGGCGGCAACGGCCGAAGCAAGGGATTTTCCCAACTATAAGAATGCCGCCGAAGCGGTTGCGGACAGCTATGTACGGGTCCGCATTACCGCGCCTACCGTCCGGGCCGGGCCGTACAGCGGTTCCGACCCCGGCGGCGTAATTACCGCCGCCAGCGGTATTCTTCTGGATGCCCGCGGCTTCGTCATTACGGCGGCCCATATCGCTTTGGCCGTCCACAACGACGCGCAGGTCATTACCCGCGACGGCAGGGTGTTCAAAGCACGAATCCTAAGCGTCGACCCGGACCGCGAGCTCGCTTTACTGCGGGTACCGCCGTTTCCCGGCATGCGCCCGGTGCGTATCTCGCGCGCCATCGATACGCGCGCGGGCGACCCTGTATTCGCCATCGGCACACCTGGCAACCGGCCTGGCGTCGTCTCGGTCGGCCGCATCCAAACGCCGCGGATCGCGCAACGGGTCCGTTACGCCCCGTACGGGTTCGACAATGGGGTAAGGCTGGATATGGAGATCGAACCCGGTTTCTCCGGCGGCCCGCTGTTCAACCGCAAGGGTGAATTGATCGGCATGGTCGCCAGCATCCTGCTGGGTGATACGTCGAAGGCAAACTATGTCTCTCCGCGCGTTGCGTTCGCCGTTCCGGCGGAAGATATCGTCGCCTATTTGCTTGAGAACAGTCGGAGAAGCGCCGCTCTCCACCAGTGATCCGAGCAGCGCAGCACTGCCGGCGCGTGAGCAACCCGTGTCACAAATCATCACATCCGAGTGAATGTGGCGACCTATCGCTACCATAAGCGGTTGAGCAAGCTCATCATCTTGGGGAAGTGATCGTTCACTTGGTAACGCGGTGGCTGACTTGGCAACCCGATCCACGTCCGACCGGTCCATTGTCCCGATAATCCCGTCTTTGGCCGGCGGGGTTGCGATGCTACTCGTCTCCAGCCTACCAATTGGCGCCCAGACAACCGACGACACGATAAGGCTGACGCCCAAACAACATCTGACGATCGAGAATCCGGCAGACCTTGGCAAAGCCGAGGCCAAGGCGATCTATGAAGACATCGCCGCACAGTTGGCGCGTGGATACGCTGCGTCGGAGCAAGACGTTGTTGTAGACTATCGGCGTTGGCGAATCTTCAACGACACGCCCTATCGCTCCGCTACGCACGGGAATCGTTACATCAACAACTTCGCCAATGGACGCGCACGGAGCTATTCAAGAATGGAGAACGCCGGCGTCATGCCCCCCGGTTCCGTCCTTGCCAAAGACAGCTTTACGGTGACGGAAGAAGGCAAGGTGTTCGGAGCACCGTTGTTCGTCATGGAAAAACTCGCCACCGGCGCCAGTCCAAAGACGGCCGATTGGCGTTATCTGATGATACTGGCCGACGGCAGCCTGTTCGGCGACAGCCGCGGACAGAATGCCGATCAGGTCGAATTCTGCCATAGCTGCCACACGCAAAAGGCCGATCAGGACTATCTGTTCTTCGTACCGCGGGAATTCCGCCTCAGCGCCGAACAGTCGGAATAATCAACGTTATTCCGCCGGGACCCGGTGCCATGCGCCGTCACGCCCTAGAAACTCCGATCCATCGGTCCTGTAAAAGCTCTGCGCCCCCGCATCACGCAACACCTCCAACATCGCCGGCAAAGGCTTGCCTTCGTTTTCCAGCCGCTCGGCAAACCGCGGCGGGCCCAGTGCATCCAACAACTGGAACGGACCCTGGCGCCATGCGAAGCCCCAACGCATCGCGCGATCGATGTTGACGATGTCATCGGAGATTTCCGGCACGAGGTCGGCTGCATAGGCCAGGGCGCCACCCATCAGGTCCCAGGCAAATCGCCCGGCCATATCGTCGGCGAACAACAGCGCTTCGGCGGTATCGTGCGCGTCGCCAATATCTGAATCGCCCGCGTCTCGCCAGTCTTCGGCCTGCAGGTCGAACACCTCTTTACGACGGCTGCCGTCATCCAGTTTCGTCATGCGATAGAAGCCGCCGCCGGTTTTACGGCCGAGTTGGCCCCGCGCCAGCATCGCCGCCTCGACCGTCGGAAACCGGGTGTAGGCGCGGCCGGCATCGCCATCCGGTAAGTTGACCTCGAGATTCTTGCCGACCAGATCCATCACATCCAGGCCGATCAAGTCGATAAGGCCATAGAGGCCGGTCGGCGGCAGACCGACGGGCTTGCCCATTAGGGCGTCGATCGTCTCCATGCTGAGGCCGGCGTCAAGTGCGGCTTTGGCTTTGTGCAGGCCCGACAGCATCCAGAAACAGCCGATGCGGTTGCCGATGAAGTTCACCGTGTCCTTAGCGTAAACAACGCCTTTGCCGAGCCGTCGGCCACAAAAATCGGCGAAAGCCGCCATGACGTCCGGCGTGGTGTCCTCGCCCGGGATCAACTCCATCAGCCGCATCACTTTGACCGGGTTGAAAAAGTGGGTGACCGCAATATCGCGGCGCAGGCTCTCCGGCATACCGGCGGTTACGTCGCGAAGCGGAATGCCGGACGTGTTCGTGCTGATGACCGAGCCTGGGCGCCGCAACGGTTCCAGCTTTTCAAACAGTGCCCGCTTCGTCGCCAGATCTTCGATGATCGCCTCGCAGATCCAATCGCATTCCGCGATACGCGCGAGATCGTTGTCGAAGCTGCCGATCGAGATCAGGTCGGCCTTCGTGGGATCGTCGATTGCCGGCGGTTTCCCGGTCTTGATCCGGTCCAGCGAGGCGGCGGCGGCATCGCTCGAAACATCAAGCAGCAATACGGGCACCCCGTCGCTGGCGCAGGCGCCGGCGATTCCGGCACCCATCGTGCCCCCGCCCAACACGGCAACCGACTTGATCTCGCGGCTCATGGTTAGCCTCCCAGCGCGTCGAGGTAGAGTTGCAGCAACGCTTCCTGTTCTTGCCGCTCACTCTTGTCCAGTTTCCGCAAGCGTATCACCTGGCGCAATATTTTGGTGTCGAAGCCGGCCGATTTCGCTTCGGCATAGACTTCTCGGGCATCCGCGGCGAGCGCGGCCTTTTCTTCTTCCAGGCGCTCGATGCGGGCGACAAAAGACTGCAATCGCTCCGCGGCAACGGCTTCTGCCATGGATGGTGGCTCCTCTCGATCCGATTAGGTCACGAACAGATCGCCCCGCCGAAGGCGGGGCGTGTTTTCCGCGCAGCCAGCGGCCACGCGAGGCGACAATAACCGGGCGTCAGCAGGTGGGCAATTGCAACGGTCGGCGTTGCCGCAACAAAGCGCGGCTCAGGAGTGCCCTTCGCTCCTCTGATGTTCCTCGAAGGCGGCCTTTTGCTCCGGCGTGGCCTCGGTTTGAAATTTGGCCTTCCATTCGCTGTAGGGCATGCCATAGACGATCTCGCGCGACTCGTCCTTGGTCATGGCCTCACCGGATTCCTCCGCCGCTTCGCGGTACCAGTTCGACAGGCAGTTGCGGCAGAAGCCGGCAAGCTGCATCAGCTCGATGTTCTGGACGTCCGTCCGGTCCCGCAAATGGCCGACAAGGCGGCGAAAGGCGGCCGCCTCAAGTTCCGTCTGGGTTTTCTTATCCATGGTCTAAATCCTTCCTGCCCCGCTAAACGCCAACCCGTTTCGGTTCACTTGCAACATTGTGCACCGGTCGGCAACTGTGAAGCCCTAATTCTCCAAACCGGTCCCGAACATGGTCTCCTCGATCAGCATATCCACCACTTGGCGCATCGCCTCGGTATTGTCGGCGCCGCTCTCCTTCGCTGCCCGAAATACGGCGAGTTGGCGATGCGCCGAAGTGCCGCGGGCCACGATATCACGCGAGCGTTTTACCTCTTCCACGCAGTCGAGCGCCTCAGCATCCTCCGCAACGAATTCGATTACCTCGTCCAGCAGATTTGCGTAGGGAACCTGCTCGCCCATGCCGAAGTCGACCATCTGCCCGGTACAGCTATGCCGCTGGGCGAGCCATCTGTTCTCTGCGATCAAGACCGAGGGATAGATCCGCCAGCGCTGATTGGATGCGCGCAGTCTGTACAGCCAACGCAGAAGGCAGACATACAAGGCAGCAACCGTAACAGCGTCGTCCAGCCGCGTGCAGACATCGGTCATCCGCATTTCCAGCGTCGGGTATTTGTCGGATGGGCGGATGTCCCACCACAGCTTGGTTGCGTCCTCGATCAGTCCGGCCCTGATCATCTGACTGACCAGGCGCTCGTATTCGCCATAGGAATTGAAATAGTCGGGGACCCCGGTGCGCGGCAGGCCGTCGAACACGCTGAGACGGTACGACATCAGGCCGGACTCCTCACCCTGCCAAAACGGCGACGATGTGGTTAGCGCCAGCAGGTGCGGCAGAAAATAGGTCACCTGGTTCATCAGGTCGATGCGCAGATCCTCGTCGCTGATCGCCGCATGCACGTGCATGCCGCAGATCAGCAGACGTCGCGCCGTCGCCTGCATGTCACGGGCGAGAATCTCGTAACGTTCCTTGGCCGTCGGTTTCTGGTCCTGCCATGCAGCAAACGGATGGGTCGACGCCGCGACCAATGCCAGGCCATGCTCCCGAACGACGTCTGCGACGTTGCACCGAAGCTCGGTCAATGCTGACTGTGCCTCTTTGATCGACCCGCAGACCCGGGTGCCGATTTCGATCTGGGAGCGCAGGAACTCCGGCGTGACGATCTGGTCCGGCACCCGGCGCTGGCATTCTTCCAGAATCTGCGTCGGCGGATCCACGGCCAGGTCTCGGGTCACCGGGTCCACCAGCAGGTATTCCTCCTCGATACCGACGGTCAGCTCAGGTGCCTTGACGACCACGGCCCGGTTTACTCCGCTTCAAACGGCGCGCGAGCCGCCAGCACATGGTTCGTCGCATCGGCCATCAGGTTCGCCCAACTCTCCGCCCCGTGATGCGTATCGATCAGATCCTGGCGAATCTCCACTGCGACGAACGGTAGTCCATTATCCTGGCCATGTACATGGATCGTATAGCCATAGGGCTCCTCGGCGGTGTAGGGCTGGTTGTCACCCACGACCAGGGATGTATTGGCTTTCAGGCGCTCCATCAACGGTTCCGCGATCCGCGATTTCTGGTTCCACAACACGCCGATATGCCAGGGCCGCTCGAATTCGTTCATCACCGGCGTGAAGCTGTGCACGGACAGGATTCCCGGAACGATGCCTTTCCGCCGCTTGGCAACGATCTGCCTCGCTATCTCGTCGTGGTAAGACCGGTGCCAGGCATTGATGCGGCGCTGCCGGTCGACTTCGTCGACGGACCGGTTGCCCGGCACGTCGATGCCGTCGCTCCGCGCCGGTATCAGGCTCGGATCGTCGAACCGCCGGTTCACGTCGATCAACAGCCGGGACGCGCCGGCCAGGACCGCCGTCGCGTCGATGGCGGCGCTCAATCGGCGCGTGACGTCGGCCGCGCCGATATCCCAGGCGATGTGCCGCCAGAGCATCGCCTCGTCCAGCCCCAGCAATCCGTACATTTTCGGAATAGTCCGGCTGGCATGGTCGCAGACCAGGAGCATCGGGCTCTTACCTTCCGGGTTGAGCACCTCGAACGGGGCCGGATCGTCATGATCGGCCGCTGCCGGATCGCTTTGTTGGGGCGTCACTGACATGGCGCCATCATAACTCAACAAAGGATGGAAATAGGTAAACGGGGAACATTCGCCGCCGGCCCCCTAGACGACCTGAAAGCCGTGCGCGAACGGGTCCCGCTCGTCGATGAAGATCGTGTTCAGCCCGGTAATCCGAGCCCATCCTTCGACGCTCGGCACGATCGCCGGGTAGTTCCCCACGCTTGTCCGGCTCTCCGCCCGCCCCTTGAACAGGCTGCCGATGATGCTCTCGTGGACAAACGACGCGCCGACCGCCAACTCGTCGCGCGCCGCCAGTTGGGCCATCCGCGCCGACGTGCCGGTGCCGCAGGGCGACCGGTCGATCGCCTTTTCCCCATACAGCACCGCATTGCGGGCATCGGCCCCCGCCACGGTCGGCGCGCCGGTCCAGAGGATGTGGCTGAGCCCGCGGATCGTCTCGTCGTCCGGATGCACGAACGTGTAGCGCTCGTTCAACCGGCTTCGCAAAATCGGGCTTAGGCGCTGAATGTCTCCCGGCGTCAGGTCGGCCATGTCGCGGTAGTTCGCCTGCGGCTCGATGATGGCGTAGAAATTGCCCCCATAGGCGACGTCCACCGTCAGGACGCCCAGGTCCGGACAGTCGACTTCCAGCCCTGTCGAATGCAGAAACGACGGTACGTTGGTGATCCGCACGCTCTCCACATGGTCGCCGGCCAGGTCGTACTCGGCATCGACGCGCCCGGCCGGCGTATCGAGCCGCAATTTACCGGGCTCTTCAGGCCGCACCAGCCCACGCTCGACCGCGACGGTCACCGTGCCGATGGTCCCGTGGCCGCACATCGGCAGGCAGCCGCTGGTCTCGATAAACAGGATGCCGATATCGCAGTCATCCCTGCAGGGCGGCATCAGAATGCTGCCGGACATCTGGTCATGGCCCCTCGGCTCGAACATCAGGCCGGTCCGGATCCAGTCAAACTCTTCCAGGAAATGCTGCCGGCGCTCGCTCATCGATTTCCCGGTCAGTACTGGCGCCCCGCCCGCGACCACCCTGACCGGGTTGCCGCAGGTATGCGCATCGACACAGAAAAAGGTTCCGCCCTTCATGGCATCAGCCCACCCAGCTCGCCAGCGATTGCCGCTGCCGTCTCGACCGGATCGCCAAGCACCGCCTTACGGCCGGCCCCGTTTTCGACCGGCTCTCCCGAACATGACATCCTGACCGCTACCTTTGCTGCGTTGTTGCGGTTCCATGCAACTCGCCTATGGTGAGTCCGGTAGGTTTTTCCGCACTATGGGAATTATGTCACGACACCATCCGGGCGCAAGGGCACTGCGCCAAGCCTCTCGTTCCGATGAATAAGTCAACAAAAACAGGCCGGGCCCTGCTCCGACAAATGTTCCAGGCCGCGGTGGATGCCGCGTTGCCGGTGGTTTGCGTGCCGCCCAACCTCCCCCCAGCGCCATCCGGACGAACCGTCGTGCTAGGCGCCGGCAAAGCGGCAGCAGCAATGGCGAAGGCTGTGGAGGACCACTGGCCAGGCCCGATCGGCGGCCTCGTGGTTACTCGCTACGGCCACCGGGTGCCGACGGAACGAATTGAGGTTGTCGAAGCCGCCCACCCGGTTCCGGATCTCGCCGGCCGGAAAGCCGCGGAGCGGCTTCTGGATATGGCCGGTCAATTGGGCCCCGACGACCTGGCCCTCTGCCTCATCTCCGGCGGCGGCTCTTCCCTGCTCACGCTGCCGGCCACAGGCCTGACCTTGGAAGACAAACAGAAAATCACCAACAGCCTTTTGCGCTGCGGCGCGACTATCGACGAGATCAATTGCGTTCGCAAACACCTCTCTGCGATCAAGGGCGGTCGCCTCGCCTCAGCCGCCGCCCCGGCCCACGTCGTGACGCTGACGATTTCCGACGTGCCGGGCGACGATCCGGCGGTCATCGCCTCTGGTCCGACGGTACCGGACCCGACCACCTTTGCGGACGCCCGGTCGGTTCTTGCCAAGTACCGGATCGACCCACCGAAAGCCGTGTCGGAAATACTCGAACGCGCAGAGGACGAATCGCCCAAACCGGGCGACCCGGTATTCGCCGATGCCGACCTGAAAATCGTCGCGCGCCCTTACGAGTCTCTAACCGCCGCCGCGCGGGTGGCCGAACAGGCCGGCTACCGGCCGATCATGCTCGGCGACGACCTGGAAGGCGAAGCCCGCGATCTCGCCGCCGAACACGGCCGTCTGGCGCTTCAACACCTCGCCGGTGGATCGGCGGTCGCACTGATCTCCGGCGGCGAAACAACGGTGACGATGACCGGAGAGGGGCGCGGCGGGCGCAATTCCGAATACCTCTTGGCACTGGCTCTGGCCCTCGATGGCGCGACTGGCATTCGGGCCATAGCCTGCGATACCGACGGCATCGACGGCAGTGAAAACAATGCCGGCGCGGTGATCGACGACACCACGCTCGTCAGAGCGCGCGAGCAGAACCTCGACACCGCCGCCTTCCTTCGCGACAACGACGCCTATACCTACTTTTCCGCCTTGAGCGATTTGGTCGTCACCGGACCAACATTTACGAATGTTAATGATTTTCGCGCCATTTTGGTTGGCGGTTCGAAATAGGGGCACGCCATGCGGCGTCTCAGGCATACAAAAATTGTGGCCACGCTGGGTCCGGCTAGTTCGGAACCGGCCACGATCCGGCAATTGTTCGAAGCCGGCGTCGATGTTTTTCGGCTGAACTTCAGTCACGGCAGCCACGACGAACATCGGGCGCGCCACGCTGCCATCCGCGATATCGAGAAGGCAGTCGGTCACCCCATCGGTATCCTTGTCGACCTGCAGGGCCCCAAACTTCGGATCGGTACATTCGCCGACGGCCCGGTCTCACTCACCGTGGGTAACAAGTTCCGCCTCGACCTGAACGACAAAGAGGGAGACGCGAAACGCGCGCCCCTGCCGCATCCGGAAATCTTCGAAGCCGTCGAGCCCGGCACCCACCTGCTGCTGGATGACGGCCGGATCGTGCTTCGGGTGGAACAGGCGGGATCGGATTTCGCCGAAACCGTCGTCGTCACCGGTGGGACCCTGTCCGACCGCAAAGGCGTCAACGTGCCCGAAGCGATCCTGCCGCTTAGCGCGCTCAGCAAGAAAGATCGGTCGGACCTTCAGTTCGCCGTCAATCTCGGCGTGGACTGGATCGGGCTCAGCTTTGTACAGCGGCCTGAGGACATAGCCGAAGCGCGCAAGCTGATCGCCGGCCGGGCGGCCGTTCTGGCGAAGATCGAAAAACCGGCGGCCATTCACCGCCTGGAGGAAATCCTGGAACTGTCGGACGCGATCATGGTCGCGCGCGGGGATTTGGGCGTCGAGATGCCGTTGCAGGAGGTTCCCGGGCTGCAGAAACGGCTTATCCGCGCCAGCCGCCGTGCCGGGAAGCCCGTCGTCGTCGCGACGCAGATGCTGGAATCGATGGTCGCGTCCCCGGTTCCGACTCGGGCTGAGGTTTCCGACGTCGCGACCGCCGTTTATGACGGCGCCGACGCCATCATGTTGTCGGCCGAAACAGCTGCCGGCGACTATCCGGTCGAGACCGTCTCGACCATGAATCAGGTCGCGGAGCAGGTCGAACGCGATCCGCTCTACCGCAGTTTGGTGGAAACCGCCCGAACCGATCCGGAACCGACGGCGGCCGATGCGATTACCGCCGCTGCCCGCCAGGTCGCCGACACCATCGATGCCGCCGCGATCGTCACTTTCACCACCTCCGGCTCGACGACCTTGCGAGCCTCTCGGGAGCGGCCGGACAAACAGATCGTCGGCCTTACACCAAACGTCCACACGGCCCGCCGCCTGGCTGCCGCTTGGGGCGTCTATTGCGTGCTGACGGAAGACGCCACGGACGTCGACGACCTGGTCGACAAGGCCTGTCGCGTCGCCTTCCAGCAGGGTTTCGCCAAGACCGGGGATCGGATTGTCATCACCGCCGGCATGCCTGTCGGAACGCCCGGCGCTACCAACCTGTTGCGCATAGCCTGGGTCGGCGGCGAAGACTGGCGTTAGGGCCTTAGTTGTCGAAGACCTAGCCGGCCCGTTAGATATTTCGGTCTTTCAGTTCTTTTTTCAGCGCCTCGACGCGCCGGCGCGGATGCTGCAAGTGCGGATGCACCGCCAGTGCCCGGCGATACGCTTTTAACGCACCCTCTGGCTGGTCGATCGCATCGTAGATCAACCCCAGTCCGGACAAAGCGCCGAAGTGCCGCGGCTCGAGCTCCAACGTCCTGGCAATATCGGTGACCGACGCGTCGTAATCGCCAGCCAGGTAATACGCCGTCGCCCGCTTGTTCCAGCCTTCCGCGAAATTCGGCGCAATCTCGACCACGGCGGTGAATTGTTCGACCGCATCCTTATGGTCGCCGCGGTTCATCGCCTGGATACCGCTTTGCATCAGCAGGTCGATGGTATCGCTGCCCGACTCGTGCCAGATACCCCAGATCTGACGTTCCGCCGCCACGATGACGGACCTGTCATCAACCGTCAGCAACTGCTCGAACAGCGGCTCTAGCCTGTCGTCGTCCTGCTTTGCGGCAGCCGGTAGAGCCAGCGCCGCGAGAACGAACCAAATGAGTATCAGCCGTCTCATCACGTTAAAAGGATAGGCCGCTCTGGCGCCGCCGCCAAGCCGTCGGGTGATCAAAAACCGGTCAACGTGGACTAAGCGGAAAGAACGGCTGGTTTCGGCCCACCGGTCGCCCAGTCCAGCAGTTCAACCGTGTGCACGACCGGAATTTCGGTGCCGCCGGCGATCTGCACCTGACAGCCGATGTTGCCGGCGGCGATCACGTCTGCCCCGGTGCTCTCTATATTGGCCACTTTCCGGTCGCGCAGCCGTGTCGCCAGTTCCGGTTGCATCAGGTTGTATGTTCCCGCAGAGCCGCAGCATAGATGCGCCTCCGGCACGTCGCGGACGGCGAAACCGGCCGCCGACAACAACTTTTTCGGCGCCGCTGTAACCTTCTGGCCATGTTGCAGGGAACAGGCCGAATGATACGCCACCGACAGCGGCTCCGGCGCAACGGCGTTCTGTAAACCCAGTGTCGTCATCAATTCGGAAATGTCGACGGTCAGCTCGCTGACCGCCTTTGCCCGCGCGGACCAATCCGGATCGCTCCGCAGCATGAATCCGTAGTCCTTCACCGTCGTGCCGCAGCCGGATGCGTTGATGACGATCGCATCCAAACCATTTGCTTCAAGCTCGTCGTGCCAGGCCGAAACGTTTGCCTTCGCGCTGCGCAGCGCCTCGGCTTCCCGTCCCATATGATGGGTCAGCGCACCGCAGCATCCCGCCCCGGACGCGACAACCACCTCGCATCCGTGTCGCGTCAGCAGGCGAACGGTCGCGTCATTAATCGCCGGGTTGAGCACCCGCTGCGCGCAGCCCGTCATCAGGGCCACCCGCACGCGTCGCTCGCCGACGGCCGGAAACACCTGCGGCCGGTCGGTTGGCGAGCGTGGCGGCAGCTTGCCGGGCGCCATCGCCACCATGCCCTTCAGCCGCCCGGGCAGCAGACTGGCGAATGGCCGGGCCAACGCCGCGCCAAGCAACGACAGGCGGAATAGCCCGGGGTTCGGCAGCACCATCGCCAACAAATGCCGCAACATCCGCTCTGGCAATGGCCGCACATAGGTTTCGTCGATATAGGCCCGCGCATGGTCGACCAGATGCATGTAGTGCACGCCGGATGGGCAGGTCGTCATGCAGGATAGGCAAGACAGGCAGCGGTCGATATGAGTCACCACGGCCGGCTCCGGCGCCGCCGCCGACTCCAGCATTTCCTTAATCAGGTAAATGCGACCCCTCGGCGAATCCCGCTCGTCGCCCAGGGTTACATAGGTTGGGCATGTCGCCGTGCAGAACCCGCAATGCACGCAGTTCCGAAGAATATCGTTGGATTCCTGAAAATCGGGGTCGGCAAGCTGAGCCAGGCTGAAGTTGGTTTGCACGGTTCAAACCCCGGGATACATCCGGCCGGGATTGAGAATTCTGCGCGGATCGAAACTGTCCTTCACCCGGGCCGACAGGGCAGCCAGTGCCGCTGGCTGCGGCTGGAATACCGAAACGGCGGCCCGTACCGCATCGGCCGCCCGGACCAGTGTTGCATGCCCTCCCGCAGCGGCGACGGCGCCGCGAACCAGGTCGGCATGGGCATCGTCGGCCGCCGCTAGCGACAGCCAAATCAATCCGCCGGCCCAATCGAAAACGGCTTCGCCTTCCGCCTGATCCTGAATCTTCTTGGCTGCCTCGGCGCCGTTCGTCGGCGTTACCGACAGCCGCCAAAGCGGCCGCTCACTTCCCACAGCGTCCGCCGCGAACGCAGTTACGTCGCGTATCTCCCGCCACAAGGCTGCCGAGTTGTGACTATGCAACTCCTCCACGGCGCCCTTCCCGGAGGCCATTTGCTTCAGCGCGTCGCAGCGGTATTCCACGGACGGACCCGGCCCTTCGACCCGAATGGCGGTGACGGACGTTCCGGCACCGGCAACATAGGAAACGCCGCTCCGTGCCGCCACCGGCCCCGGAAGATGCGCGAGCCCCGACACTTCGTGCGGCGATCCTGCCGCCTCGCACATCAGCGCAACGGCGGCCTCGTCCTGCAGCCCGAGCGCCAGCACCGTCCTCGTCTTTTCCGGCAGGGGCAGAACTTTGAACGTCAGGTCCGTCATCGCCGCAAGGGTGCCGTAGCTACCGGTCATCAACTTGCAGAGGTCGTAGCCGGTGACGTTCTTGACGACCCGGCCACCCGATTTGAACGCCTCCCCACGGCCGGAGACGCCATGCACACCCAGGAAATGATCGCGCGCCGCGCCGGCCTTGATCCGGCGTGGGCCGGCCAGATTGCAGGCGAATACGCCGCCTATGCTGCCAGCCTCGGCGGCGACGCCCAAAAGCGGCCCATAGTCGGCCGGCTCGAAAGCGAGTTCCTGGTTGTGTTCCGCCAATGCGGCCTCGATTTCGGCGAGCGGAGTACCCGGTCCGGCCGACATCACCAGTTCGTCCGGCTCGTACAGGCTGATGCCGGATAGGCCGGACAGATCGATCTGATAGTCGGTTTGCTGCGGCCGGCCGAGCGAGGCTTTGCTGCCCCGCCCCCTGATCTCGACCGGCGTCTCCTCGGCAACTGCCCAAGCAATCGCCTCGCGTGCCTGTTCCGCGTCGGCAGGCTTCAACAAACCGCTCATTAGAACCGTGGCAGGTCTGGGAACGGCATCTGGCCGCGGCTGATATGCATCCGGCCGAGTTCCGCGCAGCGGTGCAGGGTCGGAAACACCTTGCCGGGATTTAGCAGCCCGTCGGGATCGAACGCGCATTTCACCCGCTGCTGCTGGTCGAGATCCGCTTTCGAGAACATCTCGCCCATCAGATCGCGCTTCTCCACCCCAACCCCATGCTCCCCGGTCAGCACGCCGCCGACCTCCACACAGAGCTTCAGTATGTCGGAACCGAAATCCTCCGCCCGCTCCAATTCGTTGGGCTGATTGGCGTCGTACAGGATCAGCGGATGCAGGTTGCCGTCGCCCGCATGGAAAACATTGGCGACACGCAGCCCGTAATGCTCGGACAATTCCGATATGCGGGTCAGGACGTGCGGCAGCTTGTGCCGCGGTATGGTGCCGTCCATGCAGTAATAATCCGGCGAAATGCGCCCAACGGCCGGGAAGGCCGCCTTACGCCCCGCCCAAAAGCTGAGCCGTTCCTCCTCGCTCTCGCTGACCCGGACGGAGACCGCGCCGCAGGATTCCGAGATGCCACGCACGACATCGATCAGATGGTCTACTTCCGCCGCCGGGCCGTCCAGTTCGACGATCAGCAGGGCTTCGACATCCATCGGATACCCTGCCTGGCAGAATGCCTCGGCGGCGTGAATGGCCGGCCTGTCCATCATTTCCATGCCGGCCGGAATGACACCGGCGGCAATCACTTTGGCGACGCAGTCACCGGCCTTCTCCAGGTCCTGGAAACCGACCAGCAGCGCCCGTGCCGTCTCCGGCTTCTTCAGGATGCGGACGGTCACTTCGGTGACGACGCCCAACAGGCCTTCCGACCCGGTCAGGAGGCCCATCATGTCGTAGCCTTCGGAATCCAGGTGCTTGCCGCCGATCCGGATCACCTCGCCGGTAATCAGCACACATTCCAGACCCAGGATGTTATTGGTGGTCAGACCGTATTTCAGGCAGTGCACGCCGCCCGAATTCTCCGCGACATTACCGCCGATGGTACAGGCAATCTGGCTCGACGGGTCCGGCGCATAATAGAAGCCCTCGTCTTGGACGGCATGTGTGATTCCCAGATTGGTCACGCCGGGCTGCACCACCGCGCAACGGTTTTCATAGTCGATTTCCAGCACCCGGTTGAATTTGCCCATTCCCAGCAAAACGCCGTCCGCCAGGGGCAAGGCGCCGCCGGATAAAGATGTTCCGGCGCCACGCGGCACCACCTTCACGCCTTCCTCGTGGCAGAGACGGAGCACCGCCGAGACCTCCTCGGTGGTTTCTGGAAGGACCGCGATCATCGGCGGTTGGCGGTAGGCGGTCAGACCGTCGCATTCGAAGGCCTTCAGCGCGGCCTCGTCGTAAATCACGCCCTCGCCGGCAACGATCCGCTGTAGCGCCTGGATCAGCTCCCGGCGGCGACCGATTACCGCTTGGTCCGGCTCCGGCATCTGCATGGCAATCCTCCCATACGGCAGTCTATTCGCTGCCGCCAAACCTATAGGGTAAAGCACGTTCCGCCGCAGGCAAGCCCGGAGAGTGATGGCGGCTAAAGCAGTCCAAGGCGCCTCAGATCGGCGCCCAGCAGGTCGGGCGACCAGAAACGCAGCGCCTGAAAGCCCAGCGCCGACGCCGCCGCGATGTTGACCTGGGTGTCGTCGATAAACACCGTCTCAGGGGGCGATAAATCGAACGTGTCGCACAGGTGGTCAAATATGGCCCGATCCGGCTTGATGGCGCCGATCTCTCCCGAAACTGCCAACCCGTCGAAGACATCAAAAAAAGCGAACCGTTGGCGCGTCAGCCGGAATTTTTCAGCCGAGAAATTGGTTAACGCAAAGACAGGACATCCTTTGGCCTTCAGCTCAAGCAGCAGGGCGACCGTGTCAGCAATCTCGCCGGAGACCATTTCCTCCCAGCGGAGATCGTAAGCGGCGATCAGGTCGGCCTTGTCCGGATACTGGGCTGTAAGCTCCGCCACGCCCTCGGCGAACGGCCGGCCACCATCCTGGCGCTCGTTCCAGGCTTGAGTACAGATTTCAGCCAGAAACGCTTCCATATCGGCCTCTCGACCGGAAAACAGCTTTCGGTAGAGGTGACGCGGATTCCAGTCCAGAAGGACGCCCCCAACGTCGAAAACCACCGCTTTGGGCGGCGCTTTTGTCACAGTTCGGAAGGAATGTGATCGGGCGACCCGCTCGCCAAGCCCCGGATCGGCTGCAGGCGCGGCGCTGGCTGGGTCAGCCTTGGCGGACCTTGAAGCGCGGGTTCCGCTTGTTGATCACGTAGACGCGGCCTTTGCGCCGGATCACGCGGTTGTCCCGGTGCCGGTTTTTGGTCGATTTGAGCGAGTTGACGACCTTCATGGCCGGTCTCCTTGGTGTACGCTGGCTGCGGCGGCGGAAAATAGACAGGGTCGGCGCTCCTGTCAACGCCGGGCCGGCCTTAATCAGTCCGCTACCCGCCGCACCTGGGCATGGAAATGCTGCACCTGGACCTCCCCGGTGGAGAGGACTGTTGCCCGACGTTTCCACATATCGCCCTCAGCCGCCAGCCACTCGGCATACCCGGCCGCGGCGCTGCCTTTCGCCTTCAGGGTTTGGGCGGCGGAAGCGAATGCTTTCAGGATGGCTTCTCGGTAAACGTCTGTCATGTCGTATCTGTCGATCAGATCGAACCCGACCGAATCCAGAAGGCTTTCGATCCGATCTGTTGGAATGACGTGGATGGGAAACGCCTCGTGAGCACCCCAGATGGCGATTTCCGGACTGCGGGAATCGGGTCCGATCAGAACGAAGTCCGTGAAGGTGAGTCTGGCCTGCGACCGCAGGATCTTCGCGATCCGCTCGAATAGGTACTGCTTATCCTCAACGAACAGGAAGGACTCCTTGGCGTATACGGCATCCGCGCTTCGCGGCTTGAGGCTGAAGGTATCTAGCGAATAGCACGAAACGCCCGCCTGCTTTTTCAACCCCGCGTCGGCGGAACGGCGCATCGCCTCTTCCGCCAGTACTGGGTCCGCCTCGATGCCGACGACGCGCGCGCTGGTCTCCTCCGCGACAAGCCGTGTGATGCCGCCGAGACCGGCGCCGATCTCAACCGCGGTATGACCGGTCTCCAGGCGGAGTGGTTCGACCAATGCATGAACGGCATCGGGGCCGCCGGGTGTGATCATCGATGGGCCGAACAGCAACTCGGCCACTTCGATTCTCGAATCGCACCATCGTTTGAGATTGGGTTTTCCTAGGTCGAGATAGTCCGGCGCATCGCCGGGCGAACCTTCGGCGGAGGCACTGTCATCATGTCCTTGCCACCAGGCGGCGATCCGCTGACGCAACGAACGGTTGGCGGTTACGGGACGACCCTGTTCGCCTGATTCTGCGATCCGTCGCACGATCGGTATTGCCTGCCGCTGTTCACTGGATAAAAGTGGCCGGCATGCTGGCCTGCATGTCTTAATCTAACGTGAATCGAGGGTGTTGCGGACGGTCTACCGCTTCACGACCTTACAATACTGTGCTTGCGCACGAAGGGCGCCGCAGATCGCTTCCGCTTCGGCTTGCGTCGAGAACGGTGACGCGAATACCCGGTTGAAGACACCTTTGTCTTCAAGATCCACGGGTACGATCTCGGCTTGCCGGCCACTCAGCAGATCGGGAAATTTTGCTTTCAGTCGCGACCAGTCGAGCTTAGCGGCCGCCTTGGTGCGGAGAGAGGCAAGATGCAGAGCGAATTTCTCATCTGTTTCTGCAACCTCGATTGGAGAGACGGGTACATCCGCTGTCAGCGATTCAGCTTCCTCCAGCAGGCCGTAGGCGCGCATCACCTTCCGTATGTCCGGGTCGTCCGGACGCAGCCGGTGCGCAGCCTTGAAGTCCAGCGCCGCCTTAGCCTGTTCCCCCTTTAGATGGTAGGCAATGCCGCGGTTGTGGAACGCTTCGGCGAAATTGGGCTGGAGCTTGATCGAGTTTCCATAGTCCTCGATGGCCCAATCGTAATCGCCAAGGCGACGATACGCGGCTCCCCGATTGAACAGCACTCGCGCTCTGTCTGCCTTTTCCAGCCAACCCCGCTCCAGAGCCCGGGTGTAAAACCGAACGGCCAGGGCATCTTCGCCCCGTTGCGCCGCCTGATATCCGGCATGCCAATCGCTCTCCGCATCGGCAAACGCCGGCGAGCCGGCCCCAATCAGCACGATCGCGACCAGAGCGGCCATTTGCAGGCTGTTCGTTAAGAATCCCGCCACTAAATCCCCCGGAATAATGTTGATATACCGTGTCGCCGACAGTCTCGCCAGCCAGGTGAACCTTGTTTTTTTTGCGTCAGGGGGCCATATAGGGCCGTGCTCTGAGGGGCTGGCGGCGCTGTGTGGCGTAATTCGACCCCTGGAAATCCTGTTTTCCCGAAGCCTTGGGCTTGTTGGCTGACCGGATGGTGGCAGATACGCTGCGCACAAGTGGGGATCTATCGAGATTTGCAGCCGTCCGGCCTTTTTCTGCGGGCCGTATGCAACGGAGATGACTGACGTATGGCGAAAGAAGAATTACTGGCGTTTCCGGGCACTGTTATCGAAAAGCTGCCCAACGCCATGTTTCGAGTGAAGCTTGAAAACGATCACGAGATCATTGCCCACACTGCGGGCAAAATGCGCAAGTTCAGAATTCGGGTTCTGCCCGGCGACAAAGTCGAAGTTGAAATGTCGCCTTACGACCTCACCAAAGGGCGTATTACGTATCGCCACAAGTAAGCGGCACTCCTGCCTCTTTAGCCGCCGCTTCACGCCGTCATTGCGACCGGAACAAGCACCTGCCCGGCAAACTGGTCGCCGCGCCCTACCAGTTCTGTCAGTAGTCACTTTGACACAGGATTACCACACTGGCCAAACCGGTTACCCGGAATAATGACCGTCCGACGTGAGTCGGTCACTTTTTCGGGCAGTTCGGCTGACGCGGTTCGCGACCGTCGGGCTAAGTGGGAGGCGGGGGATGGCCTACGATGTCAAGGCAGCGTTTTCAGTCGCTGCATCTTCTCTGGTTCTGGCTTTTTCGATTGGACTGGCAACAACACCGACAACAGCGCACGCCGTTGTCGTCGCCGGCGATCCCAACGATTTCGTCGTGCCCGCCGGCACGGGGCTGGATGGCGTCGTTCGGTATCACACCTACTCGGGCGGCAAGGCCAAGACGAAGTGCAACGGCGCCCTGCTGAAAGGCGGCCGACGCGTTCTTACCGCCGCGCACTGCTTGACGGACAGCAAAGGTCAGGTCGACCGGGATCAGGTCTCCGTCTTCTTCGACCTGCCGGGGCAGACGGTTCAGACGCCCCGCACCGGCAAATTCACGATACATCCGAACTGGAACGGCGACCTTCAGCACGGCTACGACATCGCGGTCATCGAGCTTGAATCGGAGGCGCCGGAGGGCGCGGACCGCTACGAGATCTATCGCGGCAACGACGAGATCGGCCGCACCGGAGAGGTGGTCGGCTACGGCCGGTCCGGCAACGGCAACGACGGCGCACAGCGGTCTTCGGACATAAAGAAGCACGCCGCCAAGAACCGATTGGGTGCGCTGCCGGACGACTTCCTGGGGGTCTTTTCGAATTTCGACGATACGAGCCCAGGCACCCAGTTGGGTTTCGATTTCGACAACGGCGATGAAAAGAACGACGCTTTCGGCCTATATATCGACGAGCCGGACCTGGGACTGGGCGAGGAAGAAGGAATCTTCGCCGTCGGCGACTCGGGCGGCCCGACGTTCCTCGACGGTCAGGTGGCCGGAATCCATTCGTACCTGATCACCAACCCGCAGCGCCCCGGCCGGGAAACCTCCGACATCGACGAATTCCACAACGCGTCGTTCGGCGAGATTGCCTTCGACACCCGGGTGTCGGTGCTCGCCGAGTGGATCGACAGCTTCGAAACCGAACAGCCGACGGCGGACCCGGGCGAAGACACCGTCGACGTCGCGGACGTGCCGGCCCCGGGCATGCTGCTGCTGCTCGGCTTCTGCCTGGCTATCTTCACCAGCATACGTCCGAAAAATACGTAGATTGGGAGGATGGTGGGCGCACGTGGATTTGAACCACGGACCTCCGCCATGTCAAGACGGCGCTCTAACCAACTGAGCTATGCGCCCTTAAAGGGCCGGTCACCTTCAGCCGCTTATACAGAGTAGGCCGGAGCGATGGCAAGTGTGAAGTGGCCTCAGGCCGGCGGCGGAACGTCGTCTTCCAATTCTTCCTCGCCAAGCGCCCGATTGACCTCGGCGACCAACTGGCGCAGGTGGAACGGCTTCGACAGAACGGTCGTCCCGGCGGAGACGCTGTCGCGGGCGCTCATGGCGACCGCGGCGAAACCGGTGATGTAAATGACCTTGATATCCGGGTCCATGTTGCGGGCCCGGCGGCCAAGTTCCAGACCGTCCATATCCGGCATGACGATATCGGCGACGAGCACGTCGAAGGTGTCTTCTTCCAACAGCGGCAGGGCATCCACGCCGTCGGCAACCGCGCTGACCCGGTGGCCGGCCCGTTCCATCTCCCGCGTCAGGAAATGGCGCATGGCGGAATCGTCTTCGGCGATGAGAATGTTTGCCATATCCGACCCGATACCCCTTCCCGTAACAACTCCCGGCAACGAAGCCCGCCCGACTCGTTGAGCGGGCCGCCCGCGTTTTCCTGCCCCGGCGAACGACCGATCGGCGCGCCGCCAGCCCCGGTTTTAATGCCCTTCCATCGTCTACCGCAATTGCGGCGAACCGGCACCGTGCTATGATCGCGCAGCCGGCCATTGCCGGCTTCTTCTTGTGTATGCTGGCAACGGTTAACAAAAAGATATCGAGTCCTCCATGATGCGCGCAGACAGCGCCCTCCAGACAACCGAACCCGGCGAACCGATCGATGTTGTCGCGCCGGCCAGGCAATCGGTACCGTTCGTCTATGCGTCGCCCCATAGCGGCGCCGACTACCCGCCGGACTTCGTCGCCGCCTCGCCGCTCGACCCGATCGCGCTCCGCAAATCGGAGGACAGCTTCGTCGACGAGATCTTCGGCGCAGCGCCGGCGATCGGCGCGCCGTTGCTGAAAGCCCTTTTCCCGCGCGCCTACTGCGATCCGAACAGGGAGCCCTACGAGCTCGACCCGGCGATGTTCGAGGACGATCTGCCGCCCTTCGCCAATACGACGTCGTTGCGGGTCGCCGGCGGCCTCGGCGTAATCGCCCGCGTGGTCAGTAACGGACACGACATCTACCCCGGCAAACTGCCGTTCGCCGAAGCGGAACGGCGCATTTCGGCCTGTTATCGGCCCTATCATTCAGCGCTGAGCGAGTTGCTGACCGGCACTCTGTCGCGGTTCGGCTGCGCGGTGTTGGTCGACTGCCACTCGATGCCGTCCGTCGGCGGACCGACGGACCGCGACCAGGGCGCGCGGCGGCCGGACATCGTGCTGGGAGACCGCTTCGGGACCGCCTGCGCGGCGGCCCTGACGGAACGGGCCGAACAGGTGCTACGCGACCTGGGCTATCGCGTAACCCGCAACAGTCCCTATGCCGGCGGGTTCAGCACCCTGCATTACGGCTGCCCCGCCAACGGGGTCCATGCCTTGCAGATAGAGCTCAATCGGGCGCTCTATATGGATGAATCGCGGATCTCACGGCTGCCCGGCCTCGCCCGATTGGCGGAAGACATGGCCAAACTGATGGCGGAACTCGGCAAGATCCCCCAGGACGGCCTAATCCCTTAAGCCAAAGAAAAAAAGGCTGTCTCCGAAGCCGGAGACAGCCCAAGTCTAGGGAGGAAACGCCCGATAAGGGCGGCAGAAATGCCGTACAGGACGGCCCTTACTGCACTGCACAATATGGTGACGGAGGCCCGATTTGTGAAGTGACAAATTGAAGTCACCAATGATTTAAACCGCATATCTGCCATGCAAGGCCGGTTGGAACCGAAGTCTTCCGACCGGTGTTGCTGCAACGCAACATGGCTATGAAATGCGCCGGAGACCCGATGGCACGGGGTTTGCTGGATGGTGGGTATGTTGCGATATCTTCCCATCCTGGCAACGGTGGCGGTGCTGGCCGGCCCGGCCACCGTGGCTGCGTCGCAACCCGTTGATTCGACAAAGATTTGCCGCGATTTGATCGCCGAGGCGGAGGTGCGGCACCGGCTGCCGAAACTGCTGATGAGCGCCATTTCCCTGGCCGAATCCGGCCGCTGGAACGAGCAACGCAAGGCAACGATTGCCTGGCCATGGACCGTTTATGCCGAGGGGCGCGGCCGCTACCTGCCGAGCAAAGCGGCCGCCTTGGAGGAAGTCCGGGAACTGCGCCGGAAGGGCGTGCGCAACATCGATGTCGGCTGCACGCAGGTCAATCTACACTTTCACGGAGAGGCGTTCGCAAACTTGGAAGAGGCGCTGGATCCCGCCCGAAACATCGATTTCGCCGCGCGTCTTTTACGCAAGCTGCATCGCGAGACGCGGTCGTGGAGCATGGCGGCGGGCTACTACCACAGCCGCACCGCCAAGCTGAACCGGCCCTACCGGGGCCGGGTGTTGAAGCACTGGTCGAACGAACGGCGGCGAGTGGCGGCGGAGCGGCGCCAAGCCGCCCGCGCGGCCTACCTAGCCCGCCGCGCGGCTTGGCAGGAGGCGGTTGAAAAGGGCAGTTGAGCCGGTTGCCATCCTTCGAGACGGCCCCTACGGGGCCTCCTTGGGGTTTGGAGGCTTCGACAGGTGTGGCGGCTTCCCTGTCATCGCGAGGCCCGCAAGGGCCGCGGCGATCTGGAAAACACGGAGCGCAGCGGGTCGAGATTGCTTCGCTTCGCTCGCAATGACTGGCTGGTTCTGTTCGGTTGCCGAGGGCGGAGGGAAGGACGCACTAGTGTCCGGTTGAGGCGAATACCGGGCGCTTTCGCCTCGTGCCCCGCGTGGGGGCTTCAGGACGGCCGACAAGCCGCGTTTCAGCAGCCTGCCGGCCATCAACGCCGCCCTACGCCACGTCCTTCACCGCCGCCTTGGCGCCCTTCGCTTCCATCTCGAGCAGGGCTTCCTTGCGCTCCACGCCCCAACGATAGCCGCGCAGCCCGCCGTCCGCGCCGATTACCCGGTGGCAGGGAATAGCCATCGAGACCGGGTTGGTCGCACAGGCCCGCGCCACGGCGCGAACCGCCTTCGGCTGGCCCAACGCCGCTGCGATCTCGCCATAAGAGCGGGTTTCGCCGTAGGGAATGCGGGTCAGTTCCTGCCAGACGCGGCGCTGGAAGGCCGTTGCCCGCAAGTCCAACGGCAGATCCGGGTGCGGGCCGTCGGCATCCAGGAAACCGACTAAAGCCGTCACCCAGCGCCCAAGCGCACTGCCGTCCTCGCGGATCTCGGCCTTCGGATATTCGGCCTCCAGCGCGGCGACCATTTCGGCCGGATCGGCGCCGAGATAGACCGCCGACACGCCGCGCTCGGTCGCCGCGACGAGCAGCTTGCCAAGACGGCAATCCGCTACGGTATAGGCGATCCTCATGTCGCGTCCGCCTTTGGCGTAGGTCGCCGGCGTCATGCCCAAGCGGCCGTTGGATTTCTCGTAGACCCGGCTGGACGAACCGTAGCCCGCGCCATAGGTGGCTTCGGCAATGCCGACACCGGATTTAAGGCCCTGCTTAAAGCGGTCCAGCCGGCGGGCATCGGCATAGTCGCGCGGGCTGATGCCCATCAGCCGCTTGAAGGTCCGTTGCAGGTGGTGCGGGCTTAAGCCCACCTCGGCGGCGAGACGGTTCAAGGTCGGCAACCCTTCCTCGCCATCGGCCATCTCGGCCTCGATCATTTCGCAGACCTGCTGCACGGCCCTGACCTGCGGGTCCTGTATGTCGGCCGCTTCCGGCCGGCAACGCTTACAGGCCCGGAAACCGGCCGCTTCGGCGGCGCCGGGCAGGTCGAAGAAGCGCGCATTCTCCCGCCGGGGCCGCCGGCTGGGGCAGATGGGCCGGCAGTAGATGCCGGTCGTCGTCACGGCATAGACGAAGGCGCCATCCGAAGCGGGGTCGCGGTTCAGCGTCGCCTGCCAGCGTTGATCATCGGTCATCGTCTCTGTCCTTCGGGCTGTCTGGATCGTGCCCTTAGACATAGTGTAGCGCGTTTTCCGCCTCTATCCGAAGGTTGCGAGGGATATGGGAATTCGACGAAAGCCAGGCAATTAGGCCGCCTCCTGGAAAAAACTTATGGAATCTGCCATATATCCATTTGCGATCATGGCTGGGAGCCTAACTCTAAGTTGTGATCCAAGCCCTTTGGCTGATCAAGCGGCACAGGGCTGGTGCGATCTTGGTTCCTCCTCCAGGACTTCCACCCGTAGCCCAGGGGGAAGGCGCACGAAATTGCCGATTAAGGGCCGTTGCTGTATCCCCTAGCACGGAAAGCAACGGCCCTTCCTGTTATTCCTGGCCCCCGGCGCCGGTCGGCAAGTTCGACGGGGGCTCGCGACCCTCCTCATTGGCACCTCCACTTCGATTAAATTCTTATTGATGCTTATGGCCGCATTTGTCAATAGGCCTATTGACGAAAAAACCATAAAACACGATAATAGAGCGGTGATCGGCCCAAAAATCAGAGGTTCCCATGACTGACACCAACAAAGGCGGCGTCCGGCGCGGACGGAGTCCTTCTTTTCCCTTCATCAATTTGAAGGTCGCGGTCACGCGCCTTAAGGAGTTGGAGGCGAAGTTCGGCCGCCATCCGGTTCCGGTGACGAAAGCCGGACTTGCCTGGAACATGAAAGAGGGCAGCAGCCAAGCATATCAGACACTTGCCGCGCTGAAGTCGTTTGGATTTATAGATTATTCGGGCATTGGCCCCGGGCGTGATGCTACTCTAACGGATGACGCTCGCACGTATCTGCGTGCCCAACAGGACGAGATTAAGAATGGTATTATTCGCGAGGCGGCGCTCAAGCCGAAGGAAATAGCAAAGTATTGGGAGGTATGGCTCACTGATCCTCCAATCGAGGCGGTTCGATTGGACCAACTCATTCTTAAAGCAAACTACACCGACGAAGGCGCAAAAACGTTTCTGAAAGTCTATGACGAAACTATTGCCTACGCTGGATTAACACAATCTGATAAGCCTGATGAGGATGACAGCGACAACATCTTTAGAGTCGGGGATGCGGTAAATTGGGAAATACAAGGACAAATCCAATGGCGCGAACCCTGGAAAGTTGTTGAAGTCGCTACCCATGATGATGGCGAGCAATACTTGAAGGTTGAGGGTTCTGGGTCTGATGCAGGCCAATCAGGGTGGATACCAATGAAACAAGCAATCCAGCAGGAAGCGGTATCCCTTGAGCCAACGGGCGGTTCACGTACCTTTACGCCACCTCCAATGCATGCAATTGACGATAATATGCCGTCAAAAGGGGTGCGTCGTGAGGTCTTTGCATTGGATGAAGGTGATGTCGTTTTGATCTACCCCGATCAGATGTCAAAGGACAGTTACGATGATCTGGAAGGCTATCTTAAGCTTTTTCTTAAGAAAGCTCGTCGGCGCGCCGGAATGAGCGAGCCCACTCTGGACGAGGAGTAAGTTCGTTCAACAGGCAATTGGCCGGATTGGGACAGCCGACACTTTATCCGGGCAGCTTTGATAGATTTAGGGGACCGGTCTCTAAGTTCCGGAAAACTGCGGCTGTCAAGCAGCCACCTTTACGATTTCGTCCGCCATAAGCTGCAAGTTATCTACGATAAGCACGCCGCTATTCAGGCTTCCGGCGATCACCGACAGTTCGGTACAGGCGATCAGCAAGGCTTGGGCGCCCGCCTCCTCCAGCCGCCGTGCAACGTTGTTGAACGCGGCGATCCGGGCATCGTCCGTCCCACCGGCCTTGACTGCCCTGATAACGTCCAGCAGCGCCGCCTGGTCCGGATCGGACGGGAGCACCAACTCGATCCCGGCATCGGCAAACGGCGCTTCGAACAGATTGACCTGACGGACCGCGGGAGACGCCAGAAGGCCTACCCGCCGTACCGGCGGCGATGCGTCGGCGAAGCGCCGGACCGTCATGTCGATCAGGTTCCAAAACGGAATACCGACCGCCGCCTGGACCTTGGCATGGTAGTGGTGCGCGGTATTGCACGGCATCACCAGGAAGTCGGCGCCGGCCCGTTCCAGCCGCCGCGCCATCTCCGCAATGACCGGCCCGGGATCGGCCCCGGTCCCTTCGATCAAAGCCGCAATGCGCGACGGGACTTTGGGATTATTGTCGACGATCATGTGGATATGGTCGGCGTCGTCCGACGCCGGGGTCGCGGCGAGAACCCGCTGCATGAGTTCGACGGTAGCATCCGGCCCCATGCCGCCGATCACACCGACCACACGGTTCATGCCGCGCCCTCGGACGCCTGTCGTATCGGCCGGACTTCTTCCAACACTTCGCCGACGACATCGACGATCAGACGGCAATCCTGTTCGTCGAAGGTGAGCGGTACCCGCATGTCGCAAAGCCCCGCCAGCACGCGGCGCGTGGCCGGCAGATCGACAGCCGGGTCTATATAGCGCCAACTGTCGAAACGGCTGGTAAAGGCGCGCGGCTCCTCGTCGCCGAACCATTTGATCTCGACGCCGCGTTCCGCACAGGCACCGATAAACGCGCGCACCGCCTGTTCCGGAAAACCGGGAAGCGAGAACTGTATGGAGCTGCCGACGTACTGCTCGTGCTGCGGCCGAGCCGGAATCTCAATGCCGGGCAAAGCGCGGAAGCCCTGCTCCAAAACGCCATGCAGCCTGTTCCACCGCGCGCAATTGTCATCCAGATGATGAAGCTGTTCGCGCAGGATCGCCGCGCGAAGGTTATCCATCCGGCCGCTGTAGTTCGGCGTTTCCAGGCGTATGTCGCGGAACACAGACTCGTCCGGCGCGGCGATATGGCGGCCATAGAGCATATAAGACCCGGAATGGATAACGGCGCGCGCCATGATCTCCGCATCCGCGGTGGCGAGGAACCCGCCTTCGCCCGAGTTCAGATGTTTGTAGGTCTGCGTGCTGTAGCAGGCGACGGCGCCGAAACTGCCGCTCATCCGGCCGTTCCACCGCGCGCCCAGGGTGTGGGCGCAGTCTTCGATCAGCACGAGGTTGTGATCGCGGCAGACTGCGACGATAGAGTCCATATCCGCGATGTGACCGCGCATGTGAGATAACAGCAGAAACCCGGCGCCGCTGGCCTCCGCTTTCGCCGCCAGATCCGCGATGTCGATCTTGTAATCCGGGCCGGTCTCGACGAGCACCGGCCGGCAGCCGGCATTGTCGATGGCGCCGGGAACCGGAGACAGCGTGAAAGAATTGCAAAGCACGGCATCCCCCGGCCCCGCGCCGACGCTACGCAGCGCGACGTGCAGCGCATAGCCGCCGGACGCACAGGTCAGGCAGTAGGGAACGTCCAGATACGCGGCAAGCTCCGATTCCAATAACGCCGTTTCGGATGGTTCGTCGCCGAGCGTGTTGTAGCGATGCAGGCGGCCGGTCCGCATAACCTCGACCGCCCGGGCAATCGCGGCCTCCGGGATCGGCTCCTGCTGCGTGAACGGTTTTGTGAAGGTCTTCACGGGTCCCGGCCTTTTCTTAAGAGCCGTCGTACCGGGTTTGATCGTAAACCTGGAACGGCCAATCCTCGTCCGGGAAATATTTTCGTAGCCGCCAGTCGCAGGCACGGGCGTGGCCCTCCATGCCCTCGACACGGGAGATGCGCGACGCTACGGCGCTGAACGTCTTGTTCGCCTGTTCGTCGAGTTCCTGGTAGGTCAGCACCTTCATGAACTTGTGGACGTTGAGACCGCCGCTATACCGGCCGGCCCGCTTGGTCGGCAGAATATGGTTGGTGCCCGAGCACTTGTCGCCGTGGGTCACCGTGCTGCCTTCGCCGAGAAACAGCGATCCGTAGTTGCCGAGATTGGCTTTCCACCATTCCAGATCGGATGCGATGACCTGAAGATGTTCCGGTGCGTACCGGTCGCTGGCCCTGACCACCTCCTCGCGGTCGCCGCATAGCAGCACTTCGCCGCACTCCTCCCAGGCCGTCAGAACCACTTCGGCATTCGGCATGTCGCGGGCGACCCGGGGCACGAGTTCTATCACCGCGCGTCCGAGCGCCTCGGACGTGGTGAACAGCCAAACCGGGGAATTGGGCCCGTGTTCGGCCTGGGAGACCAAATCGACGGCAATCGTCATCGCATCGGCCTGATCGTCGGCGATGATCGCGGATTCGGTGGGGCCGGCAAACACATCGATCCCGACCTGCCCGAACAAGGCGCGCTTGGCCTCGGCGACGTAGGCGTTGCCAGGCCCGACGATAATGTCGGCTTCCCGGCCCGTGTAAAGCCCGAAGGCCATGCTGGCCACCCCATGCACGCCGCCCATTTCCAGAATGGCGTCCGCGCCGGCGAGATCCATCGCAAAGGCGACCGCAGGGTCGATCGCCTCGCCGCGCGGCGGCGAACAGGCAACGACGAACGGGACGCCTGCCACTTTCGCGGTCGTCACGCTCATGATCGCGGAAGATACGTGGGCATACCGGCCGCCGGGCACATAGCAGCCGGCGCATTGAACCGGGATGACCCGCTGGCCCAGCCGGACACCGGGCTCCGTCTCTATCTCGAATTCCCGGAGGCTGTCGCGCTGCGCTTCGGCGAACCGGCGCACCTGATCGTGCGCAAAGCGGACATCGTCCTTCGTGCTGTCGGGAACCTGAGCGATCAGGTCGGCCTTTTTCGCGTCCGAGAGTACGAAATCGCCGCTCCAACCGTCGAAGCGCTCCGCGTATTCTCGAACCGCCTCTTCCCGCCGCTTGGCGATGTCGGCCAGCATGCCCTCGACCGTTTCGCGGACCGCCCGGTCGGCGGTTTCGTCCGGTGCGCCCGCCTGTTTCAGATACAGCATCGCGCGACAGGCTCAGGCCAGATAGCCGGGCAGATCGAAACTGTCGGGATAACCGAACAAGCCCACAGCACCGCCCGTATGGAGGAAGACGACGTTTTCATCCTTGGAGAAGTGTCCTTTTCGTATGAGGTCGATCAGTCCGGCCATGCCCTTGCCCGAATAAACAGGGTCCAGAAGTATGGTTTCCGTGCGGGCCAGGAGCTTGACGGCTTCGACCATCCCCTCGGTCGGCACCCCGTAGCCGCCGCCGACATAATCGCAGTTGGCAACCACATGCTCCGGTTTTACCACACCGCCGAGACCGATATGGTCCGCCGTACGCTCCGCCAGCCCGAACACCGACGCTTCCTGTTTCTCCTTCGGCGCCCGGACGCCGATGCCGAGCACGGGAATGCTGCTGTTGGACCCGACCAGGCCGGTAACCAGACCCGCCTGCGTGCCGGCGCTGCCGGTGGCGTGCACCAGATGGTCGATAACCAACCCCATCTCATTCGCCTGGGCCAGCAATTCGACAGCGGCGTTGACGTAGCCAAGCGCACCGACCGGATTGGAGCCGCCGCCGGGAATGATATAGGTCTTCTTCCCCTGCCCGCCCAGCTGTTCGGCCAGGCTCTCCATCTCCAGGTTCATGTCGGCGCCGCCTGGCCGCTTGGCAATGGTCGCCCCGTAAAGCTGATCCAGCAGAACGTTGCCGTTGTAGTTGTAGCTTGGGTCGTTGCTGCCGGTCCGATCCTCCAGCAGGACATGGCATTCCAGGCCAAGTTTGGCCGAAATCGCCGCGGTTTGCCGGGCGTGGTTCGACTGCGTCGCGCCCTGGGTGATGATCGTATCCGCGCCCTGATCGAGCGCGTCCGCCATCAGGAATTCCAACTTCCGCGTCTTGTTGCCGCCCATCGCCAGCCCGGTGCAATCGTCGCGTTTGACCCAGATATTCGGGCCGCCCAAATGGGCGCTGAGGTTCTCCAGCGGCTCCAGCGGTGTGGGTAAGTGGGCGAAACGCAGCCGGGGGAAGCGCGCGAGATGCATCGGCCAATCCTTTTCTAAATTATTCGCATAGGAAACTGGGCGAAAACGAGCCCATCGCAATCAATCCCGCAGATTAGTGGGGATTGCAATCGCGGTCCAATGCCGCTGTTCTTCCCTATTCATACTTTTCTGCATACCATGGCCGGTATGGGCATCGCCGGAGCCGAATATGGAACTGAAGTGGCTTGAGGACATGCTGTTGCTGCTGGAGACAGGCAGTTTCTCCAAAGCCGCCAAGCGGCGCAACGTCACCCAGCCGGCGTTTTCCAGGCGCATCCGGTCTTTAGAGAACTGGCTGGGCGCCGATCTGGTCGACCGCAGCCGAAACCCGCTGCAGTTCACCAAATCGGCGCGCGCCAGCGAAGCGGAAATCCGCCAGATCGTGAACCGCTTTTACGAATTGAGAAGCCGAATGCGCGCCGAGGCGAGGTCCGAGCACCAGGTGGTGTTTACCGCCCAGCACACCCTGACCATCACCCACCTGCCGCAAATGCTGCGCATGGTCGAAGGCCTGCGCCCGCGGGTTTCTTATCGCGTCCGATCCGCCAACCAGGACGACTGCGTGACGCATATGGTGAGAGGGCAGGCGGAATTCCTGCTCTGCTACGAAAGCCGGACGGTGGAAAACGCCCGCCCGGCCATTGCCGCCCGGCGCACCGCCATCGGGCCCGAAAACCTGGTGCCCGTCACCGGCGGCGACGACAAGAGGCACCCGATACACGTCCCTCGCGAAGGCTCGACGCTGCCGCTGCTGCTGTATCCGGAGGACGTATTTCTTGGCAGGGTGCAACGCAACGAGCACCTGCCGGCGCTGATGAAGACGTTCAACGTGGAGACGATCTGCGAGTCGGCGTTTTCGGCCGGACTGAAGGAAATGGCCGTGAACGGCATGGGCATCGCCTGGCTGCCCGCCGGCCTGATCGGCGCCGAACTAAAGTCGGGTCAACTGCATTCGCTGGAAGCGCAATTGGGGCGCTGCCCGATGGAGATCGTTCTCTACGCGACGGCCAACGCTTCTTCCGCCGACAGCGAGCGGGTCTGGCAGATCCTGCAGCAATCGCAGAAGGCCGACTGAGGCGCGACTTGCGGTACGCGGCCAGGCGGCGGGTAAATCGGGCAATACAAGAATCCGGTTGGCAGCCGCGGCCATTTATCCCTTTATCCTGCGATGTCGGGAAAAGAGACCGGCGTGCCCGCCCGCGCGCCCCAAAAGCGGACCGCCAAGATCCGCACCGCGAAAGCGACGACCCAAGCGTCGCCGGACCGGCGCGTGGCGCTGGAAATCGTTCCCGAGCAGCACGACTTCGGCACCTGGCAACGGGTGCTGCAGGAAACGCTGGGCGTCGAAGACCCGGCGCTGGCGGATCTGCTGCTGGGCGAGTTGGCCAACCAGTTCGAAAACGGAAAAACCGGCAACGGCGATGCGGACGGCCAGGACGTGAGCGCCGTTCTGAACGGCGCCCTGGCCGCCGTCGCCGGTATCGCGCCATCGAGCACGACGGAGGCGATGCTGGCGGTGCAGATGGTCGCCTGCCACACCATGGCGATGGAGATGAACCGGCGGGCCCGGCATGCCGACGCGCCGCATATCGTGTCCGGCTACGCCCACCTGGCGGGCAAGTTCATGCGGCTCTATATCGACCAGATGGGCCGGCTGTCACGGAGCCGGGGCACCGCACAACAGACGGTGCGCGTGGAGCGGGTGACGATTGAGAGCGGCGGCCAAGCCATCGTCGGCGCGGTCGCCGGCAACCGGCCTGTCCCAACCGATAACGGGAAACCATAGAATGGCCCGCGCCGATGGGTCCGCGCGGCCGCCGCATAAAGACATCGGCCTTATGCAGCGCGCCGTTCGCTGCGGCGCCCGCACCCGGCAAGGCAAACCGTGCCGGGCCCCGGCGGTAAAGGGCAAAAAACGCTGCCGAATGCATGGCGGCGCGAAAGGATCGGGCGGGCAGCCGGGCAACCTCAATGCCCTGAAACACGGGTACTACAGCAAGGCGGGGGTTGAAGAACGGCGGCGCATCCGCGCCCTGCTGGCGTTTTTGGCCGGACGGCGAAAGCCGATCTGACGCGGCGCGCATCGGCTTGGCGGGCGGGCCGGCAAGCCTTCAATTGAAGCGCGTGCCGGAATCTCTTTCGACAACCATACGCAATGTCACGGATCGACTTGCGCGAAAATCAGGATAGACTATCTGGCCTGTAGAGTTCGGTTGAGCTGCGTAACAACAGGGCGCATATTGCAAACAATCGGGCCGCGCAACGCGCTGCCCGCCGTCAACGAAACCGGAAGCCTCAATGCGGGCAGCGTCGTTACACTGGCCATTGTTGTTTCGCAAAGCAACGGTCTCCGAACCCAGCAAAATCCAACGCGAGCAAGTCGCCGTTCTGGTTCGCTACACGCCGATCAACGGCGTTATCAGCGCCGTAACGGCAAGCATCACCGCGGCGGTATTCTATTCCGGCAGCGGCAATGTCTGGATCCTGGTCTGGGCGGCGGCGCTGGTCGCCATGGGCGCGGCGCAGACCATCCGGTGGTTCGGCCGCCGCAACAGGCGTCGGTCCGGGCGGGCCGGCCCGCATGTCTTAAGGAAAGCGGCCATCTGGGCGCTGCTGTCCGGCATGGTGTGGGGCAGCAGCATCCTGTTCTTTCCGGACGCCACACCGACCCGCCAGTTGCTGCTGATGATCATGCTGGCAGGCATGGCCGCCGGCGCCTCGTCGACCATGGCCGCGGTACCGGCGGCGGCGGCGGCGTTCATCGTCAGCGCCATTCTGCCCGCCATCGTCTATTTCGTCGCCCAGGGGGATTCGACCAGCCTGGCGGTGGCCGGCGTCGGCGTGATCTTCGTCGCCGCCATGCTGCTGTCGTCCAGGATCGTTTTTGTCACCTTTCTCGGCAATGTCGAAGCGCAGTGGACCAACGCCCTGCTGCTGGCCCAGTTCCAGGAGGAACGGCAGGAGTGGCTGGAGATATCCGGCACGGCGGAGGCGATCGCGCTGTACGACGAAGATGACAGGCTGCTGCTGTGGAACGACAATTTCCGGCAGCTTCTGTCGTTTCCCGACGAGAGCCTGGTGCGCGGCGCGAAACGCGCCGATCTGCTGCGCCAATGCGCGGCGCCCTGCCGGGTGGACGGCGAAAGCATCGCGCGCGAGGCCTGGATCGACCGGCAACGGGATCTCGGCGAAGGCGGCCAGCGGTCGGCCATCGAACAGCTCGACAACGGCCGCTGGCTGAAGACCGTGACGCGCCGGACCGAGCGCAACCACCTGGTCGTCGCCCATATCGATATTACGGAACTGAAGGAGCACGAGGCCGCACTGATCGCCGCGCACGGCGAGGTGGAGCGCAAATCCAGCGAAGCGGCGGAGGCCTATTCCAAGCTGGAGAACGAGCACCGCAAGGTCGAGGAGACGTCGCGCAGCCTGGCGGCGGCGCGCGACGAGGCGATCCGCGCCAACCAGGCGAAGTCGCAGTTCCTGGCCAGCATGAGCCACGAACTCCGAACGCCGCTGAACGCCATCATCGGCTTTTCGGAAGTGCTGGAATGCGCGATGTACGGCCCGCTCGGCGACCGCCGCTACCAGGAATATGCCGGCTATATCCAGAAAAGCGGGCATCACCTGCTGGGGGTGATCGGCGACATTCTGGATCTGTCGAAGGTGGAGGCCGGCAAGGTGCGGCTTAACGCGGCGCCGGTGCGGGCCAGCAGCCTGATCGCGGAATGCGTGCGGCTGGTGATGGGCACGGCGCAGGACGGCAATGTCCGGGTCAGCGTGCTGGGCGACTGCGACGCCTGGCCCAATCTGATGGTCGACGAAACCAAGCTGAAGCAGGCGGTGCTGAATATCCTGTCCAACGCGGTGAAATTCACGCCGGAGGGCGGCAGCGTCGCGTTGAGCGCGACGCGCGGCGTCGACGGGACGTTCACGATCGAGGTGCGCGACAGCGGCTGCGGCATAGATGCGGACGATATTCCCCGCGTGCTGCGACCGTTCGAACGGGTCGACAGCGTCTATGTCAGCAAGCATGCCGGCACCGGCCTCGGCCTGCCGATCGCCAAGACGATGATCGAGTTGCATGGCGGCGCTATGCATATCGACAGCGTACCCGGCGAGGGCACCTGCGTGCACCTGACACTACCGGCCTCGGTTGCCGAGACGGCCGAACAAGAGCCCTTTGAAGCCGGGCCGGCCCGGCTTCAGTCCAGCAGCCCGTGATCGCGCATCTTGGCCTGGATCCGGGGATGGTCCGGCTGCAGGCGATGCGCCGCCTTTAGATCCTCCAGCGCCTGCTGGCCATCGCCTTTCTGCTCGTAGGCGATGAAGCGGTTGTAGTAGCCGCCGGCGTAGTTCGGCCGGAGCCCGATGAAGACATCGAAATCGGCGATCGCCTGGTCGAACTTGCGCAGCTGGAAATACGACCGGCCGCGGTTGAAGTGCGCCTGGGAACGAACAAGGTCCGAAAAGATGTCGCCGGAATCGATAGCGCGGCTGTAGGCTTCGACGGCGGCGTCGAAGTCCCGCCGGTCCATCGCCGCCTCGCCGAGGCCGATATCCCGCAGGGCGTCGGCCGCGGCCGGCAACGATAGTCCGACCAGAACAAACAGGGCGAGTATGATACGCATCGCCGGACCCTTTTCCCGAATCGTCGCTAGCGCGACCTTACAGGCTCAGATCTTGCGCAGGAATACCTCATCGATGGCATGATCGGCGCGCTTGCGCAGGATCAGGTCGGCCCGCTGCCGGGTCGGGCCGATGTTCTCGCGCAGGTTCTTCAGGTTGATACTGGTCCAGATACCGTCCGCCGTCGCCACGGCCTCGTCGTCGCTGAGCGTCGCGTAGCGGTGAAAGTAGGAACGCCGGTCGCTGAACGCGGTCTGGCGCAGCGCGAGGAACCGCTCGACGTACCAGTCGCGGATAACCGTCTCGTCGGCATCGAGATAGATCGAAAAATCGAAATAGTCGGAGACGAAGACACGGGGCTCGCCATCGGCCAGCTTGCCGGTCTGCAGCACGTTCAGCCCCTCGACGATCAACACGTCCGGCTGGTCGACCACCACCCGCTGCCCCGGCACCACGTCGTAGACCAGGTGCGAATAGACCGGCGCGGACACCTCGCGGCGACCGCCTTTCACGTCGGAGACGAACTGCAACAGGGCCGCGCGGTCGAAGCTTTCCGGAAAGCCTTTACGCTGCATCAAGCCGCGCCGTTCCAGTTCCCGGTTCGGGTGCAGGAAGCCGTCGGTGGTGATCAGGTCGACCTTGGGATGGTCCGGCCAGCGCGCCAGCAACGCCTGCAGGATGCGCGCCGTCGTGCTCTTGCCGACGGCGACGCTGCCGGCCAGGCCGATGATGTAGGGCACCTTGGCAGACCGCGTGCCCAGAAAATCGCCGGTCTCGCGATGCAATGCCATGGTGGAGGCGACATACAGGCTGAGCAGGCGCGACAGCGGCAGATAGACCTGCTCGACCTCCCGCATCGAGGCAAACTCGTTGATGCCGCGCAGACGCGCAAGGTCCGCCTCCTCGAGCGGCAGCGGCGTGTCGTTGCGCAACCGGCTCCAGGCGCCGATGGTGAAATGCCGGTACGGCGAATACTGGTTCTGCAAGGCGTAAGCAATCCATTGGTTCGATCTAAGCCGCCGATTGGATCAGAACCGGCCGTCCGCCTCAACGCCCCCGGGCCAGATTTCGCGACCGGCCCGTCTTGATCCAGATCATGGGCAATCCATGCAGGGACTGCGACTGTGAATTGTCTCCGATTCGCGCGGGAAACCGCCATTTTCAGCCAAAGAGAGCGCTTATGGTCCGAATGCACACTCCAGCCTTGCCGTCTTTCACGGCCGTCCTGGCCGCCCTTTTCATGCTGATTACCGGCTGCGCGCCGGGACCGGCGCAGGCCGAAAGCCGGCAGTATGAGAGCCTGTACGACAAGCGGGGTTTCGTCGTTCCCGTGGTCAACCCCGAACGCGGCCGCGCGCTGTTCGTCGGCAAGGGCTGCGTCGTCTGCCATCAGATCAACGGCGTCGGCGGGCTGGCCGCGCCGGCCCTGGACGTCGACACCGAAGAGCCTTACGCGGACATGTTCGACTTCATGGCCCGGATGTGGCGCGGCTCCTCCGCGATGATCGAGCTGCAATCGATGGAACTCGGCTATCAGATCGACCTCACCGGAGACGAACTGGCCGATATTTTCGGTTTCGTGCATGATCGTCAGGAGCAGATGCAGTTTTCAGTCGACGACGTGCCCGACCTGATCCGCGACTGGATGGTCGACGAGCGTTACGACCTGTTGCAGGATCAGGAGGAGCAGGAATGAGGAAGTCGGGCAACCGTATTGTCAGCAAGGCCCGGCTGCCAGCCGGCCTGGCATTGGCCGCCTGCCTCTGCCTGCCCGCGACGACCGCCATGGCGCAGGTCGACCCGGTGGGCGACGGCAAGCGGATAGCCCAGAAATGGTGCATCAATTGCCATATCGTCGAGGCTGGCGGTAGCAGAGGCGGCGATACGGCGCCGCCGTTCACGCACATCGCCAAGGACCCCGCGACAACGCCTGAAAGGCTGCGCGGCTTCCTGGTCGACCCGCACCCGTTGATGCCAAACCTGGACCTGACGCGCCAGGAAATCGACGCGATCATCGCCTATCTGCAGAGCCTGGCGGCGGAGTGAGTCCGGCCTAAGCGTCCATCAGCCGGCGCATCGCCGCGATGTGGCCGTCCGGGAAATCCAGCCCCGATTCCATGGTGCGGAAGGTGATACGCGTGGCGCCGATCTCTCGCCACGCCTCGATCAAGCGATGCCAATCGTCCGGCCCGCCACCCTGGTGGGCGTAGACGGTGGCGTCGACACCGACCGATTCCGGATCCCGATTGGCGTCCCGCGCCGACTGATGAAGCAGGTCGAGCATGGCCGCGGCCGCGGCGTCGGGCGCCTGACGGGGATAGACGAACCAGCCGTCGGCAATCCGCCCGGCGCGGCGGAGCGCCGGTTCGCTCATGGCGCCGATCCAGACCGGGATCGGGCGCTGCACCGGCGGCGGGTTGAGGCCGGCGTCTTCGATCCGGTGCCACTCGCCTTCGAAGGTGACGAGATCCTCCGTCCATAGACGGCGCATTACGTCGATCTGCTCTTCGACCCGACGACCGCGGTTGCGAAAGTTCATGTCGAGCGCCGTGAATTCGACCTCGTTCCAGCCGAGACCGACGCCGAGGCGGAGCCGGCCGCCGCTCAGGACATCGAGTTCCGCCGCCTGCTTGGCCACCAGCACGGCCTGACGCTGCGGCAGGATCAATATCGCCGTCGCAAGTTCGATCCGTTCCGTCAGGCCGGCGAGGAAGCTCAACAGCGTGAACGGCTCGTGGAACATGAAGTCGCGGGTGTAGTTCTTCGCGAACTCGGGCCCCTTCGGCGTACCCGCGCCGAGTACGTGGTCGAGCACCGAGATATGGACGAAGCCCATGTCTTCTGCTGCCTGGGCAAATTCTCTGATCGCGCCCGGATCGGCCCCGATCTCCGTTTGCGGAAAGGAAATACCGATATCCATCGCTGACCCCTCCCATAGTCCGGCCGACATGTCGACGGTACGACAAACAATGCTGGCAACCGCCGGCCGCCTCAACAGTTCTTTGCCGTGGCCCCGCAGCGCACGGTCGACTGGAGACGCGGAACCCACTATGTCGGGCGCATGAACATCCTGATTCTGACACTGGGGTCGCGCGGCGACGTGCAGCCCTACGTCGCGCTGGGCGCGGCGCTACGGGCGCGGGGTCATGGGGTAACGGTGTCCACCGGGCGCGGCTTCGAGGCAATGATCGAGGCGCAGGGGCTGGCCGCCGCGCCGCTATCGGACGACGTTCGCTCGTTGTTGCAGACTCCCGAGATCCAGAAAGCGCTGCGGACGATGTCCGGAAAGATCCAGGCGTGGCGCCGGTCGAAAGGCATGTTCCGCCGGCAGCTCGACGAGATGTGGGATGTCGCGCGGGAGCTGCGACCCGATGTCATCGTCTATCACCATCCCAAGGGGCTGGCCGCCCAGCACATCGCCGAGGCCCTGTCGGCGACCGCGGTCCCGACCGCCTTGATCCCGGCGTACGTTCCGACGGGCGCTTATCCGAGCCCTGCCCTGCCCGTCGCCAACCTGGGGCGGTTCGGCAACGCATTGAGCCATAGAGCCATCGGGCGGCTGATATCTCTTCTGCTTTCCGGCAAGATCGACAAGTGGCGCCGCGAACGGTTGGGGTTGGCCCGCACAGGCCCGCGGGATCTGTTCGACGGCTATGTTCCGGACGGCCATGCGGTGCCGCGCCTGCACGCGTTCAGCCGCCATCTGGTTCCCCCGGCCGAAGATTGGACCGGCCGGGAGCATGTCACCGGGTACTGGTTTTCCGACAACGCCGCCGACTGGCAGCCGCCCGAATCGCTTATGCGGTTCCTCGATGCCGGGCCGCCACCCGTTTATGTCGGGTTCGGCAGCATGCCGGCGAAAGACGCGCCGCGGCTCACGCGTATCGTGCTCGAAGCCCTGCAGTCCGCAGACGAACGCGGCATCCTGGCGACGGGCTGGGACGGGCTGGAAACGGTCGACTGTTCCGACCGCATCCACGTGCTGGATACCGCGCCGCACGACTGGCTGTTTCCGCGCTGTTCGGCGGTCGTCCACCACGGCGGCGCCGGTACTACCCATGAAGGCCTGAGGTGGGGACGTCCTTCCATCGTCTGCCCGGTTTTCGGCGATCAACCCTTCTGGGGACGCCGCGTGATGACGGTCGGCGCCGGCCCCGCGCCGCTGCCGCAGAAGCATCTCTCGGCCGAGGCGCTTGCCGGCGCGCTGGCCGCCGTCCGAGCGCCGTCGATCCGCAAGCGGGCCGAGGAAATCGGCGCCGCCATGCAAGCGGAACCGGGGGCGGCAGGCGCGGCGGCCGTGATCGATTCAATGGCTGCCGCTTAATCATGACAAGACGCTGCGCCGACCTATATTGTGTTGCGTCGCCCAGCCCGGCCGTCCGCAACGACCACGCCCGCCAACCGGTATCGCAGCCCCGCACGCCATGGATTCAGTAACGCAGTTTGTTCTTGGCGCCGCCGTCGGTGCAGCCACCCTGGGCCCCCGGATCGGACCGCGCAAAGCCGCTATCGCCGGCGGCCTGCTGGGCACCCTGCCGGACCTCGACGTGCTTTTTCCTTTCGATGACCCGATCGATTCCTTCACCCTTCATCGTGGGCCCAGCCACTCCTTTTTCGTGCAGGCCCTGGCGGCCCCGCTTGTCGGTGAGGCGGTGGTGCGGCTGTTCAAAGGGCTGCGCGACCAGCGCCTGCGGACATACCTTGCCGTCTATCTGATTTTCGCGACCCATGCGGTGATCGACGCGCTGACGATCTACGGTACCCGGGTGTTCTGGCCCCTGATCCGCGATCCGGTGGGGACGGGCTCGGTCTTCATCATCGATCCGCTCTATTCGCTGCCGCTGCTGTTCGTGGTCGTCTGGGCCTTCGTCAAGGGAACCTGGTCGAGGCGCTTCGGCCTGTCGGTCGTTGCGGCCCTGGCGCTTTCCACCGCCTACATGGGTTGGGGCCTGGCGGCGCAGCAGGTGGTGAAGGCGCGGGCCGCAAGCCTGTTGGCGGATGCCGGCGTGGTCCCGGACCGCCTGATGGCCAGCCCGACGCCCTTCAACACCTTGTTCTGGAAGGCGATCGCGGTGGACGGCGAGCGCTACATCAATCTCTACATTCCCGTGTTCGGATCGCGGGAAGCGGTGACCGCCTATGTCCACCCACGCGGCACAGAACGCCTGAATTGCCTGGAGGGTTCGGAAGCCCTGGCCAAGCTTGCGGCGTTCAGCGACGGCTTCTTCCGCATCGACGTCGAAGACGGCAACGTCGTGGTGTCGGACCTGCGCATGGGGATGACGCCCAACTATGTCTTCCGCTTCGCCGTCGCCCAAGAGACTGCCGACGGCCTGACGCCCATGGCGCCGGAACGCCGCGAAACGGTGCGCAGCACCGACGGCGACACCGAATGGCTTCTCGCCAACCTCTCCGGCGAATCCGCCCTGCGCCCGGCCGAAGCGCTGATGGCTGTAAATCTCGCCAAACCGGTGCGGGTCGCCGAGGACGGCGGCACGCAGCGGGCCTGCTGAGAGTCTGTCCAAACTGCGTCAGGCGACGCAGATTTGAGTACCGGTCCGGCCCTACTTTCCAACCGCGTCGGATAGCGCGTCCTGGACGATGCGGGCGGCCATTTCCATTGCGTTGCGCATCGGCTTGGTCGATTTATGGGTCCGGCTTAGCAGCGTCGCACCCTCCAGGGCCAAAAGCGTACAACTGGCGGCGGCCAGAGCCTCCGACCGCGCGACGCCGTGCCCAACGAGGGCGTCCGCGATCGTTTCCTCCCAGCTTGAAAAGGCGTCGCTGCAGGCTTGGCGCACACGTTCCGACGTGGCGGCAATGTCTGTGGCGACGGTCGCGACCGGGCAGCCGTCGGCAAAGTCGCTTGCCTTTAGCCGCCGCATCTCCGACTTGAAGATGTTTCGCACCGCCGCGACCGGGTCATGGGCGCGGGCGAACGCGGAGCGGATCCGTTCGTTGTCTAGCGCACCGGCATGCCGGACGGATTCGGCGCCAAGCTGTTCCTTTCCGTCGGGAAAGAAGTGATACATGGAGCCCCAGGGTGCGCCGGAGGCTGATACGATCTGTTTCAGACCCGTGCCCGAATAGCCCTGACTGCGAAACAATTGCCCGCTCGCCTGCAGGAACCGGTCCTTCGTACTCATGCTTTCACCCTGACAGGCACCGTGCGCATGGCGGATAGTTTACACCAGTTGCCAACCGCTATCGCCAATAGCTTGGAAACCGACCGCTTCCGTCCAGCCACACCACGACCGATCGCGGCGTATCGAGTTCATAGTCGGTGTCCTCCAGGTCGAACAGCCGCTGTCCCATGAGCCGCGCCTCTTCGAGCGGGTTCGTCGGATCCCTGTCGACCTCGCCATGCAGGTTGCCGAGCCCCGTAACCACGCCGACAAACGAGCAGCGGACATGGCGGCAAAACTCCGCCACCTGGCTCACGAGTCCGAGCCGCGAGGCGAAACTGCTTTCCTCCGCACTGAGAAGCAACGCCACCCGTTTGCCCATGACCCGCGGTTTCGCTTGGGCGCCATGCGGCGAACTTTCCGAGATGTAACAGGACATGCGGTCGATGAAGTTCTTCATATGCGACGACATGCCGTACCACCAGATCGGCGTTGCAAAGACGATGGCATCGGCAGCCAAATAGAGGTGCAGGAACAGGGGCTTGAAGTCGTCGTCCAGGCTGCACTCCCCGTCGCCATCCCGGCAGGTGCGGCAGTAGCCGAGCATGTGGCGGACATGCCTGACCAAATCGACGACGACAACCTCATGGCCCGCCTCGCGAGCGCCCGCGGCGAACGAAACCGCAAGACCGCGGGAGTTGCCTTCGAGACGCGGCGAGGACGACAGAATCAGAACCTTCTTCGCGCCCTCTGAATTCCAGGTTTCCATCTGTCGGTCATCTCCGTCGGGACGCCGGGCGCCTCAGGCGTCTTCAAGCAGCGCCCATTCTTCCCAGGCCATCTCCCGGCCGGGAAACAGGATTCTCGGCAGCATCGGATAGGCGGCGGGCACCCATTCCCGCAAAAACCCGAACAGGCCGGCATCCAGGTCTACGTGGCGGTCCTCGCGGACCCAGAACGTCACCTGGGCGTCGAAACCGCGCTTCATGCTGGGCAGGATGTAGATGCAGCCGAATTCCTCGGTCTCCGCCGCATTGAAAAGACCGTACTCGACGCGGCGGCCAAGCCACATTTCGTGCTCCGCGACCCCGAGAAGAACCAGGGCCGAGCGCAATGACATATCGTGCCTGGGAAAGTCCACGAATGGCATGTCGGGTGGCTGTATGAAACCGCCGGTGCGCAAGTAATCGACGCAACTCATATAGCAGGTGAAATCCCGGACCACGTCTTCCATACGAAGCGGACGAATGGAGAAATCATCCCGCCAACAGGTGCCGGGAATGTCGAACGAGCGTGGGAACAAACGCCGTTTATTCATGCCCTCCCCCAATGGCGCCAAGGTCGCCCGGACCGCCGATTTCGAGGCGCAATCCGGTGCATCGCGCGCCGTTGATCGGCGCCAGATCCTGGGCGCAGGCGGTTGCCACGAACACCAGGTCCATTTCCGCCCTTAAGGTCACCAAGTCTCCGGGCTTCGACAGGGCGGTCTTCACCTCCAGTTCGCCGGCCGCGTTGACAGGCGTGTTCTGGAAGAAGTTCACCGGATCGGGAATCACCTCAGGCGCCCAATCCACCGCCTTTGCCGCCCGCATGAAGTTGTCCCGGCAGTTCGGATGATTCTCGTCTGCGCCCATCCGGCGGTACATGGCGGGTTCGCAGGACGGATAGAGCATGTCGTGCGCGCCCGGCGACGTATCGTCGACGAAGGTAAGGATCGGACGATAGAACCGCGTGTAAAACGCGTCTCCGACCCGCGGGAACAGCCGGCGCGTTCGCGTTCTGGTGTGACCGGCGCTGAGCCATTCGTCGCGCCGGGCCGCGGAACAGGCGAAAACATCCGCCACCTGTTCGCCCTCAACGTCGACCAGGCTGATGATCTGGCCGGCGCGAACCCGAACAGCCATTCCCGACTGTGCCGGTATGTCGACGACGTTGCGTTTATCCATCACCGCCGGCTCCTCGAGAATTGTTTCGGCCATGCATGAATTCTGGCAATCGAACGGGATCGCCGCAGCGGATCATGCCGGGCGAAACCACGTCGGCGTAAACGCTGAGGCGCTGTTTGGTTTCCCTGACCAGCGTTCGCATGATCGTCGTGTCCCGCGGTAGCCCCGGCTGCGCACAGGTCACCATCACGCAGCGCACGGCATCGACCACAACGTCGAGTTCGACGCTGCCGACCGCGACCTGTCGCCCGACCCATTCGACTTCCGCGAAGTCGGCACGAGCTTCGCTATCCGCGAGCAGAATGTTCGGCCGGAACCGCCTGACATCCAGGTCCGCGCCGGGGCAAAGGGCCGCCAGCCTGCGTAGCGACGCTTCGGTCAGAATGTCGATCGGATAGGCGTCGAAGTAGGTGCCGCGCGGCGTCGCATAGGCCATGAATTCTGCCAGCATCTCCTTCGGAAAGCCGGACATGTCGGGAAAGGGTTCGCCGTCCTCCAGGCCAAAAGTGCGGCGCCATTCCGCCATGCCGCCATCCCCGCCGGCGGCGTTCAGGGCATAGTGCCGCGCGGCCTCCGCCGGTAGGAGAGGCCATAGCGTAACCGCGCGGCCGACGATGTCGGACAGTGCTTCATGCACGTATGGCTCCTTAGAGTTGGTGCGCTCCCCGTTCGGCAGGGTGATTTCGACATGGGGAACGCCGCCGATGCCGGCGCCGTCGAGAAGGCGCGCATGGCAGTTCAAAAGACCCGAAAAATGCTTGGCGCCGCGAATGGTCCTGGTCTTCTCATCGCGAACGGCCCAGCTTCGATCGTGACGGATGCCGCTCGACGTAACATCCGCCTCCGCGAGCCGTTCGCCCTGCATCGACTTGACCGGGTAGCGCCAGATCTCCGCGACCGTGTAGTCCGCCATCGCTTCACCGGGCCCGGCCGTACCGGCGCAGAGGCGGCATCGAGCGGTGCATACTAAATGCTCCGCGTCGCGCCGCCATCGACCGGAATCGTAACGCCGGTGATGTAGCTGGACGCCGAAGAGGCGAGAAAGACAACGACGTTGGCGACCTCCGCCGGTTCCGCCGGTCGGCCGAGCGGCATGGTCGCCAGAAGCGTGCGCTCGGCCGCCTCCGGCGCGACGCCCATCATCGCCCCACTTCCCCTGACGATCACATCCCACCTTTCCGTTCTGGTGAAACCCGGGCTGACTGCGTTCACGCGCACGCCCTGCCCTGCCATTTCGTCGGCCAGACCTTTGGTGAAGTTCATCAACACGGCATCCCCCGCCCCGCCGATCATAAAATTCGGCAACGGTTGGTGACCGGCGAGGCCGATGACATTGACGATGCATCCCTTGCGCGACATCAGGTGCGGACAGGCGGCGCGGGCGGCACGAATGTAGCCGAACGGCTTGATTTCGAAGGCGTCGCGCCAGACATCGCTGGTTTGCTTGAGAAACGAGCCAGGCGGCGCGGACCCTGCGTTGTTGACCAGCAGATCGATGCCGCCGCATGTCTCGACAGTAGTGCGCACCCATTCGTCAATCGCCCGCTCGTCGCTTAGGTCGCCGGCATGGGAAAGACAGTCGACGCCGAACTCCTCCGTCAGAGCGACGGCCGTCGCCGCGAGTTCTTGTTCGTTCCTCGCGCAAATCGACAAGCGCATTCCCTCAGCGGCCAGAGCGCGGGCAATCGCCAGCCCGATGCCTTTGGTGCCGCCGGAAATCATGGCGACGCGGTCGCGGAGCCCTAGCTGCATGCCGATCTCCCGAAACCGGCCGGCATCATTGAGAACGCCGCCTGTTGCAGTGAAGCGCTCATTCGATGGCCTGCCAGGCAAGCGCCGTATCGTAGAAAAAGCGCTCTTCCTGGATGCGGTCGCCGCGCCAGCGCTGCAGGGCCAGTTCCTCCAGACGCCGTTTCACGCCCGTCCGGTCCGTCGCCACGAACACCCAATGCACGACGACGACTTCGTCGTCCACAAGGAACGTCTTGACCGGCCTGGTCTCGATCGCCTGCACACGGCGAAGGGCGTTCCTCTCATGCTTCAACAGCAGATCCCGCCCCACCCGGGGCGCTTCGCTGTTTTCCTGCATCGACGCGTCTTCGTGATAGAAATCCGCGATTGCCTGCACATGATCGCCGCCGACAACGGCGGCGATGAATTCCTCGACTCGTTTTCGACCCGGCATCGCCATTCCTTGATATAAACTTCACTAATGTAGTTATTAAAATATGTAGATCGATCTAGTTTGTCCACTAGTTTTTATACCGACACGCCTTAGGGCATGACGTCGTCTATACTGCGAAGACCGCATGGCCGGTTTCGACCGCCTTCTTAACCGGCGAAAAGGTTCAATTTCTGTACTGGCGCCCAACCTACCTCATCACCAAATTGGCGCTGGAGAGACAGCCACCCAAAAGGGAGCGCGACATGAGCGACAAGGACCAGACATTCGAGGGCGGCTGCGTCTGCGGCGCCGTCCGCTACCGGCTGACGAGCGCCCCGATGTTCGTGCATTGCTGCCATTGCCGTTGGTGCCAGCGCGAGACCGGCGGGTCGTTCGCGCTGAACGCAATGATCGAACGAGACCGCGTTATCGTATTGCAGGGCGACCCGGCGGTGGTCGACACACCGTCGAACAGCGGCCGCGGACAGAGGATCGTCCGCTGCCCGGCCTGCCGGATCGCCGTATGGAGCCACTACGCCATGGCGGCCGGCGACAAGATTTGCTTCGTCCGCACCGGCACCCTGGACGAACCCGACCGGCTGCCGCCGGACATCCACATCTTCACGGCGTCGAAGCAGCCCTGGCTGGTTCTGCCGCCGGACGTTCCGGCCGTGGCCGAGTATTACGACCGGAAGGCATACTGGCCGGCCGAGAGCCGGGAGCGGTTGCGGGCGCTTCGGGACTAGCGCCTGTCCACATCATCACCCGTCCCGAGAGGCAACGTCCGCCAGATCCTGACCATCGCTCAGACCCAGCAGATCGATGCTGACCCGCAGTCGATCGGCTACCGGTTGCCGAAGCCCGCGACGTGTTTGCGGCAAGAGGCGCAGGCGTCCGCTCGTCTCCAGCTTTTGGATACGGGCGCGCGACAGATTGAGCGTCACGGCAAGCAAACGATCCATTCGCGCCGGAAGCGGGAACGGGACGTCGAACGCTATTCTCAAATCCGACCAGGGGCGCGGGTCGGCCGACAACGCCTGCTTCCGTACCTCTACATCGGTGGACTCCCTCAAACGCCGCGCGTGCCGGCGCAGGGCGTGCACGTCGAACGCCAGCGCCCGCACCCGACCGGCCTCGTTGGCCTGGAGGGCATGAAGCAGATCAGGCTCGACGTCGCGAACGCGGCGACGTTCCAGGATCGGCCGGTTCCAGGTCTTGCCGCAGACGGTGCAACCGTAGACCAGCCAGGCGTCCATTCGCTTGCCCTGGGCATTTAGGCGGACCTTACCGCTGCTGCGGAACGGGGTGACATCGCCGCAACGCGCGCAGGCGAGCAGCGGTTGGGGGGCGACCGTCGGAACGACGGTCCATCGCACATAAAGAGTGCCGACCATCCTGTCTTGACCTTCCTGTCGGAAGTTCGCCAGGACGACGGTTTGAAGGCCCGATCACTCGGTGCGGTATGGCAGGGATAGAAAGGCGAAGGAGCTCGGAAGCCGAGCGCTGCGGTGCGAGGCCATAGGCCAGACATGCCAAACCGGCCTCATACCGCCACCTCGACGAACGCATACAAACGAACGACAGCGCCGAGAGCGGCTCAGCCGTGCTTACGCGAGGAAACTGGTGAGACCGGCGGTTATGAAGGCAAAAGGGGGCTCCGACAGCGCTCCGTGAATTCGTTCTGATAGTCGAAAAGCGGGTGGGCGGGCAAGTGGAATCCGCGTTTCGGCGGCGGCCTCCGGCGGATCAGCCCTCCGAGATGATTTCGAAACCGCCAAAGATGACGCGTTTCCCGTCGAACGGCATCGGATGGACGTCCGGCTGCATGCGCGGATGTTCCATCATCTTTTTCATGCCGGCGTCGCGGACTTCCTTCGAGGGCCACACGATCCACGAGAAGACGACCGTCTCGTCGTCCTTCTTCTGCACGGCCATGGGAAAGGACGTGACCTCGCCGTCCGGCACGTCGTCGCCCCAGCAATCGACAGTCCGGATCGCGCCGCATTCCTTCATCACTTCCGCCGCTATCGTCGCGTGTTCAATGAACGCATCGCGGTTGGCGGTGGGCACCGCTGCGACAAATCCGTCGACGTAAGCCATGGGATTTCTCCTGTTCGAGTGCGGCTCAGGCCGGCGCGGGACCGGCGGTTTCGTATTCGTCGTGCAAACGGACCCAGCTCATGGTGCCGTCCTCGTTGCGTCCTTTCGGGGCGAAGTCGAGGAAGTTGAACGGCGCGAACACCGCCTCGAAGCCGCGAGTGTAGGCGGAGTAGGTATGGAATACCGCGCCGGCGTCGTTCATCGCGAAAACGCTGATCCCCGGCAGGTCCTCCGCCGCGTAGGGCGTGGTGCCGTAGTTGTAGTCGGCCTCGCCGCGGTCGATCTGGTCGCGGGTGAAGGCCACGCCGTAGTCGGCGTTGAAGCTGTTGGCGCCGGAGGACACCCATTGAAAGGTCCAGCCCAACCGCGCCTTCGCCTTCTCGATATCCTGGACCGTCGCGCGCGAGACCGCGGCGAACGAGAGATCGGCGTTTTCGAAATGGCGACGGGCGGTATCCACGCTGTCGGCCATGCCGGCGCAGCCCTCACAGATATGGTCGCTGCCGGGCGCCAGCATGAAATGCTGCACGAAAAGCTGGCTGCGGCCCTGGAACAGGTCGGCGAGCGACTTCGGCCCGTCGGCGGACTCGAAACTATAGGTTTTCTCGACCTTGACCCAGGGCAGCGCGCGGCGGGCGGCGTTGACCTTGTCACGCAGGTGCGTCGCTTCGCGCTCCTGCCGCAACAGCGCCTTGCGGGCCGTCAGCCATTGATCTCGGGACACTACTGTCGGTTTCATGGTTCATTCCCCCTGACGAGCATAATACGCAACCCAATACTCGGGCGGTGACGATGGGATGTTCGTTGACAATTACGTTGATGTCAACATAATTGTGGAATGACGATGCGCGCCGATCTTCCCATCAAGGTGACCGAAGAAGTCCGTGACCGCTGCCTTTGCCTGCATGTCCAACGCACGGCGCGCGCCATCGCCCGGCGCTTCGACGAGGTGCTGCGCCCGTTCGGCCTGACCAGCGGCCAGTTCTCCCTGCTGATGGCGCTCAACCAGCCGGAGGCGCCGCGGATCGGCGACATATCGTCAATTCTGGCGATGGACCGCACCACCCTGACCGCCAACCTGAAGCCGTTGGCGCGGCGCGGGCTGGTCGACGTGCAGGTGGATCCGACCGACCGGCGCGGCCGATGCCTGCAAATCACCGACGCCGGCCGCGACATGCTGGTCGCCGCCGTGCCGGTCTGGCGGTCGACGCATACCGAAATCGACAGGCTGCTTCCGGACGCGAACCCCGATCGCCTGCGCGCCGACCTGCTGGCGCTGTCGTGATACCGGGCCGGCCGCGACAACCGGGACGGTTGAAACGCGTAAAAGATACCTCTATTCACCATCTTCTATGGGATACGGAACGAGCCTGATTCGCCGGGACTCCGAAAGCGAACACCCGGGAACGGGCATCGTTCTCAACGGCGTTAACGTTTCGTTGACGGTTGTCGGTCTGTGATATCGGCGAACACCAACAGGAGCAGGCCGTTGAAACGCGTTGTCAATTGGAAGTCCATCGTGCGATGGGGCTTACTCGCTTTTGGCATTGCGATTTTCGCCTTTCTTGTCCGGCAGATCTCATTCGATCAGTTGGTTTCGTCGTTGGCCCGGACAAAGCTCGACTTCTTCGTCCTGGGCATACTGCTCACCCTGTCCGCAACGTTGATCCGCACCGTCAGATTCGGCTTTTTCTTCCAGCCGCATGGTCGCTGGATGCAGCTTTACGCGGTCTTCCTGACGACACGAATGCTGAACATCGCAATGCCCATGAAGTCCGGCGAAATTGCGTTCGTCGTCCTGCTGCGCAAATTCAAGTTCGTCCCGAGCGTCGCCGAAGTCACGCCCGTCTGGCTGTTGCTGCGCACGACCGATGCCGCGGCGCTGGTTCTGCTGATCGCCATTGCATCCGTCCTGTTCCCGACGGACCTGGGCATGGGGCCCGCCGGATGGCTCATCGCGGGACTATCGACCGCCGCCTTCGCGGGATTGATCACATTGTCGCGCTGGTCGGACCGGATACCGATGGTCGACAGACTGCCGCACCTCGCCAGCCAGATCAGACGGTTCCAAACCGGCCTGATCCACACCCGCGGAACCGCCGCCTGGATTCGGTCGCTGCTGTTGGCGGTACTGACGTCGATTACCCTGATCCTGTCGTTGACGTCATTTCAGCTCGCGTTCAATGTCCCGTTCTCGCCGGCCGTTGCTTTCACCATAGGGGTCGGCGTGTTCACGATATCGGCCTTGCCTATTCATCCACCCCTTGGTATCGGCACCATAGATGCCGTCTGGACCGGCGCCCTAATGCTGATGGGGCTGGAGATCGAAGCCGCGGTCGCGGTGACCATCGGCATACGCATGATGGACATACTGGTTCCGGCAACCGAAGGCGTCGTTGGGTCCGGCATGCTGCAACTGGCGGGCAGACAGGAAGACTTCGCCGACCAGGCCGTGCATCAACAGTCCCGCAACTTATAGAAACCGCTTTATACGGGACCGATAGCAGACAGACGTCAGGCGGTCATCAGCACCGGAATGGCGGCATGGCCAAGCACCGCGCCGGTCGCGCCGCCGAAGATCCAGCGGCCAAGCGACGTCCGCATCCGGGCACCCATGACCAGCAGGTCGGCATCGGCCTCCACCGCCTTCGCCAACAGGACGGCGCCGACGTCGTGCGTACCGGCGCTCGCTTCGATTTCGGCCGCGTCGATATCGTGCCATGCCAGATAATCCGCCAGCGCGTCGCCATGGCGCGTCGAAATGCCGCCTTCGGCCACGGAAATCACGGTCACGTCGTCCGCCCCTTCGATAAAGGGCGCCGCCAAAGCGACGGCACGAGACGCCTTCACGCCGCCGTCCCAGGCGATTGCCACACGCCGCGGCTCGAACGACGCCGGCTCGGTCGGCGCGACCAGGACAGGCCGGCCGGTTTCGCGCAAAGCCACCTGCAGCATCAGAGGCAGCAGTTCGTCCCCGTCAATGGTTCGATGGGCGGTCACGATGAGATCGGCCAGACGACCGCGCATCGCAAGCGCGTCCGCAACATCGCCGATCTGTTCGACGAACGCGGCCGAGAAACCGATGCCGTCCACCGGGGCCTCGGTAATCGGCGCATTTCCCTGCTCGACCAGAGCGTCGAAGGTCTCGCGCGCCTGTTTCCGCCATTTGCGGTTCTCTTTTTCGATCGCGCCGATCAGTTCGTCGATTTCCGAGCCCGGCACGCCGGGGATCAACAGCGGACGGGTGTCGCGCAGCGCCGCCTCCACGCAGAACGCTTCCACATGGGCGCGAAAGGTCTGTCCGACCGCCAGTGCCAGCGTCAGCGCCGATCTGTCGAGCTGCTCCGACGCATCGGGATCGTAACGGCCGCTTAGCGGCACCAGAATCTTACGGACCGACAGCGAGACCTCCTCTCGGGCGCACCTTACGAACAATCACAATCAGAAGGCGGCATCGCTGAGAGCGCCTTGATATGGGTCAAGCTGACGGCATGATGTCGCCGGGCAGGACGGCGCAGGTCGCCGAGGCACGGAGGATAGGGTCGCCGGCGTCGGCCATGGACAACTCCGCCTCGACATTAAGCAGGCGCTTACCGCGCCTGAGCACACGCGCGTCGGCGACAACGTCGCCGGCCCGGCCCGGGCGAAGGAAGGTCAACGTCATGGTCGAGACGACGGCAATGCCGGATTGGCCGAGCATCGCCTGACAGGCGGCATACATCGCCGTATCGGCAAACCGCAGAAGCGTCGGACCGGAGAAGACCTGGCCCGGGCCCATATAGGCTTCGCGGAACGGCAGGCGCAACCGGGCGCCGTTGTCGTCGACCGCCTCCACCACCTCGCCGCATTGGTCGATTTCCGGCAATGTCCGATGCAGGAACCGCTGCAATTGCTCGGCGTCGAATTCACTCATCGTCGTTCACTTCCCCCAGCAGAAAGAAAAAGGGGCGGGCCTGAAGGCCCGCCCCTTCGTCGGACCGGATTTGCTACCGGACGCGGCCTTCGCGCCACGCCTGGATCAGCTTATCGTAATCCACAGTCTCGCCCTGCGGCTTCTCGTTGGCCAGTTTCGCTTTCGGCGAGCCCGCCTGTTTGAGCCAGAAGTCGGCGTCCTGCTCCTCATTGAGCTTCGGACCGCAATCGCCCTGCACGCCGCTGCGCGCAATACGCTGGAGGACACGATCCTGCTCGCGGGCCAGGTTATCCATCGCCGTATCAACGGTGACCTCGCCGGAGACCGCCTCGCCGATATTCTGCCACCAGAGCTGCGCCAGCTTCGGATAGTCGGGCACGTTGGTCCCGGTTGGCGTCCAGGCGACCCGGGCCGGGCTGCGGTAGAACTCGACCAGACCGCCGAGCTTCGGCGCCATCTGGGTCATGGTTTCCGAACGGATGTCGGAATCCCGAATCGGCGTCAGGCCGACGATGGTCTTCTTCAGCGACACCGACTTGGAGACGGTGAACTGCGCGAACAGCCAGGCGGCCTTGCGGCGGTCGACCGGCGTGCTTTTCATAAGGGTCCAGGAACCGGTGTCCTGGTAGCCGAGCTTCTGGCCTTCCTCCCAGTACGGGCCATGCGGCGACGGCGCCATCCGCCATTTCGGCGTGCCGTCCTCGTTGACCACCGGGCCCGGCTCGATCATCGACGCGGTGAACGCCGTGTACCAGAAGATCTGCTGGGCGACGTTCCCCTTCGCCAGACTCGGCAGCGACTGGTAAAAGTCCATGCCGAGCGCGCCCGGCGGTGCATACTTGCGCAGCCAGTCCATGTATTTACGCAATGCGTATTTGGCGGCCGGGCTGTTGGTCGCGCCGCCACGGGTCACACTGGCGCCGACCGGGCGGCAGCCGTCCACCCGGATACCCCATTCGTCGACCGGCTTGCCGTTCGGCAGGCCCTTGTCGCCGGCGCCGGCCATGGAAAGCCAGGCATCGGTGAAGCGCCAGCCGAGGTCCGGGGCCTTCTTGCCGTAATCCATGTGACCGAACACGGCGACACCGTCGATCTCGCCGACATGTTCGGAGAAGAATTCGGCGATATCTTCGTAGGCCGACCAGTTGACCGGCACGCCGAGTTCGTAACCGTAGATCTCCTTGAACTTGGCCTTGAATTCCGGCCGGCTGAACCAGTCGTAGCGGAACCAGTAGAGGTTCGCGAACTGCTGGTCGGGCAACTGATAGAGCTTGCCGTCCGGACCGGTGGTGAACGACTTGCCGATGAAGTCATCGACGTCGAGCGTCGGCAGGGTAACGTCCTTGCCCTCGCCCGCCATCCAGTCGGTCAGATTGACCACGTGACCGTAGCGGAAGTGGGTGCCGATCAGGTCGGAATCGTTGACGTAGGCGTCGAAGACGTTGTCGCCGGACTGCATCTGGATCTGCAGTTTCTCGATGACGTCGCCTTCCTGGATCAGATCGTGGGTCACCTTGATGCCGGTGATCTCCTCGAACGCCTTAGTCAGCACTTTCGATTCGTAGTCGTGGGTCGGAATGGTCTCGGAGACGACCTTGATCTCCATGCCCTTGAACGGCTCGGCCGCCTTGATAAACCACTCCATCTCCTTGAGCTGTTCCGCCCGCGAGAGGGTCGACGGTTGGAATTCGGCGTCGACCCATTTTTCCGCCGCGGCCATATCCGCCGCCGCCGGCCCGGCGAGCAGCGCACCCGCCAGGACCAAGCCGCCGCCAGCCAAGCCGAGCTTCAGCCTTGTTGCGATCGTTTCTACTCTCATCTGCCCTTCCTCCATTTCAAAGTTGTCGTTGTTTGCTTAAGAGAGTCACTGGTGGGAATTGCGCGATGACCTCCTTTCCACGCCTATCCCCACCGCATCGTTACAAGCATCCACACGGCCGACAGTCCGGTCGCGATCCATAGATTGAGATCGGTCAAACCGATCCAGGCCAGGTGGATGTAGGCACTGCCGAGAAGGCCGATGAACAGACGGTCGCCCCGGGTCGTGTCGATCGGCAAAAAACCGCGCCGCTCTATGCTCGGCATAGCGACCTGCCAAACCGTCATGCCGACCAGCATCAAAGCGATGCAGACAAAGAAGATCGCCGTCGGCGTGGTCCAGGCCATCCATTCCAGTGTCATGGCGGCGCTTCCTCAAACCCGGCCAAGGGCGAAGCCCTTGGCCATGTGGTTGCGCACGAACCAGATCACCAGGGCGCCGGGCACGATGGTCAACACGCCGGCCGCGGCGAGCAGGCCCCAATCAAGGCCGGTCGCGCTGACCGTGCGGGTCATGGTCGCGGCAATCGGCTTGGCGTCGGTGGTGGTCAGCGTGCGCGCCAGCAGCAACTCGACCCACGAGAACATGAAGCAAAAGAAAGCGGTGACGCCAATGCCGGAGCGGATCAGCGGCACGAAGATGGTGCCGAAGAAACGCGGGAAGGAATAGCCGTCCATATAGGCCATCTCGTCGATCTCCCGCGGCACGCCGGACATGAAGCCCTCCAGGATCCAGACCGCGAGCGGCACGTTGAACAGGCAGTGCGAGATCGCCACGGCGATGTGGGTGTCGATCAGGCCGAAGGTCGAATAGAGCTGGAAGAACGGCAGCAGAAACACAGCCGGCGGCGCCATCCGGTTGGTCAGCAGCCAGAAGAACATGTGTTTGTCGCCGAAGAAACGGTAGCGCGAAAACGCGTAGGCCGCCGGCAGCGCGACGGAGAGCGAGATCACCGTGTTGATGCTGACGTAGATGATCGAGTTGATGTATCCGGAATACCAGGAGGGGTCGGTGAAGATCTTCAGGTAGTTGTCGAGCGTCGGATCGGTCGGAACGAAGGCGAAGCCGCCGAGGATGTCCGCATTGGTGCGGAGCGACATGTTCAGCATCCAGTAGATCGGCAAAAGCAGCACGCCGAAATAGATCAGCAGGCCGATGTGCCGTTTGCGCAGGGTCATCGGCCGCCCCCCTTGTCTCCGGTGCCGACGTTCTGAAGTGCCTGATAGAACAGCCAACTGAACAGCAGCACGATCAGGAAGTAGATCAGCGAGAACGCGGCCGCCGGCCCCAGGTCGAACTGCCCAACCGCCATCTTGACCAGGTGGATCGAGAGGAACGTGGTGGCGTTGCCCGGCCCGCCGCCTGTCAGCACGAACGGTTCGGCGTAGATCAGGAAACTGTCCATGAAACGAAGCAGCACGGCGATGGTCAGCACGCCACGCATCTTCGGTAGCTGGATGTAGCGGAACGTCGCCCAGGCGGAGGCGCCGTCGATCCGCGCCGCCTGAAAATAGGCTTCGGGAATCGCGCGGAGGCCGGCATAGGCGAGCAGCACGACCAGCGGCGTCCAGTGCCAAACTTCCATCAGCATTACCGTCACCCAGGCGTCGAGCGGGTTGGCGGTATGGTCGAAAGAAATGCCGAGGCCGTTGATCGCCGCGCCGAACAGGCCGATGTCCGGCCGGGTGAAGATAATCCAGATGGTGCCGATCACGTTCCAGGGAATCAGCAGCGGCAGCGCCAGCAGCACCAGGCTGACCGGCACGCCCCAGCCACGTTTCGGCAGCGCCAGCGCGACCAGCACACCGAGCGGAATCTCGATCACCAGCACCAAGGTGGAAAAAATAAGCTGGCGGATGAAGGCGTCGTGCAGTCGGGAGTTGGTCAACACCTCCTTGAACCATTCGGTCCCGACGAACACGCGCTGTCCCGGGCCAAAGATGTCCTGGACCGAATAATTGACCACGGTCATCAGCGGGATGATCGCCGAGATCGCGACGATGGCGAACACCGGCAGGACCATGAACCAGGCGCGGTTGTCTTGCCACTTGTCCATGCGCCCTACCCCACCAACTCGCCATCGGCGTAAAGCCGAACCATGTCCGGCCTAAGCCGCACGGCCGCGATGTCGGGCGCGACGGACTGATGCTCCGGCGCCTTGATCTTGAGCCGGTGCTCGCCGACGGACGCGGTTACGATCTTGAAGTTGCCGAGGTCTTCGACCTTGCCAACGGAAATGTCGAGGCGCGGCCCCGTCTCCCCATCGAGCGTGATGAATTCCGGCCGAACACCGAGCTCGTAAGCCTGGGCCGGCCGTTTCGCAGCGGCGGCCAGTACGTCGGGACCGAGCGGCACGCGTTGGCCCTGCACGACCGCGTCGCCGCCGTCGAGCGCGCAGGGCAGAAAGTTCATGCCCGGACTGCCGATAAAAAACCCGACATAGCGATGGACCGGCGCTTCAAAAAGTTCCTGCGGCGTGCCGACCTGCAGGATGCGGCCGCCTTGCATCACCGCCACCCGGTCGGCGAAGGTCAGCGCCTCGTTCTGGTCATGGGTGACATAGACCAGGGTGAGTTTGAAACGCTCATGAATCTGCTTGAGCTTGCGGCGCAACTGCCATTTCAGATGCGGGTCAATCACCGTCAGCGGTTCGTCGAACAGGATGGCCGCGACATCGGACCGGACCAGCCCGCGGCCAAGCGAGATCTTCTGTTTGGCGTCCGCCGTCAGCCGGCGCGCCCGTTTGTTGAGGTCGCCGCTGAGGTCGAGCAGTTCGGCGACTTCCGCAACCCGCGTCTTGACAGTGCCTTCGTCGACGCTGCGGTTGCGCAGCGGAAAAGCCAGGTTCTCGGCGACAGTCATAGTGTCGTAGATGACCGGAAACTGGAACACCTGCGCGATGTTGCGCTGTTCGGTGGCGAGGCCGGTGACATCGGTTTCGTCGAACAGGACCCGGCCCTGGGTTGGCGTCACAAGGCCGGAGATGACGTTTAGCAACGTCGTCTTGCCGCAGCCGGAAGGCCCGAGCAATGCATAGGCGCCGCCATGCTCCCAGACCTGGTCCAGGGCTTTAAGCGCCCAGTCCGGATCCGACTCAGGCGACGGGCTGTAGCTGTGCGCAATACCGTCGAGGTGAATTCTGGCCATGACGCTACCTCACGCCGTCGTCCGGCCCGGCGCCGCGACCAACCCGCCCCGCCAGTCGAAAACGAACAGGGCCGCCGGGTCGAGATAGATGTCGATCGAATCACCGAGTGCAAAAGAGTGAATGCCTTCTTCCTGCGCCACCCAGGACACGCCGTTATGGGCCACGTGGACGAACGTCTCCGAGCCGCTGATCTCGGACAACTCGACGATGCCGCGGATTTCCATGTCGGCGTCGGAACGCCGGTTTACATAGAGCGCGTTCGACCTGACGCCGAAACTGTATTGACCGACCGCGACATTGCCGAGATGCGCCGTCCGAGGACCGACGACGACGTCGCCAAGGACCAGCCGGTTCTGTTCGACCGACCCGCCGATCAGGTTGATCGGCGGGTCGCTGAAGATGCCGCCGATGCGGATCGAGGCAGGCCTGGTATAGACGTCGATGGTCGACCCCTGCTGCAAGATCCGCCCTTCGTCCAGCACCACGACGTTGCCGCCGAGCATCAATGCTTCGAGCGGCTCGGTCGTCGCGTAGACGACGATCGACTTGCGTTCGGCGAATATCGACAACAGCTCTTCGCGCAACTCCTCGCGCAATTTGTAGTCGAGGTTGACCAGCGGTTCGTCGAGCAACAATAGGCCGGCCTCCTTGACCAGGCCGCGCGCCAGGGCCGTTCGCTGTTGCTGGCCGCCGCTCAATGCAGCCGGCAGACGGTCGAGCAGGCCTTCGATATGCAAAAGCTCCGCCACGCTCCGCACGCGTCGGTCGATCTCGTCCCGGCCCAAGCCGGCACGCCGAAGCGGAGAGGCGATGTTTTCGTAAACCGTGAAGGACGGATAGTTGATGAACTGCTGGTAGACCATGGCCACGTCGCGCCGTTTGACCGACTGGCCGGTAACGTCGGCGCCGTCCACCAGGACGCGGCCCGCCGTCGGGCGATCCAGGCCGGCCATCAAACGCATCAGGGACGTCTTGCCGGCAAGCGTCGGGCCAAGCAGCACGGTGAGTGAGCCGGGCGCAATGTCGAGGTCGATGTCCTGGAGGTGGATTTCGGGTCCGACCCGTTTGGTTACGGCTTCGAGCTTTAGGCTCATCGCGGCAACCAACCGAACGCCGTAACCGTCCGCGATGCGCACCGAAGCCACGCAACTGATCGTCGATGCGCGGCGCCAGCCGCGAGACCAGAACTACCGGCTTGCCCCAAAGCCCGACCAACCTCCCTGCTGCGTGAGGTCTGTTTGCCCGACGATCGATCCGCCGCCGGGCCGCCCACACTTGAGGAAAGCCTAATTGACGGCTGCACAATCCTCAATCGAAAAGGCAGTGCACAGGTCGCGGGAAAAGGTCGATGCAAAAACGAACCGCCAGCGCGCCCGGCGACATTTTTGAACGGCAGTCGCGCGAAATAATGATCATTTTTTCGTGCGTACGTTGACAGGCTTCGCATTAAACGTAAAAATTGAGCATCCGTAAGGCGTTGAACGAACAAGAAGCTGCGACCGCGACCCGTTCGCGGTGGTTTTTCGGTCATTTTCGACGACGCGGGAAGGTCATCATGATGCATGTGCTGAAAGGTCTGGCGGCCTGGACGGTCGCCGTTCTGTTGTTAGCGGTGTCCGGGCAACCGGCACACGCTGCGGTCGTGTTCAAGGCTTTTTTGGATAGCGCACAGGAAGTGGCGCCCGGCGGCGCGACGGCCTCACCGGCCACGGCAACCGCAGAGATGCGGTTGGTCGGCGACACGCTGCGGTACACGTTGTTCTTCGACAACAGCTTCGATTTCGGGCCGGCAGCGAACAACGAGCCGACCAGCGATGACAACGACATAACGGCGCTGCATATCCACAACGAGGTCCGCGGCGCCAACGGCCCCGTCGTGCTGGGCGTTATCGCCCCGTCGCTGGAAGCGGACCGGATCATCAGCTTCGATGTCGCCGGCAATGTGACGGTGACCGGCGTCTGGGATAATGGTGACGGGCCCAATCCGTTCAGCGATTTCATCGACGTGTTTCGCGATGCGCGGCCGGGCGACGAACTGCCGTTCTATTGGAACCTGCATTCGGAAGGCGATCCGGCTGGCGTGATTCGCGGCCAAATCGCGGCCGTGGTGCCGGAGCCCGCAGCGCTCACGCTGCTCGGCCTCGCCCTGCTCGGCCTCACCGGACTAAGCGCCCTGCGCCACCGGCGAATCGGCTGATCAAAGTCCCGCCGGTATGCACCGGCGAGTCAAAAAAAGTCGACCAACGGCGCTTCCGTTGACTTGAGTCAACGCGTGCAACACATCGGCCATATCTATTTGCCAAGATAAGGCGGGCATCGGATATCCGGGCCTTTGAGGGACCTATCGCCAAACCGATAAGCTCGCCGCCTTTCAACATGCATGCGTACCGATAGTCACCGCGTCGCGGCACCGGAATCGATCGTTCCGCGGCCGGTCCACCGACCACTTGTCCAACAGGAGGAAACCGTGACCACCAGTGCAAGAAAGAAGCAGCAGACCGATAGCGGCGCGCCGAACGGCCTTGCGGATGTCGCCGCCATAAACGGCGCGATGCTGAGCGCGTTTGCCAAAGCCGGCCAAGCCTATGTCGACGGCCTGGTCGCCATGAACGAAGAGGTGATGAGCTTCGCCAACGACCGCATGCACCGCAACGCCGAGATGGGCGAGCGGCTGACCAAATGCGGTACCTGGGGCGACGTGCTGTCGTTGCAGCAGGACTGGAGCCGGGCGGCCATGGAAGCCTATTCCGCCGAGACCGCCAAACTGACCGAACTGGCCACCAAGGTGCAGTCGGAAAGCTGGGCGCCCCTGGCCGAGCGGGCGGCGTCAGCAGGCACCATGCAGGAACAATGACCGACGGCATAAATCCATCGGCGCCGGCGGAGCCAATCCGCCGGCGCCTTCCGGAAGAACGGCCCGAAGCGCCCTTTACGCCGGACCTGAAAGCCGCGATGCCATGGCTGTTCGCCATATTGGACGGCATGGATCACTTTCGCCCCGAAGCGACCAACGGCACGGAAGAGCCATCGCCGGCCGACGAGCAGGAGCTGGATGGCCCGGCGAGCATCGACCGGCTGCTGCACGCCATCATGGGCCGGTTCACGCTGGGCGTGTCGCCCGCCGCCGTGGCTTTGGCCTACGCGGACTGGGCCGCGCACCTCGCCCAATCGCCGGGCAAACAGCAGCGCCTGGTCGAGAAAGCCATGCGCAAGGCGACTCGCCTTTGGCTGCATGCATTGCGCACGACGGTCGAACCGGGCCAACCGGCCTGCATCGACCCGCTGCCGCAGGACCGCCGGTTTCGCGACCCGAGCTGGCGGCGCTGGCCGTACAACCTGATCTACCAGAATTTTCTGCTGACGCAGCAGTGGTGGCACAACGCGACGACCGGCGTGCGCGGCGTGTCGGCGCACCATCAGGAGGTGGTGACGTTCGTGACCCGACAGTTGCTGGATGTTGCCGCGCCGTCGAACTTCATCCCCACCAATCCGGAACTGCAGCAGGCCACGTGGCAGGAAGGCGGGCGCAACCTGTGGCGCGGCGCGGTCAACGCCGCCGAAGATTGGGAACGACTGATCGCCGGCAAGCCGCCGGTCGGCAGCGACGCGGTACGCGTCGGCACCGACGTGGCGGCCACACCGGGCAAGGTCGTGCATCGAAACCGCCTGATCGAACTGATCCAATACGAGCCGACGACCGACAAGGTTCATGCCGAGCCCATCCTCATCGTGCCGGCCTGGATCATGAAGTACTACATCCTGGATCTATCGCCGGCCAACTCGCTGGTCCGGTTCCTGGTGGATCAGGGCCATACCGTCTTCATGATCTCGTGGCGCAACCCGGTCGAGGAGGACCGCGACCTCGGCATGGACGCGTACCTGCGCCTCGGCATCGACGCCGCCTTGGATGCGGTCAGCGCGATCGTACCGGACAGCCCGGTCAACGCCGTCGGCTACTGCCTGGGCGGTACGTTGCTGTCGATCGCGGCCGCGGCGCTGGCGCGCGACGGCGACCGGCGGCTGAATTCGGTGACCCTGCTGGCGGCGCAGGCCGACTTTACCGAGCCGGGCGAACTGTCGCTGTTCATCGACCACAGCGAACTGGCCTACCTGGAAGACATCATGTGGGACCAGGGCTACCTGGATACCAAACAGATGGCCGGCGCCTTCCAGCTGTTGCGGTCGAACGACCTGATCTGGTCGCACCTGCAACGCAACTACCTGCTGGGCCAGCGCGATCCGATGTCGGATTTGATGGCGTGGAACGCGGACGCGACGCGCATGCCGTATCGAATGCACAGCGAGTATCTGCGCACGCTGTTCCTGAACAACGACCTGGCCGAAGGCCGTTACGAAGTAGACGAAAGGCCGGTGGCGCTCACCGACATCCGGGCGCCGATCTTCGCCGTGGGCACCGAGGGCGACCATGTCGCGCCCTGGCGGTCCGTCTACAAGATCCATCTGCTGACCGACGCCGACGTCACGTTCCTGCTGACCAAGGGCGGCCACAATGCCGGGATCGTCAGCGAGCCGGGACATCCGAGGCGGCACTATCGGATTTCGCATCAGATGGCCGAGAGCCGGTACATCGACCCGGACACATGGCTGATGGCGACGGACGCCCAGGAGGGATCCTGGTGGCCGGCCTGGGAGGCCTGGCTGACGGACCGGTCCTCCGGCATGGCCAAGCCGCCGGAGATCGGCGCGCCGGACGGGAACTATCCGCCGCTGTACGACGCGCCCGGCGAGTACGTCATGCGCCGATGATACGCGGTCAGGCGTTGCCGCCGATCTCGCTCATCAGCCAGTCGTGGAAGGCCGCGATCTTCGGTGTCTCGGCGGTCGCCTCCGGATAGACCAGGTAGTAGGCGAAGTTGAGTGGCAGCACGATGTTGAACGGGCAGACCAGGCGGCCCGCGGCAAGATCGTCGCCGGCGAGCGAGTTGCTGGCCAGCGCGAACCCGGCCCCCTGAGCCGCGGCCTGCAGCGCGATGTTGGCATGGCCGAAGCGCGGCCCGCGGCTGGCATCGACATTCTCCGCCCCGGCCGCGCGAAGCCACATCTCCCAATCGATGGTATCTTCGGAATCGCGCGTCCAGGTGGCGTGCAGCAGCGTGTAGTTGGCCAGGTCGTCGGGCTGGGTGAGCGGCGGCCCGTTTTCGAGCAGCCCCGGGGCGCAGACAGGATAGATCTCCTCGTCGAACAGGCGATGCGAGCGCGCACCCGGATACTCGCCGGACCCGAAACGGATGGCGACATCGACGCCGTCGCGCACGAAATCCGCCAACAGATCTGAGGTGTCCAGCCGGACTTCGATATCCGGATACATTTCCTTGAAGCGGCCAAGCCGCCGCACCAGCCAGTTCGACGCGAAGGTCGGCCCGACGCTGATGGTCAGAAACCACCGCGACTCGTCGGCCCGCAGCCGGCGCACCGCCTCGGTCAAGGAATCGAAACCGGCCTGTAGCGCCGGCAGGGCGTCCTGCGCCACCTCGGTAAGCCGGAACTGGTTTCCGACCCGCCGGAGCAGAGTCACCCCAAGATCGGCCTCCAGCGCCTTGACCTGATGGCTGATCGCCGCCGGCGTAACGTGGAGCTCTCCGGCCGCGCCGGTCAGACTGAGATGCCGCGCCACAGCTTCGAAGGCACGCAAGGCTTTGAGCGAAGGCAGGCGATCAGCCATGTGACCTCTTTTAGCTTTTCTAAAAACATACTGCACAAAATCTCGTTAGGAAATAGGCCAATCCCTCCCTATTTAAAGCTTGTAGAGGCGACAACTCGTCGCCGTCGCAGGGTTACCGAAAGGTTAACTAAACCAAGGCTGCCTAAAAGCAGGCAGATTAGTGAAGGAGATCCGCCATGACGTGGCTGGCTTTGAATGTTGCCGATCCGACGATCCCGGGCCTGAGTGGCCGCGATCTGGCTCAGCGCGCCGCGCGCGCGGCGCGGCGGATTTCGCACGGCGCTCTGCTACGGCGCCGTATCAAGAATCCGAACGAGGCGCTGACCGACCTGGACGTGCATCAACTGCGCGATATCGGGATCGACCGCGGGGCTGCTTAACGGCCAATCTCCGCTAGAAGTCGGATTCGCCCTGGTAAAGCTCGCCCGGCGACCGCTCCCGCAGATTGCGGTCCGTCGTATAGCGCTCGGTCGCCGATGGCGGATTCGGAATAAAGTGCTGCGGGTCGTAAAATGACCGGTTCCCGGGCGAAGCGCACCCCGCAAGAATCAGTCCCGACAATAGGACCACCAGAGATTTTGTAATCATTGCGCGCTCCCTGTAAGACGGTTTCTCGGGCGGGCAGCAACCGCTTGCCCTGTTTCCGCGCCGCTATCTAACTTGGGACCAACAGGCCGGCCTGCCAACCGCAACCTGACGATAAGTCGTAAACAAATCGCGACTTTCTACGAATGCGATGGTTTTCCGGCGGCCGATTAGCCCCATCGGCTCTTTTCCGGCTTTCCACGCGCCGGTCCGTCACAGACCGCCACCGCCGGGACCGCCCCAGCCGCGGGCGCCCCGGTGGGCGTTCTTGCGCTTATCGGCAACGCATTGATCGAACGCCGCCGTCCCCGCCGTAAATCCGGCCTTAAGGCAAGCGTCTTCCGCACTCACGCTTGCGCAAGCCGCAAGCACAAGCATGCCGACCGCGGCAAGGCTGGCGCGAGCGGCCGAAGGATTCCGAACCGTTGTCTGCGTGTCTGTGTTCACAGCGCGCCTCCTCCCCCGAGGCTGCGGAATGCGGTGCGATCCACCCAACGGAGATGCTCCGCGCGTTTATCCTTCAGGCATTGCTCGAACGCGGGCGTACCCGGCGAATGGCCGGCGTTGGCGCACACCGTGTTGTAGGTCGGTGCACACGCCGCCAAAACCATCGTCGCCAACAGAGCCACGCCAACAGCATTCCGCATGAGAGAGGTTCCCCCGCCTGTTCCCCATTTACATGGTCACGCGGGCGGAGGCGGCAAATACGGGCGAATGGAATTTCCGCAAAAACTACTCACAACCATGTTACCGGCACGGTCGCGCGACGATCACCTCCGAGGTCATGCCGCGGCGGACGACGGTGGCACGGTGTTCGATGGTCCATCCGTCCAGATGGTCAGGCAGGCGGACGGCGCGGCAGCCGCCGAGCCGCGCGGGCGCCACGCGATAGACCGCCTGCCACGCCAACGAGACAGCGCGCGGCAGCAAACCGGATCCACGGCTTAAGCTGGCGAGGCACAGCAAACCGTCAGGTGCGAGCAAGCGACGTGCCTCCGAAAGGGCGGCGCGGATCTCGTCCCCGTTCAGGATATCGAACAGGTAGGTCGACACGATCCGGTCGTAGGCGCCATCCGACGCATCGATCGGTTCGGTAACGTCCGCTCGCGCCGCAGTCGCGCGGCCGCCGAACGGGCGCAACCGCTGCGTGGCCAGGTCGACCATGGTGCCGCTGAGATCCAATCCGCGATAAGTTGCGTGCGGCAACAGATGCGCATCCAGCAACATGACGGCAAAACGGCCTGTCCCGCAGCCGAACTCCAACACTGTCTCGGCGGTTTCGAAGCGGCCATGGGCGATCAACTCGGCCAGCGCCACATCCTCATACCAGGACTGGCTGTCCTGGCGGGCGCCGACCCGGTCGTAGATGGCCCGGACGGCGGCGCGCGGCAGGGTCATGCCGCCGCTTGACCGCCCTCCGCCGCCAAGCCCCAGGCGGCCGGCGCGTCGACCGGAAAGTCGAGCAACATCTGCGCGTAGGCCTTGCCGAGCGAGTCGTTGCGCAAGGTCGCCATGCCGCCGCCGCCGAGCGCGCCATGCAGCAGGAAGTTCAGGGCATCGATACCGGGCACCTCGAACCGCTCCACCCGGCTGGTTGGCTCAAGCACATGCGCCATGTAGCCGGCGACGGCCTCCGGTGTCAGGACTGCGCGCAGCAACGGCAGGTATTCCGGTTTGCGGGCGATAATGCCGATGTTGGAACTGTTGCCCTTGTCGCCGGACCGGCCATGGGCCAGCCGGACAAGCGGGACGGTGACGGTCGGCCCGGTCGGCACCGCCGGCGCATCGTTCGGGACAGGCGGCACGATTTCCACCCCGGCGAAGCCGTCCTCCGGCGGAATATCGACGGCTGTTTCAACGTCGCCCGACAAAACGGTGGCCGGCACGTCGGCTTTCGGGACAAGAAACGAGAACAGACGAACAATCGGCGACGGCTTCGGCCGGCCGCCGAAAAAGCCGGTCGTCCCCGGCGACATGGACGTCCCCGGCGATGTCGCCTCGCGCGCGAACATCCCGATCGCACGCTTGTCCTGGTGGCTGACGGAGAGGCGCATTACCACTTCGCGCGGGCGCCGGATGCGGGCGTTGTCGCCATACATCGCCTCGGCCCCGACAACCTCGACACAGGTGTCCTTGTAGTCGCCCAGATTCATCTCGGCGAACATGCGCCGGGTACGCTTCAGAATGGCGTCCGCCGTTTTACGCGCCTTGGCGTCCGCGTCGATGCCGCCGATCGTCAAAGCCATGGTCGAGCGGTAGCCGTCCTGATGCGTGGCTGACACCTTGTAGGTGCCGGTCGGCGGATAGCCGCGCGCGCCGCTGACGCGGACGCGGTTCTCGCCGACCTGTTCCATACGGACGCCGGTGAAGTCGCAAACCACGTCGGGCAGAGTGTAGCGTTGCGGGTCGCCGATCTCGTACAGCATCTGCTCGGCCACCACCGGCACCGTCACGATGCCGCCGGTGCCTGGCGGCTTGGCCACGACGAACGAACCGTCCGCGGCGCATTCGGCAACCGGATAGCCGATATCGTCCCAATCGGGCACCGTGTCCCAATCGGTGAACAGCCCACCGGTCGCCTGCGCGCCGCATTCCAGGATGTGGCCGGCCAGGCTGCCCGCGGCGAGGCGGTCGTAGTCCGCCGCGCCCCAGCCGAACTCGTGCATCAGCGGGCCAAGGGTGACGGCCGAATCGACACAGCGGCCGGTAATCACGATGTCGGCACCGTCGTCCAACGCCTGCTTGATCGGCAGGGCGCCGAAATAGGCGTTGATGCTCTTCACGTCGTCGGGGAACGGCTCGCCGGAGAACATTTCCCGCGTGCCGGCCTGACGCAAGGCGTCCGCCCGGTCGATCAAATCGTCGCCGAGAACGATGGCGATCTTGGGCGCGACGCCGGCTTCTTCGGCCAGCGCGGCGAGCGCCGCCGCGCAGGCGCGCGGATTTACGCCGCCCGCGTTGCTGACCACTTTGACGCCCTTGTCGACGATGTCGCGGATCAGGCGCCGCATCACGACCGACACGAAATCGACCGCGTAACCAGTCTGCGGATCGCGATCGCGCATGCGGGCCATGATCGACATCGTCACTTCCGCCAGGTAGTCGAACACCAGGTAGTCGATGTCATCGCGATACAGAAGCTGCGGCGCGGATATCGCGCTGTCGCCCCAGAAACCCGACGCGCCGCCGATGCGAACAATTCTGTCAGTCACCTAAAATCTCCTTCGGTGCGTCCACGCGAATGCCACGCGGCCGCATCGAGAGCATAGCTCCATGCCGCTTCACAGGCCAACACAGGCAACGGCGCCGGCGGTCGGTACCGGCACCATCCGTCAGGAGGTTTGAGATCGACGTCTAGGAAGCGCGGCGATCGCGGTCGGCGACCGCTTTGACCAAGCCCTTAATGGCGCGGCGAACGTTGAAGCCGTGCTGATAGTAGAGCTGCACCAGTTCCGGCAGTTCTTCATTTATTTCTTCGTTTTCATTGACCGGCGGCATGCTGGGTTCCGCTGGAACGGAGGTGTCGACAACCGTGCTGTAGCCCGGCAGGCCCTCGAAGAAATAGTCGAGGCTTATGTTCAAATGCTGCGCCGCCTGCCACAAGCGGCTGGAGCCCAGACGATTGGCACCGTTCTCGTACTTCTGAACCTGCTGGAAGGTAACCCCTAGCGCCCGGCCCAATGCGGTCTGCGATTGCCCCGCAAGTAACCGCGCTTCGCGCAACCGGCGGCCGACATGTACATCAACGGGATCAGGGTGTTCTGCCATCTATTCGCCTCCCAGGCCGCCAGCACGAAAATTGACGCCGTGCCGGTCTTCGTTTTCGACACCCTCAGATGGTCACGGCAAGGAGCGCAGCAGGTCACCCATTCGCCAATTCCACCCACTCGGGAAAATTGAGCATCCAGATAAACATCTTTGGAGAGAGATGACCCAGAATCTACCAAATGCTCAAATAATGGATCGCGATACTCAGCAATGGGAGGCTCTATGTCAACAGGGATTATTACCTATAATAAAATTATTCTAATGTTACGATAGTATAGTGGTGACATTGCATCAACTTAATCTAGCAGGTCTTTCCAATGCCATGAATTAACACATTCATATTATAGAGAAATTCTCTTGCGGGTATTCTATTAGATCTTGATTCTACCTTTCGTTGCTTTGGTTGCCAGAAAGACTCAGCGGGCTGGCGAAGCCGGCATCGAAAGTCTTCGCACGGCGGTCAGGTTCGCGTCTTTTCCAAAGCGGGCGGGTCTTTCGGTTTCTTGTCCGCGTCGTCTTCCGGCTCCGGGCCGTTGTGCTTGCGCCGAATGATGATATCGCCGTTCTCGAGAATTTCCGGCGAGCTGTATTGCGGGATCGACCCGAGAAACAACTCAAGCGCATCGAGCACTTTTTGGATACCGTCGCGCGCCAGGGATTCGGGCGACTCGTTTTCGGCACCGTCGGCTGCATGGGCGACCGGCAGCGATATCGCGCAGGCGAGCAAAAACGCCGCAACGCCTGCTCTTCCAGCAATGGCCATGATGTATCTCCCTTAGGCTGCATGCCCGGCGCGACGAGCGGCCGTCCGCGCTACTGGTTCATGCTCGGGTGCCATGGCATAACGGCCAAATTGTGGCCGGGAACTGTTATCGAAAGAGTAGATCATGACCGTCCAGCTTGAAAGCCGCCGTGACATAACATTGAAAGCCGTCGACAGAATCGCCTGGCAGGGCGAGGACGTTGAGATCGCCGACAGCGCGATGCGCCGCATGGCGGGTTGCAAGGCATCGTTCTTACGACTGCTGGACGACCCGGAAATCGTAATCTACGGCGTGACGTCCGGATACGGTCAGCACGCAAAGCTGCGGCTGACGGCGGACCAACGCAAAGCCCAGGCCGCGCGCGCGCCGGTGGCCGCAGCAACCACGTTCGGAACGCCGTTGCCCGACCGGGTCGCGCGCGCCATTGTCCTGGCGCGGCTGAGCAACTTCCTGGAGGGACACGCGGCCATCAGCCCGCACGTTGCAGCAGCAGTCACGGACTTGCTGAACGGCGGCGCGCTGCCGCCGGTTCCGGTCCGGGGCAATGGCGGCGCCGGCGAGATCCAGGCGCTGTCGCATCTGTTCGGGCCACTGGCGCGCAGCCTGGAGCTGGCGGAAAAAGACGGGTTGGCTTTGATCAACGGCAGCACCTGCGCTGCCGCGCTGGCGGCGGACGCCGCGCTGTCGGCACGGCGGCGGCTGGCGCTCGCCGAGGAAGTGTTCGCATTGTCGGCCGAAGCCATCCGCATGCCGCTGGAACACGTCGCCGAGGAGTTGGAAACGCTGTGGGACGACCCGCACGACGCCGCGACTGTTCGGCGCCTGCGCGAATTGCTGAACGGCGGCGATGCCGAACGGCGGCCCTACCAGGCGCCGGTCAGCTTCCGCATCCTGCCCCGCATGTTGGGCAGGTTGCGCCGCGCCGTGGCCGCCGCCGAGGAAGCTGCGACGAATAGCCTGAGCAGCGTTTCGGACAATCCGGTCTTTCTGCCGCCCGATCCGGCAAGCCCCGAACACCCCAACGGCCGGATCATGAGTACCGGCGGCTACCACAACGCCGCCGCCTGGCCGGCGATGGACGAACTGGCCGCCGGCTTCGCCGACCTATGTACGATTGCAGACCGGCATAGCGCCCGGCTGCTCTACGGTTCGCATTCGCTGCTGCCGGATCAACTGATGCCGGAGGATACCGGTTATCTGGGCTGCATCCCGATGGCGCAGGTCGGCTGGGGGCAGGCCGCGCGCCATGCCGCCCAGCGAACCTTCCTGCCAGGCAGCGAGAGCGGCGGCTTCGGACAAAACGACGTATCGCCGCCCAACTTCGATGCCTGGGAAAGGCAAGACGATGCGGGACGCATGCTGGACGCCGCCATGGCCGGGCTTGCGATCATCGCCGCCCGCGCACTGGCGGTCACCGATCGCGCCGCACCCGGCCCATTGGCCGCATTGGTGCAACAGGTGAACGACAACGCAACCCTGGACAATCAGCATCCACCCGGGCCTGAGATCGAAAAGCTGGCGGCCGCGTTCGAGGCCCGCCTCTACCCGAACGCGCCCGCGTGACCGGAAGCCGTCAGCCGCCGTCCGCGGCTTTACGCGGTTCGGTCTCCGTCTGCCCGTCGGGTTCAGGGCCGGACTTCTCCTCCACCACGTCGTCTGCCGAAGCGGGTTCTTCAGACACTTGCATGACTTCCATCTGGCCTTTGATCTCGCCGCCCGGCGAAATTTCGACGCGCCGATAGCGGACCGCGCCGGAAATCCGCCCCGTCGGCAGCACCACCAGCCGGTCGTTCACAACCAGCGTGCCATCGAACCGGCCGGCGATCTCGGCCTTCTCGACTTCGCACTCGCCGACAAACTCGCCGCCATCGTTAAGGCGCAGGGTGCCGCACTGCATCGACGATTCGACCCGCCCTTCGACGACGAGAAGGTCGCAGGCCTCGACCTCGATCTTCAGCGCGATGCCTCGGCCGACCAGAAGATCGCGGCTGTTGGTCCGCGCGGGCGCCGCCGTCTCCCGCTTGCCCTCGCCGCCCATCATCGCCGCCAGGCTGGGGATGTCCGGCCGCCGCGGCGTGGGGATCAGGCCGTCGGCGGCCGGCGCGGCGACGCGCCCGGCCCCATCCGGCCCCGCCGGCCTGCTGCCGTGATCCGACATCGGAGATTTTCGGACGAACATGACTACCGCTCCACCATACTAGCCGTTTACCCGACCTAGGCGGCCAAGGTGGCGACAATATGGCACTGTCCGGATCGTCCGCGGGCCGGCTGGCGGCGGTGGCGATCCATGCTAGGCTTGCGGACAGGTGACCGGCCACCAGACAAGCAGAACATTCGGAGACCAGCATGACCGATGCGTATCTGATCGGCGTTCATTCCACCCGGTTCCAGAAATGGCCGGACAAGTCGTTCAAGGACCTGACCCGCGAGGCCTATCTGGGCGTGCTGGCCGATGCCGGCATGGAGAACGGCGACGACATAGAGTTCGGCTGGTTCGGCAATTGCGGTATGTGGCTGCAGGGCCAGGGCAGCATTCGCGGCCAGGTCTGTTTCACGCCGCTGGTGCGCGAGGGGTTGTTCCCGGAACGGGTGCCGATGGTCAATGTCGAGGGCGCCTGCGCCACGGCGTCCATGGCGCTGCACGGCGCATGGAAGGACATTCTGTCCGGGCAGACCGACGTCAGCCTGGCGGTCGGCGTGGAGAAGGTCCACAACCCGGACCCGGAGGTGGTGTCGAAGAGCTTCTATGCCGGCATCGACGTGTTCGACACCGACGAATGGGAGTCATACTATGAGAATGCGGGCGAGCAGAGCGGCAAGCCGTTCGAGCCGGGCGCGGACCGCACCATCTTCATGGACACCTACGCGATGCAGGCCTGCTTTCACATGAAACGGCATGGCACCACGCAACGGCAGATCGCGGTCGGGGCGGCCAAGAACCACTGCAACGCGGCGCATAACCCGAACGCCCAGTATCAGTTCGAGCTGACGGTCGACCAGGTGCTGGAGGACCGGCCGATCTCCTACCCGTTGACCCGCGCCATGTGCGCGCCGATCGGCGACGGCGCAGCGGCGGCGATCGTCTGTTCGGAAGACTATCTGAAAGGGCTGCCGGCCAATGTGCGCGACCGCGCCATCAGGATCCGCGCCAGCACGCTGTCCGGCGGGAAGTACAAGTCGCTGGAGGAGCCGAGCCTGTCGATGGCGGCGGCGAAGAAGGCCTACGCCATGGCCGACTTGGCCCCCGGCGATATCGACGTCGCCGAGGTGCACGACGCCACGTCGTTCTGCGAGCTCTACCAAGCGGAGATGCTGGGCTTCTGCGAGGTCGGCGACGGCGGGCGCTTCGTGGAGAGCGGCGCGACGATGCTGGACGGCAAAACGCCGATCAACACGTCGGGCGGCCTGGTCTCCAAAGGGCATCCGGTCGGCGCGACGGGCCTGTCGATGATCCACGAACTGGCGACGCAGCTACGCGGTGAAGCGGGGCCGCGGCAGGTGACGGACGCACGCCTGGCGCTGGCGGAGAACGGCGGCGGTGTGATCGGGTTCGAGGAAGCCGCCTGCTCCGTTACAATCCTGGAAAAGATCTGAATCAACGACTGAAGCGTTAAGGGAAACACGACAATGACAATTCGTTATGACGACCGGGTCGCCATCGTAACGGGGGCCGGCGCCGGTCTTGGCCGCTGCCACGCCCTGCTGCTGGGATCGCGCGGCGCCAAGGTGGTGGTCAACGACCTGGGCGGCGCGGTCGACGGGACCGGCGGGTCCTCCAACGCGGCGGACAAGGTGGTCGAGGAAATCCGCGCCGCCGGCGGCGAGGCGGTCGCCAACTACGACAGCGTCGACACGCCGGAGAGCGCGGCCAACATCGTCAAGACCGCGACGGATGCTTTCGGCAAGGTCGACATCCTGGTCAACAACGCCGGCATCCTGCGCGACAAGAGCTTCGCCAAGGTGAGCATGGCGGACTTCGAGGCGGTGATCCGCGTGCATCTGATGGGCAGCGTCTACTGCACCCATGCCGCCTGGCCGATCATGGGCGAGAACGGCTACGGCCGCATCGTGATGACCACGTCGGCGTCGGGGCTGTACGGCAATTTCGGCCAGACCAACTATGCCGCGGCCAAGCTGGCGCTGGTCGGCTTTATGAACGCGCTGAAGCTGGAGGGGCAGAAGAACAACATCAAGATCAACACCATCGCGCCGGTCGCAACAACCCGGATGACCGAGAGCCTGATGCCGGACGAGGCCAACAAGCTGCTGCAGCCCGAATTCGTCTCGGCGATGGTCGCGTACTTCTGTTCGGAGCAATGCGAGCACACAGGCGATACGGTCGAGGCCGGCGCCGGCCACTATGCGGCCGTGCAGATCGTCGAGGGCGCCGGCGTCAGCTTCGGCACCAACACGGACGTTACGCCGGACATGATCCACAGCCGCTATGCGGAGATCCGCGACATCGGTGCGGCGAAGCCGTTCGTGAATTCCAGCGACGCCGTCGCCAAGGTGCTGCAGGCAGCGACGGCTGGATAAGACCGGCGCCTCAGGAATCCGCCGGGGCTTCCTGACCTTGCACCATTAGCCGGAGAACCCGCCCGGACGGATCGGTCAGCCGCCCGGGCGGATGTTCGAACGCGTTTTTCAAACGAGCCATGGCATCGCTGCTGGGCAGGTCTTCCTCGCCCGCGACACAGCAGAGTCCTTTCAGGGCGCGGCCAACGGTCGACAGGAACAGTATCGCCGGCGGCTGCCACTTCTCGCCGACCGTCAGCGGAATGCTCACCACACGATCGTGCTGGAAGCCGATAAGCTCGGCAAGGTGAGCCACCCATGGCAGTTCCAGGGTGGCGTCTGAAATCTGTTCGTCCGCCGGAACCGATGCGACGGCCAGCGCGTGGTGTTCGGCAACGAACGCTTTCAGATGGTGGTTGTAGGCCTGAATCTGGGACGAGGACTCGATCAGCTTCATCGTCTCGGACGGATCGAGCGGTTTCGTCGGATGGAACGGAATACAGCGCAGTTCCAACATCCCCGATGCCTGAACCGCCTCGGTCAGCTCGATCTGCTTGAACATCCGGACCGAGGCGCCGTTCTTCAGGTCGCCGAGATAGAAATCGGCCAGGGCGGCGGCGTTGTCGTCGTAGGAGCGGTCGGCCTGGATCGGCGTCTGGCCGCCATCGACGATTGTATTGCTACGGTGACTCGTTTCCCCCGCAGCCGGTGCGCCGGTTATCACGCAAAGCGGTTCCGAGGTTTCGCCGCAGCTTAGGTACGGCTCCGGGCAGTGGCCGAGGGAGAGTGGGCCGGCTTCGGCCTCGGGCAGCATTTCACGGCCGCTTTTGAAGCGGTCGAACAGCTCTTGGCAATGGGCGAAATAGGCCTGCATCGAACAATGACATCCTAGCCCTACACTGCGCCTTCCTACGATTGTGCTGGCCAAACAGCTAAGAAACGGTAAAGCGGAGGCGGGCGTCCGCGGCGCTGTCGGACGCCGTTATCTGGTGCCGAACAGCCGATCCCCGGCATCGCCGAGGCCGGGGACGATGTAGGCCTTCTCGTTGAGTTTTTCGTCGAGCGCCGCCGTGTAGATCGGCACCTTCGGGTGGGATGCCTGGACCACTTCCACGCCCTCCGGCGCCGCAACCAGGGCGAGAAAAAGCATATTCTCGTCCTTGACGCCGTTATTGTTCAGGATATCCAGCGCCGCGGCGGCGGAATAGCCCGTCGCCAGCATCGGATCGACGACGATGAAGAGCCGTCCGCTCGCTTCCGGCAGCTTGCAGAGATACTGCACCGGCCGATGGGTATCCGGATCCCGATACATACCCAGATGGCCGACCCGGGCCGACGGCATCAATTCCAGCAGCCCGTCGGCCATGCCGAGACCGGCCCTTAAGATCGGCACGATTGCGACCTTCTTGCCGGCGATTACCGGCGCCGACATCGGCGCGACCGGCGTGTCGATCTGGCGATGCTCCACCGGCAGACCGCGGGTCACCTCGTAGCCCATCAGAAGCGCGATTTCCTTCAGCAACTGGCGAAACGTCTTGGTCGACGTCTCCCGGTTCCGCATGTGGCTTAGCTTGTGGACGATCAGCGGGTGGTCGAGGACGTGCAGGTTCGGAAAGCGGGTTTCGTCGGCCATCGGTGCCTCTTTGTTGTGTTGTTCGTTGGTTGGGTGCCAGTTGAGACGGCTTGGGACCCTGTGTAAAGTCCGGCTCCTCCGATGTCCATGCGTTCGGGAAAGGACTACGCCATGCCGATACCTGCATCCCTGGAAAGCGGGCTGGCACTGCCCGCGATTGCCGCGCCGATGTTCCTGACGTCCGGCCCGGAGCTGGTGATCGAAACCTGCAAGAACGGCGTGATCGGCACCTTTCCCGCATTGAACCAGCGGACCAGCGAAGGTTTCGAAGAATGGCTGGTCGAGATCGAACAGGCGCTGGCCGATTTCGAGGCCGCCAATCCAGGCAAGCGGGCCGCACCCTACGGCGTCAACCTGATCGTCCATCACACCAACCCGCGCCTTCAGGCCGACCTGGAAATCTGCGTCAAACACCGGGTGCCGCTGATCATCACCTCGCTCGGCGCCGTCGCCGACTTGGTGGATGCGGTGCACGGCTACGGCGGCGTGGTGTTCCACGACGTGACCACCGTCCGGCACGGCAAGAAGGCGGCGGGCGCGGGCGTCGACGGCCTGATCCTGGTCTGCGCCGGCGCGGGCGGGCATGCCGGCATCGCCAGCCCGTTCGCCCTGGTTCCGGAGATCCGGCAGTTCTTCGGCGGCACCATCCTGCTGGCGGGCTGCATCTCCGACGGGCGCGGCGTCGCCGCCGCCGAGATGATGGGCGCCGACATGGCCTATCTCGGCACCCGCTTCATCAACACCAAGGAAAGCATGGTCAAGGACGCCAACCGGCAGATGATCATCGACGCCGCGGCGGCCGACATCGTTTACACGCCGGCGATCTCCGGTATCCCGGCGAACTTCCTGCGCGAGAGCCTGGTCAAGGCCGGCCTCGACCCGGACAACCTGCCGGTCAAGAAAGAGATCAATATGGGCGAGGAACTGGATACCGAGTCCCGCGCCTGGAAGGACATCTGGTCGGCCGGCCAGGGCGTCGGTTCGATCGACGACGTGCCGAGCGCGGCCGAACTCTGCGAGCGGTTGAAACGGGAATACCGCGACGCCATCGCCGGCCTGGCCGGCAAGTTGTCGACCGCCGCCGAATAAGCCCTATTCGGCCGCGAGCGTGCGGCGCGTTGCCACGAGATCGATCCAGCGGTGAGAGACCGTCTCCGCGAACGCCGCCGCCGCGTCGATATGCGTTGAGATCTGCTCGTCCGCCCGGCCGAAAAAATCGGGATGGGCCGCCCGGGTTTCCGCCGAGGCGGCGCCGATCCAACCATCGACGATGTCGGCACGCACCTCGAGATGGCATTGAAAGCCATAGACGGAGGCGCGGACGCGATAGACCTGGTTGGCCACGGTCTCGCCGGTCATCAGCGGCACCGCCCCGTCGGGCAGGTCGAACGTATCGTCATGCCATTCCATGACGCGGTGCGCGGGCGCCAGCCCGGCCAACAGCGGATCCGACGCCGCCGCATCCGTCAGCGTCAGCGGTACGAAACCGATCTCCGTCCGCGCCATCCGGGTGACCGGCTTGCCATAGGCTCGGGCGATCATCTGTGCGCCGAGGCAAATGCCCAAGACGGGTTTGCCCGCCGCGCCGAACCCTCGGATCAACGGGAACACGTCGTTCAGGTAGGGATGCGCCTCCGTATCGTTCGCGCCCATGATGCCGCCGAGCACGACCAAGCCGTCGTACTTTTCATGTCCGCCGGGCACGGCACCGCCGTCGAAGGGCCGTACGGTGTCCAGTTCGGCGCCGCGCGCCTCGGCGACCTCGCCAACGATGCCGGCAGGTCCGAGCCGTTCGTTCTGTATGACAAGTATGTGCATGACCGCGACACTCTGGCGCGGCGGCGCTGTCGGCGCAAGACGGCGCTTCGCCCTTAGGCCGCGACTGGCTATCATGGCCGGACGATGCGGGATACTGACGACATGATGCGGAAGGCTGAGGCGGTGCGCGAGCACGCCTACGCGCCTTATTCGCGGTTCAAGGTCGGCGCCTGCATTCGAACCGCCAGCGGCAACCTGTATAGCGGCTGCAATGTGGAGAACGCAGCTTACCCCGAGGGCATCTGCGCTGAAGCAAGCGCTATCGCGGCGATGATCGCCGCAGGGGAGCAGGAAATCGCCGCCATAGCAATTTGCGGCGGGCCCGCGGACGAGGCTGCCAAACGATGCCTGCCCTGCGGCGGCTGTCGGCAAAAGCTGTCCGAATTCGCGCCGCCGGGCGGCGACCTGACGATCTTCCCGGCGCCCGGCGACAAGCAAGGCGTCACGTTGAGCGCGCTGTTGCCGGAGGCTTTCGGTCCGGACGATCTGGCGGGATCCCATGACTAGCAGCGAAAGAGACGTCGCGGCGCGCGCCCTGCCGCTGCTCGACCTGACCAGCCTGAACGATGGCGATACCGACGAGGACATCCGCGCGCTCTGCCGGCGCGCTGAGACGCCGGCGGGCGCGGTTGCCGCGGTCTGCGTCTATCCCCGGTTTGTCGCGACGGCGCGATCCGCGCTCGGGCAAAGCACAGTCCGCATCGCGACGGTGGCGAACTTTCCGAACGACGAAACGGACATCGCCAAAGCCGTTGGCGAGGCAACCGCGGCCATTGCCGATGGCGCGGATGAGGTCGACGTGGTGATGCCCTATGCCGCCTATGCCGTGGGCGATGTCGGCGCCGCCATCGACCTGATTGCGGCAACGAAGGAAGCCTGCGGCGCGCGAACGCTGAAGGTGATCCTGGAAACCTGCCGGCTGGCCGACCCCGGCATCATTGCTGCGGCCAGCCGGGACGCGATCGCCGCCGGCGCGGACTTCCTGAAGACGTCGACCGGCAAGGCGGAGGCCGGCGCGACGCCGGAAGCCGCCCGGGTCATGCTGGAGGAGATCGCCGCATCGGGCCGGCGCGATGTCGGTTTCAAGGCAGCGGGCGGCATTCGCACCGTCGACGACGCCGCCCTTTACCTGGGACTGGCCGACGAGATCATGGGACCGGACTGGGCCGGCCCAATGACGTTTCGGTTCGGTGCAAGCGGCCTGTTGGATGCGCTGCTGGCCAAGTTGGGCATGGAAACCGGAAAACCGGCGGGCAGTTCCTACTGACAATGGCCGACTTGCTGCCGCAGGAAATTATTCGCCGCAAACGAGACGGGCACCGGCTGGATGTCGAGGAGCTCCGCTTCATGGTGGGCGGCATCGCCGACGGATCGATTTCCGACGCCCAGGTCGCCGCCTTCGCCATGGCTGTGTTCCTGCGCGGCATGGAGCGGGACGAAAGCGTCGCCCTGACCCGCGCCATGACCGAGTCCGGCGCCACGCTGGACTGGTCGGCGGAAGCCCTGCCCGGGCCGGTGCTGGACAAACATTCGACCGGCGGCATCGGCGACAAGGTCAGCCTGATCCTGGCGCCGATCATCGCTGCCTGCGGTGGCTTCTGCCCGATGATCTCCGGCCGCGGGCTCGGCCATACCGGCGGCACGCTGGACAAGCTGGAAGCGATCCCCGGCTACCGCGTCGATCCGGGGACCGACCAGTTCCGGCGCACGGTGAGGGAAACCGGCTGCGCCATCATCGGCCAGACGCAGGACCTGGCCCCGGCCGACCGTCGGCTCTACGCGATCCGGGACGTGACAGCCACCGTGGAATCGATCCCGTTGATCACCGCGTCGATCCTCTCGAAAAAGCTGGCCGCAGGGCTCGACGCGCTGGTTATGGACGTGAAATTCGGCTCCGGCGCATTCGCCGCAGACCTCAAGATGGCGTCCGACCTGGCGGAAAGTCTGGTCACGGTCGCCGGCGGGGCTGGCCTGCCGACCTCAGCGCTGCTAACCGACATGAACCAAGTACTAGGCGATACCGCGGGCAACTCGGTGGAAGTGACGGAAGCAATCGCCTTCCTGACTGGCCGGCGGCGAGAGCCGCGGTTTTACGAGGTCACGAAGGCGCTGGCGGCGGAGCTTCTGGTACTGGGCGGCATGATGGATGCGGCGGCGGCGCCGATGGCCGTGGACGGCGCGCTCAGTTCCGGCACGGCCGCGGAACGCTTCGCCCGGATGACGGCATCCCTGGGCGGGCCGTCCGACCTGTTGGAGTCGCCGGACCGCCATCTGGAGATCGCACCGGTAAGACGCGCGGTGATCGCGCCGCGCCGCGGCTTTGTGACAGCGGTCGACACGAGGAGCGTCGGGCTGGCGGTCCTGTCTCTCGGCGGCGGCCGACGGCAGGCGACGGACAAGGTGGATCACGGCGTCGGGCTGACTGCCGTGCAGGGCCGTGGCTTCCGCACCGGACCGAACCGCCCGGTCGCCATTATTCATGCGCGCAGCGAGGCCGATGCAGACGCAGCAGAAGCCGCGGTGTTGGCGGCCTATACCCTGGGCGACGCGGAGCCGACCGTCGCACCGCCGATCCGGAGCCGGTTTGCGGCCGTTTAAGGCCTACTCCTCGACCGGCCCGCCGGCTTCGCGCCAGGCGGCATAGCCGCCGGCGATGTGGGCGACATTGTCGAGGCCCATGTCCTGCAACGTCTTCGCCGCCAGCGCCGACCGGCCGCCGGATGCGCAGAACAACAGCAGCTTCTTGCCACTGGCGAAGACGTCGTTGTGCATCGGCCCTTCCGGGTCGGCGATGAATTCCAACAAGCCGCGCGGCGCATGTACCGCGCCCTGTACGCTGCCGGTCTGCTGCCGCTCCACGGTCTCACGGATATCAATGAACGCGACGTTGGAGTCCCCGACCAGGCCGAGCGCGTCCTGCACCGAAGTCGTCTCGATGACGGCATTGGCTTCCGCCAGCATTTTTTTGAAACCATTGGTGATCATGGACCTGCCTCCCTTGGGGTTCTGCCGTTGACGCCGAAGATAGTAGCGAGTGCTTACCTCCGCGGCGCTCACGCCCTATATTGAGCCGCAACACTGCGTTTGGAAGGAAATAAGTGATGCAAGCATTGGATCTGTTGCTCAATCGCGCCTCGGTCGCGCCGCGGCTGCATGCCGATCCGGCGCCGAGCGACAGCGAACTCGAACAGATCCTCTCCGCCGCCTGCCGCGCGCCGGATCACGGCCGGCTGCGCCCGTGGCGGTTTATCGTGATCCGTGGTGACGCGCGGGCCAAACTCGGCGAAGTCTTCGCGGATGCGTTGAAAAAGCGCGATCCGAACGCGCCCCAGGCGGCGCTGGAAAAAGAAATGAACCGCCCGCTGCGGTCGCCGCTGATCGTCGCGATCATTGCGACAGCGCAGAAAGATCACCCGAAAATTCCGGAGATCGAACAGATCGTATCGGCCGGCGCGGCGGCGCACACCATGGTGCTGGCCGCCCAGGCGATGGGTTATGGCGGGATGCTTCTGACCGGCACCAATGCCTATGACGAGACGGTTAAGGCGGCGCTTGGCATCAGTGCGGACGAGCAGGTCATTTCCTATGCGTATTTGGGGACGCCGACTGCGGCAATGCCGGAGGCGCCCAGGCCAGCGCCGGCGGACCTCACCCGCGAATGGACGGGACCGGTATCCTAGTTTTCGATCAACCCATACGCCGCCAGGGTATCGGGCTCGATCGAGTAATCGATTTCCGCGCCTTTCGCCTCGAAACGGGTACGCAGCCATTCGGCGCTGTCTCCGTACCAAAGCTCAAGCTCCAAATCGCCGGAGAACCTGAACCGCTGCGCCGGAATGTCCCGGCCGCCCGCGCGGACCAGTTCTTGACCCAGTTCCTCGACCGAGACTTCAAGCAACCTGCCGTCCTGAGTGTTGAGCAGTTTCGATTGCGCGACCGTATCCGGCCGCCAGTAACTGGTCGGCAGCACGTCCGCCGGCGCGACATACGCGCCGGATGAGCTTTCCACTGCGAGGCCGTCCTGGGTCGCGGCGGCGCGGACGAAGAACTTATCGCCGTTGTCGTTCGTCTTGGTATCCAGCCCGACCAAGCGGCCGTCGCGCCATGTCTCCCGGCTGCGATGCTTGTAGTCATAAAGCGTAAACACCGCGAACTTGACCTTCAGTTCGATGTCGACATTGACCAGAAGATCCTCCCTGGCCCGTTCGAAACTGAGGCGATGGTGTCCGATCGGCGAGTCGCCGCGAAAAACGGAAAAGGCGATTTGGTCCGCGGGCGGCAGGTTGGCCATTGCGCTGCCCAGCAAGACCATGCCGGCTGCGGCCACGGAAACGGCCCATAAGACGGATTTTCGGAGCGGTTTGGTCATCGGTCTGGGTTCCTATACGAGCATTCTTGCCCGCTGGATTTGCAGCCGCTCCCCGTATCGGCAGAATACCAGCCAACAAGGAGACGGGAACAATGGCAGATCCGATATGGCTGGAAGCGGCGTTAAACGGGCCGTGGTCGCGCGCCATACAACCGAAGATACCGATAAGCGTGGCGGAGATCGTCGCCGACGGCATTGCCTGCGCCAAGGCCGGCGCCGCGATCCTGCACCTGCATGCCTACGACGAAGCGACGGGACGGCAACGCGACGATGCCGCGATCTACGCGGCGATCATCGAGGGCATTCGGGCCGAGGTAGACGCCATCGTCTATCCGACCATTCCCCTGGCCGGCAGCCCCGACTCGCCCGATCTCGGCGACGGTGCGGCCCGTTTCGCCGCCATCGACGAACTGGCGGAGAGCGGCCTGATCGAATGGGCCGTGGTCGATCCCGGTTCGGTCAATTTCGCCCATCTGGATAATATCGAGCGGGACAAACAGGGCTTTCCGTACCTAAACCCGGAAAGCCATATCCGCGCCGGCCTCGCGGTGGCCGAAAAGCACCGCATCCATCCGACTTACGCGATCTACGAACCTGGATTCGCCCGCACCGGCGCGGCGCTGGCGAAGCGCTACCCCGGCGTGCCGGTGCCGATCTACCGCCTGATGTTTTCCGACCGCTTCACCTTCAGCTTCCCGCCGGAGCGCTACGCGCTGGACGCCTATCGTACGCTGTTGCAGGCGGAAGCGCCCGGCGCGCCTTGGATGATCGCCGGCCTTGCGGTCGACGTTAGGCCGCTGATCGGAGACACGGTCGCCAACGGCGGCCACGTCCGGGTCGGACTGGAGGACGCGCCGTTCGGCAGCGAGATGAGCAACGTCGAATGGGTGGAAGACGCAGCGCGGCAGATCGAGAAAGCCGGCGGTCGAATCGCCAGCGCTGGCGACGTGCGTGCCGACCTGGATAACACTAAGCTTGAACACCGGTAATCAAGATAGGGAAGGTAATGGCGAAACAGATTGAAAGCGGCGCGCTGACGCGCCTGATCGAGGCGATCTTTCGCCGCGCCGGTAGCGAAGAGAAAGAGGCGCAGGAAATCGCGTCGCATCTGGTAGACGCCAACCTGATGGGTCACGACAGCCACGGCGTCGCGCGGGTGATCCGTTACGTGCAGTATATGCAGGACGGCAACCTGCTCGCCAACGCATCGCTGACCGTGACGATGGAGACCGACAGCCTGGCCGTCGCCGACGGCAACTTCGGATTCGGACAGTCGCTGGGCGGCGCGGCGGTGGTATTGGGCGTCGAGAAGGCGCAAAAATCCGGTGTCTCGCTGATCGCGCTGCGCAATTGCGGTCATCTGGGACGGATCGGCGCCTGGGCGGAACAGGCGGCCGAGCAGGGCATCGTATCGATGCATCTGGTCAACACGTCGGGCTTAGGGATGAAGGTCGCCCCTTTCGGCGGCACCGATGCTCGGCTATCGACCAACCCGATCGCGATCGGCGTGCCGCGCGCCGACGGCCCGCCGGTCATCTTCGACGCCGCCACCGCGTTCATCGCCGAGGGCAAGGTCTTCGTCGCCAACAACAAAGGCGTCGAGGTGCCGGAAGGATCGCTGATGGACAATCAGGGCCGGCCGACCCGGGACCCGGCCGCGCTTTACGCCGACCCGCCGGGCGCGATCACGGCCTTCGGATTGCACAAGGGATCCGGCCTTTGCTTCATGATCGACCTGCTGGCTGGCGCGCTTAGCGGCGGCGGCTGCACCGCGCCGGGGGTGACCCGGCTGGCGAACAACATGCTGTCCGTCTACATCGACCCGTCGAGCTTCGCGGATCAAGCTTACCTGGCGCAGGAGACGGAGCGCTTCATGGAATGGGTGAAAGGCTCGCCGCCGGCAACGCCGGGCGGGGAAATCCTGCTACCCGGCGACCCGGAACGGGCCACGGCGGCAGCGCGCCGCACGGATGGCGTGCCGCTGGACGACACGACCTGGAATTCGATCATCGAGGCCGCGCAGATGGTCGGCCTGAACCAGTCCGAGATCGGTCAACTGACCGAGTAGTGAGGCTTTTTAGAATTGGCCCGGCCAACCGCTCCCCCGTCCCAACCACCCATAGGGTACCCTCGTGTGGGTGGTTGGGACGGGGGAGCGGGTGGCCGGGCCCGATCAATAGGAACCGATCATGAGTTGGCAGAAGGAAATCGACGAACTGCGGCAGCGCGAGGAATTCGCGCGGCGGATGGGCGGACCGGACAAGATCAAGCGGCAGCGCGATGCCGGCCGAATGCTGGTGCGCGAACGGATCGACGCTCTGCTGGATGCGAACAGTTTCCACGAGACCGGTGCGATCAGCGGCAAGGCAGCGTACGACGAGAACGGCAACCTGATCGAGCTGACCCCGGCCAACTCGCTGTTCGGACGCGGCAAGATCGATGGCCGGCCGGTGGTAATCGCCGCCGACGATTTCACCGTGCGCGGCGGCGCCGCCGATGCCTCGATCCACGCCAAGCAGGTGGCGGCGGAGCAGATGGCAAACGAGCTCCGGCTGCCGATCGTGCGCCTGATCGAGGGTACCGGCGGCGGCGGCTCGGTTAAATCGCTGGAGGCCGACGGCTACACCTACGTGCCCGCCAACCCGGCCTGGGACTGGGTGGTTGCCAACATGGCGACGGTGCCGGTGGTGTCGCTGGCGCTCGGCCCGGTCGCGGGCCTCGGCGCGGCGCGCGCGGTAACCTGTCATTACTCGCTGATGGTCAAGGACCTTTCGCAGATGTTCGTGGCCGGCCCGCCGGTTGTGGCGGGCGTCGGCGAGGAAGTCGACAAGCAGGGGTTAGGCGGCAGCGAAATTCATACGCGGAACGGCGCCATCGACGACGAGGTGGAGAGCGAGGCGGAAGCGTTCGAACGGACACGCAAGTTCCTGTCGTACCTGCCGTCGTCGATCTACGACCTGGCGCCGCGCACAGAGCCGATCGACGACCCCGACCGGCGCGACGACAGCTTGATTTCCGCCGTGCCCCGCGACCGGCGCAAGGTCTACAAGATGCGCAAGATCCTGGACGCCGTGCTGGACCGGGATTCTTTCTTCGAGATCGGCAAGATGTATGGCCGGTCGGTGATCACCGGCCTAGCGCGGCTGGACGGCTGGCCGGTCGCGGTGATGGCCGCCGACCCTTACGTCTATGGCGGCGCCTGGACCGCGGACGGCGCATTCAAGATTACCCGGTTCGTCGACATGGCCGAGACATTCCACCTGCCGGTGGTGCATCTGGTCGACTGCCCTGGCTTCCTGATCGGCACGGAAGCCGAAAAGGCCGGCACCATCCGGCACGGCGCGCGGGCGCTGGCGGCGCTGTACCAGGCCAGGGTGCCCTGGTGCTCGATCCTGATCCGCAAGGCGTTCGGCGTCGCCGGCGCGGCCCATTCGAACGCCAGCCGGTTCCAATACCGCTATGCCTGGCCGTCCGGCGACTGGGGCTCGCTGCCGATCGAAGGCGGGCTGGAGGCGGCTTACAAGTCGGATCTGGAGGCGGCCGACGATCCCGTTGGCTTACGCGCCGAGATCGAGGAACGGCTGAACCGGGTCCGGTCACCCTTCCGCACGGCGGAACGCTACGGGGTCGAGGAAATCATCGATCCGCGCGACACGCGCCCGCTGCTCTGCGAATTCGCCAATCTGGCGGCGCCGTTGCGCACGGCGGGGCCCAGCGCCTTCGGCATGCGGCCATAGGCCGCGGATGGGTGAAAAAATCGCTCGAGGGGTCATATAACGGTCCATAAACAGCCCTATATCGGTCCATAGACATGACCGTCCGTAACCTGACATCCATCTTCAACCCGTCGTCGGTCGCCCTGATCGGGGCGAGCGCGCGGTCGGGCTCCGTCGGCGCCGTGATCGCAGAAAACCTGCGGGCCGGGTCGTTTCAGGGCCGGATCATGCTGGTCAATCCCAAGCGGCGGGAAATCGACGGCCAGCCCTGCTTTCCTTCAGTCGCGGCCTTGCCGGAAGTGCCGGATCTGGCGGTGATCTGCACGCCGCCGCAGACCGTGCCCCGGCTGGTCGGCGAGCTGGGCGAACGCGGCACCAAGGGCGTCGTCGTGATCACCGCCGGATTCGGGGAAAGCGACGGGAACACCGAGCATACGCTGCGGCAGAGCATGCTGGACGCGGCCAACCCGCATCTGTTGCGCATCGTCGGGCCGAACTGCGTCGGGATCATGGTGCCGGGCATCGGCCTCAACGCCAGCTTCGCCGACGGCGCGGCCAAACCCGGCAAGCTTGCCCTGATATCGCAATCCGGCGCGATTCTGGCCGGCATCGTCGATTGGGCCGGCGCCCGCGACATCGGCTTTTCCCATCTGGTGTCGATCGGCGACATGGCGGACGTCGACTTCGGCGACATGCTCGACTATCTGGCCGCCGATGCAGGCACGTCGGCGATCCTGCTCTACATGGAGGCCGTCACCCACGCCCGGAAGTTCATGACCGCCGCGCGGGCGGCCAGCCGCGTGAAGCCGGTGATCGTCATGAAATCCGGCCGGCATGCCGAAGGGGCGAAAGCCGCCGCTTCGCACACCGGCGCGCTGGCCGGCGCCGACGATGTGTTCGACGCCGCGTTCCGGCGGGCCGGCCTGTTGCGGGTAACCGATCTGCAGGACCTGTTCGACGCGGCCGAGATCCTGTCGGCAAGTCCGAAGATCACCGGCGAACGCCTGGCGATCCTGACCAACGGCGGCGGTTTCGGCGTGCTGGCGACCGACTCGCTGATCGATGCGGAGGGTCGGTTGGCCGAACTGTCTCCGGAGACGGTCGACCGGTTGGACAAGGTCCTGCCGGCGACCTGGAGCAAGGGGAACCCGATCGACATCATCGGCGACGCGCCTGGGGAGCGGTATCAGAAGGCGCTTGAAATCCTGATGGAGGATCGGGACGTCGACGCGATCCTGGTCATGAATTGCCCGACGGCGGTGGCGTCGAGCGTTCAGGCCGCCGAGGCCGTTCTGAGGACCACCGGCGACAAACCGGCGAAACCGGTCATCACCAGTTGGATCGGCGACAGCGAAACAGCCAACGCCGCGCGAAAGCTGCTCGAGGCGGGCGGCCTGCCCGTCTACGACACGCCGAACAAGGCGGTCGAAGGCTTCATGCAACTGGTCCGTTACCGCCGCGGGCAGACGTCCCTGATGGAAACGCCGCCATCGATTCCCGAGGATTTCGCACCGGACGCCGAAGCGGCCAGGGCCGTGATGACATCGGCGCTGGCGGCCGGACGCCATATGCTGACCGAGCCGGAAGCCAAGGTCGTGCTGGCGGCCTACGGAATCCCGACCGTGCGGACCCGGATTGCCGCCGACGCCGCGTCGGTCGCGGCGATGGCGGAAGAGATCGGCTGTCCGGTCGCCGTCAAGATCCTGTCGCACGACATCACGCACAAGTCGGACAAAGGCGGGGTCGCCCTGGATTTGGAAAGCCCGTCCGCGGCTCAGGACGCGGCTGAAGCGATGCTGACCCGCATCAACGCCGCCTTTCCGGGCGCCCGCATCGAAGGCTTCACGGTGCAGCAGATGGTGCGCCGGCCGGGCGCCCAGGAATTGATCCTCGGCGTCTTCGAGGACCCGCAGTTCGGGCCGGTTATCCTGTTCGGCCACGGCGGCACCGGGGTGGAAGTGATCGACGACAAGTCACTGGCGCTGCCGCCGTTGAACATGCGGCTGGCGCGCCGCCTGATGGCGCGAACGCGGGTGCACCGGCTGCTGGAAGGTTACCGCGATCAGCCCGCCGCCGACCTCGACACCATCGCCCACACCCTGATCAAGGTCGCACAGCTTGCCATCGACCATGCGGAGGTGGCGGAGTTGGACATCAACCCGCTGATCGCGGATGAAAACGGCGTCATCGCCCTGGACGCCAGGATCAAGGTATCCGAGGCGACGGGCCCGGCCGAAAGCCGCCTGGCGATCCGGCCCTATCCACAGGAATTGCGCGAGGTGGTCAACCTGGCCGACGGGCGTTCGCTGCTGTTGCGCGCCATCCGCCCGGAGGACGAGCCGGTCCTGGTCCAGACCTTCCAGAACCTGTCGGCGGAAACGGTGCGTCTGCGGTTCTTCGCGCCGCTCAAGCACATGACGCACCAGATGGCCGCGCGACTGACGCAAATCGATTACGACCGGGAAATGGCCCTGGTGCTGGCGGACCGCGGCATCGCCGGCAAGGCGAATATCTACGGCGTCGTCCGGATAACCGCCGATCCGAACCACGAAAGCGCGGAATACGCGGTGGTTCTGGCCGACGAGATGATGGGCATGGGCCTGGGCCGGCTGCTGATGCAACGGATCATCGATTATGCCCGAAGCCGGGGACTGACCGAACTGTGCGGCCGGGTGCTGCGCGAGAACGAGGCGATGCTCGGGCTTTGCCGCGAACTGGGATTTCGCGTAAAGGCGGACCTGGACGATCCCGGCGTTATGAGCGTGAATTTGGCGCTATAATGCGCGCATGATCCCGCTGCACGATCAGAATCCGACACGCCGGTTTCCGTTCGTCACGATTGCGCTGATCGTGATCTGCGTGCTGGCGTTCCTGTGGCAGGTCGGATTGGGCGACCGGGCTCTGCACCGGGAAATACTCGGCCTCGGCGCCATCCCCGCCCTGTTGACCGGCGACGCCCGGCTGCCTCCGGAACTCTATCAGGTACCCGCCGCGATAACGCTGATCACCTCGCTGTTCCTGCATGGCGGCTGGTTCCACCTGATCGGCAACATGCTCTACCTCTGGGTGTTCGGGAACAACATCGAGGATGTGCTGGGCCACTTCCGGTTCACCGCGTTCTATCTGCTATGCGGCGTGCTGGCGACGTTCGCCCACGTGCTCAACGACCCGGCCTCCCAGATACCGCTGATCGGGGCGAGCGGGGCGATCTCCGGTGTGCTCGGCGCCTACATCATCCTCTATCCCCATGCCCGGGTGCTGACGCTGATCCCGATCTTCATCATCTTCTGGACCGTACGCCTGCCGGCCTGGCTGCTGCTGGCGATCTGGTTCGGGATGCAGCTTTTCAACGCACATGCGGCCGGCGGCGGCGACGGGGTGGCCTACTGGGCCCATATCGGCGGGTTCGTGGCCGGCATTCCGCTCTTGTTCCTGTTCCGGCCGGCGCTGTTCGGAACCCTGCTGAGACGCTGGGCGCCCTGACGCATCGTTACGGGGCCGGCCGTTCCGCCGCCTCCTCCATGAAACGCTTTCGGGCAATCCAGTATTGAACCAACATGACGACGATCACTATCGGCAGCAGAACCAACATGAAAGCGACCGCCAAGATCCAGACAAGCAAGGTGAGAAACAGCGATCCGAGGCTGTCATAACTGGTAAACGCCTCGACTGTCGCGAGAAACCAGCGGGCGCCGAAGAAACCCGAGACGGCGAGCGTTGCCAACCCCAGAAAGAAAGGCCAGCCGGGCCCTGCCGCGCAGAGCAGGAGGTCGGCGGCGATCAGGGCGGAGGCCAGCACCAGCCCTGCGCTTAAGGCCAATATCTTTCTTAGGATTCTCTGATGTTCATGCATGATTGCTCGTTACCTTTACGCTACCGGGACCAACAGGTTTGCAGCCGATAACCGACTTCGACCTATTAAGCCACATATCGGATTTCGAGGCGCTTCAGGGAAGGGCGCGCCAGGAATTCGGTATCGACGCGCCGCACAGCCGGCTTCGCGATACAGGCTTCCGCTGGCTAGGGGAGGAACAGCCTAGTCTCACACTTTGTTATAAGGGCCGCCGTATCGACGATATGTCGATCTTCCGCGGCAAGCTGCGGTTCCAGTTCGAAACCAGCCACGGCTTTCTCGTCCTGCTGTCGTCGCCGGCGCAGGCCTTCGACACGTTTTCCATAGCGATATACTACATACTGGATGGGTTTCGCGGCAGCGACTGGGGCATTCTACGCGGTCGAGAAGCGGAAACGGCAACCGCATGGATCAGGCGCGCGCTGCTTCGGCGATGGGAAGAACCCGATTTTCAGCGGCCGGCCGGCCCCGAACCGTTGGAGGACTATCGGGTAGAGGATGAGCGGTCACTCGCCATCAAGGTTCGCCGGCTTGGCTGGTACCGCCTGACACTGTACGAAACGGACCCGCGCCGGTTTCTTATCTCGGATAGGCGTTACGAACCGGTCAATTCGAAGCTGCAACACCGCCGTTACTTCTGCATACGCAAGACTTAAGAATCCGCGATTCCCAACAGTTCCTTGGCGGCCAGAACCACGTTTTCGGGCAACCCTTCGGTCACCAGCCTGGGCCACCCGATCTGGCCGGTCTCGTAACAGAGCTGCCGGGCGACCACATCCGCCGTCGCGTCCGATGCATCGGCGCCGCGGTCTTCAACCCGCCGGGTCATCACCAACGGCTCCGCCTCCAGCCACAGCCCGTCGAACCGCACGCCGACATCGGCCGCCGCCCGCTCGATCTGTTGCCGCTCCGACAGGAGGGCGAAGACCGCGTCGGCGATCACCGAATAGCCTGCCTCCAGAATGGCTTCGGCGCGGTTGTACATGGTTTCGTACACCGTGGCGGACCTCTCCCGGCTGTAGGCTGCCTGCGGCAGCGTCTCCGTCTCCGGCACGCCGGCAAGCTGCTTGCGGATGACGTCGCTGCGCAGAACCACCGCGCCCGGCGGCGGGTCGAGCGCCGGGGCAATCTGCCTGGCAAGCGTCGTCTTGCCGGTACCCGACAAACCGCTGACCGCGACCAGCCGGGGCGGCGCCGGCTTCAGATACCCGACGGCGCGTTGCAGGTACTCAGCCGCTTCGGCCCGCAGATCCGCCACCGCCTGTTCCGACACCTGCACGGCCGTCATACTCGCAGCAACCTTGGCGCGCACCGCAGCGCGCACGGACTGGAACAGCCCCAGCACGGCCAGTCCGTCATAGTCCGCCGTTTGCTCCAGATAGCGGTTCAGCACGGCGGAGGCGAGCGGTCTTAAGCCCCGATGGTCGAGATCCATCAGCAGAAACGCGAGGTCGTAGAAAACGTCCGTAATCGCCAGATCGTCGTTGAATTCGATCGCATCGAACAGCACGGGGCTGCCGTCGATCAAACAAATATTCCGCAAATGCAGGTCGCCATGGCAATGGCGGACCCTGCCGTCCCGCCCGCGGCGGTCCAGCAGCGCGGCATGAGTATCGAGCGACTTGCGCGTCCGGGTTTCCAACTCGTCGACTGCATCGGCCGCGAACAGGTCGGGATCCTCGCGCAGTTCGGCAATGTTCTCCTCGGCGATGGCCCGCATACGATCCGCCGCCTCGTCGATCGGCCGGGCCTCGGCGCCGCTATGGAACCGGGAGACGGCTTCCGCCAAGTCGCGCATGTGGCCGTCCGTCAACGCACCCTTCTTGGCCATCGCATCGAAGATCGCGGATTGCGCGAACCGGCGCATCAGAACCGCCCACTCGACCACATCCTCCAGCGCGCTGTCGGACTCGCCGAGGGCAAGCCGCCCCTCGCCATCGCGGACAATAGGCAGAATACCCAGGTAAATCTCCGGCGCGGTGCGACGGTTGAGCCTGACCTCCGCCTCGCAAGCCGCCAGCCGGCGTTCCAGCGTGGAGAAATCCATATAGGGGAAGGCCACGGCGCGTTTGATCTTGTAAACCCTGTCGCCGACGAGAAATACGACGGCTCCATGGGTATCGATGCGGTCGACTTCAGCACCGCCGTGGGTGGCGGGCGCGCCGAGGAACGCGATGACGTCGCGCTGGTCTTGAACCACGTGGTCCGAGGTCACGGTACCGGCCTTCCAATCTGGAGCCTATTTCAGTACCAGGGTTACCCCGGTCCGGCGTTGACGCAGGTCAACCGGCGAAAGGGTCTTCCACTTTCGGCCAGAACGGCTTGTCCAGTTTGGTGAACGGGATATCCGCGAAATCCGGCGCGATAGCGCCGGGCGCCGCGACATATAGCACGTCCGCCGCAATCGGGGCGAAACCGGCGTAGAAGTGCTGCGTCGATTTGACCACCACGATCTTGCGTTCCGCAGGATCGAGGCCGAAATTGGTGAACGCATCGGGGTTCAGGGTCTGGGTCCGCTTCGTATTCAGCACTAGGTCGATGCCGTCCGCCGTCACCCAGACAGCGTCGCCAAGCTGCGCAACGGACGGGCCGAAGCTCTGCACCGCGTCGCGCTGGATCTTCCGCACTGTGACCGTTAGGTCGACGGGGTCTCCCGAGGCGACGCCGCATTTGCCGCCGACGCGCAAGTCGAAGGTCGCCCCCTCGCCCGCCTCGATACAGATGCGCACGGCAACCGGATCCCAATAACAGCCGCTCACCACGTTGGTGACGCCGCGCTCGAGAAGCCGGCGCAGGACGAAGGTCGAATCGCTGGGCGCGCCGCCGCCGGCATTGTCGGACACGTCGGCCAGCACCACAGGACCGCCGTCGGTTGCCAGCGCGCGGTCTATCGCCGCATCGATATCCAGATGCTCCGGCGCCGTCTGTTCGCGCATTTCCCAGATCTGGCGGCCGAGATTCTCCGCCAAAGCCGCGCCCTTTTCCGGGTCGTTGTCGGTCACCACCAGCATCTTGGCGCCGACATCCGCCACATCGCCCCATGGGAAGCCGTGACCGAAAGACACCGATAGCACGCCGTCCTTACCTTCCAGCGATTGCATCCGGTCGACGAAACCGCGCATCGGTTCCACCGGCGTGCGCCACATGCTGACCATGCGGCAATCGTAGAGCGACATCGTCGGCTTCACCTCGCCCCGCGCCGTCGCCAGGCAAACGTCGAACAGTTCCTCCGCCCGCTCGTTGAAATCGATATGCGGATATTCCTTGAACATGATGATTGCGCTGGCATTGCCGACCATACGCTCCGTCACGTGGCAATGCAGGTCAAGTTCCAGGCCGATCGGCACGTTGGGCCCGACGATTTGCCGCAGGGCTTCCACGGTATCGCCTTCGCAATCGTCGAGGCCGTCGGCGACCATCGCGCCGTGCATGCAGATGAGCACCATGTCGACCGGCAGGGCCGCCTTCAGGTCGGCCATCACCTCATCGCGGAAACTCTCGTAGACGGAGCGGACCGTGATGCCGGCCGGCTGCGCGAAGGCGGCCAGGCTTTCCACCACGCTGCCACCGATCTCCTCCGTCTTACGCCGCCAGACATGCAGCGGTCCGGAAAAGATCGAGGGATCGGATTTGGTCGCGTCGCCATGAAACAGCATGGTTTCGGCGAAGGTCTCCTCGCCCGTCGGCAACGGGGAGAACGTGTTGGTCTCCGTCCCCAGAGACGCAATGAATACTTTCATGACTTTCCTCTCAATCCGCGGCGGCGGCACCCGACCATAGCGGGAAGTGGCAGGCGACGTAATGGCCAGCCTCGATTTCAGCCAGCGGCGGTTCTTCCTGGGCGCAGCGGTCCTGCGCATGCGGACAGCGGGTGCGGAACCGGCAACCGCTCGGCGGATCCAGCGGCGACGGCAGTTCGCCGGATGTCATCGCGACCGGCTGCGGCGGCTTGGCCGGATCCGGCTCAGGAATCGCGCTCAACAGCGCAGCGGTATAGGGGTGCGCCGGGCGGGCGTAGAGCGCCTCCGACGACGCCAGTTCGCACATCCGCCCGAGATACATCACCGCGACCCGGTCGGACACGTTCTTCACCACCGCGAGGTCGTGGCTGATGAACAGCATGGTCAGGCCGTAGCGGTCCTTCATCTCGTGCAGCAGATTAAGGATCTGCGCCTGAACCGAGACGTCGAGTGCCGAGACCGGTTCGTCGCAAATCAGCACCTCCGGCTCGAGGATCAGTGCCCGTGCGATCGAGATGCGCTGGCACTGGCCGCCGGAGAACTCGTGCGGCCGCCGGTCCATCGCCTGGTCCGGGTCCAGCCCGACAGCATCAAGCAGTTCGCGAACCCGCATCTCCCGCGCCTGCTTGTCCTTGTCGCCGGCGATCAGCAACGGCGCCGCGATGATGTCGCGCACCCGCCGCCGGGGATTGAGCGAGGAGATCGGGTCCTGAAAGATCATCTGGATCTTGCTTCGGCGGCGGCGCAGATCCTCGCCCGACAATAGCGTCAGGTCTTCGCCGTCCAACCGTACCTGTCCGGCGGTAGGCCGCGGCAGTTGCATCAGCGCGCGGCCGGCCGACGACTTGCCGCAGCCGGATTCGCCAACCAGTCCGAGCGTTTCGCCGCGCAACAACTCGAAGCTAACGCCGGAGACGGCATGCACCTTGCGCCCGCCGCCGGCGCCGTATTCGACGACCAGGTCGTCGACTTCCAGCAGAGCCTCGGCCGCACTCATGCCGCCACCTCGGACCGGTCGATCGGATACCAGCAAGAGAATACGTGATCGGCGCGGTCGGGCGTCGCCGAAAGTTCCGGCGGGTCGGTGCGGCACCGGTCGACCGCATAGCGGCAGCGCGGCGAGAAGCGGCAGCCGCGCGGCGGGTCGATCAGGTCCGGCGGCCGGCCGCCGACCGCCTGGATCACCGTATGCGGCGGATCGTCGAGGCGCGGAATAGAGTTCATCAGCGCCTCGGTATACGGCATACGCATATTGTCGAACAATTCCTTGGTCGGGGCGCGTTCGACGATCTTGCCGGCATACATGACGGCCACGTCGTCGGTCCGCCCGGCGACGACGCCCAGGTCGTGGGTGATCAGGATCATCGCCATGTGCCGTTCCTGCTGCTGGCGCTGAAGCAGGTCCAGAATCTCGGCCTGAACGGTAACGTCCAGCGCCGTCGTCGGCTCGTCGGCGATCAACAGCTTCGGTTCGCAGGCCAGCGCCATGGCGATGGCGACGCGCTGGCGCATGCCGCCGGAAAGCTGATGCGGATAGACTCCGACCCGTTGTTCCGGCAACGGGATGCCGACGGAGGCCAGCAGTTCGATGGCGCGGTTACGCGCCTCCGACTTCCGCATGCCGAGATGATGGACCAGGGATTCGCCGATCTGCGCCCCGACGGTCATGACCGGATTGAGCGAGGTCAGCGGGTCCTGGAACACCATTGCGATCTCCGGGCCCAAGAGCTTGCGGAAATCGGCGCCGGACAATTGCCTGAGGTCCTGCCTGTCGAACCAGATCTGCGTTTCGTCGGAAACTCGAGCGACGCTTGGCAACAACCCAAGCAGCGTACGGGCCATCACCGACTTACCCGAGCCGGATTCGCCGACGACGCCGAGCGTCCGGCCGCGCTGCAATTCGAAAGACACGCCGTCCACGGCGCGAACGAGCCCACGTGGCGTTTGGAAATGCGTGCTTAAGTCCTCGACCGAGAGCAACGGCTCGGCACTATCGGCTTCCAATGCGATCCTCCCTTGTTCACTTTTTTATGAGACCGGCGGTTCCAGCCGACCCCTGACCTTGTTTCGGACTCTGAAATGATAAGCTAGCCGGACCCGCGTAACCAAGTTGATTTGCCGTGGATAAACCTGCAGATACACGCATCGGGAGAAACGCTCTGGTATCGGGCGCGATCCCGCGACTGGCGCGCAAGGTGCGCGAAGGGCTGATCGCTGCCGCCATTCTGACCGGCCCGACACAAGGGCAGGCACAGGAGACTTTGCCCGTACTGGCCGAGATCGGCCCCTGGCCGGTGCTTTCCTACCCGATCGCATTTGCCGGCCGGCTGTGGATGGTCAACAGCGTGAAGGGGCGGAATCACAATTCGGCCGACGTTTACAGCTACCATCCCGGCGACGGCGACCTGCGCTACGAGCGGCATTTGTTCAGCCAGGACGCCGGGCAGCCCGCGGTCGCGGGCGGGTTGCTGTATTGGCCATTCGAAGACTCCCGGTTCAGTTTGGGTTGGGGCCATTTCATGGTCACCGACGGCGTTCGTTGGCAATACCGGACCATCCCCACCGCGCGCAGCTTCCATACCCACGCCATGACCGAAGCAGGCGGCCGGCTGGTCGCGGCGACGTCGGCCTGGCGCGCCGGCCTGCAGGCCTCTGCGGATGGCGGCGCCACTTGGCGGCAGGTCTACGACCACCCGACGCCGAACCGGCAGGTCAGCCGGATCATCGATCTCGCCGGCGTTCGCGATTTGGCAATCGGTTACCTGATCCAGCGGGACAGGCGGCAACTGCTGCGCCTGGATGGCGATTCCGTCGAGGGCCTGCCCGGCTGGCCCGAAGACCGATCGGTATTCGGATTGACCGCCACTGCGGACCGACTCTACGCCGGCGTTCGGGAGGATCGTGGTATCGCGATCTGGACGAGCGACGGCAGAACGAGCCACCGGCTCTCGGGACCGCGGGAGGGGTGGCGGATCAGAGACCTCTCTACCGCGAACGGTGCGCTCTGGGCGCTTAGCGCAACCGCCGGCGGCGGACAGGTCTGGCGGAGCGAGAGCGGCAAAGACTGGCGGATCATCCATGAAGTGGTCGGCGGCGATCCGTTGGATATGGCCGTTGTCGGCGGCCGGATCTTCGTCACCGGCGCCGGCGAGGACGGCCGGGGCATTCTGTGGGGGCCGAAACCGGACGGCATGACGGCCACGTTAACGGCGGCACGGCTGGAGCCGTCGCCGCAACCCTCCGCCGAAGTCGACTGGGCCGAGGCCGGCCGCAACCTGGACGCGCTGTTCGCCGACCCGGCCAGTTACGGTCGCCACGGCGCGGATTTGCGCGATGCGGTTTATAGCTATGCAGCGGCAAACCCGCCGCCTCGCTTCTTTGCCGACAGACTGGAAGGTCTATTGCCGGACCATCCGATCGACCTGATCGGCGGCCAGGTGACGGTGCCCGCAGCCGACCTTGGCCGGTGGATTCTATTGTGGGGGATGACGGTTTCCGGCAGCGGAGAGGTTCCGAAAAGCCTGCTGAGCGAACCGTGGTCGGCGCCGCCCAACCCAAGCGAGAAGTACTTTGCGGCGCCGCCGGCCGCCATGTGGGCGGCCGCCACGATCGGCCAACTCAATCACGACACGATCGAGAGCCTGATCCGCCGCTTGGGCCGTATGGACGAACCGCGTTGGCTGCATGGCGACGCGGTCGGCGCCCTGAGCGCCCTGACTGACCGGGGCTTCGGCTATGACGCCGGCGCCTGGCGCGCCTGGTGGGAAAACCCAACCAATCCCGGTTAGCACGTGCAGCGGGCCGGCGCCTATCCAGCGATGAGTTGTGCCGCTTACCTAAAACATAATAGCATCGAGTACATAATAGGTCGGCACGCATGCGAAGCCGGACCACGAGGTAAACATGGGAGAAACGCTGTGAACACTCTTGAGAGCGCCTATTCAATCGCGGGCTGCCTGGCCGGATGCCTGCTGGCCGCAGGCTTGGCGGCGACGCCCGGTATGGCGGCGGATACGCCGGTCAAAGGCGGCACCCTGCAGGTCGGGCTGGAAACCGATGTGCGCGGCTTCGACGCCGTCGAAGGCGGCGTGCTGGGCCAGTCCGGCGCCACCGTCACCAACGCCATTCACGACACGCTGATCAATTATGCGCCCGATGGAAGCAGTTCGCCGCGGCTGGCGCTGTCCTGGACAACCTCGGACGACCTGAAAAGCTGGACCTTCAAGCTGCGCGAAGGCGTCAATTTCCATGACGGCACGCCTTTCACCGCGACCGACGTCGCGCATCACTACAACCGGATCCTCGATCCCAAGAACAAGTCGCGCAGCCGCAGCTTCATCAGCCCGATCAAAGAGGCCGTCGCCGTTGACGACCACACGGTACGCTTCATCCTGAAGCATCCATGGCTGCCGTTCCTGCCGTTTATGGGATCGCGCCAGGCGATGAGCGGCCCGATCCCGTCGCACAAGAACGTCGAGGCCGGCAAACAGAACCGCAGCCCGATGGGCACGGGACCGTTCCGGTTCGTTTCCTGGGCCGGCGGCGACCGCATCGTGGTCGAGCGCAACGGGGACTATTGGGACAAGGACAGGGCCAACCTGGACAAGGTCGTGTTCCGCATCATGCCGGATACGCAGACCCGGTATGCGAGCCTGAAGTCCGGCGAGGTAGACGTGATCTGGACCGACCGCGGCAATACGATTGTCCGGGCCAAAAAAGATCCCGATATCACAACCCTTACGGCTGAAGGCGCCGGGGCGCTGATCGGTCTTCTCAACACGCGAAAACCGCCGTTGGACGACCCCCGGGTACGGGCCGCGCTCGCCCATGCCACGAACCAGCAGGTGTCGATCGACGTGACCTGGAAAGGCACCGTGCCGTTCGTCACCCATCCATTTCGCGGCCACTACGACTGCGGCGACGCCGGATATCGGAAGTATGACCCGGAAAAGGCTAAGGCACTGCTCGCCGACTACGGCAAGCCGGTCAAACTGACCTTGATCCACACCACGACACCACGCGGCCGGGAGACCGGCGAAATAACCCAACAGTTGTTCAAGAAAGTCGGCGTCGAACTGATCCTGGAGCCCGTCGACCAGAACACCCTGGTAAAGCGCGTGTTCACCAAGGACTATCAAATGAGCGGCTGGCGGATCGCGGACGGCGCCGACATCGGCCCACAGATCTTCGGGCTGAACCACTCCAAAAGCAGCTACAACCTGACCGGCTACATCGATCCGGAAATGGATAAGCTGGTCGTCGCCCAGAGGATTTCCACGGACAAGGTCGAGCGCGGCAAGATCCTGTGCACGATCGCGACGATGATCAACGAATCCGGGCATATCCGGTACGGCGGCGGACGCCGTTACCACGTTTTCACGCGCAACAACGTGAAGGGCATTCCGGCGATCTGGAGCGGCGTAGCGGACTTCAGCGGCGCCTGGATCGAAAATTGATCGGCACGGACAATAACGACACGGCGTTTGACAGGAAGAAATGTGGGTGGCGCACTGCAAAGCAGGCGCCGCCCCACTTTCCGCCATGATCGCAACCATCGTGAGTTGTTGACCTATCCGACCGGTCATATACTCGTCTACCAAGCAAAGCCGTGTGGCCGGATGAGCTGCCGGATAACAAACATCGGTCTTAGGGAGGATCAATAATGCAAGTTTCAAGCCGGGGTATCAGTCGGCACCGTAGGTCAGGGATCGTCGCCGCAGCGTGCATTCTGGCTGTCTCGGCGTCGACCGGAACAGCGCTTTCGGAAACGCCGGTAAAGGGCGGAACCCTGAAGGTCGCGATCGAGACCGATGTGCGCGGTTTCGATGCCGTCGAGGGCGGCGTGCTCGGACAGTCGGGCTCGATCGTTTCGGTCACCATGCACGAGCCGCTGATCAATTATTTCCCCGACGGCAGCAACTCGCCGCGGCTCGCACTGTCGTGGGAAGCGTCCGACGATTTGAAGAGTTGGACCTTCAAGTTGCGCGAAGGCGTCAATTTCCATGACGGCACGCCCTTCACCGCGACCGACGTCGCACATCACTACAACCGGATCCTCGATCCGAAGAACAAGTCGCGCAGCCGCAGCTTCATTAGTTCGATCCAGGAGGCGGTGGTCGTGGACGACCATACGGTGCGTTTCAATCTGAAACACCCCTGGCTGCCGTTCCTCCCGTTCATGGGCACGCGAACGATGAGCGGCCCGATCCCTTCGCACAAGAACGTGGAAGCCGGCAAGCAGAACCGGGAGCCCATCGGCACCGGACCGTTCCGTTTCGTGTCCTGGTCCGGCGGCGACCGCATTGTCGTCGAGCGTAACGAGGACTATTGGGACAAGGATCGGATCAATCTCGATCAGGTCGTTTTCCGCATCCTGCCCGACACGCAGACACGCTACGCGAGCCTCAAGTCGGGCGAGGTCGACGTCATCTGGACGGACCGCGGCAACACCATCGTACGGGCGAAGAAGGACCCCGACATTACGACGCATTCGCTGGACGGCGCCGGCGCGCTGATCACCTTCTTCAACACGCGCAAGCCGCCGCTGGACGACCCGCGCGTCCGCGCGGCGCTCAGCCATGCCTGGAGCCAGGAGGCCGTCATCAAGGTCACCTGGAAGGACACCGTTCCCTTCGCCACCCATCCGATGATCGGGCATTACGAATGCGGCGATGCCAGCTATCGCCACCACGACCCGAAGAAGGCGAAGGAGTTGCTGGCCGAGTACGGCAAACCGGTCCAAATCAGCATGATCCACACGACCACGCCGCGCGGCCGGGAACTCGGCGAGATCATGCAGCAACTATACAAGAAGGTCGGCGTGGAATTGACGCTTGAGCCGGTCGACCAGAACACCTTGGTGAAAAAGGTCTTCACCAACGACTACCAGATCAGCGGCTGGCGGATCGCCGACGGCGCGGATATCGGCCCGCAACTGTTTGCGCTGCATCATTCGAAGAGCAGCTACAACCTAACCGGCTACTCCACGCCGGAATTGGACGAACTGGTCGTCGCACAGCGCACCGCCACCGATCCGGAAGCCCGCGGCAAGATGCTGTGTGAGATCTCCGCGATCATGAATCAGTCCGGCCATATCCAGTATCGCGGCGGCCGCCGGTACCATGTATTCACCCGTAACAACATCAAGGGCATTCCAACGATCTGGAGCGGCGTCGCCGATGTGACCGGCGCCTGGATCGCGCAATGAGCCAGCGCTACGGCCGCTAAAGGGTAACGGCGATGCGGTTCGCGCTTCTGAAGCTCCGCCGCCTGGTTGTGGTGATGTTCGCCGTAACCCTGCTCACCTTCCTGCTGGTCAACATCCTGCCCGGCGATATCGCCTACGACATCGCCGGGCAGGACGCCTCCGAAGAGGAGGTGCAGCAGATCCGCGAAGACCTCGGGCTCAACGAACCGGTCCTGATCCGGTACTTCACCTGGCTCGGCGGCGTCTTCACGGGCGATTGGGGCAAGTCGTTCCGCACCGGGGAGCCGGTGATGGAGGCGATCCTCTCGCGCTTTCCCGTTTCGCTGCAACTGATGATCGTGGCGCAGATCTTCGCGCTGCTGCTGGCGCTGCCGTTCGGGATCATCAGCGCCTATCGGCCAGGTGGGGTGATGGACCGGTTTATCGCCGGCGCGGCGTTCTTCTGCCTGTCGATCCCGCCGTTCATGATGGCGATCCTGCTGATTTTCCTGTTCGCCCTGTTCCTGCAGATCATGCCGGCCACGGGGTACGAGCCTTTGTCGGCGGGCCTGTGGGAGAACATGCGTTTCTTCATACTGCCGGCCCTAAGCTTCGCGCTGGCCGAATGGACAGTGCTGATGCGGGTGCTGCGCGCCGACATGATCGGCGTGCTGCAGCAGGACTACATCGCGATGGCGCGGGCCAAGGGCCTGCCGACCTTGCGCATCATCCTGGTCCATGCGCTCAGGCCGTCGTCGTTCTCGATGATCACGATCTTCGGCCTGCAGGTCGGCAGCCTGATTGGCGGATCGATCATTATCGAGTCGATTTTCGCCCTGCCCGGCGTCGGCCGCCTGCTGATCAACGCCATCTACGCCCGCGATTTCATCGTCATCCAGGGCTGCGTCACGTTCATCGCCGCGGCCTATGTGCTGGTCAACTTCGCGGTCGACCTGATCTATGCCCTGCTGGACCCGCGCATTCGGGTGGAGGGCGCCCGTGGCTAATACGACGGTCGATCAAGCCCCGGCCGACGCCGCGACGGAAGACAAAAACGCCGAAGCCGTGGCGGCGACGAAACGGGCGAAACGCCTCGGCATTTCGTTCTGGCTGCCGGTCGGCTGGCTGTCGCTGGTCGGCGGCGCCGCCGTGTTCGCCGGTTGGCTCGGCCTGCCGGACCCGGGCGACGCCGATTTCCTCAGCATTCAGTCACCGCCGAGCGCGGAACACTGGTTCGGCACCGATGTGCTGGGCCGCGATATTCTGACCCGGATCATTTACGGCGCGCGGGTCTCGCTCACCGTCGGTTTCTGCGCGCCGTTGATCGGCATGTTCTTCGGCCTGATCCTCGGCCTGCTGGCCGGCTATTACCGTGGCCGGGTCGAGGCGATGATCGTCTCCACGATGGATACGGTGCTGGCCCTTCCCGCCCTCGTCGTGCTGCTGCTGTTCTCGGCGATCTTCGGCGGCAGCCTGACCACGGTCAGCGTCGGGCTTGGCCTGTTGTTCATCCCGGCCTTCGCGCGGGTCAGCCGGGCCAACACGCTGAATTTTGCGGAACGGGAGTTCGTGCTGGCGGCCCGCGCCATGGGCGCCGGCGACTTCTACATCATCGTCCGGGAGATCCTGCCCAACGTGGTGCTGCCCGTGATCGCCTTCGCCCTGGTGGCCGTGGCGACCGCCATCGTCGTGGAGGGCGCGCTCAGCTTCCTGGGCCTGAGCGTGCCGTCGCCGACGCCAAGCTGGGGCGGCATGATCGCGGAGGGCCGCGAGCATCTGCAGGAAACGCCGCATATCAGTTTCGTGCCCGCGACGGTGATGTTCCTGACTGTACTGTCGTTCAACCTGGTCGGCGACACGCTGCGCAGCCGCATCGCCGACGTCCGCGAAAGCGCGCTTTAGACCGCCAAACGGCCGTTAACCCTGTTTGCCGGTTGGACAAAGGCGGCGAACGACAGTACACCTCCGGCTGGCCGAAACTAGCAACCGTCGCCAGTCATGAAGATCAGCACCACACCGCCGCGCGGCATGCGGGATATCTTGCCGCAGGAAACCGAAATCCGCGATTTCGTTTTCTCCCGGATTCTGGAGACCTATCGGACTTACGGTTTCCGCCATATCGAGACCCCGGCGCTGGAGAATATCGGGCTGCTGACCAGCGGCCAGGGCGGCGAGAACGAGAAGCTGATCTTCAAGGTCCTGAAGCGTGGCGAAAAGCTGGACTTGAGCGGCCAGGCGAGCGCGGACGACCTGGTCGACCTGGGCCTGCGCTTCGACCTGACGGTGCCGCTGACCCGGTATTACGCCAACAATCGGGGCCAACTGCCTCGGGTGTTCAAGGCGATCCAGATCGGCTCGGTCTGGCGCGCCGAACGGCCGCAGCGGGGCCGCTTCCGGCAGTTTACCCAATGCGACATCGACATCGTCGGCGTCGAGAACGAGCTCTGCGAGATCGAACTGCTGACGGCGACGGCGGACGCGCTGCTCAATATCGGCTTCCAGGATTTCGTCATCCGCTTCAACGACCGGCGGATCCTGACCGACCTGGCGGGCGACTGCGGTTTCGACGAAAGCGCGTTCGAAGCCGTGTTCATCACGCTGGACAAACTGGACAAGGTCGGCGTCGACGGCGTGCGAAAGGAGCTGGAAGCCAACGGCCATCCGGCCGACGCCATCGGCAAGCTGATGACGGTGCTGGCGGCGCTGCCGGAAAGCGCTGACCACGCGGCGGCCAAGGCGGCGCTGCCCGCAACGATCCGGCCTGAGCTTTTCACGGCTGTCGACAACGTGATGGACGCCGTCGTCGCCGCGGCCGGCGGCCGCTATCGCATCGTGTTCGATCCGACTCTGGTTCGCGGCATGGGGTACTACACGGGCCAGATCTTCGAGATCGCCTACAAGGACTACCCCTTCTCCATCGCCGGCGGCGGCCGCTACGACAAGATGATCGGCCGGATGATCGGCACCGACGTGCCGGCCTGCGGCTTTTCCATTGGATTCGAGCGGGTGATCACGATCCTCCAGGAAGAGGCGATGGCTGCCGACACGGCAACGCGGCGGCTGGCCCTGATCGTCGATCCGGCGGACTCGCCGGCTGCCGCGGTGGCGACCGCCAATGACCTGCGCGCACAAGGCTACGCTGCGTCCCTGCTGCCGCGCCAGAAGAAGCTCGGCCGACAAATCGCCGCCCTCAAGGAAGACGGCTACGACTTTTTCTGCGTTTTCAAGCCTGACAGCGCCGAGCAGGCGGTCGAGGCGGTCGGAACCGGTTGAACGGGATCGGTATTTCCTCCCGGCGGCACACGCGGCGTTGCCGGTCCGATCATCCTGTGTGACAATCCCCGTAACGAACGAGGCGCAATCCGAACGCGAGGCGCCCACAACTGGGAGTGTTATCATATGTTCCGAGCGATCATTGTCGCCGCCGCCGTCGTCCTGTCAACTTCAGCGGCATCCGCAGCCGATATCAAGCCCGCCGTCGTGTTCGACATGGGCGGCAAGTTCGATAAATCCTTTAACGAAGGCGTGTTCAACGGGGTCGAGAAGTTCCGCAAGGAAACCGGCATCACCTACCGCGAGTTCGAGGTAACCAACGCCTCTCAGCGCGAACAGGCGATGCGCAACATGGCCCGCCGCGGGTCCGACCCGATCGTCGGCGTCGGTTTCGCGCAGGCGCCGGCGGTGGAGAAGGTCGCCAAGGAGTATCCGGACCTCAGGTTCGCGATCATCGACATGGTGGTCGACCTGCCGAACGTACAGTCGATCGTCTTCAAGGAGCACGAGGGATCGTTCCTGGTCGGCATGCTGGCGGCGATGGCCTCCGAGACCGGCAAGGTCGGCTTCGTCGGCGGCATGGATATCCCGCTGATCCGGAAATTCGCCTGCGGCTACGTACAGGGGGTCAAACACGCGAATCCGGACGCGACCGTGTACCAGAACATGACCGGCACCACGCCCGCGGCCTGGAACGACCCCGGCAAGGGTAAGGAACTGGCCAGGTCCCAGTTCGACCGTGGCGCGGACGTGATCTACCACGCCGCCGGCGGCACCGGCCTCGGCGTGCTGCAGGCCGCCGCCGAGAGCGGCAAGCTCGGCATCGGTGTCGATTCCAACCAGAACCATATCCATCCCGGTTCCGTCCTGACCTCGATGCTGAAACGGGTCGATGTCGCCGCGTACAACGTATTCAAGACCGCGAACGAGGGCACCTGGAAGCCCGGTATCCAGTCGCTCGGATTGAAGGAAAGCGGCGTCGACTGGGCGCTGGACGAAAACAACGCCAAACTGGTCAGCGACGACATGAAGGCGAAGCTGGATGCGGCCAAAGCGGAAATCATCGCCGGCAAGATCAAGGTGCACGACTATATGGCCGATAGTTCCTGTCCGGGCTGATCGGCGGTACGGGACATGGGGCCTGAGGGAGGCGCCCCGCCGGCCATCGAACTGACCGGCATCAGCAAACGGTTCGGCGCGGTTCAGGCCAACCGGGATATCTCGCTGACGGTCGCGAAGGGCACGATCCACGGCATCGTCGGCGAGAACGGCGCCGGCAAATCGACCCTGATGAGCATCCTCTATGGGTTCTATCGGGCCGATTCCGGCGAGATCAGAATCGACGGCGAACCGTGCCGGATTCATGCGCCACGCGACGCCATCGCGGCGGGGATCGGCATGGTGCATCAGCATTTCATGCTGGTCGATACCTTCACCGTACTGGAGAACGTGGTCTTGGGCGCGGAGGGCGGCGCGCTGCTGGCCGCCGGTGTCGCCAAGGCGCGGGCCGAATTGCAGCGCCTGGAGCGGGACTATGCCCTGGAGGTCGACATCGATGCGGTCACCGGCACACTGCCGGTCGGCCTCCAGCAGCGGGTCGAGATCCTGAAGGCGCTCTACCGCGGCGCCCGCATCCTGATCCTGGACGAGCCGACCGGCGTTCTGACGCCCCAGGAAGCCGACCATCTGTTCCGCATCCTGGACGGCCTGCGGAAGCAGGGCGTCACCGTCATCCTGATCACCCACAAGCTGCGGGAGATCATGGCCATCACCGACACCGTATCCGTAATGCGCCGCGGCGAGATGGTCGCTCACCTGACCACAAGCGAGACCACCAAAGAACAGCTCGCCGAGTCGATGGTCGGACGCAAGGTCCTACTGCAGGTCGATAAGAAGCCCGCACAGCCGGACGAGCCGGCTCTGGCCGTCGAACACCTCACTGTCGCCGACGATGCCGGCATCGAGCGCGTCCGCGATATCGGCTTTTCCGTCCGTGCCGGAGAGATCGTCGGCATTGCCGGCGTCGCCGGCAACGGCCAGTCCGAACTGCTGGAGGCGCTGGCCGGAATCCGGCCGGTCCGGCAGGGCTGCGTCCGCTTGAGCGGCGCGGAGATCACAGCGGAGCAGCGCCGCGACCCGAAGGAGATGCGCCGTCTCCGCCTCGCCCACGTGCCCGAAGATCGCCAGCGCATGGGCCTGCTGACCCAGTTCGAAGCCAACGAGTCCGCCATCCTCGGCTACCATGACGACCCAGCCTACAACGGCCCTGTGTTGATGAATCGCGGCACCGTCGTCAAGGACTGCGAGGGCAAAATGGGCCTCTACGACGTCCGGCCCGACGATCCGCTGCTCAAGACCGGCGGGTTCTCCGGCGGCAACCAGCAGAAGATCGTACTGGCCCGGGAGATCGAGCGCGACCCGGACGTGCTGCTGGTCGGCCAGCCGACGCGCGGCGTCGATATCGGCGCGATCGAGTTCATCCACCGCCGGCTGGTCGCGCTGCGCGACGCGGGTAAAGCGATCCTGGTGGTATCGGTCGAGCTTGACGAGATCATGTCGCTCGCCGACCGCATCCTGGTGATGTTCGACGGGCGGATCGTCGGCGAGGTGGCAGCGGCCGAGGCGACCGAGACCATGCTGGGCCTGATGATGGCCGGAATCGACCCGTCAGAGACGCAAGAGGCGACACCGTGAGCGGGCCGGAACCGACCCCCGGCGTTCCCAAGTGGGTCTACATTGTAGCGATGCCCGTGGTGAACCTGGCCGCCGCGTTCCTGGTCTCCGGCCTGGTCGTATTGCTGGTCGGCGAAGACCCGCTGGAAGTCGTGAAGATATTGCTGTGGGGCGCATTCGGCTTCCAGGAAGCCATCGGATACACACTCTACTACACCACAAACTTTATCTTCACCGGGTTGGCCGTCGCCGTCGCCTTCCATTGCGGGCTGTTCAACATCGGCGGCGAAGGGCAGGCCTATATCGGCGGGCTCGGCGTCGGCCTCGCCTGCCTCTATCTCGACTTCCTGCCGTTTCCCCTGCTGCTGCTGTCGGTAATCGCGGCGGCCGCCCTGTTCGGCGGCGCCTGGGCCTTCATCCCGGCCTATCTGCAGGCCAAACGCGGCAGCCACATCGTCATCACCACCATCATGTTCAATTTCCTGGCCGCGACGCTGATGGTCTACCTGATGGTCAACGTGCTGATCGAGCCGGGCCAGATGTCGCCGGAGACCCGCGAGTTCGACGCAGCCGCCTGGCTGCCGTTCGCGCACGAGGCACTGGCCTGGATCGGCATCGGGTTTGCACGCTCGCCGCTCAACCTGTCGTTCCTGTGGGCGCTGATCTGCTGCGTGCTGATGTGGGGCTTCATCTGGCATACCCGATGGGGATACGCGGTGCGGGCGGTGGGCGGCAACGAGGCCGCCGCTGTCTACGGCGGCATTTCGCCGGCGCGCACCATCATCCTGGCCATGTGCATCTCCGGCGCCCTCGCAGGTTTCCTCGGCGTCAACGAGATCATGGGCGTGCAGCACCGGCTGCTACTCGACTTCACGGCCGGTTACGGCTTCGTCGGTATCGCGGTGGCGCTGATGGGCCGCAACCATCCGGTCGGCATCTGCCTGGCGGCGCTGCTGTTCGGCGCGCTCTACCAGGGTGGCGCGGAACTCGCCTTCGAAGTGCCGAAGATGACGCGCGACATGGTCGTGGTGATCCAGGGACTGGTCATCCTGTTCTCCGGCGCCCTGGAGTTCATGTTCAAGCCCTACCTGGAAGCGCCGTTCCTGAGGCGGCGGCAGGTCGGAGCGGCGTGATGGAAGCCTTCGGCCTGTTCATCCTGATCCTCGACGCGACATTGCGCGTTTCCACGCCGCTGATGCTGGCGGCGCTGGCCGGCCTGTTTTCGGAACGCTCCGGCATCGTCGATATCGGCCTGGAAGGCAAGATGCTGGGCGCCGCCTTCGCCGCCGCCGCGGCCGCCTATGTCACCGGCTCGCCGATCGTCGGGCTTGCCGCCGGCGTCGCCGCGTCCATGCTGCTGGCGTTGCTGCACGGTTTCGCCTGCATCACCCACAACGGCAACCAGGTGGTGTCCGGCGTCGCCGTCAACATCCTGGCCGCCGGCCTGTCGGTCATCCTCGGCATCGCCTGGTTCGCACAGGGCGGCCAAACCCCGCAACTGCCGGAGGCGGCGCGCTTCACGCCGCTGGTCTGGCCCGGCGCCGATCTCGTGGCGGGCGTGCCGCTGCTGGGCCCGATCTACTCCGAACTGATTTCCGGTCACAACCTGATCGTCTACCTGGCGGTGCTCGCCGTGCCGGCGACCTGGTGGGTGCTCTACCGCACCCGCTTTGGACTTCGCCTCCGCGCCGTCGGCGAAAGCCCGGAAGCCGTCGACACCGCCGGCATCTCCGTCACCTGGCTGCGCTACCGGGCGGTGCTCTGTTGCGGCTTCCTATGCGGGCTGGCGGGCACTTACCTGTCGGTGGCGCACAATGCAGCCTTCATTAAGGACATGTCCGCCGGCAAAGGCTTCATCGCACTGGCCGCACTGATCTTCGGCAAGTGGCGCCCGGTGCCGGTGATGGGCGCCTGCCTGCTGTTCGGGTTCCTGGACGCCGTCGCCGTCCGTCTGCAGGGCGTGGAACTGCCGGGCATCGGCCAGATACCAGTCCAGTTTATTCAGGCCTTGCCGTATCTGCTAACCGTGATACTGCTGGCGGGGTTCATCGGCAAGGCGGTCGCGCCGAGGGCAATCGGCGTACCCTATTTGAAAGAGCACTAGGAAGCAGGACCGGAAACCAAGCCGGGAGCGTCGGGCACGAACATGGCGGGTTTCGACTTCAGGCAAAACCGTCTGCTGCATCAGCGGCTATCGCTGGCTGTCTGCGCCGTCCTGGTCGCGGCAATGTTCGCGACCGACCTGTCGACTCCGCTCGGCTACGCCGACGGCGTCATCTACCTGGTGACGATCCCTCTCGCCTTCTGGCTGCCCGGTCGATACGCGCCGCTTGTCCTGGCGGCGATAACGGCAGCCCTCACGCTTACCGGGTACATGCTCTCCGCGCCGGGCCAAGCACCCACCGGTATGGTGGTCGCGAACCGCTTGGTCGCGGTGCTCGCCATTTCGGTCACCGCAGTGGTCGTATTTCTGTACAGAACCCGCTGGGAGAAACTGCTCGCAAGCGAAGAGCGTTTCGCCCATGCCGTAACTGGAACCACCGACGGGTTATGGGACTGGCCGGACGTCAACAAAGATGAGGAGTACTGGTCTCCGAGGTTCTACGAGATCCTCGGTTATTCGCCCGACGACATCAGACCGACAATTTCCAACTTCCGCAGTCTGGTTCATCCCGACGATCATGCGCTGTCGGAGCACAACATCCGAACCCATCTTGCCAGCTACGATACCTTCAGCGTCGATTACCGCCTGCGCCACGGTTCCGGCGAATACCGCTGGTATCGGGATCGCGGCAAGGTCGTGCGCGACAAAACCGGCAAAGCAGTGCGCATGGTTGGTTTTCTGACCGACCTGTCGACGATCATGAATGCGCAGCAGGCCTTACGCGACGCCCGGGAGGCGGCGGAAAAGGCTGACCGCGCGAAAACCCGCTTCCTGGCGGCCGCCAGCCACGACCTCAGGCAACCGTTGTTCAGCATGCGACTCTTGATCGACAGCCTGGCGGATGCAACCGACATGGAAAAGCGCCGGCTGATCATCGACGATATCGTCGCGTCGCAGACCGGCATGGAGAACATGCTGAACAGCCTGCTGGATATCAGCAAACTGGACGCGGGCTCGGTCAGGCCCAACATCACGTGCTTTCCGGTTCAGGAACTGCTGGACGGCCTGGCCGCGGAGGCGCGGCGTTACGCGGACGATACCGGCGTTGCGTTCCGCACCGTGCCCTGCGGCGCAATCATCGAAAGCGACCAGACGCTATTGCGCAGCATCGTCCAGAACTTCCTGACCAATGCGCTCCGCTATACCAGGCGCGGCCAAGTGCTGCTTGGCTGCCGCCGGCGGGAAAACGCGCTCCGGATCGAAGTCTGGGACACCGGACGCGGCATTCCCGAAGACAAACATGAAACCATATTCGAAGAGTTCTACCAGGCCCATAATCCAACCCGCGACCGTGCGCTCGGTCTTGGACTCGGCCTGGCGATCGCCAAACGGATGGCGGATCTTCTGGACCACAAGATCCATATGCAGTCGCAGCCGAGAAAAGGTTCGATGTTCGCCGTCGACGTACCGCTCGGAGCCCTGGACGACGATCGGGCCGCGCGCGATCCGGCCGGGCGGCATGCCGATATGCCCGGCATGGCCGGCCGGCGAATCCTGATCGTCGAGGACGATCGCCAGGTCGCAAAGGCGCTCGGCCGTCGAATCGGCGAGTGGGGGTTTTCCGTGGCGCACGTCGCTTCCGGCAGGACCGCGGAGACGCTGCTCGCCGGGAACCCGCAGGGCGTCGACCTGATTGTGGCCGACTACAGCCTGCATGACGGCGAAACCGGACCGCAGGTCGTCGAAAGGCTTAGGCGGCGTTTCAATCGCGACATCCCGGCGATCGTCATCACCGCCGACCTGACACCGAAGGCCCTGGCTGAAGCCGCTGAAATCGGCAGCCAGGTACTGCATAAGCCGGCCGATCCGAACCGGCTCCGCGCCATGATGCACGACCTGCTGCAAACCGGAGAAAGTAACGAAAAAACCTCTGGCGACCTAGAGCATCACCCGATCAAACGGGATCGCTTCGACGATCCGATTGATCGGATAAAGATGCTCTAACTCATTAAGATGTGGAGCAATTTCATCCGAACGGATTGAACCCTTTGGTTCAATCCGTTCGGATATTGCTCTAGGCCGCGTTCACCAAAGCTTCTCGACGTAACGTCCCTCGCCATTCACCAGCACCGCCTTGATGCCGGCATTGCCGTAGCTGTCGACGGACACCTGGATCGAGATCGTTTCGTCTTCCTTGGGCTGCTCCAGGGCCCGGCCTTCACCTTCGGGAACGAAGTAATTCTCGATACCGTATCGGACGCGCAATGTGTTCGCCTTCGTCTCATGGTGCTTGTAAGCGTATTCGACATGGCCACGCACCGCGACGCCATCGGGCGGCGCTGTCGGCCGCTCTTTGTGGAGAGACACCGGTTGCCAATAGACTTCGCCCTCGCGCAACACGACGTAGATTGTGTCAAGACGCGCGAAACCGTTGTCGCCGTCCAGGGCGTCCTCGTTCAGTTGACCAATGGCGTAGCCAAGCCGCACATAATCGCCACGAAATAGCGATCGCGGGTCGATGGGCACGGTCTCGAGCTCAATCAATGTGCCGGTCGCCAACGTCCATTGCTTCATGGCGATCATCGCGATCAGCGCCGCGGTTTGCAGCACCACCACGAAGACAAGAGCGAGACTGCGCCGCATCAGCCCGGTTCTCCTTGCCCTGCCGGATCGATGCCGCGCAACAGCCGCCGGCGCTGCCGTTCCAGCAGATAACCGCCGATCACCAGCAGCAGGCCGCCACCCATGAAGAAGAAGGAGCGGTTCATCAATGACCAGAAGGTCTCGAAGTAGACGATCAAAACGCTCATGGCGAAAAACAGGAATCCGAGATTTACCTGGAACCGGTTGCCCCGGCCCAGCCCCGCGGCGATCAGCCACAACAAGCCGGCAAAATTCAACGCCAGGAATCCGCCATGGACAGCGAACACCGCAGACTTGATGGGCGGAACGAAGAGGTTCGCGATCGTCAACACAACCAATGCGGCCAGGAGCGCATAAGCCCAGGTCCCGGCAGGGCCGCGCCGCGCACCCGCTTGCTGCTGGTAGCGCCAGGCGGCTAACGCGGCGACAACGGCGCCGGCAACCAGCGTCACGACGATCCAGCCGGCCGGCGCCTGATCCAATCGCTGCCAGCGCCCGCCCAACATGGTATTGCCGCCCAAACCGTGAATTGACGGTTCGATCAGCGCGAGAAAAGCGAGGCCCAGACCAATCAGCCCGGTCCGCTCGACAATCGTCGCGAACGGCACGGACCGCCTATGCCGCATTGCCGTGACACCGAGCAGCACCAGCGCAACGGCTGCCAACGCTTGTGCAGGCACCAGATAGGCCAGTAACTGCGGCTCACGCCAAGTCCATGACCCGAACAGCATTACGTTCCAAAACAGCAACGCGGCCGCGGCGGCCATGGCGGCGTATCGCCATCCGCGCCAGACGAGCGGCGGCAGAAACAGGGCCCAGACGGCCAGAAACTCCCAGTGCGGAGAACGTTCGAAGTCTCCGGCTTCCAATCCGGTCCAAAGCGCGGCCAGCGCCAGACCGGCGACCGCGACAGGCTGCACCGGCGCGACGTAAGCGACGGCCAATGCGCCCAGCGACCAGAACAGGACGCCGTTCGGGTAATGTGCTTGGATATGGTAGATCTGCGCGATCAGCATGATGTTGGCGCCGAACAGAATGACGGCGAGCAACATCAACGCCTGGCCCAGCATTTGGTCTCGCGTGGTCGGCCGATACAGCAACCATCCGGCGACGGCGTACGCCGCCCACATACCGCCGAACAGCACCGCAAGCTTGGCCAACTTGGCCATACCGGCCCAATTCGCCGCGAAGAACATAATGACGCCGGCGCCAAGCGTCAGGACGCCTAGGACACCCAGCACAATCGGCAATAGTTGAACACCGCGGCCAGCGCTGCTTTCAGCATGCTCGAGGATCGCCGCCTGATGCTCCGGCGCGACCCAGCCGTGCGCCACCCATTCGGGCAGTTGCTTACGCAGGCGGTTCAGGAATACGGTTTGCCACAAGGTACGTTCCTGACATTACGCTAAATACGTATCGACACTAGTACACCGCATCGCGGGCCGCAACGCGGGCATTTACCACATCCGACAGGCTGCGCTCAGTCTACAATGACATGCTCACGGGCGATGATGAACGCCATGTCTTCGACCGACAGGAAGTTCGGCTCGTCGGCGCGGGTTCGGACGTACTCTTCCGTTGTCGCCGACACACGCATCGCGTCGGTGCTGTCGAACCAAGCGATCGCGATGCCATCGTAGAGCGGCGTTCGGCCGTCGCGATAGCCGCCCAGGCGCGTATGGCTCTGCACATAGCGCTTCATCACCGGAATCGCGGCCGCGATCGGGCCGTGCACCTCGCGCCAGTAGGCCTGAAAGTCCGGCACGGACATCTCCGGCCGGCGCTTGAGGAACGTAATCGCTTTGACACCGTCCTGCGGCGCCGGGTCGTCCTTGATCACATGGTCCTCGGTGAGGACCAGAGCCATCGTCGCGCGGTCGATGAAGTTCTCCTCGTCCGCCTGCACGGCGGCGTAGTGCGGCGATGCCGACATTGCGCGCAGGGACTCCATGTCGTCGACCCAGACCTCGGCGATGCCGTCATGGATGAGGTCGCACTTGGCGTATCCGGACTGCAGCGGGTGGCTTTGTACGTAGCGGCGAAGCCCGGGCAGGTCCTTGACGATCTCGGCGTGCGGCCCGCGCCAATAGTCCTGGAATGCCGCGACGCTCATTCCCGTCTTCCGCCTGATGATCGTAACCGCCTTGACCACCGTTGCCTCCTGGCCGGCGGTTATTGCGGCAGGATGCCGGCCAGCTCTTTTTCCACCGCTTTCGGATCGCCAGCCAGTCCCTGCGCCATGCCGGTCGCCATGTCGCCGGGATAGACCTCCTCTTCGCCCTGCTCGACCGCGTCGAGCGCCGCCACGGCGACATCGGCGGGCGGCATCTTCGGCGGCGGAAGGTCGCGGGTCATGTCGGTTTCCACCGCGCCGGGCATGACGGCAATCACCGTCGTGCCCTGGCCGGCCAGTTCGGCGCGCACCCCCTGGGTCATCATCAGACCCGCCGCCTTGGACGCGCTGAGCGATCCCATCAGAGGCAGGCAGACGCGGGCGAGGATGGACAGCATGTTGACGATGGCGCCGCCGCCGTTCGCCTGCAGCACCGGCGCGAAGGCACGACACATGGCCAGCGTGCCGAGGTAGTTGGTCTCCATCTCGGCGCGGGCATTGTCCAGGCTCGTCGGCGCGATCAGGCCGGTATTATGATTGATGCCGGCGTTGTTGATCAGCAGTTGGACGTCGGCGCAGCGCTCCGCCGCGGCCGCCACCTGGACCGGATCGGTGATATCCAATTCGACGGCCTCGACAGTACCGGCGAACTCCGCAGCCAGATCCGCGATCTGGGTCGTGTCACGCGCCGCGGCGTAGACCTTGGCGGCGCCGCGTTTCGCCAATTCGCGGACATATTCCGGGCCGATGCCCCGGCTCGTGCCGGTGACCAGCGCCACCGTTCCCTTGATCTGCATGCCTATTCCCCTGTTGTCTTCTTGTTCTATCGGGCCGCCGTGAATCCAGTCCGGATCCACTTCGGGCAGCGGCACAGCTTCCAACAATGCCCGAGTATAGGGATGGCGCGGCGCGCTGAACAACCGCTCGCACGGGCCGGTCTCCATCACTTCGCCGCGACTGAGCACCATCACGCGGTCGCACACCACCCGCACCACCGACAGGTCGTGGCTGATGAAAACCAGCGCCAGACCCAGATCGCGCTTCAAATTAGCCAGCAGCGACAGGATCTGCGCCTGGGTGGAGACATCCAGGCCCGACACGATCTCGTCCGCGACCACCAGCTTCGGCTGCAGGGCGATCGCCCGGGCGATGCCGACCCGCTGGCGCTGCCCGCCGCTGAGTTCATGCGGATAGCGCGCGGCCAGCGCCGGCGTCAATCCGACGCGCTCAAGCAAGGCCGGCACGTGATCGGCGACGACGTCGCGGCCGAACGCCCACAACGGCTGGGTGACGATCTCGGCGATCCGCTGGCGGGGGTTGAGCGACGACATCGGGTCCTGGAAGATCATCTGCATTCGGGCTCTGAGCGGCCTCAAGTCGGCCTCGGCCAGGGTCGCGATGTCGCGGCCTTCGAACCTCAGGCTGCCGCCGGTCGGCCGGTAGAGGCGTAGCAGCGTCCGCCCGAGCGACGTCTTGCCGGAGCCGGACTCGCCGACGACGCCGAGCGACTCGCCTGCCGCCAGCTCCAGATCGATGCCGCGCAGGATCTCGGTCATCGGCGCGGGACCGAACAACGGCTTGCGCGAGCGGTCGGGCAGCGCGAGGCGAAGGTTCCGCGCTTCAAGCATCCAGCGCCTCCGCTTCCGCGATCAGTCTGGCGGTGAGGTCCGCCGGCACTGGTTGCAGCAGGTCGCCCGGCCGGTCGTAGCGCGGCGTCGCCCGCATCAGCGCGCGCGTATAGTCGTGCTGCGGGAAGTCGAACAGGTCGGCGACGCCGGCGCTTTCGAGAATGCGCCCGGAATGGATCACGCTGACCCGGTCGCAGATCTTCGAGACGACGCCGAGATCGTGGGTGATGAACAAGATCGCGGTGCCGGCAGTCTCCTGCAGTTCCTTGATCAGGCGCAGGATCTGGCGCTGCACGGTCACGTCCAGCGCCGTGGTCGGTTCGTCGGCGACGATTAGCTGCGGCCGGCAGGAAAACGCCATCGCGATCAGGACGCGCTGCCGCATGCCGCCGGACAGTTCGTGCGGATATTGCCGCAGCACGCGCTCGGGCTCTCGGATACGTACTTGGTGCAGCAGGTCCAGCGCCTTGGCCGCGGCGGCGGGGCGGTCGAGACCGAGATGCAGCCGCAGCGGGTCCGTCATCTGCCGGTCGATGCGCAACACGGGATTAAGGCCCGTCATCGGATCCTGCGGGATCAGCGCTATCTGCCGGCCGAGCAGGTCGCGGCGGCGGCGTTCCGGCATCGCGATCAGGTCCTCGCGCAGGAACGTCATGCTGCCGCTGCGAATTCTCGCGCCGGCCGGCGCGATGCCCAGAACCGCCTTGCCGACCATGGTCTTGCCGGCGCCGGACTCGCCGACCAGGCCATGCACCTCGCCCGGCATCACGTCGATGTCGACGCCGCGCAGGATCGGCGTGTGGCCCAGATCTAGGCGCAGGCTGGCGACAGCCAAGGTCGGCGCGACAGTCATCGGCGCATCACCGGGTCGAGGGTCCGGCGCAGGCCGTCGCCAAGCGCATTCAGGCCGAGTACCGAGACGATGATACAGGCCATCGGCAGCACCATGATCCACCAGGCCTGATGGATATAAAGCCGCCCCTCCTGGATCAGCCCGCCCCAGGTCGCCTGGTCCGAGGACACCGACAGCCCGACGAAGCTCAGGATCGCCTCGACGATGATGGCGATGCCCATTTCCAACGTGATCAGCACCAGCAGCAATGGCAGCAGGTTCGGCAGGATCTCGTGCCAGAGGATGCGCCAGCGGCCGAGCCCGATGGTCACCGCCGAAGCGACGTAGTCCTGTTCGCGCTGCACCAACACCTCGGCACGGACGACGCGGCAGAACCGCGTCCAGTCGATGATGACGATGGCGATGATCACCGAATGCAGGCCGGCGCCGATGATCGCCACCAGCACAATCGACAACAGCACCGGCGGGAACGCCATCCAGACGTCGACCAGCCGGGAGATGACCGCGTCGACCCAGCCGCCGAAATAGCCGGCGATCAGCCCGAGCGCCGTGCCGAGCAGTGCGGCCAGGCTGGCGGCGACCAGCGCCACCGTCAGCGCCACCCGGGCGCCGTAGATCAATCGCGACAGCAGGTCGCGCCCGAGACTGTCGGTGCCGAGCGGGAAGACCGGATCGGCACCCGCCTGAAAGGCCGGCGGCAGGAACGAGGCAAGCAGGTCCTGTTCCAGCGGATCGTGCGGCGCCAGCAGCGGCGCAGCGGCGGCGGCAACAATCAGGGCCAGCAACACGGCGGCGCCGAACAGCACGCGGGCGTCTGACGCGGCGCTGACCAACGCCCCGCGCCTGTCAGCCATGACGCACCCGGGGATTCAGCAGTACGTAGGTGGAATCGATGATCAGGTTCAGCGCGATGAACATCACGGCGAAGGTCAGCACGATGCCCTGGATCAGCGGGATGTCGCGGTTGATCACCGCCTCTATCGCCATGTTGCCGAGGCCGGGATAGCTGAAGATCCGCTCGATCAGGACGGTGCCGCCGACCAGGAAGGTGAACTGCACGCCGGAGAGCGTGACCGTCGGGATCAGCGCGTTCTGCAACGCCTCGCGCAGCACGATGCGGAGCCGCGAGAAACCGCGGGCGCGCGCCAGCAGGATGTAGTCCTGGGTCATCACCTCCTGCAACGACGACTTCAATATTCGGGCGATAATGGCGGCCAGCGGAATCGCCAGCGCCACCGCCGGCAGCACCATGTGGCTCAGCACCGATTGAAACGCGGCGAACTCCCCGATCAGCAGGCTTTCGAACAGGTAAAAGCCGCTGGCCGGCTCGAAACCGAGACGCGGGTCGATCTGGCCGGAAATCGGCAGCAGCGGGATCAGCACGCCGAACAGCAGGATGAACATCAGCGCCCAGAGAAAATCGGGAATGGCGAGGCCAAGGCCGGAGAAGCCGTCCGCGACCAGTTCCCCGCCCCGTCCCGGCCGGTAGACGGCCAGCACACCCAGCATCATGCCGCCGAGCAGCGCGACCGCCATCGCGAACAGGCTCAGTTCCAAGGTCACCGGCAAGCGGCCGAGGATGAGCCCGAGCACCTCCTGCTTGCGGGTGATCGATACGCCGAGATCGCCCTGCAGCACGTCGCCCAGGTAGATCAGGAACTGCGTAAAGATCGGCTTATCGAAGCCGTACAGTTCGCGCAGCCGCGCGATATCCTCCTCCGACGCGGTCAGGCCGACCATCATGGTGACCGGATCGCCCGGCACCACGCGCAGCAGCACGAACACGACCACCAGCACCCCGAACAGGGTGGGGATCGCCAGCAGCAACCGCTTGAGCAGATATCCCGCCGACATCGCCGCCTCCGGATGGCCGACTAAGGCCGGCTAGCCGGCCAGACGAACACGCGGCGCCGTCATCCTTTGACGGTGATCTTGTGCGGCAGCACGAAATTGGCCGTGTAAGGCGTGAAGCCAAGCTCCGCCCGGTGCACCACCGGCTGCACATATTGCAGCAACGGCAGCACGTAGGCGTTCTCCGCGATATAGCGCAACGCCTTGTTCCAACCGGCCATCCGCTTCTGGTCGTCCTTCTCGCCGAACATCACCGGCGCCAGCATGCCGTCCAGGTCCTCTGTGTCCCAGACCGAATGCGGCGACGGACCGAACATGGCGAAGCCGGTCGAGTTGTTCGGATCGCCCGACGCGTTGCCCCAGACGTAGAACGCCGCCGGATCCAGCTTGTCCTGGGCGCGCAGTTCGAAATGCTTGGCGATCTCGTAGACCTCGATTTCCGCCTCGACGCCAACCTTGCGCCACATGCCGACCACGGCCTGGACTATCTCGTAATCCTTCGGCCGGTAGCCGCGGGTCGCCTGGATCTTGAAGCGGACCGGGTTGTCTTTCGAATAGCCGGACTCGGCCAGCAGCGTCTTGGCCAGCTCCGGATCGTACGGCACTTTGATGTCCGGGTCGTAGGCGTCGTATTCCGGCGCCTCCAGGGTATCCAGCGGCACGCCGTAGCCGCGCAGCAGCCGATCGACGATCGCTTTCTTGTTGACCGCATGCACCAGCGCCTTGCGGACGTTGAGATCTTCCATCGGCCCAGTGTCGTTGAAGAAAATCAGCGCCACGTCGGAGACCGGCGTCGCCACGCCGACCAGGCCGTCTTTTGCCTTCAGGCGGTCGAACTCCTCGAACGGCACTTCCAACGTCAGGTCGGAACCGCCGCTTTCGATCTCGGCCACCCGGCTGGACGGGTCGGTGACGAACTTGAAGATCACGTTCTCGAACGCCGGCTCGCCGCCCCAATAGTCGGGGTTGCGCTTCAGCCGCAGGAAGGCGTTCGGCTCGTAGCGGTCGACCATGTACGGGCCGGAACCAATCGGCTTCTTCTCGAACCCCTCGGCGCCGACCTCCTCGTAGTATTGCGGCGGCAGCAGGTAACCGGTGAGGAAGGCCATCCACTTGAACAGGTCGGGCACGTACTGCTTGACGTCGGCGGTAATCCGGTTGCCGTCCACCTGTAAGTTGTCCAGGCTGGCCCAGACCACCTGCACCACGTTCCCGGTCTCCGGATCGGCGACGCGCTTCAGGTTCCAGACCACGTCCTCCGCGGTCAGGGCCTTGCCGTCGTGCCATTTGACGCCGTCGCGCACGGTCATCGACACTTTGGTCCGGTCTTCGTTCCAGCCCCATTCGGTCAGGATGCCGGGCCCGAACGACAGGTCCGGGTTCTGCTCGATATACTGGTCGAACACCGACTTGTAGATCGATTGCAGGCCGGGATTGACCGACGACGGCCCGACCGTCGGGTCCCAGGATGGCGGCGCCACGTGGTAGGCGATGGTCAGCGTATCGCCGATCGCCGCGCGCGCCTGTCGCGACCAGAGCAATGAGTTAAGCGACGCGCCGGCTACACCGGCCGCGCCCGCATGCATAAGGAACTGCCTTCTATGAATAGGCATTGTGGTTGTCTCCCTGTTATTTGTTTTATGTTTATTGGCGTTTATTCCGCTGCGTCCGATTCGCTCTCCTTCCAGCGTGCCATCAGCGTATTCGACGGCCGGCTTTCATCCGTCAGCTTCTGCGCCGTCTCGACGCCGGCGACCGGCAGACCGGCCGGGTCGAGCGCGCCGATCTGCACCAGCACCGAGGCCTGATCCCAGTAAATATGCTCGTGATACAGCTTGTCGCCGCGGAAGCAGACAATGGCGACCAGCGGAATTTCCACATACTTGCCCGACGGCTTAAGCCCCGGCAGCATCCAGTCGATCTCTATGTCGTGGGTGAAGCAGAACAGCATCTCGTCGACCACGCGGTCGGCGCCGATGGTCCGCGAAATCGGGATCAGCTTGGTGTCCGCCGGCGTCTTCGGGATGAAGTGGTTTTTATAGAATCGTTTCAGGTAGTCATGACCGACGCCGCCGGTCATGGTCGGGATATGATTGACGTAGGGCTCGGCCACCATGGTCGCCATGGTCGCGTCCACGTCGCGGGTCGCGAACTCATACTCGGTGTGCTTGTCCCACAGCGTGCTGAGGTCGTAGTACGGCCCCATCACGCGCCGGAACATCGCGATCGAGCGCGAATGCGCCATCCAGGCCGACGGCCGGTCATAGGCCGGCCGTTCGGTGCAGTTGAAACCGTGATCGGCGCCCGGATAGACGTGGATCTCCACATCCTGGCGTCCGGCGAAGGCGCCGCGGATCGCCTCGATCGCCTCCGGCGGCGAATACGTGTCCAACTCGCCGAAATGCAGCGTCATCGGACAGGCGATATCGCCGGCCTGATCCAGCATCTTTTCGATGCCGACGCCATAGTAGCCGACAGCGCAGTCCACGCCTGACCGGGCCGCCGCCAGATAGGCGAGCGCGCCGCCGAGACAGAAGCCGATGGCGCCGACCTTGCCGGCGCAATTGGGCAGCGCCCTCAGGGTATCGACGGTCGCGGTGATGTCCGCGACGCCCTGGTCGACATCGAATTTCTGGTAGAGGTCGAACGCCTTTTCCCGGTCGGCGTCCTGGTAGCCGAGATCGACGCCCGGCTCCAGCCGCCAGAACAGGTCCGGCACAAGAACCACATAGCCTTCCTCGGCGTAGTAGTCGGCAACGTCCCGCATATGGCCGTTGACGCCGAAAATCTCCTGCAGGACGACGATGCCGGGCCCGCTGCCCTGCTCCGGCTCGCTCAAGTAGGCCTTGAACTGGCCGCCGTCGGCTGCCGTGACCGTTATGTACTTGCCCTTCATGGCTTTTTTCCTCCCCTGCGACCGTTTTCGGCACGTTTGTCACCCGCGTCTCCCTGGGGAGCATGCAGCCAAATCATGCTATGGAGCGCCCCAAACCTTGTCAACGCGACCGCCAGCGGGTTGCCATACGGCCATGGCCGATCCAAACTTCCTCAAGCTCAGGGATCGGTCTGACATGACGAATGACGATGCCATCAGCCAAATCCGGGAAAACGGGTTCGCGATCATTCCGAACCTGATCGCGGCGGAAGATCTTAAGGCCATGCGCAATGTATTCGCGGACCTGCTGGAAGCGGAGCGTTTCGGCCGCAACCCGTTCGAGGGCTACCTGACCGAGCGGATCTACACCCTGGTCTCCAAGGCGCGCCGTTTCGCCGATCTGGCCGAACATCCGCGTGTTTTGGCCATTATCGACGCCTTCCTGGAGCCTAATTACCTGCTATCCACCGCCCAGGCGATCAACATCCATCCGGGCGAGGCGGCGCAATCGCTGCACACCGACGACGCGTTCTATCCCGGCGCCCGGCCGCGCGACGCCTTCAGCATCAGCACCATCTGGGCGCTCGACGACTTCACCGAAGACAACGGCGCCACGGAGGTCATTCCCGGTAGCCATCGCTGGAGCGACGATACCTTGAACCGCCTGCTCTATCGGACCGATTTCACCACCCGGCCGAAGGAGGAACGCGTCCGTCGCAGCGCCGACCTGGACGACCGCACCGATCTGGCGGACCAGCTACAGCGGGTGATGATGCCGGCGGGCTCGGTCATCGTCTTTCTGGGAACCCTGGTCCACCGCGGCGGCGCCAACTATAGCGACCGGCCGCGTCTGGCGATCACCAACCAGTACTGCGCCTCCTGGGCGCGCCAGCAAGAGAACTTCAGCCTGGCGGTTCCACCCGACAAAGCCCGCACCATGTCGGAGCGCATGCAGCAATTGTTGGGTTACAGCATCCACCCGCCATTCATGGGCCACGTCGCCGGGCTACACCCGAAACGCCTTCTGGAACAGCAACCCGGCGTCAGCTCCGCATCCAGCCCTGACCCCACAGATTGAGCGTCCGCTCCTCGTGCGGCCAGGTGCGGTAGGCCATATCCGCCGGCATCAGTTCCAGTTCGGCTGAAATCTCGACCCGGTTGCCGTCCGGATCGCGCACCATAAAGAACAGGTTGTTACCAGGGCCGTGCCGGCCCGGGCCCCACCAGAGTGGCACATGCATCGCCGCGAACCGGTCCGCCCAATCGCGCACGTCGTTCCACTCGCCGGTTTCCAGCGCAAAATGGTCGAACCGCGCCGCATCCGCCCGGAAGGCGGCGTAGGAATGGTGTTCTTCGTCCGACCGGTGGAACACGGCGGTAATCTCGCCCGCCTCGTCCAGCACCCGATCGGATTCAATGAAACCGAGCACGTCTTCGTAGAAGCGCCGCTGCGGCCCGGTATCGGTCGTGGCGAACACGATATGCTGTAAGCGCCCTGGCAGGCCCTGGCCCGTCGACCTGTCCGCTTCCGGCGTGCCGAACGCCATGACGATCCCGTCCGGGTTGCGCACGGCAAACGCGCCGCCGTTCAGCATCGGCGTCGGGCAGGGCTCGATTTCCTGGCCGTTCTCTTCCAGCCTCGCACGGAGCGCCGACAGCCGGGCCCGATCCTCGACCGCGTAGGCGGCCATGGGCACCGTTTCCGCCGCGCCCTTGCCGATCATCATCCGCCGCGCCGGTCCTTCCAGCCACCAGATGTCGTCACCGATAGTGCGATCCTCCATACCGAGCGCTTCCCGGTAGAACGAGAGCAGGCGTTCGGGATCCGGCGTATCCAGCCGGAAATGGTGCAGATAAGCGGGCCAGAGCGGCGACAAGGCGGACAAGACAAGTTCTCCCGATAGCTATTGGGCCAGATACCCGCCGTCGACGGCGAGGATGTGGCCGGTGACCATGGCGGATGCGGGGCTCGCCAGATAGAGCGCCGCGGCCGCCACGTCCGCCGGTTCGGCGACGCGGCCGAGCGGCGTCACCCGCTCCATCTCGCTACGCAGGTCCGGATCGTCCAGCAACCGCCGGATGAAGCGTGTCCTGACCCAGGTGGGCGCGACTGCGTTGACGCGCACATGAGACTTCGCCCATTCCACCGCCAGCGTCCGGGTCAGGTTGACCACCGCACCTTTGGAGGTGTGGTAGGCCGGGTTCGGATAGAGCCCGCCGCCGGAAAAACCCATGATCGAGGCGATGTTGACGATCCGCCCGCCATCGGCGGCCATCATATGCCGGGCCGCGGTGCGGGCGCAGATGAAGACACCGGTGACATTGACGTCGTTCACCGTCTTCCAGTCCTCCAGCGACAGTTCGACCGCCGGCGCGCGGATCGTGACGCCCGCGTTATTGACCAGCACGTCCAGCCTGCCATGTTCTTTGATCACCTCCGAGAAGGCCCGGCCGACCGCGTCTTCCTGGGTGACGTTCAATACCATTGCTTCGGCGCGCAGCCCAGCATCGGCGATCTCGTCGGCGACGCTTAAGGCAGCCTCCTCCTCGATGTCCGCGACCACCACATGCGCGCCGGCGGAGGCGAAGGCGCGGGCGATCTCCCGGCCAATGCCGTTGCCGCCGCCGGTCACGAAGGCGACGTCGCCGTCCAGCCGAAACGATGTCAGAGGATTCGGGATATCGGCCATGGCTATCCTCCCATCGAATCATTCTATGGGGGAGTACGCCGCTCGGCCAGCGCCATAACTTGACCGTCCCAGGCGCCGCTGGTGGAATGGCCGCGTTCAGAGCAATATCATCCGAAAGGATGATATTGCTCCACTTTTAAAGAGTTAGAGCATCATCCAGCCGACTGGAATCGCTTTTGCGATCCAGTCGGCTGGATGATGCTCTAGGGGAGAGCGAGTATATGTTGATAAGTGCCGACAAGCTGACAGACATCACCCGGTCCATCTGCCTCAAGGCGGGATCGGAAGCCGCGGAGGCCAACAAGGTCGCCCGCAACCTGGTCGAGGCCAATCTGGCCGGCCACGACAGTCATGGTGTCGGCATGGTCCCGACCTATATCGATTCGATCGAGCGCGGCCGGTTGCAGCCCAATCAGCATGCCAGCGTGATCAGCGACAACGGCGCGATCCTGGTTGTCGACGGCAACCGCGGCTATGGCCAGGTGATCGGCGAAGAGACGATGGACCTGGGTATCGAGCGGGCGAAGAACCAGGGCATGGCGCTGATCGCGCTGCGCAACTCGCACCATCTCGGCCGTATCGGCGCCTGGGGCGAGCAATGCGCCGCCGCCGGCCTGGTATCGATCCACTACGTCAATGTCATGGGCCACCGGCCGCTGGTCGCGCCGTTCGGCGGCTCCGACGCACGCTTCACGACCAATCCCTATTGCACCGCGCTGCCGGCAACCGACGGCAATCCTCCCGTGATCCTCGACATGGCGACCAGCAAGGTCGCCATGGGCAAGATACGCGTCGCCTACAACAAGGGCGTCGACGCGCCGGAAGGCGCGCTGATCGATCCCGACGGCAACCCGACACTGGACCCCGGCGTGATGTTCCAGGAAACCCGCGGCGCGCTGCGGTCGGTCGGCGAGCACAAGGGCTACGGTCTCGCCTTCATCTGCGAATTGCTTGCGGGCGCGCTGACCGGCGGCGGCACCTGCCTGCCCGAACGCTCGACGGAGGAAATCATCGTCAACAACATGCTGTCGATCCTCATCGACCCGACGGCGACCGGCAACGCCGAGGGCTACGCGCGGGAGATCGATGCGATGACGGCGCACGTCAAGGCATCACCTCCGGCGCCGGGCGTCGAGGCGGTGATGGTCCCCGGCGACCCGGAACGCAAGTCCCGCGCGGAACGCGGCGCCAACGGCATCCCCGTCGACGACCGCACCTGGGAAGAGATCGTGGAGACCGCCGGCAAGGTCGGCATTGCGGCGGACGAGGTCAACGCCGCGGCGGCTTAACCGAAGCGCCGTCTCGAAGCATGAGGCTGTGCATTGCACCAAAACCTCATCCTGAGAGTCTGGCCGAAGGGACGCGTCTCGAAGGATGGGCCAAGGGTTCAGTCCCCTACTCCGCCGCCTGTGCCATAACCTCACCACCCCGGAATTTCGACAGCAAGGCCTGCTCCATCTGCTTGGCCTGGGCGAGATGCCGCTGCTTGACGTGGCCGAAGCCGCGGATCTGTTCCGGCACCTGGGCCAGCTTGACCGCCGTGTCGTGGTTATCCGCCGTGAGGCCAGTGACGATTTCGTCGAGCATCGCCTCGTAGTCTGCGATCAACTGCCGCTCCGTCCGGCGCTCTTCAGTGCGGCCGAAGATATCGAACGCTGTGCCGCGTAGACCCTTCAGCTTGGCCAGCAGCTTGAAGCCGACCCACATCCACGGACCGAACGTCATCTTGCGCGGCAGGTCGGTGATCGGATCGCGCCGCGCGATCAGCGGCGGCGCCAAATGGAAGTTCAGCTTGTAGTCGCCGTCGAACTGAGCACGGAGCTTGGCCATGAACGCACCGTCGGTATAGAGCCGGCCGACTTCGTACTCGTCCTTGTAAGCCATCAGCTTGAACAGGTAGCGTGCGGCAGCTTCGGCCAGGCCCTGCCGGCCCGGCGCTTTGGCGCGTTCCGCCGCCTCGACCTTGCGAACCAGGTCTTCATAGCGCTTTGCGTAGGCTACGTTCTGGTAATCGGTCAGGAACGGAACCCGTTTGGCCAACAGGCCTTCCAGGTCCTGGGCCGGACCTTGCTCGGCCTCCGCCGTTTCCGGTTTCGGGATGGCATTCTCAACACGGCCCATATCTGCGGCCGCCAACCTGCCCCATGCCAGCGCGCGTAGGTTGGCGTCGACGGCAACGCCGTTCAGCTCGATGGCCCGCTGCACCGAGTCGACACTCAACGGCAGGTAGCCTTTCTGCAAGGCGAAGCCGACCATGAACAGGTTCGACATGATGCTGTCGCCCATCAGGCCGGAGGCGAGCTTCGTCGCATTGACGAAATCGACCGACTCGCGGCCGATGGTCTGCTCGATCAGATTGATGAAGCCCTCGCCGCCCATGGGCATGTCCGGCATCTGCGCGAATATGGCAATCGGCACGACATGGTCGTTGATGATCGCCCGCGTTCGACCGGTCGCCATAGTGGCCATCGCGTCCTTGCCGGCCGCCACCACCATGTCGCAGCCAAGGATCAGGTCCGCCTGGCCGTGGCTGATCCGGGCGCCGCGCAGTGCGCCGTCTTCCGCCGCCAGCCGTAAGTGACTCATCACCGCGCCGTTCTTCTGCGCCAGACCGGTCTGGTCCAGCACCGTGGCGCTTTTGCCTTCCAGATGCGCCGCCATCCCCAGCAGCGCGCCGATGGTAATGACGCCGGTGCCGCCGATGCCGGTGACCAGCACGTTGTAGGAGCCGTCGATCGCCGCCGGTTGCGGCGCCGGCAGGCCGGACGCGGGGTCCTCGACCTCCGTGGCCGCGCCCGCCGCCGGCGTTTTGGCCGCTTTACGGACTTCCCCGCCATGCACGGTGACGAAGCTTGGACAGAAGCCGTTGACGCAGGAGAAATCCTTGTTGCAGTTCGACTGGTCGATCTGCCGCTTGCGGCCGAACTCGGTCTCCAGCGGCTTGACGGAGACGCAGTTGGAGGCAATGCCGCAATCGCCGCAACCCTCGCAGACCAGCTCGTTGATGAAGACCCGCTTCGGCGGATCCGGGAACAGGCCACGCTTGCGCCGGCGGCGTTTTTCCGCTGCGCAGGTCTGGTCGTAAATCAGTACGGTCACGCCCTCGACCTCGCGCAGTTCGTGCTGCACCTCGTCCAGGTCGTCGCGATGCCGGAAGCTGATGCCCGGCGCCCAGTCGGCATTGGCCGGGTACTTGTCCGGCTCATCGGAGACCACGACCACCTGTTTCACGCCCTCGGCATGCACCTGACGGCTGATCTCCCACGGCGTCAGGTTGCCTTCGACCGGCTGACCGCCGGTCATCGCCACCGCGTCGTTGTAAAGGATCTTATAGGTGATGTTGACGTTCGCCGCGGAAGCAGCGCGGATCGCCATCAGGCCGGAATGGAAATAGGTGCCGTCGCCGAGATTCTGGAACACATGCTTGGTGGTGGTGAACGGCGCCTGACCGATCCAGTTGGCACCCTCCGCCCCCATATGCGTATAGGTGGCGGTGTTGCGGTCCATCCAGATCGCCATGGTGTGGCAGCCGATGCCCGCCATCGCCCGGCTGCCTTCCGGCACCTTGGTCGACGAATTGTGCGGGCAGCCCGAGCAGAACCAGGGCGAGCGGGCGACCGTCGCCGTTTCCTTGTTGCTTGCGTCGGTGCGGGATTTAAGGCGTACGGCGGCACCGGCGACGCCCTCGTCCTCGGTCATCGGCAGCAGACGGCTGGCGATGATCGCGGCCACCTCGACGGCGCTCAACTCGCCGAACTCCGGCACCAGTGGCACACCGTCCTGGTCGCGCTTGCCGACCAGACGGGGGCGTTGCTCCTGCGGCAGGTCGTACAGCACGCGCGCGAGTTGCTCTTCCATCAGGCTGCGCTTTTCCTCGATCACCAGCAGCTCTTCCTGACCCGAGGCGAAGGCGCGAATACCTTCCGGCTCCAACGGCCAGGGCATCGCGACCTTGTAGACGGAAACCCCAAGCCGCTCGCATTCTGCGGCGGTCAGGCCAAGCAGTTCCAGCGCCTGACAGACATCCAGCCAGGCCTTGCCGGCGGACACGATGCCGAGCCGCTTCTGCGAACTTGCATGGCTGACGCGGTCCAGCTTGTTGGCGCGGTGATAGGCCTGCACCGCCTTCAGCTTGATGCCGATCAGCCGCCGCTCCTGCTCCAGCGCCCCGTCCGGCCAGCGGATATGCACGCCGTCCGGCGGCATGGAGAAGTCCTGCGGTTCGACCGGCTGCATCGCGTCGGGGTCGACCGGCACCGTCGCCGTGCTCTCGACCGTATCGGCCATGCATTTCATGCCGATCCAGCAGCCGGAATAGCGGGACAGAGCCCAGCCGTACATGCCGTAGTCCAGATACTCCTGAACCGTGCCCGGATACAAAACCGGGATCATCGCCGCGATCAGAGCCTGTTCCGACTGATGCGCGGTGGTGGATGACTTAGCCCCGTGATCGTCGCCCGCCAACACCAGCACGCCGCCGTTCGGCGACGTCCCCGCCAGATTGCCGTGCTTCAGCGCGTCGCCGGACCGGTCGACGCCCGGGCCCTTGCCGTACCAGATGCCGAACACGCCGTCGTAGACCGGCTGCTCACCGGCGAAGATGCCGATCTGCTGGGTGCCCCAGACGGCCGTCGCCGCCAGATCTTCGTTGACGCCGGGCTGGAATTTGACGTGATGCTGCTCCAGCAGCTTTTTGGAGCGCCAGAGCGTGCTGTCGTACCCGCCGAGCGGCGAGCCGCGATAGCCGGAAATGAACCCGCCGGTGTTCAGGCCCGCGGCCAGGTCGCGCTGGCGCTGCATCAGCGGCAGGCGCACCAGCGCCTGAATACCGGTGATGAAAACCCGGCCTTTTTCCAGGGTGTACTTATCGTCGAGACTGACCTGGGCGAGTGGCATTGACGGCGCTCCCTTATGTTCCCGCCTTTGTTTAACCGGTCATTAATAGGCCGAACGGCGGGGCGAAAGCAAAGTGGGTCGGTAGCGCGATTTCGTCAATGGCCAGCGATGCATAGCACCTGCACATCCGACCGGCCCCCGAAATCCATTAATCCTGTCGCAATTCGGCCAGGGAAAGTCGCCCGCAGCGCAGTGGCTAATGCCCGGTAACCCTATGAATTTACGGACAGAATGGGGAAGTCTGTTGTGCCTTCGATTTGTTGAGGATTGGGCCATGACGACGGATGACGATCTCGACCTTCGCTCGCTGGACGACGACGAGCTGGTCAAGCAAATGCATGACGACCTCTATGACGGCCTGAAGGAAGAGGTCGAAGAGGGCGTCAACATCCTGCTGGAACGCGGCTGGGTCCCCTACGACGTGCTGACCAAGGCTTTGGTCGAGGGCATGCGGATCGTCGGCATCGATTTCCGCGACGGTATTCTGTTCGTGCCGGAGGTGCTGCTGGCCGCCAACTCCATGAAGGGCGGGATGGCCATTCTGCGCCCGCTGCTCGCCGAGACCGGCGCGCCGAAGCTCGGCAAGATGGTGATCGGCACCGTCAAGGGCGACATCCACGATATCGGCAAGAACCTGGTCGGGATGATGATGGAAGGCGCCGGCTTCGACGTTATCGACCTCGGCATCAACAACCCGGTCGAGAACTATCTGGCCGCGCTGGAAGAGCATAAGCCGGACATCCTCGGCATGTCGGCTTTGCTCACCACCACCATGCCCTACATGAAGGTCGTCATCGACACCATGAAGGAAAAGGGCATCCGCGACGACTATATCGTGCTGGTCGGCGGCGCGCCGCTGAACGAGGCCTTCGCAGATGCCATCGGCGCGGACGCCTATTGCCGCGACGCCGCGGTGGCGGTGGAGACGGCGGCGGCTTTCATCGACCGCCGGCACAACCAGCGCGCCGGTATGGTCGCCGCCGAGTAAGATCGGCGACTAACTTCGGAACAATGCCATGCCGGAGGCGCCTAAAACGCTGCTGATCGCCTGCGGCGCCCTGGCGCGCGAGGTGGTCGACCTGATCCGCGTCAACGACTGGCAACACATGTCGGTAACATGCCTGCCGGCCAAGCTGCATAACGCACCTCAACTCATTCCCGACGCCGTCCGCGAGAAGATCCGGGCCGCGCGGCGCGACTACGACCGCATCTTCGTTCTCTACGCCGATTGCGGCACGGGCGGCCTGCTCGACCGGGTGCTGGAGGAGGAAGGCGTGGAACGCATTGCCGGCCCGCACTGCTACGCGTTCTATTCCGGCCTCGACCAATTCGACGCCGGTCACGATGCCGACCCGACCTGCTTCTACCTCACCGATTACCTGGCGCGGCACTTCGACAAGCTTGTCATCGAAGGCTTGGGCATCGACCGGCATCCGGAACTGCTGGATGCGTTCTTCGGCAACTACTCCAAGGTGGTTTACCTGGCGCAGACCGAAGACACCGGCCTTCAGCAACAAGCCGAAGCCGCCGCCGAACAGCTCGGTCTCGCTTACGAATACCGCTTCACCGGCTATGGCGAGCTGGCGAGCTTCATGCAGACCGCAGGCCAGGGCGTTTAATCGTGGCGCAATTGATCGTGGTTTACTGGCGAGACATTCCGGCCCAGGTGATCGTCAAGGCCGGACGCAAGTCGGCCAAACGCCAACTCAGCGACCGCTTCCAGGAAGCCATCGACCGCGCCGCCATGAAGGCGCGGCTGCGCGACAGCGATGCCTATCTGGAACACTGGCGCCGCGCCGACCCGGTTGAATGCGGCGACGACCTCGAGGACGAAGCCGCAAAGGCCGCGGAGCGTCTGGAAACGGACTATGACGACGACCGCTTGACCACGCTTGTCGCTGCCGGCGGCGTCGACGGCACATGATTGAAAACCGGCTACCCGTAGCCTTAGGAGTGTCCCAACCATGACCGACACCATTGTCAGCTCAGCCACCAAAGAGGTGGTGATCGGCTTCGACCGGCCGTTCTGCGTGATCGGAGAGCGGATCAACCCGACCGGGCGCAAGCTGCTGGCGGCCGAGATGGCGGCCGGCGATTATTCGCGGGTCCAGGCCGACACGCTGGCGCAGGTCGAGGCCGGTGCGCATATGCTGGACGTGAACGCCGGCATCCCACTCGCCGACGAGCCGAAGATTTTGGCCGAATCGATCCAGTTGGTGCAGTCGCTGACCGACGTGCCGCTCTCCATCGACTCCTCGATCGTCGAAGCGTTGGAAGCCGGGCTCGCCGTCTATCAGGGCAAGCCGCTGGTCAATTCCGTGACCGGCGAGGAAGAGCGGCTGGAAGCAGTCCTCCCGTTGATCAAGAAGTACGGCGCCGCCGTGGTCGCGATCTCCAACGACGAGACGGGCATCTCGGAAGACCCGGACGTGCGCTACGACGTCGCCAAGAAGATCGTCGAGCGGGCGGCGGATTTCGGCATCCCGGCCGCCGACATCGTGGTCGACCCATTGATCATGCCGGTCGGCGCGCTGGGCCAGGCCGGCCGCTCGGCGCTGCGGCTGATCGGCCGCCTGCGCAACGAGCTTGGCGTCAACACCACCTGCGGCGCGTCCAACGTCAGCTTCGGCCTGCCCAACCGGCATGGCATGAACGCCGCGTTCCTGTCGATGGCGATCGGCGCCGGTATGACGTCGGCGATCATGAACCCGCTGCATGCGGAAGAAATGACCGGCGTGATGGGCGCCGACGTGATGATGGGCCACGACCCGGACTGTCGCCGTTGGATCAAGAAGTTCCGCGAGCCCGCGGCCGAGGGGGCCGAAGGCGCGCGCGGCGGGCGCGAACGCCGCCGCCGCAGGGCTTAGAGCAGCCGTGGCCGAAGACGCCCTCATCGTCTTTACCCCCTCGGGCAAACGCGGCCGCTTTCCGCTCGGCACGGATATTCTTGCCGCGGCGCGCAGCTTGGGCGTCGATCTGGATTCCGTCTGCGGCGGCCGCGGTATCTGCGGCCGTTGCCAGGTTCTGGTCAGCGAGGGCAGCTTCGCCAAGCACGGCATCTCCAGCCATGCAGAAAGCTTAAGCCCGTCCGGCGAGGTCGAAGCGCGCTACGACACGCGGCGCGGCCTCAAACCGGGCCGCCGTCTCGGCTGCCAGGCCGAACTCCGTGGCGACGTCGTGATCGACGTACCGCCCGACAGTCAGGTGCACAAACAGGTGGTGCGCAAGCGCGCCGAGGCCCGCCAGATCGAAATCGACCCGGTGGTGCGGTTGCACTACCTGGAGGTCGAAGAGCCGGATATGCATAAACCCACCGGCGACCTGGAACGGGTCCAGCGCGCTCTGCTGCAGCAGTGGGATATCGAACCGCCTGCCTGCGACCTCCGCGCCCTGCAGGCCCTGCAAAAGGCGCTGCGCGACGGCGACTGGAAGATCACGGTGGCGGTGCATGACGGCAGCCGGCTGATCGCCGCCTGGCCCGGTTTCCACGACCGCGCCTTCGGACTGGCGGTCGACGTCGGCTCCACCACCATCGCCGCCCATCTCTGCAATCTGGCGACCGGCGAGGTCGTCGCCTCCGAAGGCCTGATGAACCCGCAGATCCGCTTCGGCGAGGACCTGATGAGCCGGGTTTCCTATGTGATGATGAACCCCGGCGGCGAGAAGGAACTGACCGCCGCGGTGCGCGAAGCGCTGAACGACCTGATCGGCCAGATCGTCGAGCAAAATGAAATCAGCCGCGATGAGATCCTGGAAGCGACCTTCGTCGGCAACCCGATCATGCATCACCTGCTGCTCGGCATCGACCCGACCGAATTGGGTGGCGCGCCGTTCGCGCTCGCCAGCAATCAGGCCATCACCCTCTGGGCCACGGAACTGGACCTGGAGATCCACCCCAACGGCCGGGTCTACGTGCTGCCCTGCATCGCCGGTCATGTCGGGGCGGACGCCGCCGGCGTGGTGCTGTCCGAAGCGCCTTATCAGCGCGACGAGGTGATCCTGCTGGTCGATGTCGGCACCAACGCGGAGATCGTGCTCGGCAACAAGGACCGACTGCTCGCCGCCTCCTCGCCGACCGGCCCGGCCTTCGAAGGCGCGCAGATCCTGTCCGGCCAGCGCGCAGCCCCCGGCGCGATCGAGCGGGTGCGCATCGACCGCGAAACCCTGGAGCCGCGTTACCGCGTGATCGGCTGCGACCTCTGGTCCGACGAGCCGGGCTTCGACGAGGCGACGCGCCGGACCGGCGTCACAGGCATCTGCGGCTCCGGCATCATCGAGGCGCTGGCGGAGCTGTATCTCGCCGGGGTCCTAGCGGCGGACGGCACCATCGACGGCGCCGCGGCGGCGCGTAGCCCACGTATCGAACAGCAGGGCCGCACCCATTCCTACCTGATGCGCGCCGGCGAGCCGGAAATCCGCATCATCCAGAACGACGTGCGCGCGATCCAGCTCGCCAAGGCCGCCCTCTACGCCGGCGCCAAGCTCTTGATGGACCGGGTCGGCGTCGACCATGTCGACCGCATTACGCTCGCCGGCGCGTTCGGCAGCCATATCGACGTGAAGTACGCGATGATCCTTGGGCTGATCCCAGACTGCGACCTCGACCGCGTCGCCTCGGCCGGCAACGCCGCCGGCACCGGCGCGCGCATCGCGCTCTTGAACAACCAGGCCCGGCGCGAGATCGAGCGCGTGGTCATGGATATCGAAAAGATCGAGACTGCCGTCGAACCGAACTTCCAGGCCCATTTCGTCGACGCCATGGCCCTGCCCCACGCCAGCACGCCGTTCCCGAACCTCGAGAAAATCGTCGATCTGCCGGAACGCAAAGCCGTCGCACCGGACGAAGGGATGCGACGGCGGCGCGGCGGCCGGCGGCGCCAGTAGACTTGCGCCGAACGTCCCCGGTCCCTAGGTTCTCCGCATGACCATAGACAACGACGACGACCTGACGGCGCTGAAAGAGATCGGCGCCATCGTCCGCGAGACCATTGACGAGATGGGCCGCGCCGTCCGGCCCGGCATCACCACCGCCGAGTTGGACGAGATCGGCGCCACCGAGCTGACCCGGCGCGGCGCCCGCTCCGCCCCGCGGCTTGCCTACGGCTTTCCCGGCAATACCTGCATCAGCATCAATGACGAAGCGGCGCACGGCATCCCCGGCGACCGCGCGCTGGCGGAAGGCGACCTGGTCAATATAGACGTCTCCGCCGAACGCAACGGCTATTGGGCCGACACCGGCGCCAGCTTTCCCGTCGGCCGGGTCCCGGAGACAACGATCCGGCTGCTGGACAGCACGCGGGAGGCATTGAAACGTGCGATCTACACCGCCCGCGCCGGCCGTCCGATCAACGCCATCGGCAAGGCCGTCGAAACAGTCGCCAAACGCGGCGGCTACAGTATTGTCGAAGGACTGAACGGTCACGGCGTCGGCCGTTTCATCCACGAGCCGCCGACCGTGTCCAACACCTACGACCGTAACGCGCGGGAGAAACTCACCCGCGGCCTGGTAATCACCATCGAACCGTTCCTGACCCCGGGCAACGGCCGGATGGTCGAGGCCGAAGACGGCTGGACCCTGAAGACCGCCGACGGCGCGCTTTCCGCCCAGTTCGAGCACACCATTGTCGTTACGAAAGGCGTACCGCTGGTTCTGACCTGACGGTTTGGGCAGCCGCCCTTCGACACGCTCAGGATCAGGGCCGGAGCCTGTCGAAGCATCATCCCGAGCCTGTCGAAGGACGACTGCCACAAAGCGCTTAAACCCGCAGATTCGTATTCTCCGGATCGTAAGGCGAATCCGAAATCACCGTCGCACCGCACCTTCGTCTGCGACCTCGTGTTTCACATTGGCGAGCGCCAGGCTCTTGCCGACCACGTGGCCGTAGGCACCCCCGCCACGGCTCGGCCGATCACCATCGCGCGCGTATGTGTCTCCATCGCTGGCCTCCCGAACAGGGCCCAGCCGCTCCCCCTGTCCATCATATTAGCTGTCCGGTTGCAGCAAAAGCTGCCGGCCGCAGGCCACGGGAACGACCGCCATTGTCCGAAATTCGCCACTTGGTTGGGGCTCAGGATACAGCTGGAACAATTGGGTTGTTCTCGCAGCCCCAGGAAACTCACCTAAAGATAACTATTTATGTAGAATTTTTCCCTTTATAATAGCAATATGCTATCATACGATGTATTGCATCTATGTATTTTTATATCTTGTGACGCGTCGAATAGAACGCAACTCAATCAAAATCTGGGGAGAGCGCTGATGTATTCGGTTAGATATCGGAACCTGTGCGTGGTCCTAATGATACCTGTTCTGTCGGCATGTGGTGCCGCTTGGTTCACCGACCAAAACAATCAACCGATTCTGCAACATGAAATGAAGAACTCCGAAAACGTTGTGCTTGGAACACTTGCCACTACCGCGCAACGAAGAACAATTCTCGTGGCGCTCAACAACGAAAATCCAGTACGGTTTTGTGCCGAACCGTCTCCGGACGCTGCGGAGAACATCGCTTCCAATTTGAGCGTTCTACTGGAAGCGAGCGCTAGAATCAGTGAGCAGGGTGGGTCGCTAAAGGGTGAAACGGCTAAGAGTCTCACGACTGCCGTAAAAGAGCTAACAAGACGCAGTCAGGGCATTATGTTCTATAGGGATGGATCCTACAGTTTATGCCAAGCATATTTGAACGGTATACTTGAACCACAAGATTTCAGCGACCGCTTGGCCATTCTGCAGCAACAATCCTTCGAACTCATAGATAAAGAGCTAACCGCCACCGAAGGCATCATCGGCGGAAATCCGATCGACTCCGGAACTCCGAGCCCAACTCAGACAAAACTAGAGAACTTGCAAAACTTCTTCGAGCTTGGCCTAATAAATGAAGAAGAATTCAGAAAAGGAAAAGAAGTTTTGCTAAAAATTGGCAGCCCTTCATCATGACTTGACAGTCATCGATTCTGAAATCGTCGGTCGTCGGAAGGCCAACCACTCAAACGCCCCCGATCCCAGGATCAGCAGACAGCCGACCGCCTCCCGCCAGCCGAACGGCTCGCCGGCGAATAAAGCCGCGCTGCCGGCCGCCGCCACGATCTCCAGCAGCATCAGGATCGAGACCCTGGCCGGACCCAGATGCCCGGCGCCCCAGAGCGTCAGGCCGATGCTCGGCACGTGCCAGAACAGAACGGCCAACAGCAATGCCGGAAATATCGGCCAGATCGCACCGGCCGACAGGCCCGGTCCCGACGGGCTGAAATAGACAAGGATGATGGCGAAGACCGCCGCCGACGGCAGCGCCAGATAGGTGCCTTCGAACCAACCGCCACCGCCGGCGCTGCGTGCGTAGGTAACCGACAGGGCGAACAACATGCCGGAGGCCAGCGCCATCCACTCACCAACGTTACGCGGCGTCGGGAACCCGCCCTCGATACCCAGCACGACCGCCGCACCGGCAAGACCGCAGGCAACTGCGGCGACGCGGTAGGCGGTCAACCGTTCGCTTAAGAAAACCGCGCCCAGCAACGTCGCCCAGACCGGCATCAGATAAAACAGGAGCGAGACGCGGACCACTTCGCCGGTAATCAGGGCGTGGTTCCAGGTGACCAGGGCGGCGCCGTAGAGGATGCCGGCGGCGGCCACCGGCCACCCGCCAACCAGAAACCGCTCGCGTCGCGCAAGCGCGACCGGCAGCAGCGCGACCGCCGCAACCGTGTAGACGAAGACACTGGACCAGTCGCCGGACAGACCGGCCGCCTCCAGCGCCCTGAGCGGTATCCACCAGATACCCCAGAGAACGGCGGCGACCGCCACGCCGAGCGTCGGCCAGGCCGCGGAGATATTCGGCTCCCGGCGTTGCATCGGCGCCATGCCCCTGCTCCAGCGCTGCTAACCGCTGAACGGCGCCCCCGCGTAAGGCTTGCGCAGGGCACGCTCCACCATCTCCAGCCGATCCTGACCGTAGAACATGTCGCCGTCCACGAAATAGGCCGGCGACCCGAAGACCGATCGATCGATCGCTTCCTTCGTGTTGGCTTCGTAGGTTGCAACAACGTCGGACGAGCACGCGGCTTCCAGCAGCGGCTCCGGCTCGAGCCCGACCTCGCGGGCCATTCTGGCCAGGGTCGGCGCGTCGGCCAGATCGGCATCATCCCGCCAGTGTTGTTCCAGCATGGCGTGGGCCAGCCGGTCGATATTGTGGCCTTGGCTCACGCCGGCGATCAGCATGCAGTTGGGCAGCGTCATATCCTTCGAATGATGTGTCGGAATGCCGTCCATCACCGGCGCGCCGCGCTCCTCCGCCCAGCGGACGATCTCGCGGCCGAAATAGTAAGCCAGATGCTTGCCGGTCCGTTTACCGAACGGCACGGACCCGACCTCCGGCACCACACGGCGCAGATCGAACGGCTTGTGACGGATGCTTCGGCCGGCGTTCGCGGCGATCTGCATGAAGCGGGCGGAGCCCAGATAGGCGTAAGCCGAATGGGCGGAATAGAAGTACTCGATCTCTTTCATGTGCCTCTCCGGTGTGCAGCGTGCCGTCCTGATTACCATACCGCGCGACATTCGCCTAAATCGCGTCCTGCCTTACGTCGAGCTTGTCGACAATGCTTGTTGGGCGGAAGCGCGCACTCTAAGATTTCGCCCATCGTCGGCACCGATAAGCCGACGGCTATGCAGGCGATCGGCCACAGCCGAGCGCCACAGGGACGCAGATTAAGAGTCGGAGGACATAATGAGTAAGCGATTGAAAAACATCGCGTTGGCCATCGCGGCCGGCGCGGCGGCTCTTCTATTGGCCGGTCAGGCCCAGGCGGAGAAAATCAAGGTCGCCGGCATCTACACCGTGCCGGTGCAACAGAAATGGGTCGGCACGCTGCACCGTGCCCTTTCCACCGCCAAGGAAGCCGGCGAGATCGAATACAGCTTCTCGGAAAAGGTGGCCAACACCGACTACGTTCGGGTCATGCGCGAATACGCCGAGAGCGGCGTCCAACTGATCGTCGGCGAGGCGTTCGGCATCAGCCGGGAGGCGCGCAAGGTGGCCGACGACTATCCCGAGGTCGCCTTCGTGGTCGGCGATCCCGGCGGACCGCACGGCAGCAACTTCTCCGTGTTCGACAATTGGATTCACGAGCCCTGCTACCTGATGGGCATCATCGCCGGCTCGATGACCAAAACCAACAAGATCGGCATGGTCGGCGGCTACCCGATCGGCGAGGTCAACCGGCTGTTCCACGCCTTCATGGCCGGCGCCAAGTCGGTCAACCCGGACGTGGAGTTCAAGGTCTCGTTCATCGGTTCCTGGTACGACCCGCCGAAGGCCAAGGAATTCGCCTTCGCCCAGGTCGAGACGGGTGTCGACGTGCTCTATGCCGAGCGCGCCGGCGTGGTCGACGCGGCCCGCGAGAAAGGCATCATCGCCTTCGGCAACGTCAACGACATGAACAAGCAGGAGAACGGCACGGACGTCGTCGTTGCCTCCGCCCTCTGGCACATGGAGAACGCGCTCAACTACGCCATCGGCCAGGTCAAGGCCGGCACCTTCAAGGCCGAGAATTACAAGGAATGGACGATGATGCAGAAGGGCGGCGCATCGCTGTCGCCGTTCTACGAGTTCGACGACCGCATCCCCGCCGCCGCCAAAGCCAAGGTCGAGGAGGTCAAAGGCAAGATCATGTCCGGCGACTTCGTGGTCGACATCAACGACGACGAACCGAAGTCGACATTTTAGTCGGCTGGCCGCCGGTGCCGACAGTCGACTCCGGCGGCCGCTCGACCTTTAGAGCACGCCCGACATGACGACGCCGGTTCTGCGTTTGGACGGCATTACCAAGCGGTTCGGGCCGCTGGTCGCCAACGATGACATCTCGCTCGACCTCGGCAGCGGTGAGGTCCTTGCCCTGCTCGGTGAAAACGGCGCCGGCAAAACCACATTGATGAACATCCTGTTCGGCCACTACGTCGCCGACGCGGGCCGGATCGAAGTGTTCGGGCAGCCTTTGCCTCACGGATCGCCGGCGGCTTCCATCGCAGCCGGCATCGGCATGGTGCATCAGCATTTCACCCTGGCCGACAACCTGACGGTTCTCGACAACGTCATGCTGGGAACCGAAAGCCTTTGGGCGCCCCGCCAGCGCCGGGCGGAGGCTCGGGACCGGCTGACGGCCCTGGAACGGGATTTCGGCCTCGCCGTCGACCCGAACGCGACCATCGGCTCGCTTGCCGTCGGCCAACGGCAGCGGGTCGAGATCCTGAAAGCGCTCTATCGCGACGCTAAAATCCTCATCCTCGACGAACCCACCGCTGTTCTGACGCCGCAGGAGACCGACAGTCTGTTCGACACCCTGCGCCGCATGGTGGCGCGCGGCCTGTCCGTGATCTTCATTTCCCACAAGCTGAACGAAGTGATGGCCATCGCTGACCGGATTGCCGTACTGCGCCAGGGTGCCGTAGTCGCCAGCTTCGACAAGGACGCCACCTCGCGCGAACAACTCGCCTCGGCGATGGTCGGCAGAACGCTCGCTGAGCCGAAACGGACGCCGCTCAGCGCTGGCGGGCCGGTTCTGGAAATCAAGGCAGCCGGTCTCTCTCGACGGCACGGCGGGCAGCGCCTGGACAACGTCGACCTGACCGTTAGGGAACAAGAAATCATCGGCATCGCCGGCGTGTCCGGCAACGGCCAGTCCGCATTGGCCGACCTGATCAGCGGCCTGGTCATGCCCGAAACAGGGAGCCTGCGAATGCTGGGTGAGCCGGTCCGCCGTGCCGGGCCGGCGGCAATGGTCGAACGCGGCGTTGGGCGCGTGCCCGAAGACCGTCACAGCACCGGCGTCGTCGGAGACATGACGGTGCGCGAAAACCTGATCCTCGAAGATTATCGCCGCCGCCCCTTCTCTCGCTTCGGCCTGCTCGGCTTTTCCGCCATCGCCACCTGGACCGACCGGCTGATCGATAGCTTCGACATTCGCTGTTCCAGCGCTGCCGTGCCGGTGCGCAGCCTCTCCGGCGGCAATATGCAGAAACTGATCCTCGCCCGCGTTCTGGCCCGCGAGCCCAAGCTGATCCTTGCCAACCAGCCGACCCGCGGCCTGGATGTCGGCGCCATCGCCTATGTGCACGAAAAGCTGTTCGAAGCCCGCGCCCGCGGCGCCGGCATCGTGCTGATCTCCGAAGACCTTGAGGAACTGCTCGCCCTATCGGACCGGATCGCGGTGATCTACCAGGGCCGGCTGTCAGAGCCGCAGCCCGTAGAGAACGTCACCCTGACCGATCTAGGCCTGTCGATGAGTGGGCACGGCGCGTTCGATCGCGGCGCGGACCAATCCCATGCGGCTTGAACCAAGAGAGGAAACGCCGGTCTGGCTCAGTGCCTCCGCGCCCCTGGCCGCCATCGTCCTGGCCCTGACGCTCTGCAGCGCCTTGATCGTCTGGGCCGGCGCCCCGGTAATCGACGCCTATCTCAGTCTCGCCTCCGGCGCGCTCGGCTCCCGCTTCGCCCTGTCCGAGACGCTCACCCGGGCGACGCCGTTGATCTTCACCGGGTTAGCGGCGGCCGTCGCCTTTCGCGCCAAGCTCTGGAACATCGGCGGCGAAGGGCAGTTGTACGCCGGCGCCATGGCCGTCACCTGGCTCGGCACCGGGGCGCTGACTATGCCGCCCGTCTTGATGATCCCGTTCCTGTTCCTGATCGGCGCCATTGCCGGCGGCCTGCTGCTGCTGGTACCGACGGCGCTCAAGATCTACCTCAAGGTCGACGAGGTGGTGACGACGCTGCTGCTCAACTTCGTTGTGCTGTTGTTCGTCAATTTCATGCTGTTCGGTCCCTGGAAGGACCCGTTGGCCATGGGCTGGCCGCAGGCCGCGCCGGTGATCGATGAAGGCGTCCTGCCCCTGCTGGTCGAGAAAACGCGGCTGCATGCCGGTTTCATACTCGCGCTGCTCGCCGCCCTGCTCGCCTGGGCACTGATGCGCTTCACTCGCTGGGGTTACGAGATCCGCGCCGTCGGCCTGAACCCGCAGGCCGCGGAATTCGCCGGCGTGCCGATGACCGCCACCGTGGTCCGCACCGCGCTGATCAGCGGCGGGCTCGCCGGCGCCGCCGGGGTCTGCGAAGTGGCCGGCCTGAAAGGCTACCTGACCCTCGATCTGTCGCCGGGCTTCGGGTACACCGGCATTGCCGTCGCCATGCTGGCCGGCCTGCATCCGCTCGGCGTGATCGCGGCGGCGATCTTCATCGCCGGCATCTATAACGGCGCGGATTCCATGAGTCGGGCGATGGACATCTCCAACTACCTGGCCGACGTGATCACCGCGACGGCGTTGCTGGCCGTCCTCGCCAGCGCGCTGTTTACCCGCTATCGCCTGCGGGCCGGCTGACCATGGACGTCGTCGACCTCTTCCTTACCGTCGGCTTCTGGGCCGCGACCGTGCGCATGGCGACGCCGCTGATCTTCGGCACCCTGGGCGAACTGATCTGCGAACGGGCCGGCGTGCTCAACCTCGGCATCGAAGGCATCATGACCATCGGCGCGATGTCGGCCTGGATGTGGGTCTACCAGGGCGGCGACCTCTGGACCGCGACACTGTTCGCCGCCATGGTCGGTGCGTCGTTCGGCCTGCTGCATGCCGGCTTCAGCGTCTATATGGGCCTGTCGCAGCATGTCACCGGCATCGGCATCACCCTGCTCGCCTCGTCGCTCAGCTATTTCGTGTTCCGGATCATGCTTCCCGGCGTCACGACCCCGCCGAAGATCGAGCCGTTCGCGCCCCTGCCGATCCCGCTGCTCGCCGACATCCCGGTGCTTGGCCCGGCCCTGTTTATCCAGTCGCCGCTCACCTACATCGCGCTGAGCCTGGTCGGCGTGGTCGCCTACATCCTCTATCGCACGCCGGTCGGCCTTGCCGTCCGCATGGTCGGCGAGAACCCGATGGCCGTCGAGGCCCAGGGCATCGACGTCTTCGCCGTGCGCACCGGCGCGGTCGCGGTCGGCAGTGCGCTGATGGCCGTCGGCGGCGCGTTCCTCACGATCTCCGTCTTCGACGCTTTCTATTTCCAGATGATCAACGGCCGCGGCTGGATCTGCGTTGCCCTGGTGATCTTCGCGTCCTGGCGGCCGGGTAAGGCGTTGCTCGGCGCGTTCCTGTTCGCCGCGTTCGACGCTTTGCAGATCCGCGTGCAACAAGCGTCCTCGAGCCTGATACCCTATCAGTTCTACCTGATGATGCCGTACCTGCTCAGCATCGTCGCGCTGATCGTGATGTCGCGCCGCGCCGCCTATCCGAAGGCCCTGCTGGTGCCGTTCCGGCGCGGCGAGCGCTAGCAATCGAACGGGAGGGACAGGCAATGATGGATCTCATCCTCCGCGGCGCCACTCTGCCGGACGGCCGCACCGGCCAGGACATCGCCTGCCGCGACGGCAAGATCGTCGAGGTCGCGCAGGGCATCGCGGCCGAGGCTGCGCAGGAGATCGACGCCACCGGCCGGCTGGTCACACCGCCCTTCGTCGACAGCCACTTCCACATGGACGCCACCCTCACCTTCGGCTTCCCGCGCGTGAACGAAAGCGGCACCCTGCTGGAAGGCATCCAGCTTTGGAGCGAACTCAAACCGCACCTGAAGATCGACGAGGTCAAAAAGCGGGCGCACGAGATCTGCCGTTGGGCCATCGCCCAGGGCACGCTGGCGATCCGCACCCATGTCGATGTCTGCGACCCGGACCTGATCGCCGTCGAGGCGTTGCTGGAAGTCCGCGAGGAGATCAAACCCTATCTCGACCTGCAGCTCGTCGCCTTCCCGCAGGACGGCTACCTGCGCTATCCCCGCTGCGACGAGTTGCTGAACCGGGCGCTCGATAAGGGCGTCGACGTGGTCGGCGGCATCCCCCACTTCGAGCGCACCATGGCCGACGGCGCCGCCTCCGTCCGCGCACTTTGCGAGATCGCGACCGAGCGCGGCCTGATGGTCGACATGCACTGCGACGAGACCGACGACCCGATGTCACGCCATGTCGAGACGCTAGCCTTTGAGACACAACGGCTCGGCCTCGCCGGGCGCGTCACCGGCTCGCACCTGACGTCCATGCATTCAATGGACAACTACTACGTCAGCAAACTGCTGCCGCTGATCGCCGAGGCCGGCCTGCACGCTGTCGCCAACCCGAACATCAACATCACCATCCAGGGCCGGCACGACACCTATCCGAAACGGCGCGGCCTGACCCGCGTAAAGGAACTATTGGAGCACGGCGTCAATGTCGCGCTCGGCCAGGACTGCGTGATGGACCCCTGGTACTCGCTCGGCCACTACGAGATGCTCGACGTCGCCAGCATGGCCGTGCATGTCGGCCAGATGACCGGCATCCACCAGATGAAGCAGATGTTTGCGGCGGTCACCGAGAACGGCGCCAAAGCGTTGAACCTGGAAGGCTATGGGCTGGAGGTCGGCTGCAACGCCGACCTGGTGGTGCTCCAGGCCGGCGACCCGGTCGAGGCGATCCGCCTGAAACCGGCCCGGCTGTTCGTCGTCCGCCGCGGCCGGGTGATCGCGGAAACGCCGCCGGTGGTCAGCACGGTCCGGCTCGAGAACGAGACGACACCGGTCGATTTCACCCGGTTAACGAAATCCTGACGATCTTTGCCCTAGCCTGCCCCGTCACCTTTCTGGCGGGAGTCCGGACGATGATCGGCTGCAGGTCCTGCAAACACTGGAACGCGCTCGAGGAATATCTCGACCGCGACGACGCCGGCCTGATGAATCAGAAGGCCCAACTCGGCAATTGCCAGCGCCACGCCCCCCGCGCCGCCACGGTCACGGCCGGCTCGCCTGAAGCGTCCCAGAAAACGGCTATCCTCTGGCCCATTCTCGCCTCCGACGACAAATGCGGCGAGTACGAGCCGAACTTCGAATAGCGGCCCTCTAGACCCGCTCCAGCACCATCGCGATGCCCTGGCCGACGCCGATGCACATGGTGCAAAGCGCGTAGCGGCCATCCGTCGCGTGCAGCTGGTTGACCGCGGTGGTGATCAGCCTGGCGCCGCTCATCCCGAGCGGATGGCCGAGCGCGATGGCGCCGCCGTTCGGGTTCACGTGCTCCGCATCGTCCGACAGGCCGAGGTCGCGGGTCACCGCCAGCGCCTGCGCCGCGAAGGCCTCATTCAGCTCGATCACGTCCATGTCGCCGACCGAAAGGCCCGCCTTCTCCAACGCCTTACGGCTGGCCGGCGCGGGACCGTAGCCCATGATCCGGGGCGGCACGCCCGCCGTCGCCATCGAGATCACCCGGGCGCGCGGCGTCAGATCGTACTTGCCCGCGGCCTGTTCCGAGGCGACGATCAGCGCGCAGGCGCCGTCGTTTACGCCGGACGCGTTGCCGGCGGTGACCGTGCCGTTCTCACGGAAAGGAGTCGGCAACTTGGCCAGTGCTTCCGGGGTGGTCGACGGCCGCGGGTGCTCGTCGGTATCCACCACGATCGGATCGCCGCGCCGCTGCTTGATGGTGACCGGCACGATCTCCGATGCGAAGAAACCGTTCTCCTGCGCCGCGCCGGCGCGATGCTGGCTGCGCAGCGCAAAGGCATCCTGGTCGGCGCGGGTGACCTGGAACTCCTCGGCCACGTTCTCGCCGGTCTCCGGCATCGAATCGACGCCATATTGCTTCTTCATCATAGGGTTGACGAAGCGCCAGCCGATGGTGGTGTCGAAGACGTCCGTGCTGCGCGAGAACGCCGTCTCCGCCTTGCCCATGACGAACGGCGCGCGCGACATGCTCTCAACGCCGCCGCTGATCGCAAGCTCCGTCTCGCCGGCCTTGATCGCCCGTGCCGCGGTGCCGGTCGCATCCATGCCCGAGCCGCAGAGTCGGTTGACAGTCGCGCCCGGCACGCTGTCCGGCACGCCGGCCAGCAGCAGCGCCATGCGGGCGACGTTTCGATTGTCCTCGCCGGCCTGGTTGGCGCAGCCGTAGATCACGTCGTCGACTGCGGCCCAGTCTACGGAAGGATTGCGCTCCATCAGCGCCTTGATCGGGATCGCGCCCAGGTCGTCGGTCCTGACGGCGGCCAGCGCCCCGCCGTAACGGCCGATGGGCGTGCGCACCGCGTCGCAGATAAAGGCTTCCGTCATGATGGTTCAGCTCCCGCTCCTGAAAATTCGCGGCCATTCTACTTAGATGGAACGACCGTGGGGAGGGGTCGGGAGGGGGCTAAAGTGAAATTCGCGGGAACGAGCCCATGCACCCCGTAAATGCGGGTGTCGAGTACGCGGCGGCCTAGATTCCGCCGCCGCCGTCGAATTTCGCGAAGCCCGTCTGCGCGCCCGAACCGCCCGCGCCCGCGCAGCCGGCGAACGCGCCGGCGGCGGCGATGAGAAACAGAACCGCAAAGAGCCTCTTTACGCCGATCGCCGTCATGAGAGTCTCCTTTCAATAAAACATCCAAAGGAAACGCTAGTCGCGATAGTCGCTGCTGAGAATTCATATACTCGGGAAGGGGATTTGATGACTTTGTAGAATAATATTTGCCGTCTGAGGCGATCGGCACAGGAAACAATTATAACGATTACGGGCTTTCTCGATTGGAGCCTGGAAATCGGCCCATGACCGAATCACGTCATTGTGTGCCGACACGACGCGCTTCGATCATATCGAGCAGGCAGTCGCGGCGCGCGCCAGTATGCAAAGGAAAAAGTTTCGCCTTTATATCCGATCGGTTTTAAGTACAGTCGCCCGCTATGGAACGCAGACTCGCCGCCATTATTGCCGCCGACATGGTCGGTTTCAGCAGCCAGATGCAGGCCGACGAAACGGGGACGCTCACGCGGCTGAAGCAGGTTCACGCCGAACTGATCGCGCCGGAAGTCTCAGCCCACAGGGGCCGTATCTTCAAGACGACGGGCGACGGTTTTCTCGCCGAGTTCGCCAGCGCCGTCGATGCGCTGAACTGCGCCGTCGCGATCCAACGCGCAATCGGCGTGCGCAACATGTCCCTCGATCAGCGCGAGCAGAGCCTGTTCCGTATGGGGCTCAATATCGGCGACATCATCATCGACGACGGCGATGTGTATGGCGACGGCGTCAATATCGCGGCGCGGCTTGAGCCGCTCGCCCCGCCCGGCGGGATCGCGGTCTCCGGCGCGCTTCGATCCCAGCTATGGAACAAGGTCGAGGCCGGGTTCGAACCGCTCGGCCGGCAGCAGTTGAAGAACATCGCCGAAGCGGTCGACGTCTACCGCGTGACGGCGAAGGACGTGCCGGCGCACGACGCGCCCGGGACCGGGCCGGCCGGGCGCCGAGGCTCGTCCCGGCCGGTGCTCGCCATCCTTCCCTTCGACAACATGAGCGCCGATCCGGAACAGGACCATCTCGCCGACGGGATCACCGAAGACCTGATCACGACGCTGTCACAAATCGGCCATCTCTCGGTCGTATCGAGGAACTCCGCCTTCACCTTCAGGAACCGCGCCGCTTCGGCGCAGGACGTCGGCCGCGCGCTCAACGCCCGCTTCGTGGTGACCGGCAGCCTGCGTAAATCCGGCAACCGGATCCGCATTACCGCGCAACTGACCGATACCGACACCGAAGCGCATTTGTGGGCCGCCCGGTACGACCGCGACCTGGAGGACATCTTCGCGGTCCAGGACGAGATCACCCTGACCATCGCGACCGCCCTGCAGGTGGAGCTGACCGAGGGCGAGCAGGCCAAACTACGCTATACGACGACCGACAACGTCGCGGCATGGACCTCGTTCATTCGCGGGCTCAGCCTGTTCCGCACGGTCAGCGCCGACACCTATCGGCAGGCACGCCGGTGCTTCGAGGAGGCGTTGGACGAAGACCCGAACTCGGCCCAGATCCACGCGATGCTGGCGTGCGTGCATGCGATCGAAGGACGTTTCTACTGGACCGCCGACCGCGACCGGTCGCTGCACCTGGCCAAGGAACATGCCGACCGCGCCCTGGCCGTCGCCGACGACAATGCGGATGCGTGGGGCGCCCTCGGCTACTGGCATATGTGCGAACGTCGGCTCGACGAATCCGTCGCGGCCTACGGGCGCGCGGTCGAACTCGCGCCGGACCACGCCGACCTGCACGCGCTCTACGCCCTGGCGCTGACGTTCGCGGAAAAGCCGGACGACGCCGTGCGCGAAGCGCAGACGGCGATGCGACTGAACCCGCTGGACCCCGGCTGGTACTGCGGCGTGCTCGGCCACGCCTACCGATATGCCGGACGCTTCGAGGACGCGCTGTCGATTCTCTCCGAATACAACCGGCAATCGCCCGGCTTCGGACTCGTCGACATCGTCCTGACCTACGCCGACATCGGCGACATGGAAAAGGCACGCTGCTACGCCAAAGCCCTGCTTGCCGAGCGGCCCGATTTTACGGTCGCGAATTGGGCGCTGACGCAGAACTGCGCCAACGCCGAGCGCCTCGCCGACGACCGCCAATCCTTGGTCAAGGCGGGTTTGCCTTAGTCTCGATCCAACGGCGTCCGTCAGCCAACGACCAGTTGGGTATATGCCCTCCAGCTTCTTCGCTTACTGTATTGACTGGCGTCGACTTCGAGTGCAGCCAATATGGGAGTGCAGCGAATACGGAGTTCGGTGGCATGCATAAGCAATTCAGGGTCACGTCCGATCACGACGCGAGCTACGCAGACCCCAAATTTGCGTTGCAGAGGGGCGTATAGAAACGCAGATGCGATTTGCCGGTGACGCGGCGCTAGTCGCCTGCGGCTTCGGCAGCGTGCCTCAGAGAAGCCAAAAAGCGTGCCGCGAGCTTCGGGTCCTTGCTGAGCATCCGTTTGCCATCGAGATATTGCCGGAAGTAACCTTCGCTGATGCGCCGTTGTGAATGGATTGCCGCGCCCGCACCATCGAGATCGCCGAGTTCCACGAGACAGATAGCCAGGAGAACATGATTGGCTGGTGCCTGAGGTTCCCGTTCAATGGCCTGTTCGATAAATTTTATGCCGTCTTCGTACATCTCAAGCGCGTAGCAGGCGAAGCTCAGCGCCGCGAGCATAAATCCTAGCCAGAGGTCGCGCGGACTTAGCCGTATCGCCCGGCGGAGATGCTCGTAGCCGGCGTCCGCTCTGCCAAGGGAAATCAGGACAACGCTTAAATGCATCAACGTCATGGTGCAGTTGGGATTCAGCGCGTAAGCATGATTCAGATTGGTCTGGGCACGCTCGAAATCCCGCTCCAGATAACTGATCCACCCTAAGGCCATGTAGGCTGAATGATCGTTGCGATCGAGAACGCGCAATTTTTCCGCCGCCTCCCTCGCTCGCGCCAACTGAACGGCCGGATCGACTTTTGGGGCGAAAGCGACAAGGAAATTGGCGAGGCAAATCGTCCACCAGGCCTGCCGGCACTGTGGATCCAAGGCGGCTGCCCGCTCTGCCAGCGCCATGCCCTGTTCATAGAGGGATGGCGTGGCCTCCAATCGCCCCTTGTCCATCAGCGCGCGGGCCCGCCACGCCATCTCCTGCGCAGGCAGTTCGCCCGCGGGCGAACCCGAGGCGCGACGAATTTCCGCCAGATCGATTTCCGGCTTGATGGAGGTGGCGATTTGCTGCGTGATGCTGTCTTGCAACGCAAGCAGCTGCTTGATCTGGCCGTCATAATTCTCGGCCCAAATATGCTGTGCCGTCGACGTTTGGATCAGCTGCACTGTGGCGCGAAGGACTTCCTTGTCACAACGCACGCTGCCTTCCAGGACGTAGTCCACCCGCAGTTCGGCGCCAATCTTTTGAATGTCGTCATCCGGCCCAGAATATTGGGAGCTGGAACTGTGGGCGATCACTGTGAGCGCCTTGAAGCGGGACAATGCCCTGGTAACGTCTTCCGCCAGCCCGTTGGCCAGATAGTCCAGCTTCGGATCTTTGTTGAGATTGACGAACGGCAGGACCGCGATGGAAAGACGGTCGTCGCGGGCGTGCGGGGGAGAGGCGGATCTCTTCGATTGTCCGTTTCCGGGTCCGGCCGATGAAGTCGAAATATTCGATGAGCCGTCATGCAATGTCACTTCGGCAATGAAACGGAAGCCTTGCCCGCGCAGGGTTTTGATGAAGCGCGGATCGCTGCTATCGTCGCCGATGGCGCGCCGCACGCTCAACATGCAGCTGCTCAAAGTGGCGTCACTGACGGTCAGGCCGGGCCAGCCATGGGCCATCAAATCATCTCGGCTTAAAACCCGGTCAGGGTTGGCGACCAGGTAATCCAGAATGTCGAACACTTTGGCCCGCGTGTGTACCAGGGCGCCGTCGCGGTACAGTTCCCTGCGTTCCAAATCCAACACGCAATTTCCAAACGCCAGCTGCATTTATCAATCACCTGAGTCCGGAAGGCGTGTATTCCCAGGCAACTCTCACCGGAAATTCTCCGACATTTGATACCGAGGCCAGATCAGCGCAATGGACTCGCAAAACGCCAAAGTTATGCAAAATTGCAAGTTAATTGCACGTAAATGTCAAGCGCATCCCCTCGTTTCCTGACATCGTCATCGCTTAATTGCGTGGTATCGCCGTCTGTGTGAGGGGCGGTGGCGCCGGATTTGCGATCGTATGATATTCAGGCGGTATTACAGTGAAAAAGATATTTGCTTTATCAGGCTTGGCAGCGGCGTTCATGCTTGCCGGCGGGGCCGCGCAAGCCCTGCCGACAACCGTTTTCTCGAATGATTTCTCGGTCAACACGAATGGCTTTTCAAGCGGCTCGCTGTCGAATAGCAAAGCCGCCGGTGGTACCGATTTGACTCAGTTTCACGGCAACTTCTTGTCCGCGGGCTCGACGCTGACAGTGGACCTCACCGGTCAGGCGCACACACAGGTGTCGCTCAAGTTCGACCTCTACTTGTTTAGTTCTTGGGACGGCGTGGCGAATGACTTCACGTGGAAAGCGGTGGCGTTTAAAGCAGATGTTATCCAACCTGACAGGCTACCGCAGATATCGATGAGCATCAGAACGTTAATGTGACAATGCCCAGGGGGTCTCAGCGTCGAAACATCGCAACGATGTGGATTACGCACAACGACAAAAGGGGAGACGGACGATGATCGGAAAACTCTTCGGACCAAGCGCCGCCCTGGCGTTTTCGTCGCTGTTGGCGGTTTTCGCCTATGCGCCGAATGCGGGTGCAGCGGTTATCTACGACTATGTTGGCACCTGTACAGTTGGCTGCACCGGGCAGGCATCCGGCGTGTTGACGCTCAAAGACAGCTACACGCCCGGAGACCTCCTAACCAACGCCGACTTCGAGGCGTTCACCTACATATCGTCCTCGACGATCGCCGACGACGCCCGTTTTCCGGACGACACATTCAATCTTCCGGGCGACGATACGTTCTTCAGGTTTGGCGCGGCGGCCTCGCAACTGCCCGCCGTCTCCGGGGCGGGGGCGTTCGTCATTCTGACCGACGGGATTTCCGGCGGCGGCGACTCGTTCAACTTTTCCCCGACGACTTTGACCGTTATCATCGACTTCAATAGCATCAGAGAAGCTGCGGCCGATCCCATATTCACACTGCGTGATACCACCGAACCGCCACCGCCGTCGAGCGACGTGGCGGAGCCCGGCACCCTCGGCATGCTCGCAATGCCCTTGCTCGCCATCGGCTTCCTCAGGCGCCGGCAGGGGCGGGGGACACGGGCGGCCTGAAACCGGCTTAGGCGAACCCGGTCACGAGGGCCGGGCTCGTCTCGGCCTATCCCCGCAAGCCGCCTCCATCGATCGTAGAAGCATCCGCCCTTATTCGCACTTCCGGCCCAGAGGGTGCCCGCCAGCCAATGTCGTGACAGTAAATGGCATCTTCCGGTTTTCCGGCTGCACCGTGATTTCCACGGCGATAACCTTAGCGACGAGTTCTGGGGTATCGATAATGTAGTGGTGACAATTGACGGCAGCCGTCCAATTGGCGTTCCGGAACCGGGAACCTGGGCTCTGTTGAGCGCAGGTCTGCTCGGCCTCGGTGTAGCACGGCGGCGGCGCAAGGCCGTTTAGCCGCGAACCGCAACCGTCAATACATCCAGGGATCATGTGTGGATGACCCGCTGGTATTCCGGCGTGCTCGGCCACGCCTATCGATATGCCGGACGCTTCGAGGAGGCGCTGTCAATCCTCTCCGAGTACAACCGGCAATCGCCCGGCTTCGGACTCGTCGATATCGTCCTGACCTACGCCGACATCGACGACATGGAAAAGGCACGCAGCTACGCCAAAGCCCTGCTTGCCGAGCGGCCCGACTTTACGGTCGCGAATTGGGCGCTGACGCAGAACTGCGCGGACGACCAGCGCCTTCTCAACGACCGCCAATCCCTGATCGAGGCCGGTCTGCCTTAGAGTCGGCGGAGGGGCGTCCGCCGGCCAGCGACCTATTACGTATTGATCCCCCCGACTTCACTGTTCACTGTATTGACCGGCGTCGACTTCGAGTGCAGCGAATACGGAGTTCGATGGCATGCATAAGCAATTCACGGTCACGTCCGATCACGACGCGAGCTTCCCCGACCCCATCGCGTTCAAGGCGGGCGACGACGTCGTCCTGACGGACCGGACCGACCTATGGGACGGGCACCGATGGGTCTGGGCCCGCGCGGCGGACGGACGCGAGGGATGGATTCCGGACGACATCACCGAGGTCCGGGACGGCCGGGCCATCGCGCGCAAGGACTATTCGGCGGCGGAGCTGACCTGCCGGGCCGGCGAGACGCTCACGGGTCTGTGGGCGACGCACGGCTGGATATGGTGCCGAAACGGCGCGGGCGAGACCGGCTGGGTGCCGACGAGGAACCTGGAGCCCCGCTGACCGCAACCGGCGCTTGCCCGGACGGGCCATGCCAACACTCTGTATCGACAGGATGTGAGGCATGGGTCGACGTCATCACCGACAGCCCCACCCAATCTTGCCTGAGTGCAACGGCGGTAACCGACCAGAAGCGGTCGTTTGAAGGGTTTGCAACGAATACCCGGTTTGAGCCCAATTGGACGTTGGCTGTGCTGCACCCGACGACCGAGATGGGCGGGAAGCAGACGTTCGTTGCGCATGCGAGAAGGCGGACCTCTCGGCCAGGAGCTGCCGTTCCTATTGCTGGGAATATGGGCCTAAATGCTCTGCCAGAAGCTGCCACTTGTCGTTCTCGAAAATTAGAACCGCCGTTCCTCTTCCAGCACCCGAAGCCTTTTGTCCTCCAATGACGCCAGTCCAAAAAAAGTCGAACATGTATGCCGCACTATCGGATGAATCAAGAAGCCAATGGACGTTGGCAATCTTGTAGTCTTCGTTCTTGATCGCCTCGAAGTTGCGTTCATACGCCGCCCGCACAGCATCTTTGCCCTTGTGAACTGATCCGCTGGAAAAAACCACGCTCGCGCTTTCATGAATCAAAGGGCTCACCACTTCCCACTTCTGAGTTGCTAGTGCTGCTTCATATTGCTTAACGAATTCCGACGGCGACACGTTCTCTTCCTCCCCGGCATTGGCGGCCAATGCAGCAATTGATATCAGCGGACCCAAGAAAAAGTTAATCCGCATCTTCATAAAGGTTCTCCTCGAATGTCTCTTGTGGGCTCAAAGCGGCCTTTCGCTGTAGAGCCAACGAATAGCCGAAGCTGGCCGTTCTTGGCCAGAAAGCGACCGCCAATGACGATCGCCCCGACCGCACCGCATTAGACCTCAGTCTGCTCAGCCAGGATCGAGATGATCTGCTCTTCCGTGAAACGTGATTTCCTCATGTCCGTCTCCTCTATGACGGACTCTCCTATCAGATGAAGGAGCTTTCAGGGCTCAGGTCAGCTCCTCGGACAAGATATCGAAGATCGCGCGCATCCTGGCACTGGTTTTCAGCTCACCATGAGTGACAAGCCAGACAGGAACTTCGGCTGAGACTTCCTTTTGCAAGACAGCCTCCACCCCGGGTGTGATATTTGCGAGATCTTCAAACATAACGGCGAGGCCCAGTCCTCGCTTAACCGACTCCCATATCGCCACCCCAGAGTTGGCGACGATGCTGAATTGTTCGGCCGCAATGGCTCCGTTCATTGCGCTCAACATCTGCAAGACGCGCCCGGATGAATCTCCGAGGAAGGTCGTGCGTTCGCTGATATCGTTGAGCGTTGCAGGGCGGCCTATAGCGTCGAGATAAGAGCTTGCTCCATAGAGATAGGCTTTTGTGGTCCGTATGCGCTTGGCATAGAGATCGGGATGTTTGGGCTGAACGTTGCGGATGGCAATATCCGCCTCACGGCGCCCCAAATCTTGAACGTCGTTGGATGAAACGATCTCCACCTGAACTTTGGGATAGGTAAGCCGAATGCGCTCGATGATTGGCGGCAAGATATAGGCGCAGAATGCATCATTTGCGGTGACGCTGACAGGACCTGCGATCCTTTGATCCTGTCCCAGCGCCGAAAGACTGAACAGGTCCGCCGCTTCCTTCATTGCTTTCGCGTGAGCGACCAGGGCTAGACCCTTGTCATTTATCGCCAAGGATTTTCCGATCCGATCGAATAACAACAGACCAAGATCACTCTCAAGAGCAGCGACATGCCGCCCCACAGTCGGTTGAGACAATCCCAGTAGTTCGGCGGCGCCGGAAAAAGATCCCGTTTCAGCGGTAGCAAGAAAGGATTGTGCCTGCGACCAATCGAATGCGGAGTTTCGATTTCTCATTCAATAATGAATATCAAATCTGCATATTTTGGCAATTTTTAATTCGAATTTGAAGATATAGAAACCCGCCATCTCCACTGCAAAAGCACTCGGATACGCGGTGCCGGATTGGTACTTGGAACCAAACGGGCGCCACACAAACCGGCCAGCCCAATGTTGATATGGGCGCCATGAACGAAGACTGGTCTCGATCTAGGGTCAAATCAGAGGCTGTATGATGAACGCTTTAACCGGACGTGAATGGACAACATTGATTTTGATTGTTGTTTTCTCGTCAATTCCTACATTCGGTGGCCTGATAAGGCTTGTTGAACTTGCCGGTGGCCCTTCTGTTCTTCCGGGAAATCCGCGGGCCATAGCCGATCCTTGGCCAGTCATTTTCCACGTCTCGGGCAGTTTCGTATTCTGCCTCGCAGGGGCGATACAGTTTCTGCCAAGTTTGAGGCGCCACCGCCCGGCAATACACCGAATGATCGGTCGCGCGATGGTGATTGCAGGGTTTCTGTCGGCAAGCACCGGGTTGTGGATGACCGTCTACTTTACCTTCCCCGAGGCCATTCAAGGCAGCCTTTTGTTTTCTGCGCGGATTATCCTTGGTTTCGCAATGATCGGACTGCTCGCCTGGGCGATCATTGCCGTCAGGGCGCGTTCCTTCAAAAGTCACGGGGCTTCGATGCTTAGGGCCTATGCCATTGGCCAGGGCGCTTCGACACAAGCTTTGCTTGGAATTGCATGGATCGTCACCTTTGGCGTCGAGCCCACAGGTTTCTTAAGAGATTGCTTTATGGTGCTTTGTTGGGTTCTGAACCTTCTGGTCGCGGAAGCGTTGATCCATCTTTTTGTCGCGAAACCACTCCCCTCAATCCAAACGCCCAATAGGGCCTCCGCCTTGTAAGCAGAAAAACACATCATGTTTTGGAAAATATCAGCTGCCCTGCCCCTATTTCTTGTGACTGGGTGCGGCCTGGGACAAAACCTTATCAAGGCAGGGACTGAAAATGAACAATACAAAGCCTGTGTCTTCAAGCAGGTAGAGGTCCTGTCGGCGAGTAACGGTGGTGGGGAACTGGCTGTCGAGAGAGCGACTGAGTTCGTAGTTTCAGCCTGTAAGCCGCAGGAAGACGTTTACGTCGTGGCGATGACCGACTTGGCGATGACGATGACGGGCAGCTTGGTCTCAAGAGAGAAATTCTTGGAAGATGAGGAGGCAACTCTCCGCAGCGACCTACATGATCTGGCGGCTAGTTTAGTATCACAAAATCTCTACCGATCCATGACCGCTCAGGGTCAAAAGTGAGCTTCAGCGTCGGGTGTGCTGAACGTCCGCTGACCGATCCAATCCCGCCCTCGGAGGCGCCGGCCATGACCGGCCGGAATTGGCCGAGTGCGAATGCGTGCGTCTGCTCCACAACGGAACTCGCCGATGCCCAAACGTCACGGCAGCTTTACCTCACACAGTCACCGTCGGCCCAAAGCGGATTCATGACCCGTTTTGGAGGTTGACGTCCTCTACCTTTTCGTTCGGTCGGAGCCTGTTGCCGACGTTTTGAAAGCGCGAGCGACCAAACTTGAACGAACCGAGATGCCCAACGCATACTGGATCGAAGGGCGGCGCGCTTGGGAGCGGAGAAATGAGGCCTCACCCGGAATTTGTTGACCGGCAAATTCCGACGGAACATCAGCTCGGCGAATTCGTGCTGAAGGCTTTGACCGTTGCCGATCAGGACCGGGATTACTCAGCGGTAATGGAGAGTGCGGCTGAAATTCAAGCCGCATACCCGAGCCTGACGTGGCCCGATGGGCTAACGCCGGAAGCCCATCTGATCGATCTTGCCTGGCATCAAAAGGAGTTTCAGGCGCGACGTAGCTTTGCCTGGATTATCGAGGACTGCGCCGGTGAATATCTCGGCTGCACCTACGTCTATCCCTCTATTCTCGGAGACCGGACAGCGGATGTAGCCTGGTGGTGGCGAACCGGTGTGCAGGCAGATCGGGAAGGCTTTCGCGAAGCCTTTCTCGATTGGCTCGCCAGCTCCGTCTGGCCGCCGCTCAATTACCGCCTGATGAAGTGATGCCCAGTAACGCGATGTCCGCAAATGGCACACGATCCCTCTGCGGCTACCGGGCAAAGCTCCGCAGTACGCTCAGCTTAAGACATGTTGAACGCTGACAAGGTACGGCAGAAGAAAGCGCAGAGTAGGCATTGGCATCACCGCCTGTGTAGTGAAAATCCGAAGGACCGCTTCGGGTCTATCGCATCGAACAACGGCTGAGCAGCGCGAATACCCGGTTCGGGCCCATTCTCCCAATTTGCCGCAGAACCGCGAGTGACAGCTTCGCCGCTTCAGGGCTGTCAAAAACCTCTCAGTGTCTGTGCAAAAATGCGTCGTCAGACGCTTTTTTGGGGTGCCTGGCCGGCCCGCTCCCCCGTCCCAACCACCCATAGGGTACCCTGTGCGGGTGGCTGGGACGGGGGAGCGGGCCGGCCAGGCACTCTTGAACAGACTCTCAGAACCCGAGATGGTTTTGGTTGGGGTTTATGAGTTCGGGAAAACCTGCGATTTCAGGGCTCGGCTATCCACGATCTAAAACGACCGTTTTTGCTGCGAGGGTTGTGGCAAGGGCTTTGTGTCCAGTGCAGGGATCATCTTGGCTGCCGTCGCACCTTGCGCTATATCTTCATCACGGTCGGCAGACACCGAGGCGTCGCTGCTCCTTTGGGAGAGCTAAACCTGCCATCACGATCGAACGGCATCGCATCTATTCACACCGATTAGAGCGCCGCGTCGTTAAGCCAGCGACCGACGATGAAGCACCGGCGCCCGATGTGGAAGAACCATGCCGAAGACCCCTTTGCCACTGCGCGCGGACGACCTGACCACGTTTGTGCGCGCACTCTCCAAACAGTTGGGCGACGCAAGTCCGTCGCACCTCAGCCTCATGAACATGGCCGCGCGCGCGGCGGGCTATCAGAACGTCCAACACATGCGATCCGCGTACGCAGCCGGGGAAAGGCTCGGCCGCGCCACCGACGGTCCGCCCGCCGATGCGCGGGCAGTAGAGCGCGCTCTGCATCAATTCGACGCCGCGGGCCGTCTGATCCGATGGCCTGCAAAGCGCGGCGTGCAGACATTGGCGCTCTGGGCGCTCTGGGCGACGTTGCCCGCCGATCGATCCATGCAGGAGCGGGTCGTCAACGAACGCCTCGCTCATGAGCACCTGTTCGGCGATCCCGCGACACTACGCCGGACGATGATCTCCTGCGGGCTTCTTTCGCGCCGCACGGATGGAACGGACTATCGACGCATCGAGCAGGAACCGCCCGCCGAGGCGAAAGCCCTGATCAGGGCGCTTTTTGCGCGTCGACGGACACGCGCCGACACGGTGGCGGAGCCAAAGGATGCATAAGGGTTCGTGCCTTTGCGGCGCCGTGCGGATCACCGTCGAAGGGGACCTGCCTCGTCCGGTCGCCTGCCACTGCGTTGAATGCCGAAAGCACACTGGACATTACGAGGCGTCAATCGATATCCCCCGCACCGCCCTTCACATCGAAGGCGAGGACGCGGTTCGCTGGTATCACTCTTCCGAGAAGGTCCGGCGCGGCTTTTGCGGCACTTGCGGATCGACGCTGTTCTGGGACCCGATCCATCGCGACTGGACGGCCGTGGCCATGGGCGTCTTCGACGGGCCGACGGACACGTCGTTGTCGATGCACATCTTCGTCTCGGAGAAGGGCGACTATTACGAGATCGAAGACGGGCTGCCGCAGAACGCGCGTTCGCCGATTCCGGGGTCATCCGCCCGGTGAATCCGATTTGATCAGCCCAGTCATTCCAACGCACTCCCGCATGGCCGCCGAACTCTTCGAAGCGTGTCGATGAAGACTATCGAAACGGCGTGGGCGAAACCGGCTGGGTGCCGACGAGGAATCTGGCGCCGGTATGATCGTTACGCGCCCGTGTCGTCCCGGCTGTCGCGAAGTGGCCAGCAGGTTGTTGAAAATGCCATTGCATTGTGGCTTGGATGCTTCGAGATGCCTGCTCTGCAGGCTCCTCAGCATGAGGGCTTACTTGTTGAAAACACGACGACCTCAGGCCCGAAGGAATGCGCCTCGAAGGGTGGGTAAACGGACAGACGCTTTTCTTCAGCAGCTCTAGGAAACCCGGATGTAGCCGGCCAATCCGGTCTTTTGGTGTTCGATCACGTGGCAGTGGAAGGCCCAGTCGCCGGGGTTGTCGGCCGTGAGCGCGATGTCGACGGTTTCGTTCTTCAGCAGCAGGATCGTGTCCGTCCAGTTGCGCGGCAGACGGCGCCGGTTCGAGGCGACGGGCAGGAAAACGAGGCCGTGCAGATGGATGGGATGCATGTTCGGCGATTCGTTGCGCAGCCGCAGGACGTAGCTTTTTCCGCGTTCGAGGTCGGCGACCGGGCCGACGTTCGGGACGGCGTCGCCGGGCCAGGGCTTGCGGTCGATGGACCAGAAGGAAAATTCGCTGCTGCCGCAAAGCCCATTTCTCTGGCCGTTGCCGTCGGGCGTCCAGCCGAACACCAACTCGCGGACCTCGGCCGCTTTAAGGTCCGGTTCTGCAAGCGGGTTCGGCGGCAGCGGCCGAAGTTCCGCCAGATCCCGTTTTAGGGACTTTCCGACGGACCGAAGGCTGGCGAGCGGACGGAGCGTGGCGCCGATCAACGTGCCGAGCGAGACCTCCGCGCCTTCGCCGTCGGGCATGCGGAGCGCGATGTCGACGCGTTGCCCGGGGCCGATCCATAACGGCGTTTCCATGGTCGGCCACGGCACCGGCTCGTTTACGGGATGCCCGTCCCACGCGACGATCCTGCCGGACAGGTCCGGCAGCACAAGCCTGTACAGACGGGTCGTGTCGGTGACGGCAATCCGCAGACGCACCAGCCCGCCGGCGGGAACATCGTGGCGGGGATTTATCCGCCAGTTCGCCGTCAGCGTGTTGCCCAGGGTTCCGGCCCTGGCGGCGCCTTTCGGCGTGAAGAAGGGAAGAAGCCGGCCGTCGCCGTCCAGGCGGAAATCCTTGAGGTTGAGGGCCAGGTCTTCGTCGAACCCGACATCGTCGGGCTCCTCGACGATCAGGATGCCCGTCAGGCCGTGCGCCATCTGCTTCATCGTCATGCAATGCGGGTGATACCAGTAGGTGCCCGCGTCCGGCGGCGTGTAGGCGTAGCGGAACGTCTCGTCCTTGGCGATGGGAAACTGCGTCAGGTAAGGAACGCCGTCCATCGCGTTGGGCAGGCGGACGCCGTGCCAGTGCATGGTCGTGTAGTCGTCCAGGCCGTTGGTCAGATCGATGACCGCGGGTTGGTTCTGGCGCAAACGGATCACGGGCGGCGGGGCGTTGTCCAGCAGGCTGACCAGGCCCCGCGTGGCCGGCCGGTCGAACGCGTAGCTTGTCAGGCGAGACCGCAATTGCAGCGGTTCGACCTCTTCGGCGCGGAGTTGGCACCCGCCGGCCACGACGGCGGCGCCGGAGGCCAGGAGAAAGTTCCGCCTGTTGATCGGAAAGTTCGCACGTTTCATGTTTCCGCCGTCCGACTTCACGGTCTTATATGCCGCCTGCATCATGTCGTGCCGGCGATGCCGATCCAAGCGTTGGAGAAAGAGGCTATTTGTCGCAGCAAAACGGATAGATTCAGCCGGTCACGATGGGCAAGAGCGACCCGGATCGGACATCAATGCCCGCGCACCCCTGGACCCCTAGTAGTCTAGCCCATCTTTCAGATGATTGTACTGTCCCTGTTACTAACAGCCTCCTCTTACGTGAGTGTGCGCGAGGTGCGACGGTAGAGAAGTCGGGTGATGCCCATCAGGCTGATCGCAATCCAACTCAACTGAATGATCAGGGACGGCAGGTTGAACTCGTTGACAATGGTGAGGGAGACCAGAAGGGCCGCCAATAGATTGAGGATGGGATAGATGTAACCCCGACCTCTGATCAAACCGGCCTGGACCGCGAAGTAGGAGCCGATATAGACGGCGACCCCGGTGAACCCGATCACCCGGTCGTATGGCCGCAGAAAGATACCAAAGTCTTCCATCAAACAATCGTTCGAAAACATCCGACATCAGATAACGCATTCTTCCGTGCGACCGCGCCACAGAGCGCAGACGGCAGTGCATTGGGCTGAGAACACGTGCAGAGTTGCCGAACGGACGCGGATGCCAATGGAGCCCTACGGGCCGAGTTTCAGTCTACGGTCACCGCCTCGTCCGGCTATGCCGCTCCTATTTATTGCTTTGGCGACATCGAACCCTGACGGAGGTCTGATCAAATCCGGACGAAATTCTGCCGAGTATCGGAATCCTCGCCCCCCGCTGAAATATCGACGGCAGGACGGCCGCTGCTCTCGCTTCCAATCGCGCATGGCAAAGAACTCAGGATGGCGGTTTGTCCTGGGTTGAGTCCGGGCGCTGAGGCCCAGGCGTTGCGAGAGCGCCGTCGACCAGACGGGTCAGCAGGGCCGGGTCGAAACCGGATCGGTGGCCGATGGCGACGAGGCGGGAGGTTCGGTCGGTGCTTGAGGGCGCGTCAGCGATGGTGATGCGGCGGCCGACGCGGTGGATCGCCAGCGGGCCATGGCGGCCGGTGACGAAGACGATCCCCTTGACCCTGAGCACAGTGTCGGGGAACGCAGTCAGGGCCTGTTGCAGTTTGTCGCTGTCGAAGGGGGCAGAGGTTTCGTGCGACCATCGGGCGTAGGCTTCTTCGTGCTCGTGATCGTGTGGCGGAGAGGGTTTTGCGTCTTGAGAGGGCGCTATTCCGCCCAGCACCGCGTCGACCGGGACGGCGCCGGAAATGCAGGTCATCACCGGGGGCGCGGGATTGATGGCGTTCAAGCGATCCTTTAGCGCGGCGAGGTCATGCGGCGATACGAGGTCGGCCTTGCTGACGAGGAGCAGGTCGGCGGCGGCGATCTGGTCGGTCACGCTGTCGGCGACGAGGTCGTCGGCGAGTTGGGCCGCGACGTTTTCCGCGTCGACGAGGGTGACGACGCCGTCGAGCGCGAGGTCGGGTTCGGCGCGGGCGATGTTGGCGATGCGGGCGGGGCGGGCGACGCCGCTCGCCTCGATCACCAGGTGGTCCGGCCGTTCCGGCATGTCGAGCACGTCGACCAGGGCGTTGTAGAAATCGCCGCCCATGGAGCAGCAGACGCAGCCGTTGGCGAGCGTCAGCATGTCGCCATCTTCCCGTTCGATCAGGTCGGCGTCGATCGGCAGGTCGCCGAAATCGTTGACCAGCACCATCAGCCGGCGGCCGGCGGCGTGGCGCAACAGGTGATTGACGAGCGTGGTCTTGCCCGCGCCGAGATAGCCCGAGATCACGGTGAGCGGCAGCGGGGCGGTGGCTTGCGGCATCGCCGGACAGTCAGACCGGGTGGACGTCGCCGCCCAGCACCGTGCCCCAGACGGGAATGTCGCGGAGCGCGCCGGCATCCACGCCGAGCGGGTCGTCGTCCAGCACGGTGAAGTCGGCGAACTTGCCGACTTCGACGGAGCCGACGCGGTCGTCCATATGCAGGCTGTAGGCGGCGCCGAGGGTGATGGCGTGCAGGGCTTCCGGCACCGAAATGCGTTCCGCCTCGCCCAGCACACGGCCGCTGGCGGTGAGCCGGTTGACCGCCGCCCAGGCAGTGGTGAGCGGGCCGAGCGGCGTGACCGGCGCGTCGGAGTGGATCGTCATGGGCACGCCAAGGTCGAGCGCGGTGCGGCAGGCGTCCATGCGCCGCGCGCGGTCCGGCCCGATGGTGAGCGCGGCGTGCTGGTCGCCGAAATAGAAGATGTGGTTGGCGAAGAGATTCACGCAGAGGCCGAGCGCCTTCATCTTTTCGAACTGGGCGCGGTCGGCCATCTGGCAGTGCTGCAGCACGGTGCGATGATCGGGCGCCGCGTGTCGGCGGAGGCCCGCCTCGACGGCATCGATCGCCACCGCGATGGCCTCGTCGCCGTTGACGTGGATATGCATGGGCACGCCCTTGGACAGCAGTTCAGCGACGATGCCGTTCAACTGTTCGGGCGCGACGTTCCAGATGCCGTTGGACGCGCCGTTGTAATAGCCCGGCCAGCGCAGCCGGGCGGTAAAGCCCTGGATCGACCCGTCGGTGACGATCTTGACCCCGCCGAGGATCAGCTTGTCGGTGCTTCGTTCCTGAAGGGCCAGCGCGCGTTCGCCGGTTTCCACAGCGGTCTGGGTCATGGCGTTCAGCATGGAGGCCAGGCGGATCGGGTAGTCGTCGCGCGCGGTGATGCGCAGCAGTTCGTCGACATCCTCGTCCGGCAGGTCGTTGATCAGGTCGGCGGCGGTGGTGACGCCGGCGCGCTTGCAGACCTGGCCGAAGGCGGTGACGCCCGCGGGCGAGCGGCCGAGCGCGCGGAAATCGATGCCGAGCCGGCGCATCACCGGGAACATGGCGGCCACTTCCTGCAATTCGCCGTTGGGTTCGCCGTCCGCGTCGCGGGCGATGCCGTCGACATCCAGGTCGGCGGTGTAGTTGGCGAGTTTCAATGCGGCGGAATTCACCGTCATCAGGTGGAAGTTGGAATGCATCACCGCGATCGGCCGGGTGGCCGACACGGTGTCGAAATCGCGCTTGTCGGGGCGGCGGTCCATCAGGAAGATCGGGTCGAAGCCCCAGGCGACGAGCGGCTCGTCTTCCGGCAGTTCCGCGTCCGCCGTCTTCATGCGGTCGAGCACCGCTTCGATGGTGCCGACGCCCTGCCAGTGCTTGCCGTCTGGATCGACGCGGTCCTGAAAGCCGACATAGAGGAAACGCCACATGCCGCCGGCCATCAGGTGGCAGTGGCCTTCGACGAAGCCCGGCATGAGGACCTTGTCGGCGAACCGGTCGTCGACCGCGGCATCGGTCCAGCCGGACACGTCCGCGTGCGCGCCGACCGCCAGGATGCGGCCGTCGCGGACGGCGACATGGGTCGCTTCCGGCTGATTGGCGTCCATCGTGACGATCTTGCGGGCGGCGAATATTTTGGTTTCAGTCACAACCGATGGCCTTGTTCGGGGAATAAATTGGTGCCCTAATGTGTGGGTTGCTTCAGTTTATGCAGCAAGAACGAACGATGCCATCTGCTTGCAGAGCAAAATAAAAACACGTCGATGTCAAAAGCGACGCGACAGACGATCAGGGAGATTAACGATGGGACGTTTCTTCGGACTTACTGCCGCCCTGGCGCTTATCGCGGGACTGGCCGTTCCCCTTGCCAAGGCCGAGGAGCCGAAACAAGGCGGCACGCTGGTGATGGCGATCGGCGCCACGCCGCGCCACCTGAACCCGGCCGTGCAATCGGGCATTGCGACCGGCGTGCCCGGCGCGCAACTGTTCGCCACGCCGCTTCGCTACGACGAGGGCTGGAACCCGCAGCCTTATCTCGCCAAATCCTGGACGGTTTCCGACAACGGCCTGGCGATCACGCTGAACCTGGTCGAGGGCGCGACGTTCCATGACGGGCATCCGATCACGTCGGAGGACGTGGCCTTTTCGGTCGAGACGGTGAAGGCGAACCATCCGTTCAAATCGATGTTCGCACCGGTGGAGAGCGTCGAGACGCCGGACGAGCATACGGCGATCCTCAAACTGTCGCAGCCGCATCCGGCGCTGATGCTGGCGATGTCGTCGCAGCTTCTGTCGATCATTCCGAAGCATGTCTACGGCGACGGCCAGGATCCGAAGACCCACCCGCAGAACTCCGAGAACGTGATCGGCTCCGGCCCGTTCAAGCTGGTCGAGTTCAAGCGCGACCAGCACATCATTCTGGAGCGCAACGAAAACTTCTTCATGGAGCAGCGTCCGCATCTGGACAAGATCGTGATGCGCATCATCAAGGACGGCTCGGCGCGGACCATCGCGCTGGAAAGCGGCGAGGTCATGCTCTCGGGCTTCGAACAGACGCCCCGCGATCTGACCCGGATGAAGAAGAACAAGGACCTGGATGTTTCGGGCGAGGGCTATGCGGCGATCGGCTCGATCGTCTGGATCGCGTTCAACACCAAGGAGGGCAAGACCTCGGACAAGGCCGTGCGCCACGCGATTGCGTATGCGGTGGACCGCAACTTCATCCTGAAGGCGCTGATGCTGGGCACGGCGGCGCCCGCCAAGACCGGGATCCACCCGGGCAGCCCGTTCTATGACGACAGCGTCAACGGCTACGACCTGGATCTGGACAAGGCCAACAAGCTGCTGGACGACGCCGGTTACGCCAGGGGCTCGGACGGCATGCGTTTCGGCCTGACCGTGGATTTCGGCTGGGCGACGGCCAAGCCGTTCGCAGAGTACCTGAAACCGCAATTGAAGAAGATCGGCATCGACGTCACCGTGCGCGCCTCCGCCGACTTCCCGACCTGGGCGAAGCGCGTCTCGAACCACGAGTTCGACATAACGATCGACAATGTCTTCAACTGGGGCGACCCGGTGATCGGGGTGCATCGGACGTATAGCAGCGAGAACATCAAGAAAGGCGTGATCTGGTCGAACACCCAGCAATACGCGAACCCGCAGGTCGACAAGCTGATGCAGCTTGCCGGATCGACCTACGACCTGGACCAACGGAAGAAGCACTATGCCGAGTTCCAGCAGATCGTCGCCGAGGACCTGCCGATCTACTGGCTGTTCGCGGGGCCGTACCACACGGTCGCCAACAAGAAGGTCGGCAATCCGCCGAACTCGATCTGGGGCGCCTCCGCGCCGCTTGACCGGGTCTATCTGAGGTAGGCGCACCGGGCCGGGGGGCGGCCGGATGAGTTTCTGGAACACGATAGCGAAGCGGGTCGGCTACGGCCTGCTTTTGCTGGTCGCCGTTCTGGTGCTGAACTTCATCCTGATCTCGATCGCGCCGGGGGACATCGCCGACACCATCGCCGGCGACATGGGCGGCGCAGACGCCGAGGTGATGGAGGAGATCCGGGTCCGCTACGGCCTGGACCAGCCGTTCTACGTCCAGCTCTGGCGCTATATGTCGCGGGTGGCGGTGCTGGACCTCGGCTACTCTTATTTCTTCAACACGCCTGTGACGACGCTGATCCTGGAGAAGCTGCCGGCGACATTGCTGTTGGTGTTTTCCGCGCAGATTCTGGCCGTCATCGTCGGCACGTTTCTTGGGGTTGTGGCGGCCAAGAAACCGAACGGCATCGTCAGCCTGACCGTCACCTTCCTGTCGCTGTTCGGGTTCGCCGCGCCGGTGTTCTGGACCGGCATCCTGCTGATTATCCTGTTCGTGTCGATCTTTCCGCTGTTCCCGGTCGCCGGCATGATCGACGTCACCGTGGAGGGCGGGTTCTTCGTACGCGCGCTGGACGTGCTGCACCACCTGATCCTGCCGATGGTAACGCTGGCCTCGATCTTCCTGGCGCTCTATAGCCGGCTGGCGCGGGCGTCGATGCTGGAAGTGCTGGGCGCGGACTATGTGCGCACGGCGCGCGCCAAGGGGCTGCCGCAGCGGACGGTGCTGTATAAGCACGCGCTGCGCAACGCGCTCGGCCCGGTGGTGACGGTGGCGGGGCTTCAGTTCTCCGCGGTGATCTCCGGCGCCGTGGTGGTGGAAACGGTGTTCTCCTGGCCGGGGCTCGGCACCCTGGCACTCCAGTCGATCCTGGCGCGCGATACGCCGACCATCATGGGCATCCTGTTCTTCTCGTCGCTGGTGGTCGTCGTGTTCAACATCCTGACCGACGCCACGCTCCGGCTGATCGATCCCCGGATCAAGACGGGCTAGGGAGGCGCACATGACCGACCACGCCGCCCCGGCGCTGAAAGTCCAGCATCCGCTGACCGAGATGGCTGCGATGTTCTTCCAGAACCGCAGCGCGGTGGCCGGGCTGGCGCTGCTGATCTCCATCCTGCTGTTCACCTTCGTCGGCCCGTACCTCTATCCGACAGACCCGTTCGAAATGGTCTGGACGCCGCTGTCCTTTCCGGGGGAGGAAGGCTTTCTGCTGGGCACCGATTACCTGGGCCGGGACATCCTGGCCGCCATGATGGCGGGCGGGCAGGTGTCGATGGCGATCGGCCTTGCCGCCGCCGTGATATCGGTGGTGATCGGCGTCAGCGTCGGAGCCTTCGCCGGCTATTACGGCGGCGTCGTGGAAGAGGCGCTGATGCGCTTTACCGAGTTCTTCCAGGTGCTGCCGACGCTGCTGTTCTCGATGGTGATCGTCGCCCTGTTCGGCGCGTCGCTGCTGACCGTGACGCTGGCCATCGGTGTCGTAAGCTGGACCGCGGTCGCCCGCGTCACCCGGTCGGAATTCCTGCGCATCCGCGAACTGGAATATGTGTCCGCCGCCCGGTCCGGCAGCGCGCGCGACGGCTACCTGATTTTCCGGGTGATCCTGCCGAACGCCCTGCCGCCGATAATCGTCCAGGCCAACCTGATGGTCGGATCGGCGATCCTGTTCGAAGCGGCGCTGAGCTTCCTGGGCCTGAGCGATCCCAACATCATGAGCTGGGGACAGGTGATCGGCTCCAACCGGCCCTACATCCTGGACGCGGGCTTCGCCGTCGCCATTCCCGGCTTCGCGATCTTCCTGACGGTGCTGGCGATCTCGCTGATCGGCGACGGGCTGAACGATGCGCTCAATCCGAAGCTGCGCCAAAGGTGACCGCCGTGGAACGCGCCCCTCTCCTCAGCGTCACGGACGTCGTCGTCGACTTCAAGACCCGGCACGGCAACGCGCGGGTGCTGGACCAGGTGAGCCTGGCGGTCGAAAGCGGCGAGATCCTCGGCATCGTCGGCGAGTCGGGCTGCGGCAAATCGATGACCGCGCTCTCGATCATGGGCCTGGTGCCCGATCCGCCGGGTAAGGTGACGTCGGGCTCGATCAAGCTCGGCGACAGGGAACTGGTCGGGATGGACCAGGAGGGCCTGCGCCGCATCCGGGGCAAGGATATCGGCATGATCTTTCAGGAGCCGATGACCTCGCTCAACCCGGTGTTCACGGTCGGCGAGCAGATCGCGGAAAGCCTCCGTCAGCACGAAAACGCCAGCCCGAAGGCGGCCATGGCCAAGGCGGTCGATATGCTGCGCGCGGTGGAGATTCCGGAAGCGGAAGCGCGCGCCAAAGCCTATCCGCATCAACTCTCCGGCGGCATGCGCCAAAGGGTGATGATCGCCATGGCCCTGGCCTGCGGGCCGAAGGTGCTGATCGCCGACGAGCCGACCACGGCGCTGGACGCGACGGTGCAGGCGCAGATTTTTGACCTGTTGCAGGACCTGCAACAGGAAACCGGCACGGCCATCGTGCTGATCACCCACGACATGGGCGCGATCGCCGAACTGGCGGACCGGGTGGTGGTGATGTACGCGGGCCGGGTGGTGGAGAGCGGCAGCGTCCGGGACGTGCTGTCGCGGCCTCGGCATCCCTACACCAAAGGGCTGATCGCCTGCGTGCCGCATCTGGAGGAGGAGCCGGGGCCGGTGCGCAAGGAGTTGCTGGAGATACCCGGCGTAGTGCCGGCGCTGACCGACCTCGGCGCCGGCTGCGCGTTCGCGCCGCGCTGCGGCGAAGTCATGCCGAAATGCCGGCAGCAGAAACCCGTCCTGACGGAAGCCGGCGATACGCAGTGCGTCGCCTGCTGGGCCGTGCACGAACCGGCGGCGGCATCATGACCCACAGCGTCCAGGCGGCACCGGAGAATCCATCGCTGGTCGTCCGTGACCTGAAAGTTCATTTCGGCGGCGGCAAGGCGGTGTTCTCCCGCGACCGGCCCGTGGTGCACGCCGTCGACGGCGTGAGCTTTTCGGTGCCCGGGGGCAGGACGTTCGGCATCGTCGGCGAGAGCGGGTCGGGCAAGACCACGACGGCGCTGGCGATCATGCGCCTGGTGCCGATCACCGCCGGCAGCGTCACCCTGAACGGCGAGGAAATCAGCGCTTACGAAGGCCGCGAGCTGCGGCAGAGCCGGCGCAACTATCAGATCGTGTTTCAGGACCCCTATTCCTCGCTCGATCCGCGCAAGCGCGCCGCCCAAATCGTCCGCGAACCGCTCGACCTGATGAACATCGGCAACCCGCGGGAGCGGGACGAGCGGGTATCGGAACTGTTCACCCAGGTCGGCCTGCGGCCAGAGCAGAAGGCGCTGTTCCCGCATCAGTTCTCGGGCGGGCAGCGGCAGCGGCTCGGCCTCGCCCGGGCGCTTTCGACCAGGCCCGGCCTGATCGTCTGCGACGAGCCGGTATCGGCGCTGGACGTTGCCATTCAGGCGCAGATCCTCAACCTGATGGCCCGGCTGCAGGCGGATCTGGGCCTCACCTATCTGTTCATCTCCCACGACCTGGGCGTGGTCCAGCATATCTGCGACGAGGTCGCGGTGATGTATCTGGGGCAGATCGTCGAACAGGCCGACCGGGTCGCGCTGTTTTCCGAACCGAAACATCCCTACACGAAGGCGCTGCTCGCCGCGGTGCCGTCCGTGCACGCCACGGAACGCGACCGCCGCAACCGGGTCAGGCTGGCGGGCGATCCGCCGAGCCCGATCAACCTGCCCAAGGGCTGCCGCTTCGCCTCCCGCTGCCCGATGGCGGAAGAGCGCTGCCGGCAGAGCAGCCCGCCGCTGGAGGACCGGGGCGGCGGACACAAGGTCGCCTGTTTCCTAGCGTAAGCCGACCGCGCCTGACTCAGGAGGATGCGCCGCCGGGCGTCGACCGCTCCCCTTTCGGCGCGCGGGCGGCCAGGTAGGCAGCCAAGATGACGCCGACCGCGCGGGCGGCGATTGCGGCGGGGTGGATGTAGGGCTTGTCGGCCGTGACGACCAGATAGATCCAGACCGTCCCGACCGCGACGGCGAACACGGCGACGCAGTGGGCGGCGGCCATCATGTTCGCGCTTTTGAACAGGTACCGGGCCGGCGCGATCGCCAGGTGACCGATGATGACGCCGGCGACCAGGCCGGCCAGCCAATGGACGAGGATGACCCGCACCATGCCCGGCGCGGCGCCGGCCAGGTAACCCATCAGGTAGCTGTAGATCCCGGCGACGAGCTCGCCCACGAAAAAACCCGGAAAGATCGCCAGCGCAATCGCTGCCAGGGACGCTAGGACAGTCGTCTTCGACATCGCTGAACCGGACCGCCCGCCTATTCACCCGCTTTCAGCGTTTCGAACTTCAGCCCCTTGGCCGTGCGGTTCTGGAAGCCCTTCCAGTGGGTGTGCTCCGGCTTGAAGCTGCCGTCGTCCTCGGCCGCCCAGACGCCTTCGTTGGCGTCCGGCACCAGATCCAGATAAGCGTCCATCGCCGTGTCGTCCTTCAGGTACTTAGCCAACCAGGCGGTGACGAAGTGCTGGGAGATGTTGTTCATGCGCGCCGTGTCCCATACGGGATCCGCATAATGGTCGAACGGCGCGAAGCCGAGATCCTTGTCGAAGCCGTTGCTTTCGGCCGGCGCGGGATAGGGCGCGCCGGCATTGTGGTTGGCGTTGACGAAGGTGAGCAGCGCGCGGTCGACATTGACGGCCGCCTGCCAGATGGCCCGCGGGCCGTTTTCGTAGCCGGACACGTCGTCCACCGAGCCGGCGACGAACAGCATGGGGATGCCGATGCCTTTCAGGGTCTCCGCGGTCCAGAAGCCGGTGTTCATGCCCCAGGGCGCGAAGGCGACCGCCGTCTTGATGCGCGGGTCGGGCAGGCCGTTGTGGCTGTCGCTGCCGGCTTTATGAAGCCCAAGCAGGCCGTGCGGCGCGCCCCAGGCATAGTCGATAGATTTCTGGGTGACGCCGCCGCCGGCGGTGATCACCGCGCCGTAGCCGCCCATGGAATAGCCGACGACCGCGGCCTTCGAGGCATCGACCAGCCCGTTCAGAAAGCTGCCGGCGTCGCCGGAGAGTCGGGCCATTTCGTCGAGCACGAATTTCTGATCGATGGAACGGTTGACCAGGGTGGAGCCGAACGCCGCCTTGTTACGGTAGGTGGATTCGGTGTGGTCGATGGAGGCGACCACGTAACCTTTCGAGGCGACGTTCTCCGCCAGATGCGACAACAAAAAGCGGTTGCCGGGATAGCCGTGCGAGACGATCACCAGCGGAAACGCGTCGCCGCCGGATGCCGGGGCGGCGTCGCGCATGCCGCGGCCGAACAGGCTGACCTCGGTCCTGCCGTCACGGATATAGGCCTTCAGTTCCGTCTGGCCATTGGCACCGTCCGCGGCCGGATACCAGACCTCCACCGTCAACGGCCGGTCGTAGCGCGGCAGGGGGTCCGGCTTCGGCTGCTTCGGGTCGATCTTCAGGATGTCGATCTGATCCGGGTTGGTGAGTTCCAGCGTGCGCACCCCGACGGTATGCGCCCCATAGGCGGCAAGCGCCGGCGCGTCCGGACGCTGGGTGTCGATTCGGTTTTCCGCGGCGGCCATGGGGGCACCCAAGCAGAGAGAGGAATAAATGCAAAGTGAAAAGGCGGGAAATCTCGGCATGGCTCGGTCTCTTATCCGGGGCTGACTGGGATACGATCATACAGGCGGGCAGGCGTTCCGCCAGACGGATACGCGTGAACCGGCTTCAGGTCAGTCGGTCCAGTACCGCGCGGAAGCGGCGGATGGGGGCGTGGTTGCGCATCATGGCGAGGGGGATGGAGAAGTGGCCGTTGCGGGAGATGAAGGTGTTGGCGTTGGGGATGCGCCAGTCTTCGATGAGGTCCTTGCCGCTGTGGAACGGGGTGACGTCGTCTTGCGAGCCGAGGACGGTGACGATGTTTTCCGGCGCGACCACCGGCTTGCCGGTCGGATCGATGAGCGGGAGATAGCGGGCGATCAGGTCGTCGGTCCAGCCCTGGGCGACCGTCGCCTGTTCGATCCCCCAGATCCGGGCGAGCGCGCCTTCGGTCACCGCGTCGTGGATATGGCCGCAATGGGTGATCAGCAGCATGGCGTCGGGGCGAAGTCGTTCCGGCCAGTCGTGCGCCCTGGTGGCGAGGAGCTGAGCGGTCATGGCGCCGAGACTGCTGCCGCCGATGCAGACGGGCCCCCGGGTCGTGGCGCGGCACCAGTCGAGTAGCACCGCCCATTCGCGCACCGCGGCGGTGAACAGGTCGAGCGCGCCGAGCGGCGCGGTGGCCATGAAGCGTTCGCCGCCATATTGGCCGGTCGGCACGCGGCGCCCGTGCCAGGGCGCTTCCGGGCGCACGACGCGGACGCCCATGGCGACCAGTTCCGCGACTTCGTCGACCAGGCCGCGCCACTGGTCAAATTCGACGCAGATTCCGTGGCCGAAAATCAGGGTCGGCGGATCGGCGACGCCGACCGGCTCGTGCACCCGGGCGACGACTTGATCGGCCATGCGCGGCGACGGCGATGGGAAGCGCAGCCAATAGTCGGTGCAGCCGTCGCCGGCGACCGGCCTGGACACCGCGACCTCCGGCATCGGGTCGGGCGCGGCGAAGGCGCGGGCGAGATCGTCGGCCAGCGGCCGATAGATCTCCGCGACCGTGTCCGGTTTGGGGACGTTCCAGCGGATCGGCGAGATGCGGTCCGCCAGCCTCAAGGACATGAAGCTGCGCCGCAGCAGATTGTGGCTGTTGTTGCGGGCGAGCCGCTCCCGCTCGATGGCGGCAAGCCGGTCGGGCCCGGCGTCGGCCGGGCCGAAAAACGCTTCCTCCCAACGCGACTCGCTGTCCACCACGTCGCGACGCGCATGCGCCACACTGGCCAAGCGCGGTTGGAGCCGGCGGGCGAGGCCGGCGTCCGGCGCCAAAGGCACCTCCGCGAAGTAGCGGTCGACCGAGCCGTCGGCCGCGCCCGCCGCGGCCCACAGGCGCGACAACGGGAAGAACCAGTCGGCCAACACCTTGAGCGCGAGGCGGTCGAACCAGGGCCGCGCGATCACCGCACCGAGGGGCGTGCGGAGCGCCGCCAGCATGATTTCCTGCGTGGACAGGCCTCGTTCGGCCCTGGCGGTCATTGCGCCGCGCTCCCGCCGCCGATCAGGGAGCGGAGCTGGCCGATGGAGTTGGCGTAGTACTGCAGCAGCGGCCGCTCGTCCGGCACGGCCGCGACCGACCGGCCGCCTTGCTCGGCGACGAGGCCGCGCCGCGTCAACAGGACGAGGCCGTCTTCGATTGCCGCCGCCTCGCCGGCCTCGTCGGCCATGACGTGAGCGCCGGCCCGGCGCATCTCGGCGAGCAGGCCGCGCGTCCGCCGGATCAGTTCGGCCCTTTCGAGGGGCGCGTCCGTGTCGAGCAGCGCCGTAGCGATGGCCGGCACCGGCAGCACCGGCATGACGCGGACAACACGCTCCGTCAGGTCCCAGCCCAGACGCTCCACCGCTTCGAACAGGCCGTCCCGGTCGAGGCCGGGAAAATCGATCCCGTTCTCCTTCGACCACATTTTTAGCGAGACCGGCTCGCCGAAATTGGCGCAGGCGGTGCCGAAGCCGGGCCAGTTGCCGGTCAGCTTGCGCCAGATCTGCTTGAGCAGGAAACCGGCGGTCGAAGCGAGCACGAAGGCCGAGCCGCGGCCGCGAAAATCGGTGTCGACATTGGCCAACAGCGTGCGCTCCTCCACCACCCTGTCGAAATTGGTCGCGACCGGAATGAACAGAATATCGTAGTCGCTGGTCGGGTCGAACGTCTTCGTAATATAGCCGAGCAGGCCGAGCTTGGGCGGGCCGACCATGCCGTCGCGCGATAGCTGGCCCTGGCCGAAAATGGCGTGAGGGACGCCGGATTCGGTGGCGATCTGCACGTAGCGCTGCAGCACCTTGCGATAGAGCGGATCGTCGGTGTTGCGGCGCAGGATGTAGGCGCCGGCGAGCCGCATGACGCTGCGGAACGGCCAGACGCGGCACCATTCGCCCGCGCCATAGGACAGCGCAGCGCTGCGCGAGGCCAGATAGGTGACCAGCAGGTAGTCCATGTTGCTGCGGTGGTTGATGAAGAAGACCACCGCGGTGTTGTCGGCGACCGGCGCCAGCGCGGCCCGATGCGCGAAACCGGTGCGGACCGTATAGAGCGCGCGTAGGAATGTGCGGGCAAGCCAGTAGCCGAGACGAAAATAGAAATAGGCGTTGAACGCCGGCACCATCTCGCGGGCATAGCGTTCCACGTTAGTCATCAGCGCATAGCGGGTGACGCCGCGCCTGGCGGCCTCGCTCTCGACGACGTCCATGACCTGGCGGTCGTGGGTCAGCCGGTCGACCAGCACCTCGCGGCTGCTCAACTGAAACGTCGGAAGCTTGACGCGAAGCGTCTCGTTGACGTCTTCGATTACCGCATTGACGCGGCGGCGGATCAGCCAACGCAGGCCCGGCACGAACAGGTAATGCGCGACCGCCAGCAGCGCCACCGCGGCGAGAATCAAAAACAGCCACAGCGGTAGCGTGACGTTCGACGACATCTCGGTATGCCTCAAGCACAGTCCGGCTTACGACTGTCGAGGATGCACGGCCGGTCCGTCAAGCACATCCCGCGCCGCGAACCGAGGCGTTACGCAAGGCGTGAACGCCTTATCCAGGGGATCGAAGGATCGGCCATCGCGAACCGACGAACCGCCGCATTGGTCGCGGCCGCCTTACAACGATCGGCTGGCGTCGCCATGGCCGCAGGCGTAGGATCGACGTATGACATCGGTCACCTACTTCCGCGCGCAGGCTTACAACAACGCCGTGGCCAACCATCGGCTACTGAACGCCTGCGGCACCCTGACCGACGAGGATTTGGCGGCGCGGCGGACGGGGTTCTTTCCGTCGATCGTCCACACCTACAACCATATCCTGACCGTCGACTGGTTTTACGTCAGCGCGCTGGAGGGCGCCTGCGTCGGCTACTCGGCGTTCGAGCCGGAGATACCGTTTCCGGCGATGGCGGACATCGACCGGGAGCAACGCGCGGTGGACCGGCGGCTGATCGCCGTCTGCGACGCGCTGGACGAGGCCGGGCTGGCGGCGACCGTCGCCATGATCCGGCCCAAGGGAACGCAAACCGAGCGCGCCGACCGCACGCTGCTGCACCTGTTCCAACACCAGATCCATCACCGCGGCCAAGTGCATACGATGCTGGCGGGCACAGCGGCGGCGCCGCCGCAGTTGGACGAGTTCTTCATGGGCGACGAGAACGAACGGGCGCTGCGCGCGACGGATTTCGCCGCGTTGGGCTTCGACGAGGATGCGATCTGGCGCTAGCCCTGTCCGGCGTATTTGCCGCAAATGCGCGCCAGTTTACGGTCCCTTAAATCAAGCTTCATCATTTGCCGGCACCATCGCCGCGAGACATCGAAAAGAGCGCCGGAGGGGGGCTTCATGCGGCTCTTTTGTTCTTTCGCGGGACTATTCTTAGCGTCATTCATCGGAATCCAGGCCGCCCACTCGCAGGCGGAAGATGCCTGCCATACGGAAATCGCGGCGAAGGCCGAGGCAGGGGCCGAGGCGCTGTCCGGCGTCAGCGAGGCATGCCGGCGGCATCCCTATTACCGGTACCTGGCCGGCAAGGCGCATATTCGGGCGAAACGATACGACGCGGCAAAAGCGGCGTTCGACGCCGGGCTGGCCGACCCCGGACGGTACGAAAGGGCGCTGAAGCTGGCCGTCGCCGATATCGCGCTGCATCGGGGCGATTACCGGCAAGCGGCGGCGGGGTACCGGGCGGTGACGGCCGAGTTTCCCGACTGGCATGTGGGTCACGAATTTCTGGGCTTCGCGCTGTTCGCCCTGGACGAGTTGGACGCGGCGCGTACGGCGCTGGAACGGTCGATCGACCTGCAGGAATCGGCCGACGCCTATCGGACGCTGACCCTGGTCTACTACAGCCAGGGCGAATTCGAAAAATCGATCGACGCGCTGAACCGCGGCTTCAGCCTGAACGAAAACCTGCTGGGCGACCGGGACTTCATGGTGGCCGGCGTCCGGTCCTATACGGAGCTGGGGCGGTTCGACATCGCGCGCGGCCTGCTGGCGGCCATGCTGAAGCAAAACCGCGCCATCAAGCAGGATCCGGAGTTCCTGCGCGCCGGGCATTACCTGCGCGAGAAGATGGTCGAAAAAGGCGTGCTGAAGGAATAGCGGGCCGGCCGGTCATTACGCCAGGAAATCCCGGAGGACATCATGCGGGGACTATCGATCCTGTTGTCGGTTGCGGCGACAATGGCGGCGCCCGCCGCCGCGGAGACATGCGCCGGCGATACCGGCGACAACGGGGGCGCCATCGCCCGCTGGCAAAGCGACGCGCAGGGCGAAGGCGATACCTGGGTCGAGCGAACAGTCGCCCGGGACGGGCCGCTCGCCATCGTCGGTGTCGTGACGCAGGACGGCACGGCGGTGCGGCATCGGTTCGATGTGTATTACGGGTTCGCCTATGTCGCCGACCTGCGCGACCTGATGGACGGAGACACGGCGGTACCGTTCTTCACGGACCACGGCCGTCGGGTCGACGCCGCGGTTTTGCAAAGCGTCAGAGAGAACCTCAACCAGTCTTTCGGCGGATTCGTCGCCGAGATGGACAGGATCTGGCGGAACCCGACCGCGGGCCAGACGTTCACCTATACCGCTTTCGGCGAAGAGAGCAGCGTTTCCGTGAAAAGCGTGGAACGGGTCGAGGGGTTTCCCGATGTCGACGGCGCGACCGACACGGTGGTCATCGAGACCCGCAGCAGCGACTTCGGCGAGACCTATTGGTTCTCGACCGAATATTGTCGTGTCGTCCGCTATGCCTATGACGACATGGGCGTAACCGGCGAGGACCGACTGCTGAATTTCAAGCCTAGCGGCCGGATCGGCACCAACCGATCTCCGGCAACGCCCGAAGCGCTTTTCACCGAACTGAGCACGGCGATGAATCTTCTGGATGTGGCGGCGATGAGCAGGCTGACGCACCCGGATTCGTTCGCAGATATGAAGAGAGCTTTGGAAGCCGCCTATCGGCAGGGCAAGCGGGAAGCGTTGGAGCAACAGGGCCTTGTCCTGGGAGACGGGGTGGACCTGGCCGCACTGCAAGCAATGTCCGGCGCGGAGATCTACGAAAGAGCCATGTCTGACCTGATCCTGAATTCCAATATCTCTATTCTTCTGATGGACATTTCTATGGACCTGGTCGGGCTGGTCCCGGAAGGCGACGACGTGGCGCACGCCGTGGTCAAGACGCAATTCCGGGTCCGGGGGAAGACGGTGGCGCATAACGGCTCGATCAGGATCAAGAAGACCGATGACGGGGGCTGGGCCATGGCCATGATAGGCGGCATGCGGAACGCAGTCCTGCTCGGTCTGGGCGTCGAGCTGCCGTAGATCGAACCCGCACGGCACAGGCAGGCCCACTGGACGCAATGCACGCAAAAGTTATGTGTCGTTACCGGCAACCGGCGTAAGACTACCCACCTGTTGATAAGTCTATGGCGACCAGGGGGGATACGAAAATGAATATCCAGAACTGGGACGATCTTCGCTTTCTGTTGGCCGTGTCGCGCTGGGGCAGTTTTTCAGCGGCCGCCCGGGCGCTAAAGGTCTCGCAGCCGACCGTCGGCCGCCGGATCGAGCAGTTGGAACAGCAGATGGGGCAGAAGCTGTTCGACCGCGACGGCCAGGGCTTTCATCTCAACGATACGGGCGCCGCGGTCTTAAGGTTCGCCGAAGCGATGGACCGGGAGGCGGAAGGGGTCGGCAATTACCTTGCACACCGGAACCAGGCGCCGCGGACGACGGTGCGGGTCGCAACCACCTTCAACCTGGCGAATTTCTGGCTGACCCGGAAGCTGGCCGAGTTTTCCCGCCGCAACGAGGAGATCCGGCTGGCGGTGCAGGTCGGGATCAGCCGGGCCGATGTGCAGCGCTATTCCGCCGACATCGCGCTCCGCATGGGCGACCCCGGCGACGAGACCCTGTTCGGGCGGCGGGTCGGCCAGATCCATTGCGGCCTGTACGCCACCCACAACTATCTGGCGGCGTTCGGCGAGCCCGAAAACCTGACACAGTTGCAACAGCACAGGATGATCGGCGCCGAGGGCGCGGTGGCGAACCTGCCGCAATGCGCCGCGCTGCGCGAGGCCATGGCCGATGCGCGATGCGACTTCTGCGCCGACAACACCAACGTGCAGGTGGCCGCGGTTCGGGCCGGCTTCGGCATCGCCGCCCTGCCCTGCCTGATCGCACGGAACGAACCCGAGCTGAAGCGCGTGCTGGCTCACAGCTTCGACGTGCCCGTAGACCTGTGGGTGCTGGTCAACCGCAACCTGAAAGGCACCGGGCCGATCCGCCAGACCTACGATTTCATCCTGCGCGAGGCGATCGGAGACGCCAACCTGCTGAAGGGCGTGGCCTGACGCCCGCCGGAAAGTGCTCTAGAGGGTCAGCACCTTCTCGTTCATGCGGCCGTTGGAGGGCTTTGCTACCACGTTATCAACCGCGGCAATGGACGAGCCCGGGTGTTTCATAACAGGACAGACTATCGCGACTTCGAGGGCCTGCTTGCCACGGTCGGCGAATCCGTCCCGATGCGCCTGCTGGCTTACTGCCTGATGCCGAACCATTTCCACCTGGTGCTCTGGCCCCATGGCGACGGGGATCTGGGCCGATGGATGCAGAGGCTGTTGACGGCCCATGTCCGCCGCCACCATCGCCGCCATGGAACGGACGGCCGGATCTGGCAGGGCCGGTTCAAGGCTTTTCCGATCCAGGCGGACAGTCACTTGCTGACGGTGATGCGGTATGTCGAGCGCAATCCGCTCCGGGCCGGCCTGGTGGTGCGGGCGGAAGACTGGCACTGGTCCAGCCTAGGCGACGGCGGCGGCCCGCCGATAACGCTCGATCCCGGTCCAACCCCGCGCCCGACGGGCTGGCGGAAATGGGTCAACGAGCCTGAAACCCGGGCCGAACTGGAGGCGGTTCGGCTTTGCGCAAATCGGGGCCGGCCGATGGGGGATCCAAGCTGGACAGAGCGGACGGCGAACCGCCTCGGCCTCGAAGCGACGCTTCGTCCACGCGGAAGACCGCGCAAACGCGACCCGGATCAGGCCTGACTATCGAGACGCGTCGCCCTCTAACAAAAAAGGGGACATTCATCTTTTTGCAATTTGCAAAAAGATGAATCTCCCCTTTTTTGTTAG
>JANQEE010000043.1 GCA_028278525.1 Minwuiaceae bacterium | reverse complement strand
GCAGTCAATAGAACAGCAGTAAAGATTTAAGATTTGGTGTAGCGGGTAGGCGAGGCTTGTTCAGCGGGATGCCTGTGTTGCAGCCGGGCCGGCCCACTCCCCCGTCCCAACCACCCCAAGGGTAACCTCATGGGTGGTTGGGACGGGGGAGTGGGCCGGCCCGGCTGCAACACAGGAATCCCGCTGAACAAGCCTCGCCTACCCGCTACACCAAATCTTAAATCTTTACTGCTGTTCTATTGACTGCGGTGCAAGTTCGTCTGCGAAGTCTTATTTCGCGGAAAATTTAATGAAATTACCGCTTAGCCTCTAAGTAAAAACAGCGGGAGCATCATGATGAGTTTTCGGCAAAATGTACGGAAGTCGTCCCGGGCGGTAGCGGCCTTCCTTGGCGGCGCCATTGCGGCGACCCTCCTGCTGCCGGCTGCGGCCGGCGCGCAGACCGTCGTGACCGACGGTTCCCTGGTGATCAGAGATTTCGTCCTGGCGCGCGGCGTGCACGACCGCGAGCCGGTCGGCGTTACCAACAAATTCGACCGCGCGGACAGCCGTGCCTACGCGCATGTCCGCATCGACAATGCCGGCGCCCCGACGCAGGTTACCGTCGTCTGGGAAAACGAGCGCGGCGAGACCGCCCGCGTTCCGCTCAAGATCGGCACCTCGCCGGCCTGGCGGACGTGGAGCAGCGTCAATCTCGGCCCGGGCGACTGGCGCGTGAAGCTGGTGACGCAAAGCGGCCTGGTCCTCGCCGAGAACAAGTTCAGGGTCGGCACCTCGATCGCCGGCGACGAGATGGACTGGGACGATATCGACGCCGCGACCGACGACATCGTGCCGGCGGCCGGTACCTCGAACGACGATTTCGACGGTTAGCCCGGCCTTCCTACGTCAAGGCTTCGGAGGACACTCCTTCGCCCAAGATGCGGTTCCGGGTGGCCTGCCACCCGAAGCCCGCAGGGCGAAGGGTGGTGGAGCCCCAAGGACAAACATCGAACCCGAGGCGAGACCATTTTATGGAAATGGTGGAGCCGAGGGGAATCGAACCCCTGACCTCAACGTTGCGAACGTTGCGCTCTCCCAACTGAGCTACGGCCCCATGGCGTGGACGCCGGTCTAGAAAGACCGGCCGGCGCTGATATACGGACGGGGTCGGGTGACTGTCAAGCACGGCCTGCGGGCGGGCCCGTGCGAAACTCGCGGCTTGCGATCCTTCGGCCGGGCGATTACATCTGTCGACGCAACCGAATCGAAGGCGTCCGGATGTATTCGCTGCTTAAACTGATCGACACCGTGATCCACCTGTATATCTGGTGCCTGATTATTTCGGCGGTCATGAGCTGGCTGGTCGCGTTCAACGTGATCAACACGCGCAACCGATTCGTCTATTCGGTCGGCGATTTCCTGTACCGGATCACGGAGCCGGCGCTGCGCCCGATCCGCAACATCCTGCCCAATCTCGGCGGGATCGACATCTCGCCGATAATCCTGATTCTGCTGCTGTTCTTCGTCAGCAGCCTGCTCAACAACGAGATCCGCGCCCTTCTGCTGTGAGCGACCCGTTCCGGGCGGCGCCGGACGGCGTGCGGGTGGCGGTTCGGCTGACGCCGAAGGCATCGAGCGCCAAGCTGGACGGCGTGGCCGTGGATGCCGCGGGGGACGCCTATCTGAAGGTCAAAGTCACCGCCGTGCCGGAGAAGGGCAAGGCGAATGCCGCGCTGATCAAGCTGCTGGCCAAGGCCTGGCGGTTGCCGGCCGGCGACCTGGCGATCCAGGCCGGTGCCGCCGACCGCAACAAGACAATTCTGGTCGCCGGGGACGCGGCGGTCCTGTTGCCGCAGCTTAAAACATGGCTTAGTCAGGAAGTGGGATGACATGACAATGACCGACACCGTTCAGGAACAGGCGTCGATTATCGACGGCAAGGCGTTCGCGGCCGGGCTTCGGGCGCGGGTCGGCCGACAGGTCGCCGTCTTGCAGGAGAAGCATGGCCTGACGCCGGGCCTGGCGGTCGTGCTGGTCGGCGAGGACCCGGCCAGCCAGGTCTACGTCCGCAGCAAGGGCAAGCATACCCGCGAGGCCGGTATGAAATCGGAGGAGATCCGGCTGCCGGACACGGCGACGCAGGAAGAGGTGCTGGCCGTGGTCGACCGGCTGAACGCCGATCCGTCGATCCACGGCATCCTGGTGCAGTTGCCGCTGCCGGATCAGGTCGACGAAAACGCGGTGATCGACCGGATCGATCCGGCCAAGGACGTCGACGGCTTTCACGTGATCAATACCGGGCGGCTGCAGGTCGGCCTGCCGGCAATGGCGCCGTGCACGCCGGTCGGGTGCATGATGCTGCTGAAGGACCGGCTCGGCGACTTAAGCGGCAAGCGCGCGCTGGTGATCGGGCGGTCGAACATCGTCGGCAAGCCGATTGCCATGCTGCTGCTGGCGGAAAGCTGCACGGTGACGGTGGCGCACAGCCGAACCGTGGATCTGGCCGAGGAGTGCCGCCGCGCCGACATCGTCGTCGCGGCCGTCGGCCGGCCGGAAATGGTACGCGGCGACTGGATCAAGCCCGGCGCCACGGTGATCGACGTCGGCGTCAACCGGATCGACGCCGGCGAGGGCAAGACACGGCTGGTCGGCGACGTCTGCTTCGGGGAAGCGGTGCGGGTCGCCGGCGCGATCACGCCGGTGCCGGGTGGGGTCGGGCCGATGACCATCGCCTGCCTGCTGGCCAACACCGTCACCGCCGCCTGCCGGCAAGCGGGAATCGAAGAGCCGGCGGGGTGATTCCTCTGTTGCAGCCAAGCCGGCCCGCTCCCCCGTCCCAACCACCCATACAGGGTACCCTCGGGGT
>JANQEE010000042.1 GCA_028278525.1 Minwuiaceae bacterium | reverse complement strand
GGGGTGGTCGGGACGGGGGAGTGGGCCGGGCCAACCACCCCAAGGGTAACCTCATGGGTGGTTGGGACGGGGGAGTGGGCCGGCCCGGCTGCAACACAGGAATCAATGCAAGGGTTCGTCTTCGACCGGTTCGTTGCGCGACAGTTCCATCACGGCGCTGAAGATCAGCTTCCACACGGTGACGCCCTCCTCCGCACCCTTGACGCGCAGCGTATCGACGCGCTGGTTGGCGACAGCGGCGGCGTCATCGCCATAGCGGTCCATCAGCATTTTCGCGGAACGGTAGATGTCGGCGTCGATAATCATGGGTTGCTCCGGGTCCGATCCAGGGGGCCTGCCGGCCGGTTGACCGCCCTTTGCGGCGCCCGGCCATGTCATTCCTTAACGAGGTCTTAACGGAGCCTTTGCAAGCATCGTGCAAATTTGCAGAAACCTAGTGTTATCAATATCTTGACGATGATCGGCGATGCCGGCCCGGCGGCAGGTGTAAAGTACACCGACACGGCTGGGCGGGTGCCGCGCCGCCGTGCGCCGCTTGAGAACCGCCCGCGCCGGGCCTATCTTGGCCCGTGACGGACGCGAACGGCGCGGCCGGGCACAACGAAAAGCGGAACGACGGATATGCGCGAGATCGACCAGATTGTCGGCTACCACGCCCACATCTATTACACCGACGACGACAGCCGCGCCCGCGCGGCCGAGATCCGCGAGGCCGTGGACCGCCAGTTCGATGTCAGGATGGGCCGCTGGCGGGACGAGCCGGTCGGCCCGCACCCGAAACCGATGTACCAGATCGCCTTCGCGCCGGATCAGTTCCCGGCGATCGTGCCGTGGCTGATGCTCAACCGAAACGGGCTGACCGTGCTGGTGCATCCGGAAACCGGCGACGATGTCGCCGACCACCGCGATCAGCCGCTATGGCTCGGCGAGGTGCTGCCGCTGAATATCGCCTTCCTCGAAGCGGGCAACACCTCCGCATAAGTATCTGTTGAAGAATGCCTAGCCGGCGCATTTTCAACAGAATCTAAGCAGCCTCTTCCTTCTGCCGATAGGCCATCACGCAGTGCCGGGTGCAGTACGGCTTGCCCTCCGCCGCCGCCTCGCCGCAGAACCGGAATTCCGGATCGCCCGGATGGCCGATCGGCCATTGGCAGCGGCGGTGCCAGGGTAGATCTTCCGCCCGCACGTCCGGCTGCTTAGGCATCGGCTTCGGCGTCATGATCGGCTCTGCCGCGGGCGCCGGCGCGGTCGGCGCGACCGGCGATTTCCGTGCGGTCGGCGCCTGTGCCGCGGCGGGAGCCCGCGGCGCGGTTTTCTTCGGCTGAGACAGGCCGAGCCGATGCGCCTTGCCGATCACCGCATTGCGGCTCACGTCGCCCAGCCGGTCGGCAATCTGGGCGGCGGTCATCCCGTTACCCCAGAACTGCTTCAGAAGCTCGACACGTTCCTCTGTCCACGACATCCCATATGCCCCACATTTCGTATTCCAGACAGTCGGGAGCACAATATCCTGGGTTTGAATCGGGTGCCAGAGTAAAATTAACGATATCTCGTATTTGCCACGCGATTTGACGCCATTTCAGTCGCGCTGGACGGCCAGCCGAGGCCAGGTCGCGGTCCAGTTCTTGGCCGCGACCCGCTGCTCGAAAACCGCCATGCGCCGCCGATAATGCGGCGTCGGCCGGATTTTCAGCCCGAACAGGTCCGCCAAACCGTGCGGCGCCAGCAACGCCGGCCTGCCATCGGCGCCGATCCGGGCCGCCACCGCGGTGGCCGTTTCGACCCATTTGCTGACGGCATCGCCGGTTCCGATGTACGGGTCGTCGCTGTTACGCAGATGCATTCGCGCCTGATTGCGCACCGACCAGGGGAAGCCGGGACCGAGGTCGCGCAAGCGCGCTTCCAGGTCGGTTTCGGCCTTGAGCGACGGATCGGCCGGGTCGAAATAGATCACGTCGATATCCGGCACCGCCGTCGGCGTGGCGAAGCCATGCAGCATGTCCCAGACGGGCGCGCGCACGAACCCGGCGCCGATCCAGCAATCCGGCAGGTCCAACGCCGCGACTTCGGCCAGCCGGCTCATGATGTCGCGCCGTTCGGACAGCATCGCCAGAATTCTGCCTGCTCCCGACGCGGATTGCCGTTGCCCCATGGCGCCCATGCTAATGCGTTCGGCGGTGGGTTGGAATCGCCGGGCCGCCCGCCTACGCTGCAGGCGCGTCGAATTCTGGAGAAACAGGGTAATGGGCAGAGTTGAGGGCAAGGTCGCCTTGGTAACCGGCGGCGCCAGCGGCCTGGGCAAGGCGTCCGCCATGATGCTGGCGCGCGAAGGCGCCAAGGTGATGCTGGCGGATATCGATCTGGCCGGCGCCGAAAAAGTCGCCGCCGAGATCGGCGAGGCCGCCGCCGCGGTTCCCCTCGATGTCGTCGACGAACCCGCCTGGCAGGCGGCCGTTGGCCGCACCGTCGAGACGTTCGGCGGCCTGCACGTACTGCTCAACAGCGCCGGCATCGCGCTTACCAAGGACGTCGAAGCCACCAGCTTCGAGGAATGGCGCCGGGTGCACGACATCGATCTCGACGGCGTCTTTCTCGGCTGCAAGCATGCGGTCCGGGCCATCGCCGAGTCGGGCGGCGGCTCGATTATCAACATCTCGTCGATTTCCGGCATCATCGCCGGCCACAACCTCGCGGCCTACAATTCCGCCAAGGCCGGCGTCCGGTTGCTGTCGAAGTCGGTGGCGCTGCATTGCGCGCGCAAGGGCTACAACATCCGCTGCAACTCGGTGCACCCGACCTTCATCGCGACGCCGATGCTCGACGGGCTGGTCGCCCATGTCGGCGACCGCGACACGGCGCTCGGCAAGCTCGCCCGCCAGGTGCCGCTCGGCCGGGTCGGCGAACCGGACGACATCGCCTATGCCGTGCTCTACCTCGCCTCCGACGAGTCCAAGTTCATGACCGGCGCCGAGATGGTGCTCGACGGCGGTATTAGCGCCATGTAAAGCCTGTATGGCCGACTATTGACCCATCCGGTTCTCCGCTTTATTCCCGGTACTTAATGTCACGCAAAGTTCTGTTAGTCGTACATCAGGAACGTTCCGACCCGGGCCGGGTGGCGTTGCGTCTTCGCACCATGGGCTACCTGCCGGAAATCTGCAGGCCCGCTTGCGGCGACAGCCTGCCGGACAGCCTGGAGGACCATGTCGGCTTCGCCGTGTTCGGCGGACCGATGAGTGCCAACGACGACCATGAGGACTTCATCCGGGCCGAACTCGACTGGATCCCGAAGGTCGTCGAAAGCGGCAAGCCGTTCCTCGGCATCTGCCTCGGCGCGCAACTGCTGGCGCGCGCGCTCGGCGCGAAGGTCTATCCGCACCCGCAAGGCATCTACGAAATCGGCTATTTCCCGGTTCGCGCGACACCGGCCGGAAAAGGCGCGTTCGACGAAGAAATGCAGGTTTTTCAGTGGCATAAGGAAGGCTTCGACCTGCCCGACGGCGCCGAGCTGCTGGCCGAGGGCGACTATTACCCGAACCAGGCGTTCCGCTACGGCGCCAACGCCTACGCCATACAGTTCCATCCGGAAGTGACCGAGGCGATAAACCGCCGCTGGCTGAAGGGCGGGGCGCACCGGCTGGTGGAACCCGGCGCGCAGCCGGCGGACGAGCAGCTTGAAAAACGCGCCATTTACGATCCGCAGGTCGACCGGTGGCTGGATCGTTTCCTGCCGATTTATTTGAACGGGCGTAACGGCGGCTGACGGCGGGCATCGCCGGCGGCCGGAACATCAACAGGCTGAACGGCGGTCAGGCCATGACGACAGCATTGAAATCGAACGGCAAGCTGGAACGCGTGCTGCGGGCCGGCGGCTTCGCGGTGACCGCGGAAACCTCGCCGCCGGCCGCGGCGGACCTGGTCGGGCCGCTCATGCGCGTCGCGCCCCTTAAAGGTATCGCCGACGCGATCAACGTGACCGACGGCGCGGGGGCAAAAGCGCATCTCTCCAGCCTGGCCACGGCGGCGGCTCTGGTCGAGGCCGGCCTGGAGCCGGTTCTGCAATTCACCTGCCGGGACCGCAACAGGCTGGCCTTGCAGGGCGACCTGCTCGGCGCCGGGGCGTTCGGCATTCACAATATCCTCTGCCTCACCGGCGACGCCGCCGACAGCGGCGACGAACCCGACGCCAAGGGAGTCTTCGACTTGAACAGCGGCGAACTGATCGCAGCGGCCAGGCGGCTCCGCGACGACGGCACGCTCGGATCGGGCCGCGAGGTCGGGGTTCGGCCGAAATACCTGATCGGCGCTGCCGACCTGCCGATCGACCCGCCCGACGGTTGGAAACCGAACGCCCTGCGCACCAAGATCGAGGCCGGCGTCGACTTCGTTCAGACCCAGTATTGTTTCGACATGGACCGCTGCCGCCGCTACCTGGCGCGCCTCGCCGATTTCGGCGTGCCGGAGCGCCTGTTCATCCTCATCGGCATCGGACCGCTTCGCTCCGCCAAGCAGGCGCGCTGGATGCGCGACAACCTGTTCGGCGTCGAGATCCCGGATACGGTCGTCGACCGCCTCGAAGGGGCCGCGGATCAGGAAGCGGAAGGTCGGCGGATCTGCGCCGAACTGCTGCAGGAACTGCGCACCATTCCCGGCGTGGCCGGCGCGCATTTGATGGCGCCGCGTCAGGAGGCGGCCTGCGCCGCGGTCATCGAGGAGTCCGGCGTGCTGGACGACCGGCCGGACGTCTGACGCCGGTCCGGGGGACATCGCCATGGCAGCCAGCAAAAAGGCCGGTCAATCCGCGCGCCGGGACTTCCGGTTCTTCGACAACCGGGAAAAGTACCTGTTGTTCGTCACCACCTGCAGCGAGAAATGGGCGGTGGCGGACCGGGTCGGCAAGGAGCTCGGGCGGATCGAGCCGACCCCGCCGTCTTTGAACCTGTTCGATGCCGGCATGGGCGACGCGACGGTGCTGACCCGTGTGATGCGCCAGATGCATCGGCAGTTCCCGACCGTGCCGTTCCTTGTGGTCGGCAAGGAGATCAGCCTGGAGGACGTGCGTCTCAGCCTGGAAAAGATGGCCGACCGGTTCTTCGAGCATCCGCAGACGGTGCTGGTCGTGACCAACCTGTTCTATGCCGAAGCGCCGGCGCTGATGCCGCGCAAGCCGGAAGCGGCGGCCAAACTGAACTGGTGGGACGTGCCCCTGAAAGGCCAGACGGCGCACGAATTCGACAGCCAGATCCAGGGCTTGCAGGACATCCTGGCCGAAGGCTGGCAGACCAGGACGAGCGAACGCACCGGCAACCCGCTCTACGCCACGCCGTCGGTCATGGTGCTGTACCGAGAGGATCAGCGCTTCGCGCTGGACCGCGTGATCCCGGAACGGGGCAGCGTAGACCGCGGCTACGACCTGGTCATCGCCTCGCAGCCCTACCGCGCCCGGCTGCCCGCCGACATCAAGGTGCGCAACGTGCTCGGCCCCCTTGCCCGCGCGCTCGCGCCGGGCGGTCGCATGGTGGTCATCCAATCCACCGGGCGCGACCCGGGCATGGAAATCATCCGCAAGGTGTGGCCAGACGAGGCGCCGTTCGTCACCCCGAGCGACGATTTGATCCAGGCGATGCGCGCCGGCCTGGAAGCCGAGATGCCGGACCTCACGTTTTCCAAAGGCAAGCGGAACGAGGCTCAATTCAAATACTACCAGCATTCGCTGCCGACCGAGGTCGGCAACAATATCGGCACCTCCACGTTGCTGGCCGCCTGGAACGCCGCCGTATACGTAGCGCAGATCGACGACGAGCAACTGACCCAGGCGCTGACCCACGGCGATTACCTGGAAGCAACGCGCGCCGTCCTGCAAAAGCATGGCGGGTTGTGGTTCCTGGACGAGTCCTTCGTCGTGTCGCGGGAGCCCGGCACCACCACTGCTTGATTTAAATCATAGCGAATTGGTGATTTACTTGGTCCAGTCCCAGGCTCCGACTGGGCGATCCGACATTTTGTTCAGGGAGTAACAGTCACATGATGTTCAGACCGTTGCACGACCAGTTGCTGGTGGAACGGCTCGACCAGGACGACCGCACCGCCGGCGGCATTATCATTCCGGATACGGTGCAGGAAAAACCGATGGAAGGCGAAGTGCTTGCGGTCGGACCGGGCCTTCGCAACGGCACGGGAGAGGTCGTGCCGATGGACGTCAAACTCGGAGACCGCGTGTTGTTCGGGAAGTATTCCGGCACCGAGGTGACGATCGACGGCGACGAGCTGTTGATCATGAAGGAGTCGGACATATTGGGAATCATCGAGGAAGCTTAAGTTCCAACCACGACGACAGACAGTCGAACGGAGGGGATCGACGATGACAGCGAAGGAAGTCAAGTTTTCCGCCGACGCCCGCAGCCGCATGCTGCACGGCATCGACACCATGGCCAACGCGGTCAAGGTCACGCTGGGGCCGAAGGGCCGCAATGTCCTGATCGAAAAATCGTTCGGCGCGCCGCGCATCAGCAAGGACGGCGTCACCGTCGCCAAGGACATAGAACTCACCGACAAATTCGAGAACATGGGCGCGCAGATGATGCGCGAGGTCGCCTCCCGCACGGCGGACGAAGCCGGCGACGGCACCACCACGGCGACCGTGCTGGCCCAGGCCATCGTCCGCGAAGGCGCCAAATCGGTCGCGGCGGGCATGAACCCGATGGACCTGAAGCGCGGCGTCGACATGGCGGTCGACGCCGTAATCGCCGAGTTGCACAAGCGCTCCCGCAAGGTCGCCGGCGAGACTGAGATCGCCCAGGTCGGCACCATTTCCGCAAACGGCGCGAAAGATATCGGCGAGATGATCGCCCAGGCCATGCAGAAGGTCGGCAACGAAGGCGTGATCACGGTCGAAGAAGCCAAAAGCCTGGCGACCGAGCTGGATGTGGTCGAGGGCATGCAGTTCGACCGCGGCTACCTGTCGCCCTATTTCGTGACCAATGCCGACAAGATGAACGTGGAGCTGGACGATCCCTACATCCTGCTGCACGAGGCGAAGCTGTCCAACCTGCAGGCCATGCTGCCGATCCTGGAGAGCGTCGTGCAGTCCGGCCGGCCGCTGCTCATCGTGGCCGAGGATGTCGAAGGCGAGGCGTTGGCGACCCTGGTGGTCAACAAGCTGCGCGGCGGCTTGAAGATCGCCGCCGTCAAGGCGCCTGGCTTCGGCGACCGCCGCAAGGCGATGCTGGAGGATATGGCCATCCTGACCGGCGGCCAGGTGATCTCCGAGGACCTCGGCATCAAGCTCGAGAATGTCAGCCTGGACATGCTGGGCGGCGCCAAGCGGGTGGTGATCAACAAGGAAGACACCACCATCGTCGACGGTGCCGGCAAGCAGAAGGACATCGCCGCGCGCTGCGATCAGATCCGTCAGCAGGCCGACGAAACGACGTCGGACTACGACCGGGAGAAGCTGCAGGAACGCCTGGCCAAGCTGGCCGGCGGCGTGGCGGTCATCCATGTCGGCGGCGCCACCGAGACGGAGGTCAAGGAGAAGAAGGACCGGGTGGAGGATGCCTTGAACGCCACCCGCGCCGCGGTTCAGGAAGGCATCGTGCCCGGCGGCGGCACCGCCCTGCTCTACGCCACCCGCGCATTGAAGAACCTGACCGGCGAAAACGACGACCAGCAGGTCGGCATCGGCATCGTTCGCCGCGCGCTGCAATGGCCGCTGCGTCAGATCGTGGAAAACGCGGGCGTCGACGGCGCCGTGGTCGCGGGCAAGCTGCTGGAACAGAAAGATCCCTCTTACGGCTTCGACGCGCAGACCGACACCTACACCGACCTGATCAAGGCCGGCATCATCGACCCGACCAAGGTCGTGCGCACCGCCTTGCAGGACGCCGCGTCGATTGCCGGGCTGCTGGTGACCACGGAAGCGATGGTCGCGGAATCGCCGGAGAAGGAGGATGCCCAGCCGGCAACGCCGGACATGAGCGGCATGGACTTCTGACCTAAACGGCACCGGTCTCGACGGCGGCGCCGTATGCCGCCTTGCCCTCACGCCGAAATGTAATAATATAACACTTCGTGTTCGGCGCCCGGGAGCAGGAGTATGGATAAATCAGAGGCCGACGAGCCGGTGCTTGCCGCCTTCCCGGCCAAGGCGCACGACCATGGCCACTGCGTCGCCGAGGCATTGCAGGCGGCGGAGGCGGTCTGCGCGGAGCGCGGCCAGCGCCTCACGGATTTGCGCCGTCAGGTCCTGGCGCTGGTCTGGAACCGGCATGAGCCGGTCCGCGCCTACGACCTGCTGGAGCAGTTGCGCGACGAGAAACGAAATGCCGCGCCGCCCACGGTCTATCGGGCGCTGGACTTCCTGCTCGACAACGGCCTGATCCACCGCATCGAGTCGTTGAACGCCTATGTCGGCTGCGGCGCGCCGCACAATGCCCATGCCGGACAGTTCCTGATCTGCCGCGACTGCAGCGCGGTGGCGGAACTGGACGATCCGGAGATTGCCCGCTCGGTCACCACCCGGGCGCGCGAGCTTGGTTTTCGCGTGCAGCGGCAAACCATAGAGGTGATGGGCCTCTGCCCGGATTGCGGTCCGGATTGAGCCCCGAATTGGGTCCAAGACCGAAGCCATGACGGCACATCCGCGAAACGCACTCGCCGAGCGGCCGCCCGGCGCGCTTGTCGAGGCGACCGACGTCACGGTCAGCTACCGCGGCCGAACCGTGCTCGACCATGTCGACATCTCGGTCGGGCGCGGCGAGATCGTCACGCTGATCGGCCCCAACGGGTCCGGCAAATCGACCCTGATCCGCGTTCTCCTGGGCCTGACCCGACCGAATGCCGGCGCTTCCTGGCGGCATGACGGTCTTTGCGTCGGTTATGTGCCGCAGCATTTGCAGCTCGACAAGGCGCTGCCGCTGACCGCGCGCCGCTTCCTGTCGCTGCCCGGCCGGGCCGGTGCGGCCGCGGTCCGCGATGCGGCCGCCGAGGTCGGCGCCGAATCCCTGCTGGACCGGCAGTTCCAGGACCTGTCCGGCGGCGAGATGAAGCGCGTCATGCTGGCCCGCGCCCTGCTGCGCGATCCCGACCTGCTGGTCCTGGACGAGCCGACGGCCAATGTCGACGTCACCGGACAGGCCGAATTCTACGACCTGATCCGCGCCATCCGCGACCGGCGCAAATGCGGCGTCCTGGTGGTCTCCCACGACCTGCATCTGGTGATGGCCGCGACCGATCGGGTGATCTGCCTGAACGGCCATGTCTGCTGTCACGGGGCGCCCGCCCATGTCAGCCGCCACCCGGAATACCTGGCCCTGTTCGGGCCGCGCCTAGGCTCTACCTTCGCGATCTACAGCCACGACCACGATCATCGCCACGATCTGGCGGGCGAGCCCATCGCCGACCCGGACGAAAACGGCAAATAGAACCGCCCGGTTAACTTCTTGTTAACCATCCAAGCCAAAAGATCTAACCCGAGATTCATTGCTCTCAGGGCGCCGCGCGCCACCGTCGCGCCGGAAAGGATGCCGATGCTTGGGCCGAAGCCAGTTTCGCAGGGATCGCCTGACCTCGCCGACGAGCCGCGGGATTTCGCCACGCTGAACACGGCGGTCGGCGCGCATTTCGTCAACAGCCAGCCGCAGCACCGGGCGGCGTCCGCGGTACCGGTTGCGCCGACCCACGCGGACGATGGCGCCGCGCCTCAGGTGGCCGCCGACATTCCGCCGCAAACGCTCAGCAACGCCAAACGGCTGGTCCATATCGACGCGACCGCGATCCGCCCCGGCACCTCCCAGACCCGCAAGCGCCTGGACGACGAGGAGATCGTCACCCTGGCCGAGTCGATCCGCGAGAAAGGCCTGATGCAGCCGGTCCTGCTGCGCCCGCGCGCCGACGAGCCACGGCTGTTCGACCTGGTCGCCGGCTATCGCCGCTGGCGCGCCGCCTGCACCATCGGGCTGGCGCATGTACCGGCCATCGTACTCGACGGCGTCGACGACGCCGAAGCGCTGGAACTGGCGCTAACCGAAAACCTCCGCCGCCGCGACCTGACGGTGATCGAGGAGGCCGAGGCCTACCGCATGCTGGCCGAACGCCATGGCCGGACCCACGAGCAGATCGCGGCGCTCGCCGGCAAGAGCCGGGCCCAGGTGACCAACATCCTGCGCCTGCTGACCCTGCCGAGGGAGGTCCGGCAGATGCTGGAAGCCGGCGACCTCAGCTTCGGACACGCCCGCGCGCTGATCGGCTCGGACGATCCGGTCGCCGCCGCCAAGGAGATCGTGGCCCGTCAGCTAAAGGTCCGCGATGTGGAGCGCATGACCGCGAAAGCGGACGACAGGCGCGCGGCGCTCGACGCCGCATCGCCGAAGGCCGTCGCTGCCGAGCAAGAGGCCTCCCTCTCGCCGGGCATGGCGACCCTCGCCGCCACCCTGGCCGAATATCTGGATGCCGAGGTGTCGTTCGACCTGTCGGCCAAGCGGCCGGCCATGAAGGTCGAGGCGAAGTCGGCCGATCAGGTGATCGCCGCGGCGCGCCTGATCCGCAACGCCCTACAGCTCAACAGCCTGAAGTCGGGAATAGCGTAGACGGACGCGGCCTAGCCGGCTCGCTCCGGATTCCTTTGTTGCAGCCGGGCCAGCCCGCTCCCCCGTCCCAACCACCCCTAGGGTACCCTGTATGGGTGGTTGGGACGGGGGAGCGGGCTGGCCCGGCTGCAACAAAGGAATCCCGGCGGGGGAGTGGGCCGGCTAGGCCCAAACAGAGGAATCACGACGGGGTAGCCTACCGGCTACCCCGTAGTCGGAACCCTGACCACGACGCACTCGATACCGCGGGACATCAGCGACAGACACAGCGTGTCGGCGCTGTCCCGACTGGACATCGGTTCCGTGCGCAGTCGGTAGTAAACGCCCTTGGCTGGGCCGAGGTCCGCCCGCCTAAGATCCTTCTTCACGCCGGCCAGCAGGTCGGGCGCCGAGTCGTTCAGGTCCCGCCAGGCCTTGTCCGACCGCGCCGAGTCGCGGTAAGCGCCAAGCTGCACCGCGAAATGCTCGGAGCGCGACAGCACGCCGATTTCGCTTTCCGGCTTGGCGGCCATGGCCGTCTTAGGCTCGTCGGTGGCGTCGGACATGGTTTCCGCCGCCAGCGCGGCCCGACGGTCGGGCGCGGCCGGGGTCGCCTCGGCGACGGCCGTTTGCGCGACCGGCACGACCATGCAGTCGACCGCATTCATTTTCAGGCTTTCGCACAACCTGTCCGCCTCGGCGCGGCCGCCGACCGGTTGCGTGCGCAGCCGGAAGATCGTGCCCGTGCCGTCCGTCCGCTCGGCCCGCTCGATGGAAGGAACCAGGTTGCCAAGCTGCGCGGGGGCCCTGCCCTGTAACTCGCGCCAGCCCTCGTAGACCCGGCTGCCGTCGGTATAGGCGCCCAGTTGGACCCCATGCGTACCGATGGCGCCGCGCTGCATCGGCCGGAGCGCGTCCGGGTCCACCGCGGCGACGGAGGTGTCGACCGGGCTGTCGGGCCGGACATCCTCGCCGCCCCGCAACTCCGCGGTCAGCGTACCGTTGAAGGTGTCACGGTCCGTCGTCTCGGGCAGCGCATCGCCCCACGGCGACGCCACCGGAATCTCTTGCGCCAGGGATGCGACCATCGGATCGACCGGCGTGGTCTGGGCGTCGTCGCCGTTGCCGACCAGGTCGGCGACCACGAACATCGGCTCGGCCGGCGGCTGGTCCGGTGTCCGGCCGGCCGGCTCGGCGGCCCTGCTCTTCGGCGTCGCAGTAATGGTCTCGGTCTCGCCGAGACCCTGGAAATCCTCGATCGACCAGGCCGGTTCGGCCGGCCGGTTCTCTGCGGATTGGTCTTCGACCGCCTCGCCGGCTTCGGCGCCCGGTGCGGCCGCCATCTGCGTCGGCGCCGCTTCGGCCTCGGCCAGTGCGCGGTTTTCCGCGTAGTAGTCCAGGTTGTTCGCAACCGCCGGCGCCGGCAGGTCGATCCGGCCGACGGTCTCCGCGGCGGTCATGTTGCCGGCCATGCCGTAGGCCAGGGCCAGGTTCTGCCGGCTGGTCGCGTCGGCGTCATGGTCGTTGACCAGGCCGCTCAGCAGGGCGATCGCCTCTTCGTGCTGGCCGGTCAGCGAGAGCGACAGGCCCAGATTGCTGCGCAGCGACACGTTTCCGGGATCCAGCTCCAGGCCCGCCCGGTAATAGACCTGGGCCGCCCGCGGATTGTCGGACAGGTCGTTGATGACGCCCAGCGCGTTGTAGACCCGGTGGTCCTGGTCGTCGATCTCCAGCGCCGATTCCAGGGTCTGCTGCGCCATCTCGTATTGCTTCAGCGCGATGTAGGAGCGGCCGAGGCCGAGCCTCGCTTCCGCGTTCATGGCGTCCATCTTCAGCACGGTGCGGTAGGCGCCCGCGGCCTCGCGGCTGTTGCCCATCGCCTGCAGCGTCTGGGCCATCAGCAGCACCGGCTCGACGCTCTCCGGGTTCAGCTCGTGCGCCCGGCGGCACATGCCGACGGCGACCGCGTAGTCGCCGGCGTCGCGCAGCCTCTGGCAAAAACGGAGCAGTCGCGCAACGCGGGGCTTTTCGTTCGACGCTTCCGTGAACTCGGCGCCGGCTTCGGATTCGTCGGCCATGGTGGCGCAACCCGCCACCGCAGCCATTACACCGACTGCGCCTACGACCCGAAGAAATTTGTTAATTTGGGTTGATCTAGCCATGTGAAACCGCAAGCTCCCACTATGGCTAAAGGTGACCGATCCCCGTAAAAACTTCGTTAAATAGCTGATTTATATTGGAAATATTGCTCTATGCGGATTCAATATGATTAAATTTTTTGTAGAATTTGGCGAGAAGCCAAGCCGGCCCGCTCCCCCGTCCCAACCACGATTCTCCATCGGGAGGCTTTGCCGTCCCACTCCCCCACCCGGCCACCCACACCAGTATGCTTGATGGGTGGCCGGGTGGGGGAGTGGGACGGCAAAGCCGGAACCAGGAATCCGGAGCGGGCTGGCCCGGCTGCAACAACGGAATCCCTATCCCCGCTACCGAACCTGACGCCGCCAGCGGTCGATCGTCTCGTCGACGAGGCCGGAATTGTCCCGGCCCTGATCCCAGGCTGCCGAGAACGGTGCCGTGGCGCTGCGTGGGCGCTGTTCGTCTGTCAGGCTGTCGAACCGGATGCGCATCGGCAGGTTGACGCCCTCGCCGACCACGATCGCTTCCTGGGTGCGCAAAGCCGGCAGCGCGTTGAGCAGGCCGGCGGCGCTTTCGGGCAGGGCCCGTTGCACGAACTCCTGGTCCTGGTCGTTGCCCATGCGCAGCGAGAACAGCGTGTTGCACTGCGACAGGATGGTTTCCGACAGTTCCGACGGCCGTTGCGTCACCAGACAGAGCGAGACGCCGTATTTCCGCCCTTCCTTGGCGATCAGCGAGATCGCCTTGCGGGTCGGCTCGAAGCCTTTATTGACGTCGCGCGGAATGTAGCGGTGCGCCTCTTCGCAGACGAACAGCACCGGCGTCGCATTGGCGCGTTCGCTCCACAAGGCGAAGTCGAACACCAGGCGGCAGAGCAGCGACACCACCACATCGACGATTTCCGACGGCACGCCGGACAGGTCGATGATGGTGACGGGCTTGCCGGCCACCGGCAGGCGCAGGATTCTCGACAGCACTTCGCCCATCGAGTCGCGGACGGAGATGCCGGAGAACATGAAGCTGAAGCGCGGGTCGTTTCTCAAACCCTCGATGCGCGCCTTCACGCGCAGGTAGGGCAGCGACGATTCGGGATTGTCCAGTTGCCCCATCATGTCGTCGATGGTCTGCAACAGACCGCCCAGCCGATACGGTACCGGCGTGTCGACGGTGATGTGCTGAACCGCCTCGCCTTCGCCCGCATAGGCGCGCTTGGCCAGCATGATGGCTTCCTTGACGATGGCCGTCTCGCCCTCGCGCTGCGGCCCTTCCTTGCTGCACATCACTTCCAGGGCTTCTTCGGAATTCAATAGCCAATACGGAAGCTGTAGGGAGTCGGGGCTGACCATCTCCGCCATGTCGCCGAACGCGCTGCCATACTCGCCGTGCGGATCCAGCAGCACCACATGACCCTGCGGATGCGCCGTCAGGATGGAGCGAAGCAGCAGCGCAACGGTGCACGACTTGCCGGTGCCGGTGGTGCCCAGCACCGCGAAATGCTTGCCGAGCAGGTCGTCCGTCACCGCGTAGGCCGGCAGCGTATCGTCCTGGTACAGGCTGCCGATGCGGATGTTGGACGCGTCCGGCCGCGAATAGATCCGCGCCAGATCGCCGGTGGTGGTCGCGTAGATCGTCTGGCCGAGGCCCGGATAGACCGAGACGCCGCGCTGGAAGACGAATCCGCCTTCGCCGTCGACGTCGGTCGAGATCGCCTCGCCGAACAGCTCGATTTCCAGGATCCTGGCGTCGGAGCCCGATGGCGGCGACGACGGGTTGCGCACTTCGAGAGAGCTGACCACGCCGAACGCCACGGACCGCGGCGTAAACACTTTGATCAATTTACCGATCTGCACCGCATCGGTCAGGGCGGCTTCGTCATGGTCGGGGCCGGCGGCGTCCGGGCTGATCAGGATCCCGGAAACGCGGGAGCCGGCAACCGAGACGATGTAGCCGATCTTGATGCTTTCTTCGCTCATGGAACTCCCGCTCCGAACGGGTCTGGCAGGCGGCATGGGCCGCCGCATACTCGGAGCGGCGTTGTAGCGTGGATCGGCTTAACAGACCGTTAGGCTGGCGAACGTTCGGCGTCCGTTCCGCCACTGGTGGCTGCGACGGGTCAGGTAAGCGGCAAGCGGCCTTCCAGCGGATAGGCCGGGTCGTTGAAGCCCGGCGTGGACGGATGGCCGGCCGGTACAAGCCCGTCGATCAGCGCCTCGTCCTCCTCGGTAAACGTGTAGTCCAGCGCGCCGATATAGTCGTCCCACTGCGCCTCGGTGCGCGGCCCGGCGATGGTCGCCGTGACCAGCTTGTTGTTCAGCACCCAGTTGACCGCGAATTGCCCGGGCGTGATGCCGCGCGCTTCCGCGTGGGCCTTGACCTGCTGCGCGATGACCAGCGATTCCCGGCGCCATTCGGTCTGCATCATCCGCGTGTCCTCGCGCCCGGCCCGCGTCTCCGCCGGCGGCGGCGCGTCCGGGTCGTACTTGCCGCTCAGCACCCCGCGGGCGAGCGGGCTGTAGGGCACCACGCCCAGCCCGAAATGCGCGCAGGCCGGCAGTTGCTCTACCTCCGGCATGCGGTTCATGGCGTTGTAGTAGGGCTGGCTGACCACCGGCGGATCGATGCCGAGTTCGCCGCAGAGCCGCACGATCTCCGCGATCCGCCAGGCGCGGTAGTTGCTGACCCCGAAATAGCGGATCTTGCCCGCGTCGATCAGCGCGCCCATCGCGCTCACCGTCTCTTCCAGCGGCGTATCGTGATCTTCCTTATGCAGGTAGTAGATGTCGATGTAGTCGGTGCCGAGCCGCTTCAGGCTGTCCTCCGCCGCCTGTATCGCCCATTTGCGGCTGAGCCCGCGCCGGTTCGGCCCCTTGCCCATCGGATTGGCCAGTTTGGTCGCCACCACCCACCAGTCGCGGTCGCCGGCGACGGCGCGCCCGGTCACCTCTTCCGAGACGCCGGCGCCGTAGGCATCGGCGGTATCGATGAAATTGATCCCGGCGTCTTGGGCCTTGTCGATGATCCGGCGGGAGTCGGTTTCCGTCGTCTGTACGCCGAACATCATCGTGCCGAGACAGATCGGCGAGACCTTGAGGCCGCTCCGGCCAAGCTTGCGGTAGTCCATTCCGTCCTCCGGCTTTGTCGGCCCTGCCCGTCTTGGCAAACGCGGCGCTAGGCCGCATCCTTGCGGACGGCGCGGTGCCGTTAAATCAGAACAAGTGAGGGTAGCACGATGAACCGGGTGATCGAAACGTGGCAGGTCCGCAAACCGGCGGTCGAATCGGCAGGCGGACTGGTGGCGAGCCAGCATTACGCCGCTTCCGACGTCGGCGCCCGGGTGCTGGCCGACGGCGGCAACGCCGTCGACGCGGCGGTCGCCGCCAGCTTGGCCATCGGCACGGTCGAGCCATGGATGAGCGGCCTCGGCGGCGGCGGATTCATGCTGGTCTACCGCGCCAGGGAGAACCGGGTCGACGCCGTCGATTTCGGCATGATCGCCGCCGCCGGGCTGGACCCGGCCACCTACCCGCTGACCAACAGCCAGGGCGCCGACCTGTTCGCCTGGCCGGCGGTCAAGGACGACCGAAACCTGCAGGGCTATCACGCCATCGCCGTGCCCGGCTACGTCGCCGGCCTGGATCTGGCCCTGAAGGAATTCGGCACCCGCTCCTGGGCCGACATGCTGGCCCCGGCAATCGCAAGCGCCGAAGCCGGCATGCAGGCCGACTGGTACGCATCGCTGAAGATCGCGACCGGCGCCGCCACCCTGTCGCGTTACGAAGAAAGCAAACGCACCTATCTGCCGGACGGCTTTCCGCCCATCGGCGAGTGGGGTGGGCCGGTGCCGTCGATCAAGCTCGGACGTCTGGCCGACACGCTTAAACGGCTGGCTGCCGTCGGCGCCCGCGACTTCTACGAAGGCGACATCGCACACTCGCTGGTCGCCGACCTGCAGGCCGGCGGCAGCCCGATTTCCGCGGCCGACCTCGCCGGCTACCAGGCCCGCATCCTTCCGGCGATTTCCGCCGACTACCGCGGCGCGACCGTTTACGGCGCCCCCGGCCTTACCGCCGGCCCCACCCTGCACAACGCGCTCGGCATGTTGAGCGAGGCGCTGCAACCCGGCGGAGCGCCGGGCCCGGATGCCTACAAGGCCTATGCCCAAAGCCTGCTCGCGGCTTACGCCGACCGGCTGGAAACCATGGGCGACGCCAACGAGACCAGCAGTCCGTCCTGCACCACCCACCTCACGGTGGTCGACGCGGAAGGCAACATGGTGGCGCTGACCCAGACGCTGCTGTCGCTATTCGGCTCCAAGGTCATGCTGCCCGGCACCGGCATCATGATGAACAACGGCATCATGTGGTTCGATCCGCGGCCCGGCCGGCCGAACTCCATCGGGCCGGGCAAGCGGCCGCTCTCCAACATGTGCCCGGTGATCGTCGAGCGCGGGGACGGCTATCGCTTCGCCGCGGGCGCTTCCGGCGGCCGGCGCATCCTGCCGGCGGTCTTCCAGCTTGTCTCGTTCCTCACCGATTACCGCATGAGCATGGACCAAGCCGTGCATCAGCCGCGCCTCGACGTCAGCGGCACCGACCTCGTCGCGATCGACGACCGCCTCGACCCGGCCGCCGTCGACGCGCTGTCGGCGGCCTTCAACGTCACGGTGCAGCAGCACGGCGTCTATCCCGCCCTGTTCGCCTGCCCCAACGCCGTCGCCCGCGACCCGGCGTCGGGCAGAAACAGCGGCGGCGCTTTCGTCATGTCGCCCTGGGCCAAGGTGAGCGAGCAGGGCGGCGCCGGGTAAGCGGCGCGTCTGCCGGCCGGGGCGGTCATCTCGCTCCGGCCGGCCTAAAGTTTGATTTAATTACATTTTAAGCAATAGCAGCCAAATAGACCGAATACCTTGCGATACATCGCTACTTCTTGAAGGAGTTGCGTATTTTCAAGAATAAGATATGCGAATATTGCTATCAATATCTAATCGCATCGGCTGATACGTTCGTATCACACTAAGGGTCTATACATGGGAAAGCAGAACCCGGTCGCCGCAAAGTCGGCGATCCGCATCGCTCAGAAATTGCCTCTCGCCATTACCGCCGCCGTCGTGGTCTCTATTCTGACCATAGGCCTGATCAACTATTTCAGGACCGCCGGCGAGATCAACAACGGCGCGTCGGACAAGTTGAGCGCGCTGATGGAGGTCCGCCGGTCTGCGTTGTCGGACTACCTGGAGACGATCCGCCAGGACCTGCGGTTCCAGTCGACCAACCCGGTGGTGCTG
>JANQEE010000041.1 GCA_028278525.1 Minwuiaceae bacterium | reverse complement strand
TACAGGGTACCCTCGGGGTGGTTGGGACGGGGGAGCGGGCGGCCGGGCCGACAAAAGCCATCGCTTAGGCCCCGCCCAGGAACATGCCGATGGCATTGTTGAAATAGGTGCCGAACCAGGTCAGCGCCGCGCCGATGGTGATCGCCAGGAACACCATCGACAGCAGGATATTCAGCGGCATGACGATGAAGAACACCTGCATCTGCGGCATCAGCCGGTTCAGCAGGCCCATGCCGAGATACAGGATCAGCGCATAGATGATGAACGGCGCCGAGATCTGCAGCCCGATCGAGAAAGCGTTGGCCACCGAACGCGCCGCCAGGGACGCGAAATCCCCGGTCGCCGGCAGGATCGCCGGCGGAAACACCTCATAGCTCTCGTAAGACGCCCGCAGCATCAGGTGGTGCAGATCGGCGGCGAAGATGATCAGCAGCCCCAGGATGGTCATGAAACTGCTGATGATCGCGCCCTGCGCCTGCTGCGCCGGGTCGTAGAACTGGGCGAAGCCCAGGCTGCTCTGGAACGAAATCACCATGCCGGCGACGTGCAGCGCGCTCATCAGAAGCTTGGCCGAGGCGCCGATGAACACGCCGATGGTGATCTCGGTGATCAGCAGCAGCAGAATCTGGACCGGCTGGCCCGGTATGGCCGGCAGCGTTTCCCGGACGAAGGGAAAGATCGCGAAACTCAGCGCCAGGGCGATCGCCAGCCTGACCCGGGTCGGCACGAACGCCTCGCCGATCCCCGGAATCAGCATCAAAATCGCGCCGACCCGGGCGAAGACCAGGAAGAAGGCGAAAATCGTCGGCGACAACAGGTCCAGCGACATGACCGGGCGTTCTACCTCAGCCGGCTAGCGGCGCGATGTCAGGGTTGCGGACCGCCTCAACTCAGGCCGGCGATCCGCTGCGAAATCGATTCCATGAAGGTCATCAGCGTGGCCAGCATGAACGGCATCAGCAGCGTCAGGCTGATGAAGATCACGATGATCTTGGGCACGAAGGCCAGCGTCATTTCCTGGATCTGGGTCAGCGCCTGGAACAGCGAGATCGTCAGGCCGGTGCCCAGCGCGATCAGCATCACGGGGGCCGCTATCTTCAGCAGGACCCAAACCGCCTCTCGTCCGATGTCGATGACCTCGCCAGGTCCCATAACGTGCCCTTCGCGTCAGATCGGCATCCGGATGATTTCCTGGTACGCGTCGATCACCTTGTCGCGGATCGCGACCACGGTCTGCAGGGTGACTTCGGCGTTGGAAACCGCGACGACGATGTCGGTCAGCGCGGCGTCGCCGGTAACCGATTTGAGCGCGGTGGTCTCGCCTTGCTTACCGGCCTCGACAGCCGAATTCAGCGCGTTGTCCAGCAGGTCGGAGAACTTCGCGTCGCCGCCGCCCGCAACCGCGCCGGCGCCGTCTTCCGCCGCGGATTTACCGGCGTTGGCCGCCGCATCCAGCGCCTTGGTGTAGGCGGCCGCCGCGTTCGTCGGATTGATGTTCATCGCTTACTCCTCAGGCCGGAAATCGCTTGCCGGCGCTAGTTGCGCAGCAGCTCGACGGTCCGCATCAGCATGGCCCTGGCGTTCTCGATGACCGCCAGATTGGCCTCGTAGGAGCGTTGTGCTTCCTTGATGTCCATAGCCTCCACCAGGCTATTGACGTTCGGCGTCTTGACGTAGCCGTCCTCGTTGGCGGCCGGATGGGCCGGGTCGAATTTGGTGCCGAAACCGGATTTGTCCGGCTGGATGCGGGCGACCTCGACCAGATTGACGCCCAGCTCCCGGTCCAGTGAGTTCTTGAACGATATCGTCTTGCGGCGATACGGATCCTCGTCCGGGTTCAGGCCGAGCGAGTTGCTGTTGGCGAGGTTTTCGGCGACGACCCGGATCCGTTCGCCCTGGGCGCGCATGCCCGACGCCGCGATGATCAGGGATTTGACCAGGTCCATGGGTTACTGCCTCCGTTTACGGTCCGCTACCGCCGGCTCAGCGCCATGCGGAACATGTCCAGATGCTTCTTGTACAGGTTCGCCGTCAGCTCGTAGTTCATCCGCGTCTCGCCGATCTTCATCAGCTGTTCCTCGATCACCACGCCGTTGCCCTGGGGCGAGACCTCGTAGGGGTCTTCGTTGACCTCGGCGGCGGCCTTCGCCGGGCCGCCCGGTCCGCTGGCCTGATGCGCCATGTGGGTCGCGGTCATCGACACCCGGTTCTCGCTGTCCCGGATCAGCTCCCTGAACGTCAGGGGCTTCAGGTCTTTGGCCTGGAAGTTCGGCGTGTCCGAGTTGGCGACGTTGTTGGCCAGCACTTTCTGCCGTTCGCCAAGCCATTCCATGCGCTTGGTCAGCGCCGCGAACAGTGGCAGGGAGTGCAGGTCCATAGATCGCAATCTCGTAAAATTTTAACCATTGGGCCGCACCGCTGGCGTTGCCGCTGTGCCGGTCCATTGACCCGGTATTCTGATAAGGAACCATTAAGAAACGGTAACCCGGGATGGTTACCGGAGGGCCGCCAGTCGCCTGGCCGGCAATGATACGGACGGAAATCAGACCTTCAGGAAACCGCTCCCTCAAGCGTCATTACCGGACCTGACCCACTGGTGTCCGGTTAAGGCGTTGAAGACTGCCTGAAAAGCCCCTCTCCCCCCGCAAGCGGGGGGAGAGGTTAGGGTGAGGGGGGCGTTGACATCGTGCGTTGCCTTTGCCGGAATGCCTTGGATATCGCCGGGCCTGGAGCGGAAACACCCCCTCACCCAACCCTCTCCCCCTCAAGGGGGCGAGGGCTATCGGCGGATGCTCCGGTCGACTTGCATCCCTGAGATCGCGAAATGTCTCTAAGCCTTTGATGACGAAATAAAGGCGATCGCGCTGTCGAATTTAAGGGAATTACTTTGCGTCGGACCCTCAGGATGTGCTTTGCCCGATCTGGTCCAGGTCCAGCAGGTAGCGCCGGAGCGCCTCGAAGCGTTTTTCGGTCTTTTCCCCGAACAGAGGATCCTCGCGGTCGGTCGCCCGGGCGTCGATATCCGCCCAGTCCTCCGGCGCCAGCGTCTTCAACGCCTTTGGAAAGAACACGCCCTCTTCCAGCTCGATATGCCGGCGATAGGCCGTCAGGAAGTTGCGGCTTGTGGTCAGCACCCAGTTGCGCGACAACTCGGCTTCGCCGAGGACCTTCTGGATCGCATCCATGACCGCATTGGTCAGGGCCGTGATGTCCTCATGCTCGGCCTGCAGGCTTTTGCCGGAACCCGGCTGGCCGCCCAGCTTCTCCTGCATGCGGGCATAGATCAGGTCCTCTTTCGGGTGATGGCACTGCTCCGGATAGGACAGGAAGTAATCCAGGATCCGCTCGACCAGGTCGTAGTCGACGTCTTCCCCGCGTTCGAACGCCTCCATCTGCTGTTCGAAGATGTCCAGCAACTTGCTGAGATACATGTGATCCCGCTGAAGACTGGCGATGGCCTCTGACATACCGGGGACTCCTTGTCTTTGCCCACCCGCCGCGGTCAGGCGGCGTTCGTTTCACGCCCGTCCCAGGGTGCCGCGGCGCGCATCCGGTTCCCTGGTCCGCCTTTGCCCCAGCCCGTAGGGCGCGGGCGCCCGGCTGGCGATCGCCGAGAACAGCTTGCGGTACCGGTCGGTCGGGCTGTCGCCGAACAGCGGGTCGTCGTTGGCTGTAAAGGCTTCGTCGATCTCGCGCCAATCCTCGGCCGCGAGATAGCGCCGGGCCAACGGCAGCACGTCGCGCTCCTCCTTGCCCATATGGCTGCGCTCGAACGCGTGGTAGGTCTCGACCGCCTCGCGGAACGGCTGGAACGCGGCTTCGCCTTCGTTCTCGTAAGCTTCCAGTGCGGCCTTCAACTCGCCCGTCAGTACTTCGCCGCAGCGGTGCTCGTCTTCCAGCTCCTCCAACAGGTCCGCCGCCTCCGGGTGTCGCCGCCGCAGCCGGTCGAACAGGAAATCGTCCTCTTTGGGATGATGGAACCGGTCGAGGAACGACTCGATATAGTCGACGATCGCGTGGAACAGCTCGAAATCCGGCTCCAGCGACCGGTCTTCGATATCGCGTACGACACTGGACAGGCAGCTCAGGACAGCCGCCAGACCCCGGTGCTCGTTCTGAATGATCGCGATCGCCTGGACCATCTCGGCGCCTCCCCAGCATCTTGCAGATACATGGTAGGCGGCCCGATTTCAGCCGGACTTGACCCAGATCAAGTCATGTGGCGGTGCAACACGGGGGCCTGGCCACCCGCTCCCCCGGCCCAATCGCCCAACGACAGCATGCCTGGGGTGGTTGGGCCGGGGGAGCGGGCGGCCAGGCCGATCCGTCGACAATTAAGCGGCAGCTATTGGTGGGTCGCGGCGTACAGTTCGCTTTCCACCCCCAGATAGCCGTCCCAGGCGAACCAATAGGCAATGTGGCCGGGCACGCGTGGCAATCGCGTCCCGTCCGGTCCGGTCAAGGTTTCTTCCTCGATACGCCACTGTCCGCCCGGCCCCCGCAGGGTCTGCCGGTCGGGGCCGGCCTCGAAGCTTAAGTCTCCTCGGTCGTACGCCCGGACCGTGCGGGACGCGGCATCGCCGATCAATACGACCTGCTGCGCGCCGACCGCGTCGTTGATTACCTTGCCGCCGGCGAACGCACTGACCGGCCAGGCCTTGGCCGCGCCCACGCTGCGAATGCCGAAGACGTAATCCTTCTGCCTCAGGCTGGTATCCTCCAGCAGCGCCGGAAACATCAGGTCGTCGCTCGCGAAGTAATCCCGATAGACGACGCCGGAACCGTAATCGCGCCGGAACCCGGTCTCAATGGACAGGACGCGGGTGTCGGGATTCGCGGTCCGCCATTCCGCCCAACTGGTGATCGCCACCGGACGGACCTTCAATTCGATGCCGCTATTGGCAAGCGGCCCGGTCACCGGCTTACCGGTGAACTGGTTCCACAGGCTGCCGGTCCGCCGGTCGAACATCAGCTTGTTGGACCGGTATAGGAATCCGGAGGAGCCGAAGACCAACGGCTTCGCCTCGCCCTCGACTTTGGTCTCGAACAGGATGCCCGCCCCGCACAGCGTGCAATAGGCCAACGCGACCGGCACGTCGCCGATCGTCTCGTTGAACATCTCGTGCCAGCCCATGATACGCAACGGGTAGGCGCGGGCGTCGCCGTTGATCTCGACACCGAAGACCAGATCGCTGTCCAGCAGGTAGTCGGCCTCGGCCGCCTCGATCAGCGTCGGGTTGTCCAGCGACGGAATGCCGTCCACCTGTACGCCGCCCCAGGTAATCTCTTCCAGCCGTATTTTCATCCGGTCCGGATGGCCGGCGGCCGGCCCCAGGAACCGCAGGAATTCAGGGTCGATCCGGGCCAGGATCTCCAGCTTCAGATCGGCGTAGCTGGGGTGCGGCTTGACCTGCGGGTTGGCCTGCTGCCACAACATCCACTCGAACCAGCCGGCCGCCTTATGGCCGGTCAGCCCGCTCAGCGCTTCGGAGATGCGCTCGCTGCTGTCCCGGTTGAACCTCAAGCCCAGGATCATGGCGGCGGCGACGTCCGGATTGTCGCGGATCTGCAGATAGGCGAGCGCCCGGTCGAATTTCGCGCCGGATTCCAGCACGACATCCCGGCTGTACCGGCCGATATCCCCTTCGCTCGCCGCATCGCGAAAGGCCTTGTTTGCCAGGGCCGGCGGCGCCAGCAACGCCACGGAGGAAAAGGCAGCGATCCAAAGGGCTTGGACGAGGCGTGGCATAGGGCGTCTCTCCGATTTCCGATCCGAACGCTTCCAGAATTGGCGATCCCCGCCGTGCATGGAAACAGGCCGTAACGCGGAGTTTATTGAAAATGATGGATGTTTCGGCAGGGCGCTGGAAAAGCGCCCGTATCCACTTTCGTCTTTCACTGTCATTGCGAGCGAAGCGAAGCAATCTCGACGGGCCATGCCCAGTCTTCCCGAGATCGCCACGGCGCTGCGCGCCTCGCGATGACGGTTTGGTTGGTTCGGCCTGTCGAAGGGCGTCGGCGGACACCGGCGCCGATTCAGGACGCCATCGCCTTCGTCGGCCGGTCGAAGGTCCAGATCGGCACTGCGGCATGGCGGCCGCGGATCACGGATTGCCCGGTATGCCTGTTGAAGCGGGACAGAACGCGGTTGCTGCCGGACTTTTCCGACCGCGCCGCCTGAATGACGTCGTCGCTGACCACAATCACGCTGTCCAATTCCCGGGTCAGCTTTTCCAAACGGCTCGCGACATTCACCGTATCGCCGATGACCGTGTATTCAAGCTGCCGGTCGTCGCCGATATTGCCGACGACGACGTCGCCGTAATGCAGGCCGATCCCGACCTGTATCGGAAAAGCGCCCCGCGCAGCGCGTTTGCGATTCCAGCGTTCGATTTCCTCCGCCATCGTCACCGCGCAACGCAGCGCCCGGCCGGCATCGTCCGGGCTCGGTCTCGGCGTGCCGAACGTCGCCATCACGGCGTCGCCGATGAACTTGTCCACCGTCCCGTCGTAGCTGAAGACGGTCGTCGCCATACGGCTGTGGAAGCCGCGTAGCAGCTCGACGACCCGCTCAGGCTCCAGGTCTTCCGACAGGGCGGTAAAGCCGACGATATCCGCGAACAGGACCGCCACCTTCTGCCGCGACACATCGGCCAGCCTCGCCTCGCTCTCGGTCAGCCGTTCGACGATGTTGGGCGAGAAATAGCGCGCCAGGTTGGTCCGCGCCCGCTCGGCGTCGACCTGGATCTCGACCAGTTTGCGCGCCCGCCACACCGCCGCGGCAAGGATGATCGCCACCAGCGTCAGGACGACGACGCTCTGCTCCCACTTGTCCAGATTGACGTAGGCCGGATCCAGGATCGCTGCCAGCCGTTCGTCGACTGAAACGCTGCCGCCACTGGTCAGCGGCCGGAACGGCAGGGTTTCCGCCTTGGCCGTCAGCCACCACATGCCGACACTCCAGGCCGCCGCCCCGGTAATGCCGCTCCACAACACCAGCAGCGGCGAATAGCTCAGCGCGTTGAACGCCAGCAGGACGAAGAAATAGACGAACCAGTCGAAGCGGAGATAGACCGGCAGTGGGAAATGCTCGGCGACCAGCGGGTTCGGAAAGAACAGCGTGAACACCAGCAGCACGGAGTCCAGGGCGACGAACAGAAAAGCGATCCACCACTGGTTGAAGCCGGCGCGGGCGAGCGCCAGCGGCAGGATGCCCAGGACCATGAACAGTACGATCAGACCCAGCGGGTGCAGGATCGTGACGCTGGGCACCCCGATCAGCAGCCACAGCGCGATCAGCGCGAACGCCAGCGTGCGGACCTTGACGGCCAGCCGCCGACCGTCTCGCTCCGCCCGCGCGAACGCATCCCTCAGGCGCGGTGTAGCCGCGTCCTCATTTGTTTTTATCGGCATGCCACATACGCTTACGTGCTGGAAGGCGATTGGGATCATCGACGATCGCCATCGCCTTGAATAGTCTTTTAAAGCCCCGCCTCCGACGCCGCCGCGGGACTGCCGACCTTGGGCCGGCGCCAATCCGCCGACCGCTGCAAGGCCGCGAACCGCGCCACCATCAATACGGCGGCCACCGCCAACCCGCCGGCGAGGCCGATCCAGATCCCGATACCGCCCATCCCGTAATGAAAACCCAGCAGCACCGCGCCACCGAAGCCGAATACCCAGTATCCCAGGCCGGCGAACACCATCGGCCAGCGGGTGTCCTTCAGGCCACGCAGCGCCCCGGCGCCGATGGCCTGGGCGCCGTCCACCACCTGGAACGCACCGGCGACCGCCAGGAACGTACCCGCCAAAGAGATGACGGAAGCGTTGGCCGGGTCGTCGCTGTTAAGGAACAGACCGGCCAGTTGCTCCGGCAGGGTCCACATCACCACCGCCGCGCCGGACATGAAAACGGTCCCGAGGCCGAGCGCGGCGAAGCCCGCGGCGCGGATTCCGGCGGGGTCGCGGCGTCCGACGGCCAGGCCGACGCGAACCGTCGCCGCCTGCGCCAGTCCCATCGGCACCATGAAGCTGACCGCCGCGCATTGCAGGGCGATCTGATGCGCCGCCAGTTCGGCGGTGCCGATCAGCCCCATCAGGAACGCCGCGGCGGCGAACAGCCCGACCTCGAACACCAGGGTGACGGCGATCGGCAGGCCGATCCGGACGATTTCGCGCAAACGCCGCCAGTCCGGCCGCCACAGCCGGCCCAGTATTTGGTAACGGCGGAACCGCCGGTCGATCAGGATGTAGCCAAGCAGGGCGACGAACAGAAAGCCGTTGGTCAGCGACGTCGCGATCCCCGCGCCGCGCAGGCCAAGTTCCGGCAGGCCGAACTTGCCGAAGATCAGCGCGTAATCCGCCGCCGCGTTGACCGCGATGCCGATCGTCATCACCACCATGCCGGCGCGAGGTCTCTCCAGCGCTGATATGAAGTTGCGCAGGCCGATGAACAACAGCGCGGGCACGAAGCCCCACATCGCGGCGTGCATGTATGCCTCGGCTCCGACGATCAGCGCCAGATCCTGGCCGAGCAGGCGCAGGATCGGATCGATCTGCCAGAACAGTAGCGAGGCCGGCACGCCAAGCAGCGCGGCCGCCCAAAAGCCCTGTCGTACCGTCCGCCTCGGCTCCCGAACCGCGTAGGAGACGCGGCCCAGATCCTGGGCGATCATCGGCGCCGTCGCCATCATGATGCCGACCGAGAACATGAACAGGATGAAGTAGAGCGTAACGCCCAGAACGCTGGCCGCCAGCGGCGCGGGCCCCAGCCAGCCGATCATCACCACGTCGGTCGTCTGAATGGCGATCTGGCCGAGATTGGTCAGCACGATCGGCACGCTCAGGCGCGTCAACGCGCCCGTCTCTCTCCGCCACGGCATGGCGCCGCGTGCTCCGTCTGTTGCCGATATGCTCATGGTACCGGCTTTATCACGGGACTGTGACCGGCAAAACAACAATCGCCCGCTGTGTTGCCGCCGTCACAAATCGGTCTAGGATTCCTCGTTATGAAGAAGGCGGCGGTATGTCTGATAGTCCTTGCGGCGATGGCTGGCGGCGCAAACGCGGCGGAGCGCGCGCTTGTCCGCGATGCCGTTCTCTGCGACCGCCTGGAGATTTTCAAACGCGGCATGGAGGTTCGCGCCGGGCGCGACTACCTCGCCAAGCCGCGCTATCCGAAACCCGATTGCATCGACCTGCCTGCCGGCGAACGCGTGTCCGCCCCGTCGGAATCCCGGACACTCGCCGTAAGCGGCGTGCGCGAGGCCTTCTCCGAAGAGTATTCCCTGGTTTCCTATGGCGGGCGGCCGATGTGGATCGCCGCGCGGGACCTGGCCGAATAACCGGTTACAGCGGCGCGATCACGGCCGCCACACCGCGCGGCTCACCGACCGAACGATCGCATATCTACCCGCCTCCTCACGTCTTCCCGCCTCCTCACGCCCGTCGTCCGAAACTCGTCTGAACCGGCGCCCCGAATTCGCCCACAATCGACGTCTCTTCGGCCGGTCGGCCGCGGCATTGGCATAAACGGAGTGGTGGGCATGGATGCTCGCGAGCAGCTCGGCGGAATCCTCCGCGACATGCGAAAAGACCTGACGCCGGATGCCAACGGCCAATGCGCCATCGAGACCGACAATGGCGACGACCTGCTGGTCGCACGCAAGAACAAGCTGCTGAGCGTCAACGCCCACTACCGGCGGGACAAGACCTGCGGCCTTGTCGGATCCGAAGAGAGCCGACGGCAGATGTTGAATCCGGAGTTCGACAGTCGTGACATTCTCGCAATGGTCAATAAACAAAGGAGGTTCCTATGAATGCCATCGTCCGTGGCGCAACACTCGTCGTGGCAGCCTGGTTTTGGACCACGGCGGCCCTGGCACAGGACTATCAGCCGCAGCCCGGCGATACGGTCGTCATCTACACCGGTAAGTACGAACCCGAAGTGTTCGAGCGTGCCCGGCAGATCGGGCACGAGGGCTTCAGCAAAGCTATCAGCGAGGCCGGTCAGACACGTCGGACCTTTTTCATCGCCAGCCCGGAGACCAACGAAATCATTGGCATCTCGTTTTTCAAGAAGGGGCACAGCGTCGATGAATGGCACGACCATTCCGCCCGCGCCGAGGTGGTGAAACAGCTCGATGCGCTGCGCACCGGGCCGGTGGTTATCCGGCGCTACGAATTGACCGGTTCGCACAGTACGGGCGAATGAGAACAGCGCCGGCCGCGGCGCGACACGGCGTGAAGCGCCAACGGCCGGCCGATGTGGATCGCCGCACGGGACCTGGGCGAATAGCGGTTACAGCCGCGTGATCGTTCCCGCCGCAAGCCGGAAGAACTCGTCCTGCGGTTCGTCCAGGTCCAGGATCTCCTGCTGCGACAATCCCGCATAGAGCCCACGCAGCACCCGTCCGACAGCCCCGTGCGCGACGGCGATCGTCCGCCCCTCCACCTCGTCCAGCCAGGCCTGCAGCCTGTCCGCCACCGTCGCGTAGTTCTCGCCGTTCGGCATCGTGTGGTGCCATCGGTTCTCCCGCCGCTGCTGCCAGGCGCCCGGCCAGCGGGCGTCGATCTCCTCGCGCGTCATGCCTTCCCAGTCGCCGAACGCGATCTCCATCAGGCGGGCATCGGTCCGAACCGCCGCGGGGTCGAAGCCCAGTTCCTCGCAGATGATCTGCGCTGTCGCGACCGTCCGGCCGAGCGGGCTGGCGACGAAATCGAATGCCGCCGCATCGCCGATCAGTTCCTTCAGCCGCCGTCCGTTGCGGCGCGCCTGGTCGCGTCCCTTCTCCGTCAGCGGCGAGTCCTGCTGCCCCTGATAGCGGCCGGCCCGGTTGAATTCGGTCTGGCCATGCCGGATCAAATAGATTTCCACTGCCGTCATACCTCACGTTACGGATTGCATTATCGCAATCCTCTGACCCAATGCCATAGATCCTGAATCCTATAACGTAAAAACATATACTTTTCAGTTGTTTAGAAGAAAAACTCCACCCAAGTTGCGAAATATCTGAACGATCCGGCGACCCGGTCGCCGCGTTGGAACAGCAGGAGAGTGCGTTATGAAAGAGTGTAGCAAATCGGCGATCGTCGCCGCCGTTCTGGCCGCCGCTCTGTCCGTCGGCAGTGGAACGGCGTCCGCCAGCGACACTCGGGCGATCCCCGAGATCGACTGGAAGGCCTCGTTGAAGAAGTTCCAGTTCGACCACGACAAGTTCGTCGGCCAGAGATTCACGGCCAAGTGCCTGCCGACGAGCACCAGACAGAAATTCAAGGACATCTACGGCACCAACGTTTATCCGAGCAACAACTCGATCTGCACTGCGGCGCTGCATGCCGGCAAGATCGACCTCGAGGGCGGCGTCGTCACGGTGCAGCTCAATCCCGGGGCCGAGAGCTATGCTGGCAGCAGCCAAAACGGGATCGACAGCGGCGACCTGCCGGCGACCCAGCGCAGCATCGTCTTCATCGACGAGACGACGTCGCCCGAAATCGACGAGATCCTGGTGTCGCACGCGCCGCGGATCGGCTGGGACATCCAGTTCACCAAAACCGGCCTTGCCTATCGGCAGCTCGTCGGTCAGCGGTTCACCTTCAACTGCCATCCCGCCCCGCAGAACATGCGCGAGCGCATCGTGGTCGGGACCGATGTCTACGAATACAGCAGCCTGGTCTGCCGCGCGGCGGTCCACGCCGGCAAAATGACGACCGACGGCGGGCTCGTCACCGTGCAGATGGGGCCCCGTCAAAAGAATCTCGTCGGCAGCATCCGCAACGGCATCGAGACCCAGGACGGCTCCGGCCGCAACAACACGATCTCCTTCGTCGACAATCCCGTCCAGCGCTGAGGGGGCGCCCAAGCGCTTGTTTTCGCTCCCCCGGGGGCCGGTCATCCGCCCCGGGGGAGCGCCGGAAACCGGCGCAAATCGACCCCCAACCCGCCGCTTAATGCAAATCTGCATCTTCAATGTGCGGTTTCTCGGGTTCAAATTTTCGTGTTCGGTTCGTACCTCAGCACCTGCGACGGGAGCGGGGGCATCTGCTCGTCGTCGCCGACGCAAAGATCCGAAGAGCTCGGCCACTGCCGGACACCTCTAAGGGCCTTTGTCTGCGGGAATGCGAGGGGACGCATAAGCGCAATAAGCGCAGCAAAGCATCGTGTTGGCGAGAAACGTGAACCAGCCGGCGACGCCGTCGCCGGAACGAACCGAAGGAGAACTAGCTTTGTCTAACTACAAACCCGCGATTGCCACCGCCGTTACCGTGATTGCTTTGGCGTTTGGAGGCGCTGCCGCCAACGATGCCGCCGCCCAGTCCAAATCGGACCAGATTCCCATGCTCGAATGGCAGGAGTCGCTGGAGAAATACCAGTTCGACGCCGACAAGTTCGTCGGTCAGCGCTTCACCGGCCAGTGCCCGCCGGTCTCCGGCGGCCACAAGGTGGAAGGCCTGACCGGCACGGACGTCTATCCGAGCGACACGTCGATCTGCGGCGCCGCGCTGCATGCCGGCCAGATCGACAAGGAAGGCGGCGTCGTAACGGTGCAGTTGAACCCGGGCGCGGAAAGCTACACGGGCAGCAGCCGGAACGGCGTTGACTCCGGCGGCCTGTCGGGCGGCACGAAGCGCAGCATCGTCTTCATCGGCGAGGAACCGGTCCCGGCCGTCCATGAGGTTTTCGTCGAGAAAGCGCCGAGGCTGGATTGGAAAAAGAAGTTCACCGCCACCGGCTTCGCCAACAAGAAGCTGCTCGGTCAGCAGTTCACCTTCAACTGCAACCCGGCCCCGCGCAATCTGAAGCCGCGGCGCATCGTCGGCACCGACCTCTACCCCTTCAACAGCGTGATCTGCGTCGCGGCCGTTCATGCCGGCAAGATCTCGATGGACGGCGGGCTGGTGACCGTGCAGTTGGAGCCGGGCCAGAAGAAGCTGGCCGGCAGCATCCGCAACGGCATCGAGTCCAAGGACGGCTCGGGCGGCCACACCACGATTGCCTTCGTGGACAATCCGCCGGCGCCGGTCGCGCAAAACTAAACCGCGCAACGCCAGGTCCCGCGCCGCATCGTCGGCGCTACGGATAAGCTATCGATACGACTTGCGATGGCAGGCCTTGGCCCGGCAATTCTGCCGGGCCAAGGTTTTTCAGTGGCCCTTCGGGAGCGGGGGTTCCCAATGAAGCCCGTACTTTTTCCCGCGACAGTCGCCGCCCTGATGCTGGGCATATGGGTCGTCGGCGCCTTCGTCGACCTCTGCCTGCTTCAGAACAATGACCCCAAGTTCCGCTGCTGGGCCGGGCTGCAGGTGATCATGATCTTCTCCTGCATCGGCGCGGTCCTCACGGGGTTGATGGCGGGCCTCGCCCGCGCGGCGTTGAATCCGTTTCTCGCCTTCCGGTCGGCGTTTCCCGAATCCCTTTCGGCGATCGTGGCCGCTTTCGTCCTCGCGCTGGTGTTCTACGCGACGCTTCTGTGGGAACCGGATATCGGCGGCATGGGCGGCATCTTCTTCGGCTGGCTGTTCGCCAGTTTCTTTATCTGCGGCGCGGCGCTGGTGATCGTCAGACGCTTTGTCGGCAATTCATAAATCCTGAGGATAAATCATATGATCGGCATACTAGTCCCGACAATCATTCTCGCAAGCTCGGTCGCCTTTATGGCGGCCGCCGTCATCAACAACCAGTTGGACCCGACCTATTCCAACGCGCTCGGCATTCCCTATGCCAACATCGTCAGCCTGGCCGGCGCCCTGCTCGGCACCGGGATCGCCGCGGCGGTCTATTCGAAACGTAAGAGTTCCCGCACGCTCAAACGCGTCCTGTTGATCGGCGCCGTCCTCTCGATCGGCCTGATCGCGCTGTTTCCCCTGGCCGAGATGGGCTATCTCAGCCGTGTCCAGTGATCGGTCCGGCTGGTACGTGGCCGCATATAGGGGCAACGAAGGGCGGCCCGAAGGCCGCCCTGGACTATCTCTCCACATAAATGAGGACAGCTCTCGAAAGTCCTTTGAGACAACTCCATTCAGTCCCTGAAAGTAGTCGTCCCGCAGGGCGCCGTCATAACGGCGCGTCTTGAGGCAGCAGCGCTTAAAACCGCCTCCCGGAGCCACAGGGACAGAGATCGTTCCGCCCCAGCTTCTCGAGCAGTTCCTTGTCCCCATGCACAACGCGATGACCGCGTTTGACGTGGGTTTCGGACGGGAAGCCTTTCCTACGCTTGCTTGTGCGCTCGAAAGGAAGGCCCGTCGTCGTAGTTGCGATGTTTCGGCATGACGCACCTCCATTTGAATTGCCCGCGCCGATCATCGTCGCGGGACAGGATTTCTAAATCATCCGAATGGTTAACCGCAACATCCAATCTGGCTGCTCACATGTCTCCTACCCGCGCCACCGGCGGAACGTAGTCCTCCAAATCCTCCTCCCCGAGGTGCACCGTGCGGCCGGTTTCCGCCGACCGGTACAGCGCCATCAGCAGCCGCACCACCTCCAGCCCGTCTTCGAACGTCTCCAGCGGCTTGCGTCCGGTCCGGAAGCATTCGACGAAATGCCGGTTCTCGTCCGTGTAGCCGTAGATCCCGGCCTCGTCCTCGACCACCGGCATCAGGCCCTGCTCGGCGTTCTGCTTCTCGATCAGGTCCTCGCCTTCCGCGCCGCCGACCGCGCGCGACATGAAGATCTTCAGCCCGGTCGAGAGCGAGGAGAACTCCATCGCATATTCCGGCCCCAGCAGTTCCAGTTGGATGCGGAGGCCCGCGCCGACATAGGCCCAGGACGTCGTCGCCTCGATCATCACTTCCCGCCCCTCTTCGTCCGTGAGATTGATCGTGGCGCGGGCGAAGTCCTCCACCGGCCGCCGGGTGAAATCCACCTGGCCCTCGGTCCGCTCGCCCAGTTCCCGCGCGTAACGCGGCTGCGTCCATTTCAGGTTGGCGACCGTGCCGTTGGCGCTGACCGGCGTCAGGCTGGACCGCGGCGCGTCCGGCGCGGTCAGCAGATAGCGCGCCACCTCCACCGAATGGCACATCATGTCCGACAGCACGCCGCCGCCCTGGCGCTCGCCCTGCCAGAACCAGGGCTCGTGCGGCCCGCCATGCTCTTCCGCCGCGCGCGCCAGATAGGGTCGGCCGCTGCCCGGCACCGCGCGGCGCCAGATGATCTCCTTGCCGCGCTGCACCGCGGTCGAGAACACCTGGTTCTCGAGATAGCCGTGGTTCAGCCCGGCATCCTCGGCCAGCCGCAGCATCTCCCGCGCTTCCGCGACGGTGCGCGCCAGCGGTTTCTCGCAGGCGACCGCGCGCAGCACGCCGCGGCCCGCCGTCGCGACCCGGTGGATCTCCCGCATCGTTTCCACGCGCGTATCGTTCGGTGTCAGGATCCAGAGCGCATCGACCGTCCCGGACTCGATCATCGCTTCCAGGCTGTCGAACGCCCGCGCGGGCCCGAGCCCCGTCTCCGTCGCCCGCGCCGCCAGGGCTTCGCGGTGCGCCGCGGTCGGGCTGTAGACGCCGGCGACCGTCGCGTTGCGCACGCCGATCATCGATTCCAGATGAAACCCGGCGATGAAGCCGCTGCCGATCAAGCCGATCCGCAGATTGTCGGTCGTCTCCGTTTGTGACATGGCCAAACCCCTCCGATAAGCTGACCGACGATAACAGGGTTGGGGGACTAGGGGTGAAGCGATGCGCGACAGAAGAAGCGTTCTCGCCGGCCTGGGCGCCATCTTATCGGCCGGCGCGCTGGGCCGTCCGGCGGCGGCGCACCACGGCTGGCTTTGGACCTTGGACGGCCTGTTCCAGCTCACCGGCGTGTTGACATCCGTCCGCCTGGGCAATCCGCACGGCGTGCTGAAGGTCGATATCGATGGCGAGATCTGGACGGTCGAGGTCGGCTATCCGGCCCAGAACCACCGGGCCGGGCTGACGGACGATCTGTTCGTCGTCGGCAAGGACATCACCATCGTCGGCCAACGCGCCGAGGACGAAACGTTGAAATGGGTCAAGGCGCGCCGCCTCAGCATCGACGGTCAGCTCTACGATCTGTATCCCAATGATGAACCGGCCGCAAAGTAACGGCCGCTACAGGTAGCCGAGCCATCGCCCGATGGCGATGACGGTCAGCCACAGCGCGATGGACAAAACCCCCGCCGCCTGCAGCCTGGGCGTCGTGCCGGCGACACCGCCTTGAAAGATCGTCCAGGCCGCCGCCCGGCGCAGCAGCAGGGCGTTGGCCAGGGCGCACAGAATCAGGATCAGCTTGATCTGGAACAGCATGGTCCCGGCATATTCCACCGCGTTGACCGAAAACAGCAGGCTGCCGGTCAGCACGGCCAGGACGAAACCGGAAACCGCCACGGGCACCAGCACCCGCGCCAGCATGCCGATCGACATGGAAGGCCAGAAACCGATCAGCCGGAGGTCCATCGGCAGGATCGACCCGAACAGCAGCGCCAGCCCGGCAATGTGCGCCGCGTTGACGAATGGATACACGTAATGCGACGCGCGCAGCGCCTTCATGGCAGGCAGCGATTGCAGGATGGAGAGAATCTCGACGAGCATCGGCGGCGTCTGCGGTTGCACGCGGGCGGAGTCAGTTTCGTATAGCAGCGTTTCGAATAGCGCAACGTATCGTCGATACCGCAGACGAACGGTCGACCGTGCCGCGCTCACGCAAAGGTGCCGACCGACACCCTTGCGGCTGCTCATGTTTTCTTGCAAGGTTTCTTCGATGGTTCCGCCGAACGGAATGTGCGGTGGATGAAAAGGGAACACGGTGAGGCGTACGCTTTATAAGCCGAGACCGTGGCTGCCCCCGCAACTGTGAGCGGTGTGCGACCCCGTAAAGCCACTGGCCATGCAGGCTGGGAAGGCGGGCGAGACAGTGAACCGCGAGCCAGGAGACCTGCCATCGTAGCCCGCGCGTTCATGCGCACATAACGACCCCATCGCACGGTGGGTGCGGAAAGGAGTGCAACATGCATATCGAACCAGGCGTCGTCGACGGCGCGAAGATTTTCCTCAGCTACGGCACGGCGGCCGCCGCCTTCGGTCTGGCGGCCAAAATGGCCAGGGACACGATCAAGAATGACGGCGGTGTCGCGGCGTTGGCGATGCGCAGCGTCGCCACGACCGGTCTTGTTTTCTGTTTCTTTGAAGTATTCCCGCACTATCCCGTCGGCGTTTCGGAAGTACATTTCATTCTGGGCTCCACGCTCTACCTGATCTTCGGCGCCGGACCGGCGGCGATCGGCCTTGCCGGCGGCCTGTTGCTGCAGGGCCTGTTGTTCGCACCGTTCGATCTGCCTCAATACGGCATCAATATCACCACGCTTATCGTGCCGCTTTGGGGGGTAAGCCTGTTGGCGAAGCGGATTATTCCGGCGCGCACGCCCTATGTGGAGGTCACGTACCTGCAGGCGCTGGCGCTTTCCACGGCCTATCAAGGCGGTATCATCGCGTGGGTGACCTTCTGGGCGTTCTACGGCGGCGGCTTCGGCGCCGAAAACCTCGTCGCAGTCGGCTCGTTCGGCGCGGCCTACCTGACGGTCATCATCCTCGAACCGTTGGCCGACCTCGGGGTTCTCGCCATCGCCAAGACGCTGGCGCCCTATTCCAAGAACCCGATGCTGTACAACCGGCTGCATCACGCCGCCAGCTAACGCGTCTTGCCCCCTTGCCCCGGCGGCTCTGCCGCCGGGGCTTCTCCGCCCACCGTTCGGCCCTACGTCACGACGCGTTCCGCACCGAACAATCGTTTCGCGCGGCACTCATCCTCCTCGTGATTGCCGGCCTTAAACCAGCCATCGAGTCAAGACAAAGCCCTGACGGCATCGTTCCCTCTCCCCCTGGGAGAGGGACAGGGTGAGGGGATAAATAAGAGATATCTTGCCACGCCGGATAACCAAGAAGCCCGGCCCGACATCACACTCATCCCCTCGCGTATCACAGCTATGGAAGTCTCTTCCCCTCACCCACCCCTCTACCAAAGGGAGAGGGCTTTTTTACGTGCCGCGCTAAACGTCGGGCCTCCATTCCCAAGCAGACAACCACGCCTCGACGGCGAAGGGGAACCGACGGCTAACCGCCCGCCGCGGTCCGCAACAGCGACTCCGCAAAACGGCTGGCCGGTGCGCCGGCCAACTGCCCGTCGCGCTGGATCACGAACAGGATTTTCTCAAGCGCGACGTCGGTGAGTGGCAGGGCTCGGAGCGACCCGGCGCGCACCTCGTCGGCGACCGCGCTTTGCAGTACCAGCGAAACGCCCAACCCCGCTGCAACAGCGTGTTTAACCGCCTCGGTGCTGCCAAGCTGCATGCCGACCTTCAGCCGGTCGGCCGCCTCGCCCAGGGCTTCACGCAGCATCCAGCCGGTGCCCGTGCCAGGCTCGCCGCCAATCAGGGTGGACTCCAGTAACATATCCAGGCTCACGGCCGGCAATGCCGCCCAGGCATGATCCGGCGGCACGATCGCGACCAGCGGTTCCCGCCGCCACGCCGATGCCGTGAAACCCGGCCGTCCGTCCCACCATTCCATCACCGCGACGTCGATCTCGTGGGTTTCAAGCCTGTCGGCCACTGTGGGATTGCTCCCGATCCAAAGGTCCACGTCGATCCCGGCGCCGCGGTTCGACTGGAAGGCTTTGACATACGGCTGCAGCATATAGATCCCGATATTGCTGCTGGCCCCGATGGTCAGTGTCCGCCGATTGATGGCGGCCTCCGCCCGTTCCGCCAGCGATAACAGGCTCCGCGCGTAAGGCAGGAAGGCTTCGCCTTCCGGCGTCGGCCGGCACGACTGACGGTCGCGTACGATCAGCGTCGCCTGCAGCGCTTCCTCCAGTTTGCGGACATGCTGCGAAACGGCCGGCTGGGAACAGCGAAGCTGGCGTGCCGCCTCCCGAAAATTGCCGTACTCGATCACGGCCATTAACGATCTCACATGGTGCAGGTTCAGCATTGGCTGGTGCCGCAAATCAGAAAACGGCGCTTCGGCGCGGCGCGGAAACCTCATTGATCGCGCCCTGCGGCCGCTCTCCGTCCATGACCTGGATAACGTTCTTCGCGGCTTCCATCGCGATCTGTCGCCGGATGTCGTCAACCGCCGAACCCAGATGCGGCGTCAGCAGCGTCCGCTCCGGGTTGACCAGCAGCCGCCCCGGAATTCGCCGCCGCCGGTCGGGCCGCGCCCAGTCCTCCATTTCGAACACGTCCGCCGCGTAACCAGCCAACTGGCCCGCGGCCAACGCGTCGGCGACCGCTTCCTCGTCCACCAGCGACCCCCGCGCAGGATTGATCAACAGGCTACCGCGTTTCATCCGGGCGAGCGCCCGGGCATCGATCAAGTCGACGCTGGCGGACGAAAGCGGCAGGGCAAGCACCACGTAATCGCTGGTTTCGAGAAGCTGCTCGACGCTCGCCCGGCGGAGGCCGAGCCGGCGTTCGTCCGCCTCCGGCAACGGATCGGCGTCGACATAGAGCAGGTCGGCGTCGAAACCCTTCAACCGCTCCGCCACCGCCTGGCCGACCGCACCCATGCCCAGGATACCGACCGTACTGCCGGCAAGACCGGTGCCATACAGCATAGGCCGCCATCCAAGAAAGCGCTCCGACCGAATGTAGCGGTCCCCCTCGAGGATCTTTCGGGCCAGGCCGATCATCAGGCCGATGGTCAGTTCCGCCGTCGGCACGGTCAGCAGGTCCGGCACGATCGTCAGCCAGACGCCGCGCCGGGTGCAGGCCTCGACGTCGAAGTTGTCGTAGCCCTTCAATGCGCCGGCAACGATCCTTAAGCGCGGCAGTTCTTGCAGCAATTCGTCGTCGACGCGGTCCGGCATGAAGGCGACGATGCCGAACGCGTCGCTGCCCTTCTCCACGATCTGCTCCCGGGTGAACGGCTCTTCGCGGTTGCGGTTCGCGATCACCTCGCACCGGTCGGACAGGAAATCGATGACTTCCGGATGCACCCAGTTCGTGATCAGGACTTTCTCTGTCACAATCTTCCCCGCCCGATTGGTCTACTTCATACCCTTGCGGACCGCGGCGCCGATCGCATCGACCATCGTCACCATGATCAGAATCGCGATCAGGATCGCCGAGACCTCCGTGTAATGCAGGATGCGCAGCGACGACATCAACTCCAGGCCGATGCCGCCGGCGCCGACCATGCCCATCACGGTGGAGGCGCGGAAATTATACTCCCAGCGATACACCGTGACGTCGGAGAACTGCGGCAGCACCTGCGGCAGGATTGCGTACTGGATGACCTGCAGCCGCGAGGCCCCCGCCGCTTCCGCCGCCTCGATCGGCTTGTGGTCGACATGTTCGATCGCCTCGGCGAAGAACTTGGCGACCATGCCGGCCGAATGCAGTCCCAACGCCAGAACGCCGGGCAATGTTCCGAAGCCGACGGCGGCGACGAAGATGATGCCCATGATCAGCTCGGGGATCGAGCGCAGGAAGTTCAGCACCACTCGCGCGCCGTGGTAGATGACGGCATTCGGCGTGGTGTTGCGCGCCGCCAGGAATGCCAGCGGTAAAGACAGCAGCACCGCCAATGCCGTGCCCGCGATGCTCATCGCCAGCGTATCGAAGATCGGCTTCACCCAGGTCCGGGCGGCGGAGAAGTCCGGCGGAAACATCTCGCCGACCAGTATCCCGATCGCCGGCAGCCCTTCCCCCAGCCGCTTCAGGTCCAGCAGTCCGGTTTCGCTCGCGCTGAGCAGCACGACGACCACGACGACGGCGGTCAGCAGCGACGTCTTGCGCCACTGCTGCCGCTCCTGTCGCAACAGCGTATCGAAACTCACGCTATCGGCCGTCATTAACGCGTTCCCCGCGGCGCTCTACGAACCGGCGCCCAGGCCGAGGGACTTCTGCAGGTCGCGGACCACGTCGTAATCCGCGTCCTCGATCGGCGCGAAACCCTCCGCCTTGAAGGGCTTCAGGATGCTCGGCTCCTTCAACTCGTAGAACGCGGTGCGGATCTTGTCCTTCAACCCCGCATCCAGGTCGGACCGCATCGTCCAGGGATATTGCGGAAACGGCTTGGATTCCTCCAACACCCGCACCTTGTCCAGGCTGATGATTTCGCGCTCCACCAGACTCTCGAAAATCGGCTTGCTCAGGCCGCCGACCACGGCGTTACCCCTCTGGACCGCCAGGGCCACCGCGTCGTGCGCGCCGGTGAAGTGTTCCCGGTAGTCCTTACCTTCGGTCAACCCGTGCGCCCGAAGCATCGATTTCGGGATCAAATGGCTGGAGGTAGAAGCGGTGTCGCCGTAGGCCACGTCCTTCCCCGTGGCGTCCTTGATGTCGTCGACTGCCTTTTCGATGTTGCCGATCACCACGGCCTGATAGGTCGTCTCGCCGCCTTTCATTCGCGCCGCGAAAGCTTCGATATCGCTTTTGGATTTCGCCAGCGTGTAGGAAAGCGGGCCGAAATAAGCCAGCTCCAGGCGGCCGAAACGCATCGCCTCGATCATCGACGAGTAGTCGGTTGTGACGACCAGTTCGATCTTCTTGTCCAGCGTTTCTTCCAGGTAGGATTTTAGCGCCTGGTTGTCCTTGATGATGGTCGCCGCATTCTCGTCCGGCAGCAGCGCGACCCTCAGAACCTCGGGGTCCGCTTCCGCGGCAATTGCCGACCCCACGCTTACCAGAGCTGCGGTCAGCGCGCAGGCAATGATTTTCGTCATTCTCATCGTCTCACTCCATTGCAAGCGCCAATGCGCCCGCGGTAGCGGGCAGCGGCGATGGCGCGGTTCGGTCGCCGTCGTCCGACAGGCGGCCATAGATCTGTTCGAGATGCCGTTCGGTCAGCCTCTCCTTCGGCCCGTCGAACACGACGGACCCGGCGGCTATGCCGACGATCCGGTCGGCGAAACTCTTGGCGAGTTGGACCTGATGCAGGCTGACGATGGCCGATATGTTGTCGGACCGGCATATGTCGTGCAGCAGGGTCAGGACGCGCGTTGCGGTCGCCGGATCCAGGCTCGCAACCGGTTCGTCGGCCAGGATCAGCGACGGTCTCTGGGCGAGCGCCCGGGCGATACCGACCCGTTGCTGTTGGCCGCCGCTCAATTGATCGGCGCGGCGCAGCGCGCCGTCCAGAAGGCCGACCCGGTCCAGGCATTCCAGCGCGATCCGGCGGTCCGCCGCGGACAACGGCAGCAATGTGCGCCAGGTCGAATGATAGGCCAGCCGCCCGGTCATGGTGTTGCCGAGCGCCGAGAGGCGGCCGATCAGCTGATGCTGCTGAAACACCATGGCCGTACGCCGCCGGTGCTGGCGCATTGCCCGCCGCCCTGCGATATGCCCGGCGAATGCCGAAACCACCTTGCCGGTCGTTGGCCGGACCAATCCGTTCAGGCTGCGCAGCAGTGTCGACTTGCCCGCGCCGGAAGGCCCAAGCAGCACCGTGAACTGTCCGGCCTCGAAGGTGATATCCGTACTCTTCAGCGCCTCGACGCCGCCCGGGTAGGTCACGCTCACATCGTGAAGTTCGATCATCGCCTGCACGCACAATTTGAATCGCTTATCGAATTCGCTTTTCGATAGCGTTTCGAAATTACGGGCCGAGAATGTCGCCGCGATGAACGCTCGATGAATGTTTTGTGACCACCTGTCGCATAAGCCGCGCTTTTGGCGTATGTCCGTCCCGAACCGAACAGCGACAAACGGCCGATCCCCGGGAGTGCCAAGATAGATGAGTGCCTTGTTCCAGCCCCTGACCCTGCGTGGCGTTACCCTGAAGAACCGGATCGCCGTCTCGCCGATGAGCCAGTACCGCGCCAAGAACGGTTACGCCAACGCCTGGCATCTCGTCCATCTCGGCCGTTTCGCCATCGGCGGCGCCGGGCTTGTTTTCGCGGAAGCCACCGCCGTGGAAGATCGCGGCCGGCGCACCCATGGCGACCTCGGCCTCTGGGAGGACGGCCAGATAGAGCCGCTGTTGCCGGTGACCGAATTCATCGCCGCGGAGAACGCCGTCCCCAGCATCCAGCTTGGCCATGCCGGGCGCAAGGCCTCCGAGCGCCGGCCCTGGCATGGCGAAACGCCAGTGACCGAGGAAGACGAAGCCGCGCGCGGCGAAGCCCCCTGGCAGGCCATCGCGCCCTCCGCCCTGCCCTACGCGGACGGCTGGCCGGACCCCACCGAGATGTCGGAAGCCGATATCGACGGCGTGATCCGCGCCTTTGGGCAAGCCGCCCGACGCTCGGCCGAAGCGGGCTTCAAGGTGATCGAGGTCTACGCCGGCCACGGCTTCCTGGTGCATCAGTTCCTCTCGCCCATTGCCAACCGCCGCACCGATAAATGGGGCGGCGACGCGGCCGGCCGCCGCCGCTTCGCGGTCGAGGTCGCGCGCAGCATCCGCGCCAACTGGCCGGACGGCCTGCCCCTGTTGTTCCGTCTTTCCGCGACCGACTGGGTCGACGGCGGGATCGAGGTCGAGGATACGGTCGAGACCGCCCGAGCCCTCGCCGCGGAGGGCGTCGACATGATCGACTGCACCACCGGCGGCATCGGCGGCCGCGACCGCCCGCAGCGCATGAAACTGGAACAGGGCTTCCAGGTCCCCTTCGCGGAACAGGTCCGCCGCGAAGCCGGGATCCCCACCATGGCCGTCGGCTTCCTCTGGGACTCTTCGGTCTGCAACGCGGCCATCGCCGACGGCCAGGCCGACATGATCGCCCTGGCCCGCGAACTCCTCGACGACCCCAACTGGCCCCTCCACGCCGCCGCCCAACTCGGCGCCGACGAAGCCCACGCAATGTGGCCGCCGGAGTCCGGCTGGTGGCTAATGAAACGCGCCCGCCTGGTGGAGAAACTGGGGTTGCGTTGAAACGCGACGGCAGCACCACCAGCACCAATATCGTCATTCCGTCGAAGGCCGGAATGACGTCGCCGCCTCATTTCCGCTAAACTCCCACCCGACTACCAAGCCGGCGTAGGAGTACCCCATGATCCCCCGCACCTTGTTCGACGAGGAGCACGACATCTTCCGCGAGTCGGTCCGCCGCTTCGTCGAGGACGAGGTCGTGCCGCATCACCCGGCGTGGGAGGAAGCCGGCGTGGTCAGCCGGGAGGTCTGGCTCAAGGCCGGCGAACAGGGCCTGCTCTGCCCCACCGTGCCGGAGCAATACGGCGGCCCCGGCGCGGACTTTCGCTACAGCACCGTGGTGGTCGAGGAACTGGCCCGCGTCGGCGCCACCGGCCCCGCCTTCCATCTGCATTCCGATATCGTCGCCCCCTACATCGTCCAATACGGCTCCGAGGAGCAGAAGCAGGAATGGCTGCCGCGCATGGTGCGCGGCGAGGCGATCGGCGCCATCGCCATGTCCGAGCCCGGCGCCGGCTCGGATCTGCAGAACATCCAGACCCGCGCCGTCCGCGACGGCAACCACTTCGTCATTAACGGCCAGAAGATCTTCATCACCAACGGCCAACTCGCCGACATCGTCATCCTGGTCACCAAGACCGACCCGGCGCTCGGCGCAAAGGGCGTCAGCCTGGTCCTGGTGGAGCGCGAGCGCGAAGGGTTCGAGCGCGGCCGCAACCTGGAGAAGATCGGCTACAAGGCGCAGGACACCTCCGAACTGTTCTTCCACGACGTGCGCGTGCCGATCACCAACCTCTTGGGTGAAGAAGGCAAGGGCTTCGTCCAGTTGATGCAACAACTGCCGCAGGAACGCCTGCTGGTCGCGATGCGGAGTACCAGCGCGCTCGAGGCGGCGCTCGACTGGACCGTCGACTACACCAAGCAGCGCGAGGCGTTCGGCCGCCCCATCGCCGCGTTCCAGAACACCCGCTTCAAGCTGGCCGAGATCAAAACCCAGGCAGTCGTGACCCGCGCCTTCGTCGACCGCTGCATCGATATTCATCTGAACGGCGAACTCGACGCCACCGACGCCGCCATGGCCAAGCTGCACACCACCGAGCTGTTGATGCGCGCGCTCGACGAATGCCTGCAGCTGCATGGCGGCTACGGCTACATGTGGGAGTTTCCGATCGCCCGCGCCTGGGCCGACAACCGCATGAGCCGCATCGCCGGCGGCACGTCCGAAGTCATGAAGGAGATTATCGGCCGATCTTTATAGGTGGTTTACCCCACATACAATTCTCGCATTGGAGCATATGCTGGGTATACGTAGTAGCGTGAGCGTAACCGCTCGGGGGATCCGATGGTTGAGTTATTTTTCGTCCTGCTGGCCTGCGGCGTGCTGGCCATACCGGTTATTTCTATTCTAGCGTTAAGCCGCACCAATTCATTGAACACGGAGGTCGCGGCGCTGCGCGCGGATTTGAGCGCGCTGGAAAGACGCCTGAACGAAACAGGCCCGGCGCCCTCGGCCCCCGAACCGGAACCGGAACCGGAAATCGACGTCGGACAACCGGTCGAGCCCGACATTCCCCCGGAATTCCTGGACGAACCGGAAGAGGCGGCCGAAACGCCGCCGTCGCCCGAGCCGGCCCCGCAACCCGCCATCGCCGCCAAGACCGCCGACAGCGGCCTGGAGCAGCGGCTCACCTCGCGCTGGATGGTCTGGCTCGGCGGCGCCACCCTGGCGCTCGGCTCGATCTTCCTGGTCAAGTATTCCATCGACGCCGGCCTGCTCGGCCCGGCGGCCCGCGTCAGCCTCGGCGGCCTGCTCGCCGTCATCCTGATCGTTGGCGGCGAATGGCTGCGCCGCCAGCCGCATCAGCAGGCCATCGTCGCCATCGGCCCGAACTACGTCCCGCCTGCGGTCACCGCGGCCGGCATCGTCGCCGGCTTCGGCAGCGCCTTCGCGGCCTACGGCCTCTACGACCTGTTGCCGCCAGTCGTCGCCTTCATCCTACTCGCCCTGGTCGCGACGCTCGCCGTCGGCCTCTCCTTGCTGCAGGGCCCGTTCATCGCGGCGCTCGGCCTGGTCGGCGCCTTTGCCGTGCCGGCCCTCGTCTCGACCGGCAACAACTCCGCCTGGGCCCTGTTCAGCTATCTGACCTTCGTCGTCGCCGGCGGTTTCGGCGTCGTCCATTACCAGCGCTGGTGGTGGCTCGCCTGGCTGGTGCTGGCCGGCGGCCTCGGCTGGGCCTATCTCTGGATGGCCGACATCTGGCAGGTCGGCGACACCCTGCCCGTCGCCGCCTATCTGGTGATCTTCACCGGCCTCGCCTACCTGATCCGCTATGATGCGCCCATCGGCCGCCAGGTACCGCCCTGGGAGATCGGCAACATGGCGCCGCAGACCGCGTTCGCCTTCGGCGCCGGCCTCCTGCTGGCCCTCGCCTTCTTCGGTCTGGTCCGGAACGACGGCTACGGCCTCGGCAGCCTGATCGTGCTCGCCGCCTTCTGCATCGCCCTGCTCTACCAGGCCCGCCGCGAGCCGAGCCTGGAGGGCCTCGCCCTCGTCTCCGCCCTGCTGGCGATCGCGATGCTCGCCGCCTGGCACGAGCCGGCATTCCTCGACGCCCGCAAGCCGCTGATCATCGGCCAGGAGCGGGTCGGCCTGATGCCGGGCCCGGTAATCCCGCCGCAGATGTGGACCTTCGCCGTCACTTCCGCCTGCTTCGCCGCTCTGTTCGCCGTCGCCGGCTATATCGCGCTCTGGCGTTCGCTCCGACCCGCCTTCTGGGCCGCCATCTCCGGCGTACCGCCGATCCTGATCCTGATCGTCGCCTACGCCCGCGGCGGCGTCTTCGACACCGACATCTACTGGGCGATCGTCAGCCTGGTCCTCGGCGGCATCGCCGTCGCCGCGGCGGCGCAGACCGAGAAGCGCCGCCACGAACCCGGCATGGAAGGCGCGGTCGGCGTCTACGCCATCGCCATCATCGCCGCGGTCTCGCTGGCGCTGCCCCTGGTGCTGGAGCAGGCCTGGCTCACCGTCAGCCTGTCGTTGCAGCTGCCGGCGCTCGCCTGGATCAACAACCGGCTGAAGGTGCCGCTGCTCCGCCATGTCGCCGTGGTGCTGATCGCCGTTGTCTCCGTCCGCCTGTTGATCAACCGCCACATCCTCGACTATGCGTTCGGCACGGTGCCGAACATGAACTGGGTGCTCTACGGCTACGGCCTGCCGGCGGTGGCCTTCTACATGGCCGCCCGCTGGTTCCGGCGGGAGAAGGACGATTATCTGATCGTCATGCTGGAGTCCGGCACGCTGTTGTTCTTCGTCCTGCTGTTGATGCTGCAGACCCGCCTGCTGGTCGGCGACGGCACGCTGCTCCGCCCCTCCTACAATCTGTTCGAGCAGAGCCTGAACACCGTCGCCTGGGCGGCGACCGCCTACGGACTTTTAAGGCAGTGCCGCGCCGAGACCCCACGCCTCGTCGCCTTCTGGGGCTGGCGCATTCTCGCCGGCCTCGCCCTGGCGCAGGTCATCGTCCTGCAGGTCGGCGCCTCCAACCCGTTGTTCACCGGCGACGAGGTCTGGGGCGTCCCCGTGCTCAACCTGCTGTTCGTCGCCTACGGCCTGCCGGCGCTGTTCGCCATGGCCTTCGCTTTGGAGTTCCGCCACCAGGGCATGGCGACGCTCGGTCGCGCCGCCGCCGGCGTCGCCTTCCTGTTGGTCTTCGTCGAGATCACGCTGGAGGTCCGCCGCGTCTTCCACGGCCCGGACCTGACGCTCGGCCCGACCTCCGACGCGGAATGGTACGCCTATTCCATCGTCTGGCTGATCTATGCCGGCATTCTGCTCGCCGCCGGCATCCTGCGCGGCACGCCGGAGCTCCGCTACGGCTCGCTCGCGCTGGTCCTGTTCACCGTGGCCAAGGTCTTCGTCTGGGACATGTCGGCGCTCACCGGCCTCTACCGGGCGCTCTCGTTCCTCGGCCTCGGCGCCTGCCTGGTCGGCATCGGCTACCTGTACCAGCGCTTCGTCTTCCCGCCGGCGCGCAAGCCGCCGGAGAAAAGCGAGCAGACGGCGCCGTCCTAACCGGCCTTGGCCGCGCGCTGGCGGCGGCTGACCCCGTCCAGCCCGCCGTCGATCGCCCATTCGGCGAACAGTTCCGGGCTCGGCTGGAATTTGCGCGGCCGCCATTTCTCGGTCAGGTAATCCTCGTCGGCGTAATACTCGACCAGGCCGCCGCAAGGGTTCTTCACGTACCAGAAATAGGCCGACGAGATCGGGTGCCGGCCCGGTCCGATCTGGGTTTCCCAGCCGGCGCGGCTGACATGCAGGCCGCCGCCGAACACCTCGTGAATGTCGCGCACCGTGAAGGCGACGTGGTTCAGCCCCGCCTTGCCGGTCGGCAGTTGCAGCAGGAACAGGTTGTGATGCCCGCCGCGCTTGCGGCAGCGCAGGAACACCCCGCGCCCGGGATAGCGGTCCGAGACCTGGAAGCCCAGATGCCCGGTATAGAACGCCTCCATCTCGGCCAGGTCCGGCACGTTGAGCACCACATGGCCGATACCGACCGGCTCCGCCCGGTCGTAGACCCGCGCCGGCTTATCGATCCGCTGCACCCGATCCGCCGTATTGGCCGGCGAGCCCGCCGCCTTGACCTTGCGCCTTTTCTGAACCCGAAGGCCCACCGCCATGCCCATCGGATCGGTCAGCAGCGCGCTGCCGTCCTTCCGCAAGGTGACTTCAAACGACTTGCCGAGCCGCTTGACCAGCGCATCCAACGCGCGCCGGCCGGAAACGCCCCAGGTCACCTCGCGCAGCGTCGGCCCCGGCTCGATCGCCGGCGGCAGCGCCTTCGCCGTCGTCGGCCGCACCGTCACCTGGCCGCCGTCCAACGTCTCGAACACGGCGGCCTGGGCGGAACTCCGCACCTTCTTCAGGCCCCAGTCGGCCAGGAACCGCCTTGCATCTTTCAGGTCCTCGACCCCGTAGGTAATCGCGTCGATACCGGTCAGGTTCATCTCGGCTCCTCCGGTCAGGATTTCTTCGCCATCGGCGGCCCGGCGAACGGCCGCGCGAATGGCCCGACCGCAGCCATGTCGACCTCGACGATGGCGGGCCCGGGCGTTGCGAACGCCCATTCCAGCGCGCCCTGCATCTCCCCGACCTCCCCGATCTTCCGATGCGCCACGCCGATCGATTTGGCCAAACCGCCGAAATCCGGCGTATGCAGGTCGGCGAAATAATGCCGACCCTCGTACCGGGCATCCTGGATGTTGCGGATCACGCCATAGCCGCCGTCGTTCATCAGGATAATCGCCATATCGGCCCCGGCCTCGACGGCGGTGGCAAGCTCGCCGACATTCAGCATGAAGGCCCCGTCGCCGATCAGCGCCGCCGTCTTGCGCGCCGGCGCCGCCACCGCCGCGCCGATCCCCATCGCCAGGCCCTGGCCGATGCCGCCGCCGAGCGGGTGCACCGCGTTGTGTGGGTCGCTTAAACGCGGCAGCCGGTTGCCCCAGGTCGCGTTGGAAATCGTGATGTCCCGCACCCAGACGAAATCGTCCGGCGCCGCCGCGGCCAGGGCGTCGACCAGGCCGTCGTACGGCGCGATCGCCGACCGCAGGTCCGCTTCCGCCTCCCGTCTGGCCCGCACCACGTCGTCGGCCAGCGACGGGTCGATCGTCATCCGTCCGTCCAGACGGTCGGCGAGCCTGGTCAGCGCCGCGTTCGCGTCCGCCGTAATCGACAAAGCGGCGGGATAGTCGCCGTCGCGGCGTTCCGGGTTGGCGTCGATCCGATAGAGCGGCGTCGGCAGCTTCAGCGCATATTGCCGCGTCTCGTTGCCGCGCAGCCTGGACCCGGCGACCAGGATTGCATCGCAGGTGGCGTAGAAAGCTTCCGACGCCGGCGACTGATTGAACACGCCCAGGCTGCCTGGATGGTCTTCCGGCAGGACCGCCCGCCCATGCGCGCTGGTCACCACGGCAATGCCCATGCCGGCCAGCCGCGCCACGGCGTCGCGCGCCTGCATGCAGCCGAACCCGGCCCAAAGCAGCGGGCGTTTCGCCGCCAGCAGCCGCTCGGCCAGGGCCTCGATCTCTTCGTCGCTGGCCTTAGGCGCGGCTTCCGGTGCCGGCGGCGGACCGTCAACCACACTTATCTCCGCCCGCTGGACATCGATCGGTATCTCGATGCTGACAGGCCCGGTCGGCGCGCTCAGCGCCACGGCAACGGCTTTCCTCAAAATGGGTATCGCCATCTCCGGCCGGTCGACGCGGAAGAACGCCTTGCAGATCGCGCGCAGCATCCCCGCCTGGTCCTTCGCTTCGTGGATGAAGCCGAGGTTCTTGTCCACGTAGCCGGATTCGACCTGCCCGGTGAGGTGCAGCAGCGGCGTGCCCGCCGTTTCCGCCTCGACCAACGCGCCGGCGGCGTTGCCCGCGCCGGTTCCCGTGCTGGTCACGGCCAGGCCCAGCCGGCCCGACACCCGGGCGAACGCATCCGCCATGTTGACCGCGCCGGCCTCGCCCCGCGCCGGCACGAACCGGATCCGGTTGCGCCGGCCGATGGCGTCCAGGATCGGCATGTTATGGATCGAAATGACACCGAAGCCGGTATCCACGCCCCATGCTTCCAGCGCGGCGACAACAGCCTCGCCGACACTTGCCCTACTCGTCATACGATAGACCTCACCTCGATGGATTCGTCCGGCACGGCGACCTGCCGGCCGCTCAGCCAGCCGGAGATACGGTCCGCCGCCGCGCAGATCTGCTCGCGCACCGCGCCGTGCAGGCTGTCCGGGCCGACCGACTGCCCGACCGCCGTCAGGTTGATCGCCGCCGCCGGCTGGCCGGCATGGTCTCGCACCGCGGCGGCGATCGCAGTCACCCCCCGCTCGAAGAAGGCGCTGCCGGCGACATAGCCGCGCTCCCGATCCTCGCGCAGCAAAGCGGTCAGGGCGCCCACGGTGGTTGGCGTCTGGTCGGAAAACTGCTCTAGCGGCTCGTCGCCATACAGCGTTTCGATCTCGGCGTCGGGCAGACAGGCCAACAGCGCCCGCCCCATGACAGTCCCGTGCGCCGGCAGGCGGGTGCCCACGTTGACCGAGCCGGAAACCGCCGACCGCGCCGCGACACGGGCCACATAGATCACATCGCGTCCGTCCCGGATCGCCATATGCGCCGACAGACCGGTCTGGTCCCTCAGTTTTTCCAACTCGCCGCGGCCGACGTCGACCACGTCCAGCGACGCCAGATATTCGAAGCCGATGCCCAGCACCGACGGCCCCAGGTGATATCGGTTCGTGCCCGGCTCCTTCTGCAGAAAGCCCATCATCTCCAGCGTATGGATCAGCCGGAACACGGTCGCCCGTGGCAGCGCGAGCGCCGCCGCGATCTCCGGCGCGGTCAATGACGGCCGGTCGCGTGAAAACAGCCGCAGCGCTTCCAGTCCACGCCGCAGGCCCGGCACGACATACCGCTCGTCGGCCGGCGGTTTCCGGTCGCTCATGACATCTCCGCCAGAAATCGCCGCAACACCGCGTTGAACGCCGCGGGCTGCTCCACATAGGACAGATGCCCGGCATCCGGGATCAGCTCGAACCGCGCCCCTTCGATCGCTTCCGCGATCCGGCGATTGGAGTCGGGGGACGTGATCCGGTCGTCTGTACCGCAGATCACCAACACGCCGGTCCGCTTGTCAAATTCGGCCAGATCGGCGAAGACTTCCGCATCCGCCAGCATGCGCGCCGCCTGCTCGTAACCGTCGGGTCGCAATGTTGCGATCACGTCCGCGATCCGCTCGATCACATCTGCCGTTGTTTTGTCGGACACCAGCCGCCCGGCGCGCTGCCGGGCCATGCCGCGCGGACCCAGGCAATGCATCTCGCGCAGACGATGCTGCAGCTTGTGTTCCCGCTCGGCGGGATCCAGTGCGGCGTGACCGGCGGCGCAGTCCGCCAAGGTCAAAGACAGCAGACGGCCCGGTTCAGCGCGGGCGAAGGCCGCCGCCATCAGTCCGCCCAGGGAATGCCCGACCAGATGGCAGCGCGTCACCGACAACCGGTCCAGCAGGCGGACCAGCCCGTCCGCATAATCGGCCGCGCTCGGCGCCGCGTCCCGTGGGTTCGTCGAATCGCCATAGCCGGGCGCATCCCAGGCAATCGTTCTGAAGTCGCCGCCGAACGCTTCCAACTGGGCCGACCACGACTGGGAAGACGAGCCGATGCCATGCAGCAGCACCAACGGCGCCCCCTCGCCAACTTCCCGATAAGAGATCCGGTTGCCGCCGCCTATATCCGCCGTCTGTCGCTCTATGGTCATCGCCGCCTCAATTGAAGACAAAGCCGCCGTTCACGGCCAAGGTCTGCCCGGTCACGAAACGGGCGCCGTCGGACAACAGGAACACCACCGCGTCGCGCACGTCTTCCGGCATCTGCGCCCGCTGTATGGCCCGCCCCCGCACGTAATGTTCCTTGCGTTCTTCCGGCACGTAGTCCGTCGCTTCCCCCAAAACCAGGCCCGGCGCGACGGCGTTGACGCTGATCGAATCGTCGCCGAGTTCGCGCGCCAGCGACCGGGTCATCGATATCACCGCGCCCTTGCTCGCCACATAATGCAGCAGCCGCGGCGCGCCCCACAGCGCGGTGTCGGACGCCAGGTTGATGATCGCCCCGCCGCCCGCCGCGCGCAGCAGCGGCACGCAGGCCTTGATGCAAAGCCATGTGCCGCGCACGTTGGTCGCCATCACCCGGTCCCAGGTTTCGATATCGATTTCCTCGAACGTCTTGCCGCCGATGCCTGTCGCGATTGCGGCATTGTTGACCAGGCCGTCGATCCGTCCGAACCGCTTACGCACCGCGGCCCCCATCGCCTCGACGGACTTGGCGTCAGACACGTCCGTCGTCACATGCAGCGCATCGGTCCCAAGCGCCGCCGCAGTCGCTTCGCCAAGCGCCTCGTCGATTTCCGCGATCACGACGGCCGACGCGCCCGCCGCCGCACAGGCCTCGGCAAAGGCGCGGCCCAGGCCGCGCCCGCCGCCGGTCACGACGATCACCTTATCCGACAGCATGCCGCTCATCGTGCCTGCCGCGCGCCGCCCTTAATCGCCCGTTGCGCTCTTCGCCGCTTCCGCCGCGGCGGCGATCTCGCGCCGGCGCTTGCGCAGTTCCATCAGCGGGTGGCCCTCGGGATAATCCGGCACCACCGGCTTCGGTGTGCCCAGCATCACGCACATCAGCGCCTCTTCCTCGCCCTCGTTGCGCAGACCTCGGTAAACGCCCGGCGGCACGGAAATCAGGTCGCGGTCGCTTAAGACCGTGTCCCATTTCTCGCCTTCATGCTCGAAGAACAGGCGCAGCTTCTGGGCCTTCAGCACGAAGAACACTTCTTCCGCATCGTAATGCACGTGAATCGGGCCTTCGCAGCCGGCCGGCAGGATCATCGTCGAAAACGTGAAATGCTCCGACGGTACGGTGTTGTTGTCGTTGTCCACGCCGGTTGCGCCGGTCCCCATGTAACGGCACTGCGCGCGCTTGTATTTCGGGTCGAAGTCGGCCTGGAACTTCAGCGCGTTCCAGTCGTAGCGGCGTGACTGAAACCGCGCGGTCCGGCTTTCCATCCACGCGCCGAGGTCCGTCCCTTCCGGTTTGTTCCAGGTCTCGAAGCCGTCGGCCGGCTTCGTTTTGGGAATGTCCTGTACAGTCATGATATTGCTCCTTGTCTCAAGCGGCGGTTTCCATACTGTGGCCTGCTTTTGCAAGCGTCTCGATCTGCGCCCGCGCCATCTTGCGCAATTGTGTCCGGACCCGGCCGAGTCCCAGGTCGTGGCGATAGAGGAATTCCTGGTTGCGCGCGTTCGGCGCCATATGCTCCAGAAGTTCCCTGTCCTGCTCCAGCACGGCCCAGTGCAGTCCCTCGAGCCGAGTCCGATATAGAAATCGCCAAGTGTCACGTTGCCAGCCGGTGACTTTTCGCGTGCGCCAGAAAAACACTCGGCAATGGTCTTCGTCGATCGGCGTAACGAAGCCGACGATCCCGAAATTGCCGCCCGGCCCCGCCCCCTTGCCGTAAGGAATTTCCAGTCGCAGCCACAGCGCGTTGGTATTGCCGAATTCGACCCAGTCGAAATTGACGTCGCGCTGATCGACCTTCTCGAAGATCAGGCCGGTATCGGTCGGCCTGACCTGCATATCCGCATGTTTCGCGCCTTCGGACATGGAATGCGACGCCGCGTGCAGGTAGGCGCCGTGCATCGGATCCATCACGTTGTCGATGGCGTAGAGGTAATTGCAGTTCCAGGTCGCGGTGCAGAGGATCGCGCCGTATTCGTCGGATACAAGTTGCTTGGGCAGGTCCAACGGCGCCGGTTCCGCATGCGCCGCATCGCCGAACCACAGGAAAATAGCCCCGTTCCGCTCCTCCGCCGGGTACGACTTCAGGCCCCCGCGCCCGGTCAACGCGCAGTCCGGCATCGCCGGAACGTCGACCACGGTCCCGGTCGTATCGACCTCGACGCCATGGTACCAGCAGGCAAGCCGGTCGCCGAGGTTCCAGCCAAGCGACAGCCGCGCGCCGCGATGCGGACAGCGGTCTTCCAGCGCATGAACCGTGCCGTCCTTGTCGCGCCAGATGACGATGTTCTGCGACAGGCGGGTAATGCCGATCGGTCGGTCCTTGACCTGCCAGCTCGGCACGACCGGATACCACAGATTGCCAAGGCCCCGGTTCAACAGGTTCTGTGTCGCGTCGTGGATCCGGGCTCTATCCATCTTCTCGGTTCCCATACTGAGTCTCAGCCGTTTCTTGCCGGCATGTAATGCAGCACGCGGCGTTCGGCCAGAACGACCGCGCCGTACAGCACGATGCCGATAATCGTCAGAAAGATGATGGCGACGAATACCATGGCGGTATTGCCTGCCCCCTCGCCGAACACCAGCAGGTATCCCAGTCCGGTATTGCCGCCGACCAGTTCGCCGACGACGACACCGATCACCGCCAGCGTTGCGGCGATGCGGAGGCCCGCGAACAGCGGCGGCATGCTCGCCGGAAACTCGATCTTCCAGAACACCTGGGCTCGGCTTGCCTTGAAGGCACGCGCCAGGCGGGACATGTCCATGTCTATGGTTCGCATCGCCCCCAGCACATTGATCATCACCGGAAAGAACACGATCAGGATCGCGACCAGGATCTTCGGATAGACGGTGTATCCGAACCACATGATGAACAGCGGCGCGAAAGCAACCTTCGGCGCGATCTGCAGCGCCAGGATGTAGGGCGACAGGACGAACTCGGCTTCCGGCGACATGCCCAACGCATACCCGACGACCATGCCGAGCAACGCGCCCAGCAGGAAACCGACCAGCACCTGAAGCGCCGTCCAGCCTGTGTGGTAGAACAGCCTGTCCACGGTAATCATCCGCCAGAACTCGTCCCACACCATCGACGCGGGCGGAACGATGTAGGGCGGGATATTCAGCCCACCGGGCCCCCACTCCCAAAGCGCCACGAACAGCACGGCCAGCAACACGCTGCCCGCGCTCATCCGCCGTATCGCCACCTTGGAAAACCCGCCCTGCATCGTCGTTACCCGCGCTTTAGATTGCTGTCATTGCGAGCGAAGCGAAGCAATCTCGACAGGCCGCGCGCAACCTTCCCGAGATCGCCGCGGCGCCCATGTTGAGTTTCAAGTGCGTCTCGCGATGACGGGTTGGTTGGATCAGCCTGCCGAAAAACCCCGCCTGTCATTGCGAGCGAAGCGAAGCAATCTCGATGGGCCATGCCCAATCTTCCCGAGATCGCCGCGGCGCTTCGCGCCTCGCGATGACGGCGGGGTTGGGCTTGTCGAAGGACGACCATCGTCAAGGGCACTCCGCTTATTCAGCCTGCATCTACTCAACGAACCGGTTGGTAAACAGCTCGCCAACATCCGTCTTCTGTCGGATAAATCCGCTTTCCAGGTAGAAGTCCTGTAAAGCCGACAGCCGGTCGGCATCCATGGCGCCAAGCTTGGCCTGCCCGGGATAGACGTACTTGTTGTACAGCTTGAACACGCCGGCCATGGCCTTCTCCTTGCCCTGATGCTGCGGTACGGCCTTGACGTACTCGACCGCCGCGGCGTCCGGATCGTCCATGATGTCCTGCATACCGCGCAAGGTCGCACGCACCAGCTTGGCGATCAGTTCGGGTCGCTCCTCGATCACCTTGTCGGAAGCCAGGATGGCCTGCGCCATGCTGCGGAAATGCTCGTCGGACGGAATGATCTCCAGATTCATGCCCTTGCCCAGCGCGATGCCGGTCCAATCGGGAACCGCGGCCATCGCATCGGATTCGCCGGCGAGGAACAGCTTCCACACGTTCGCCGGCCCCGCCGCCTGCGCGTTGACGTCGTCCTTGGTCATGCCCTGCGTCGCCAGCATGCCCAGCAGCGCGTAATAGGTGGTGTCCTGATAGGACATCGTCGTAATGGTGCGGCCCTTCAGGTCGGCGATGGTGCTGGCGCCGCTGTCCTTGTTGATCACCAATTGCATCAGCGACCCGCCGCCCAAGACGGCCACCGCTTTCACAGGGATTCCGTTCGGCCGCACGATCACCGGCGTATCGCCGATGCCGCCGCCGACCACCGCGTTGCCCGCGCCGACCTGCTTGGCGACGTCGACCCCGCCTTTCGCCGCCTGGAACGTCACGTCCAGTCCTTCGGCCTCGAAGTAACCCTTATGCTTGGCCAGCATCCACGGACCGAACGCCGGCAGGAACGGCGGCGCCGGCAATAGGTAGGTTACCGGTTCTGCGGCCTCGGCCTGCGGCGCGTTGAAACCCAACGTCCCCGCGGCGAACGCAAAAGCCACGGTCAAACTGGCTAGTTGTTTATGAATTCTTGTCACGGTCTGCCTCCTCCTGACGCCCATGGTTGATACTTTCTTCTTCTGGTTACAGCCTCGCCTCTCCGACATGCAGCAGGTCCATCAGATGCGGGACGTACCGCCCGATCTCGGGATGTTGTCGTCGGGCGAGCGGCTGGTCCCGGTCGGGGATGTCGATATCGATCTCTTCGATGATCCGTCCCGGCCGTGCGCTCATCACCAACACACGGTCGGATAAGGCGACGGATTCGACCAGGTCGTGGGTGATGAACAAAGCCGTCTTGCCTTCTTCGGCCAGGGTTTGGCCGAGGTCCTGTTGCAGCACCATCTTGGTCTGCGCGTCCAGCGCCGAAAACGGCTCGTCCAGCAGCAGCACCGTCGGGTCCACGGCCAGGGTTCGCGCCAATGCCGCCCGCTGGCGCATGCCGCCCGAAAGCTGATGCGGGAAGTGGTCCGCGAATTCCGACAGCCGGCAGCGGTCCAGCAGCCTCAGCGCCCGGTCCCGCCGTTCCGGCCGGGCCGTCCGTTGGATCTCCAAACCGAACTCCACGTTCTCGCGGATCGTCCGCCAGGGCAGCAGCAGATCTTTCTGCAGCATGAAGGCGACATGCGCGTTCGGCCCCGTCACCCGTTCCGCGTCGACCAGCACTTCGCCTTCCGACGCCGGCTCCAGGCCGGAGCCCATGTTCAAAAGCGTACTCTTGCCGCAGCCCGACGGCCCGATCAGCGACACCACCTCGCCGTCCGTCACCGACAGCGAGACATGCTCCACCGCCGTCATCTCGGCATCCGCGCCGTTCTCGGCATTGCGGTTTCGGAACCGCTTCGTCACGTCCCGAAACTCCAGCCGGATTTCGGTCGTCATCCGGCGTCACCCAGGGCTTTCATCGCGGACGGGTAATTCTCGGTGGTCCAGGCCCCGCCGTCCGGATGCTCGATGCCCAGCCGATTCAGCCCGGCGGCCAGAGCGTCCAGTTCCGTAACGCCGTCTTCGAACAGCCGTTGCAGCGCATCGGCCAACGCACTCTCATAGTCGCTGGGCGCCGCCGCGCGCGTCTGCCACTCTATGTTGGCGAAACCGCCCACCGGTTCGATCGTATCGGGCCCGCCCTTATTGGTTTCGCCACCCGCCGCGGGCCGCGCCAGCCAGGGATTGTGATCGTCAGCCATCCGAATACATTGGTTCATATATGAAACATAGTTTCGAGTACGAACCATCTTAGAGAGGCCGGCGAAGGGAGTAAAGCGCCGGCTGTCGGGGTGCATGGGCTCGTTCCCGATATTTTGCCCACACCCCCCTGCTGCCCCCTCCCCGTTTCGTAGTACTCTACCGGCAACCGTCCCTCTCAACGCTACTGGGAGACCGTCATGTCCGCCCGCAACCCGGTCAGCCAGCTCGCCACCCACGACGTCACCAACCAGCCGCCGCCGCTCGAGGACTACAACCTCTACGACCAGGACGCGGCCTTAAGCGAGGCTCTGCACCGCGAAGGCGCCGGCTGGGCGGAGGACCGCGTCCGCGCCCTCGGCGCCGAGCTCGGCAGCGCCCGCGTCGCCGAGCTGGCGACCCAGGCCAACCGCTACGGTCCGGAACTCAAGACCTTCGACCGCTTCGGCCACCGCATCGACGAGGTCACGTTCCACCCCGCCTACCACGACATGATGACCCTCGGCATGAAGCACGGCATCCCGTCCATCGCCTGGACGGCCGACAAGCCCGGCGGCCACGTCGCCCACACCGCGATGGAGTTCATGCTGGCCCAGGTCGAGCCGGGCGTCTGCTGCCCGCTCACCATGACCTACGCCGGCGTGCCCGCGCTCCGCAACCAGCCGGACCTCGCCGACGAGTGGGAACCTCGGCTGACCGCCACCGAGTACGACCCGCGCTCGATTCCGGCCTCCGAGAAGAAGTCGGCCACCATCGGCATGGCGATGACCGAGAAGCAGGGCGGCTCAGACGTTCGCACCAACACGACACGCGCCGAACCCGCCGGCAGCGACGGGGAGTACCTGCTGACCGGCCACAAATGGTTCTGTTCGGCGCCGATGTCCGACGCCTTCCTCACCCTCGCCTATACCGAGAACGGCCAGTCCTGCTTCCTGGTGCCGCGCTGGAAACCGGACGGCAGCCGCAACCCGTTCTACATCCAGCGCCTCAAGGACAAGCTCGGCAACCGCTCCAACGCCTCCAGCGAGATAGAGTACCAGGGAACCTGGGCGCAGATGGTCGGCGAGGAAGGCCGCGGCGTCCGCACCATCATCAACATGGTCCACCACACCCGGCTCGACACCGTGCTGGCCCCGGCCGGCTTCATGCGCCAGGCGGTGGCCCAGGCGAGCCACCACGCCGCCCACCGCTCCGCCTTCCAGCGCCGTCTCACCCAGCAACCGCTGATGCAGAACGTCCTGGCCGACCTCGCTATCGAATCGGAGGCCGCGACCGCCCTGGTGATGCGCGTCGCGCGGGCCTTCGACGAAAGCGAGAAGGACGAGCGGGCCAAACCGTTCGCCCGCATCGCGGTCGCCGTCGCCAAGTACTGGATCAACAAGCGCGTGCCCGGCCACGTCTACGAAGCCATGGAGTGCCACGGCGGCGCCGGCTACGTCGAGGAATCGATCATGCCGCGCCTCTACCGGGAGGCGCCGTTGAACGGTATCTGGGAAGGCTCGGGCAACGTCATCTGCCTCGACGTGCTCCGCGCCATCCACCGCGAACCCGAGTCGCTCGCTGCCTTCCTGGCAGAGCTTGAGGACGCGCGCGGTGCGGACCGGCGCTACGACCAGATGCTGGGCCGTCTGAAAGACCGAATGACCGATCAGGAGGATCTGGAGTTCCGCGCCCGGCGGCTGGTCGAGGATATGGCGATCGCCTTGCAGGCCGCCCTGTTGCTGAAGCACGCGCCGAAGGCGGTGGCGGATGCCTTCTGCGCCTCGCGCCTGGACCGGGATGCCGGCAACGCCTACGGCACCCTGCCGCGCGGCCTGGCCCTGGAGGAGATTATCGAACGGGCGCGCCCGAACCTGGACTAGTAGACCCGCTCGATACGGTAGCCGTTCCTCTCCAGCAGGCGGAGAATACCGGCCCGACCCGGCAGATGCAGGGCGCCGACGGCCACAAAGGCGCCGCCGTCCTGCAGCAGGCTGTCGACGCGCTCGACGATCTTCCGGTTGCGCAGGTTGATCAGCCGGTCGAGGAACAGCCGCGTGATCGTCGGATCGGACTGCAGCGCCGGTTCGACCATCGACTGCTGAATCCCGGCCATGTCGCGGTCGAGATAATACTGGATAAGCCTTTCCTGGAGCTCGTCGGTCTTGCCGGCATATTCGACGGCGCTGCGCAGCACAGCCAGTTGCACCGCTTCCGGCAATCCGGTGAGGACGGCAAGATGCTGCTCCATGGTTTCCAGGCCGACCACTGCCTTGCCCTGGCGCAGCGCTTCGGCCTCCAGCCACTGGTCGAGGTAGGGAATGCCGCGGGCGGCGCGTTTCAGCTCGGCGCTCGGCAAGGTCAGAAAGACATAAACGGCCCAAGGCTTGATCGCCCTGAGTTCTTCGCGCCCGAACCCGTGCCGGGCCAGGGCGCCGGAAACGTCGGCAAACAGCGCCTCGCCGACGATCTGGTCCAGGGTGCGGCCATCGTTCAACACCATGGCCTTGGCGACGTCGGCCTCCAGCCCCTCGAAACCGGCGACCTCCAGGGCCACCTTGTCCGAGGCGTCGAACGCCTCCTGCACAGGGTCAGGCAGCACCAGAACCCGAGGATCGCTGAAATGGACCGTGCCGAACAAATAGCTCGGACGGTCGGACGGGCCGCCTTCTATACGCCAGAGCAGGCCCTTGCCGAACATCAAGCCGCCGGTCTCGAGCCCGTTGGTCAGTTCCCAGTCGATATGAGCGAGCAGCGCTTCCGAGGCCTTGCCGGTCGGGGCATGGCCGAAATCGCGCTGAAAGGCGCGTATCGCCGCCTCGGTCCCCGGCCCGTCCGGGCCGTCCGGCGCGTCGTAACCGAGTGCCCGCAACGCCACCTGGATCCGCTCGATCAACCCGCCCGCCGACGGCTCCGGAGCCTCCGGTGTGGCAAGAGCGGTCACGACGTCGTCGCCCGCCGCCGACACCAGGGGGACAGCGAACAACACGCCAACCAAGGCGATGAACCCGACCAGTTTTGAGCGAGAGACAGCTAACTTCATCTGACGAAATACTCCGCGTCGATACCACAATGACGCGGTTGCCATAATGCTTCGTTAATCGTGCCGCCAACCGGCGATTTCAATGGCAATACAAGACCGTTAGGCCGCCTGTTAAACAAAGAATTAACCATGGCGGCGCAGGATGGCGGCATGGCTCGGACCCCCACATCCCCTGCCGACGACCGCGCGGTTGCCGTGGCGCTACGCTACGACCCCGCAGGTCCCAGGGCGCCGACGGTAACCGCCAGCGGCCGCGGACTGGTTGCGGACCAGATTTTGCAGCTCGCCTTCGACAATGGGGTCAGGGTCCGAGAGGACGCCGATCTGGCCCAGGTCCTGGCCGCTGTGGAAGTCGACAGCGTTATACCTCTGGAGGCGTTCGCCGCCGTGGCCGAAATCCTGGCCTATATGTACCGAGCCAACGGGACCGACCCGCAGGGTTCCGGCCCATGACCGCGCCTCACGCCCTGCGCAAGGAACTGGCCGAACTGATCGGCGAGGTGACCCAGGCCAAGGTCAAGGCCGGAATCGGCCAGAGGCTCGACCTCTCCGCCCTACCGGGACGCATCGGCCAGATCTGCGAGGCCATAGCGGCGCTGCCGAAGGATCAGGCACAGCCCTATCTTCAGATCATCGGCAAGCTGACCAGCGACCTCGACGTCCTGTCGGGCGATTTGAGGCACCGCCACGACGAGCTGCAGCAACGGCTGGGATCGCTCCTGACCGAACCACCGACGGCGCCCGACGGCGCCGACTGATCGGGCGCAGGCAGACCAGTAGCATGGAATTCGGTGACTATTTCAGGTTCGCCCTGGCTCTGGCATTCGTGCTTGGCCTGATCGGGATATTGGCCGTCGTCGCGAAACGTTTCGGCATGACCCCAAGGGTCTCAAAAGGTCTCGGCTCTTCCAACAAGAGGCTGCGGATTGTCGATGTCGCAAGCGTCGACGCCAAACGGCGCCTGGTTCTCGTCCGGCGCGATGACGTCGAACATCTGATCCTGCTCGGTCCGACGACCGAAACGGTCGTCGAAACCGGCATAAAGGTCGAAACCGGCAACGACGAGCCAGCCGGCAACCGCGCGCATATCAAGGTGGCGCATGAGCGCGGTTAGATCAATCAGGGCTATCGGCCTCGCCGCGGCGACCGCCACCGTCGGCGCTATGCCGGCAACCGCGCAGCAACTGAGCGTCGACCTCGGCGGGGCGGGCGACGAATTCACCGGGCGCATCGTCCAACTCGTCCTGTTGATGACGGTCCTGAGCCTTGCACCGGCCATTCTGGTCGTCATGACATCCTTCACCCGCATCGTGGTGGTGCTGTCGCTGTTGCGCAGCGCGCTCGGCGTGCAGCAAACACCACCCAACGTCGTGATTGTCAGTCTGTCGCTGTTCCTCACGGCCTTCGTCATGGCTCCGACGTTCGAGGCCGCCTACAGCAGCGGGATCGCGCCGCTGATCGAACAGGAGATCACGCAGGACGAGGCGTTCGAGCGGACCATGGCGCCGATGCACGGTTTCATGCGGCAACAGGTGCGCGAGAAAGACCTGTTGCTGTTCATCGACATCGCTCAGGTCGACACGGCAAATCTCGAGGCGGAGGATCTGCCACTTCGGGCCTTGATCCCGGCATTCATGATAAGCGAGCTGAGGCGCGCCTTTGAGATTGGCTTTCTGATCTTCGTTCCGTTTCTCGTAATCGATATGGTCGTGGCCAGCGTGTTGATGTCGATGGGCATGATGATGCTGCCGCCGATCATCATTTCCCTGCCGTTCAAACTGATCTTCTTCGTCTTGGTCGATGGCTGGAACCTGGTCGCCGAGAGCCTGGTCCAAAGCTTCGGCGCCGGCGGATCGTAGTCCGGATCAGTTTATGGCGCTGGCCTTGGCGTCGTTTTTCAGCCGTTCCCGATAACTTGTCATGAACGCTTCCAACTGATTGACCTGGGCGATTGCGCTGGCAAGGTTGCGGAAGCTTGTCTGACTCCGGTCCACGGTGGTGTCGGCAACGACCTGGAAAGCGTCCGCTTCCGGCAGGCCTTCCAGTTTCGGCTGGTAATTCCTCTTAACCCGCTGCAGGGCGGCGCGCTGATCGCCCAGAGCGAGCGAAATAGCCAACTGCATCACCTGCTGGCGTTCCAGCGGACGGAGCGGTTCGTCGGTCTTCCAGCGTTCGCCAAGCAGCGTATCGAACGCCGTTGCCGCGCGAGACCAGTCCTTGGCCCGCCAGTGAAGGTCGGCACGCAGGACATTCGCGCCCTCGCTGCTGTCGTCGGTCAGCAGGTCCAATGCCTGATCGAAGCGGTCGAGGTCGGTCAGTGCCCGCGCTTCGAGATGCCGCCGCTCTCGCTTAAGGTCTTCGGGCACAGCCGGCCAACGGCTGGTCCGCAGCGCGCGCAAGGCCGGCTCCGGCTTGCGGTCCAGCAGGTAGATAATGGCGAGCCGCGTACCGACTTCGGCTTTCTTTTGTCCCTGCAGGCGGAAGTTTACCTGATGTTCCAGCAGTTCGGCGGCCCGCGGCAACAGGTCGACCGTCACCAGACGGTCGGCTAGACGGCGGATCATCTCATCGCCCTCCGGCCCGACCGGCGTCAGTTCCCGGAAGTCGTAGTAAAGGCCGAGTGCGTTGATCGGCGCCATCTCGCCAGCGGCGCCATTCAGAAACAGGTCGCCGAACACCGTGTTCATGTCCTTGGCAATCTTCTTGCCGCCTTCGGCGTTCGGGAAGTAGGCAACGGCCTGCCGCAGGATGGTCAAACCTTCGCGAAACTGCTTGGATTCGATGTACAACTGGCCCAGCCAGTCCAGCAGTTCCAGCTCTATTTCATCGCCGCGCCAGGCGAACCGGAGGGTTTCCAGTTTGTCGATGGCTTCTTCGACAGTCATTTCACCGGTTCCGCGCAACAGGCGGATCCTGTCACGCTTGGCGCGAACCTCGGTTGGCCGGTGCGGACCGGCAGCCGCAGCCTCGAACCCCGCCAACGCCTCCGGTAGGGCCCCGGTCATGTGAGCGAGACGGGCCCTATCGTAAATCGCCCATGCCTCCACCGTTTTCGACGGAATCTCTTCTTCCAGTTCCTTTAACAGCCGGGCAGCCCGTTCGGTGTCGGATTCGGCCAACGCCGTCTCGATCATGGCAAGGCGGAATTTGGCCCGCATATCTTCCGACGCCATGGACAACGCATCCATACCGACCGCGAACTCACGATGCGCGACGTCCCATTCGCCAAGCTGAGACGCAAGCAGCCCACGCCACAGCGCGACTTCCGCATTCTCGTCGAGGTCCGGATGGAACAGGTCGGAGCGGGCCGCCTCCAAGCGATTCGCTTTCACCAGCGTCGCGCCGCGAAGCGCACGGAACTTCGGGTCCGCCGCCGCCCGGGGATCGCTGATCTGGAAACTTGTCAGCACCCCGAGCGCCTCTTCGGCGCGATCATGCGCGAAGTAGAGGCGGGCCAAATCGAGCCTGCTCTTATTCCTTACATTCGCGGTCGCTATCGACAGCTCATACAGGATTTCGTGCTTGTTGCCGGCGAAGTCTTCCTCCGGACCGCGTTTCCAATCCTCGTACCGGAACATCTCGGGCTCGGCGATACCGCGGCCTTTACCCTTCTTACCGTTCGGCATCAGCCGTGACATCAGCAGGCCATCGGAATTGGTAATCGACACACCCGTTCTCCGCGGACGTACGATCACGCCGCGGGTCGTCGGCTGTACGGCGACGCCTTGCGACGTTGCGAGGACCGAGAACTGGACGAAACGGCGAAGCGCGTTCACCCCACGGCCGGGCGCGGAAACCGGTACCACGACCAACTTGTCGCCGACCTCGGGGTCGTCGATCTTCACTGCTTTTCCGGTGTCGACGACGGGTAGGAAGACCCTCGGGCCGCTTGGCGATACCGGTTGCGGATCGACAAAGATCGGATCGTCGCTGCGGGAGGTCTCCTTTGTCATATCGACGATCCATGACGCCTGGTCGCGGCTGACGGTTGGATGCAGGGCCGGATCGAAACGGAACCGCAATACGGTCGCGCTTTTGGACGGGAGCTGCTCCGCAAGGCCGACCAGTCCTTTCAGGTCGGGGCCCAGACCGCTCAGGTCGACACGCCTGAGCTGATCGAACACGACCCACAGATGTCCGCCCCGTTCGAACACCGCGGCCGCCACCTGTTCCTGCCATGGGAATGCGACACGCAGTCCATTGACGGTCCGATGGGCCGACAAGGCGAGCGTCGCGGCATTCCCGGTGTCTTTCGCGAGGGGCCGGAGCACGGGCACGGGCGCGTCGAACGCCGCCGTCAGCGACGGCGCATCCGTTACATCGACACGACGCGCGGCGGCGCCAACCGATCGAACCGCTTCTTTCGAAAGCTGACTCACGCCGTTCGACCCCACATCCCGAGCTGCCGGCTGCGTCTCTTTCGGTTCTACGGGAACCGGCGCCTTCTTCACAGTCGGACGCGCCGCCACCGCCTGCCGACCGCGCGGCCCACGGATATCGATTGCGACCCGAGGGCCGTCCCGGAAATGCTTCAACTCGGCGCCCGCCGGGACATCGAGCACGACGGTCGTCCTGGCCGCGGTGCCGCTTGACCTGGCTTTTTCAATGAACTCCGGTTCTTCGAAATTAAAATGGGACAGGTCGACATCCGCCGGACGGTCAAAGTCGACCGTAACCCGGTTTCCGTCCTTGCGGACCGTGTACGGCACCGGTTTCTTCCAATCGAAGACCACGCGGCTGAATCCGGGGTGATCGCCGAACCGCGCTTTCAAGACGGGCCTGGTCGACGGTTTCGCCCGGTCGACCTGGCGCGTATCTCCCGACTGCAAATCGAGCGCAATCGACCGGCCGTACCGTGCGGTCCGAAGCCGATAGTCATTCTTCAATCCGAAACGGAAGGTCTTGCCATCCGGCTCTCGCGTCGCCGAAGCGACATATTTGTCGAGCGTGTTCGTCAATCGAGACAGATCCGCGTCGAACGGCCGCTCGAAGCGCACCACGAGAAAGCCTTTGTCGATCTTGGCCGTGTATTCGACCTTCTCGGTCTTGACCTTGCTCCAGTCGAACACCAGCCGCCCGAACCCCGGATGCTGGCCGCCGCGAACCTGAATCGTTTCCGCGACCGCAGTCACCGTCAACGCAATGCCTAGCGCAGCGGACAGCAATGCAATCGAAAACCAGCGCATCACTGCCGCTCCCAAACAGAATCGCGGCTGATCACCACGTCGACGCGTCTCGCCAATTCAAAACGGCGCGAGCGCGGCAAGCTCGTCGGAATGTCGTAAAATCGCGAGTCGGCATAACCCACCGCCGCGACGGGCGCTCCATAGCCTGCTTCCTTGAACGCATTGGCGAGCGATACGGCGCGTGCCAGCGATAGTTCCCAGTTCGACAGGTAGTAACGACGATCCGTAATCGGATCGGGATCGGTATGCCCTTCGACGAAAACTCTGTTTCCAATGGTCCGCAGAACGCTGCCCAACCGGGTGGAGGTCCGGACCGCCGCGTCGCTAAGGCTCGCGTTGGCTCCTGTAAAAAGCAACTCGCTTGGCAGGGAAATGATCAGACGGTCTCCAAGACGCTGCACATGGCTGCGCGCCAAAACGGGGTCGTTGGCAAGCTTGGATTCGATCACGGCTTCCAGGTAGGTCAGGTCGATCGCCCTTGGCCGCATCTCGCGGCTGACGTTGAAGTCCGCGCTGGGGCCCAGGACCGTGGTCTGATGGGTGGGAGTTGGCCGCCGGGTCAAGGATTCGACCAGCGCCTGCCACGCGTCCACCTTGATCTGCGACATGGAGAACAGGAGCACGAAGAACGCGAGCAACAGCGCCGCAAGATCGGCAAAGATCAAAATCCAGGCCGACGATGCAGGGCCCTGGGTTTGCCGCCTTATGCCGCCGCCGTTTTGAGTCATTGCACGATCCGGCTGAAGTCGAGCCGGCTGTCGGCGCTGCGCCGGAAGAATGTCAGGCGTACGGTATCCGCATCGCCCGGACTAAGGCCGACGGCAATCATCCGCGCCGACAGTCCCCTGGCCCGCAAGTCGCGCGCAAATGCCGCCGCGCGGAGTACCGGCAGCGAACGGCCGGCCGCACCCGTCTTCGGCAGCGCCGGTCCGGAACCGATCTGGAACTCGACCTCATACCGGGCACCGTCGCCGGTCTGTGTCAGGCCAGCGGCGATCCCCTCCATCAGATTGGTACGCGTGGTCCGCAGCGCCGGACGGTCGGGCACGAAGATCAGATCGCTTCGCGTTACGATCTGAATCAGGTTTCCCTTTTCGATAATCCGAAACTGGCCGACAGGGAGTACCGTCTCGAACAATCGACGAAGTTCGGATTGCAAAGAGTCCAGCCCGATCACCGGACCGGGCGTGGACGTGGCGGTGCGCGACTGAAGCTTGGTTTCGACTTCAGACCGAAAAGTCGCATCAATGCTGCCGAGCGCTGCTTCCATGCGGCTCTTCTCGGTCTGCGACAGCGTGTTCAGCAGGATGAAAAACGCGAGCAGAAGCAGATAGAGCGAGAGGAAAGCAAAATGACTGGGGTTGCTTTGCGGCCGCGCATTGGCGGTTTGAGGTCGATCCATAGCAAGCCGCTTTGTCGCTTCCGCCTAATCGAAACTCGCCAACAGGGCGTCGATATCGTCCTGCGAATTGGCGGCTTCCGGCAGCGCCGGTCCGTTGAGTAGCGCTTCGTCGCCCGTCCGCTGGTCGACATAGTCAACCGTCGCGTCCTCGATTTCCTCGCCGACGGCCCGCGCGAGGGCAACCACTTTGGCTTCGATCTGGCGCAGGGTCCCGATGATCTTGGTGATCCGTTGGCCGGTGATATCCTGGAAGTTCGACGCTTCGTAGATCTTGGTCGTCACGTCGGTCAGCTTGTCGGACTGTTCTTGCGGCACCTCGGTGGCGATTTCAGACAACGTCTCAGCGGCATCCAGGATCGCGTTGGTCGCAACCTCCGTCGCTCCGACAATGGCGTCCAGTTCGTCGGTTGCAACGGGTATATCCAGGCTCTTGATTTGGCTGGGCTGGATCTTGGCGATTTCTTCCTTCGCGCCGCGGATATAATCGACCAGCCCGAGTATCTCGCCATGCAGGCGGATTTCGACCGCCGAAATATCGCCCTGCATGGAAACCATCAGGCTCTCTACGATTTCCGCGACATCGCCCAGAGCGACATTGTCGCCTTGCTCCTCGCGCAACTCCGCGACGCGCTCCGCGAACTGCGCTGTAGTTTCGTCGTTTAGCAAGATCCTTGCCCTTCCCTACAAAAATCGTGCGCCAATGCCCGCCTTACGACGGGCGCGAAATGTCAAAACTCCCCGATCACAGCCGCCATCTTCTTTTGCAGAGTTGCCGCATTGAACGGCTTGACGATGTAGTTATTGACACCGGCCTGTTTGGCGGCGACGACATTCTCCGTCTTGCTCTCTGCGGTGACCATTATGAACGGCGTTGTTTGCAGCTTGCTGTCCGAACGAACTTCCTTCAGTAACTGGTAGCCTGTCATCGGCTCCATATTCCAATCGGATATCACCATGCCGAACGGCTTGGTGCGAAGCATTCTCAAAGCGGCGCTTCCGTCGGTCGCCTCTTCTACGTTGTTGAAGCCAAGCTGCTTCAATAGGTTACGAATGATCCTGAGCATCGTCTTATAGTCGTCGACGATCAGAATCGGCATGTTCTTATCGACCGCCATGTCGATCACCTCACAAATTGGAAATGGCGTCCGACCCTTCCAAATTTGCGCGGAAAATCTAGGCGCGGCCTGGTTAAATCCGAGTTAAGGGAAACTTGCCGTGAACCAATATCGGGCCCTTGGGCACCAAAGAAGGCGGGCTTCGCGGCGCTACTTCTTGTCCTTGGCACCCGACGCCTGGCTGTCGAATTCCGGTAACTGCCGACGGGTGGCCAACTCTACGGTCAGCGCCTCCGCTTTCTCCGGGCTCATTTGCGCCAGAACAGGCGCCATTTTCTTTTCCTTCATCCGCTCGACCACATCGAGCAGGATATCCATCTCAAGCCGATTGAAAATTCGCGCAGCATCTTTCGGCTTCATATTCTCGTAGACTTTTACCAGGCTCTTGATCTGAGCCTCTTCTTCTTTGTCGAATTGTTGAAGCATGCTTTGAATGCGATCCTCGATCTGTTTGAGGTCGCTGATCTTTTGGTCGATTCTGTTCTCGGTTGCCTGGAGCAGGTTTTCCCGCATCTCCACTTCGCGGGCCCGGTCTTCCAACTCGTCGCGGCGGCGAGCCAGGTTCTCGAGAAGCTCGATCTCCGACTTGCTGAAAAGAGACGGATCCTTGGATGCCAGCGTATCGACCCGCTTCTGCATCTCGATCTCGCTCGGGGTCGGCTGGGGCGCGGCCTGCATGGCCGGCTTTTCAGGCTCGGCCGCGCCGGCCGGCGGTTTCTCATCTGAACGCGCCGCGGCGGCGCCGATCACGCCCAGCCCTTCGGTCGCCCCCCGCCAGACGTCAACGACCTTGACGGAGAACAACAGCGCGGCAGCGGCCATCGTCACGGGCAGAATGCGAACCCTGTCCAAAGCCATGATGCTTACCGGGTCTGCCGCAGAGCCTGAAACAACTCGCGCTCGGCGTCGGACCGCCAGCGGTCCTTACCGGTCTGCTGGCCGCCGGCGTCGGATCCCGACCCAGCGGTTGCCGGCCGGGTACCGCGAACCTGCCCGATCCCCCCCTCGAGACGTTCCGCCAGCCGCTCTCCGGAATCGGTCATGAGCAGCAGTTCGTCCGCCATCGCCCGGGCCTTGTCGACTTCCCGGCCAAGCTTATCGCCGGCGTCAGCCGCGGTTTCCTTCAGCGTTTCAACGCCGGAGCGGGCCTGCTCGATGGCCTTGTTGAATTCGGAGATGAGGGTAGACATCTCGCTCTGCGCGTCGCGCATGACCGAGAGACGGCGATTCAAGATAAAGCAATAGATCACGGTCGCGAGCAGCAAGGCCGCGACAAGCCCGTCCAGGATCAGAGCCGGCGTCATCCGCTAACTTCTCCAAGCTTCCGCAAAGCCTTGTCGACGCGCACCGCGACGTTCTGGCCGACCCGGCCCATTCGGCCCGCGACCATGGGAATGCCGCCGCATCTGAGGTCGACCGTGGAATCCGGCGCCGCGTTGAACGTAAGCGTGTCGCCGATCTGCAGGTTCATGACATCGCGGAGCGACATCTGCTGTTCGTCCAGAACCGCTTCCAGATCGATATCGGTGTGCCAGAGCTCGGTCGCCAAGTGGTTCTCCCAGATGGAGTCGCGCCCGAACTTCTCGCCCATGAACATCTGGAGCAGCAGTTCGCGAACCGGTTCCAGCGTCGCGTACGGCAGCAGCAGCTCGATCCGACCGCCGCGGTCCTCCATGTCGATGCGCAGTTTGATAAGGATCGCCGCGTTGGCGGTTCGGGCGATCGTCGCGAAACGCGGGTTGGTCTCAATCCTGTCGAAGTTGAAAGTGACCGGGCTGAGAGGCTCGAACGCCGCCGACATATCGGCCAGAACCACATGGACCATGCGGTCGACGAGGTTACGCTCGATGGTCGTGTAAGGCCGGCCTTCGATACGCATGGCCGCCGTGCCGCGACGGCCGCCAAGCAGAACATCGACGATCGAGTAGATCAGCGAACTGTCGACGGTCGCGAGACCGTAATTGTCCCATTCGACGGCGCGAAACACCGCGAGAATGGCCGGCAGCGGGATCGAGTTCAGATAATCGCCGAAGCGGATCGAGGTGATGTTGTCGAGCGAGACTTCAACGTTGTCGGACGTGAAGTTACGCAGCGACGTGGTCATCATCCGGACCAGCCTGTCGAACACCACGTCCAGCATGGGCAGGCGTTCGTAGTTGACCAGCGCGCTGTTGATGATGGCGCGAATGCCGGATTCGCTGCCGTCCTCGTCGCCGTCGGAATCGAAACCGAGCAGGCTGTCGATTTCGTCCTGGTCGAGCACTCGGGTCGACTGAACGGCATTGCCGTCATCGTCGTCGTCGTCCTCCGCCATGGCCGCCCATTCGGCGGCCATGGCATCGGCGTCTTCCTCCGACTCTCCGCCCAGCGCGTCTTCCGCAGGAGTTTCTTCGTCCGCTTCTTCAGCCATTGACGCTTATGCCCTATTGGACCAACATTTCCTTGAACAGTACGTCGTTGATATGGGCCGGCTGGACCGCCGAATTCACCCGGATCAACAGTTCTTCCTTGATGCGGTAGATGCCGGCGGAACCGCTTAAGTCCTCGCGCCGCAATTCGCGTAAGTAGACCTGAAAGTTGTCGATCACCCGCGGCATCATCGCCTCGATCACCGGTATCGCTTCCTCGTTGCCGACTTCCAGCGCGACCCGGATCTTCAGATAACTGGCCTGTTTGCCGCCGGTATTCAGGTTCACCAGAATCTCCGGCAGGTCGTAGAACAGGACCTGCTGATTGGCCGGGTCTTCCGCCTGCTCGGCAGCCTCTTCCTGAGGAGGGTCGAAGACGCCAAGGAAATAGGCGCCGCCACCACCGCCGGCGAGCGCCAGCAGCAGGCCTGGGAGGATAAACATCAAGACGAGCTTCTTGCCGCTGAGCTTCTTTTTCTGCGGCTCGCCTTCGACGTCTAGTTCCTCGCCGGATTCGCCATCCTCAACATCCGACATTCGTACGCTGAACCCCACCATATTTGCCGGCGCGCTCGCGCACCGATGGACCGTAAGACTAGGTGGGTCTTGGTTAAGGAAGTGTTGGATTTCCGGGAATTTTTACCGATTGGCAATATGTCGCGGACGCAGCGCGGCGGGACCGGGCTTAAGGCAACATCTACCCGGCAACGGCTGCCGATTAATCCGCCGCAGGCTTTGAAAAGTCCCTGAATTCAGCCGTTTTTCCGGTTGGCACGCCCCCTGCATCTGACAGGGCGCGAGTTGATTTTCGGAAATAGCCAGAAGGGCGGTCGAATGGAAAACGTAAGTTATATCGGCCTGTCGCGGCAAATGGCGCTGCGGCGGCAGATGGACATCATCGCCAACAACCTGGCGAACATCGATTCCAACGCCTACAAACGGCAGAGCGTGCTGTTTCAGGAGTTCCTGTTCGAGAAGGACCTCGGCAAGCCGATGTCGTTCGTCCTGGATTACGGCGTCGCGCGCGACCTGTCGCCCGGCAAGACCCAGGTTACCGGCAACCCGATGGACCTGGCGATCACCGGCGACGGCTACCTGGTGGTCAAGACCGAGGAAGGCGAGCGCTACACCAAAAGCGGCCGCCTCAGCATCGACGAGAACGGCACCCTGGTGACACAGACGGGCGATCCCGTGCTGGACGACGGCGGCGGCGAAATCGCCTTTACCGAACAGGACGGGGAAATAACCATCGCCGCCGATGGCACCATCAGCACGGATCTCGGCCAGGTCGGCAAGCTGAACCTGGTCGCCTTCGAGAACGAGCAGAACCTGCGCCGGGTGGTGGCCGGGCTGTACCGCACCGACGACCCGGCAATCGAGCCGAAGGACGCTCAGATCCTTCAGGGCACGATCGAGAAGTCCAACGTTCAGCCGATTGTCGAGATGACCAACATGATCAGCGTGCTGCGCAGTTATCAGTCGACGCAGCGCATGCTGGATACGGAACACGATTTACAGCGGCGGGCGATCGATCGCCTCGGCCGGACAGGATAAGGGAAAGGCAATCCGATGCGCAGCTTAAGCATTGCCGCGACCGGCATGTTGGCCCAACAGCTCAACGTGGAGGTCATCTCCAACAACATCGCCAACATGAACACCACCGGGTTCAAACGACAACGCGCGGATTTTCAGGATCTGCTGTACGAGAACCTGCGGCGGGTCGGCTCCAACTCCTCAGACGCCGGCACCATCGTCCCGTCGGGCGTTCAGGTCGGCGTCGGCGTCAAGGCCGGCTCGGTCTACCGCATCACCGAACAGGGCGATCTTCGGATCACGGAAAACCCGCTCGACATGGCCGTCAACGGCCGCGGTATGTTCCGGGTTCAGTTGCCGAGCGGCGAGGATGCCTACACCCGCTCCGGCGCCTTTTCGCTGAGCCCAGACGGCGAGATCGTCACCTCCGACGGCTTCGTGGTCGCCCCCGGAATTACCGTGCCGACGGAGACCGTCGACATCACCATCAACGCCAGCGGCGAGGTTCAGGTGAAACTCGCCGGCCAGACCCAGCAACAGACCGTCGGCCAGCTCGAACTGGTGCTGTTCCCGAACCAGCCGGGCCTGGAAGCGATCGGCGACAATCTGTTCCTGGAAACGCCGGCTTCCGGCCAGGCCACGGTGGGCGTTCCCGGCAGCGCCGGCTTCGGCACCATCGAGCAGGGCTTCCTGGAAAACGCAAACGTCAACGCGGTGCAGGAGATTACCGACCTAATCACCGCGCAACGGGCTTACGAAATGAACTCCAAAGTGATCACCACTTCGGACGAAATGATGGCCCAGATCAACTCGATGCGTTAGGCGAGAACCGGAGATTTCTGATGTCACCTTCGACCGCTTTGAGACGCAGACTGACGGGATTGGCGCTGTCGGCCGTTTTGCTGGCCGCGACCGCCGGATCCGCCGCAGCGGCCACCGCCGTTCAACTGCGCAATTCGATCCTCGTCGCCGACGATACGGTGACGCTCGGCGACCTGTTCGAGGATGCGGGAAGCGCTTCGGACGTCGTGGTCGCCAGAGCGCCCCTACCCGGCAAACAGATCGCCTTGCGCACGCGCGGTATCGCCGCACTGGCCCGCAAGCATGGCCTGAACTGGCGGCGGACAAGCAACAGGCGAACCGTTTCGGTGCGCCGCGACGGTACGCCGGTTCCGCATGAACAGATCACCGAGGAGCTCGAGCTGGCGCTGGCGGATCGCATGGACGGCGCCGACATCGAAATCCAGATTGCCGGACGCGGTGCGGACCTGACCGTGGCGCGGGGGGAAACGCCCGCGGTCGCGGTCGACGACCTACAGCTCGACCGGACCAGGGGCCGGTTCACCGCCATTCTTTCGGTACCCGCGGATTCGGCCGCCGCCCGCCGGGTATCGGTATCGGGTCGGGTTTTCCAGGCCATGAGCGTTCCGGTGCTGAAAAACCGGGTGGCGATCGGCGAGGTCGTGCAGGAGAGCGATCTGGTCTATCGGAAAATGCGCGTTGAGAAAATCGGGCGAAACATGGTCACCGATGCTTCGGCCTTGATCGGCAAGAGCCCAAGGCGACCGTTGCAGCTCAACCGACCGCTGCGCGCCGACGACCTGGGCACGCCCGTGCTGGTCGAGAAAGGGTCGATGGTGACGATGACCTTCGAGACCGGACTGATCAGCCTGACCGCGACCGGCAGGGCGCTGGAAAAGGGCGGCCGAGGCGACGTTATCCGGGTGCTCAATACGCGCAGCCGCCGCACCGTTGAAGCAACGGTCGAACAACCGGGCAGAGTGGTGGTCGGCAACAGCCGCGACCGCATCGCCGACCGCCGTTGACGCCACGACGGCATATAGATTTTGGCAAAGGACGTACCGAAGATGAAACCGATCAATCGCCTTCCCAACCGACTGCTGCGGACCGCCGTCGCGGTGGCTGCCATCGCCCTGCTGTCCGGTTGCGCCAACCTGGTCGACCGCGTCGCCCATATCGGCGAGGCACCGCCGCTTGCGAGCATCGAGAACCCGACCAAGCAGCCCGATTACAGGCCGGTCAGTTTGCCGATGCCGCATCCGGAGCCGGTGATCCGACAGGCCAACTCGCTATGGCGGCCCGGCGCGCGGGCGTTCTTCAAGGATCAGCGCGCCGCCCGCGTCGGCGACATTCTGACGGTCAAGGTTGAGATCGAGGACGAGGCCAAAGTCGACAACACGACGACCCGTACCCGGTCCAACACCGAGGAAGCCGATCTGACGAACTTCCTGGGTTACGAAACCTATCTGGAGCGCATTCTGCCCAACGCGGTCAGCCCTGAGGCCCTGGTCGGCCTGGGGAGCGACAGTTCCTCCACCGGCCAAGGCACGGTGGACCGCAAGGAAGAGATCGAACTGGAGGTCGCCGCGCTGGTCACGCAGATCCTGCCGAACGGCAACCTGGTAATTTCGGGGCGACAGGAAGTCCGCGTCAATTTCGAGGTGCGGGAACTCCTGGTTTCCGGCGTTGTGAGACCGGAGGACATCACCCGCGAAAACACCATCATGCATAGCCAGATCGCCGAAGCGCGAATTGCGTACGGCGGACGCGGCCAGCTAACGGACGTGCAACAACCGCGTTACGGCCAGCAACTGTTCGATGTGATCATGCCGTTCTAAACCGGTTGGCGCGAACGCCGCCGGTTGGAAGGCAACCCTGTTTCCACTGTCGACTCGCAACTCGACACCAAAAGCGAAGGCCGGCCGCAAAAATGCGGCCGGCCTTTCGTTTCAACAGTATCCAGCGGACCGGCGATCAATCGTCGCGGTATGTGCGCTCCCGCCGCTCGTGCCGCTCTTGCGCTTCCAGGCTCAAGGTCGCGATCGGCCTGGCTTCCAGCCTGCGGAGCGAAATCGGATCACCCGTTTCTTCGCAATAGCCGTAGGATTTATCCTCGATCCGGCGCAGCGCGGCGTCGATCTTCGAAATCAGTTTGCGCTGACGATCCCGGGTCCGGAGCTCGATGGCCCGGTCGGTTTCCGTTGAGGCACGATCAGCCAGATCGGGTTCCTGGGAAGTATCTTCCTGGAGATGCCGGAGCGTCTGGTTCGACTCCCGCAAGATCTCATCCCGCCAGTTTTCCAACTTGCGGCGGAAATACTCGAGCATCTTGTCGCTCATGAACCGTTCTTTTTCCGACGGCCGATAGTTCCGAGGAAGCCGAACGCCCATTAACACACCCATGCCATGTGCCCCGATCTGAATCGGGGCGGAGTATATGAATCTGTCAACCGAGTAGCAAGAATTCCAAACGCATGTCACATAACATTAACGACATCGTTTAGTTAGTTGGATTCCATGCCGATTTTGGCAAGCTCCACGGATACCCGTAATTCGATCTCTTTAAGAATTTGGGCCAGGTGCGGGTCGCTGGGTTGTTCGACGCGGGCGTTGAGGCGTCTTGCAAGGGACTTGAGGCGGCTTTCCGAGAGGATGCCGAGCAGCAGCCCGTGGCGAATTTCATCGAGCTCGCCAAGTAGATCGTTCGCCCGCGCAATCGCCCGCTTCTTCTTGTCCTGCGAGTCCGGCACCTCTTGCAGCGTCAACAACGCGTCGACCGGCGCTACAGGCGCGGCCGCAGACACGCCGGACGCGCCGGCTGCGTCGGGTTTCAGATGGTCCGCAAAATTCTCCGTCGCTGCTTCGGCAGTCTTACCGCTCCGACGCGGACTGCCGGCCCTGATTTGTCCCGGGCCGCTGATTTTCATGACGAATCCGACTGAAAGCTGTTGATCAGCCTGAAGCATGGGCCGGTATGGTTAATAACCGTTGAACCGGCGGCGGTTCCTGCCGTAACCCGGAAAAACTTGCCGGTGTTCGAGATACGGGCACAGGCTTCCTAACTGTTTCCTATTGATTTCAATTAGTTATCTGGCACCTATCCTGGCACGCTATTCGCAGGTGTACTGGCAGTTGTTCAACCTGAGGCGGGCCTCCATGCAATTCTCCTTGCTCTCCGATGCACGACGGACTGGTCGCCGCTTCCGGCAGACCTGGGCGGCGTTCATCGCCCTTGCGATGGTCATATGCGGTTCCAGCCTCAACCCCGCCTATGGCACCAGTTCCCGGATCAAGGATATCGCCGACTTCGAAGGCATTCGCGACAACCAACTCGTCGGCTACGGCCTGGTCGTCGGTTTGAACGGAACCGGCGACACGCTGGGCAACGCGCCGTTTACCGAACAGAGTCTGGAAGCGATGCTGGAGCGCTTCGGCGTCAATGTGCGGGACGGCCGAGTCCGCACGGAAAATGTGGCGGCGGTGATCGTTACCGCCAACCTGCCGCCCTTCGCCCGCCCCGGCAGCCGGCTGGACGTCAGTGTCAGCGCGCTGGGCGATGCCGAAAGCCTGTTCGGCGGCACGCTGCTGGTCACGCCCCTGGTCGGCGCGGACGGCGAAGTCTACGCGGTTGCGCAGGGACCGGTTGCGATCGGCGGCTTCACGGCGGCGGGCAACGCCGCCAACGTTACCAAGAACGTGCCGACCGTCGGGCGCATCGCCAGTGGCGGCATTATCGAGCGGGAAACCGGGTTCGAGCTTGCCCAGTTGGATCAGCTTCGTATTTCCCTGCGCAATCCGGACCTCACAACCTCCCGGCGGGTCAGTCAGACGATCAACGCGGCGTTGGGCGTTTCCGCGGCGCATCCGCTGGACCCGACCACCGTTGTCCTGTCCGTTCCGAAAGACCAGCGCACCAACATGGTCGGGCTGCTGTCGCAGATCGAACAGCTCCGCGTCGATACGGATCAGGCGGCCCGCGTTCTGATCGACGAGAAAGCCGGCATCATCGTGATGGGACAGGATGTCCGCATCGATCCGGTGGCGATCGCCCAGGGCAATCTGACGGTGCGGATCACCGAAACCCAGCAGGTCTCCCAACCGAACGCTTTCGCCGCGCAAGGCAACACCGAAGTGGTCGATCGGACCGAACTGGAGATCGACGAAGGCGAAGGCAAGAAACTGGTCGTGCTGAAAACGGGCGTCAGTCTTCAGGACCTCGTGGACGGTTTGAACGCCTTGGGCATCGGACCGCGCGACATGATCTCCATCCTTCAGGCCATCAAAGCCGCCGGCGCGATGCAGGCGGAAATCGAGGTGATGTAATGCTTGGCATCGGGACAATGACGTCGGCCAGCTTGCTTGCGGCCATGGGTACGGCCGGCGGCGCCCCCACGGCCGGTGGAACCGCGTCGGCGAGCGAGCATGAAAACCCGACGGCACGCAAGGCGGCCGAGGAGTTCGAAGCCTTCTTCGTCGCCCAGGTTTTCAACGCCATGTCCGCAGGACTGGAGACCAACGGGCCGTTCGGCGGCGGACCGGCGGAAGGACCGTACCGGTCCATGCTGAATCAGGAATATGCGAAGGCTATCGCCGGAACCGGCGGCCTGGGCATCGCGGATCAGGTTTACAGTGAAATCATTCGTTACCAGGAGGCGAATTCCTGATGGCTAACGCGCAAAACATTGCGGCAGTGCCCGCCTCACCCGCGACCGATGACAGCGGCGCCGATCAACGGATTGCAGGGATCATCGCCGTATTGAACCGCCTGAGCGAAATCGTTACCCAGGAGACTGCTTTGCTGCAGCATCGCCGTCCTCAGGCGTTGAACGAAAGCAATGCGGAGAAAGAACGCCTGGCGGCCACCTACGCGCAGGAATTGCGCGCGATCAAAGCCAACCCGGGCTTGATCAAATCCGCATCGGACGCGGAGAAAGAGGCCCTGAAGACCACCATGGCCAATTTTCGGGAGATCATGGACGAGCATGCCCGGCGGCTGATCGTCGTCAAATCGGTCACCGAAAGCATGGTCCAGGCCGTGGCAGAGGAAGTGCATAAGCGCAAGAACCCGGTAAACGGCTATGGCCGCAACGCCGCGCTGCAATCGGCGACGACGGGCCAATACGGTACGACCCAGTCGGCGACACCGCTGGCGGTGAACCAAGTCATCTAACGGCCGCCCAACGGCCCAAAAGACGCAACAGGCTGGGATCGCATCCGCGCTCCAGCCGTGCCATGCTGCCGCGCCATGCCGGAGCCTAACCGCCTGAAACGCAGCCTCTCGTTGCCCATGCTGATCTTTTATGGGCTCGGCACCACGGTAGGCGCGGGAATATACGCCCTGACCGGCGCCGTCGCCGGCGCGGCGGGGATGTATGCGCCGGTGGCTTTTCTGGTCTCGGCGCTGCTCGTCGCCTTCTCCGCTTTCTCATTCGCCGAGCTGTCGTCGCGGTTCCCGAGGAGTGCCGGCGAAGCAGTCTATGTGCGCGAAGGCCTGGGCTCCCGGCGCATGGCGCTTGCCGTCGGGCTTCTGGTGGTGTTGGCGGGCACGGTGTCGTCCGCCACCATTGTCAACGGTTTCGTCGGATACGTTCAAGAACTGGTGCCGGTTCCACGCGTCGTCGCCGTGACCTTGCTGATCCTGACTCTGGCCACCATTGCCGCCTGGGGCATAACCGAGTCGGTTTCCGCCGCCGCATTGCTCACCGTCGTCGAGATCGGCGGCCTGCTGGTCGTCGTCTGGGCAACGCGCGGCAGCATCGCGGACCTGCCCGCCAGGTGGGCGGAACTAATACCGCCCTTCTCGTCACAGGCATGGAGCGGCATCTTCGCCGGATCGTTCCTGGCCTTCTATGCCTTCATCGGTTTCGAGGACATGGTCAACGTGGCGGAGGAGGTAAAGAACCCGCACCGCGCCATTCCGATTGCGATTATCACCACATTGGTAATCACGACGTCGATCTATCTTCTGGTCGCCGTCGCGGCCGCGTTATCTATCGATCCCGCCCGACTGGCGGAAAGCGACGCCCCTCTCTCCCTGCTTTACCGCCATGCGACCGGTGAAAGCGGAATTGGCATCGGGATCGTTGCAATCCTCGCCATGCTGAACGGCGCCCTGATCCAGATCATCATGGCCTCAAGAATCCTCTTCGGCCTGAGCGATCAGGGCGAATTGCCGCCTGCCCTGGCTGTCGTGAACCCACGCACCCGGACGCCAATCCGCGCGACCTTGGTGGTTGCCGGCACGGCACTGTGCCTGGCGCTGCCTTGGACGGTGGGCCCGCTGGCGGAGGCCACGTCCATGGTGACATTGACAATCTTCGCGCTGGTCAATCTGGCGCTGGTCGCCCTTAAAGTGCGCAGGCCGGCAGAAAGTACCGCCTTCGCGGTGCCCATCGCCGTGCCATTGCTCGGCTTCACGGTCAGCACCGGTTTTCTCGCGGCGGAGCTTTTGAGCCGGATTTTTTAACACCGTCATCAGCCACCGGAACATCAGAACCGATAGACCAACGACGCCTTGGTCAGGGTGTTCAGCTTCTCCGTTTCCTCGTCGGGTGGATTGGAGTCGTGGGTGACTTCCAGCGAGAGCCGCCCAAGCAACGGCCCGATAATGGTCGTCGTCAGTGCAATAGTATCGGCACTGACCAGCCGGGCGGCGCTGAAGGTGAACGTCGTGTCGTTCGTCAATTCGGCACTGTCGGATAGTTTCCAGAAGAACTTCGACCGGAAGCGTCCCACTGCCTCGTTTTCCACCTTCCCGCTTTCTTCCTCCTTGCTGTGCCGACCGCCGGGGCCCGCTTCCAGGCTCCATGCCAAGGTCTCTTCGTCGAAGACACGCCAACCGAGACCGGCACCTTCAGTAATTTCGTAGTCGAATCCGCTGAATTTGTCGTCTTCGTATAGCAGGACGCCAAATGCGTAGACCCTGTCGGTCAGGTCGTAGTTCGTCTGCCATCGCGTCCGGAACTTCTGGGCACTGGTCTCCCGGTCCTCCCGGGCGAAGTTGAACGAGAGGTCGAACTCGTTGCCCCAGCGGTCGATCTTGTTTTCCACTTTCAGCGTGGCGTCGACGCGCTCGTTATCGCTGTTTCCCGTGGCCCGGCTCCCGCCAAGTTCCGCCTCTCCCGTCCACTCAACGGCCGACGGCGCCGTGAGGGAGGCGTTTTCGGTCTCCTCGACCGAAACCGGCGATCCTGATTTGGCCGCGGCCGCGATTTCCCGTTCAAACGCCGGAAAAGCAGCAGCCGCGCCCGCGACGACATCGACCTGATGGTTGGGGGCGAGCCGCAGTGCCTCGCGGACGATGGCGCGGACAGTCTCCGGCCGCTTCGCAATCGCGGCGGTCACAATCGCCCGGATCTGCGCATCGTCGCCGGCCTGATCGGCGCTGACGATCAGATTTGCCGTTTGCTGAGAAAACGCCTGTGCGTGCAGCGCTACTGGACTTGAGAGGCCGGCAAACACCAGCATCGTCAAGGCGCCTCGCACGCCACGGCGAGTTAGCCGACCGTTCCGGGGGAGAATCCCACGCCGCATCGGCTGGACCGTAACAACGTCGCGCCGTCACATCCGGCAATCAATCTGTGACAAATGGTGCCCGGGCTGGCCCTGCAGGCGTCCGATCCGGAGAATTATGGTGAACGTGCCGTTAACCATAATTTTGCAAGGAAAACAGCGGCGTTAACCAAACATCTTAACGGCGTCTTAGCCGCAATCTGGCCTAATGGTTCACCGTCGGAGGGTCCCAGTCCGACCATTAGTCAGTCGAGGATTTCAGCTGTGTTGATCGGCTTCGGAAATACCCCACAGCCACAGTTCCAGGTTCTGGAACTGGATCAGAATCTGCTGCTGGCGGCCTTCAACAACCGGATCAACCAAAAGCTCGCTTCCACAGCCAGCGTGACCGCGCTGAACACGAGCAACAACGGGCCGAATTCCGATATCGTCCCTATTTGGGAACCCGAATTCGGCGGCGATGTCGAAGAAGAGGTTAAAGAGCGTCTTTTGGCGAAAGGTCCGCTGATCGACCTCGACGATCCCGACCTCAACCGGGCAGGCATCGACGAGAATGCCAAGCAGTTGTTCGCCGCATACAAGGCGGTTCGCCGTCTTCAGGAAGTGGCAAGATTTGCCGCGGACCCGGCCGGCCGCTCGATATCCGGCATTTTGCAAACCCAGTTCGAGCGCTACGAAAAGGAATTCGTCGACTTTGTCGACAACATCAATATCGACGGCCTGAACATCGTTTCGGGCAAGAAGGAAGGATCGATCAAGGCCGAAGCGATCAGCCCGAAGACGCGCGCCACCTTTACCGGCGACGCAAAATTCAGCAGCGGCGACACGGCAATCGCCGATATCGACCCGAACGCCCAGTTCAACATCCGGATTACCAAGGCCGACGCCACGGTCATCGACGTCAATATCGACTTGAGCGCGCTTGGCGGCGCCGACCGCAGCTTGGTCAACATCGTCAATCATGTAAACAACGAGCTCGACGCGGCCGGAGTGATTACCCGCTTCGCCGTCGGACGGAACGAGGAAGGCGGCTTTCGGTTCGACGTCGATCGTTCGCTGTCGGAACAGGTGGAGTTCAGCGCCCCGGTGACCGAGACCGCTGTCTACCTGGCCGCGACCAGTGGCACAGGCGATAACGCGGCTGGCCTCCTGCGCAAGCTGGACGGCCTGGGCAACGCCTCACCCAACATCGCCGACACCAACCGCATCCAAGCCGAAGACGGCGGTACAACGGCGAACGCTGTCGCGGTCGACAGCCAGGGCAACAGTTATGTGGTCGGCAAAACCGGCGCCGACCTGGACGGCCAGATCAACCAGTCAACCGACGATCTGTTCCTGACGAAATACGACGCCGCCGGCAACGTGCTGTTCACCCGTCTGCTGGGTGCAGACGCCGAGACCTCGGGCCTGGCGATCACCGTCGACAGCAACGACAACGTCATCGTTGCCGGTCAGACCCGAAGCGAACTTGAAGAGAATGTCGCGGGCCTGGGCCTGGACAGCTTCGTCGCCAAGTTCGATTCCACGGGTCAGGAAGTCTTCACGCGACAGATCCGGTCCTCGTCCGGCGACGGCGCATTGGCCGTCACGGTCGACGACGCCGACAACATCTTCTTCGCCGGGTTCGCGGCCGGCAACATCGCCGGCCAGACCAATGGCGGCGGCAACGACGCCTATCTGGTCAAGCTGGACGCAAACGGAACCCAGCTTAGCGCACAGCAGTTTGGCGGTGCGGGCGATCAACGGGCGACCGCGTTGGCTTTCCACAACGGCCAAGTCTACGTGGCAGGCAACGACGACAACCAGGCCTTCGTGCGGCGCTTCGATGCGGCGACGCTGACCGAGGATGTCGGATTCCAGGTCGATCTTGGCGACGGCGGCGAGGCGACGCAGGCGACGGCGCTTACCGTGGATGCAACCGGCCAGGTGTTCCTGGGCGGACATACGACCGATGCAGGCCTGCCCAACGCCGCGGGCGGCGGGCGAATCGCGCACCAGGGCGGCACCGACGGCTTCGTCAGCCGGATCAACGGGGCGACGGCGGCCGTCGAATTCACCAGCTATGTAGGCACCGGCGGCGCGGACAAGGTCACCGGTGTCGCCGTGGACGGCACCGATATCTATGTGTCCGGCACCACCGGCGGCGGACTGTTCGGGGAGAACCTCGGCGGCAGCGCCGATGCTTTCGTCGCGAAACTGGACGACCAGGGCGCAGCCGTCTTTAACCATCAATTTACCGGCGCGGGCGGCGTCGCTGCGGGCGCCGGGATTCAGGTCGCCGCGGGCGGCTCTTCCGTACTGACGCAACTCGGGCTGCCGCATGGCAACATCCCCAGCAGCGTGTCGGCCAGCGTGACCAGCAACTCGTCCGTCCGTCCGGGCGACTCGTTCTTCATCTCGGTAAATGGCGAAGCGAAGAAACGTGTCACCATCGATGCGGACGACAGCTTCCGCCGGCTGGCCTTCAGTATCAACCAGGTGCTGAAAGGCAGGGGCTTCGCCAAGGTGGTATTCGATTCGTCCGACGGCGAGAAGCTCGAGATCAAGGCCGCCAACGGAAATTCGATCACCATCCACGCCGGGCCCGACGGCGCCAACGCGCTGGCCGGCCTGGGCCTGAGGGAAACGACGCTGTTCCCCGATGCGGGGTCCGGCTCCGACTCCGACGACGATGAGGAGGAGAGCGGCGGTAACGTCTTCGCGCTCGGTTTCATCGGCCAGTTCGACCTGACCGACCCTAAGGAAGCCGACCTGACGGCCAAGCATATGGACTCGGCCATCCTGAAAATCCAGGACGCCTACAAGCAGCTGATCGGCGACCTCAAAGACCCGAAAGAGCTGGAGCGTAACCTGGCGCTCGCAACCCCGCCGCCGGCGCACATCGCCGCCAAGATCGCAAACTACCAGGAAGCCCTGCTGCGCCTTGGCGGCTCCCTCTAAGCCAACGCCCAGTTTCCCCAACGCACTGCGGTAGAAGCCGTCTCGCAATATCCGGCGCCGCCCACCTTTCTTTGAAAACCGCGCACAAAAAAACGGGGCCGGCATGCCGGCCCCGCCTTAAGGATCGCGAGAAATCGTGTGAGCGGCGCGCTAACCCTGGAACAGCTGTAGGATGTTTTGCGGCGCGGCGTTGGCGATCGCCAATGTCTGCAGCCCCAGCTGTTGCTTGATTTGCAAGGCCTGTAGATTGGCGCTGTCTTCCGCCAAATCCGCATCCACCAGGTTGCCGACGCCGGTTGTCAGACTGTCGATCAGTTTGCCGACGAAGATACCGTGGATTTCCAGACTCTTGCCCTTGGTACCGAGGCGCCCGAGCTTCTGGTTCACGTCGTTCGCGGCGACTTCGATCGCGGAAAGCGCGATTGCGGCGTTCGTCGCCGTGCTTAGCGTGGCAGTCTCGATGTTGATCGCCGTGGCGGTCATCAACTGCGCGGTGACGGTAATGGTCGCACCGTCCGGATTGGCCAGAACGGTCATGTCGAGAGCGCTGCGGCCAATCAGGTTGGTCCCGTTGAACTCGGCGTTCTCCGTGATGTTGGTAATCTGGTCGCGCAAGGCGACGAAGTCGTTTTGCAGCGCGTTCCGGCTGTTGGTGTCGAGGCTCCGGTCCAGCGCGGCGACCGCCTTCTCTTTCATCTCGATCATCAGATCCGAAATCGCCGTGCCGGCCGCGATCGCCACGTCGACGATACTGACCGAGTTGTTGAGCGCGGTGTTCACGGCCTCGAAGCCGGCGATCTCGCCCCGCATGTTCTGGGCAATGGCGAACAGGGCGCCGTCGTCCTTAGGCCCGGAGATTTTCAGGCCGGTATTGACCCGAGTCTGAAGGTCCTCCAGATCCCGGTTCGTCTGACTCAGTGTTTGGAGCGCCGCCATCGCGCTCGAATTGGTATTGACGGACATAACCATCGGTCTTCTCCTAACGGCTATTAGCTCTCACGATTCCATCGCGCTTCAATGCGCTCGGATAGGTAAGAGCAACCGCCGTGCCAAAGCCGACAATTTTTCCTAATTTATTGATTTAATTATATTATTCTCTCTCGAAGCGAACAGGATCAGGATTTCGGGCGGCGGTAGAATGTGCCAACCCGGCAAAGGCTGCATCGTCGACCGGACAGATTTTTCCTAACGGCCCGGCGCGCGGGACGCTGCCAATTGCGGCCCCGGCTTCCGCCAGCCAGGGACTATGCAGGTGTCATGTCGGGAGCCGGACAGGGCGGCCTTAGGCGGTCGCGCAGTCCATCAGCATGCCGGCCAGGCTGGCCTCGTCGATCCACTCGTCGTTCGAATCGCTCGAATACTGAAAGCCTTCGGCCACCGGTTTGAAGTCGCGATCGGCATAGGATTCGCGGCTCCACCAATTGAAGGCGGGCTCGATCACATAACGGTCCGGCATCTCGATGGTGTGCCGGGCATCGTCTTCCGTGATCATCATTTCATGCAGCTTCTCGCCCGGGCGGATGCCGACCACGCGGTGGGGCTTGTTCGGCGCCACGGCCTTGGCGATATCCATCACGCGCATGCTCGGGATCTTCGGCACGAAGATCTCGCCGCCGTGCATGATCTCCATGCAGGACAAGACGAAGTCAACGCCCTGACTCAAGGTGATCCAGAATCGCGTCATCCGCTCGTCCGTGATCGGCAGGCTGTCCGCGCCCTCGTCCACAAGCTTGCGAAAGAACGGAATGACGCTGCCGCGCGAGCCGACCACATTGCCGTAGCGCACCACCGAAAACCGGGTCTTGGCCGAGCCGCTCAAATGATTGCCGGCCACGAAGATCTTATCCGACGCCAACTTGCTGGCGCCGTACAGATTGAGCGGGTTGGCCGCCTTGTCGGTCGACAGCGCGATCACCCGCTTCACGCCGGCGTGGATCGCGGCATGGACCACGTTCTGCGCGCCGAGGACGTTGGTATGAATGCACTCGAACGGATTGTATTCGGCGGCCGGGATATGTTTCAGCGCCGCGGCGTGCACCACATAGTCGACATCGCGCATCGCCATCTCGAGTCGGCTCTGATCGCGGACGTCGCCGATAAAGAAGCGCAAGGCCGGATGGTTGGCGAATTCCGGCTTGATCTGCATCTCATATTGTTTGTGCTCGTCGCGGGACATGATCACGACCCGGGCCGGATTGGCGTAGGTGAGCAAACGGGCGACCATGGCATTGCCGAAGGATCCCGTGCCGCCGGTGATCAGGAAATTGGCGCCGTCCAGACGCTTCAGCAGGCGTTTGCCGATCTCGCCCTGCGGCGTGAACCGATTGTCACGGTCCGGCTGTTCTGGCCGGAATATTTTTTCGTGCTTCATACCGCGCCCCTCGCGCATGGCTTTCCGGCCGCCCAGTCCGGCACCGGATTCGCCCAAGGGGGCAATTGTCAGGTCGGCATGGTAAAGATTGGCTTAAGCAGTGGCGCAGCGCGCCGGACGGTTCAGGCGGAGCGGTTGATCGCCAGTCCTTCGATCTCCCGGAAGCGGGCCAACAGGCGCAGGATCTCTTCCTGGGGGTACTGTCTGATGGTCTCGCCGGAATCGTTGCTGATCGCCTTATAGACGAAGCGCCCGGTCGGCTCGTCGATTTCGATCGCCAGACGGGAGTTCGGCGGCGTGCTGGTTTCCAGGGCATCGTTCAGCACCTGCTCCGCACGCTGCAGCGGATTCCCGGCCGTCTCTTCCTGGGCGCCGGCGGGCCTGCCGTTCGAGGTGGGTTGAGCGGTCGACGATGCTCTCTTGCCTTGAGCCTCGCCGGAGACTTCGCGTTTGGCAGCCTGCACGACAGGCTGTGGACCTTTTATCGGTGTTATCGCGTCCATGGTTCTATTCCTTGCCGAGCCCCCCAACATCCTTTTCCCGTGTTTCACGGGGACCCAAGCCCAATCCGTTCTTTACCTCCAAAGACTACTTACTTGTTCCAGACGGTCGAACGCGGCGCTCTAGCGGCCCCGCTTGCCCAACCAATTGCCGATAAAAAGAAGGAAGTGGGGCCGGAGGCCCGGCCCCACTCCTAAGGGTCTTATCGGAACAAGCCGAGCAGGATCTGCGGCGCCGAGTTGGCGATCCCCAGAGCCTGAGTACCCAGCTGCTGCTGGATCTGCAAGGCCTGCAAGTTGGCGCTTTCCTTGGCCAGATCCGCGTCGACCAGGTTACCGATACCAACCTCGAGCACGTCCTGAAGCTTGCCCACGAAGATGTTGTGGATCGACAGCTTCTTCGACGCGGTACCGAGGTTCGCCAGGCCGGTGTTGGTCGTGCTGACCGCCGCTTCCACCAGGGCCAAGGCCGAGACGGCCGCGGCGGCGGTGGACACGTTGGTACCGGCCGTCAGGCCGAGCGCCGTGGTGGTCAGCGCGACGGCGGTCACCGTGATCGTGCCGAAGGTCACGCTGCCGCTGTCGTTCGCCAGAACGAACAGGTTGGCGGCGCTTTCGCCGATCAGGTCGACGCCGTTGAACTCGGCGTTGCCCGCGATGTTGGCGATCTGATCCTTCAGCGCCTGGAAGTCGGCGTCGATGGCGGCCCGGCTGGCCGTATCGAGGCTGGTGTCGGTCGCCGCGACGACCTTCGACTTCAGCTCGATCAGCAGATCCGAAATCGCCTCACCGGCCGCCAGGGCCACGTCCACCGCAGAGACACCGCGGTCAAGGCTCTGTTTCACGGCGTCCAGACCGGCGACGTCGGCACGGTTCTTCTGCGCAATGGCGAAGACGGCGCCGTCGTCTTTAGCACTGCCAACTTCGAGGCCGGTGCTGATCTTGTTCTGGGTGGTGAAGAGGTCCCGGTTCGTCGCGCTCAGATTCTGCAGAGCAATAAGCGCACCAGGATTGGTGTTTACCGAAAAGGACATTGTGTTCTCCTTCTAGAGAAATCAGCGTTTTGCTTGATGGGCATTTTGCCCAGCCCTAGAAGCAGCAACCAACGTGCCAATATGTGTCATATACGAGATATTTCTCGCTACACGATTGTCGCGAATACCAAAATTTAGGTCTGGTGAATAATGTGTTAACGCGGTTGCCCGGCAATATTTGCCGCTTTTGCCGTTTGCGCACGGCAAAAATTGCCCGACCGGCAAACCTTGCCGAGCTTATGCATTCCGTCGGCGTCACCTGGAACGCCGGTAGTCTATGCCGCGTCTTGGCCGGTTAGCGACGCAAACCCGGTGAGGCCAGCGTCCGGCCGATGCGGCTATGCGGAGCGGTTGATCGACAGTCCTTCAATCTCCCGGAAAAATGCCAACAGGCGCAGGACCTCTTCCTGCGGGTATTGTCTGATCGTCTCGCCCGAATCGTTGTTGATCGCCTTGTAGACGAACTGACCCGTGGGCTCGTCGATCTCAATCGTCAAACGCGAGTTCGGCGGCTTGCTGCCCTCCAGCGCCTGGTTCAGCACCTGCTCCGCCCGCTTCAGCGGATCGTGGCCGGCCTGTTCTCTGACGTCGACCGCGGCTCGCCCGCTCGACGTAGCTTGATCGGCCGACGGGGCCTTCTTCGCCTGAGCGTCGGCGGACACTTCGCGCTTGGCGGTCTGTGCAACTGCTTGTGGACTTTTTGTCGGTGTTATCGCGTCCATGGTTCTATTCCTTGCCGAGCCTTCCGATACCTTGTTCCGGTCTTCTCGAACGGCTCTGCTCTATCTCTTCGTTACCTCCGAATGCTACGTGCCTGTTCCGGATGGCCGAACCGGGCGTCATGGCGGTTGCGCTCGTCCCGACCGATCGAGAATAAAAAGGAGGAAGTGGGGCCGGAGGCCCGGCCCCACTCCTAAGGGTCTTATCGGAACAAGCCGAGCAGGATCTGCGGCGCCGAGTTGGCGATCGACAGAGCCTGTGTGCCCAGCTGCTGCTGGATCTGCAAGGCCTGCAAGTTGGCGCTTTCCTTCGCCAGATCCGCGTCGACCAGGTTACCGATACCAACCTCGATGGCGTCCTGAAGCTTGCCCACGAACGTGTTGTGGATCGACAGCTTCTTCGACGCGGTACCCAGATTGGCCAGGCCGGTGTTGGCCGTGCTGATCGCCGCTTCCACCAGAGCCAGGGCGGAAACAGCCGCGGCAGCACTGGAGACGTCGGTGCCGGCGGTCAGGCCGAGCGCCGTGGTGGTCAGCTGGACCGCCGTCACCGTGATGGTGCCAAAGGTCACGCTGCCGCTGTCGTTCGCCAGAACGGCCAGGTTGGCGGCGCTTTCGCCGATCAGATCGACACCGTTGAACTCGGCGTTACCCGAGATGTTGGCGATCTGGTCCTTCAGCGCCTGGAAGTCGGCGTTAATGGCGTCCCGGCTGGCCGTATCGAGGCTGGTGTCGGTCGCAGCAACGACTTTCGCTTTCAGCTCAATCAGCAGGTCGGAAATCGCCTCACCGGCCGCCAGGGCCACGTCCACCGCGGAAACGCCGCGGTCGAGGCTGTTTTTCACCGCGCCCAGACCGGCAACGTCGGCCCGGTTCTTCTGCGCAATGGCGAAGATCGCACCGTCGTCCTTAGCACCGCCGACTTCGAGGCCCGTGCTGATCTTGTTCTGGGTGGTGAAGAGGTCCCGGTTCGTCGCGCTCAGATTCTGCAAGGCAACGAGAGCACCAGGATTCGTGTTTACCGAAAAGGACATTGGTTTCTCCTTCTAGAGAATTCAGCATTTTGCTTGATGGGCGTTTTGCCCGACCCCAGAAACAGCAACCGCTGTGCCAATATGCGTAAGATTCTATCTAATTTATGCTATCCATTTGATATATAGATAAAAACTTATATCAGGTAAATAAATCATTGATAAAAGCACTCGGCAATTATTGCCGAGTACTGTCGAATCGGTGGGAAGATTATGCCGGAGTGGGCAATTTATGCTCGGCAAAAGTTGCCGGCACAGGCGTCGGGGCCGCCTTTTTATCCGCCTGAGACTTGCCTGGACCTAGAGGGCGAAGAACGACATCAGGCGATGCACATCGGGCGAAAAGCGGTCAGGCCGGCGTTCGATTTCGACCAATGCGCCGATCTCGATGTTGTTCCAGATCGCCGCGGAGAGCAGAACCATCGCCATCAGCCGCGCGTCGATGCGAAACTGGACCACCGGCCGGTCGCCGGCCGGCGGCTGGCAGTCAAAACCGTGGATTTCCGGACGATCCAGCGGAAAGGCGAAATCCAACCCGCCGCCGGCCGCGCCGTCGAGCCGCAGCACGACGTCCACAGCCGGATAAAGGCCCAGGCTGCTTTGCCGCGCCCATTGGTTGGCCCGCGCCTTGGGCAGCAGCCGCTGCCATGGCAAAGCGAACTCGCCCGGTATGACGACCTTCTCGTGCGCCAGTGGATTGTCGATCAAGGTCATGGCGTGGACCGTTCGTTGCTCGATGTCGAAATCGCGAAACGGCGCCTGTTTATTCAGTACTAGCTCTCCGCTTGAGGTATCGAGCGTATCCCCTTGCGCCATAAGGCAGATTTCAGTTTCGCCGAACTCTTCCGCACGGCAACACGCGGAAATTTGCGCCGGCGTCGCCTGATGCAGCCAGCGGGAGTAATGCGCAATACGGCCGCCCATGACGTACGAGCCGGCGGCCGGGATCGTGTATCCCGGTTTGAGAACGCGGGTTACGGAAGCGAATTTCTTCAACATGCGCTCGGTCAAGGCGTCGCGCTGTCTATCCTTTTCTGCGTCGTTGTACTGCGGGAAGGCGTGCGGATAGAGGCTGGCGCCGCTGTAGGGCACCACCGCCGCCGTCGGGTGGCCATGACGGCACACGACGCGCTCCGCGGATTCCACCTGGATCGGATTGTCGTTGATGTTGAAAAAGGTCTGTCTGTCGCGATCCCGGATGAAAATCGAGGTATCGATGGCATAGTCCAGGGAGACCTCGAAATCCTCGCTGGACCCCGAGAAGTCCCCATAGATCGTGAACTCGACGCCGTCGACGTCCGTCGTTTCCTCCAGGTCGAGTTGGACCGTGTTGGTCATTCCCGCTCGCCGAATGGCGCGTTCCAGATGATCGTGCGGCAGCCGCCCGATCAGCACCGGCGTGTTCGATGGAAACCGGGCCAGGGTGGCCGCGTCCAGGTGGTCGGGATGCAGATGGCTGATGTAGATGAAATCGGGTTTCAGGCCGAGATAGCGACGCAGCGCCGCGTCCGAAAGCGGCGGAAAATTGTACCAACTGCCGTAGTAGATACCGTCCGAATACCAGGGATCTGACAGTACGGTTCGGCCATCCGCGAGCGTGACCAGGCAGGAAGCATTGGCGATAAACTCAATCTGCATCCCGGTCTCCGATATGTCCGTCGGTCAGCGCCGTTTCCGGCAATAGGCAATGATGTCCCGGCCGATCCCAGCCTTGGCCGAGCAGCGCTTGTAGTCGATCAGTCCCTCCGGATCGTGCCGATGAAACGCCAGCTCGAAGGCGACCCTTGCGAAGTGGCAGTTGCGGCCCTTGGAACCGTCCTTCTTGTAATTGGAGTCGTCGTTCAGCAAGAACATGTCGATCGGAAAGCTGCCCAAGACGTCGACGACTTCGAGGCCGGCCGCCTCGACGGCGTTGCGCAGTGCCTCGACGGTGAAGTAGTTGAGATGCGCGGGCGGACAGACCCAGAAATCGGCGTCCGCCGCCCCCTTCTCCACGACGAGCTGCTGCAGCCAGGAGCCGTCGTTCGGGACGGCGATGCGGGCGATCCCCCGGTCCGACAGCAGGCGGCCGATATCGCCGATCAGCTTGATCGGTTCGACCACATGCTCCACGACGTTGTTGCAGACCACCAGATCGAACTGGGCCTTACGCTCGATAGCGTTGTCCAGATAGCCGAACAGGTCCCCGACCACCGCTTTTTCGGTCAGATCCGGGAAGAAGGCGGCGATGCCGTCCTTCGTGAAATCGATGCCCGTTACGTCCCAGCCGTTTCGGTGGAAATAGTCGAGGAAGAAGCCTTCTCCGAAGCCGATATCGAGCATCTTGCCCGGTTGAGCGGTGACGAACGACGCGGTTTCGGCCAGCTCGATCTCCTTATGCGCCAGCTCGTCCTGCGTATAGCTATGAGAGTACTGGTTCGATCCGGGGTGCCCGCCGTAATAGTCGCTGTTGTAAAAGCGGGCGAGCTCTTCCTCGGTCGGCCTGGGCCAGACCTCGACATAGCCGAGTGCGTTGCGCCGAAGTTCCATCTAGGCGGCCGCCGGCTTGCGAGGAGAGAAATCGTAGCGTTCCGTGAAGGTCGCCGACGCTATGTCGTGGTACCGGGCCTGCAACGTCCAGCGGACGCGCGAGCGGGCCCGATTGACCCCCGATTTATGGATTGTCGTCAGCGAAAAGACGATCAGGTCGCCGACATTCACGTCGTCCTGCCAATCCGGATAGGCGGCGTCGCCAAGATGCTCGTCCGGGATGGTCCAGGCCAGAGTTCGGTTTTCGCCCTGCGAATGCGGCAGGGTCGACACCTCTCCGGCCCGATGGGAGCCGACCTTGAAGACCGCCGGCCCCAACGCCACCGGGCACGGAAAGACCGGCAACCAGGTCGCCAGCGAGCGGCCCGGGGAATATAGAGGGTTCTTGTACGGATAATCCTGATGCCACGGCAGGTTCTCGTTCCAGTCCTCGCCCGGCAGGTCGATGCGCACATTGCGGTTGTTGACCGCGACGGGACGGTCCGACCCGATTCCCAGCGCCGCCCGCACCGACGCAAGGATCTCCGGGCAATCGAGCAGCGCCGCGACCTCGGGCAGATGGCGCGATGTGTCGTAGACGAACGACTCGTAGCGCGGGTTCGCCTGAAACAGCTCCAGCAGCATACCGTCCAGCACAGCGACATCGCCGCGGCCCGCGGGGTCGTAGGCGCCGGCGCCGAACCGCCGATAGATGTGCTCCACGAGATCCCACAAGCGGGCCTGCACCGCCTCCAGCGGCGGCTTCGGCAAACAGTTCCGCAGCAGAACAACGCCGGTCCGGTCGAGCGTAGCGGCGACCCGGTCCAGGTCCCCGGCCGACAGGACTGGAGCGGACTGGGCCAACATCAGCCCTCCTTAACGAAATAGCCGCTCGGATTGGATACCAGATGGCTCTTAATCAGATTCGGCCGGTTGCCGGCGAAGTATTCGTCGAAGGCCGCGCTCTCGCCCGGGAACTTGTCCTGCCCGTATTCATCCAGGATGACGACGCCGCCGGGCACCACCAAAGGATAGAGGTGCTTCAGGCCGGCCATCGTCGGCTCGTACAGGTCGCAGTCCAAATGCAGCAGGGAGATGCGCAGGCCCGGGTTGTCCCGCACATAGCGGGGCACGGTCTCGCAGATGTCGCCTTTGACCACTTCCAGCCGTTTCTTCTGCGGCACGAAATGGTCGTCTTCGAAGATCTCGATCAGCTTTTCGATGCGCTGTGCGGACCGTTCGCCGGCGTTGAAACCGCCTGAGCGAACGGCGACATCCGATTGTTCCCGCTGGTTTTCCAACGTCCGGTCCTTGTCACTGATCTCAGGAAAGCCGGAGAAGGTATCGAAACCGATTACCTTGGCTTCCCGTTCGCCCATGTTGAACATTTCCAGGAACCGGGCCCAATGAAAGAAGCTTTCACCGTAATAGACGCCCAGTTCGACGATATGGCCGGGCCGGTTCAGCGCGAGTTTGAAGATCTCGTACTGCTGGATCATCTTCGTAAACAGGATCCTGCTTTGGAAGATGCTGATGTATTTGGTGAAATCGTCGGCCGCGGCGAGTTCTTCCTTCAGAAGATCGCGCAATCGATCGTGCGTGTTGGCCATGCTGAACGGTACCCGTGGCTCCGGCGCGAATCATGCGGTACGGCACGCGCCAACTTATGGTTAACGCAGAGAATCGAACCGCAGCCTTAAATTTGGATTAACGAACCGGTCCCTGAGTTCGCTTCAAAGCGCCGAATTGCAGGAAATGGCCTCGCCTGCCACCTTCGCGGCGATTTCGACAGTCGAATTGGCGGCAGGGGTCGCAATTGCGACGGATGGGAGACTTTACTCTTTCTCCGCGGGCGCCTCGGCCGCGCTCGCGCTTTGGTTAAGTCCTTCCATGATCGAGCGATTGACCGAGATCAGTGGGTCAATGCTCTCGCCGTCGCGCATAACGTCGCTGGAATAGCGGCTGACCCACAGGCCAAGCGAGATGATCTGGGCCCGCAGTTCTTCCGGAAGGCTATTGTCTTTAGACGAACAATCGGAGATCAGCGCCGTCCACAGCCGGCGGTTCCAATCCAGTGCGTCGATTTTGCGTTTGTCGAGTTTATCGCAGTCTTTTGCTTCGATGAGTGCTCGGGTTACCTGCGCGAAAAGCCGATACTCGGTACTACGAGGAGTCTCAGTCGCCTGCAGCGTTTGCTGATACGCCTGCAACGTCATGATCCAACCTCTCCCGCTCGAAGCGCAACAGCCGTTTGCACAGCATCAGGGCCTTATAGTACCGCCCACCCATTACCTCTCGGCTAACCGCCAAGCAGGTGGTTTTTGCCGTGGGGTCGGATATGGCGCCGATGAAGTCTGTCATCCAAATTGCAAAATCTTCGTAAAGTTTGTCGCGATGATTCTCGTCGAGATACATCGACATAATCGCAAAATAGATACGTTTTGCAGGCGAATTGGCGTCATCGGGCTGCAGGATGTCCTTCTCGCGCAGGATCGACACCTTATTGTGAACGACCACGCTGGCGCGCCGGTTGCCATTGGCGATAACCGCGCCGTTGACGACAAACTTCTCACCGGGTTTCAGGGTCAGTTTTAACGCCATTACCTCATTTGGACGTGTTCGACGTCCACCTTCCTGGTCTCGTTGGGCCCATACCTTGCGCCTGCCAACCGCCGTAATCAAAGCGGCATGCGTCTTCCCTACACATCCTGACGTTGACTTGGTGAATTTAGTGTTAAGGTTAATAGCTTTATTTACCAGTCCTTGACCATGTCCCAATCAAGCGGCGTTCCACATGAAACATTCTGTGCCGCCTTTTGCCCTAACACTTGGTTAAGATGTTTTGGTGCCAGTCCGTGGCCGGGTCGGATAGACCTGACATGCTCCCGCGTCCAGGTCTCGCCTTCGGCAATATCCTTGACAACGTATAGCGACCGGCGGAATTGGGCGTTCTGCCGTTCGCTCGGCGCCCGTTCGTAGTTTATCCGGCCCAAGGCCGCCCAGGCCGTGCGTGCATCCGCGACCAGCGTCTTGAATTCCGCCGGCTCCAAAGAGAACGCGCCGTCGGGCCCGCCGTCATCCCGGCTCAATGTGAAGTGCTTTTCTATCACGGTGGCGCCAAGCGAGATCGCCGCGGTCGCGACCGCGGTGCCGAGGGTATGGTCCGACAGACCGCACTGAACCGAGAAATTCGACCGCAGGTCCGGAATTGTCCGAAGGTTGCTGTCTTCCGCCGGGGCCGGATAGCCGCTCACGCAATGCAGGAGCACGATGTCACCGCAGCCCGCCCCCCTTGCCGCCGCCACCGCCTCGCCGATTTCCGACCGATTAGCCATACCGGTCGAAATGATCATCGGTTTTCCGGCGCGCGCGACCCTTTCGATCAGCGGAAGATCGACTGCCTCGAACGACGCGATCTTGTAGGCGGGTGCGTCCAGGCTCTCCAGCAGGTCGACGGCGGTGTCGTCGAACGGCGAACTGAACACGGCGACGCCAAGCGCCCTGCCCTTCTCAAACAGTGGCTTATGCCACTCCCAGGGCGTATAGGCCTCTTTATAGAGGTCGTAGAGGGTGCGCCCGTCCCAGAGACCGCCCTGAATTTGGAAATCCGGGCCGTCGTGGTCCAGGGTTATGGTGTCCGGCGTATAGGTCTGCAATTTAACGGCATCGATGCCGGTCGAGGCCGCCACTTCGACGAGCTTCAGGGCACGGTCCAGGTCGCCCATATGGTTGGCCGACAGCTCAGCGATCACATAGGGCGGATGGTCCGGGCCAATCGGCCGGCCGGCTATCGAGATTTCGCGGCTCATTTCCGCAATTCCCAATAGGTCATGCAGGCGTCCCGGCGCTGCAGCGTCATGCCGACGGCCTCGGCAATCCGCAATGACGCGCCGTTCTCGGCGCGAATGGCGGCCCGGATCGGCCCGAACAGCCCATCCATCGCGGCGGCGACGATGCGCGCGCCGTAGCCCTTGCCGCGCGCCGCCGGGGCCACGGTCCAGGACAGTTCCCAGCCGCCGGCATCGCGGTCCGCGCGGATCGTCCCGACCGGCTCGCCACCGCTTTCCGCGATCATGAGCCGGCGATCGGGATCCGCCAGCACTGCGCGCAGCCAGGCGCCGTGCGCCTCCGCGATCACCGCGCTCGAATTGCGGGAATTGCTGCGGGTCGCCGGATCGTTGCGCCAGGCCAGCAGCCGGTTGCAATCGTCCAGGGTCGCGGGACGGAGTGAGAGGTCGGCCTTCATGTTTCGCTAACCGGTTTCCTGAACAGGCCGTGACGTGGGGATGCTGCGGGAAGTTCGGTTAACCAAACGTGTACACCACGGATATCGGTTGGCTGAAAAGCCTATCGAAGCAGGTGGCTTAGCCGTTTTTTAACGCTGATTGGGCCAAGATTCCGCAGGCTTTAGCCGAGCGAACGAAGGGAATGAAAATCGATGCGGGCGAAGAAGGCGACTGCCAGGCCGGAGCTCAATACCAGCAATATGCAAGCCGAGGCCGTATCGGTCCTCGCCTTTCTTCAGAGCGTCGACCTGGAGCGCGTACGGTCGGAGAAAGAACGCGCTCAGTCGCAGCGCCTGCTGATTAAAGGCGCTCGAACCTCCGACAAAGGCGATCCGCAAAAGGCCGCGAAGTTCTACCTTCAGGCCTACCGCATGGACCCCGAGAACAAAAAAGCCCTGGCATTGCTGGGCAACCTGCTGGTGCGCTCGGGCCAGCGTCAGGAGGCCATCGCGGTTTTCGAGCGGCTGATCGATCTCGGAAAACTCGAACCGTCCGTCATCTTCGACGTCGCGAACCTGGCCGCAAGCCTGGAGATGTTGCCGGCCGCGGAGAACCTCCTCGCCAGCTACGTTCAGCTCAGCCCCGACGATCCGCGCGGTTATACGACGCTGTCGGGTATCAAGCGCTCGCTCGGTAAATATGACGACGCCATCGCGATGCTGAAGTTCGCGATCGAACAGAACCCCACCGCCGCCATCCTGTGGGAATCCCTCGGCGTGGCGGTGGGCGAAGACCGCAACGTCGACGCCTCCAAGCCGTTCTTCGACGAGGCGATCCGGTTGAAGCCCGACATGGGTGCCGCCTATGCCAATATTGGGCTGCAGTACAACAGCGAAGGCCGGTTCGAAGAAGGCCTGCCGGTGTTGGAGAAGGGCGCGAAACTTCTGCCTGGCAGCGCAAACACCCGCTTCAATCTGGCACACGCTCTGATCGGCACCGGAGACCTGCGGCGCGGCTGGGAGGAATATGCCTGGCGCCTCGACAAGGCCCGGCCCGACACCATCAATTACACCCACGGTCTGCCGCGATGGCAAGGCGAAGACATATCCGACAAGGTCATCCTGGTATGCGACGAACAGGGCCTAGGCGATTTGTTCCTGTTCGCCACCATGTTCAAAGACCTGATCGCCCGGGCGAAACACTGCATCTTCGAGGTAGACCACCGTCTGATTACGCTGTTCCAGCGTTCGTTCCCGGAAGCGACGTTCCATCGCAACGTCACCTACCGGGTCAACGCCAGGCTACATCGAAGTTACCGCTGGATGGACGATCTCGAGCAAAAACCCGACCTGGCGACCGAGGCCGGCACACTGCCTCAATTTCTGCGCACCGATTTGAGCGACTTTCCGGACGAAAACCCTTACCTAAAACCGGATCCGGAGCGAGTGGCGATTTGGCGGGAACGGTTCGACGCGCTGGGGCCCGGCCTGAAGGTGGGCCTGACCTGGCGCGGCGGTTTGCGCAGCGTCGCCCGCGATCGTTCTTACACGACGATGGACGACTACGGCCCGATCCTGTCGGTGCCCGACGTGCAGTTCATCAACTGCATGTACAGTGACGCGTCCGAGGAAATCGCTTTCGCCAAGGAAAATTACGGCGTCACGATTCACGACTGGGACGATATCGACCGGCGCGACGACCTGGAAGCGGCCGCCGCTTATGCGGCGGCGCTGGATCAGATGATCTCCATTCGATCCTCGCCGGGCGCCATCGCCAGCGCCGTGGCGACGCCGACCGCCATCATGCAGCGTGCCCGCGGCAGTATGATGCTCGGCACGGACAACGACCCCTGGTATCCGAGCCGCAAGATATTCTACGCGGAACGGCGGGAAGACTGGCCCGACGGCCCGATTGAGCGGGTCGCAGAGCATTTGCGCGACTTGGCAAAAGGCTGAGGCGGAACGCATCCCGTGAACGCGCCGGCCAGCCGTAAGCAACGTCGTGCGGCCGCCAAAGCGGCGCGCGCCGGCGGCCGCGCTAACGCGCTGGCCAAGGCGGATAGATTTCTACAGGTCGGCGACCTGAAAGCGGCCGAAGCAAGTTACCGCGAGGCGCACCGTGCCGCGCCGGATCAGGCCGAACCGCTCCAGGGCCTCGGGCGGGTGCACCGAATGGCCGGGCGGCCGCAGGATTCCCTCGCCGCCTACGAACAGGCCTTAAACCGGGCTCCGGACGATCCCGGCATCCTGTTCGAGCTCGGCAATCTGGCCCGCGATATGGGCATGACCGAGGCGTCCGCCAAATTCTTCCACGCCGTCATCGGACTTAAACCCGATGCGATGGAAGCTCACAACAATCTCGGCAGTGCGTTACGCCAACTCGACAGGCTGGACGAAGCCGTCGACGTGTTGAAACCGGCGATCGAGAAATGGCCGGACTCGCCCGATCTTTGGCTGACGCTCGGCAACGTCATGGCGGATGCCGAGCAGAACGCCAATGCCGAGAACTTCTATCTGGAGGCGCTGCGGCTTCGTCCAGATTTCGGCCCGGCCGTCAGCAATCTTGCCGACGTGATGTATGCCGAAGGCCGGCATGAGGAGGCGATTGCGCACTACCGCCGCGCCATCGACTTGTTGCCGGACAACCCGACGGCGCATTTCAATTATGGCCAGGCCTTGTTGGCGACCGGCGACCTCGAGCAGGGCTGGGAGGAATACGAATGGCGCCTGGACCCCGCCTATCCAAAGAGTGCGCGGCGCGACCACGGCCTGCCGCGCTGGGCCGGAGAAGACCTGACCGATAAGCGTATTATGGTCTGTGCCGAGCAGGGCGTTGGCGATGAAATGCGCGCCGCGCATTGCTTCCCCGACATCATCGATCGCGCCGGCGGATGCCTGATCGAATGCGATCCCCGCCTGCAATCGCTGTTCCAACGCTCCTTTCCCGACGCTGCGTTTCATCCGTGGGAAGGACGTCATCAGGCTGGCCAAGACCATCGAACCTACGAATGGCTCGCCGGCCATGAGCCGTTCGACTTCGCCATAGAGGCGGCCAGCCTATCGCGATTCTTCAGACGTGACTTGAAGGACTTTCCCGGCCCGCGGAAACTGTTCGCCGTCGATCCGACGCTCGCCGACGAGTGGCGCGGGCGGGTGCAGGCCCTCGGACCGGGGCTGAAAGTCGGCATCTCCTGGACCAGCGGGCTGGTGAACGTTGCGCGAGCCCGAAGTTATGCGCCGCTATCGAGTTGGGAAGCCATACTGTCGCAATCGGGCGTGCGTTTCGTGAGCCTTCAATATGGCGACACGGAAGCCGAGATCGTCGCGGCCGAGCAGCAATTCAGCATCGATATTGCCCGTTGGCCGGATCTGGACCTGAAGAACGATTTCGACGGCGTCGCGGCCTTGATCGACAGCCTGGATCTGGTAATCGCGCCTGGTACGGCGGTTCGACAGCTATCGGCAGGCCTCGACGTACCGACCTGGGTTATGGTGTCGGAACCGGCCGTCACCGCGCTCGGCCAGACGGTCAGTCCGTACGCGGGTTGCATGAAGTACTTCGTGCGTCGGCCGGATCCCGATATGTCCGGCGTTCTCGCACGCGTCGGGGCAGAACTCGCGAAGACGATCCAGTCCCGCGCCTGATCTATCCACCACCCAGGGCGTTGTGGATCTCGCGAAGAATGGTCGTCTGGAAGTGGGCGCCGCCGGTCCGACCGAGGAGCAGCAGATTGTCGGCACTGTCCCTGGCCGCTTCGAACTGGGCCTGAGACTGCCGCACCATTTGCGTCGTCGAGACCGGAAACGCATTCGGCAGGAACATGACATTCTCGTAGATTGCCTTTGCGTTTGCCGGCAGCAAACCAATGTCGACCAATTCCCGCTTGATCCGCGCCTTCAATTCGACCGCATCGCCCGCATCGCCGATGACCTCCACCGTCAGGTGGTGCGGCGGCGGCGCAACGGGGTCCAGGGTGATATTCGGATAGAGAGTTACCCGATAGGTGGCGAACTCGCGATCGTAGCAGCAGACCCAATGCAAGTCGCTCTGGATCGCCTGATCGAATGCAAAATGCAGAAGCGTGAGGTTCCTGAATGTCGGCGGCGCGCCGGCGACCTGAATTCCGGCCGCACGCAGATAGAACGCGGTCGGCACGGTCCAAACCACCCGGTCGCAGGCAATCTCCCGGCCGTCGTCCAGCACCACGGACTGGATGGTGCGGCCCTTGCGTTTGATTTCGGCGACGAACCGCTCCGTCAGACATTCGACACCGCGCGCATTGATATCCTCGACCAACAGCTCGGCCCAACGGCCGACACCGCCCGCTTTCGGGTAATACTTCCGCATCGTGGAACTGCCGTCGCTAAACCGACTGTAGGCAAGTTTCCCGTCCAGGAATGACGACTTCTTTATTTCTTTACTGGCGAAGGAGTCGAAGCCGATCAAGCGGGTCAGGCTGAATGTGCGATGCGCGTCGGGGTGGAGGTCGGTTAAAGCGCTTCCGGTAAGCTTCTTCATCACCGGCGCATAGATATGATCCGTGAATGTCTCGCCATACGTAGCGCGGAGATAGTCGTCCAGGTTCTTCGGCTCGTTCGACATGGGCCCGAGACCGAGCAGCTCGATGATCCCCTTCCGATAAAGGTCCGACGGCAAGCTACGGGCGTCGAGGCAACCGCTTTCCGGGTTGAACTTGCCGTTGAAATAGTGGCCCTCGCGGAGGCTGTCTTCAAACACATGCCAGTCGTCGTCCAACAAATCGTCGAACAACAACCGGTCCAGTTCCGGCTGGTTGGTTGCGAGCGCGTAGTGGGTGCCGTGGTCGAAGGTCTGGCCGGCTTCGTTGGTAAAAGACCGCATCAGGCCGCCGAGGCTTTGGTCGCGTTCCACCAGCGTCACATTCGCGTGGCTGTCCGCCAACAGACGCGCACCGACGATGCCGGCGATCCCACCGCCGACAACCACGACATGGCCGGGATCCTTGTCCGCGTTTGGGATTTCGCGCGCGGCGCGATTCAAAGTAGCGGCTGGCGCCATGTCGTTTGGGGCCATCTCTCAATCCTCCACGCGTACGATCAGAATGTCTTCGCGGGTGTTGCCGAATGGCAATTCCGGCGGCTGCGGGAATACGAAGCTTTCGAACCCGCGCTTGCGGGTATGGGCAAGGACCTCCAGCACCAACGCGTCGCTGAAATGAACGACATCGGGATCGGGCTCCAGAACGGTGGCGGGATCCACACCGGGTTTGTCCGCGAAATCGCGCTGCCAGCTCTCCAGAAACTCTCGGCCGTGGGCGCTCTCCAGGAACCGTTTCTTACGGTCCACGTTCGGCAGGTCGCCCAGCAGCATGCGCCCCCCCGGCGCCAGAAGACCGCACGCCTTGTCGATGAAGCGGAACAGTTCGTCCTTGCTGCCCAGGCAGCTCAGGACCGAATAAATCAGGATCTTGTCATAGGGGCCGGCCGCGTCGACATCGAGAAAGTTCCCGGGAATGGTCCGGATGGAACCGTCCGGAAAACGTGACTGGAACAGCCCGATTACGTCCGGATGATCGACACCGGTTGCTTCGGCGATGACAAAAGAGAGCGGAATCAACAGGTTGCCGACGCTGCAGCCAATCTCCAGCAGGCGGTCTTCGGCCTGCAGGGCGAGCTTCTGCCCGACATCGGCCACCATATGACGCTGCGCCGCGTCCTGCACCTCGTAACGGCCCGATATCTCGGCGTAGCTCATGTTCGATTTCGTACGCCGTGCATAGTTCTCGAAGGTGATGCGGCTCATGCGAACTCTCTTTCCGCTTCGGATTGCTCTGATTTGGAGGGGTTACGCCCCGCACCCGGCGACCAGGACCATTCGATCGTGCTTCTCAGCCGGCCCGTAAGCCCCTTCTTGAACTGCCCGATCTGATACTCCTTGGCGTCCACGGCGCCATGGGTGGGCACGGCGCCGAGCTCCGCATGTCGGCAACCGCGTGCCTTCGCGCGCAGCATGGCGTCGAATACCGGCCAGTGGCTGAGCGGCTTGTCGAATTTGCTGCGGTCGTACGCGCCGGTGGTGTAACGGCTCGTGCTGTCGCCGTCGCGGAACATCGTCCCGGCGACCAGCGCGCCGTCCTGCATGTAGCCCAGTGCAAGCTCGGCATGTCCCCGTTCGATCCACTCGAATGCGGCGTCCCAGGAAGCCTGGGATCGGGTTTCGCGCCCGGCGACAACGAAGTGCAGTTGCTTGAAGGCGTCGTAGAGCGCGCGGTCGGGCGTCTCTGCGTTGACATAGCGAAGCGTCAACTCGCGACGGCCCCAATTGATCAGGGACTTGTAGCTTTTTCGCACATTTCGAGACAGCGAGGCCTCGTCGACCGAAAGATCCGCCGTGGCCCACATAAGCAGGGTGGGAACCCCCTGTCGGGCGACGCAAAGCTGGCCGAGGCCACTGATTTCCCCGGCCAGGCCCGGCTCGGTGACCCGCACATCCCCGACGTCATGCTCGGCAACCAGCCGGTCAATTCCATCGAACGCCGCCTTCAAAACGACGGCACGGTGCGCCTCGTCGACGTCGGACGCGATATCGACCGTCAATCCGATATGAACGTTGGACAGCCGCCCTGCCGTCACGTCGCAGATCACGACGCCGGCGGGCCGGCCGCCGTCCATCACGGCGAAGCTCGTGTCCATCATCGCCGCGCCGCGCACCGCCGTGTAGTAGTGGCGGGCGAAATCGACTTCACGTCTATCCAGCGTTGGAAAATCAGCCGACTCGATCAGAGCGTCGAAGGATGCCGGATCGTCGCCGCGCCGTAGGATCTCAGGCCGGCTCATCGGGCGGTCCCATGGCCGACCGCGGCATTGCAGCCGGCTCGGCGTACCTGCCTTATGTTCGGGCTGGCCATAACGGTCACGACTAAGTTGCTGCGGCCCGGTTACACGGGCCTTCGGTGACCGTCAGTTAGCCGTAACGTGGTTAAGATTGGGTTAGGAGACGCCTTAGTCCGCGGTCAGGCCAACTGCACCGCCCGCGCCTTCATGCGTTCGACTAGCCGGACGGCGCCATTGCCGTCGCAGACCGCCGCGGCCTTCTCGGCCATGGCTTGAAGGGCCGGGCCGTCGTGGACGATCTTTGCCGCCGCGCTCGCGACCATGCTAGGACCGACATTGCAATAGGCGCCGATAAACTTGACCGCGCCCAGGCGGCCCAGGTCCGTCGCGATGGCCTGCTGGTTGTTGGCCGACATGATGATGAGGGTCGGCAAACCGAGGCAGCAGCGCTCCCAGGTGGTCGACCCGCCGCAACCGACGGCAAGATCGGCGGCGATCATCAGGCCGGCCATGTCGTCCACGTCCCGGTGAATCGTGACGTCATGCGGCAGGGCATCGGCACATTCCTGCACCGCGGCCAGATTCGGCCAGGCCGCCCCGACCACAACGTCGATTGCGATCTTAGAATCGACCTGCGCAAGACCGCGGAGAATGGCGACCGTGAGGTCGTAGGAATCCGCCGCGCCGACGCTAACCAGAATGCGGCCGGCTTCGCCACCCTTGCGCCGCCGCGCCAGAGCCTCGTCGCGCCGGCTGGCGAATTGCGACCGCATCAATGCGAAATCCGAGCCGATAAGGACTTCTGCCTCTTTCGGCACCAACCGGCCATAATCGTTCGCGGTCCGGCCCGGTGACTGGTCCAGCAGGACGTCGCAGTCGTGCGGTCGGTCCGCCAAATCGTCGATAACCAGGATGCTGTCGGCCCAATTGCGGCAGGCACGCTCGAACCGCGCGTCGCGGCCGTAATGGTCGACCACCAGCCAGTCGACGCCGGCCGGCCAGCGTTCCAGCAAACCGTGGGCTTCCTGCGACTCACGCCCTTCCAGAACCAACAGGTCGTGACCGGACGTTGCCAAGGCAGGCACGGTCTCGACCGCGCCCTTTCGGCAGGCAAAGCTGCATTTCCAACCGGCCGCTGCCAACTGCTCGGCCAGACTGAGACAGCGGCGCACATGACCGCCGCCGGTTTTCCAGTCGGCGTCGGCACGAAACACTACATGGGGCACGTCGTATCTTTTCGATTGTTTGGTCATCTCACAGAAAACACCGGCATGATTACCGGGCACTCCAAATTGGCTTCCAGATTTCCGTCGTCGAGGTCTTGCGCGACCCGGCTGAGCGCCGCCTTGTACGCCCGCACCACAGTGTCGATGTCTTCCATTGTGTGCGCATATGAGATGTTGTGGCTCGCATTCAAGAGCACACCATGCGCAAGCATCTCTTTTAAAAACAATGTTTTGATCGCCGGCCCCCGCGCCTTCGCCTGATCGTTGAATCCGAGCAGCATCCAGGGCGGCTTGCCGTTGAGAGAAATCGCCTCGCCCAACTGAAACTCGTCGATGCAGGCGCGAACCCGGGTGGTCAGATCTTCGCCGGTGCGCCATAGATGCTCTATCACGGGCTCCCGTCGCATCTTGTCGATCACCGCGATTGCCGCGGCAATCGCCAGGCATTCCCCGCCGAAAGTGGCCGACAGGAACACTTCCTCAACTTCCCGCATCAAATCGGCCCGGCCGGCCAAAACCGAAATCGGCATGCCATTGCCCAGGCCCTTGCCGAACGCCGCCAGGTCCGGCGTCACGCCGAACAGCGCCTGCGCCCCGCCGAGGGCATAGCGGAAACCGGTCACGATCTCGTCGAAGATCACCAGCGCACCGTGCTTTCGGGTCATGGCGGCCAGGTCGGCCAGATAGCCGGGCTGCGGCTCGATGGCGTTCATCGGTTCCAGGATCACGCCGGCGATCCCATCCGCGTGATCCAGGAAAGCTTGCTCCAGCGCGGCCAAGTCGTTGTAGGGCACGCGGATGGTGTTTTCCGACGCCGCTTTCGGCACGCCCTTGTTCCGCACCGTGCTGCCGACATACCAGTCATGCCAGCCGTGATAGCCGACCGCCACGATCTTTTCCCGTCCGGTCGCGGCACGGGCGACGCGCACACAGCCGAGCGTCGCGTCCGACCCGTTCTTGCCGAACCGAACCGCTTCCGCGCAGGGGATTAGCTCTACCAACCGTTCGGCGAGCACGCTTTCCAGCCGGGTCGCCAGGCTGAAGGTTATCCCGCGCCCGAGTTGCTCCCGTATCGCGTCGTCCACATCCGGGTCGCAATAGCCGAGGCTGACGCAACAGAGGCCGTTGATCAGGTCGACATATTCATTGCCGTCCACGTCCCAGACGCGGCCGCCCTGCCCGCGGTCCAGGAACAGCGGCGCCGCGCCCTCCGGAAACTGAATGCGCGACTTCGAGAACGTCTGGGAACCCAGCGGAATGACTTTCTCAGCCCGTTCCAACATGGCCTGGGATTGGCGATAGCGCGCTTTCACATGCTTCAACATCAGGCCGATTTCCTTAAGTGCTGCACGCGCTCGTCGGACGCCGCGCGTTTTCCGGCAAGTGCAACGGCAAGTTCCGACGCCGCGGTCCGGCCGTCGAGGAGACCGTCGTCTTCAGCGCCCGTAATCAGGCTGGCGAACCGCGCCATCAGCGTTTCGTACGGTAGGTTGGCATCCAGGTCTTCATCGGCGAACAGGTCCTGCCATTCACCGGACTGGGCCTCATACAAGCGCACACGGCACCGCTCGGGCTGCTTGCCTTCGCTCAGCCAGACCAGCGTTCCCTCGCTGCCGACGATCTCGCAGCCGCGCCGTTTCGCCCGTTGCAGATAGTCGAGATGGATTTCGGAACGCGCGCCGCCGCGATGACGCAGCGCGATCGCCGCGTAGTCCTCCACGTCGATGTCCATGTCGCTCAGGCGTCCGGCGCCGCAGGCCACCGTCTCGGTCTCGCCCAGCAGCCAGGTCACGTAGTCGATCTCGTGGATGGCGTCCAGGATCACGCCGCCGCCGGCTTTGGCGCGTGCGCAATAGAGCTCGCGATAGTCCGCGCCAGGGCGCATGTCCGGGAGATAGTTGCCGTACTGGGCGCGGGCGAACAGGACGCGGCCGATCCTCGGCACGGCTTGCTTCAATGTGGCCGGACCGGGATGGAAGCGCATATTGCAGACCACCCGCACCTTGCGGTCCAGGGCATCCGCCCGATCCAGAAATGCGGTCAGCCCCTCCTGGCCGTTCGAAATCGGCTTCTCGATCAGCACATGGCAACCGGCTTCGACCGCGCGCACAGCCACGGGCAGATGCTGATCGTGCGGCACTGCGACGATAACCCCGTCAGGCTGCCAACGCAGCCCAGTATCCAGATCGTCGAAGGCACGGATACTCAGTGAGGTCGCGACGTCCTTGGCTCGCGCGGAATCGAAATCGACAATACCGACCGTCCCATGCGCTGCCGCATTGCCAGCGTGGCGGCGCCCGATCGAGCCACATCCGACCACCAGCAGCTTCACGCCACCTGCCTCCGGTAGAGATAACTGGCGAACTCAAGGTCCTCGGCAACGTTGATATCGACCGAACGGCCGCGCGGCATCTCGTGGCAGCGCAAGGCCGGACCGTAGAAGGTGCGATGCTTGCGGAACGCTTCAACCGTGGCGGCGTAGGTGCTGCCGTTGTCGACAACAACGCGGCCGATCTCGTCGTCCCGCTTCTTTACCAGATCCGGGAACAAGGGATTTGCCTGCCCGCCCGGTTCCATCTTCAGCGCCTGATGCGGCGGCAGGTCGAAGGCCGTCACGGCCATGGCGAAATCGAAACGGCCGGGCTCGACCAGATCGATCACCGCGGCGATATCGGAAGCGCCCCGCATTGGGGCCGTCGGATAGAGGCAGCAGAACACCTTGTCGGCGTCGCCGGCGACTTCCTCCCGATCCAGCAGGTCCAGGCAGACGTCGACCGCGCCGACCCCGTCGCCCGCCAGATGCGCCGGACGATCGTCGACATCGGCGCCGAACCGCCGGGCTACCTCGGCGATCTCGGGATCTTCGGTCGACACGACCACACGGCGGCACCGCCCACTCTCCAACGCCGCCCCGATCGTGTAGGCGATAATGGGTTTACCGCAGAAATCGACGATGTTCTTACGCGGCAGCCGCTTGGAGCCGCCGCGCGCCGGAATGATCGCCAGAACGGAAGAAGAGGCAGGTTCAGGCAAGGTCGGCCAACTGAATCATCTGGCCCGCCGGCAGGTCCGCCTTGAAAGTGCGGTGCCCCAACTGCTCGTAGAGATCCGGCGCGATACCATAACCCGGACGGCGGAATTCCACCTCGATCTTGCTCAGGCATTGGCCGGCCTTGACCGGTTTGGTCAGGTGCGCGCTGCGCCTAACGGCAACACGCTTCTCCAACTCCGCGTCATGCATGATCCTGCGCGGGCCGCCCAAAGCAGTCTGCACGTCGCGCATCGCCTCGACGAACTCGATCATCTCGCCGGGCTCCAGCGACATGATGTGCTCGACGCTGCGGGTCGTGCGATCCTCGGTAATGGTCTTCTCGACCAGCGAGGCGCCCAGGGCCACGGCGGCGATATCCATGTCCCGCCCCGGCGTGTGATCCGAAAAGGCGACGGGATACGGGAACATCCGCTTCAGCGTGGGAATGATCTGAAGGTTGATGCTTTCCAGCCGGGCCGGATATCCGGACGGGCATTGATGGATAATGATGTTCTCGTTGCCCTCCCGCCGGATGGCGTCGACCGCCTGCTCGATCTCGCCGATGGTCGCATTGCCCGTATCCAACTGAACGCACATGCCGGTGCGCGCGACGCGGCGGATAAACGACAGATAGTTGACGTCCGCCGACGCGATCTTGATGGAGTCGCAGCCAAGGCTCTCCATCAGCGTGACATCTTCTTCGAAGGAAACGGTGGCGAAGAACGCCAGGTTCAGGCTGTCGCAGTGTTTCTTCAGGTCGCGCCAATCGGATTCCGGCATTGACCGGCGGCAAAGCAGATCGTAGAGCGGCTCCTCGACCGTTTCGGTTTTGCCCGTTGCGCGGTCGACCAGGACGTCGAAAGCGAACATCTGCTTACGGTCAGCCACCAACCGGTCCGGATCCAGGACCTGAAATTTCACAGCATCCGCGCCGGCGTCGGCCGCCAGCTTGCAGAGGCGCTTGGCGGATTCCAGACCATCGTGGGTTGGTCCGGCCTCGAAGGTAACGAACACCGGCGCGTCGTCGCCGACCTCGCGCTTGCCAAATCGTACCATTGTCCTTGCTCCCGTAACTTAATCGCCGACGGCCGCGGCCAGTTCCTCGACCACGCGATCCACGTCGTCGTCGGCCATGGCAGGAAACAGCGGCAGTGAAAGAGTTTGCGCGTAGTAGGATTCCGCGCCGGCCAGAATCTTGTCGCCGTAACGGTTGCGGTAGTAGGGTTGTAAGTGAACCGGCAGGTAGTGGACCTGGGTACCGACGCCACGTTCCGCCAAATGCAGCATCAAGGCCGCGCGGTCGATCGGCAGTTGCTCGAAATCGATCAAGACGGGGTAGAGGTGCCAGGCCGGTACGGAATTCTCTACCCGATGGATCGGACGGATCATATTGCCGAGTGGCTGCAGCAGCGTGTCGTAGCGCTGCGCAAGCTGGCGGCGCCGGGCGATGAAACGTTCCAGCTTGCCAAGCTGGCTGAGGCCGAGGGCGCAGTTGATGTCCGGCGCCCGGTAGTTGAAGCCGAGCGCCGGCATTTCGTAGTACCAGGGGTTCGGTTCGCCATTTTTTGCCAGTCCCAATTCCGGGTACCGAAACCGGTCGGCGTCTCGGGTCATGCCGTGGTTGCGAAAGGCGGTTAGTCGAGCCGCCAACTCTGCATCGTTGGTGGCGACCGCGCCGCCCTCGCCCATCGCAATGGTCTTGACCGGGTGAAACGAGAAAACGGCCATGTCGGAATGGCCGCACGACCCGACGGCGATCATGCCGCCGTCGCCGGTCCGGTAGCGGGTGCCTAACGCATGACAGGCGTCTTCAACCACCCTGATGCCCCGTTCGCCGGCAATGCGGGCAATCGCTTCCGGATCCGCGCATTGGCCCGCCATATGGACCGGCAGAACCGCTTTCACCGGGTCGCCAGCCCGGTCGAGCGCCCCTTCGAAATCGTCCGGACGCATCAAACCCGATGTCGGGTCGCAGTCGGCGAAGACGACGTCGGCGCCCATGTAACGGACGGCATTGGCCGTCGCCAGGAATGTGACCGCCGGAACGATGGCTTTGTCGCCAGGGCCGATATCCAGAGCGGCACAGGCCATGTGCAACGCCGCAGTCCCGCTGTTGCAACTGATAACGAACTCGGCTTCCAGTTGACGCGCCAAAGCGGCTTCGAAAGCAGCAACCGTCGGCCCGGTCGTCAGCCAGTCCCCTTTGAGAACATCGGTAACCGCCGAGATATCGTCATCTTCGATGAGATGGCGGCCATACGGCAAGGTCGGGGTCGAGGCTGTTTTGGCGCGCTGCATCGGGGTGCCGGTCCCCTTCGGGACACCGTTCGTTTGCCGATCTGATCAGGGTCTGTAGTGTTGCGCGCATTTAGTTACCCATCGATTAATTCGCGCCTTCTTTACACTGTATTTGACGACAATTTTAGACGTATTCTGTTCCAATTTTTTGCATTATTTCAAATAGTTAGCGAAATTTTTACCTCGCGGGTTCAGCATTATTCACCTGTTGTTCAAGAGGTGGCGTGATGCAGGTACCGTTCGTTATCGAGGCAAGCATGGGGGCAACCCATGCGCCGGGTACCATCCTGCGGCAAGTGAGTGGCAAGCCCGTACTGGGCTATTTGGTCGAAAGCTTGCGGCAATGCCCGACCACCCAGGACATTGTCGTGGTAACCACAGATCAGGCGGTAGACGATCCACTTGGCGACTATTGTCAGTCGGAAGGCTTCGACTGCGTTCGCGTTACTGCCGGCGACCTGGCGACAGCCTACGAACGGCTGCTGGCGGCCGGACCAGTAGACGGATTTGTCCGTCTATCCCAAGTCAGCCCGCTGCTTGACTATCGATTGGTCGACCGCGCCCTTAACCTATTCGGTTGCGAACTGCCCGATCTCGTTACCAACCGGCATCCCGCGACATTCCCGACCGGTGAGGTCGTTGAGGTCGTTTCCGCGGAAACCCTGCGGTCCGCCCTGCCGAAACTGGCCACTCCGGCCGAGCGGGGCGATATCACGGCCTTCTATTACAGTCAGCCCCGACGTTTCCGGATCATCAACTTCAGCGCGCCGCGGGACCTTTCCAGCCTGCGGCTCTCGGTGGAAACCGAGGAGGAGTTCGCGGATTTCGTCAGCACGGTCATGCGTATGACGCGGCCGCACTGGTCCTACACGTTCGAGGACTCGCTCGCCCTGGCCACGGGCATCCTCGCCTAGCCCCAGTTCTTTTTCGCGACAGTATCGGTCGGTGTCATGGCAGGTATAGCCGGATATCTCGGACGCTCACCCTCGGACGACGGGCGTATCAGGGCCGCACTTGCCGCCATGCAAAAGCGCGGCGCCCATCATCAACACGCAAATCGCTTCAGCAATGGAGCCGACCATCTGGCGCTGCTTCAGTCGGCCCAGGAGAAGCCCGGCGAACATGTCGATCCGCCGCTTGAAAACGGCGGCATTACGCTGGTTTTCGACGGCAATCTCTGTAACCGCGATCAGCTTCGGTTCACCCTCGAAGAACGCGGCGTCAGGTTCCGCGACGGCACCGACGCGGAGATCGTTCTGCAAAGCTATCTGTCGTGCGGCGAAGCCTGCATTGCGAAATTCGAAGGCAGTTGGGCCTTCGCTTTGTTCGACAAGTCAACCGGTAAACTGCTGCTATCGCGCGACCGCTTCGGCAGCCGGCCCCTCTATTACCGGGAGACCCCGACCGGATTCTGGTTCGGATCCGATGTTGCCTACATCGAGGCGCTGTCCGGACAAACCGTGCCGGCCAACCACAATCATATCCTGCGCTTTCTAATCAACGGCGACCGGTCGTTGTTCAAGGGGAGCGAAACGTTCTTCGCTGGAATCCATTCCCTGCCGGCCGCGCACAACCTGACCGTCTCTAGCGGCGAAGAACCACAGATAACGCGCAATTGGACGCCTGAGCATAAACCGCGTGCCATGCGCTACGCCGAGGCAGTGCGCAGTCTGCGCGAGGTGCTGATCGACGCCATGGAACGGCATTTGCGCAAGCAGGACGGCCCGGCCGCGATTTGCCTGCCGCATGGGTCGGACGGCATCGATTCCATCGCGCTTGCGGCCATCGCAAAGCACCACCTCGGGCGCGATGTCACAGCCTATATCCGCCGGAACGGCGCCGCGGCCGGATCCGAGTGGGACGGCTGCGGTTGGCCGCACCGCCAAGTGACGATGCCTGCCAACGGCAGCCTCTTGGACAACCTATCCAAACAGGTCTCGGCACAGGGACAGCCTGTCTGCTCCCCCGAATGCTACGAAACCCGTTTCGCGGCGGAGGCCGCGTCCGCTGACGGTTGCCATACCCTGCTCTCCGGAATCGGCGCTGACGAGTTGCTGACCGGCAATAGCGACCATTTCAATCTTCAGCTCTACCAGCTCCGCCGTCAGCCCTTCTACCGCGAGCAATTGGAAGCCTGGCACAAATATGTGTCCCCACAGGTTGTCGGTTCGCCGCTCGCCAATCCCGAACTTTATTTCGACAACCCGCAGTTTCGGAGCCACCTCTATCCGGATTCCGACGCCTATTCCGCGTTGGCAACCGAGGATTTCGGCGAGTCATTCGAAGAAACCGCGCACACCGACTCGCTGCTGCGCAACCGCATGCTGAACGAGCTCTGCGCGGAGACGGTTCCCGTCGGGCTGCAGGCCGAAGCATTCCACGCAACCGCACTCGGGCTCGACTACCATGCGCCGTTTCTCGACACCTCGGTCGTCGAGTTCACCAACACAATGCCGTCCGAGCATTTAATCCGTAACGGATATAACAAAGCGGTGCTGCGCGATGTGCTGCTCGACCTCGTGCCGGATAAGATCCGCTGCGACCGCAATCTGGCAGGACCGGCGAGCCCAATTTCACCCGACCCCATGGATAACAGGACCAGGGACTACATGCTGTCGGACGGTCCCATATTCGACCTCATCGACCGCGGCGGTTTCGAGGCGCTGTTGAGCGCCGAGCGCCGACCGCAGAGCTTCGAGCGGTTTCTATTCGGCTTCCTGAGCAGCCGGATCTTCATGGATCAACGCGCCGGAGCCGTTTGAACCTCCGCCGCCCCTATCCGTCGGCGATGAATTCTCGGATATAGCCGTTTACCAGATCGGGATATTCGTGGATCACCCAATGACTGCCGTCGGGAATTCGCCGCACGGTCAGGTCGGGCACATACTCCTCCAGCCCGTCCAGCAGGCTTGGCAGCAAGGCCGTGTCCTTCTCGCCCCAGATAGCCAGGGTCGGCACCGCGACCTTGAACGCATCCTTGTTAATCTCTGGGGCCGGCCCGGCGGCCTTACCCGCTTCCGGAATATCGAACGACGACGCGCGGTACCAGTTCAGGCCGCCGGTCAAAGCGCCGGGCTGCGACCAGGCCTCAATATAGGCGGCTTTGTCGGCCTCATTCATCACGCCATTCGCCTCGGCTGCCGCGAACACACGCTCCCACAAGACGGAGAAATCGTTCTGGCTCAGCACGGCCTCCGCCTCCGGCGTGCGGAAGAACCGCATATATTGCGAGGCTTCCGTCTGAGCCGGGTTCGCCGCCACTTCCCGAAGGAACGTGCCGGGGTGCGGCGCGTTGACGATAACCAGCCGCTTCAACATCTCCGGGTGAGTCATGGCGAACGCCCAGGCCGCAACACCGCCCCAGTCATGCGCGACGAGGGTAAAGCGCTCCTGCCCGAAATGCCGCGCCAGCCCGGCGATGTCGCCGACCACGTTCGCCACGGCGTAATCCTCGACCTTCTCCGGTTTGGATGAGAGGTTGTAGCCGCGCATGTCGGGCGCGATGGCCAGATGATCCTCACCGAACTCCTCTAGCTGGTTCTTCCAGGCGTACCAGAATTCCGGGAAACCGTGGGCGAACAGCATCAGGTCGCCATCCCCCTCGCGCGCGACGTGCAGGCGCACCCCGTCCAGGTCTACGTATTCATGCTCGATCATGGCTGTCCCAAGAACTGTTCAATCCAACCTTTCGCCTCTACACGGCGTCTTTGCCCGCCCCGAACGGTGCGATATCCCGCCGGTCGGTAATCAGGTGAAGCAAGGCCGGGCCATCGTACGCCAACGCCTCCCGCATCGCCGGCAAAAATTCATCCGTCTGTTCAATTCGCCACGACGCCGCCCCGTAGGCGCGGGCAACGGCCGCAAAATCCGGACTGGCCAGCACCGTGCCGTAATCCGCATTGTCGCCGAATGCCCCGATCTGTCCCGCCAAGATCGATCCATGCGCGCCGTTGTCGCAAACGACCACTTTGATGGGAATGCCATGCTCGACCGCCGTCACCATCTCCTGGCCGCTCATCATGAATCCGCCGTCGCCGACGAACGCGACCGCCGTCGCGCCCGGACGGGCCAGCGCGGCGCCGATCGCACCCGGGACTGCATATCCCATGGCGCCCGACATCGGTCCTGCCTGGCTGTGCGGCGCGGTAAAGCGATAGAACCGATGCACCCATCGGGCAAAACTGCCGCCGTCGGTCACGATGACGGTGTCGACCGGCTGCACGGTTTGCAGACCGGCCACGGCCTTGGCCAGGTCCACGGCGCCGGACGCGGCAACCGCCTCCGGCAACGAGAAATCCAGGAACGCCCCATGCAGCGCGTCGCGCCAGGCCATCCGCTCCGGCGGCGGCGGGCTTGCGGCAGCGGTAAGGTCGGCTAACGCCGGTGCGACATCGCTGAAAACAGGCATCGCACACCCGGAGCGCTCCAGCACGGCGGCATCCGGATAGATCTGGATCGAAACCTGGTCGGGCCGGACCAGCGCCCCGTCCTCGGCGGTAATGCCATCCAGGCGGCTGCCGACGGCGACGATCAAGTCGGCCTCGGCAAAAGCATCGCGTTGGAACGGCATCCGGTTGATTTCCAGATGCCCGGCATAAGCCGGATGGCGATTGTCCATGACATCCTGCCGCCGATAGGCCGCCATCACCGGCGCGCCGCAGGCCTCCGCGAAGGCGGCCAGGGCGGCCGACGACGCCTGCTGCGACACCAACTCGCCGGCCACGATCAGCGGACGGTTCGCCTTGCCGACCGCCTCCGCCGCGCTTGCCGTCGCCGACGGGTCGGACAGGTGACCGGAACTCGGCCGCCTTTCGGGCACGGAAAACCGGTCCAGTTCCATCTCGGTCAAATCGCGCGGTAGCGCGACGACGACCGGCCCGGGCCGGCCCGCCATGCTCAACCCGACGGCCTCGGCCGTGACGTCGGCGATCGCTCCCGCGTCGCGCGGCTCCAGGACGGCCTTGGCCAGGCTTCCGAACATCCGGTGATGGTCGATTTCCTGAAACGCCTCCCTTCCGCGAGACCGGGTTCGGACCTGGCCGATGAACAGCAGCATCGGCGTGCAATCCTGCCGCGCGGTATGCACTCCGATCGCCGCGTTGCTGGCGCCCGGCCCCCGGCTGACTAGCACCGCCGCCGGCCGCCGCGCGATCTTGCCGTACGCTTCCGCCGCGAATGCGGCACCGCCCTCGTGCCGAGTGGCGAGCAGCCTGATCCGGTCCGGTCGGCGGCGCATGGCATCCAGGACGTAAAGGAAGCTCTCGCCGGAAACCGTGAAGGCGGTATCCACGCCATGGGCGCACAAGGTCTCTACCAGAGCGTCGCCGCCGGTAACGCCGGTTTTCCGGGTCATTTCCACAATGCCAATCCCTCGAATTCGGTGCACCGCCATAAGGCCACAAAGCGTCGTCCGGCGACAATGCCGCCGCTGTTAAGAATTGCCTAACCATACCGGCGCGCGGCCGACCCGTTAGCGGATTGGCAATCATCCGGCGCTAGCCTGCGGAATAGCGCCGAATGGCGCCCGACGGAGGCGACGATGGCGATAGCGACAAGCCCTGATGCGGCCGCCCCCGGCTGGCTGCGAAGCCCTTCCTTCGATCTGACTTTCATCGTTGGCATTGCGACGCTGGCCATCGCATCCGGCTGGTTGGTGGTGATCGATCCTCGGCTGTTCGCGCCGATCCTGCTGCTCGACCTCTGGCTGTTGGGCTATCACCACGTCATCGCGACCTACACCCGGCTTTGTTTCGACCGCGCCAGTTTCAACGAGCACCGCTTCCTGGTGCTTGGCCTGCCGTTCCTGGTGCTGGGGGCAACCGTGGCCCTGGCTTTCGGCATCGGCATCTGGACGCTGGCCACGATCTATCTCTACTGGCAGTGGTTTCACTACACGCGGCAGAGCTACGGCATCTCCAAGGCGTATAAGCGGAAGTCCGACGGCCTGCTGGTCGAGGACGACCGGCTGGCCGCTATCACGCTCTATCTCACGCCGGTCTGGGGCATCCTGTATCGCTCCAACCAGGCGCCGGAGACATTCCTAGGTCAGGAACTCCGCGTCATTCCGGTCCCCGACATCGCGGTCCAGATCGCCGGGGTCCTGGCCGCGACCGCGTTCCTTTGGTGGTTCGCGACGCGCCTATACGCGTGGCTGCAGGGCCGCCTCCCCCTGGCCCACAGCCTGTATCTCCTAAGCCATCACCTGGTTTTTTTCGTCGGCTATGTGCTGATCCAGGACATCACCTATGGCTGGTTGGTGATCAACATCTGGCACAACGCGCAATACGTCCTGTTCGTCTGGCTCTATAACACCAAGCGGTTCGAGAAAGGCGTTACAGACGACGCCCGGTTCCTGTCGACGATCAGCCAAAGGCGCTGGGCAATCGGCTACTTCCTGATTTGCATTGCAATATCGAGCGCGATCTATCTCGGCATTCAACTGACGGCTACCGCCCTGGCGTTCGGCGCCGTAATCGTCATCTATCAGACCATCAACTTCCACCATTACATCGTCGACTCGGTGATCTGGAAGATGCGGCGGCCGGCATTGAGGCAGACGCTCGGCATCTCCGGTTAGCTCGTGGCAACCGTTCGTAGTGCGACAGGGTGGAGACGCGCGATGGTCGCCACGCGCGACTACGTCGCCATGCATCGCGATTCCAAATCCATTCCCGAACTCGACGGTTTGCGCGCCATCGCCATACTGTTGGTCCTGGCCCGCCATGCGTCACGGCCGTTCTGGGATCAGCCCGGGCCCCTTCTGCCGATCGGCGGCTGGGATGCCGGAACGCCGTTGATCAACGGATGGATCGGGGTCGATCTGTTCTTCGTTCTAAGCGGCTTTTTGATCGCCCGATACTTCATCAAACGCTGGGACGCGGATCGTCAACGCATCGATCTCGGCACCTATGTCGCCAAAAGGGCACTTCGCATCGTACCCGCCTACTACGCGGTGCTTGCCATGGCGTTGGCCGGATGGTTTCCGCTGCATCGGATCACCACTGAATTCGTGTGGTTCAGCGCCAGCTACCACATTCTGTTCCTGCAGGACTATTTTCCGGCGAACATTGTCGTCACGTTCTGGTCGCTGGGCGTCGAAGAGAAGTTCTATCTGCTCGCACCGCTGCTGTTGCTCACCGTGCTGCGCCTGAAATACCGGGGGCTGCAGTACGCTGCCGTCATTCTGCTCGTCATCTCGGTGCCTGCCGCCCGGTACCTAACGCATGTCGGCCACCCGGACATCGAGACCTACGATGAATTCTTCTATGTCTTCCGGAGTCCCTTCCATCTTTGCCTGGATGCGCTTCTGCTCGGAACACTCTGTGCGTTGATTTATCGCGACCGCGCCCTCTACAGATGGACGCAACGGCCGCGATCGATCCATGGTCTGTTCTGGCTTGGGTTTGCTTGCGTCGCCTGGCTGATCGCCGCGACACCCATGTTGGACAACATCGACCTTTTCGACAAAACGGTGCAGCAAACGCTGCTGGCGGGGGGAATGGCTGCCATGCTGTTGGCCCTCGCACTCGGCGGTGGGCCCAGGAAACTCTTCCGAGGACAGGTCCTGTTCTTCCTCGCCCGGATTTCCTACAGTTGGTACCTCGTTCACTTCCCTTTGTTTCCGGGCACAGCAGCTTTGTTGAATACGCTGCCGGGATTTGCCGATCTTGCGACGACAACGCAATTTGCCTTGTTCTTGCCGGTCTATCTGACCGTGACGGTGTTGGCTGCCTTGCTCCTACACTATGTGGTGGAGAAGCCGTTCCTTTTGCTGAAAGACAGGATCGGCGCCAGAGGGCGAAGCCTGACATCCAGCGAGGCGCAGCCGGCCGTTTAAGGACCGACCGCCCTTGCGGCTATCGGTGCGTGGTCCGTGTCGCGAAGGCAGTCAGCAGGGCCAGCAGCATGAATGACGCGGCCAGCCAGAACAGCCATCGCGGATCGCCCCAATCCATGATCCAGCCGAACAGAGCCGGCGTTATCACGCCGCCCAGGCTTAGACCGACCGAAACAAAGGCGAACACCTTGCCCATGGAGCCGGGCGGCGTCACCCGGCGCACCAGCATGTCGCGCGACGGCATGATCATGCCAAACAGCAGACCGCCGGCGCCCATAGCGCCAATCAGCAGAACCGTCGGCATAGCGACGTTGCCGACTAGCAGCACGATGGCCGCCGTCGCGCCGAAGCCCGCCATCGCCACCCGTTCGTGATGCCGCGTCCGGTCGGCAATCACCCCACCGGCCAAGATGCCGACCGAGCTGCCGACCAGAAACGCCGTCAACGCCGCGGTCGCGACCGGCAACGCGACGTCGAAACTGTCGACGAAGGCTGCGACGGCGAAACTGTTGATGCCGCCGGCGGACATCGCCAGCAACATAAAGAACAGGAAGCAGAGCATGATCGCCGGCGTCAGCAACAGGCCGATACCATCTTTCGTCGACGCCGCCGACGGTTTCGCTTCGTCCCGTTCCCCGCTTCTGTCCACCAGATCACCGGCGCCCAGAATCAAGACTGCCGCGACGACCAATCCGACAATACCGGCGGTTATTAGAGCCGGCTGCCAGCCCCAGAAACTGGCAATCGCCACCATCGCCGGCGGCGCAGCAGCTCCACCGGCATAGCCGGAGAAGGTATGTAGGCTGAAAGCGCGGCCCATCCTGTCCGACCCGACCGCATGGGACAGGATCGAGTAGTCCGCTGGGTGATACACACTGTTGGCCGCCCCCGCGACTACGGCGCAGACGATAAGGGCGGTGTAGGAACCGCTCATGCCCATCGCAATGAAAGCAAGCGCGCCCAGCACTAGGCCGGCGATCAGGATAGCCCGCGCGCCGACCCGGTCGACAACGAAACCGATGGGCAGTTGCGCGGCGCCGGACGCCGCGTGAAAGGCAGTGAGTATCAAGCCGAGCGATGCGTAGCCGATCCCCATCTCCTGCTTCAGGATCGGAAACAGGGGCGGCAGCGCGAAGATATAAAAATGGCTCATGAAATGGCCCGAACCGATCAGGCCGATAATCCTGGCGTCGCGGCCGATGTTTGGCGCCGTGACCGTCATACTGAAATCCCTGCGATACCGGAGCACGACGCCTTGGCCCGCGCAAACCAGCCCTATAAGGCCATAGCAGCCCCCCCGGCTCAATCCTTGCGGCGTTGAAATGTGAGTCGGACCGAACCGCCGAATTCCGGCGAAACAGGCCTAGTCCAAAACGCAAGCGGCCGGCGGTTACCCGCCGGCCGCTTAAGATGCGAACTGGATAGATCTGGCTGGATCAGGAGCCGTAGCGGATGCGATCCGCCCAGACTCGTTCGACTTTCAACAAGCTATCCAGGGTTGTGTCCAGATCGAGATTGCTGTCCGACAGGGTCGCCGCCAGCTTATCCTCCGCGGCGCGGATCTGGGCACACATGGCGAGGCCCTTTTCCGACAGGCGCAGAATGGTCGACCGGCGGTCATGCGGCGACCGCTCCTGATTGAGGTAACCAGCCTCGACCAGCTTCTTGATGTTGTAGGAAGCGTTGGAGCCGAGGTAGTAGCCCTTTTCCATCAGGTTCCGGACGTTGATTTCCTCATCGCCGATATTGCTCAGCAGCAAGCATTGCACGGCGTTGATGTCATTGATTTCCAGGTGGTTGAGCTCGGTCCGCAGCACATCCAGAAAACGGCGGTGCAGACGCTCGATCAACCGGCTCAAATCGTGATAGGCCTGGGCGTCGAACCCGGCCGCGCGCCCACGGGTGCTATCGGCCTCGGCCGCGGCGCCCGGCGCTGACCCGCTGTCGCGAGCGTCTTCCATGGTCGCCCGGTTATCCATGCTTTCTTCCTTCAACCCAGATGCCGAAATTTTCGCGTTCTTTGTGCGTTCCAGGCGCCAGCCGATCCCCTGGGAGCGCCGCCGAAAAACGATCCAATCAACCTGCCCGATACCTCTTAAGTTTCGGTGAATCCGAAACAATTCCGATTCACCCTAGCCTGCAGGCAGGGTTTTCCACCTAATGGAAGGTCCACACACAGGCAATTGGGGATGAAGCCAAAATATCACGTGGAGTCAGGACATTATCGCCAATTGTTCGAAATTACTGTTAAGCTGTGTAATGATTTGTTAAGCATATAGGCCGAATCATCTGGGGTGGCGGTTTAGCGACGTGACAATCGCTGGGGAAATTCGCATCGCCGAAAGTGTGACCCTCACGGAGGGTGGTCCGTGGGTCGCGGCCGTTGGGGTATCGGATTTCGATAGCCTGGCGTCCGGCGTCTCCGACAGGATGAAAGGAGACCGATTAGGTATGGCGGCGGTAGATCCCGATCAACTGCGCGACCTCATCGGATTGGCTCAACGCCGCGCCGGCGACAGCCGCCGCGCGCTGTTCGAGAATATCTCCGACCTGTTCGTGTCCGCCGAAGGCCAACTGAGCGACCGCGAACGCGCCTTGATGCGGGACATCCTGGCAAAACTGGTCAGCGAGATCGAGACCGAGGTTCGCCGGAGTCTGGCGGAACGCCTGGCCCAATCGGACGATGCACCGGCGGATCTGGTCAGCTTGCTGGCCCATGACGAAATTGCCGTCGCCCGGCCAATTCTGCTGAACAGCCGTCTGCTGGACGACCCGGATCTGATTGAAATCGTACGGCATCGCACGCTTGAACACCGCATGGCGGTAGCGGCACGCGAAGGCCTTACGATCGACGTGACCGATGCTTTGGTGGACTATGGCGAAGACGATGTTGTTGCCCGCCTCGTGGAAAACCACGACGCACAAATTTCTCAACGGGCAATGGACTATCTGGTCGACCAGTCCCGCCGTGTGGACCGATTCCGGGAACCGCTGTTGCGCCGGCCCGACCTGCCACCGGTCCTGGCGCATCGCATGTTCTGGTGGGTATCGGCGGCATTGCGCCACCACATTCTGGAAACCTTTTCCGTCGATGTGATCGAGTTGGACGAGCAGATCGAGCAGGCCACGGAAAGCGTGGTCGCCCGGGCTGGCGGCGGCGAAGCGCTGAGCCCGGCCGATCGACTTGCCGCGGAAATGCAGAGCAAGAACCTGCTGACCGAAAGGTTCCTGGTTCAGGCCCTACGTGAGGGCCAGGTGTCGATGTTCGTCGCCGGCCTGGCTCTTCTGTTGGATGTCGGTTCGAATACCGCGAACCACCTTGTATACGATCCCGGCGGCGAGGGCCTGGCCCTGGCCTGCAAGGCGATCGATTTTGGCCGCGCCAACTTCGCGACCGTGTTTTTGCTAACGCGGGGCGCTTACGAAGGCCATGTGACGAACGTCGTAACCAATCCGCAAAAGTTGAATGAGATTTTGAGGTTCTTTGACGGCGTTCCGCGCAGCAATGCCAAAACGGCCATTCGTTATTGGCACCGGGACAGCGCTTACATCGATGCGATCGAAGAACTTGACCGTAAGACCACCAGCCCGCAACCACGGCTGGCTACCGAACACTAACGTTAGACGACGACCGCCTGGGACCCGGATTAGAGACGTCAGATGCAAAAGCTCACCGACTTAGCGACCCTGTTCGTTGCCGAACCCGCCAATCAGCATACCGAGGATGGGTCGGGCGCCCGTCTGATCAATGTTGAACTCTGCGAGGCCGTACTGGAACATGCCGAGGCAATGTACATTGCGCGGCCCGACGGTACGCTCCTCTATGCCAACAGCGGCTATTGGCAAATCGTGTCAATTGCCGAAGGAACGCAGTTGGCGCCGCGTCAGGACCTGCCGGAACGGCATAAAGGCATGGCCGAGGACGTCGGACGCAGCGGAGAGACCCGGACGATCCGGGAGAATTTCGGCGTCAGCCCGAACATTCGGCATTTCAGCTCGCGCCACTTTGCCGTCCACGACGGCAAGGGCAAACTGATCGCGGTCGCCGGCAGTTTCGTTGAGAACACCCGGGAAACGGAGGCGGTCGCCAGGGCCAGCCGCGAGCGCAAGCGCTTCGTCGATGTGATGCGCGCGACATCCGACTGGATCTGGGAAATCGATGCGGACGGCAATCTGACTTTCGTTTCCGACAGGATTACGGAAGCGCTGGGCCTGCCGGCCTTTCTGATCAAGGGGCGCGGCCTGTTTTCAATCGGCAACTTCCCGGGCGACGCCGAACAACCCAACGGTGTTGTCGCCTCAATCGAAGCCCGCTTGCCGTTCCGAGACGCAATGGTCGAGATCACCCCGGTCGACGGCCAAAAGCGCACCTTCCACCTGAGCGGCGTGCCGGTGTTCGACGATGCCGGCGTCTACCGCGGCTACCGCGGCGCCGGCACCGACGTGACCGCGCGCATCCATGCGGAAGACTCGGCCCGCCGCTCTAAGCGTGCCCTGGAAAGCGCGCTGGAAGAGCTTACCAATAAAAACACCCAGTTGGAGCTGACAGCGCAGCGCGCGACTGCGGCAAAACACGCCAAGGACGAATTCCTGGCCACCATGAGCCACGAACTGCGCACGCCCCTGAACGCGATTATTGGGTTTGCCGATCTGGTCAAAATGCAACCGTTCGGCGAGTTGAACGAGCGCTATCTGGATTACATCGGCGAAGTCAGCCAGGCCGGGCGCCATCTGCTGAGCCTGATCAACGACTGTCTCGACGTGGCCCGCCTGGAGATGGATTCGCTGCCACTGCATGTCGGTCGGGTCCAACTGAAGGAAGTATTGCGGGACGCCCGTGCAATGATTGCGCTGAGGGCCGAGGAAAAAGACATCGATATCAGCGGCATCGGCTGCGACGACGACATCGTTCTGAACGTCGACCCGACCCGCTGTTTCCAGATCTTCGTGAACCTGTTGAGCAACGGCATCAAGTTCACGCCGGACGGCGGCGCCATCGGCGTCGACCTCGTGCCGGTCGAGCACAAGAACGCCGTCAATGTCGTTGTCTGGGACACCGGCGCCGGCATTCCGGAGGAATCCCAGGATCTGATCTTCGACAAGTTCCAGCAGCTCCACGACGACATCCTCTCCCGCGTCAACGAGGGTGTCGGGCTCGGCCTCACGCTTTCGCGCCAGTTCGCAAGGCTGATGGGCGGCAATATCACGGTTGAGAGCACCCCGGGTCACGGCAGCCGGTTCTCCGTGCAACTGCCCTTGGCGGAGCCGGAAAAAGGCTAGACCCTGCGCCGGTTAGCCGCGCAAATTTACGCGATAGCCTCTTTACCTGGCAGGTCTTCTGCCACATCCTAATAAGAAATACTGTGACGGTGTGCGCCTTTGCCGCACTCGTCTGGCGTCGTTTCAACAGGGGGATCCTGTCCGTGATCGATCCGTTTGGCCGCGAGATTTCTTACCTTCGGGTGTCCGTGACGGACCGCTGCGATTTCCGCTGCGTCTATTGCATGGCGGAGGACATGACGTTCCTGCCGAAGGCCGAGATTCTCAGCCTGGAAGAGCTGGAGCGGCTATGCGCGGCCTTTATCCGCAAGGGTGTCAGGAAGCTCAGAATTACCGGCGGAGAACCCTTAGTTCGCCGCAATATAATGAACCTTTTCAAAGGCTTGGGCCGTCATCTGGATAACGGGTCTCTGGAAGAGCTGACCTTGACGACCAACGGTAGCCAGCTCTCCAGATACGCCAGGGAGCTGGCCGAGGTCGGCGTCCGGCGGGTCAATGTCTCGATGGACACCCTGGACCCGGACAAGTTCCTGGCCATCACCCGCTGGGGCAAATTCGACAAGGTCGTGGCCGGGCTGGACGCCGCTGCCGCTGCCGGCCTGCAGGTTAAGATCAACGCCGTGGCCCTGAAGGGCGTCAATGAGGACGAGTTGGACAGCATGGTCGCCTGGTGCGGCGAGCGCGGTTTCGACCTCACGCTGATCGAGACCATGCCCCTCGGCGATATCGACGGCGACCGGACCGACCAGTACCTGCCCCTTTCCGTCGTGCGCGCTCGATTGGCGGAGAACTGGACGCTCCAGGAAAGCGCCCATAAGACCGGCGGGCCGGCGCGCTACTTCGATGTCCAGGAGACCGGACGGCGGCTCGGCTTCATCACGCCGCTCACGCACAACTTCTGCGAATCCTGCAACCGGGTGCGGCTCACCTGCACGGGCACGCTTTACATGTGCCTGGGCCAGGAAGACGCCGCCGATCTTCGCGCGCCGCTTCGCGAGAGCGAGTCCGACGCCCCCCTGGATGCAGCCATCGACGAGGCGATCGGCCGGAAGCCGAAGGGTCACGATTTCATCATCGACCGCCGCCGGCAGGCGCCGGCCCTGTCGCGGCATATGAGCGTGACGGGCGGCTAGCCGCTATTCCAGCTTTACCTGGTGCGCGAAGCTCAGGCCGTCGGTGACGGTTATCTGCTTGAAGCCGATCAGCTTGGCGAGATCGAAGAACGTGAACACATCCTCGACCGCCAACTCCTGAAACAGCTGGGAACTGCGAGCCACGGCGGTGAGTTGGGCCAAGAGGCCCCGTGCCTGATACAGCGAGCGAAAGCCGCTCTCTCCCTGTGCGACGACGATCATCTTGTTGGCTTCGTCGCCCTTGGCGAACATCGCGTAGCTCGGCGCGTAACGCTCGGAAAGCTGCTTTTGCGTCAGCGCGATGACGAAGCCGAGGCGAACCTCCCGGTTGGCGTCCTCCATCGTGTTGGCCCGCGAAACATATGTCTCCCGGCTGCTGGGATCGGGGTAATAGTATCCGGCATGATTGTCTTCGGCGGCGAAACCGCTCGAAACCATGGCCGCCGTCAGCAGGGCGACGATCGGCGCCAGAAACGAGATTCTCGATCTACCTACAGGCATAGTGCGTTTCCCGGAGAAGTTCGGCGCATCATGACCACCGCCACGGGGCGCCGCAACCCCGAAGCCGGCAACCGCGTGTATAAGCCGTCTGGCGAGACGCTCAACGGTGGCTATACTGACCGCCGCCCAAGCCGATGAGCCTTGAGGACCGTTGTATGACAGACAGGATCGTCGCGATCGTCGCCGCCCAGACCGAGGACGCCCTGGCCGCCCGGGCCAGGCTTCAGCAGCTCTACGGTGACGGCAGGCCGGAGAACGCCAGCGTTATCGTCGCCCTCGGCGGCGACGGCTTCATGCTGCAGACGCTGCACCGCTATATGGGCCGTGGCTTACCCATTTACGGCATGAACTACGGCACCGTCGGCTTCCTGATGAACGAGTACGGCGAAGACGACCTGCTGGCGCGGATCGACCGGGCGCAGGAAACGATCCTGCATCCCCTGCGGATGCTGGCGCAGACGGAGTCCGGCGTGACTCAGGAAGCCTTGGCGATCAACGAAGTCTCGCTGCTGCGCCAGACCCGGCAGGCGGCCAAGATACGGATCGACATCGACGGCAAGGTCCGCATCCCGGAACTGGTGTGCGACGGCGCGCTGGTCGCGACGCCGGCCGGCAGCACAGCCTATAACCTGTCGGCCCACGGCCCGATCCTGCCCTTGGATGCCGGACTGCTGGCCCTGACCCCGATCAGCGCATTCCGGCCGCGCCGCTGGCGTGGCGCCCTGCTGCCGCGTCAGGCGCGGGTCCGGTTCGAAATCCTGGACCGCTTCAAGCGATCCGTCAGCGCCGTCGCCGACGCGACGGAGGTGCGCGACGTGACCGAAGTCGAGGTCTTCGAGGAGCCGGAAATCGACATGCATCTGCTGTTCGATCCGGAGCACAATCTGGAAGAGCGCATTCTGAACGAGCAGTTCACGCCTTGAGCCCCGTCGAAAAGGCAAAACGCTACCCCTTCGCCGAAGAAATCCGGTCCTACCTGTTCGTCGATGGCGAGGACCGCGCGCTGGACGATGCCGGGCATCTCGACGGCCGCATACCGGTAATCGCCAGCGGCTCCAACGCCTCCCCTGCCCGGCTCAAAGAGAAATACGGTGCGAGCGCCGACGCAATCCCCGTCACGCGCGCCAGGCTCAACGGGTTCGCCCGCGTCTACTCAGCCCACTTCGCCTTCTACGGCTCGATCCCGGCGACACTTTGCCCGCTTGCCGGCTTCGCCGAGACCGTCGCGATCACCTGGCTGACCGAGGCCCAGGCCGAACGGATGCACGAAACGGAATCGATCGGCGCCAACTACGGCTTCTATCGATTGACGCACCTCCAACTCTCGCCGGAGATAGGCGGCACGGTCGAAGAGGCCTTCGCGTATATCAGCCTGCCGGGCGCCCTGCATTTCGGCGACGCGCCGACCCGGCTGGAAGACCGCTCCCAGGCCGACATGCTGGCCCACGCGCGGGATCTGCTGGCGCCGGATATGGCGATCGACGCCTTCATCGCCGAAGTCATCCATGACGAGCGGATCCGGCAGCGCCGCAAGCAGGAAATCCGGGCCTACGGCCGCCCGATCGACATCGCGGCTGGAGAACGCGTTCTCTAGCCGCGTGCCGTCACGGCCTGACCGGAAACGTGGTCGGCCCCGTCAGGCCCGGCAGCAGCGGCCGCACCCAATCGATCCATTCGCAAAGCGCCGGGCGGGTTTCCCGGGGATCGATCAGGTCGTGAAAGCTGAACGACTCGGCGCGGGGAAACGGCGACTGCCGCGCGGCAAGCGCCGCCTCCAGTTCCAGCCGCTTCGCCTCAGGGTCCGGCGCCGCCGCTATCTCCCGCCCGAAGGCGACCGCCACACCGCCCTCGACCGGCAGGGCGCCCATCTCCGCCGAGGGCCAGGCCAGCACATAGGCGTCGGGCCCGAAATGCGCCGCCCCGGCCACACCGAACACTTTGCGCACGATGACCGAGGCCCAAGGCACCGTGCAGCTTGCCGCCGCCAGCACCGCCGCCGTGCCGCAGCGGATCGCGCCGGCCTTCTCGGACTCCGTGCCGATCATAAAACCCGGCTCGTCCACGAAACTGACGATCGGCAGGGTGAAGGTCTGACAAAGCTCGATAAACCGCCGGACCTTGCGCGACCCTTCCGCCGACATCGCCCCGGCATAAAAGCGGCAATCGTTGGCCAGGATGCCGACGGGCTGACCGTCCAGCCGGGCGAACCCGGTGATCTGCCCGGGCCCGTACTTGCGGCCGAACTCGAAGAAGCTATCGCCGTCGACCACATGCTTGACCAGCGCACGCATGTTGAACGGTTTGCGGCGGTCCTTCGGTACGATCGACAGCAGTTCGTCGTCGGTGCGGCCGATGTCGTCACCGTTCCGCACCATGTCCGGGACCTCCCAGACGTTCTGCGGCAGGTAGCTTAGGAACCGCCGCACCTGCGCCAGAGCGTCCTGTTCGTCCTCCGCCACGTTGTCGACGACGCCGTTTTTCAGATGAACGTCCGCGCCGCCCAGTTCTTCCTTCGTCACCTGCTCGCCAAGCGCACGGGCCACCACCGCGGGCCCGGCGATCAGCACTTGCGCCGTCTCCCGCGTCATGACGGAAAAGTGCGACGCGACCAGGCGCGAAGCCGGCAGGCCGGCCACCGGGCCGAGCGCGGCCGTCGCGACTGGCACCACGCCCATCGCACGGGCGACCGAGGCGAAGCGCGGCGGCGAATAGACCGGGTCGCCGACCGGCCCCGCCGGCCCGCCCTTGCCTTTCGAACCGGTCACGCTGCCGCCACCGCCCTCGTGCAGCCGGATCAGCGGCACCCGGTACTGACAGGCCAGATCCTCGGCATAAACGCTCTTGCGCAGGCCCGCCGCGTTCGGCGACCCGCCGCGAACGGTAAAGTCCTCGCCGCCGACGACGCAACGGCGTCCGTCGATCTTGCCGAAACCGACGATGAAATTGGCGGGCGTCAGGTCTTTGAGCGTGCCGTCCTCGTTATATTCGGCGCCGCCGGCAATCCGCCCATGCTCCCGGAACGAGCCTTCGTCGACCAGCGCGTCGATCCGCTCGCGCAACGTCAGCCGCCCCTTGGCGTGCTGGCGCGCGACGGCCTCGGCCCCGCCCTGTTCCGCTGCGAGCGACCGCCGCCGGTTGATCTCGTCGACTTCCTTCTGCCAGCTCATGCCTCGTCTCGCTCCCGATGTTGCCGGACGCGGCGCATGGTGGCCGGACTCCCCGCCCATCGCAATAGCGGGCCGGCCGGATTGATCTGGACAGGGGCCCAAGCGTAACGTGCCCCATATGCGGACCAAGCAAGCAAACAGGGAGTAAGCAAGCCTATGCGGTCACTACAGAACAAGGTTGCCTGGATCACCGGCGCCGGCACCGGGATCGGACAGGCGGGCGCTTTGGCCCTGGCGCGAGACGGCGCGGTGACCGTCCTCTCCGGCCGGCGGTCGGAACCGCTGGAAGAGACTGCGGCCATGATTCGGCAGACGGGCGGCGAAGCCGTCGTCGAGGTGATGGATATTGCGGATGCGGCCGCGGTCGATGCGGTGGTGAAAAACATCTCCGACCGGTTCGGAAAACTCGACATCCTGGTCAACAGCGCCGGCATCAATGTGCCCGAGCGGCATTGGACGAAGATGACGCCGGAAAGCTGGCGGCAAGTCATCTCCATCGACCTGGACGGCGCATTTTACTGCTGCTCCGCCGTAATGCCGATGATGCGAGCCCAGAAGGACGGGCTGATCATCAACATTTCCTCCTGGGCCGGCCGCTTCGTCTCTTACCTGACCGGTCCGGCCTACACGGCGGCCAAGCATGGCATGGTCGCGCTGACCTCCAGCATCAACCACGAAGAGTTCCGCAACGGCATCCGGGCCTGTTCGATCTGCCCGGCCGAGGTGGCGACGCCGATCCTCGACAAGCGGCCGGTGCCGGTGAGCGAGGAAGACAAGGCGCGCATGCTGCAGCAGGAGGATCTCGGCGACACCATTCTGTTCGTCGCCAAGATGCCGGCGCATGTCTGCGTCAACGAAATCCTGATCAGCCCGACCCACAATCGCGGCTATATGGCCAGTCCCGACATGGTCGCCCCTGCGCCCGACTGATTGGACTGTCGACTACCGGTACATCCTTCACTGGTCTATGCTGACCAGCATAACTCAACGCATGATCGAGGGGAGGCGGGAGATGGTGGAAATCCGGACCGAGCATCTGTTCAACGTGACGATTACCGTCGATCCGCTGCAAATGCTGGGTGCGACCCCGTACGGCGAACGGCGCATCGCAAACGTCACCGGCGGCGCTTTCGAAGGCGCCCGGCTGCGGGGCACGGTCCTGCCCGGCGGCGGCGATTGGTTGCTGATGCGCAACGACGGCGTGCTGCAATTGGATGTCCGCCTGACCATGCAAACCAACGACGACGCGTTGATCTACATGACCTACCGGGGTGTCAGGCACGGGCCGCCCGAAGTGATCGAGCGTCTCGGTCGCGGTGATCCGGTCGACCCGTCCGAATATTACTTCAGGACCGCGCCGTTCTTCGAGACCGCCACCTCAAAATACGGCTGGTTGAACCGTATCATCTCCGTCGGCACCGGTCATCGGCTGCCCACCGGTCCCGTCTACGACGTCTTCGAGGTACTGTAAGGCATGACGGTTCGCTATGACGCCGACGCCCTTCTCCGGTTCGGCGCGGACCTGTTCGCCGCCGCCGGCGTGCCACGCGAGAGAGCGGAGATCGTCGCCGGATTCCTGGTCGAGGCCGATCTCATGGGTCACGACACCCATGGCCTCAATCTCGCGCCGGGCTATCTGGCGGCGCTAGGCGACGGACGCATGACGCCGGACGGCGAGCCGGACGTGATCGCGGACCGCGGCGCTGCGATTACCTGGGACGGCAAGTACCTCTCGGGCGTCTGGCTGGTCTGGCATGCAATGCAGACGGCGATGGAGCGGGTCTCCGACTACGGGACCGTAACCGTTGTCATCCGCAGCAGCCATCATATTGCCTGTCTGGCCACGTTCCTGCCGGTAGCGACCGAACGGGGCCTGGTGATGCTGCTTGCAAGCTCCGACCCGGCGACTGCCGGCGTTGCGCCGCATGGCAGCTACCAGCCGGTTTATACGCCAAATCCCATTGCCGTCGGCATTCCGACGACCGGCGACCCGGTTCTGATCGATATCAGCGCGTCGACCACCACGCTGGGCCTGGCCGGCCGCCTGCAAGGATCGGGCGAGCGCATGGACGGTCCCTGGCTTATCGACAATGCCGGAAAGGCGAGCGATGACCCGAACGTGCTGAAAACCGATCCGCCGGGCGCCATCATGCCGCTTGGCGGCATCGACCGTGGCCATAAGGGTTTCGGTCTCGGCCTGATGGTCGAGGCGCTGACTTCCGGCCTCGGCGGCTTCGGCCGGGCGGCGGGCGTGAACCGGTGGGGCGCGTCGGTCTTCCTGCAGATCATCGACCCCGGCGCGTTTGGTGGCGGGGAAGCCTTTGCTCAGGAAACCGGTTGGCTTTCGGAAGCCTGCCGGTCCGCCGCCGTCGCGCCCGGCAACCCCTCGGTCCGAATGCCCGGCGATGGCGCGCTGAAACGCAAGCGCGCTGCCTTGGCGAACGGCGTACCACTTTATTTCGGCATCATGCCGGCATTGCGGCCTTGGGCCGAACAGCTCGGCGTCGAAACGCCGCAACCATTAGCTTGAAGGGGAGATCGCTCAATGCGCGAAAACGGAATACGCAAAATATGGGACGACGGCGGCGCGGTCGTAAACGGATGGCTCGCCATCGCCAATTCGTTTTCCGCCGAGGTCATGGCGAACGCGCCGTTCGACAGCGTGACAGTCGACATGCAGCACGGCATGGTCGACTTCCAGGCCGGGGTGGCGATGCTGCAGGCGATTTCCACCCGCGACGTCACGCCGCTTGCGCGCGTGCCGTGGAACGATCCCGCCGCGATCATGAAAATTCTCGATGCCGGCGCCTATGGCATAGTCTGTCCGATGATCAACAATCGAGAGGAATGCGAGCGTTTTGTCGGCGCCTGCCGCTATGCGCCCGCCGGCTATCGGTCATTCGGCCCGGCCCGCGGCTTGATCTACGGCGGACCCGATTACGCCCAGGCCGCGAACGATACGATCATTACCCTGGCGATGATCGAGACCAGCGAATCCCTGGACAATCTGGACGAGATCATGACTGTCCCCGGCTTGGACGCCATTTATATCGGTCCTAGCGATCTGGCGATCAGCTTGGGCCACCTGCCGCAGCCGGACCCGACGGAGCCGGTTGTCGTCGAGGCCATCGGCACGATCCTCAAGGCGGCGCAACGCAATGGGGTGCGGGCTGGCATCCATTGCGCCAACGGTGCAATGGTGAAGCGCATGACCGATCAGGGCTTTCAATTCTGCACGATCAGTAACGATGTCCGCTTGATGGCCGCGGCGGCGAACGCGGAAATTTCGACCGCGCGGGGCAATTGACCGGTCGTCTCATGGATTGGTAGATGCGCAGCATTCCGATCGTCGATGCCCATCAGCATTTCTGGGATCTCGGCGCCAACCGTTATCCGTGGCTGACCGACAGCCCGGTAAACTTCCGGTACGGGGACTATAGCGCCATCTGCCGCGACTATGGACCGGACGACTATCGCCGGGATGCGGCGGCGTGGAACCTGGTCGGCTCCGTCCATATAGAGGCGGAGTCTGACCCGGCCGATCCGGTCGCCGAGACACGCTGGCTGCACGGGCTGGCGGATGCTGGTGGGTTGCCGAAAGCGATTGTCGCGCAGGCATGGCTGGACCGCGAAGACGCAGCGGATATTCTGCGTGCCCAGGCCGGCTTTCCGCTGGTGCGCGGCATTCGCCATAAGCCCTGCGCCGCGGCCACGCCGGACACAGCCATCCGCGATGCGAAGGGTTCGATGGACGATCCCGGCTGGCGGCGGGGATTCGCATTGCTCGCGCAGCACAAGCTCAGCTTCGACCTTCAGACGCCTTATTGGCACATGCCGGCTGCGGCCGATCTGGCGGGGGATTTCCCCGATACGCAGATCATCATCAACCACACGGGGATGCCGGCCGACCGCAGCGAACAAGGACTGGCTGACTGGCGCGTCGCGATGGAGACGGTCGCCGCCCAACCTAACGTCGCGCTCAAGATTTCCGGCCTCGGACAGCCGGGCCAACCCTGGACGACCCGGGCCAACGGCCCGATCGTACGCGACGCCATTTCAATTTTCGGCACGGACCGCTGCATGTTCGCAAGCAACTTTCCCGTCGACAGCCTTGTCGCCGGTTACAACACTATTTTCGGTGGCTTCATGGAGATTGTCTCCGACTTCCCGGACGAGGCGGTCCGCGCCCTGTTTCGGGATAACGCCGTCCGCTACTACCGCATCGACCTATGAGCACCAAACGGCCCCCTCTCAACCGCCTGTTCGCGCCTCGGTCGATCGCCGTCGTCGGTGCTTCCGCATCGCCGGAGAAAGCCGGCTATCAGATGCTGAAGTCGCTGGCGGGCTTCCCCGGAGATCTTTACCCGATCAATCCGAAGGCCGACGAAATACTGGGTTTTCGCGCCTACCCGTCCCTGTCCGAGGCGCCGAAGAATATCGACCTGGTGATCCTGACCATCCCGGCAGCGGCGTGCGTTCCCGCGTTGGAAGACGCTGCGGCGGTCGGCGTCGGCGGCGCCATCATCATCAGCGGCGGTTTCGCGGAGGCAGGCGCCGCGGAAGGCGCCGAGCTTCAAGAAAAACTGGCCGCCGCCTGCCGCGACGGCGGCATCCGGCTGCTTGGCCCCAACACGTCCGGCTTCGTCAATCCGCGCACGAACGTGCGGGCGACGTTCGCACCGGGCGCGGAGCGGCTCGCGGCGGGCGGCGTCGGCCTCGTCGCCCAAAGCGGCGGCGTAAACCTGTCGCTCGCTTTCCAATTCCTACGCCAGGGCATCGGCGTTGGTCTGGCTGCCGGCCTTGGCAATGCGATCGATGTCGCCCTACCCGATGTCATCGATTATCTGGCGGCCGACGACGCAATCAAGGTGATCGCCGTTCATTTGGAGGGTGTGCCGGATGGCCGCCGGCTGTTCGAGTCCGTCCGGGCCGCAACAGCGGTCAAACCAGTCGTCGCCCTGCCTGTCGGCCGATCCGATATAGGCGATTTCGCCAAGTCCCACACCGGCAACCTGATGGGCAGCTATGCATTGACCGCCGCCGCGCTACGCCAGGCCGGCGCCGTTCCGGTACGTAGCACCGATGATCTGATCGATGCCGCGCACGCTTTTCTGCATGACAGGCTTGGCGCATCTGAAAATCCGGGGGTCGGGGTCCTGACCGGTCAGGCCGGGCCGGGTCTGATCATCGCCGATGCGTTGAAGGCCGCCGGTATTTCGATCCCACCGCTTTCCGACAGGACGGTGACGACAGTCGAAACCCTTCTGCCGCCGCTGACCTACATCCGCAACCCGGTCGATACCGGCCGGCCGGGCGCAAGCTTCCCGCAGGTATTGGATGCAGTGGCCGCCGACCCTGCCATCGACCTTGTCCTGACCTATGCCCTGCACGAGCCGGATGCGCTGAATATCGGCGCTGTGCTGAGCCAGGCAAGATCGACGCTTGTCCAACCGATCGTCTTCGGCACCGGCGGCGCGCCGGAATCGATCGACCCGGTCATCGAAACGTTGGAAACGGAAGGAGTCCCCTGTTTCACAGCGCCGGACCGGGCGGCGCGCGCTGTCTCCGCCATGGTCGAAGATGCCCGGGCCCGGCACCGCCGATCGGTTGGCGCGATTGACCCGTCGGCCGTTGATGTGAGCGGCGCCCTTGTTTCGCCAATGGACGAAGACCGTGCCAAGACATTGCTGAAGGCGATTGGCATTGCCTCGCCGCAACGTTTCGTCTGCCGGGACCGCTTGCAGGCGCACGATGCTCTCGGCGCAATAGAGGGCCGGGTTGTCCTAAAAATCCTCGACACTTCGATTGCCCACAAAACCGAGGTGGGCGGCGTGCAGGTCGGAATCGAGACCGCGGCGCAACTCGACGCAGCGCTCGATATCATCGACGCCATTCCCGGAGGCGATGTGAGGCGCTATCTGGTGGAGGCGGAAGCACCGCCTGGACTGGAACTCATTCTCGGCGGCACCAACGATCCGTCCTTCGGAGCCACCGTCCTCGTCGGCCTGGGCGGTACCGCTGCGGAAGCGATGGAAGACGTGGCGATTGCCCTCGCGCCGTTGTCCGAAGCGGAAGGCCATGCATTGCTGGACCGCTTGCGGGGTAGTGCTCTGCTGGATGGCTGGCGCGCCGCGCCGCCGGTGGACCGCGATCGGATCGTCACCGCCATCACAGCCCTCGGTAATCTGCTGTCGGCAAATCCGAGAATCCGGGAAATCGACCTCAATCCGGTACGGGTGTACGCTGACGAACTGCTGGCGCTCGACGCTCTTATCGTACTTTCGGAGGTGTGACATATGACCAACATTCGCGTCGATCTTTATAGCGACACCCAGACCCGCCCGACGCCGGCCATGCGCCAGGCCATGGCGGAAGCGCCGGTGGGCGACGAACAGCGCGGCGAGGACCCGAGCGTCAACAGGTTGTGCGAGACCGTGGCAGAGCTTCTTGGCAAGGAAGCCGCGATGTTCCTGCCGTCCGGCACGATGTGCAATGAAATCGCCCTGCTGCTGCATTGCCGTCCCGGAGACGAAGTGATTTGCGACGCGACGGCGCACATCATCATCGCGGAAGGCGGCGGCCCAGCCGTGTTTGCCGGGGCAATGATACGGCCTCTGCAAGGTACGCGCGGTATCTTCTCGGCCGATGACGTGCACGGAGCGGTGCGGGACGACGGCCGCTATTCGCCGAACTCTCGGCTGGTCGAGGTCGAGCAGACGTCGAACTTCGGCGGTGGAACCGTCTGGCCGTTGGAGGCGATCCGGTCCGTCGCTCAGGCAGCGCGTGACCATGGCCTTGCCCTGCATATGGACGGCGCACGCCTGATGAACGCCGTCGTGGCGTCTGGTGTTCCGGCGCGTGATTTCGTCGAGCCGTTTGACACGGCCTGGGTCGATCTTAGCAAGGGACTCGGATGCCCTGTCGGTGCGGTCCTCGTCGGCAGCAGGGAAACCATCGAACGCGCCTGGCAATGGAAACAGCGCATGGGCGGTGCCATGCGTCAGGCTGGCATTGTCGCCGCCGCCGGAACATACGCCTTGGCCCATCATGTGGAGCGCCTCGCGGAAGACCACGACAACGCCAGGTCGTTCGCCGAACAGATCGTGGAAATTCCCGGTATCTCGCTTGATCCACAATCCGTGGATACGAATATCGTCTTCTTCGATGTCGCGGGTACCGGTCTGTCGGCGGACGACATAGGCGAAAGGCTCCTGGGCCACGGCGTCCGCGTCGGCCCCATGGGTGCGACGACGATCCGCGCCGTGACGCATCTCGACGTCGACAAGGCCGGTATGGACGCCGCGGCAGCGGCGCTTCGCAGCGTCGTGACGGACCGGTAACCGCCCCGACGCACACCCGGTTCAGGCCCAACGGCGACCGTTACGCCGGGCATTGAGCCTGGCGAGTTAACGCCTGCCGAATCGGCTAACCCGCGTCTGCGTCACCAATAAAAGAATTGCATTACTCTAATTCAATTCCCGCTAAAAAGCCGAGTCGTAGTCCTCTCAACCCTGGCAAGAATGGTAATCGGAATATGTGTCCCGTTTATTGGTGATTCATTTCAGAGTCGATAGTGTTTTCTTTGAAATTCGTCGTTTTATCTATCTCATTGATACGTACACATATATGGTATTTCAACGACTCGCCCTTTTGTCTACCTAGTCAGCAATAATGTACTCCACGCTACATCTCGCCGGCCCCGATCGATGAAAGTTCTAATCGTTGATGATCACGAGATAACCAGGATTAGTCTGAATCGTTTGGTATCGCAGGTGATAGCTGCTTCCGACATCCTGGAAGCAGGAGACGCGTCAGAGGCGCAGCGCCTGGCCGCCGCGAATCCGGACATCCGGCTAATCCTGCTGGACTTGATCCTGCCGGACGGCAACGCGCTGGACCGATTGCGCGCCATTAGAGAATCCTGCCCGGACTCTTTGGTCGTCGTTGTGTCGATGGTCGAAGACCGAAAGACAATCCTTCACGCAATCGACGTCGGGGCGTCGGGATACATCCCCAAGACAATGAGCCGCGACGACATGATCAAGGCGCTGCAGGCGGTGTTGGCCGGAGAGGTTTATCTGCCGCGGACCCTACTGACGATTCAGGACGGCGCAAAGCCGAAAGCCGTCCCGACGGCCAGCCTCGGCGTCCTCACGCTTCGTCAGCAAGAGGTTCTTGCCCTGGTCGCCCAGGGTAAGACCAACGCCCAGATCGCCCAGGCCCTCGGCATGACGGACGCGACGGTCCGACTTCATGTTTCGGGAATATTGAAACGCCTCGGCCTCAACAACCGGACGCAGGCGGCTTTGTACGCGGCAAAGGCCTACAGCGGCAACTAGTCCGTCCGGGCGGCCCCTGGCAGGTCTTGGACCCGCCGCCGCCGCCGTGGTAGAGAAATGCCGTTGTTGTTTCAGGCCTTGGAACTCTGTATGGCCTCAACCGGTTCCGCCGCGCCATCTATCGATCTGCTACCAGTGGACATTGCCGCCTACGCCGACGGCAATACGGGCATTCCGTACGTTCACTCGTTTCGGGCGGACGAAGACGGGCCTCACCTGCTGATCAACGCCTTGACCCATGGCAATGAGGTGTGCGGTGCTCACGCGCTTCGCTTCTTGCTCGATCATGCGGTAAGGCCGACGCGCGGGACGCTGACCCTGAGCTTCGCGAACGTCGCCGCCTATGGGCGCTTCGATGTCAGCCGGCCGTCGATGTCCCGCTATGTCGACGAGGATCTCAATCGCGTTTGGGCGCCGGCCGTCCTGGACAGCCGGCGCAGCAGCGTCGAACTGGAACGGGCCCGCGCGCTCAGGCCGGCCATCGATCGGGCGGATTTTCTGCTCGACATCCATTCGATGCAGCACGACAGCGACCCATTGATGCTATGCGGGCTCGCCGACAAGGGCCGGCAATTGGCGCTCGGCCTCGGCTTTCCCGCACACGTCGTGGCCGACGCGGGCCATGACGCGGGCGTTCGGATGCGCGACTACGGCGCGTTCGCCGACGCGCGGAGCCGTAAAGCGGCTCTCCTGGTGGAGTGCGGCCAACACTGGGCGCTGGAAAGCAAGACGGTCGCCATTGAGACAACACTCCGTTTCCTTCGGCATTTCGACTGCGTCGATCCCTCCTTCATCGCCGCTCATCTCCTACCGGTCGAAGCCGAGGCGCAGCGGGTGATCGAAGTGACCGGGCCGGTCACCATCTCGTCGGACAAGTTCTATTTCACCAAAGACTATACGGGGCTCGAGGTCGTTCCCCAGGCCGGCACCATCATCGGCTACGACGGCGATGCGGCGGTCAGAACGCCCTACGACGATTGCGTGCTGATTATGCCGTCGCGGCGGATAACGCCGGGGCAGACCGCCGTTCGCTTCGGACGGTATGTCGCATGAAGCCTGCGGCGCTCCTGCACTTGAAAAACAATGTCGTAGCAGTCTTGATCGGCGGCGCCGGCGGACTGCTGTTCTCGCTCGCCGACTTGCCGCTGGCTTGGATGCTGGGCGCGATGTTCGCGACCACGGCGGCGGCGATCCTCGGCATCCAGGTCGAGATCTACAAGCCGCTGCGCACCACGATGATCGCCGTGCTCGGCGTACTGCTCGGCAGCGCGTTCCACCCCTCGATGCTGGAGCAGATGTCCCAATGGGCCGCCGGCGCGGCCGTCGTCGCCTGCTACGTGCCGATCGGCGCCTTGCTGGTCTATCTATATTTCCGGCATGTCGGCGGCTTCGATCCGGTGACGGCCTATTTCGCCTCCTCCCCCGGCGGGTTCGGCGAGATGGTGATCATGGGCGAGGAAATGGGCGGCGACGCGCAGGTGATCTCGCTCGCCCACGCGACGCGCATCCTGATGGTCGTGTTCCTGGTACCCGTCTTCTATCGGTTCGTCGTCGGCCTGGACGTGCCGACCATCGCGGCCGGCGACCCTCTGGCCGCGCTCGGCATGCAGGATCTGGCATTGCTGGTTCTCTGCGGCGCGTTGGGCTGGCCGCTCGCCGCGCGCCTGCGCATACCGGCGGCCGCGCTGATCGGACCTGTCCTGCTGTCCGCCGCCGTGCATCTCGGCGGTCTCACCGCATCCAAGCCGCCGGTGCCCGTCATCGCCGTCTCGCAGCTGATTATCGGCGCCAGCGTCGGGGCCCGGTTCGCAGGGGTCGACCTGAGGAAGATCGCGCGCGTCCCGCTTCTGTCCATGGGAGCGACCGTCATCCTGCTGGTCGTCGCGGCGATCTTCACACTGCTGTTCGCCGGACCGGTGGGGCTCGGGCCGGTGGCGTTGAACCTGGCTCTGGCGCCGGGCGGCCTGGCCGAAATGTCGCTGATCGCTCTGGCGCTCGGCATCGATACAGCGTTCGTATCGAGCATGCACATCCTGCGCATCGCGCTGATCTACATTGCCGCGCCGCTCGGCTTCCGGTTGTTTGGCAAAAAAGCACCCGAACCCTAGGTTCGGGAGATTTCAAGCGGCAACGGCCCTGGCAATGCGCGGATAAAACACCGCCAGGGCGGCGCCGCGCGCACCGAGCCAAACCGTCAGCGCCAGCCAAAGGCCGTGATTGCCCAGCATATCCGGCAGCCACCAAACCAGGCTGAGGAAAACCGCGACCGACAGGATCGCCCCGTTACGCAGATCCCGGGTCTGTGTGGCGCCGATGAAAATGCCGTCCAGTTGAAAGGCCCAGACGGCGACCACCGGAGAGACGGCCAGCCAGATCAGGTAGTCCGCCGCGTAGGCGCGCACGTCTGCCTGGTTGGTGATCAACCCGACGACCGTGCCGCCGAACAGCAGCGTGAACACGGCATACAGCCCCGCTACGGTCAGCGCCATCTGGAACGACACCACAACCGCCCGGCGCAGGCCGTTCCGGTCCCGCGCGCCGATGGCCTTGCCGACCAGCGCTTCGGCGGCGTGCGCGAACCCGTCGAGGCCGAAGGCCTGCAGGCTCAGCAGATGCATCAGTACCGCATTGGCGGCAAGGGTCAGATCGCCCAGCCGCGCCCCCAGGGTCGTGAAGTACGAAAACACGAAGACCAGCATCAGCGTACGGACGAAGATGTCGCTGTTGATCAGCAGCATGCGCCGCATCCGGGCGCGATGAACAATGCCGTCCCAACGCCAGCGGCCGCCCAGCCGCGCCATGGCGCGGGCCGCCAGTCCCAGCGCCAAGACGGCCGCCGCCACTTCGGCGATCAACGTCGCCCAGGCGACGCCGGCAACGCCCCATTCGAAGACCCAGACGAAAACCAGGTCCAGCACGATGTTGAGGCCGTTCATGAACAGCTGGACCAGCAGGGTGATCCGCGTGTTCTGCATGCCGATGAACCAGCCGAGCAGGCAATAGGCGGCAAGCGCGGCGGGCGCGCTCCAGATGCGGATCAGAAAGTACTCGCGCGCCGATGCGGCAACCTCGGCGCTGGCGCCGACCAGATGCAGGGCCAGGTCGATGGCCGGAACCTGAACCGCGATCAGCAGCGCGCCGAACGCCGCGGACAGCAACAAGGCACGGCCCAGCACGGCCCTGATCTCGTCCGCGTCCCGCGCACCGACCGCTTGAGCCGTCAGGCCGCCGGTGCCCATGCGCAGGAACCCGAATCCCCAATAGAGCCAGCTGAACACCATCGCGCCGACCGCGACGGCGCCGATGAAATGCGTTTGCGGGAGGTGCCCGACGACCGCCGTATCGACCATGCCGAGAAGCGGGACGGAACTGTTCGCCAGGATTATCGGCCAGGCAAGCGCCCAGACCGCGCCGTAACTCGGCGCCGATTGCCATTCGCTTCCCTCCTCGCGACTCATTTACAAGACGCCAGGACAGGCGCGCGGTCGTTTGATCATGTCGGGTAGGAATAGAACAACAACAGACCGGCCGCAACGCGGCCCGATCGAAAGGTCTCGTCGGGAGAGGCGCCCACGGCGGCTAGCCGCGGGCGCTTCCCAGTCAGGTTCTACTTCTTCTGCATGCGAATCGCCTTAATCTCGGCGCCCACCTCGCCGGCAACGACTTGAAGCTCATAGTCCCGCTGCAAATCCATCCAATATTCCGGCGTAGTGCGGAAATGACGGGCCAGTCGAAGCGCAGTATCCGCCGTTATTCCCCGCCGTCCCCGAACGATATCGCTTATCCGGTTGGCCGGAACGTTCAGGGTTTCGCCCAGACGATTTGAACTAATGCCCCGCGGTGCCATGAACTTGTCATGCAGGGTTTGTCCCGGGTGCACCGGGGCACGTCGTCTCGCCATTTTTCCTCCTTGCAAGACTTTTGGACTAGTCGATACGCCATACGTAGAGAACGCGCGCACTCCCGTCAAGTGAAATTGTCCATTTAGTCAAGAAAAACTCACTTAATACACCAAACTAAGCTGGCCAATGCCTGCTTCAAGCAATCGGAGCGGGCGAAACTGCGCAAATCTATCGACCGAATCGGAAATTATTCTATCGCCCGTGGTAACAGCGCCGCAAAACACACCATTGTCATCGGTTTCCGAAAGCCTGGGCGTACGCGGAGAGTTTGGATTGCCAGGCCGGGCGCGCCGTCACCGACGGATTGACCAACGCGTCGGGTACCCTGCCCTGCATAACGGCTAACGTGGCCGCCGTATCGGCGCCGCCGAGTCCGGCAAAACACTGATCGGTGAAACACAATGCGTGCGGTGTGATGATCACATTGTCCAGCCGCAGTATCGGATCGTCGGCATCCGGCGGCTCGCGTTCCAGAACGTCGAGGCCTGCGCCGGCGATGCTGCCATCGGACAGCGCTTCGGTCAGCGCCTTCTGGTCAACGATCGGCCCCCGCGCCGTATTGATAAGATACGCTGACGGCTTCATCATCGAAAGAAGCTCGGCCCCGACCAAACCCTTGGTTTCCGCGTTGAGAAAGCAATTGATGCTCACGATATCGGATTCCCGGAAAAGCGTTTCGATGTCCACCAGTTGAACGCCAACCTCCCGGGCAACCGCCGGATCCACGTAAGGGTCAGAGGCCATGAATTTCAGATCGAATGGGCGGGCCAGCGAAAACATCTCGCGCGCGATGTTGCCAAGCCCGACGGAGCCGAGCGTGCGCCCGATCAGCCCCCTGCCGTGAAAGTCCGACTTCACGGCCCAGCCGTCCGGCCCCTGCCGGCCGATCCGGTCCTTGGCGATCAGGCGGCCGGTCAGTGCCAGCATCAGGGTAATGATCGACACCGCGACGGGACGGCGCACGCCCGAAGGCGCAATCGCCACGGCAATGTCGTTTTCGGTGCAGGCATCGACGTCGACCGTATCGTAGCCGACGCCGAACCGGGCGAGCAAAGAAAGTCGGCCGCTTTTGGGGACGCTGGACCGGCCGAAACGCGGCAGCAGCAGGATCAACGCGTCGGCATCTTCAACATCGGATGCCGCGACCTCGGGTTCCGACGGCAGGTAGTAGTGCTCGATGTCCGGCCCGTCCAAAGGGGCAAGGTCGAATTCCGGAAACCTGGCGCTCCCATCCGGATTCCGAAAGTCGCCGCTCAGCGCGACGCGAAACTTCCCCATGGCGTAACCCCATTTACCGCCCGTTAGGCCCGACTCCGCAGTCGGCGACTGCCGCCCGCTTTCCCTTAAGCCGTCGGCCGCCGTCGCTTCAGCGCCTCACGGTGCGTAACATAGGCAGCGCTGGCAAAAATAACGGCGGCGCCGACCCATACCCATATGTCGAGCACCTCTTGGAAGTAGAAGTACCCAACCAACGCCGTCATCGGCAATCGAAAAAAGTCAAATGGTTGTGACAACGACGCATCGCCGATCTGAAGGGCACGGGAGATGCCGTACATGTTACCGCTTGCCATTGCGCCCAACGCGACCAACCACAAGAACTGCTCGCCGTTCGGCCATTGCCAGTAAAACAGCGCCGGCACCAGAGACAGGGGAATCGAAAACAGCGAGAGATAGACGACGATCAGTTCGGGGCTCTCCGTTGCGGCCAGCATCTTGGCGATGACCACGACGGCAGCAAACGAGATGGCCGACAGAATGACTAAAATTGCGGCAGGGTCGAAAGCGGCTACGCCCGGCCTCAGCATTATCAGGACACCGGCGAACCCGATAACCAATGCCGACCATCGGCGGAGCCCGACCGTTTCCCGCAACACCAGGACCGCCAATATCGTCGTAAACAACGGCGTCGTGAAACTCAACGCCGTCGCCTCTCCGATCGGCATCAAAACCACGCTGAAGAACAGCAGGGTCGACGAAACGACCATGAAGGTCGAGCGTACCAGGTAGGTCCCGATGCGCCTGGTCTTCAGGGCCGCCGGTCCCACCCGCACCAGCCACGGAAGAAAAATAAGGACGGCAAAACAATTCCGCCAAAACGAAATAACGAAGACATCCATTTCCGCGGACAGGAAGCGCACGATGCCGACCAGCACCGCGAAACAGGCCGCGCTGACCGCCATCCACATGCCGACTTTCAGCGCAACGGAAGCCGCCCCGGCATTGTTGTCCGCAGCCGACGCCATCCCTACCGGTATCCGCTCAAGGCAGTCGACAGCCGGCTCATTCCTCGCATGCCATCCGCGCCCACTCGTAATAGGCCTCTACCGGCTGCCTTGTCTGATCGTTGTCGGTGAACAGCGCGACGGCATGTATCTGACCATCCGGCGGTCTGTTGAACGCCAGTTCGAAGTCCTCCAGCACATTGCGCCGGACCGTTACCCAATCGCCCTGGCGATCTGTGCCGCTCTCGACCACCAGGCTCCGCACCGTGCCTGGAAGATACGGGCTGTCCACGACGCTGCCGGTCGGTACGGCGTCGTTCGTCCAGACATAGCGCAGGGTCGGAACCGGCATCGGATCGATTAGCAACCCGGGATCGCCGAATAGTAGGAACAGCGACGCGGCAACGTCTTCCTTCGCCTTCTCCCGAATGTCCGCACTGTCTTGCAGTCGCGCCACGGCCCATGACCATTGCACGAAAGGGCAGCTTCGGACGTCGACCGCGACGCGCCTGACCAGCGCCGACGCGCCCTCGGCGCCAACCGCACGAATAGCCACGCGTCCGTCCATCGTGGCAATGCTGTAGTCGGTCTTGCCGCGCAGCGGCAAATGTTGCCAGTCATCCTGCAGAACGGCTTCCGCGCTAAACAGGGACAGACCATCGACACCCGATTGAACCGGTCGTTCGGATAGCGTCGGGGTTCGAGCGCACGCCGCCAGCACGGCGGCCGCTGTGACCGACAGAAGCAGCCGCGCCTGCACAGCTGGTAGTCCGCATCCTACAATCATCGTATCGTCGGCCTACGCCGCGCCATCGGTCGTTCCGCGCTTGCGGCGCCACGCCGCATAGCGGGTCATCGTCTCTTCGTTCGGCGGATAGGTTCCATGAACCGGCTTCCCGGCCCTGATCTCCTCGATCACGAATTCTTCAAGCTGCTCCTGCTCAAGCCCGTCGGCCGCCACTTCGTCGGCAAGACAGCGCGGCAGGACCACCACGCCGTCGCCATCGCCGACCATGACGTCTCCCGGATAGACAGCGACGCCGCCGCAGGCAATCGGCCGATTGGCGTCGACCGCGTGATGCCTGGCCAGGTTGAGGGGAGCGGAAGGCCCGGCGCAGAAAACCGGGAAATCCATCCCGGCAATCTGGTCGAAATCACGCAGGCCGCCGTCGCTCACCAATCCGGCGGCACCGCGAACCATCAGGCGCGTCACCAGGATGTCGCCGGCGGACGCCGCCGCGCTGTCGCCCCGGCAATCCATGACCAGGACCTGCCCGGGTGGCACCGTCTCTATGCTCTTTCGTTGTGGGTGTTCCGGATCCTGAAACACCCCGACATGATCCAGGTCTTCTCGAGCCGGTATGTAGCGCAGCGTAAAGGCCGCGCCGACCAGGCGGGGCCCGTTCTGGTTGACCCGGCGAACGCCCTGAATGAACTGATTACGGAAGCCCCGTTTGAAAAGCTGCGTCGTCAATGTCGCCGTGCTGATCCGCTTCAGGGCATCGTGCGTTTCTCGAGACAGTTCTTTCGATTGGCCTTCGATCACGGCGTTCCGCCTTTCCATATTTGACTTTGCCCGCTGCGGCTGACGCGCGCCTCGCGATGCAGAATATAAAGCCCGCTGCCGATGACCAGCGCGCTCCCAATAAAAATCCAGCGATCGGGGATATCGCCCCATATCGCGAATCCGAACAATACGGCCCAGATCATGGTGGAGTATTTGAACGGCGCGACCAAGCCCGCTTCAGCATGCCTGAACGTATCGATCATAAGGTAATGGGCACCGCCAAGCACCGTACCGGCCAGGGCGAACAGACCCAGGTCCCGGAGCGACGGCATCTGCCAATCGGTGAAGGGATAGGAAGCGAGTCCGGCCAGCGTCACCGCAGAGGTGGTGACCAGCATAATCGCCACCGAACTTTCGGTCGTGCTGATGCGGCGCGTGATGATATCGCGGAACGCGCCGGCGAGCGCCGCGCCCAGCGGAAACAAGGCATACCAGTTGAGCCCGTCGCCGCCCGGACGCAGCATGATCAATACACCGAGAAACCCGATGGACACCGCCGACCAGCGCCGCCAACCGACAAACTCGCCCAGCAGCGGTACCGCCAGGACGGTCAGGAAGATCGGCCCGGCGAACCCAATGGCGATGGCATCGGCCAGTGGCAGCAGGCTCAATCCGGTTATGAACATGAACGTGGAGAAGACCACCAGGGCGGCGCGGGTTCCCTGCCCTTTCCAATTGGTGATCTTAAGGGTCGCGAGGCCGCCGGTCCTATGGACCAGAAGAGCGATTGGCAGAAACACGAAGACGCCGCGCAGAAACAGCGTCTGCCCGACCGGAAAATCCGCGGTCATCCATTTGATTACCGCATCGTTGAGTGTCAGCAGCGCACCGCCGACCACCATGTAGACGATGCCGCGTACCGGCGCGCTGCTTTCTGCCGTGAGGAGTGCCATGGACCCGTAGGGACGACGAAAAGCCGATCATACCATGACCGCGCTTCATCACCCATCTGTCTGAAGGCGGCGGCGAGGAACGATCCGATATCGAAGCCGTCAGCGTCTCGAGGCAATGGCAAGATGCATCGCGAGGCCGGCCAGCACAGCCGCGCTGAACCAGCGTTGTCCACGCCAGAAGCCCGGATGCCGGCCGAGCCACTCGCCGATATGGCCGAAGCCGAGGCCGACCGCGAGATTGATGGAATTACCCCAGATGTTGAAGATCAGCCCCAGCAGGATGAACTGCGCCAGCACGCTGCCCCGTTCCGGATCGATGAATTGCGGCAGAAAGGACAGGTAGAACAGAGCGGATTTCGGATTTACGACATTGGTGATCACGGCCTGGGAGAAGATGCGGCGGTTAGAGTCCCGTGTCGCTCTCCGGTCGACCACGAACGCACCGCCCTGGCGCACCATACGAATAGCGAGGTAAAGCAGATAGGCGGCGCCGGCGTAGCGCACGACGTCATAGGCCAACTCGGAAACCGCCAGAAGGGCCGCCAGGCCCAGGGCGCCGGCGAGGCAGTTCATGAACGACCCGGTCGCGAGGCCAAGCACCGACACGACGCCGGCCGCGCGTCCATCGCCCATGCTACGGGCGATGGTGTAAAACATGCCGGGGCCGGGCGACGCACCGACGGCAAGCGCACCCAGAAGGAAGACGCTTAAAACCGGCCACTCGGGCAGAAGCGGGAACATGGGCACGCCAGTCTATGACCCGCCGGTCAGCAACCCGTGGCGGCGGATCTCCCGACGGTAGGTCGACAACGCGTCGTCGAAACCTTCCAGCGACACAAAGGTGTCCTGCGGCAATGCGTCGGGCACGGTATGGATACGGAATACCAGTTTACCGCCGGCGCGCATCTCCGCCAGGATCCGCAGGGCGGAATCGCCTGCCCAACGGGCCAGGCCGTTCTGGACCGACGCCTCGTGCGCGATGTTTTTATCGATCCGCAGGAAGACGCCATGCTGCTCGTCGACGGGCTGATACAATTGGACAGCGATTTGGAACGTGTCGGCGGCATATTCATGGACGATCAACTCGTTGCCACGCTTTTCCAGACTCAGGGCGGCCGGCGGCGCGCTGAGCCGGCAATGTTTTTTTTCGGTCGCGATCTCCCGCCAACAGACCACGGCCCAGTCGCCGCGCACCTGATGAAAAAAGACGTACGCGGCCGTCGCCGGCAAGGCGAAACCCATCAACAGTATCGATGCGAGCCAAAGTCCCCCGAACGATCGCATCATCTCACTCGCTCCGCCAAAATCGCCAGGCATCGTCGCCGACATCAAGCGCGGCGCCATATCTTTCCCGCGCCGGCGGCAAGGTGCGTAACACGTTGGCCACGGCCGCGTTACTGAGTTCTGGAAACTTGCTCTGAACCTGGCGAACGACATCTTCCAAGGGCGCGAATGAAGACACTTCATCGAGCACCCGTCGGGTCTCAAATCGCACTGGCCACAGATTGGCGGGCAACGCCATGACTGCTTCTCGATCCCCAAAATACAACCGACATCCAACTACGCAATCATGCGACCGAGTCGGTTGAACAGCGGGAGGATCTTACAGGGAAATAAAAATCAGTGGGTTAACGAGTTTGGCCAATTCCACGTGACAGGGTGTCTGGTCAAACTCACCACGCCGCAGAAACGGTATAGCCCGGGCACGAACCGCAGATATCTATGCGGCCGGCGGTGCAACCGGGCTCAAAAAAATCAGTTTTTGGAAAAGCCCGTCTTACCGAAAGACAGGCGGTCGGATGCGAAAGCTAACGGGTGTCCCGCTGAGCCCGCTTCCTGGCAAGCTTTCTGGCGCGCCGCACCGCTTCGGCCTTTTCGCGCTGGCGCCGCTCAGACGGTTTTTCGTAGTGCCGCCGCAGTTTCATCTCGCGAAAGACGCCTTCCCGCTGCATCTTTTTCTTCAGTACTTTCAACGCCTGATCGACGTTGTTGTCCCGCACAGATACTTCCACGCGCTTCTCTCGCTCCTCTTGGGCTGCAAAAACGTCCACTCCGCAGCGGCACCCGCCGCTCCGGGCGAACTATAGCACACTTTCACGCTAACGAGTCCGGCGGGTATACCGGAAATTGGTAACGTAGTGTTAACAGATACGACTAAAAGCGAACGACCGAGTTAATCCGCGGCCGACAGGTCCACTGCCTTGGAGCCCTTGCTTTCCGTGATGGTCTCAAAATTAACACGCTGGCCCTCGTTCAGAGCGCCCATGCCGGATTGTTCCACCGCGGAAATGTGCACGAACACGTCTTTCCCGCCATCGTCCGGCGCGATAAAGCCGTATCCCTTCGTGGCATTGAACCACTTAACAGTCCCAGTCGCCATAGTCGGTCGCCTCTCGGTACAAGTTTAGCTTGCGCGAAACAGTCTTTTTCTTCCCTCGCGCGTATACAATCCCACTCCAGATGGCCGAAATGCTCGATTTGCTGGCAAAACGGCAAACGGGTGACGAGATTGCGAGGATCGCGAATACACCATAGATGCCATCGGCGCAAGCGCTTATGCACGACCATTCGACGCATTTTTTGCGGGTTTCGTGCCTATCGCTCCCGCCCGCCCGGCAGCGGCAGCGCGCCGCCGGCGAAGCTAAATCCTTGCTTCTTTCTCGGGCTGACCGTTCTCGCCGTTACGGCGTGGTGCAATTGACACAGTTGGTCGTCGCATCGCTGCTACCGGCGATGTCCTGCCCATATGTAACGACGATCGCAATGCCCAGAACGATCAGCAGAACGGTGTATTTGATCGCGTCGGCTTTGTTCATAAGTCCCCCGATATTCGATGACCTCACAAGGCGTTACATGGTGAACGCCTGCTTGGCTGCCAGCGATATCGCCGGATATGTGACTGCAATCACAACGCTTTTCGCCAGCCGGCGGCGGCTGGGACGCTATTTCGGGCAGGGATAGGTGCTGGCTACCGCCGTCATCGCCGCGGTCATGAAATCCATTTGATAGATCTCGTCGTGGGTCTTCGCCCAATTCAGAAAGACCCGCCGGGCCTCCGACAAACTCAGCCGCCTTACGACGCAGGCCTTGCGCATGTCGGGGCGCTTTTGGCCGATCATATTGTCCACGTCGATCACCCCCAGGACCAACTCGGAGCAGGCCCTTTGCCCGTCGGGGTTCGCCGACTCGCATAGGCGCATGAACTCCGCCCCGGTCGCCGGCGCCTTCTTTTGGGCCGACGCGCCGGTCGAAAACAGCGCCATGGCCAAAATCAGCAGAAATCTCAGTCGCATGCAGTGAGTATGACGGGCGCGGCAGGGCGCGCCAAGCATTAAGCGCGGCTCACGTCTTGGATACGATCATATAGGCATGCACATAATCCATGCCGTGCCCGGCGGGATCGCTTCGGACCCTGGCCTCGTAATCGTCGTAATAGGCGTCGATAATTTCGCGCCTCTCGGCGATAGGCCGGCCCGGTGCCAGGGCCGCGAAGAACGTGCTTTCCGTCCAGGACCGGAGGGTCGGAATATAGGCTCTCGCGAAGGCGGCAGGGTCGCCCTCGCCGCGGCTTTGGTCCGCACGAAACTCGGCGGCATAAGGACAGGCCACGACCCGCGTCTCGGCATGTTCCAGGCGTAGGCCAGCCCGGTAGACGGCGCTGGCGGGATCAGTGAGCGGGTCGGTGAATTCCTCCAGCGTCTTATAGTATTGCGGCAATGTCGCCGCGACGTACTCCGCTTCGGTGACGACGCGATCGGCAACGAAAGAGCGCCAGATTTCGTTGAAGGTATCGAACATGTGGACCCCGCCCGTGTTACCGAGATAACGCCCCTGCTCGTCCTTGCCGAAATTGACCATCACCATGCGCCCGCCCGGCGCCAGCTCCGCGGCACGGCATAACAGGATCCGCTCCCAATCCTTACGCCCCTGTTCGACGAACGCGGCAAGCTCCCGGCCGCTGGCGCCGACAGCCTGGACATGATCTGAAATGTCGCCCGGCTTGGCGCTCAGCCAGTGCATCGCCGTCGCGGAGAACCCCAGGTCGAGTGTCGCCGGCGGCAGGATCTCGCGGTAGAACGATGTGGCCGACGCGAACATATGAACGTTGTCGTAGCCCGGCAGGGCCGTCGGGATATCGGTCATGCCGTAGACGATACGGAACAAGGCGTTGTAGTCGTTGTTCGGCTGATCGGTATAGACCATTGAAATCGGCAGGGTTGGCGCGGCGGCACGAATGCGCTCGACCACCTGGCCGATCATGTCGATCGAAGTGCCGCCGTCGGCACAGCCCATATCGGCCATCGTGAAGGGGCCGTCATGCCCGGCCAGGTCGATCCCATCCAGCGCCCGCATGACCAAAGGCGTCGCCATGTCGATCACGTCCTTGGCGCCCTTGGTGGCGAGCGAATAGTAGCCGCCGCCCTTCATGGCGATATCGTCGGCGTGGGATGAATCCGCTGACATGGCGTGCCTCTCTTGCAATGATGTCGCTGCCGGAGATAGTTGCACCTAATCGCCCAACCGCCAATCCACCGAGTTCGAGTTCATGTCAGATCATCCGCCGAGCCCGTTGAACAACCCGAACGTCAATCCTTTCGCCGGCCTCGACGTGCCGAGCTTGCTTCGCATACGCGCCCGAACCAGGGCCGAACATCCATTCCTGATCTGGGAGCCGTTCGACGAGCAGACGGAAGTCTTCACCTACGCGGCCTTCGCCGACCGGGTCGACCGCGTCGCCGCCGGCCTTCAGGCGCGTGACGTCCAGCCGGGCGATTTCGTGCTGATCCACCTGGACAACTGCCCGGAATCGCTGATCGCCTGGTACGCCTGCGCCCGGCTCGGCGCCGTCGCGGTCACCACCAACGCCCGCTCGGCCGGGTCGGAGCTGGCCTACTTCGCCGACCATTGCGGCGCCGTCGGAGCGATCACCCAGCCGGCCTTCGCCGACCTGGTCGCGGACAACTGCCATGGCGTCAAATGGCTCGCCGTAACCGAAACCGACAACGGCGTCGCGCCGGAATCCGGCCGGCGCCCGGACCGCGCCTCCTCGTTCGCAAGCCTGACCGGCGATCCGGCTGACCTGCCGGCGCGACGGCCCGACCCCCTCGCCCCGGTCTGCGTGCAGTACACGTCGGGCACCACGTCCAGGCCGAAGGGCGTGCTCTGGACCCACGCCAACGCGCTCTGGGGCGCCAAGGTCAATGCCAGCCACCAGGACCTGCGCGCCGACGACGTGCACCTGACCTACCTGCCGCTGTTCCACACCAACGCCCAGGCCTATTCCATACTGTCGACGCTATGGGCCGGTGGTACCGCGGTGATCCAGCCGCGTTTCTCGGCGAGCCGGTTCTGGCCGGTTTCCCTGAAGCACCGCTGCACCTGGACATCGATGGTGCCGTTCTGTCTGAAAGCCCTGGCGCAGCAGGAGATACCCGCCGAGCACCACTATCGGCTCTGGGGCAACGCGGTTTGCGAACCGCCGACCGACGCTGCCTTCAAAGTCAAGACGATTGGCTGGTGGGGCATGACCGAGACCATCACCCACGGCATCGTCGGCGACGTGCACCTGCCCAACCGGTCGATGATGATCGGCCGCCCGGCGCCGGAATACGAGATCGCGATCCGCCGCGACGACGGCACGGACGTGGAGCCCGGCGAGACCGGCCACCTGCTGATCCGCGGTATACGCGGCCTGTCGCTGTTCCAGGAATATCTGAACAATCCGGAGGCGACGGCGAACAGCTTCGACCCTGGCGGCTGGTTCATCACCGGCGACCGCGTAACGCTGCACGACGACGGCTTCATCCAATTCTCTGACCGGGACAAGGATATGCTGAAGGTCGGCGGCGAGAACGTCGCGGCCTCGGAGATCGAAGCGGTGATCGCGGTGTTGCCGGAAGTCGAGGAGGTCGCCGTCGTGGCCAAGCGGCACGAGATGCTGGATGAGGTGCCGGTCGCCTTCGTGCTGACCCAGGGCGCCCCGGCGCCGGGTCTGGCCGAAAAGGTCATCGCCGCCTGCCGCGACAACCTGGCCGACTTCAAGGTGCCGCGCGAGGTGCACCTGGTGGACGAACTGCCGCGCTCGACTCTCGAGAAGGTCGCCAAGGCGGCGCTCCGCCGGCGGCTCGAGAGCTGAGCGGGTGACCGAGGACCTGCCGTTCGACGCCTATATCGAGCGCACACGTGCGCTGATCCGCAAGGTGGCGCCTGAGACCGTCGTCGAGCAACGGCTACCGTTCGAATCAGGCCCGGCGAACGCGACGCGGAACGCGCTCTTGATCCACGGCCTGCTGGACACGCCGTTCGTCATGCGCGACATCGCGGCGCGACTGACGGATTACCGCAGCCGGGCAATCCTGCTGCCGGGCCACGGCACCGTGCCGGACGACATGCTACGGGTCGACTACCGCGACTGGATCAAGGCGACGCGGTACGGCGTGGACAGCTTCGGTGGCGACGCCCCGGTCCTGGTCGGCTTCTCGACCGGCGCGGGGCTGGCAGTGCACTACGCGATGAGCGCGCCGGTGCGGGCGCTGGTGCTGGTGTCGCCGGGCATCCGGGCCAAAGACCCGCGGGCATGGGCGACCTGCTGGGTGAAGCATCTAGGACTGGTCCATCGCCGCCTCGCGTGGGCGTCGGTGATGCCGGACGACGACACGGTGAAGTACGAGTCGTTCGCCTGGAACGCCGGGTGCCAGTTCTACGACCTCACCCGGGCGGTGGCGAAGGCGGCCGAGACCGGGCGGCTGACGGCGCCGGTGTTCATGGCGGTGAGCGAAGACGACGCGACGATCGACGCCGACGCAGCGCGACGGTTCTTCGAGACGCACGCGCCGGAGGGGAGCCGACTGATCTGGTATTCGACGCGGCCCGAGCCGCCTTCCGCCGATCCGCGGATCGAGATCAGGACAAGCGCCTATCCCGAGCAGCGGATCCTGAACTTCGCCCATGTCGGGCTGGCCAACGCCCCGGACAATCCGCATTACGGGACGGAAGGCGACTATGTGAACTGCCTGCATTACCGGGGCGACGAGCCGGCCTGGGCCGCCTGCCGGGCGCCGGACAACCGGGCCGTCCGGTACGGCGAGGTGACGGAGGCCAACCTGGAGAAGGCGAAGCGCGAGGGCTGCGTGTTGAGACGGTTGACGTATAACCCGGACTTCGAGGGGATGATGGATGCGGTTGCCGCGTTCCTGGAGGGGGTGAGGTAGGGGGTGTGGGTGGAAAAATCGGGAACGAGCCCGTGCGCCCCGGGTTTTGGTGGGGTGAGTTGATGGGTTTCCGCCTCACCCAGCTTCGGCTAGGGCTCGGCTTCGCCTCGCCAAGCCTCTGCATCCCTCTCCCTCAGGGCGAGGGTTTGAGTGGGGCGGGCGTCAGGCGTCGACGCTCATGGCGAGGACGCGGCTGATCTGGGTGAGCGGGCGGCCGCTTTCGGTTTGCCAGGTGTTGAAGGCCTCCTGCACCGTGGCGAGGGCGGTCTTCGAGGTCGGGGCTTTGTCGACGACGCCGTCTTCGATCAGCGCGGCGACCACGGATTTCGAGAGCACGAAGCTGTCCTTGCCGAGGAAGCGGAGGAAATACTGGCCGGTGGTGCCGCTCAGGCGCGAGGCGCGCTTCTTCAACACGTCCATCAGGCCGATCTGGTCCGTGCCGGGCCAGTCGGCGAAGAATTTCGCGGCCGAGCCATGCTCCTCCGCCAGCTCGACGACGAACTGGGCGTTGTCGCGGATCGACTTGATCTTCTGCCAGTTGCGCACGATAGCCGCGTTCTTGAGCTGCGCCTCCAGCGCCTCGTCGGACATGTAGGCGACGGGCTTCGGCTGGAAGCCGTGGAACGCTTCCTCGAAGCCCGGCCACTTGTTCTCGATCACCTTCCAGCTGAAGCCGGCCTGGAAGACGCACTTCGCCATCAGCGAGAGGATGCGGTCGTCGCCGAGCTTAGCGAGGTCGGCCGGGTCGGTCGGGCTCGGCAGCAGGGCGTCGAGGGCTTGCGTGCCGCCTTTGCGGGCGGCGGCGCGGGTGTAGATGGTGTCGAAGTCTTGCATGGGTGGTTGCTCCCCTGTTTCCCCTTGGCTGCTATTGCCCCTCACACATATTTTTGCCCCTCACCCTAACCCTCTCCCCGAGGAGAGGGAATGGCCCTCGCCCCGAGGAGAGGGAATGGGGCGAAACCCCACCGGCGTCGTCACCCCGGTGGAGACTGGGGTCCAGTCTCGGCGGTTGGACTGGATTCCGGCCTTCGCCGGAATGACGAGTGGGGGCCGGAATGACGAGGTGGGTGGGTTGTGAGGGTTCGCGCTAATTGTGAGAGCCCCCTCACCCTGACCCTCTCCCCCATTTCTGGGGGAGAGGGAAATTGGGGGACCGAGTCCCCCAGCCCCTACCCCGCCACCCGCCTCAGCCAGTCGGCGAGGCCGCGGCCGATGGCTTCGGGGTTGTCTTCTTGGATGTAGTGGACGCCGTAGCCGACGAACTGGGTTTCGAGGTTGTGGTAGTTCGTCGCCATCCAGGCCGCGGCCTCAGGCGGGATCAGGGCGCCGGGGGAGGCGTATTGCAGGAGTTTGGGGGTGTCGGACGTGGCGAGCCAGGCGCCGATCGCCTGGACGATCTCGGCATTGGCGGCGGGGTGGCCGGCGATGGGGAGTTCGTTGGGCCAGACCAGGATTGGCTTACGCGCGGCCGGGTCGGCGAACGGCTGGCGGTAGGCGGCCATCTCCGGCTCGGTCAGTGGGCGCATGACGGCGGCGGGCAGCAACTGCTCGATGAAGAAGTTCTGCTCGACCAGCATCTTCGGGCCCTCGGCCGGGTCGCGGAATGCGCGGAAGGTGTCGGCGTAGGGGCCGAACTCTTCCAGGCTCTTCATCGGGAAGGCCGGCGGGATAATCGCCTCCATGAAGGCGACGGCCTTGACGTTGGCCTCGTTACGGACGACGTAGTTCAGGCCGAGCACCGAGCCCCAGTCGTGCACCACCAGAGCATCATTCGACCAATTTGACCGCCAAGGCGGTCCAATTGGTCGGATAAAGATGCTCTGATTTTCTGAAGAGTAGAGCAATTTTATCCGAAGGGACCGAACCGGCACGGTTCGGTCCCTTCGGATATTGCTCTAGGGTGATGTTCGTCAGGCTGAGGGCGTCGACGAAGCCGTCGATATAGCGGGCGTGGTCGACGAAGGTGTAGGCGAGGTCCGGCTTGTCGGACTTGCCGAAGCCGATGTTGTCGACGGCGATGACGCGGCCGGAACCGGCGAGGTAGGGGATGACGTTGCGCCAGAGGTAGGACGAGGTGGGGTTGCCGTGCAGCAGCAGGATCGGGTCGCCCGCCCCCTGCTCCACGTAATGCATTTGCGATCCGTGCACGGTGGCGAACCTGGACTCGTAGGGGAACTCGGCGGAGATGGCAGGCGGGGCCGGGCGCGCCTGCGCGGCAGTGTTGTCCGCCGCCTGCGCCGGGCCGGCGGGTGCCCAGGCGAGCGCGAGACCGCAAAGCGCCCAGGCGGTGACGCGCTTCGTGAAACGGCCGCGCCGTTCGGTCGGGTTGGTCTGCATGTTTCGTCTCCCTTGCTGTCGCCTTATCAGAACGATTGGTCTGGAATGGTCAAAAAAATTATTCGAGTACGCTGAGCGCGGTGTTCACGTAGGTCTCGACCGCGCGGCGGTCGCAGCGGGCGCGGCCGTAGACGGCGCCGCCCTGGACGATGCCGGTGAGGAAGGTGGCGAGCGCGGCCGGGTCGGCGCCCGCCCCGATCTCGCCGCGGTCGCGGGCATTGGCGAGCGCGTTCTCCAACGCCGTCTCCAGCCGGGTGAAATGGGCGCGGACCTTGGCGGCCATCTCGTCGTCGTGCGGGGCCAGGTCGACGGCGGTGACGCACATCAGGCAGCCGAGCCGGCCATCCGGCGTTTCCGAGACGGCGATCAGGTTGTCGAAGTAGTTGCGCACCTCGGCCAGGCCGGCCTCCGGCGCCTCCAGCCCGTCGAGGAAGGCGGTCACCAGCGTGTCGCGGTAATGGTCCAGCGCCGCCAGATAGAGCCGGCGCTTGCCGCCGAAGGTGCCGTAGAGCCCGTACCGGCTGACCCCGGTCTCGGCGACCAGATCGTCGATCGAGGTGTCGGCATAGCCCTTGCGCCAGAAAACGTACATGGCCTGTTCGAGGGCGGCGGTGGGGTCGAACTCGCGTTCTCGGGGCATGGGTACATGAATTCCAGAATGATTATTCTGCAAAAAATACGCTAAACTAGCGGCTCCGTCAATCAGCGCCGTTTGAAAACTGAAGTTTGCGAACAGTCAACGATTGGCAGCCGAGGCGGCCCTTCCGGCCCTTTTTCTTGAAATCAACTACAACTGTGGAAATGCAATGGCCACCTAATAATATGGGGCCAACTTATCGCTTATATCAGGCACTGCACAATATGATCACCGAAACTAGAAGCGTTTTGCGTCACTGAATTGGTTTAACTCAATACTGTTTATCTTGCGAACAATCATCCTCATAAAGCAGATACCTCACATTCGGTGTCATAAGGGGCGCTAGGTTTCTCCAGTTCCACGGGCGAGGCGCCAAGTATATTCTACCTTCCAACCTATATTTCTCAGGAATGTCCCAATTGCCAAATCGATCTGCCACCTCAGGCCCGACTTGCGAGAAGCCATCTGGCCGCATTATGTTGACGTATTCATACGAGCCATTCAGTTTCACGGTTGTAGCCCATTGGCTGACTACTTCATCTTGAAGGCTTAAATCCTTCCATTTGATGGCAGGGTTGTCGGGCAACGGTATGATAAACTCGCTGGCTGGATGCGGCTCGGTTTCCGATAGTCTTGCGGTTCGAAAACTTACAATCTTGAAGAAACCCATTTCCCAGCTTGGGTCAAACCAAGATCGCTCGCTCGACGGACGACGTTCTACGAAATCACGAATCCTATGTCCGACCGCGAGGTGTTTGCCCAACATTCCAGAGTCAATTGTGAAGTCAACCAACAATACTGTGGGTTTATGCTTGGTAAACTCGGTGGATGCATGGACTCCTTCCTCGCCTATCCAGAAATACCACTCCTCCCTCTGATCAATTCGTGCCCCGTATAGATACAAGTCTAGAGGGGCGATATGAATATGGACCAACATCTCAACGATTTGATTAGCAGCGAGCTCACGTTCACAAACAGTCCTGTAAAGGCTTATTAGATCGTTGCTTCCCAAACGCTGAGTGCAATCAAAGGCATCAATCTGGACGTTAATGTTCTCAAGCAACTCCCTACCCGATAGATCGACCAGCCTCCGCTTAAGTTCCTTATTCTGACCCCTTAAATTTGCGTTCTGATCAATTTGGGTGTCATTCTTTTTTTCTAATCTATTTAACGCTCCCTGCATTTGTACGATCTTACGCTTCTGTTCCGTCGATTTTCTGTCCCGTTCTAATTCAGATTTTCTCTCCTTAAAATAATTGAGAAAAATCAATACGATGGATACTATCGACCCAGTCACAATAAGGAGTATTTTGATTTTTGGGTTTGTTGTTTCTCTTTCCAAAATTGTCCAAGTACCAAGAATACAAGATATCGCTATGCCAATCGACGCAACACAAAGAGCCGCCCATCTTGTAACACGTGGCATTAGAGATGAGAGAGAGCCGGCGATGCTCAAGATCTCCACCCATAAGTTTGCATGGTCGTATAAGTAAAAGATCTAGCACTCACTTCAATTCTATTTACCAAGCATCCCTTTGATTTGCGTTTAAATGATGATTGTTCCGTACTGCCTTGTATTAGATAGCGGAGACAGTGCGCGAAATTCACCATTTTACAGTGACAGTATATTTGATTGTCAATCACAGCCTTCCAACGTCTGCGCCTGCCGCGGCTTTGGCCTCCCGCTGGGCCATACGGCTTTCGTGAAGGCGCACGAGCGCCAACCCGGGCATACTTGGACCCGCCAAATACAGGCCGAAGCCGCGACAGGCATGTGAACTGGAAAGATGAGAGTATCAATTTATTGTACTGTCACAGTAATCTAAGTAGCCAACCGTCGAATCTGATCCAGTCTCCTAACGCTCCAAGGTTAGCCTAGCTATTGAGATCCCTACGCTGTTCGATGCGCTTGTAAACTGGTCAATGGAAAACTGCAGTTCTCCCAGTTCACTAGCGTTTTGACGCGACTTCGCAAACAAAATGAAAGCTTCATGAGCTAACGCGAGATGACGCAACAATTTCGTGATTTCAGGGCTAATTGTACTAAGTTGTGCAAGTTGATTTTCCGTTCTAAGAACTTGTTTTACCAACTCAATGCGGCTTACTGGTCGCTTGGCGTGCAGAATCTTTTGTTCATTGTAAATTTCAATTAAATTTCTTCTAGTGAGCCTGAGTACTTCAAGCCGCAAGGAGGATGAAATAGACACATCCCGATGTAACTCATCAATCAGAATTTGGATCGATTTTGCGCCATTTTCTACTAATCGCTGACGGGTTTCGTCGGAATCTGCGGTCCTCGAAAGGTCATGTGACAAGTCTGCTAGTTCGCTAAGCGCAGTTGTAGCTCCCCCTGCCTCAACTCGGTAGCTCGGTAGCTGAACTGCGAGGCGGTCCGCAAGTCTTTCCGCGCTCTCACCAAGTTTTCTTGCCAGAACACCAACTGGCGCTTGCGGAGCCGGCTCAAATAGGGCGAGGAACTGCACAAATATGTTACCCGTTTGTATGTTCGGGTCGGGTCCCTCTAAGCGCGATAGCAAATCTACGTAGTTGCTAACGATCTCCAATGTCGCGATGCGCAGTTCGATCGATCTTGCATCTTCTGTCGAACTTTCAAGCGCATCCGTTCGAATCATTAGGCTTGGATCCAAGATAACCTTGTCCAAGTAATTCTCCCTTTGCCCTTCATTTAGAACTAAAAAATAGGACCTAAGGGTGTCTTTTGTAACAAGAATATTATTTTGGTACTGCGTTATGGTATCAATGTAACTTGACCGGAGCGAAAACCTTAACTCGTTGGATCCAGCGCAACCACTGAAAACTAGTAGAAAAAAAATTGCCATTAGCCTTGCAATCTGTCTTCCAGAATAAGTATTTCTAATATTCAACATCGAAATACCCATATTATCTCTCCAAAATTAGACAGTATTTCTTGAAGATAGGCTTGACATCCTCCCAGTGCCTATTCAGTAATAATCGACCGTAAGAATCATGCGTTTTATTACGAACCGGCATAGAATTAAAAAATCCTAAGAGAGCATTCTTTAACTCAGTTTCTGAAATTGTCGTCAGATTCTCGTCATATTCTTCGAAATGTCGCAATTTTTTAGAAGCCGCAAGGGATACGCCCGATGCGAAAATACAGCCGACAAGACACCAACCGAGGCCTAAAAATAAATTTCGTCTTGAATACAGCATTTTTATCATATTCAAAAATCTATCAACTAATCGCACTTTTTATCAAAAACCTCATCAAATTTTCTTTTATCAAAAGAACTCAAATTTTCGTATTCTTCAGGATCGTATACGGCCTTTGCCAATATCATTTTTATCTCCTCTTCCTCTTTTATTGTAGATGCTCGAATCAATTTGTAGTATTTGCTACCTATGGAACTAATTAGAACAGACAACAACTGAATTCTATCTCCCTTGTGAAGCACAACATCCGGAACAGGATTTGACTTCTTTATACTTTCGGCGGCCATTCTATACGTATTCCAGTTTAGGGCGAGGTGCTCACATACAGCACTCGTCTCTTCTATCCATTTTCTTTCACTGATATTCAATTCGTCAGAAATAGCCATTGTGGTTTCTTGGCCTTTGCATTACAGGCTTAGCAGCGTCCAAGAGGGAACTCCAAATGTCATGAGAATTATCAAGAAGATAAGCAGCCACGAAGGAAGTGAAGATGGGATCAGGGGGCCTATACCGCTAATTCTGGCAAGCGAAATTACTGCAGTGAGCCCACAGAGGGAGACCAGAAAAACCGTGCCCAATAGAATTAGCTTGTAGAAGTTGCGGTCGTCAGGGTCCTGAATGCCGTGGTATGACGATACTAGAATCCCTGATACTCCCACCAATATCCCCAAAAGAGAAAGCGATGATGAAAGGACATTGGCGGCAAGCTCATCAAACCAATTCCTTTTGTCTACTGGTTCTTTTTCCATAGGAATCTGATTAAGCTTAGCTAAATGTCAGTTGCGTTTTTCCAAAGAGCTTCTGTCAATGAAGAAACCCTATCACAGCTTTGAATCTGTACCAACAGAAGTTTTTCAACCGTGGGGATAGGACAGCGACGTCGAGTATTGCAACCTTAATCTTACTTCGATGCGATCAAGTTCGCGGCTCAGGGCGCTGAGTTCAGGGAATATTGGATCTTTGCAGCAACCAGGCGACGGCGGGGTCGTCGCGCGGTGAAGGACAATCGCATGACGGGCACTATCGCGGTCGCCGGGGCGAGCGGTTTGGTCGGGGCCAATATTGTGAAGGCGGCGCTGGCGCGGGGGTACGGGGTCAAGGGCGCCGTGCGGTCTTCTGCGAAGGCGGCGGGGTTGATGGACCTCGCCGGCGCCGGGGAGCGGCTCTCTTTGGCAGAGGCCGATATGTCGGTCGACGGATCGTTCGACGCGATCGCGGAAGGCGTCGACGGCCTTTTCATCGCCTGCCTTATTCCCGTCTATGCCGCGCCGGACGGGACCCCGGCCAGGGAGCTGGACGACGCGCGCGGGCGGGCCGAGATCATTCAGCCGACGGTGGACGGGTGCCTGAACATCATGCGCTCGGCCGTTCGGGCGGGCGTGAAAGACATCGTGATCTGCTCGTCGACCTCCAGCACCAATCCGATCCCGCCGGTTCCGGTCAAGAACGAGGTCGAGCACTGGTCCGATCCCGACCAGCAGTGCCGGGACAGGAAATACACCTCCGCCGCAAAGGCCATGATGGAGCGGGCGGCGATGGCCTTGGCGGCGGAACATGACGTGCGCCTGCGTATTCTGCTGCCGACCCTGATGCTCGGGCCGATGGTCCTGCCGCGGCATGGCGAGGAAGGCTTCATGGCCGTCCTCCGCCGCATGGCGAAGGGCGAACAGGGGCGGCACGCCAGGGCGCCGAACGATTCAACCTCGGCCCATATCGAGGACGTGGCGGCGCTGTTCCTCGCGGCTTATGAGAGCCCGACGGCGGAAGGCCGCTATTACGCCGTTCGCGCAAGCTGGCACTGGAACGATATTTACAGAACCCTGGCCAAAATCGAACCGGCGCTGAATTTGCCGCCGCTTTATGAAGGCGAACAGGCCGTGCCCACCGGCTTCGACTTCACGCGCCGCGACAGCCTGGGCGTGACGATGCGCGACCTGCCGGAGATCCTGGCGGACGCGGTTGCCTGGGCGAAGGCGAATCCGTGAGGCGACGATTACGCGTAGTGACGTGGTCTGCACCTCGTCATTCCGGCCCTTCGACGCCACCTGACGGCGTCGCTCAGGATCAACTACGGCCGGAATCCATAATCACCGTGGGTACTGGATTCCGGCCTTCGCCGGAATGACTCAAAGTGGGGTTGTTCGAGATTGCTTTGCTTCGCTCGCGATGACATGGGCGGCTTTGCGTCTTGAGACAGGGCCGTCGGGTTGATCTCCGATAACGGATCGCCCATCCTCGACGGATCGTATCCCGAACGGGCGCCGCCATGTCCGCCAGCGTGCAACGGAAGCTGACGACGATCCTCGCGGCCGACGCCGAAGGTTACAGCCGCGCGATGGAGACCGACGAGGTGCGCGCGCTGGGCGCGCTGCGCGCCGCGCGGGAGGTGTTCGGCAAATTCATCGAGCGGCACGGCGGCCGGGTCGCCAACACCGCCGGCGACAGCCTGATCGCGGAGTTCCCGTCCGTGGTCGAGGCCGTGCAATGCGCGGTCGAGGTGCAGCGCGAACTGGGCGGCGCGGAAGACGCGCTCCGCTTCAGGATCGGCGTGCACCTGGGCGACGTGATGATCGAGGGCGACGACCTGCTCGGCGAGGGCGTGAACCTCGCCGCCCGCCTGCAGACCATGGCGGAGCCCGGCGGCATCCTGATCTCGCAGCAGGTCTACGACCAGGTGCGGACGAAGCTCTCGGTCCGGTTCGACTACCTGGGCGATAGGCGGCCGAAGAACTTTACCGAGCCCGTGGCGGTCTATCGCGTCGAACTTGCGGACGGCGAACGCGGCGCGGCGCACGAGGCGCGGCAGGCGCCGCCGCCGCGACGGCCGGTGCACGACGCGCCGGCCCCAAGCGGCCGCAAGCAACGGATCGTCCGCCGCGCCTCGCTGCTCGGCGCGATCTGGATCGTGCTGCTGGCGATCGACCTCGCCACCGGCGGGCCGTTCTGGTCGCATTGGCCGGGGCTCGGCCTGGCGACGCTGGCGGCGCTGGACGCGACGCCGCTGCTTGTGAGCGGCGGACTGCAGCGGCAAATCGCCCGCGGGGCCGTGATCGTCGGCGCGCTGGCGCTGATCAACCTGTTCACCTGGACGGGCTATCCCTGGTTCCTGTGGCCGGCCGCCGCGCTCATCATCATCGAGTTGGTCCGGCGGTGGGGTGCGCGCGTGCGCTGAAGCCGCTGGGTGCCGCTGGGATGGAGGCCGCCTAGTCGACGTCCGCCACAGGCGTGGCCGCGAGCGCCAGGGCCGGGTTGTCCGAGCGGTCCTGGGCGCGGGCGATGAGGAAGCGGCGGAGGGCGAAGAGCGCCATCAGCGGCAGGGCGAAGGCGAGCAGCGCGTTGCCGTGGTTGGCCAGCGACCAGGCGGCCGCGGCGGCGGTCGCCGTCAGCAGGGCCAGGGAATAGAGGCGGCGGCGACGTGGGGCCAAGGCCGCGTCGCCGATGTAGCCGCGGGGCGAGAGGACGGTCTGCGCCGCGCCGACCGCGAAGATAGAGACCAGCAGGCCGGACTGGGCGGCGGCGATCAGGGTGGGCGCAAGGTCCGCGCCACCGAGGCGGTAGACGGCCTCGATCAGGGGCGTCGCGATCAGCAGGTGGAGGTTGATGCCGAGGACGATCGAGTCGTTGGGCTGGCGGTAGCGGCGGAAGCCGATCAGCAGGGCGGCGGCGAGGATGCTGCCGGTCCAGCCGGTGATCTGCAGGTCGACGCCGCTGCGCCAGAGCGCGAGGAAGACGATGGAGGGCACGCCCTCCAGCGCGCCGATCATCCATTCGCGTTGCCTGGACGCGGCCATCTGCGGCCTCCGATTGCTGCGGGCGGTTGCGCCACGGTACGGGGAGGCTATCGCAGAAGGCGCCGGGCGTCGATGGGTGGGGTGCTCTCCACACCTCGTCATTCCGGCGGAGGCCGGAATCCATAATCACCGTGGGGCCTGGATTCCGGCCTTCGCCGGAATGACGTGGGGGTGCGGTTTGGGCGACTTGTCGGGACAGGCCCGCGCCGGGCGGCGGCATGGGTCCTCGGGTCAAGCCCGAGGACGACGGTGGTGGGAGTTACTCCAGCACGAAACCCGCGTAGCCGGCGGCGGCGACTTCTTCGCATTTTTCACGGTAGCGCGGGGCGCCGCCGGCGTAGGCCATGAAGGTACGTTTGTTGCGGCCGGGGACGTTTTTGTTGATGCCGGTCATCCAGGAATCGGCCTGCATCAGCAGCATGCGCTCTGCCGTGTCGTGGACGTGTTGGGTCCAGGCGTCTTCGGCCTCCCGGGTCGCTTCGATGCGGGTCAGGCCCTTTTCGCCCATGTGGCGCAGGAGGTCGGTGACCCAGTCGACGTTCTGCTCGATGCAGCGCGGGATGTTGCAGAAGGTGGCGGCGTTGTGCGGGCCGACCAGGGTCAGCATGTTGGGAAAGCCGGCCGACTGCAAACCCAGATAGGTGCGCGGGCCTTCCGACCACTTATCCTTGAGCTTTTGGCCGCCCCTGCCCCGGATCTCGATGCGGTCGAAGGCGCCGGTGATGGCGTCGAAGCCGGTGGCGTAGACGATCATGTCGAATGCGTACGACGCGTCGGTCGTTTCGATGCCGGTTTCGGTGATGCGTTCGATCGGGGTTTCGCGGATGTCGACCAGGTCGACGTTGGGCTGGTTGAAGACTTCGTAATAGCCGCTCTCCAGCGGCACGCGGCGGGTGCCGAAGCCGTGGTTGGTCGGGATCAGCTTTTCGGCGAGGGCCGGGTCTTGCACGCGCGAGCGGATCTTGCGGCGCATGAATTCGCTGAGCGTGTCGTTGGCGGCCTTGTCGATCAGCACGTCGCGGAAGTTGCCCATCCAGATGCCGAAGCCGGGCGAATTGTAGAGCTCTTCGTAGAAGGCCTCGCGCTCCTCCGCCGATACGTCCAGCGCATTGCGCGGGTCGGCGTCGTGGATGAAGCAGCCGTAGGAGTCGCGGCACTTGGCGAAGATCTCGTCGTAGCTGGCGTGGATTTTGGCCTGGGTCTCCGGGTCGATCTTTGAATTGTGCAGCGGCGCGCACCAGTTGGGGGTGCGCTGGAACACGGTCATGTGGCCGACGGTCTTGGCGATCTCGGTGATCGCCTGGACGCCGGTGGCGCCGGTGCCGATGACGGCGACCCGCTTGCCTTCGAAGCTCACCGGCTCGTGCGGCCAGAGGCCGGTGTGGTAGGCCTCGCCCTTAAAGTCGTCGACGCCGGGGATGGCGGGCATGGTCGGCGCGGAGAGCGGGCCGATCGCGGTGATCAGGATGCGCGACCGGGTGCGGCGTCCATCTTCGAAGACCGTCTCCCATTCGTTGGCGGCTTCGTCGTAGGCGGCGGACGTGACGCGGCTGTTGAAGGTGATGTCGCGGCGGAGGTCGAGCCTGTCGGCGACGTAGTTGCAGTAGCGGAGCGTTTCCGGCTGGGCTGAGAAATGCTCGGTCCAGTCCCAGCCGTCGAGCAGGTCCTGCGAAAAGGAATAGCCGTAGGTCCAGCTTTCGGAATCGAAGCGGGCGCCGGGATAGCGGTTCCAGTACCAGGTGCCGCCGACGTCGGAGCCGGCCTCGAACACGCGGAAGCTCAGGCCCAACTCGCGCAGGCGGTGGATCTGGTACATGCCGGAGACGCCGGCGCCGATGACGACGACGTCGTAAGAGCCGGTGTCGGTGGAGACTTGTTCGGAAGGTGCGGTGATGCTCATGGGCCCGAGTCTAGCGCCGGTGGGACAGCGCTGCCAAGCCGGGGCCGGGCCCTTGGTTTCAAGGCGATAAGATGGTTGAATCGGGTGACTCTATTGGAGGTCCGGCCATGGCGACGCTCGCAATCGAAAAACTGCACCCGGAATTCGGGGCGCGGATCACCGGGATCGATCTGCGCGAGCCGTTGGACGAAGAGACGGCGGAGGAAATCCGCGCCGCGATCGACGAATACTCGTTCGTGCATTTTCCGGAGCAGCCGTTCGACGACGACCGGCAGTTGGCCTTTACCCGGCGGCTCGGCGAGCCGGAGCCGAACCATGTGATCCTCGGCCAGGAAGGGCGGATCGAGTATTTCGGCACCATCGGCAATGTCGCGGCGGACGGCAGCAAGCGCGGCAACGACCACAAGAAGACGATCTTCCAGACCGGCAACAACATGTGGCATTCGGATTCGTCGTTCCGGGAAGTGCCGAGCTTCGTCTCGATCATGTGCGCCTACGAGGTGCCGGAGGAAGGCGGGCGGACGGAATATGTGAGCGCCAGGGCGGCGTACGACCGGCTGCCGGACGAGACCAAGGCGGTGATCGATCCGCTGGTCGCGGTGCATGACTATGTCTTTTCGCGGTCGAAAGTGGGCGAGGACGCGGTGACGCCGTCGCACGCGGCGTCGCTGCCGCCGGTCAAGCAGAAGCTGGTGCGGACCAATCCCCGGACCGGGGCGAAGAACTACTATGTCGGCTCGCACGCCAAGACGATCGACGGCTGGAGCGAGGCCGACAGCCGGCCCCTGCTGGACGACCTGCTGGAGCGGGCGACCGGGGAAGAGCATGTCTATTCCCACGCCTGGCGGCCGGGCGACCTGGTGATCTGGGACAACCGCTGCCTGCTGCACCGCGGCAGCGGCTACGACGCGGACAAATACCGACGGTACATGCGGCAAACCAGGGTGGCAGGCGCCGGACCGACGCTGACCGAATAGCCGGGAGCGGAGAGTCTCTTTTGTTACGGCCCGGCCAGCCCGCTCCCCCGTCCCAACCACCCCAAGGGTACCCTCGTATGGGTGGTTGGGACGGGGGAGCGGGCCGGCATGGCCTCTGGCCGAACAGTCGGCCCGCTCAGCCGCTGCCCGCCCTGAACCGACCGACGGCGATGGCCCAATCGGAGCCGTAGGGCAGCCGGATCGTCTGGCGGTCGTATTCCAGCAGGCCCAGATCGACCTCCCGATAGGGTATGCGCGTGTCGACCGCGACCGCCGGCAGGGGCCGGGGCGCGCCGGAGAGATCGACCCGGACGGTCTCCGCATCCTCCTTGTAGAAGACGAAGTGGGTGCCCGCCTTCAGGCCGAGTCCGAGGCCGTCGGTCAGGTCGTTCGCCGGCTGCATGCCCAGCAGGAACCGCTCGCGGTCGTCCCAGAACTCCGCGGCGGTACGCAACTGGTAAGTACGCGGGTAGACCGGCTTGCCGAGCGTCGGCAGATCGCGGTCGAAGAAGCCGAACCAGCCGCCGACGCCGCCGGCCATGGTCTGCCACCACAGCAGGCGCCTGGAGCCTTCCATGTCCAGGTCGAACCCCTCACGCCGGAAGACATGGCGCTCTTCGTAGAAATGCGGCCGGGTGCGGTCGCCGGCGATGTCCTCGGCGACCTCGTCGTAGCCGCTCGGCCCGCCGGTGGTGGTCCGCAACGGAAACCGTACGTGATCGCGGCCGAGACTGGCGTAGCTGTTGACCGTCGGCCCGCCCGGCTTGCCGAGCGGAAAGCCGCGGGCGGACAACAGATGCTGCCAGCCGAAGTTGGCGCGCAGGAAACCCGCCCAGTCATTGAGCTGTTTCGGCCTGACCCATTCGAACAGGTCGAAGCCGTAGCCCATCGTCCATCCCGGGAGCGGCCCGAGCCGCGCCGCGATGTAACGTTGCAGGCGCCGGTCGACACGGCCGTTGATGCCGCCGCGGAGGCCGACCGGCGTCCATTTGCGCTGCTGGTCGCCCCACGCCCAGAAATGCACGCGCATGCCTTCCTGCCGCGCCGTGGCGATGATTTCGTCGAGAATGGCGAAGGAGCGGAGATCCGGCGTCTCGCTGTCATGCTTATCGTATCGGCGGGTGCCGAAAGCCAGCAGGCCGTTGTTGAGCTTGACCGCGATCGCGCTCATGCCATGCTCTTTCGCGGCACGGGCGTGCCGCCGGGCGGTCCCGGCCGGATCGTCGCCGAATTTATCCAGGTAGCCGTCTTCGACCTGAAAGACGTTGAACCGGAAGGCACGAAGCGTGTCGGCGTCCGTTGTCTGCACGGCGTATTTGCTGCCGTGCGCCGTAAGGAACCCCGTGGCGGCGGGGTCCGGGTTCGGGCCCACCGTGACGGCGCCGGTATGGCCGTGCAAATCCGCGACGCGACTTTCGGAGGTGAAGCGCCACTCGCCGAGGCGGGTGCCGGTGAACCGAAAGCGCCATTGGTCGCCGCCGGTATGGAACATTTGCGTCGTGCGGCGCGCGCCGCTCGGCAAATGGGTGAAGGTGACCCGCGCAATAACGTCGAACGGATTGCCGACATAGCGCGACGCCGCCAGCCGCCATTCGGCGTATTCCCACATCACCGCGTCCCGGTCCCCCAGGTCCGCGGCACCCGCCGGCACAGCCGACAAGGCGAGCCATCCCGTGAGGCCGACAGCCAGTCTTACCAACCGCCGCCCAAAGCAGTTCCAGAAGATACTCATCGATTACACGCCCGACCTCGTACTTACCCGCCCCCTAAGTACTTAGCGGTCCAAGCTTAACAAAATGCAGCCAGGCCAAAATACGTAATCTGCCTTATTCAGCCGCCAAATTGTCCCAAAAATGCCTCAAGGCGCGCGCCGGTTTTGCGCCTATATACGCTCTAGCCGAGTGTGGAACGGGGCCGCGCGAGGCTGACACCGGCGGCGCGGCACCCGAACGACCCTGGCGGCCGAGGAAAACGCCAAAAATCGCCGCGGAGGAAACCGGACCAGAGTTCAATTGCCGAGTTTAGTAACTAGGGGCCGTAGAGATCCCTTGGATTTCGGTGCGGCGAGATCGGACGCGCGGGAACGGATGGCCCGTGCTGCCGGGCAGGATCGCCGACAACCATAAACAAGAAACCAAGCGGACACGGCCGTCATATGAGGCCGATCAACAGGGATGTATACGCGTCGACATTTTCTCGCCGCAACGGTAGGTGCTGGGCTGGCGCCGCTGATATGGCCGGCACACGGCAAGGCCGCCGACGGCGCAGCGGCATTCGATTTCGAGACCGTGAAAGACCAAGCCCGCCAGTTGGCGGCCACACCGTACGACGGTGACTTTCCGGCCCTGCCCGATATCTTGAGCGACCTGGCGTACGAACAATACGGCGAGATCCGGTTCGACCCTGGCCGGTCGCAATGGAACGGCGAATGCCTGTTTCAGGCCCAGTTCTTCCACCGCGGCTTCCGGTTCGACCGGCCGGTCGCGCTGCATACGGTCGAGAACGGCCTGACGAGAACGGTCGCCTACGACCGGAATATGTTCGATTACGGCCCGCATGGGTTTGAGGACGAGCTGCCGCCGGATCTGGGGTTTGCTGGGTTCCGGCTGCACTACCCGGTCAACACGCCGGCCTATGCGGATGAAGTGGCTGTGTTCCTGGGCGCTTCCTACTTCCGGTTGCTGGGGCGTAATCAGCATTTCGGGCCGTCGGCCCGCGGCCTGGCGATCGACACGGCCATGCCGAGCGGCGAGGAGTTTCCCTACTTCCGGGCCTTCTGGCTGGAGAAGCCCGCCGCCAACGCGACCTCGATAACGCTGTACGCGCTGCTGGACAGCGAGAGCTGCGCCGGCGCCTACAAGTTCGTGCTGCGGCCCGGCGGCACGACCGAAATGGATATCGAGGCAACGCTGTTCCCGCGCGACGATATTCGGAAACCAGGCATCGCGCCGCTGACCAGCATGTATCTGTTCGGCGAAAACAGCGGCCGCAACCCCCGCGATTTCCGGCCGGAGGTGCACGATTCCGACGGTCTGCTGGTCAATGCCAGCAACGGCGAGTGGATCTGGCGGCCGCTGACCAATCCCCGCCAATTGCAGGTCAGCGCCTTCCTGGACCGGGCGACGCCGCGCGGCTTCGGCCTGATGCAGCGCGACAGGGACTTCGCGAACTACCAGGACCTCGACCTGGAATACCAGAAGCGGCCCAGCCTGTGGGTCGAGCCGCTGGGCGACTGGGGCCCGGGCCGTATCGAACTGGTCGAGATTCCGAGCGACGACGAGAACAACGACAACATCGTCGCCTACTGGGTGCCGGAGCGGCCGGTCACCGCCGGCGAGCCCATCTCCGTCGCCTATCGGCTGCACGCGGAGAAGAGCGATTCCCGCCGGCCGCCCAGCGCCAAGGCGATCGCCACACGAATGGACAGCCGGGGCGAGAAAACCGGCTTCATCGTCGACTTCGAAGGCGGCGAGTTGCCGTCGCTGGCCGCCGCGCAGCCGGTGGAGGCGACAGTGAGCGCCGCGACCGGAAAGATCCGCAACACGGTAGTCCGAAAAAACCGAGAGACCGGCGGCTGGCGGGTCGCTTTCGACTTCCGGCCCGAAGACGACACCGCGGTCGACCTGCGCTGCTTCCTGCACCTGCGCGGCGCAGCCTTAAGTGAAACCTGGAGCTATCTCTGGAAACCATGAACCAGCATATACGCTTCACATCCACGCATCCCCGGCATATCGGTCGGCGATGCGATACACCGATCGACAATAATGCACAGACTGGTCTGTCATGGCGCCGGCTGTTGTTTTTCGGGCTGGTCGGGCTGTCCTCCGCCGGCGCCTCGGACTTGATGGCCAACGTGCTGTGGGCCAACGGAATAACCACCATCGAGGCGGCGATACTGGGGCTGTTCACGATCAATTTCAGTTGGGTCGCGTTGTCCTTCTGGACCGCAGCAATCGGCTTCGCCATCCACATGACAGTCGATCGAATGGCAAAGCGGGGATCCGCATGCCCGACGGTCCCGGCCAATCACGCCGGCAGCCGGACAGCGGTGGTCATGCCGGTCTATAACGAAGACACCAAACGCGTCTTCGCCGGGCTGGAGGTCATCTACCGATCCCTGCAGGGGACCGGCCGCATCGACGAGTTCGATCTGTTCATCCTGAGCGACAGCACCGACAAGGCCATTGCCGCTCGGGAAGAAAGCGCCTGGTCCGACCTCTGCCAGCGGGTCGGCGGCTGGAAACGCATCTTCTATCGCAGGCGCGCGGAGAATATCGAGCGTAAGGCCGGCAATATCAGCGATTTCTGCCGGCGATGGGGCGGCGGCTACGAGGCCATGGTCGTTCTGGACGCGGACAGCATCATGTCCGGCGAAGCGATCGTGCGGCTTGCCGACCTGATGCAGCGGCATCCCGAGGTCGGGATCATCCAGACCCTGCCGATGCCGGTAAACCGCGAGACCCTGTTCGCGCGGATCATTCAGTTCGCCAATCGGCTGTACGGCCCCATTCTGGCAAGCGGCCTGGGCTTCTGGCATCGGGGCGACAGCAACTACTGGGGCCACAACGCGATCATCAGAATGTCCGCCTTCGTCGACAATTGCGGCCTACCCCGGCTGCCGGGTCGGGAACCGCTAGGCGGCGAAATCCTAAGTCACGACTTCGTCGAGGCGGCGCTCATCCGACGCGCCGGCTGGTCCGTCTGGCTGCTGCCGGAAGTCGGCGGTTCCTACGAGGAGGTACCGCCGAATATCCTCGAATTCGCCAAGCGCGACCGGCGCTGGTCCCAGGGCAACCTGCAGCATCTGAAGATCCTGTTCGCTCGGCGGTTCCATTGGGTAAGCCGCCTGCACCTGTTGATGGGCGTCATGTCATACGTCTCATCTCCACTGTGGTTGATCCTGCTGCTGCTTTGCACGGCGGACTTCCTGCATCAGGCGCTGGTCGCGCACGCCTATTTCCCGCCAGGCTTCAACCTGTTCCCGGTCTGGCCAATTGCCAAGACCGCCGAGGCGGTCACCTTGTTCGGCGTCACCATCGCCATGCTGGTGCTGCCGAAACTGCTGGCCCTGACAGCGACGCTCAGCCGGTCGGCGGAACGGGAAAGCTTCGGCGGCGCCCGCGCGCTGTTGGCGAGCGCCTTCCTGGAGCAACTGTTCTCCATGCTGACGGCACCGGCGATGATGCTGTTTCATTCGCGCTTCGTGGCCAGCATCCTGCTTGGCATCGGCGTCGGCTGGGGACCGCAGACGCGAGACGACCGGGGCGTCACCCTGCCGGAGGCGCTGGCCAGCCAAGGCAGCCACATGTTGATCGGCGCCGTCTGGGGCGGCCTGGTCCTGGCCCTCGCGCCGCAGTTCTTCTGGTGGCTGCTGCCGGTCGTGTTCGGCATGGTGTTCGCGGCGCCCTTGACGGTCCTGTCCAGCCGCATCTCGGCCGGCCGGGCGGCGACACGGTTCGGCCTGTTCCTGACACCGGACGAAATCGACCCACCGAGGGAATTACACAACCTGCGTACCGCCATGGCCGAGCGTGCCGATCCGATCGACGAAGCCGCGGCCCTGGCGCGTACCGCCCGACTGCACTACGGACCGGAAATCATGGTCGCGCGCAATGCGTTCCGAGTGCAACGCCCCGCGCCGGTTCGCCCCGCCACGGCGAGCGTTTCATGGCGGCCGTCCGTTACCTACCCGGAGCACCGGCCGTGCGAGATGGTGCCGCAGCGTTTCGAGTATCCATCGTTTCGGGTGGTTATGCGGGCGAGCTAGCAACTGCTGAAAAGGGCACCGTTTTGTGGCCTGGATGCTTCGAGACGCCTGCTCTGCAGGCTCCTCAGCATGAGGACTAACTTATCTAAAACACGACGACCTCATCCCGAGGAGCGGACCGAAGGAACGCGTCTCGAAGCCTCATCCTGAGGAAGCCCGCAGGGCCGTCTCGAAGGGTGGGCAAACCCTCAGGCGCCTTTTTCAACAGCTTCAGCTTCCCCGGCCGGGGCCGAGTGGACAAGCTGTTGAAAGCTCACATCTAGAACGTCCCGGTGACGAACAGACCGGCGAGATAGGCGGCTTCGTCGTCGTCGCCGACGCTCTGGCGATGTTCCACCTCCACCCCCACGCTGTAGTCGCCGACATGACGCGACCAGCGAACAGCCAGCTTGCGGCCGAGCCTGTGGTCTTCGGCGGACCGGCTGAGCAGGCTGCCGCGCAGACCGAGACGGCCGCCGCCGCGGCCGAGCGACGCTTCGGCCCGCGCGCCCTGCTCCAGCACCGTGCCGTCGTCCTTGGCCGTGGAGCGAACGATAAGACCGGCCGAGGCACGGCCGCCGAACCCGAACAGGCGAATGTCGCGGCCGAAACCGGCGTCGAGGCCGGTTTCCGTCTTGTCGGCGTCGTCTGAAATTTCGTCGAACTGTTTGGCGTTGAGCTTGATATACCCGCGAATCCCGGCTGCCAGCGGCGCTGTCAACCCGATCCGGACACCACGGCGAAGCGATGCCGCGCCCTCGCCCTCACGGCGGTGGCGTTCCATATCCAGGCCCATGCTCAAATCCAACCCGCGCAGGAACGGGAGATCGACTTTTCGCCCGAACGTCAGGCCACCAAGCCATTTCTCGGTTGGCGTATCGGCGCCAAAATCGGCGATGGCGCGGCCGGCATATCCGGAAAGGACAAGACCGCCAACGGTTTGCCAGGAGCCGTCGACCCGGAGCCGCATTTGATCGGGATCGACCTTGCGGCCATGCGGCCGAAAGCCGGCACCGTAGTATTCGAACAACAGGCCGTAGCCGACCGTACTCCCGGCCCGCAGGCTTTCGAGTTTGAGAGCATAGCCGAGGTTCGACGCGGCGACGTCCATGCTCTCCGCCTCGCCGCCACGGTCGGCATTGTAGAACGACAACTCGCTGTCGACCTCCACCAGAGCGCCGCCGAGATGGAATCGAAGATCGGCGCCGCCGCTCAAGACCGTCTCGCGGGCGGCTTCCATGCCGTGCTGTTCGGTCCAGCGGTTCTCAACGAAGCCAAGCAGAACGCCGCCGGCCTGGCCCAAATCGATGTCGGCGAAGCCGCCGTTCGAAGCCATGTCAGATTCGGATTTGTCGAGGTCGAGCAAGCGCTCCAGCGTCGGGTCGGCCCTCTTGTCCAAGGCAGCCGCCGCGGTGCCCCAGTGCAGGCGGCCGGCCAGAGCAGCGCCGTCCGGCGAGCCCGGCAGCGACGTCGTCGCGCCGTCTAGCCGATGCAGGCTGATGCGACCGAATCCCGCGAGCGGGTCGGGACCCAGCGCAAGGTCGTGGCCGGCATCCTGCGCCGCCAGGGGTGCGGACAACGACACCAAAACGGTGCCAATCGATAGCCAGCGGACAATTCTTGGCACGCTATAGCCCAATTCTTGGGGGCGGCCCCCCGGCCCCGACAGGGCGGCCGCCGACAGTCAAAGATCTGAGCTTTGGGGTAGTCTTCCCGCATTAATATTCTGTTAATCGCCTGCAACAGGGCGGCCGTAGGCACGCTATTCCGCTCATCGACGGAACAGCTTCTGTCAGTTGTTCGGATCAAGAGTGCAGCAATGTGTTTCTCGCTGCGTCAGTCGAGTCAGACCATGCAGGTAAGCTCCAACGACTTGACCCCCGAACCAGACGCCCTCTACCATTGCGACAGTGATCTTGCTCACTCTCAACCCCAGAAAAGACATTCGACACCGCACTCCGGGAGTCATCGCTGTGCTACGAAAATCCGCGTCAAAGTTCTTCTGCGTGGCAGCCGCCACATTCATTGTGAGTGCCTGCGGCACAATGCCGGCAAGTTATCGGGAATACAGTGCGATGGCCGGCTACGGTTACAAGGACCAGCAGATTGGGCCCAAAAAGCACATTGTGAAGTTCCTTGGGACACCCGCAACGACCATCGACGCCCAAAAGGCATTCATCGAACAACGGGCCGCAGAACTTTGCGGTGACACAGGCTACGAGGTCTCCGACTGGAAAAGGATTAGCCAGCCAGAGGCCTATACTTATCTGGCGCCTGCCGGGAACATATTCGTGCCGCTCACTTCAAACCAAAACAGGGCTGGTATCAGCGGAGTAGTCCAGTGCAATTAGCGGACGCCTTATCCAATGTCGAGACCGGATACTTTCGGCGTGGACTGATGGCCGTTTCCGGCTTTGTTCTTCTGGCACTGGCGGCATGCAACAATCCACCGCCGCCGACGATCAACGCCGGTGTGGCTTCAGACCTGAACACGATCGGCATAGTCTCGCTCGTTCAAAACAACCTGGATGCAACACAGGCGTCTGGTCCCATTATTTTCATGAACGAGCATTTCGTATACGAGGCAGACGAATGGGAGATCCAAAGCCGAACGGAAGCCGTATTGCGCGAGACCCTGGCGAACTATCCGAAGATTTCTGTGGTTCCTTTGGAGTACGACGCCAAAAACATATGGGAAACGTACAAAGACGATAACGACGGCGGCGGGTTGTTCGCGACATACGCTCTCTACGCCTATGCACGGTTGGAAAAGTATCTTCGACCGGTCGTGGAAGGCAAAGAACTGGACGCGGTTCTAGTCGTTTATCCTGCCTTCAACACCTCTCTATGCCCCGAGAAAGATGCCTGCGCCAGCTATGGCGATTGGGGTTTCGGACTCCTGTACCGTCGCTCGCTGGACGCGTACGTGGCAGTGCAAATGGATCTGCTTGACGCCAAGACGCTGAAACCGATCGCCGGCACACTCGTCAACGAGCACCAACCACTGCCTAGAATCAAGTTGTTGCCTTCGTTGCAACAGATCGATCCCGCAAGTCGCCGGGCCATCAAAGAGGCAATTGACGAATTGCTGGAAACGTACATCCCCAGTGGGCTGTACAAAATTGACCTGTTGAGTTGACACCCTCACCGGAATCGGACACCCACACGAGAACCGACGAAACCGGTCACTCCGCGAGCTGGGCCCGCAGCGTCCAGATCGGCACTTCCTCGTCGCGACCCCGCAGGGGATGGGGGCCATGGTCGGCGAAGCCGGCCAGCAGGTTTTCGGACTCGGCCGGCGCTTCGCGTCGGGCGGCCGTGACGAGGGCGTCGCTGACCACGACGGTGCAGCCGAGGGCACGGGTCAGTTCCTCCAGTCTGCTGGCCACATTGACGACGTCGCCGAGGACGGCGAATTCCAGGCGGCGTTCGGAGCCGATATCGCCGAGGACGACGTCGCCGTAGTGGATGCCGATCGAGACCGGGATCGCGTCGAGGCCATTGCGGCGGCGGGTCGCGTTCCAGTCGTCGGCCGCCCGCAACATCGCATGGGCGCAGCCGAGGGCGTTCGCGGCGTCCCGCTCACCCCGGTCCGGCGTGCCGAAGGTCGCCATCACGCCATCGCCCAGATACTTGTCGAGCGTGCCGCCGTTGTCGAACACCGCGCGTTCGACCCAGGCGTGATATTCCCGGAGCAGCGCGATCACGTCCTGCGGGTCAGAGCGCTGCACCATTCGGGTAAAGCCGACGATGTCGACGAACATGACCGCGATCGGCTGGGCGCGCACGGTCTCCAGCGGCTGGTCAAGCTGGGCCAGGCGGTCGACGATGGTTGGCGGAAAGTAGCGAGCGAGGTTTGTCCGCTCCCGCGCGGCTTCGGTCTGGCGGATCACCAACTGGCGCGAGCGGGCGACGACGCCCGCCAGCGTGCCGGCCACCAGCAGGATAAGGACCACGTCCTGAATCCAGACGCTGGTGTCGACGAAGGTCGGTGCCAGATGCTGGGCCAGGAGCGCCGCGTCCGTCGCGTTTTCGATCTCATGGAACGGCGTTACCGTGGCGGGCATGGCGACGATCCAGCCGACACCGATACTCCAGGCACCCGCCGCGGCGATCCCCGCCCAGACCATCAGGCGCGGCGTGTAGCTGAAAGACACGGCCGCGACCAACAGGAAGTAATAAACGACGACGCCGTTGCGGAGTTCCATCTGCGGCGGCCACCTGTCTTCCAGAAGCGGATTGGGCGACAGCAAGGTGTAGGTCAGCAGACAGAAATCGAGGCCGATGAACAGGTAGCCGGCCCAGACACGGCCGTGCCCGCGCCGCCGCACCATGTAATGAGCGATGGCGATGGCCATGAACAAGGCGAGTTGAAGCCAGACGTAGACCACGCCCGGCCAGGGAATGAGGAAGGCGAGCAGGACGGCGATGACGGTGAGCGATATCGCCCGGCCCTCGGTGGCAAGACGAAGCCCGTCGAGTTCCTCGGTCTCGAACGCTTTGTCCAGGCGGGCGGGTGCGGTGTTCAAGGTCTTGTCGGCCATGCCGCACGGTAGACCGCGGCCGGCGGACTCGGCTAGCAGATTGTGGTGGATTGGAGCGTTTGCCCATCCTTCGAGACGGCCCTTTGGGCCTCCTCAGGATGAGGCTTCGAGACGGCCCTTCGGGCCTCCTCAGGATGAGGCTAGTGCTTGTATCGATAAAAGCCTCATGCTGAGGAGCCTGCGCAGCAGGCGTCTCGAAGCATCCCGCAGCGAACGCTGGTTCTTTTCAGCGGCCTCGGCTAGTGCAATTGCGCCGACGGGGGCCGGTGTTGCCGATACTGGCGGTGCACCCAGGCGGTGCCGGGATGATCCTTCCAGCGGTCCAGCCAGGCCGCGACCGACGCGGACAGCGGGGTCGGTCGGGTCATCGGCGAGTCCGGCGGGTTGGCGGCGGGCGCGAGCAGGGCCGCAGCCGTGAGATCGGCGACCGAAAAACGACCGCCGATCAAATAGCCGCTGTCGCCGGACTGCGAGACGACGAAGTCGAGCGCTTCGGCCGCGGCGGCATAGCCGTCTTCAATGGAGGCGGCACCGGTGATGCCATTGCCTTTCTTGATCATGCCGCGGGCAATGGGAATGGTGACGCGGTAGAGGCCGCGCACCGCCAGGGAGCGGTCGGCGGCGAAGGTCCGCGAGATCTGGCCGGCATCGTCGACAATCGCCGCAAGCGCCGCTCGCCTGATGCGGGGGCCGATGTCGCCGTCCAGCCAGTCCTGGATCTCGAGCGCGCGGGCGCGGTCGGCGTCGTCTTCCGGATAGAGCGGCGGGGTCGGGAACCGCCGCTCCAATTCATCGATGATTTTGGCTGAACCGTGCACGGCCGTGTCGCCGAACCGGACGACCGGCGTCTTGGTCTGGCCGGTCAGGCGCTTGACCATGAAGCGATGCGGGCCTGGCAGGAGCGTGCGGCGAGTATGCGGCACCTGCTTGATATCCAGCGCCCAGCGGGCCTTTTCGTTGAAATGCGACATTCGGAACTGGATCAGTTCCACCGCCGTGTCGTTCATTGCCGCCTCCCCTTTTGCATGTTATTCGACATGCTAATAAGATGATAACTGACATGCAATAGCCATGACGAGGGCGGGAATGCGGTATAGGCCGGAACACAAGCAGAAGACCCGGGAGAAGATCGTCCTGCATGCGGGGCGGCTGTTCCGGCGGCTCGGCTACGACGGGGTCGGCATCGACGGCATCATGGCCGCGGCGAACCTGACGCGCGGCGGCTTCTACGGCTACTTCCGGTCGAAGCGGCACCTGTTCGCGGAGGTGATGCGGGGCGAACACGACTTCAACAAACGCATGAAGGCGCGCCGCGGCACGGACCGGGAGACACTGACCAGCGAAGCGCTGGACGTCGTCGCCGGCTATCTGGACCCGGCCAACCGCAAGCGGGTCGGCCAGGGCTGCGCGATGGCGTCGCTTTCCGTCGACATCGCCCGCGCGGGCCCGGCGGTGCGCGCGGCCTACGCGGACAAGGTGCGCGACCTGACGACCGAATTCGCCCGCGGGCTGGACCGCCCGGCGGACCCGGACCCCCGGGCGCTCGCCAGCCTCGCGCTCTGCGTCGGCGGCCTGGTACTGGCGCGCGGGGTGGCGGACGAGGACCTCTCCCGTGCGATGCTGGCGGCCTGCCGCGCGGCAGTGGCGGAGCAACTACGGCCGATCAAGGATCGTTGATTTGGGGCTCTAACCGCCGTGGCCTACCTTTGCGCGGGATCAATCGCCAGGCGGACTGCAAAGGGTGAACCGGAAGGAACGGCGCCGGCAACGGAAGACGGCGGGACGGAACGGCCTGGAGTCGATGATCGCGCGGGCCGACGCGCTCTATCGGGCGAACCGCCTGCCCGCCGCGCTGCAACTCTGCCGGCAGATGCTGGCCGTCGAAACGGAGCGGGCGGACCTGCACGCCTTCAGCGGGATGATCGCCCTGCGGCTCGGCAATCATGAAGAGGCGGTCGGGTTCTACGGCGACGCCGTGCGGCTGCGGCCGGACTATGCCGAGGCTTACTGCAACCTCGGCAACGCGCGGCGGGCGCTCGGGCAAACCGAAGCGGCGCTGACGGCTTACCGCCGCGCTGCCGAGATCAAACCCGACATGGCGCAGGCGCACCACAATCTCGGCACCCTGCTGCTCGGGTCCGACCGGCTGGAGGAAGCCGCCGCGGCGTACCGACGGGCGTTGGAGCTGACGCCGCGCTCGATCGAGACCCACCGCAATCTCGGCATCGTGCAACAAAGGCTCGGGCGGCTCGACGAGGCCGTCGCGGCGTTTCGCGCGGCGCTTGCGATCCGTCCCGACTGGACGGTGGTCTACAACAACCTGCTGACGGCGCTGCTGGAGCAGGGCGACGCGCGCGGGGCGGTGGCGGCCTGCGACGACTGGCTGGCGGCGCGGCCGGGCAATACGGAAGCCCTGGCCTATAAATGCGTGGCGCTGAACGAGGCGGGCGAGCGGGCCGCCCTCGCCCATCTGCTGGATTTCGACAGGCTCGTCCGGATCACGCGGTTCGACCCGCCGGACGGTTTCAACGCGGCGTTGGCGGCCCATGTGCTGGATCATCCGACGCTGAAGGTGCCGCCGAAGGACGACCCGACCTATCACCACGACAGCCTGCAGATCACCGACGAACTGCTGGTCGAGCCGAAGGGGCCGGTCGCGGCTTTGGAAGAGATGATGCATCGGGCGGTGGGCGAGTATATCGAGGCGTTGCCCGCGGACTCCGACCATCCGTTCCATGCGCGGCGGCCGAACCGGTGGCGGCTTTCTTCGTGGGGCGTGGTGCTGAACGGTCAGGGCAACCTGATGTCGCATATCCACATGGACGGCTATTTGAGCGGCGTCTACTACGTGCGCGTGCCCGAGGCAGTGACGGGTTCGGCGGCGCATGCCGGCTGGTTCGAGTTGGGCCGACCGATCGACGAATTGCAGACGCGGGCCGAGCCGATGGTGCGCCCGATCCGGCCGGAGGAAGGGGCAATGCTGCTGTTCCCGGCCTATTTCTATCACCGGACGGTGCCGTTCCGGTCGGCGGAGAAACGCATCTCCATCGCCTTCGACGTGGTGATCGAGGACTAGCCCTCGCCGACCGCGACGCCGTATTCCAGGCCGGCGTCCTCAAGCCAGGTCCAGAGATATTCCGCGAAGGAACGGCGGACGCGGATGTCGTAGGCGTCGGCGCCGGTCTGGTGCAGGATCACGTCGGCGCGGGCGATGATGGTCTGGGCGACGTGGCCCGGCTGGAAACTCACCGGGTGCAGATCGAGCGGGCAGCCCTTGGCCAGCACGTCGGCGGCGCGCGGGCCGCTCAAGGCGATGGTGGTGTAGTTTTCCGACACGTCGGTGACGGCGGCGTGGTGGTCATTTAGGGCGCCGCGCAGACGGTCGACCAACCGGGCGCCGTCGTCGCCGGCGCAGATCAGCCATTCGTCGGGGCCGAGCCAGAGCGCGGTGATCTCGCCCTCGGTCGCGGTTTCCGGGGCGTTGAGCGGCAGCATCAGGCCGAAAGCGTCGACCACGGCGGCGAGGAATTCCGGCTCCGCCCGGCCGCGCAGGTTGACGGTGGCCTGGAACGGCCGCTCGGCCAGGACGATGCCGGCGTCGGCCGGGCCGCGACCGGCGCGGACGGCGAGGTTGAGATGAGAAAGCGGGCTCTGCCGCCAGAAGGTGTCAACCATGGAGCCGCTTGCCCTCCGGATCGACGAATACCGTATCGGTGACGGTGACCGGCACGCCGCGGTCGCGCAAGGCGACCTGCAACTTGCTGCCCTTGCGCTCGAACCCGCCACGGACCACGGCGAGCGCGATGGAGCGGCCGATGGTCGGGCTCCAGTAGCTCGAGGTGACATGGCCGAGGTGGGGCATGGGCGGCTGTTCCTTGAACTGCTCGACCACATGCGCGCCTTCGGGCAGCACTTCCTTGGGATCGTCGGTGAGCAGGCCGACGAGTTGCTTGCGGTCGGGCTTCTGCATGTCGGCGCGGCTCAACGAGCGGCGGCCGAGGAAGTCCTTCTTAGTCGACACCATACGGCCGAAGCCGGCATCCGCCGGCGTCATGGTGCCGTCGGTGTCCTGACCGACCATGATGTAGCCCTTCTCGGCGCGCAGCACGTGCAGGGCCTCGGTGCCGAACGGGGTGATCGCGTATTTCTCGCCGGCGGTGATCAGCGCGCGCCAGAGCGCCATGCCGTAGGACGACGGCACGTTGATCTCGTACGACGCCTCGCCGGTGAAGCTGACGCGGAAGACGCGGGCCGGGATGCCAGCGACGGGGCCGTGCTGCACCGACATATGCGGGAAGGTCTTCGGGTCCAGGTCGAGGTCGGGGCCGAGCTCCTTCAGCAGGCGGCTGGCGTTGGGGCCGGCGATGTTGGCGACGGCGAACTGTTCGGTGACGGTGGTGCAGAACACCTTGAGGTGCGGCCATTCGGTCTGCAGCCACTCCTCCAGCCAGGCGAGGACGTTGGCCGCGCCGGAGGTGGTGGTGTGCATCAGGTAATGGTTCTCGCCCAGGCAGGCAGTGACGCCGTCGTCGAAGATCATGCCGTCTTCGTGCAGCATCAGGCCGTAGCGGCAGCGGCCGGGCTTCAGCGTCTTCCAGCCGTTGACGTAGACCCAGTTGAGGAACTCGGCGGCGTCCGGGCCCTGGATATCGATCTTGCCGAGGGTGGTGGCGTCGAGGATGCCGACGCTGTCGCGCACCGCGAGGACTTCGCGGTTGACCGCGTCCCGCATGCCCTCGCCGGCGCGCGGATAGTAGAACGGCCGCTTCCACTGGCCGACGTCCTCGAATTCCGCGCCAGCGTTGACGTGCCAGCGGTGCATCGGCGTGGTGCGCACCGGATCGGCGAGCGCGCCGATGTCGCGGCCGGCGATGGCGCCGAACGTGACCGGCGTGTAGGGCGGCCGAAAGGTGGTGGTGCCGACGGCGGGGATATCCTCCTGCCGGGCGCGGGCGAGGATGCCGAGGGCGTTGACGTTGGAGGTCTTACCCTGGTCGGTGCCCATGCCGGTGGTGGTGTAGCGCTTCAGGTGTTCGACGGAGATGAACGACTCGCGCGCGGCGAGCTGCACGTCGGCGGCGGTGGCATCGTTCTGGAAGTCGACGAAGTGTTTGCCGCCCTGGCCGACCGGCTTGAGACCGGGCACCAGCCAAAGCGGACGGATCGGCGATTCCGCGCGGGTTTCCGCCTTCGGCTTGTTGGGCGCCCTGCCCTTGGCTTTAAAGCCCGTCGCCGCGGCGGCGTCGATGCCGGCGGCGTCGCCCTCGCGCAGGCAGCCGGCGAGATCGAAGGCGCCGTTGCAGGCGCCGGCGGCGGCGACCGCCTGGGCCGCCTTGTCCGGCACGAAGGCCGCAATCGCCTCGTCGAAGCGGAGCTTGCCGGCGGATTGGGAGAACAGATGCACTGTCGGGTTCCAGCCGCCGGACATACAGACGACATCGCATTCGATCCGCCGGGTGCCGCCGGCGAGCGCGTCGCCGGCCGGGTTGATCCTGGCGACCTTGACCGAATTGACCCGCTTGCGGCCCTGGGTCTCGACGATGGCGTGCTCCGCCAGCACTTCGATCCCCGCGCCCATGGCGTCCAGGGAGACGCCGTGCTGGCCGGCGTCGTGACGGAGGTCGGCGACGGTGACCTGGACGCCGGCGGCCTTGAGGTCGAGCGCGGCCGAATAGGCGCTGTCGTTGTTGGTGAAGATCACGGCGCGCCGGCCGGGCTTGACGCCGTAGCGATTGAGATAGGTGCGCGCCGCGCCGGCGAGCATGACACCGGGCCGGTCGTTGTCGGCGAACACCAGCGGCCGTTCGATGGCGCCGGCGGCGAGCACGACCTGTTTGGCGCGCACCTTCCAAAGCCGTTGCCGCGGCAGTTCCTCGCCGACGCCGGCCGGTTGCGGGCCGAGATGGTCGGTCACCCGCTCCAACAGGCCGAGGTAGTTGTGGTCGTAGTAACCGAACGCCGTGGTGCGGCCGAACAGACGGACATTGTCCATCTTTTGCAGGGCGGCGACGGTGGCGCCGACCCACTGCATGGCCGGCTTGCCATCGATGGCGACCTTGTCCGCGAGCAGCGCACCGCCGAGCTCGTTCTGCTCGTCCGCCAGGATGACGCGCGCGCCGGCACGGCCGGCGGCCAGCGCCGCGGCGAGGCCGGCCGGGCCCCCGCCGACGACCAGCACGTCGCAATGGGCATAGATCCGCTCGTACCGGTCGGGGTCCGGCGTCTCCGGCACGCGGCCGAGACCGGCGGCGCGGCGGATGATGTATTCGTAGAAGTGCCAGGCTTTGCCGGGCCACATGAAGGTCTTGTAGTAAAAGCCCGCGGGGAAGAAGCGGCCGAGCAGGTTGTTCACCTCGCCGACGTCGTTTTCCAGGCTCGGCCAGTTGTTCTGGCTGGCCGCGGCCAGGTTCTCGTAGAGCTCGATCACGGTGGCCCGGGTGTTAGGCTGGGTGTGGGCGCCGGGCTCGAGCTGGATCAAGGCGTTCGGTTCCTCCGGGCCGGCGGTCATGATGCCGCGCGGGCGGTGGTACTTGAAGCTGCGCCCGGTCAGGTGAACGCCGTTGGCGAGCAGCGCCGAAGCGAGCGTGTCACCGCCGAGCCCGTGATAGGCCTTGCCGTCGAAGGTGAAGGAGATGCGCCGGCCACGGTCCACCCGGCCGCCTTCCGGCAGACGAAAACGCCCGGTCAACGGTCGATCTCCGGTTTCTTTTCATCGACGCGGTAGAACGCCAGGAATTCGTTGGTCGCGGTGTCGCGGACGGCGTTGAACCAGCGCCGGCAGCCGTGGGCATGCACCCAGCGCTCGTAGTGCACGCCCTTCGGGTTGGTGCGCATGAAGAGGTAATCGGCCCATTCATCGTCGCTCAAGCCATCCGTGTCGGCCGGCCGGGCGATATGGCCCTCGCCGCCGTAGGCGAATTCCTCCTCCGACCGGGGGCCGCAATAGGGGCAGGTGATCAGCAGCATGGCCTGTCGCTCCTAGTGCGCCACAGCGGCGGCGAGGTTCTCGTCCACCAGGTTGCCGGTGGCGAAACGCTCCAGCCGGAACGCGGCGGCGAGCGGGTGCGGGTCGTCGCGCGCGATGGTGTGGGCGAAGACGTGGCCGGAGCCGGGCGTCGCCTTGAAGCCGCCGGTGCCCCAGCCGCAATTGAAGTAGAGGCCCTGGACCGGGGTCTTGGTGATCAGCGGGCTGGCGTCCGGGCAGATGTCGACGATGCCGCCCCATTTGCGTAAGACCCGGACGCGGCTGAAGACCGGATAGAGCTCCATGGCGGCCGACAAGAGATGCTCGATCGGCGGCAGCGAGCCGCGCTGCGAATAGCCGTTGTAGGCGTCGATGCCGGCGCCCATGACCAACTCGCCCTTGTCGGACTGGCTGACATAGACGTGCACAGTGTTGGACATCACCACCGTGTCGAAGAACGGCTTGAGCGGTTCGGAAACCAGCGCCTGCAGGGGGTGGCTTTCGATCGGCAGGCGGAGGCCCGCCATCGCGCCGAGGACGGACGAGTGGCCGGCGGCGACGCAGCCGACTTTCGGGGAAGCGATGAAGCCGCGCGTCGTCTCGACGCCTTTCATCTGCCCCTGCTCGATGCGGAAGCCGGTGACCTCGCAGTTCTGGATGATGTCGACGCCGAGCGAGTCGGCGGCGCGGGCGTAGCCCCAGGCGACCGCGTCGTGGCGGGCGACGCCGGCGCGGCGCTGCAGGCTGCCGCCCAGCACCGGATAGCGCACGTCGGGCGAGATGTTGATGATCGGCACAAAGGCCTTGACCTGTTCCGGCGTCAGGAACTCCAACTCGTTCGCCATCATGCGGTTGGCGTTGTGGCGGCGGGCGAGTTCCTTGAGGTCGTGCTGGTTGTGCGCGAGGTGCAGCACGCCGCGCTTGGAGAACATGACGTTGTAGTTCAGCTCGGTGCTGAGCGTGTCCCAGAGGTCGAGGGCGTGGGCATAGATGCCGGTGCTCTCGTCCTGCAGGTAGTTGGCGCGGATGATGGTGGTGTTGCGCCCGGTATTGCCGCCGCCGAGCCAGCCCTTCTCGATCACCGCAACGTTGGTAATGCCGCATTCCTTGGCCAGGTAATAGGCGGTCGCGAGGCCATGGCCGCCACCACCGACGACGATGACGTCGTAAGCCGATTTCGGCGCGGGCGACCGCCACGCCTGCTGCCAGTTGCGGTGGTAATCGAGCGCGTTCCGAACGAGGCTGAAGACCGAGTACTTCTTCATCCGCCCAACCCTGCTGCCAAGCTTGGTTTTTATACCCGTTACAAAGACTTAGACGAGACAAGTCAATGCCCGGACCAATCCGCCGCGTTTATAGACGATGGCCGAACGGGGAAACAATGCCTGGATTGACGCAAGTTGGCGCAACAGCGACGTTTTCGAGGTGTAAAAGAAGCGGATCGATGTTGCTTAGCACCGTGGTCCTGCCCAGTGGGCGTCCGGCTTCAGCTCACAGACGCCGTGGCGCGAAAGCCATTCAGAGTTCGGTGTTGACCCTTGAGCGGCCTTTGACTGTCGTTGACTTCCTTCCCATCCAGAGCTAAGTGTCGCCGATGCAGGTTTGTCAGGTCACAACCTTCGTCTCGATGATGATGCGGCGCTCTTATCCGGAGGCGGCGCTCTTTCGCATGTGTAGATGAAGCCCTGACACAGACCGAGCCGAGAACCGCCTCAACGAGAGGCGGTTTTTTTGGTCCCATGATCCGCCTCACGAGAACCGTGACGTGGAGATTGGAATGCCAGACGCCGAGACAGCACGCGACAAGCCAGCAAAAGCCGACAAGCCGACTTGGTATGTCACGACGGCAATTCCCTATGTGAATGCACCGCCGCACATTGGCTTCGCCCTGGAAATGATCCAGGCGGACGTATTGGCACGGTATCGGCGAGCCCAAGGTTACACCGTGCGCTTTCAGGCGGGCGCTGACGAGAACAGTCTGAAGAACGTTCAAGCCGCCGAGGCCGCAGGCGTCGATCCCGAGACGCTCGTCGGTGAGAACGCCGGGAAATTCCTCGACCTCGGGACGGCGCTGAACCTGAGTGTCGATGACTTCATTCGCACGAGCGCAGAGCGACGCCATAGGGACGGAGTCGAGAAGCTGTGGCGCGCCTGCGCCGCCAACGGCGACGTCTACAGGAAAGCCTATAACGGGCTCTACTGTGTCGGCTGCGAGCAGTTCTATAAACCGATCGAGTTGCAGGACGGCTGTTGCCCGGAACACCGAACGCCCCCGGAGGAGGTCTCCGAAGAGAACTATTTCTTCCGTCTGTCGCGGTACCAAGATGAGCTCCATGAAGCCATCGCATCGGGCCGCTTGATGGTCGAACCCGCCAGCCGCCGAAACGAAGTTCTGCGGTGGATCGAGAAGGGGCTTGAGGATTTCAGCATCTCGCGTAGCAGCGCCCGAGCCCGCGGATGGGGTATCCCCGTTCCCGGCGATCCAGGCCAGGTCGTCTATGTCTGGTTCGATGCGCTCGGCAACTATGTCACGGCACTCGAGTACGGCACCGGCGGCGACGACTTTGCGCGGTTCTGGAGCAATGCTTCGGCAAGGGAGCACGTAATCGGGAAGGGCATCACACGGTTCCACGCGGTTTACTGGCCCGCAATGTTGCTGTCCGCGGGCCTCGCGTTACCGAGCCGGATCTTCGTGCATGGCTATGTGACCGTAGAAGGGGAAAAGATTGGCAAATCAGCGGGCAACGCCATAGATCCAATTCCCCTTGCGCATGAGCTCGGCAGCGATGCGCTGCGCTACTATCTTCTGCGCCACATCCGCAGCACGGAAGATGGCGATTTCTCGCGTGAACGGTTTCTTCAGGCTTACAGATCGGATCTTGCCGGCCAACTCGGCAATCTGGCGCACAGGACCTTGAGCATGATCGAGAGCTACCTCGGCGGCGTCGTTCCAGTGCCCGCTGCGGGAGCAGTGGAACCCGGCACCCTATCTCTGGCGGCACAGCAGTTGCCAGAAACTGTCGACGATCGCATCGAGAGCTTCGCCTTCAATGATGCCTTGTCGGCAATCTGGGATGTCATCGCCTTGGCGAACAGGTACGTGGCCGACACGGAACCCTGGTCGCTCGCGAAACGGGCTATCTCCCTCGGAGGCACAGAGGAATCCGTACTAGCGCACGCGCAACTCCGGCACTGCCTCTTCGAACTGGTGATTTCACTTCGGGTCGTTGGCCAATGTCTCGCTCCCTTCTTGCCGGCCACGAGCGACAGGCTCCTCGGGCAACTCGGCGTGGATTCGGCATCGCCCCGAACCGACGACGGTGAGAGGCAGGACGAAACGGAAGTCCGTGAGGATGACCTCCTCTTCCCGAAAATCGACCCTTGAGGCGAATGGGACGAACGGGCGCTTTCGGACCCAAGTGCGGTCATCCGTGCTGTAGCTCATAAACGGCCGGTATCGGGCCTGAAGCGGACCCTGAAATCCAGAGCCAAGAAGGTCGTGGTTTAGCCATAAGCCGCTGTTAGCGAAATCCTGTCAGAGAAGCTCACCGGGCCTGGCTCCGAGGCGGAATGCCCGGCTGTCGGCGCGTTGCAGGCCGGGAGTGCGTGTCGGCGTGCTTTACAACAGACGAATAAGCTATTTCATACGTCCAAGCTATTGCAGATCATCAATGATTCCCGCTCGCGCGGGTGCATTGTGCAAAAATGACTGTCGGTATGGTTTACATGTCACGCGGTAAGCTTCGAGCGCTTCCCGCATAAGCCTTTGATCGCGTTTCTTCGCTATCGCCTGGCACGATTATTGCGTGCAGCCTCGTTTAACCGTAGCGCGCCACCCCCGATGGCCCGGGGACAGAAGACGCCGAGGTTTGGGGATAGGGGATATGGGGAAAATCACAGCCACTTTGTTCGCCCTTTGCGTCGGGATCGGCGCGACCGGGCTGTTTGCCGGACACGCGCGGGCGGCCACGCTGCTCGTCGACGGCACCGGTCAGTTGACCGGCGCCCGGAATGTCGATGTCGGCGGCGCCCTGTTCGATGTCGACTTCGTCGACGGAACCTGCACCGCCCTGTTCGGCAATTGCGATGAAGCCTCGGACTTCGCCTTCACCACCCAGCCCGACGCGACGGTCGCGGCGCAGGCCTTGCTGGACCAGGTTTTCCTCGACGGGGTTTTGGGTAATTTCGACACCAGCCCCGACCTCACATTGGGGTGCCCTTTCGTGAATTGCAGCATCTTGATCCCCTTCAGTGTGACCGATCTTGTGACACTCACGATGGTAGAGATCCAGAACAACCCCTCGGATCCCGATTTTGTGGGTTTGGACGTCTTCAACCCCTTCACTGACACCACCACAACGTTGCCCGATGCGGTGTTCGCCCGGTTTTCGCCCGTGTCCGATGTGCCCGAGCCGGCGTCAATGCTCTTGTTTGGCGCCGGATTGTTGGGACTGACCGGGATCAGGCGGCGGCGACGTTAGGGGATAGAGGACATAAATTAGGAGATTGAGGACATGGGGAAAATCACAGCCACTTTATTCGCCCTTTGCGTCGGGATCGCCGCGGCCGGGCTGTTTGCCGGGCCTACGCGGGCGGCCACGCTGCTCGTCGACGGCACCGGTCAGTTGACCGGCGCCCGCAACGTCGATGTCGGCGGCGCCCTGTTCGATGTCGAGTTCGGCGACGGAACCTGCAGCGCCCTGTTCGACGGTTGCGACGAGCCCTCGGACTTCCCTTTCACCACCCTGTCCAGCGCGTTGGCCGCTGCACAGGCCCTGCTGGACCAGGTTTTCCTCGATGGGGTGCTGGGCAATTTCGACACTCTCCCTGAACTCACATCGGGTTGCTCGGACGCGATATGCACAGTGCACTTCCCATACGCATTCTCGACCACTTCACCGGAGCTAGACGGCGTGGCAATTCTGAACAGCGGCTCCACCGACTTCATCATCCCTTTCAGTGTGGATCCGATCCAAGGCTCTGAAAGACGCGAAGATCTTACGTTCGCCCGGTTTTCGCCCGTGTCCGATGTCTCCGAGCCGGCGTCAATGCTCTTGTTTGGCGCCGGATTGCTGGGACTGGCCCGGATCAGGCGGCGGCGCAACCGGGGAACCGTGGCCCGTCACTGACACCGGTCCCAAACCACCCGTCGACCACGCGTTCCAGCGCCTCACGGACGGCCCGAGCGCGGCGGGAGTATCCGGTCTCTCCCGCGCCTGCTCATAAAGCCGTGCCGCTCGCTCGGCGAACCTGCGAGCCGTGGCCGCTTTCCGACCTTCGCGGCTGACATGGCGGCCCGGGAAGACGACGCCTTCAGGGCGCGGCAGGCGCGGACGACGTGACGAGCTTGTCCAGAATCGGGCCGCGCGCGCGGAACCGGCGGATCAGGCCGAGGGTCATGACGGCATAGCCGACGATAAGCCCGATCCAGACGCCCTTTCCTTCGAGGCCCAGCGGCAGGGCGAGAAAGGCGGCGCAGCCGAAACCGACGCCCCAATAGCCGCCGATCACGAACCACAAGGCCGTGGTGGTGTCGCGCATGCCGCGGACGGCGCCGGCGAGAACGACGACGACGGCCTGCAGGATGTGGAATAAAGCCGCAAGCCAGAGGAATGATACCGCCATCGCGAAGGCGGGCCCGGCGTCCGGCCCGGCGCGGTCGAGAAACAGGCCGGCCAGACGGTCCGGCACCATCCAGAACAACATAGCCACGGCGGCGGCGGCGATGAGAGCGATTACCGTGCCCGACCAGCCGGCGTCGCCGACCGCGATGCGGTCGCCGCGCCCGACCGCCAGCCCGACCCGCACCGTCGTCGCCTGGGCGATGCCGAGCGGCACCATCAAGGCGACCATGGCGCATTGCATGGCGATAGCGTGACCCGCCAGTTGCCCTGCGCCGAACAGGCCGATCAACATGACCGCGCCTGAGAGGACACCGGTATCGCAGAGCAGCGTGATGCCGACCGGCGTGCCGAGTTTGAGGATCAGCCGGAACCGGGCCCAATCGGCGCGGAACAGGCCGGCGAGCAGGCGGTGTTCGCGAAAGCCCCGGTCGATCCGCAGATAGGCGAGCAGGCCGAGGCACATCAGGGTCTGCACGAGGCTGGACGAGATGCCCGCGCCAACCAGCCCCAGCGCCGGCAGGCCGAAATTGCCGAACATCAGGCCGTAATTGCTGAGCGCGTTGAAGCCGACGCCGAGCAGCAGGACGACGGTGAGCGCCCGCGGCCGGGACAAGGCGGAGACGTAGCCGCGCAGCACCACCAGCCAGAGACCCGGGACCATGCCCCAGAGCATGACGCGCTGATAGTCGCCGGCCATCGCGGCGACGGCGGCGTCCTGACCGAGCAGCAGCAGGATCGGCTCGGTAAACCAGACGACCACGGCGAAGGGCACGCCGATCGCCGTTGCGACCCAGAGACCCTGATGGATGGTGGCGCGCAACAGGTCCGGTTTTTCCGCGCCGACGGCCTCGGCAGCCAAGGGCGGCACGACAAGCAGAACGCCGAGGCCGATCAGAAACAGCATGAAAAACACCGACGAGCCGAGGGAGCCGGCGGCCAGAGCCTCTGGGCCGAGCCAGCCCATCATGACCACGTCGGTGGTGCCGATCGCGATCTGGGCGAGTTGCGAAAGGGCGAGCGGGACGGCCAGCGCGAGCAAGGGGCGCCACTCGCCGCCGCGCCATGCGGCAACGTCGGTCATCGACAAGTCCTTTCGGGTCAGCCGGCCCGGCGCCTCATTGCCGGATCGGCAGACAGAGATGCACGGTCGGCGGCGCACGGCCGGGCGACGGGTAATAGAGTTCCAGACAGGGCCGCTTCTCGAACGCGTATTCCGTGCGCGGCAACCATTCGAACAACAGCCGCCAGAACATCTCGCCGATCCGGTCGTAGGGGCCCTGGTAACGGGTGACGGCGTAAGCGCCGCCGGGCAGCGTTTGCATGCTCACGCCGTCGGCTGGCGTCGCGCCGGCCGGGCACTCGATACAGGCGTCGTATCGCACGGCCTCCGCGGCGGCGCTGACGTCGTCGGACGACGCGCCGATGGCGCGGACGCCTGTCGTATCCAAACCGATCCTGTCGGCCCAGGCGTAGAGCCTGTCGTAGAGGGCCTGAATGTTGTCGAAGCTGCCGGTCTGGCGGACGTAGGCCACGCGGACGGGGTCGAGACGTTCGACGCTGATCTCCAGGTCCGACTGCGCGACAAGGGCCGGCGGCACCGCGCCGAACGACCGGAAGGTGGAGGGCGACTGGCCGAAGCGCGCCGAGAAGGCGCGGCTGAAGGCTTCGACGGACAAGTAGCCGCTGGCGAAGGCGATGTCGGTGACCGACGCGTCGGACCGCGCCAGCCGCCGCGCCGCCCGGTCGAGCCTGAGAGCGCGAACGTACTCGCCGATCGACTCGCCGACGATCGAGCGAAAGGCGCGGTGGAAATGATAGGGCGAGAAACCGGCGACGTCGGCAAGCGCGGCCACGGTCACCGGCGCGTCCGGATTGCCGTCCAGATGCGCGAGAACGCGAAGCACCCGGCGGCGGTAATCCTTGATCGTCGTCTGTTTCATGGGGACGAGCATAGCCGGAACCGGCGGGGCGCGCTTGACCTGGATTGCTACTTTTGGGCCGGCTTAACGGGCTGTAAAAAAGGTGCCGCGCGGTGGCCTGGATGCTTCGAGACGCCGACTTCGTCGGCTCCTCAGCATGAGGGCTAACTCATTGACAACACGACGGCCTCATCCTGAGGAGCCGACGAAGTCGGCGTCTCGAAGGATGGGCAAACGCTCCAAGGCGTTTCACAACAGCGTGTTAAACCGCGTTGTCGACGCCGAGCAACGCGACGCGGAAGCGATCTTTCAGATAAGCGCCGTCCTTCGGCGGCATGTCCAGCGGCAGGTTTTCGGCGCGGACCTTGATGGTGACGAAGACCGGGCCGTCGTTGGCGCCGGCGATGATCGGCAGCGCTTCGGCCAGACCGGCTTCGTCGGCCACGGTTTCCGTAATGGGAAAGCCGCAGGCGGCGGCGACGGCGGTGAGGTCGACTTTGCCCGCGGTGTGGGTCGCCTGCATGCCGGTCTCGCCGTAGCGTTCGTTGTCGCAGACGACGATGGCGAGGTTCCTCGGCTGTTTGCCGGCGATGGTGGCGAGGCTGCCGAGGCCCATCAGCATGTCGCCGTCGCCGGTGATCACCAGGACGCGGCGGTCCGGCTGCGCCAGCGCCAGGCCGAGGCCGGTCATGGCCGCGCCGCCCATGGCGCCCCAGAGCGGGAAGTTGAGCGGGCTGTCGCCGGCGGCGGTGACGTCCCAGTTGGGCGCGCCGAGGCCGGCGACGACAAGCGTGTCGCCGCGGTCTTCCAGGAGTTTCTTCACGACTTCCCTCCGGCGGAGGGGATAGGCGTCGGCGCGTTGCAGATTATCGGTCATATCACTTGCCGAAGGTTTTGGCGCCGATCAGGCGCTGGGACAGGAGGACCGCGGCGGCGGCCGGGCCTTCGAAGGCCATGCGCGCGGCGGCGGTGACGGTCTCGCCGACCTCGGCCGGTTGCTCGACCTCGAAGATCATCGAGCCCGAGAGTTTCAGCGACGCTTCGGTGGTCTGCCCCATGGGCACCTGCCAGGGATTGAACTCGCCCCAATGGCCGCGCATGGTGACGATCGAGAGCAGCGGAAAGCGGCAGGTCTGGATCAGCGAGAACATGTTGATGCAGTTGCCGACGCCGCTGGACTGCATCAGCAGCACGCCGCGCTCGCCGCCGAGCCAGCCGCCGGCGAGCAGGGCGACGCCCTCCTCTTCCGTGGTGAGCGGGACGCAGGTTTTTGTTGCGTCCGTCAGGCAGCGGTCGATCAGCCGGCTGTGGCCGGCGTCGGGCACATAGGCGACCTGTCGGACATCCGCCGCGGTGAGTGCGTCGAAGATGTCGTCGGGCCAGGAGACGGTGTCGGGCATGGGGGTCCTCAAGGCTTTACCGCTACGTTGTCGATCAGGCGGGTCGCGCCGAGGGTCGCGGCGACGAACACGCGGGCGGGCCGGCGCACGCGGGTGACGGCGTCGAGCGTCTCGGCATCGCGGATCTCGAAATAGTCGATCGGATCGAAACCCGCCTGTTTCAGGCGCGCCAGGGCCGCGGCGCAGATCTCGCCGCAGTCGCCGCCCTGCGCGGCCTCGGACGCGGCCTGGGATAATTCCGCATGCAGGGTCGGCGCGACGGCGCGCTGTTCCGGCGTCAGGTGGACGTTGCGCGAGGCCATGGCGAGGCCGTCCGATTCCCGCACCGTTTCGATGCCGACGATTTCGGACGGAATGTCGAGGTCCACGGTCATGCGGCGGACGACGACGAGCTGCTGGTAGTCCTTCTCGCCGAAATAGGCGCGGTCCGGCAGGGTCTGCAACAGCAGCTTGGAGACGACCGTGGCGACGCCGCCGAAATGGCCGGGACGGGCGATGCCTTCCATCGATGAGGTCAGGCCGCCGACGGCGACGGCCGTCGAGAAACCGTCGGGGTACATCTGGTCGGCGGCCGGTGCGAACAGGATGTCGGCGGACGCAGCGTCCAGTTTCGCGCGGTCGGCGTCTTCGTCGCGGGGATATTGGGCGAGATCGTTTGCCTGATTGAATTGCTTCGGGTTGACGAAGAGCGACACCACGACGCGGGCGCAATCGGCGCGGGCGCGGTGGACCAGCGCCAGATGCCCGTCATGCAGCGCGCCCATGGTCGGCACGAGGCCGACCGTCTCGCCGGCCTGCCGCCAGCGGCCGACCACGGCGCGCAAGTCCGCGACGGTTCGTACGGTTTGGATCGACATGGTCCGGTTTTGCCCGCTTCTCCCGGTTCAAGCGCCGGGAATATAACAGGGTCCCGGTATGCCGGGATACCGCTCCAGCACGGATTCGTCGATGTCCAGGCCGAAGCCCGGTTTGTCGGACGGTTCGATGTGGCCGTCGCGGACATCCAGGCCGCTCCGGTCGAGGTCGGTGCGGAACGGGTTCACCTTGGCGACGTCGGCTTCGTAAATCAGGCCGTTCGGCAGGGCGCAGAGCAGATGGGCGTTGGCGGCCATGCTGAGCACGCTGTGGCTGGTGTGCGGCGCGACCGGCAGGTGCCATGCCGCGGCCATGTCGGCGATCTTCTTCAGCTCGCTTAAACCCCCGGACTTGGTGCAGTCGGCCTGGACGATGGAGATGGCGCGCGCCTCGAACAGATCGCGGAAGGCCTGGCGGGTGTAATGGTTTTCGCCGGCGGCAATCGGGATCGCCGTGCGGCGGCGGAGTTCGGCATAGGCCGGGATGTTGTCCGGCGTGAACGGCTCCTCCAGCCAGTAGACGCGGTTGGCCTCGCAATAGGCCAGCACTTCGGGCATGTCGAGCAGCGAGTAGCGGGTCTGGGCGTCGACGGCGATGTCGAGGTCGTCGCCGAAGCTGCGGCGGATATGGCCGACGCGCTCGGCATCTCGCTTCGGCGTGTCGCCGACGCGGAGCTTGATCGCGGTGTAGCCCTGTTCCATCAGCGACGCGACTTCCGTCTCCAGGGTGTCGAGCGGCTGGAAACCGAGGCTCATGCCGCCGGCATAGGCGCGGACCTTGCGCCGCGCGCCGCCGAGCAGGCGATAGACCGGCTGGCCGAGGATCTTGCCCTTGAGGTCCCAGAGCGCGAGGTCGATACCGGAGAGGCCGATCACGCTGCCGGCGCCGAGGCCGTGGGTGACGACCTGCTGATAGCTGAGCTTGGCCCAGATGCCTTCCGTGTCGAGCGGGTCGTGGCCGATTATGAGCGAGCCGAGGCCCTTCTCCACCACCTCGGCCATCGCCGTCGGGTTCTGGCCGTGGTGGGATTCGCCGTAGCCGACCTGGCCGTCGTCCGTCGTGATCTTGACCAGCACGAAGTCGCGCTTGACGTTGGCGCCGAGCGCGAGGCGCACCACCTCGCCCTCGAACGGCCGCGAATAGGCGCGGGCCGTGACGCTTGCGATTTTCATTCTCGTTCCTCCCCGGCGGCAGCTTAGCCCGGCGCCGAAGATTTGCCGAGGGCGGCGGATCGCAGCTAGAAAGGCATAGCCGGACCCACCGAGGACAGACCATGACCGACCGAGACTTCTACCGCCACTGGACGACCGACAATGTTCGTTTCTCGGACCAGGACGGCACCGGGCATGTGAACAACGTGGCCGTCGCGGCCTATGTGGAAACCGGGCGGCTGGCGTTCATGCGCGAAATGGTGCGGCTGGACCGGGACCAGGGCGAGAGCGGCATCCTGGCGAAGCTTTCGATCGACTATCGGCGAGAGAGCTATTGGCCCGGCACGGTGGATATCGGCAGCCGGCTGGTGCGGGTCGGTGGCAAATCGTTCACCGTAGCAAGCGGGCTGTTCCGCGATGGCGACTGCATCGCCACGTCTGAGTCGGTGCTGGTCTACCTGAAAGACCGGAAGAGCGCACCGATTTCGGGCGCGCTGAGGGAGCGGCTGGAGAAACTGCTGGCGGAGTAGCGGACGCACCAACTGACGGATTGCTGCCAGAGTCCACAGCGGCCCAAACGTGCGTCCTAGCTACCGCCCCCTCAACTGTGTTGAGGAAGTGCCTGGCCGGGCCGCTCCCCCGTCCCAACCACCCCGAGGGTACCCTGTCATGGGTGGTTGGGACGGGGGAGCGGGCCGGCCAGGCCGCGACTAGCCTAAAACTGAATAACGCTACGGATCGATTCGCCTTCGTGCATCAGGTGGAAGGCGTCGTTGATCTGTTCCAGCGGCATGGTGTGGGTGATCAGGTCGTCGATGTTGATCTTGCCCTCCATGTACCAGTCGACGATCTTCGGCACGTCGGTGCGGCCGCGCGCGCCGCCGAAGGCGGTGCCGCGCCAGACCCGGCCGGTCACCAATTGGAACGGCCGCGTGGCGATTTCCTGGCCGGCGCCGGCGACGCCGATGATGATGCTCTCGCCCCAGCCTTTGTGGCAGCATTCCAGCGCCTGGCGCATGACGTCGACATTGCCGATGCATTCGAAGCTGAAATCGGCACCGCCATTGGTGAGGTCAACCAGATACGCGACCAGATCGTCACCCGCTTCCGACGGGTTGACGAAGTGGGTCATGCCGAACTGCTCGCCAAGCGCCTTCTTCTTATCGTTCAGGTCGACGCCGACGATCATGTCCGCGCCGGCGAGCCTCGCGCCCTGAATGACGTTCAGGCCGATGCCGCCGAGCCCGAACACAACAACGTTGTCGCCGGGCTTGACCTTGGCGGTGTTGATCACGGCGCCGATGCCGGTGGTGACGCCGCAGCCGATGTAGCAGATCTTGTCGAACGGTGCGTCCTCGCGCACCTTGGCGAGCGCGATCTCCGGCACCACGGAATAGTTGGCGAAGGTCGACGTGCCCATGTAGTGGAAGATCTTCTCGCCGCCGATGGAGAAGCGGCTGGAGCCATCGGGCATCAGGCCCTGGCCCTGGGTGACGCGGATCGCCTGGCAAAGATTGGTCTTGCCCGAGGTGCAGTATTCGCACTGGCGGCATTCCGGCGTGTAGAGCGGGATGACATGGTCGCCCTTCTTCAAACTGGTGACGCCCGGCCCGACATCGACAACGACGCCCGCGCCCTCATGCCCCAGGATCGCCGGGAAGATGCCTTCCGGGTCGGCGCCGGAGAGCGTAAAGGCGTCGGTGTGGCATACGCCGGTCGCTTTGATTTCGACCAGCACCTCGCCCGCTTTCGGGCCGTCGAGATTGACCGTTTCGATGGTCAGCGGATCGCCCGCCTTGTGAGCAACGGCTGCGCGAACTTCCATGGCCTTCCCCGTCTTTTGTTGTCAGTACCTATCGGATCGTTAGCGCATCATCGCCACGAGCAGGCAGGTGCGCAAGCGTTGATCAATGTTCGGTCGGCGACTTGAGAAAATCGTAGCGGTTGGCGGTGCGGATCGGCATGTCTATGGCGTCGCCGCCGCGCAGCACCGTGATATGGACGGTAACGCCGGCCGGCCCGATCGCCCAGAGTTTGCGATAGAGGTCGGACATGTCGTCGATGCTCATGCCATTGAGGCTGACAATGACGTCGCCGGATTGAAGCCCGGAGAAATCCGACGGCCCGCCGGGCGCGACACCGGCCACGAACAGGTGGCCCATGGCCTCCGCTGTGAACAAACCAAGCCAGGGCCTGGGCGCCGAGCGGCCGCGGCCGAAAGTGATCAGGTCGGAAAAAATCGGTTTCAGCAGGTCGATCGGCACGCTCATATTGCCGGGGGTCTGCGCTTTGCCGACGGCGGCCTCCTCAACATAGAGCGACCCGATCGCCAGCAACGAACCGTCATGGCCGATCACCGCCGTGCCACCCCAGTTCGGATGCGGCGGCGTGGTGAAAATGGCCGTATCCAGCATGTATTCCCAATAACCGGCGAATTGGCGGAGCGACAGGACCTTGCCGCCGACCGCCTGCTCCCGCCCGCCATAACCGGCGACGATGACCGGCTCGCCTTCCTTAAGCCTGGCGGAGTCGCCAAGCGGCAGCGGCCGCACGTCGATCGGCGCGACGGCGCGCACCAGCCCGAATCCGGAATCGTAGTCGTAGCCGACGGGTTCGGCCGACAGTTTGCGACCGCCGGCCAACGACAGGGTGATCTCCATGGCTTCGGTGATCAGATAGCCGATAGTCAACACCAGGCCGTTATCGTCTATGACGACGCCGTTGCCCTCCCGCTCCGTGCCGAGGAACGGGGCGGTGAAGGCGTCGTCGGGAATCTCCGCGGCAAGACCGACGACGGCGTCCAGCGTTTCGTCCAGGTCGAACGGCAGATCTTCGGGCTTCGGCGGCGCTGCCTGCCGCAATACCGGATTGAGAAGATGCGGCAGACCGCGCGGCCGATGCCCGTTGACTCGTCCGTTCTCCGCCATGCCTGCTCCCGCGTGCCGTTTCAAAAGCCCAGTAGAAACCCAGCCAGGGAAAACGGCAACCGCCAATCGACAAATTCGTGGGCGGGAAGCGGATCTCAGATCGCGACAAGCGTTACGTGCGCGCCAGCCCGGCGCACCGGCGCTTCGAGGAAATATTCGATCTTGCTTCTGAACGAATCGAACATGACCGGTTTCTCGACAAAATCGTCGAACCCGGCTTCGAGCAACAAACGCCAGCTATCGCGATGATCGAACGCCGACGTGGCAATCACCGGAACGGTGCGGAGCGAGCGGTCCTGGCGCAGGAGCCTTACGATTTCCAATCCCGACATGCGCGGCAACTGGAGATCCAGCAGGATAAGACCCGGGCGGCCCTGGCGGGCGGCGGCAATCGCATCCATGCCGTCGTTCGCAACCACGGCCTCGTAACCCGCCACGAACAGCAGATCCTGAAACAGACGGGCATCCAGATGATTGTCTTCGACGATCAGTACGGTCTTGCTCATCAGTGCCCCCTGTCGCCGTTCCGTCCGGCCGGTCGCACGTCGGATCGAAATCGGGGGATCGGGATCGGAGTGCCGGAAGCCATGACCACATGGCTTCCGGCCAATGAGCAGTCTTATGGAATGTGGCCGGAGTGGGCCGACCGTCCGACTTACCCCCTTCGATCGCTCGCACGACGCGAGCGGGAATTCAGTGCCAGGACCCAACAATAGGGCGCGACTATGTCAGGCCCTGGCGGCCGAGTGCAGCAATGTCTCGCTGCATGTTCAGTCTGCGGCCAGAGCGGACCGTTCGTCGACTATCAGATCCTGTAGGTCGAACGTCTCATTCTTAAGGCAATCTTTACCGAACACCGATACACCCCGCGGATTACAAACCGCCGTGCCGTTTGCGGCGTGGCGTCGCGTGCGTATCACGCGCCTCTCGAGACCGCTTTGGGGGAAGGGTCAGACGGAGGACCGTGTTGTTTAAGTTATTCAAGAAGCCGCGCGTCGCGAAGACGTCGGAGAAAGCCACGATAGGCACGACCGGCAAGACGCGCCGCACCGGCCTGAGGAACAAGCTGGCGCTTCTGCTGCTGCTGTTCGGCGTAACCCCCGCGGTCCTGCTGTTCGCGGTCTTCCTGTTCTCCAAGGCGGAATTCGAATCGGGTCTGGCCAAGCCGGTGGCCAACCTGGCGGTGCAGATCAACGACGTCATCGACCGCAGCCTGTTCGAGCGGTACGGCGACGTGCAGGCCTTCGGCCTCAATACGGCGGCCCTGGACGCCCGCAACTACTACAATCCGTACGACGGCAATACGCTGGTCGAGGCGATGAACAAATACGTCGCCCACTACCGCATCTACAAACTGATGATGCTGATCGATACCGGCGGCGAGGTGATCGCGGTCAATACCATCGACCCGAACGGCAACCCGCTGGAAACCACCAGCCTGTACGGCCGTTCCTTCGCCGACGTCAAATGGTTCGAGGACCCGATCGGAGGCCGCTTCCTGACGGGCAGTCACGGTCTGACCGGCACGGCGGTGGGGCGCCCCTACCGGGAGCCCATATTGACCGAGTTGTTCGGCGAAGAGCACGACTTCGTCATTCCGTTCGCCGCGCCGGTCAAGGACAAGACCGGCACAGTGATCGGCGTCTGGGTGAATTTCGCGGATTTCAGCCTGGTCGAGGATATCCTGGCCCAGTTTTACCGGACGCTGGACGCGGACGGCATGGGCAATGCCGAGCTCACCCTGCTGGACGAGGAAGGCCGGGTCCTGGTCGATTACGACCCTAAGGGACTGGGCTGGACGGACTATCAGCGCGACTTCGGCGTCGTCGGAAGCCTGAGCCTGATCGAGGCCGGGGTCACCGCCGCCGCCCGCGCGGTAACCGGCGAGCGCGGGTCAATGGTCTCCACCAATTCGCGCAAGCAGATCTCACAGGTGGCCGGATACGCGAGAAGCGCCGGCGCACTGGACTTTCCAGGGCTTGGCTGGTCGATGCTGGTACGCATTCCAGTAAACGAGGCCTATGCCCTGATCGGCAGCGTGCAGGGGGCGATGCAGATCATGATCGTCGTCGTGGCGCTGATCACCCTGGTGGCCGGGGCCTGGATCGGCACGTGGTTCACGCGCCCGATCCTGTCGCTGACCGAGGCCACCTCGCTGCTGGCCGAAGGCGAGCGGGACACCGAAGTGCCGGCGCGCGACCGCCTGGACGAAATCGGATCCATGGCGCGGGCCGTGCAGGTCTTCAAAGAGGCCGGGATCGAGATGGAACGCATGGCCGCCGAACGGCTGGAATCGGAAAAGAAGAACGAAGAACGGCGCCAGCAGGAAACTCTGAAACTGGCCGACCACTTCGAACAATCGATCATGGAAGTCGTCAACCGCGTGGGCGCAGCCGCGACGGAGATGACGTCGACGGCCGAAGCCATGACCAGCGCCGCCGATGTAACGAAGGACCAGGCCGTCGCCGCCACCAAGGCGACCGAGGGCGCCGCGACAAGCGTCCAGTCCGTTGCTTCCGCGTCCGAGGAACTGGCGGCGTCGATCAGCGAAATCAGCCGCCAGGTCAATCAGGCGTCCGATACCGCCCGCGAGGCCGCCGCCAAGGCGGAATCGACCAACGACGCGGTCGCCGGGCTATCGCAGAGCGCCGAGCGCATCGGCGAGGTGCTGAACATGATCACCGACATCGCCGAGCAGACCAACCTGTTGGCCCTGAACGCGACGATCGAAGCCGCACGCGCGGGCGACGCCGGCAAGGGCTTCGCCGTCGTCGCGTCGGAGGTGAAAAGCCTGGCCAACCAGTCGGCGAACGCCACCGACGAAATCGGCCAGCAGATCGCCGATATCCGCCAGGCGACCGCGACCTCGGCCCAGGCGATCGGCGAGATCGCGAAAACCGTTCAGCAGATCAACGAGATCTCCACCACCATCGCTTCTTCGGTCGAAGAACAAAACGCCTCGACCGACGAGATCAGCCAAAGCGCGCAACAGGCGGCGACCGGCACGGAACAGGTGAACCAGAATATCGCCAGCGTGACCGCCGCAGCCGGCGAGACCGGCCAAGCCGCCGAACAGGTGCTGAACTCCGCCAGCGAGCTGTCGGAACAGGCCGCCGCGCTGCAATCCCAGGTCAGGAAATTCCTGGAAGAGATCCGTGCCGCCTGAGGGGTGCGCGCCGGCATCCGCCCTCACCGTCCTCCGTCAATCAAGCAAAACAACGCGCGGGCAACAGCGCGACGGGCCGCTTTTGCCTGTTTGGACCCGTCAAAGACCTCATTCCAGGTGTGTAGTTGCTTCCCATTATAGTCCGCATACAAAAATATCAATTTTAGGCAATAATTAATCATACTTTTCACATAATTGATTTTGCTTAGTAGCGCTCACCGATTTCCAGAATCCATTTCCGCCCGAAACGCGAGTCATAAGCATGCCCAAAAGAAGCCTGATCTTAGAGTTGATACTCCCTATACCGGTCTTGCTGGTAGTCGCCATCGGCGCCGCCTGGTTCCTGGTCCCCGCCTTGATTGCCGAGAACGCGAGAAACGATGCGATCCGGTCCGGGACCCAGATCGCCAACCAATTCAAGACCATTCGCGGCTATTACACTAAGAACGTGATCAAGAAGGCGGTGGCCGACGGCAATCTCAAGCCGTCGTTCGACCACAAGACGGAGGCAAACGGAATTCCGCTGCCAGCCACCTTCATTCATGACATGAGCGCTCTACTGGCCGAAGAAGACACCTCAATCACACTGTTCAGCCAGTATCCCTTCCCGCTGCGGAGGGAGCGAAACCTGGATGCGTTTCAGAGCGAAGCCTGGGACTTCCTTATCGGCAATCCCGAGCAGGTGTTCTCCCGCCGGGAGCAACGCGGCGGCAAGGAAGTGGTGCGGGTCGCGGTCGCCGACAAGATGGTCGCCCAGGGCTGCGTCGACTGCCACAACTCCCATCCCCAATCGCCCAAGCTGGACTGGAAGCTCGGCGATGTCCGTGGCGTACTGGAGGTAGCCACCGTGATCGACGAGCAACTGGCCGCAGGTGCCGCCGTCGCCAACAAGATCGTTCTGTTTGCCGCCCTGGGCGGGTTGCTGCTGTTCGCAGCCACCATCTTCGTGGGCCGGCGCGTGGCCGGGCCATTGAAAGGCATGACCAATGTCATGGGCCGGCTGGCCGCGGGCGACCACGACGCATCGATCCCGGGGCTCGCCCGCGGCGACGAAATCGGATCGATGGCCAAAGCAGTCGAGGTATTCAAGAAAAATGCAATTGAAAATAGACGCTTACAGCAGGAAGCTGAGAGGCTCCGCGAATCCGAGAGAGCTATGCAGGAGCAACGGAAGCAGGACATGCTCAACCTGGCCGGCCGCTTCGAACTGGAGGTCATGGGCATTGTCAGCGGTGTCGGATCGGCCGCGGATCGAATGAAATCGGCGGCGGAATCCATGAGCACGACAGCAGGCACGACAAGCGAACAAGCCCTGGAAGCGTCGAACGCCACGGAACGGGCGACCTCCAACGTTCAAACCGTCGCATCGGCTTCCGAGGAGCTGTCGACTTCCGTGCAGGAAATCAGCCGCCAGGTCAATCAGGCCGCCGACATTGCGGGCACGGCGACATCCAAGGCGGACGATACCAACGAAACGGTGACAGGCCTGGCCGAAGCGGCGGAGAAGATCGGCGAAGTGGTCGGCCTGATCACGGATATCGCAGAACAAACCAATCTATTGGCCCTGAACGCCACGATCGAAGCCGCGCGGGCCGGCGACGCCGGCAAGGGTTTCGCCGTGGTCGCATCCGAGGTCAAGAGTCTGGCAAGCCAGACCGCCAAGGCCACCGAGGACATCTCCGACCAGATCAGCGGCATCCAGGTGGCGACGGCAGGGTCGGCGAAAGCCATCGAAGACATCGCCCGCACCGTCCGTGACATCAACGAAATTTCGACCACCATCGCCGCGGCTGTCGAAGAACAGAACGCGGCCACGGGCGAGATCAGCCGGAACATCCAGGAAGCGGCGTCCGGTACACAGCAAGTAAGCGACAATATCGCCAAGGTCAGCGCCGCCACCAGTGAGACCGGCGAGGCGGCGAAACAGGTGTTGGATTCCGCGACGCAGCTTTCCGGCAAGGCTCAGGCCCTGCAGAACGAAGTCAAACAGTTCCTGAACGAGATCCGCGCCGCCTGACGGCTGCGGCTTAACCGCTGCGCCCGCCCTGCCCGACGAGGAAATCGAAATCGACGCCGCCGTCGGCCTGCAGCACGTGGTCGGCGTATAGCTTGGCGTAGCCGCGCGTCGGCGCCGCAGGCGCGGGCGGCGACTCCGCCAGACGGCGTTGCACCTCGGACTCCTCGACCAGCAGGTCGAGACGGCGGTCGGCAACGCTTAATCGAATGCGGTCGCCGGTCCTGACGGCCGCCAAGGGGCCACCGGCGGCCGCGTCCGGCGTGACGTGCAGGACGATGGTGCCGAACGCCGTGCCGCTCATCCGGGCGTCGGAGATCCGCACCATGTCTTTGACGCCGGCCGCGGCGAGCCGCTTCGGGATCGGCAGATAGCCCGCTTCCGGCATGCCGCTGGGACTTTTCGGGCCCGCGTTCTGCAGGACCAGGATATCGTCGGCGGCGACGTCGAGGTCGGGGGCGTCTATGCGCGCTGCCAGATCCTCCAACGAGGTGAACACCACCGCCCGCGCCTCCTTCTCGAACAGACTGTTGTCCGCCGCCGACCGTTTCAGGATGGCGCCGCCGGGCGCGAGGCTGCCGAACAGGGCGACCAGGCCGCCGACGGGTTCCACGGGCCGGTCAAACGGCCGGATCACGGACGGATCGACGTAGCCGTCTCCGTCGCGGTCCAGCCGTTCCGCCAATGTCTCGCCGGTCACGGTGACGCAGTCGAGATGCAACAGCGGCCGGAGTTCGCGCAGCAGCGCGCCCAGACCGCCGGCGGCGAAGAAGTCTTCCATGTAGCCGCTGCCCGACGGTTTGAGGTCGACGAGCACCGGCGTGTTATCGCTGAGCTCGTTGAGACGGTGCAGGGAGACCGGAATGCCGAGACGGCCCGCCACGGCGGTCAGATGGATGATCGCGTTGGTCGAGCCGCCGATGGCCAGCAGGACGCGCAGCGCGTTCTCCACGGAGGCCGGCGTGACAATCCGGGACGGCGTCAAGCCAAGCGCCGCGGTTTGCAGAGCCTGCGCGCCAGTCGCCTCCGCAGCCCGCAGCCGGTCCGCATGCACCGCCGGTATGGCGGCCGTGCCCGGCAGCATCATGCCGAGCGCCTCGGCAATGCAGGCCATGGTGCTGGCCGTTCCCATGACCGCGCAGGTACCGGCTGTGGTCGCGAGGTTGCCTTCCACCTCCGCGACTTCCCGATCGGTCAGCCTGCCGGCGCGGTAGTCGGCCCAGAACCGGCGGCAATCGGTGCAGGCGCCGAGCCGTTCTCCCTGACGGCGGTGGGTCAGCATCGGACCCGTCACCAGTTGAACGGCCGGGATGTCTGCGGAGGCGGCGCCCATCAATTGCGCCGGCACGGTCTTGTCGCAGCCGCCGACCAGAACCACCGCGTCCATGGGCTGCGCGCGCACCATTTCCTCCGTGTCCATGGACATGAGATTGCGGAACATGAGGCTGGTCGGGCTGAGGAACGCTTCGCCGAGCGACACGGTCGGGAACTCCACCGGCAGCCCCCCGGCCGCGATGACACCGCGGCCGACCGCCGCGACCAGCTCCGGCACCGTGCGATGGCAATTGTTGAAACCGCTGAAGGTGTTGACGATGCCGACCACCGGGCGCGCCATCATCGCGTCGGAATAGCCCATCGACTTGGCGAAAGAGCGGCGGAGATAGAGGGAGAAATCCCGATCGCCGTAGTTCGTCAGTCCCCGGGCGAAACCATGCGGCCGCCCTGTTCCGTCCGACCCGTCCGCGCTCATCCCGATTTCTCCATTTTCCGTTTAGCGGCAGCGGGTTCGCACCATGCCAAACGGGCATATTAGTCGGCCTGCGCACGCGCCGCACGCCGCGTTAGCGGGTTGCCCTTTCGCGCGCACGGGGTAAATTGCGGTCAAAGAATCGGGGACAGACTATATGCCGCTTGAAAGTTACAGAGATCGTCAACGGGGCCGGCGGCGGCGGCGATTCTGGATGGGAACTTTCGTCGTCGCGCTGATCGCCGCCGGGTTGGCGGGAGCGGGCTACCAAGCCTATCAGACCGGGACCGATCTGGCGCGGCGAGACGTGACGCGCCTGGAAGTCAGACTGTCCGAACTGACGGAAGCAAACACGACGCTGAAGAACGAGAACGACGAGCTTGCCGGCGCTCTGGCGGAAGCCAAACAACGGGAAGAAAAGCTCAGCCAACGCTACGAACGGGACGTGCCGACCGGCCCGATCAAAGAACTCCTGGAACTGGCGCGCGAGAAGATTGCGGACGGCGTCGATGCGGAACGCTTACGTTTCGTCGTCTCCGCCGCCGAGAACCGGGACCGCTGCGACAACGAACCAACCTCCAAGAGATTTTTGGTCAAAACGCCGATCTATGTCGGCGCCAACGATTCGGTGACGTTCGCCAACAAGGCGTTGACCGTAACCGCGGCCGGTGAATCGGCGACCGACGCCTTGAACAACCCGGAGGCATGGTACGATCCGGCCAAGGCGGTCACCGTGAGTTTCGTGCAGCTGGGCGGCAGCGTCAGCGAAGCGAGCGGCCTGCTGCCGCTGCACCATTCGGTGGTGGTCGCGGACCGCGAATACCGGTTCAGCCTGACCGCCGGCGCGCGCGGCTTCATCAACGTGACGGGCAGCGACTGCCCTTATCCGTAAAAAATTACTCGCCCGCCCCGGACGAGAGCCCGATCCCAGGCTAGTATGGCGGCCATTCGGCGACGGCTGGGGATTGCGAGGACGGACGTTAAATCATGCGGGTCGGCGTAGAAGTAGGCGGTACGTTCACGGATCTTGTCGCGGTGGAGGGGGACACGATCCGCATAGCCAAGGTGCCGAGCGTGCCGGCGCGGCCCGACGAAGGGGCGCTTTCCGCCATCGAGGATGCCGGCATCGGCCTGGACAGCGTTACCGACCTGGTGCACGGATCGACGGTCGCGACCAACGCCATCCTCGAACGCAAGGGCGCGCCCATCGCGTTCATGGTGACGCAGGGGTTTCGCGACCTTCTGCTGCTGCAGCGCCACAACCGGAACCGGATCTACGACCTGTTCTACAAGAAACCCGAACCGGTGGCGAACCGGCGCGACACCTACGAGATAGCCGAGCGTATCGACGCCGACGGGAGCGTGATCTCGGCGCTGGACGAAAAAGCAACCGCAGCCCTGCTGGAACGCTCACTCGACGGCAACGGTTATGGCGCGGTGGCGGTCTGCCTGTTGAACGCCTACGCCAATCCGGCACACGAACAAGCGGTCGCGGCGATGATCCGGGAGCGGTTTCCGGATTTGAGCGTCACCTGCTCGTCCGACGTGACGCGCGAGTTCCGCGAGTACGAGCGGGCCTCGACGACCACCCTGGCGGCTTACGTCCAGCCGGTCATCGATACCTATCTGGCGCGCTTCGAGGACAGTTTGAGCGACGGCGGTTTCACCGGGCGCTTCAGCGTGATGCAGTCCAACGGCGGCCGCCTGCCCGCGGAAGCGATGTCGCGCAACGCGATCACCTCGCTGTTTTCCGGACCGGCCGCCGGCGTGATCGGCGCCGTCCGGCAAGCCGGTCTGTCCGGTTTCGACAACCTGATCACGCTGGACATGGGCGGCACGAGCACCGACGTCTGCCTGGTGGCCGGCGGCCGGCCGGACCTGTCCACGGAGACCGAGGTCGACGGATTGCCGATCCGCACGCCGGTGTTGGATATCGTGACCGTCGGCGCGGGCGGCGGGTCGATCGTCTGGGCCGACGACGGCGGCATGATGCGGGTCGGGCCGCAGTCTGCCGGAGCGGACCCGGGACCCGCCTGTTACGGCCGGGGCGGCACCGACCCCACCATTACGGACGCCCACCTGATCCGCGGGTCGATGCGCGCCGAAGCGTTTCTGGGCGGCGCCATGCCGGTAGATACCGACGCGGCGGCGCGCGCGTTCGCGGCGCTTGCGGCCCGCTTCGAGATGTCGCCGGAAGAATTCAGCGACAGCGCGGTTCGCGTCGCCGAAGCGAACATCGTCGGCGCGATCCAACTGGTTTCGACGGAACGCGGCCGCGACCCGCGCGACTATGTGCTGGTGCCCTTCGGCGGCGCGGGCCCGTTGCACGCGGCACGCGTGGCCGAGGAACTGGGCATCAACACCATCCTGGTGCCGCCGAATGCCGGCGTTCTGTCCGCGTTCGGGCTGCTGGCTTCCGACTACACCCGTTACGACACGCAGACGCGTAAAACGCCGCTGGAAAGCGGTGCGGCGGATCGGGTTCGGGACCAGTTCGCCCGGATGGAAAGGGCGGCCGGCGACGCGTTCGAACGCCTGGGCCTGCCGGCAAACCCGGTGTTTTCCTATACTCTGGAGCTGCGCTATGTCGGCCAGGCGTTCGAAGTGCCGGTACATCTGGGCCGCGCCGAACTGGCGGCGCTGACCGACGAGGACCTGCAGGCGCGCTTCGCCGAGGCTCACGACCAGATTTTCTCGTTCAGCGAAACCGGGCATGGCCGGGCGGAAATCGTATCGTTCCGGTTGGGCGCGGCCGTAGCCCCAGAAACGGTGCCCGTACTGGCGGGCAGCGATACCGCAGCGCGTGCCGGCCAAATCGAGATCTTCGACCGCGGCGAGCGGCTGACCTGCCGCCTGCTGACCCGGGCCGCGATCAAGGCCGATGGGGCCGCGGGGCCCGCCCTGGTCGAGGACGAAACCTCGACGATCTATATTCCGGCCGGCTGGTCCGGTACCGTCGACGAGAACGCCAACCTCATCCTGCGCCGGCCGTCGTGACATCAGCGTTAAGCCAACTGAATTTTACGGACGATCCCGAGCGGATCCTGCGCGAGCGGTTCGGGTTCGAGCAGTTTCGCGGCGAGCAGCGGGAGATCGTCGAGCATTTGATCGCCGGCCGCGACGCGCTGGTGCTGATGCCGACCGGCGGCGGCAAATCGCTCTGCTACCAGATACCGTCGCTTTGCCGCGACGGCGTCGGCATCGTGGTGTCGCCGCTGATTGCGCTGATGCAGGACCAGGTGGAGGCGCTGCGCCAATTGGGCGTGCGCGCCGCCGCGCTGAATTCCAGCCTGCCGCCGTACGAGGCGGCGGAGGTGGAACACGCCATGCGGACCGGCGACCTGGACCTGGTCTATGTCGCGCCGGAGCGGTTGCTGACGCCGGGGTTCCTGGACCTGATGGACCGGTGCCGGATCGCCCTGATCGCAATCGACGAGGCCCATTGCGTCTCGCAATGGGGACACGATTTCCGGCCCGAATACCGCCGCCTGTCCCTGCTGAGCGAACGCTATCCGGACGTACCGCGGGTGGCGCTGACGGCCACCGCCGACGGGCCGACGCAGCGGGATATCCTGGAGCATCTGAACCTCGCCGACGGCCGCCTGTTCGTCGCCGGCTTCGACCGGCCGAACATCCAGTACCGCGTCGTGGCGAAAAACAATCCACGCAAACAGTTGCTGACGTTACTTCAGGCCGAGCATGCAACACACGCCGGAATTGTCTATTGCCTCAGCAGAAACAAGGTTGAAGAGACGGCCAACTGGCTTTGTGAGCAGGGCCTTAAAGCCGTTCCCTACCACGCCGGATTAGATAAGGGCACCCGCGCCCGGAATCAGGACCGGTTCCTCAAGGAAGACGGCGTGATCGTCGTGGCGACGGTCGCGTTCGGCATGGGGATCGACAAGCCGGATGTGCGCTTCGTCGCCCATCTGGACCTGCCGAAGAGCCTGGAAGCCTATTACCAGGAAACCGGACGTGCCGGACGCGACGGCCTGCCGGCCAATGCCTGGATGGCCTACGGCATGCAGGACGTCGCCAAGGTGCGCCACATGGTCGAAAGCTCCGAAGCCAGCGACGCGCAGAAGCGGGTCGAACGGATGAAGCTGGATTCCCTGCTCGGCTATTGCGAGACCACCAAGTGCCGACGGCAGGTGCTGCTGTCGTACTTCGGCGACAATCTGGCCGAACCCTGCGGCAACTGCGATACCTGCCTGGAACCGGTCACCACGTTCGACGGCACGGAAGCGGCGCAGATGGCGCTGTCCTGCGCCTATCGGACCGGACAGATGTTCGGCGCCGCGCATCTGGTCGACGTGCTGCTGGGCAACGATACGGACCGGGTGCAACGGTTCCGCCACGACGGTTTAAGCACATTCGGGATCGGCACGGCCTTGAGCGCCGCCGAATGGCGGTCCGTGTTCCGGCAACTGGTGGCGCTGGGGCTGCTGACCGTCGATGTCGAGGGGCATGGGAGTCTTCGCCTGGGCGATGATTGCCGCCCCGTGCTGCGCGGCGAAAGGCGCATCGAACTCAGGCGCGACCCGGTCCGGCAAAAAGCGAAGAAACGGGCCGCCCGGGGCGGCGCGGTGTTGGAGGACCCGAACGACGAGGCGCTGTTCCAGGCGCTCAGGGCCAAACGCCTGGAACTGGCCCAGGACCAGGGCGTGCCGCCCTACGTCATCTTCCACGACAGCACGCTGGTGGAGATTGCGTCGACCAAACCGGCGAGCCTGGCGGCGTTCGCGGAAATCAGCGGCGTTGGCGAGGCGAAGCTGGACCGCTACGGCGAGGCCTTCCTGGCGGTGGTGGCGGCCCATCGGGAGGGCGATCCGGACGGGGACGCGCTTGCCGGCGGCCATACTTCGACAGGCTCAGGATGAGGCTTCGACAGGCTCGACCATTGAACCTGTCATCGCGAGGCGCGGAGCGCCGTGGCGATCTCGGGAAGGCTGTGCGTGGCCCTTCGAGATTGCTTCGCTTCGCTCGCAATGACAGCGGGGGCTAATGCGCCATGAGCACCGGTAGCGTCGCGGCCGAGAGGATGTGGCGGGTGGCGCCGCCGAAGATCAGCTGGCGAAAGCGGCTGTGGGTATAGGCGCCTTTGATCAAAAGGTCGGCGCCGATGACCGCCGTCTCCTCCAAAATCGCCTCGCCCGGCAAACGGCCGAGCGTCTGTACGGTGAGCGACGAGGCTGCGATGCCGGCGCGCATCAGATGCGTGGCGACCTGTTCGCAGGTCGGGCCCGGCACCATGCTGTCCGCCACAGCCAGCACGACGACCTTCGACGCTGCCGCGAGGAACGGCCGGGCCAGCGCGATGGTGCGCGCCGTTTCGGTGCTGCCGTTCCAGGCGATGACGACGGTGTCGCCAATGGTCTCCGGCGTTTCGGTGCCGGCGACCAGGACCGGGCGTCCGCTTTCGAATAGCGCGGCCTCGCAGGTCGGCTCCCACCCGCCGGCGGCGAGCTTGTCGCTGCGGCCGATGGCGATGAGGTCGAACAGGCGGCCATATTCCCCGACGATCCGGCTTTCCTGGCCCTCCTGCTCGTTCCAGCCGGCCGCGGCCTGACGCGACGCGGGCTCCAGCGAGGCCAACGGAACGCCGCATTCGCGCGCCTCCGCCTCGAACCGGGCGCGGGCCGCGGCGGCGCGCTGATGCCGTTCGTTATCCAGTTGTGCGAGATATTCCGGCGGCAGGGTCATGCCCTCGCCACCGATGATCTGCGGCATTTCCTCGACGAACAAGCCTTCGACGTAGCTTTCAAAACGCTTGGCGGCCAGACAGGCCGTGCGCAGCGCAACCTGCGATGCCTCGTCGTCGAAGAAGGGTAGCAGTATCGTCTTCATCCGCCTGCCTCCCTGGATGGAAAAATCCAAAGCCCTACAAGACTATCCCGGTTACAGGTTCAGGGCCAGCGGGCGCAATCGCCATACTATCCGGCCCCCATTCAACCGAAAGCTGTATTAGCTCAAGTTGCGAGGGTACCAACTAGTACAAAACAACAGTAATTGGCTCCTTTTTTGCCACAACACCTGCGGGAAAAATCCAGTAAGGTCTACTTGTCCGTCAGCGGACAACCCCTAACACAAATACCCACTCCCTTCCCCCGGCTCGCGCCCTTTGCCGGGGGTTTCTTTTTTTGGCGTCCGTTTTCGATGGTAAGGCGTGCGGGAAGGCCGGACATGGGGCCGGCGGAACGCGCAGCAACAGGCGGACGCTTGCGCGCCCGCCGCGATCATAACATTTACTGGAAAACGCCCGCGTCGGCCCTTACGGCGAACCGACGCGGGTGCTTAATCGCTTATTCAGCCGGCGCTGGCCGCGGCCTGGCCGCCCGACGCCTTGCCGCCACCTGCAGCCTGCTGCTGCGGCTTGGACTGCTGCTGCGCCGGTTGTTCGGCGGGCTTGGACTGGGTCTGCGCCTGCTTGGTGGCGGCAACGGCCTTCTCGCTCTCGATCCGGCGATAGTTGCCTTCCAGATAGGCGCCGGCCTCGATCGACACCGTCTCGTGCACGATATCGCCCATAACGCGCGCCGACTTGGCGATGTTCACGTTCGGCGCCTGAATCTGACCCTTGATGGTGCCGTTGATATGCACCGTGTCGGCATAGATCGACCCGCTGATCTGCGCGCCTTCCTTGACGGTCACCGTGCGGCTGTTGATGTCGCCCTCGACCGTGCCGTCGACCTGAATGTCGCCGGCGCTTTCAAGGTTGCCGACCACTTTCAGATCGGCGCTGATAATCGACGGCGCGCCGCTTCGGGCCGGCGCGGGCGTCGGGGCCGGGCTAGCCGACTGCACGGGCTGCGCCGGTGCGGCGGACTGCTCCGACTGCCCCGTCGAGACCTTGTCTTTTTCGCCTTTGGAAAACATGTGCGTGTCCTTGCCAAGGTTGTTGGAATTCACTTCCGCCGCGCGCTGTTGAACCGCTGCCTACATTCCGTTCCCCGTATCGATCAAGACCCTATCGCCGGGGCTTTCCGGCGTCAAATGCCGGATTGATTGGTTGCCATTCCTCTTGTTGCCGCACGGCGTAACCGAGCGAACGTTACCCTAATCTCCGATAGCCCGGCGGCCGCCACGGCCTGAGGCCTTCGATCGTGGCCCCGGACTCTACGGTCAACTGGTTATGGGCCACCGTTCCGACAATTCTGGCGGTCTTCGCGACCGTGACATCAACGGCTTCGATCGGTCCGTGAACCGACCCGCCGACATGCACGGTCTCGGCATATATCTGCCCCTCCATATGACCGCTTTCCGTGATCGTCACGCTACGACTGCTGATCGCCCCCTCGACGCGACCATCGATCTGAACATCGCCGACCCCTCTGAGATCGCCGGAGACGGTCAGGTCGATACCAATGACCGAGGCGTCGCCGTTTTCGGCGCCGGCCGCCCGATCATGTGTCCATGCCGCCAAACTTTTGCCGGCCTTGAAAAGCATGTCCGCCTGCTTTCGCCAACTCTTCTGTACACTACCGCAAAACCGCCGCTGTTCCGACTGTTCAATCTTTGCCAACCGGACAGCGAATCGGCTCCGTCAGGTTACCTGATCGGCACAGCCGGAGCCACGCTTTCGCGTGTGGCAAAATCCGTCACGCACCGATCCTTGGTGTCTGCCCAAAAATGCGTCGTCAGACTCGTTTTTGGGTGCCTGGCCGGCCGGCTCCCCCATCCCAACCACCCATGAGGGTACCCTGTACGGGTGGTTGGGACGGGGGAGCGGGCGGCAGGGCACTCTTGAACAGACTCTTACTGCAATTGCTCCTTCGTTTGCAGAAACCGAATATCCGGCCAGTTCTCGCCGGCATGATTGAGATGCCAGTCGTTGCGCGCCAGGAAAACCGGCGCGCCGTCGTGATCGTCCGCCATGGCGGCCTGATTGGCATCGATGAACTTCTTCAACATGTGGTGATCGCCGGCTTCAATCCAGCGCGCGGTGTAGAGCGTCGTCGGCTCGAACCGCACGGGAATGTCGTATTCCGTGCGGATGCGGTCCGCCAGCACGTCGAATTGCAGGGCACCGACGACGCCGACGATCCAGTCGGAGCCGAGCCTGGTTTTGAACACCCGCGCGGCACCCTCTTCCGCCAACTGCTCCAACGCGCGGCCGAGATGCTTGGCGCGCATTGGATCGTCCGGCCGGACCCTCTGCAGGATCTCCGGCGCAAAGCTTGGGATGCCGGTGAAACGCAGGCTTTCTCCCTCGGTCAATGCGTCGCCGATGCGAAGATTGCCGTGGTTCGGAATGCCGATGATGTCGCCGGCCCAGGCTTCCTCCGCCAGTTCGCGATCCTGGGCGAGGAACAGCAGGGGATTATGCAAGGTCAACACCTTGCCGCTGCGCACGTGATGCATCTTCATGCCGCGGCGGAAATGCCCGGAACAGAGCCGCATATAGGCGATGCGGTCGCGGTGTTTCGGGTCCATGTTCGCCTGCACCTTGAAGACGAAGCCGCTGACCTTGTTCTCCTCCGGCGCGACGGAGCGCGGGTCGGCCGGCTGCGACCGGGGCGGCGGCGCCACCCGGGCCAAGCCGTGCAGCAGCTCGCGAACGCCGAAATTGTTGATCGCACTGCCGAAGAAGACCGGGGTCAGATGCCCGCCGCGGTAGGCCTCAAGATCGAATTCGGGGCACAGGCCGCGCGCCATCTCTACCTCTTCGCGCAAGGTGGCGACGGCGTCGGCCGGCAAGACTTCGTCCAGCTTCGGATCGTCCAGGCCGCTTAGCGGCATGGTCTCGCCGATCTTGTCCTTGTCGCCGCGGTCCATCAGGACCAGCCGGTCGCCGAACAGGTCGTAGGCGCCGAGGAAATTGCGGCCGCGGCCAATCGGCCAACTGGCCGGCGTGACGTCCAGCGCGAGCGTCTGCTCGATCTCGTCGAGCAGGTCGAACGGATCGCGGGTCTCGCGGTCGAACTTGTTGATGAAGGTGATGATCGGCACGTCACGCAGGCGGCAGACCTCGAACAACTTGCGGGTCTGCGCCTCGATACCGCGCGCGCCGTCGATCACCATGACCGCGGAATCCACGGCGGTCAGCGTGCGGTAGGTGTCCTCGCTGAAATCCTCGTGGCCCGGCGTGTCGAGCAGGTTGAAGGTGCAGCCGTCGTATTCGTAGGTCATGACCGAAGCGGAGACGGAGATGCCACGCTCTCGCTCCACCTTCATCCAGTCGGAGCGCGCGCGCCGGCGTTCGCCGCGCGCCTTCACCTGGCCCGCAAGCTGGATCGCGCCGCCGAACAGCAACAGTTTCTCGGTCAGCGTCGTTTTGCCGGCGTCCGGATGCGAGATGATCGCAAACGTTCGGCGTTGCGCCACTGCCTCGGCGAGTTCGGTCATTCAGTTCCCAGTACCAATAGTTCGGCCCTATGCCGGCCCCGACCGGCGCGGCGAGACCATACGGTTTTTCGCCCCCATTGCCAGCCTATATATCGGCCGCCCCGACCTGGACCGCGCCTTAAGATCCCTGCAATACTTTGCCGAGTCTTGACGAGGAGTTAACGCACCGATGCATACGGACGAACGCGGCCTGCCGGTGACGGCGGCGAACCCCGACGCGGTATCGCTTATGGACGATACGATCAGGAGCTTCTTGGAGTACCGCGCGGACACGCCGGACAAGCTGGGCCGTATGCTGGAGGCGGACCCCGACTTCGTCATGGGGCAATGCCTGAAGGGCTATCTGATGATGATGTTCGGCACCGTCAAGACCCACGACGACGCGCGCGCCAGTCTGGAGATTGCGTCGCGGCATGCCGAAAAGACGACGCCCAGGGAACAGGCGCACGTCTCCGCCTTGCGGGCCTATCTCAGCGGCGACATCCGCCATGCCTGCCTGATCTGGGACGACATCCTGGCAGAGCATCCGAGGGACATCGTCGCGCTGAGGCTCAACCATTTCAAAACGTTCTGGATGGGCCGGAGCGCGGGCCTGCGCGACGGCATCGCGCGGGTGATCGACGATTGGGACGACGGCGTGCCGGGCCGCGGCTTCGTGCAGGGCATGTATGCGTTCGGGCTTGAGGAGGCTGGCGAATACGCGGCCGCCGAGGCGATGGGCAAGCAAGCGTTCGAGGCCAATAAGGACGATATGTGGGCGATCCACGCGGTCGCGCACGTGCTGGAGATGCAGGGACGCCTGGACGACGGCATCGAATGGCTGTCGCGGCCGGCAGACGCCTGGGACGACCGCAACGCCATGAAGGGCCATCTGTGGTGGCACCTGGCGATGTATTACGTGGAGAAGGGCGACTACGATCAGGTGCTGAGGCTGTACGACACCGCGTTCCGGCCGGAGGGGTCGGATTTCTATTTGGATATCCAGAATGCGGCGTCGATGCTCTACCGCCTGGAATTCCAGGGCGTCGATATCGGCGACCGTTGGACGGAGCTGGCCGACGTCTGCGAGACCCGCGTCGAGGACCACACCCTCGCCTTCACCGACCTGCATGTGATGCTGGCCCTGGCGCGCGACGGCCGCGACAAGGCGGCGGGCCAGCTACTGGAATCGCTCCGCGCCTACGGCAACCGTGCCGACAACTACGCGGCGGCGACGATGAACCCGGTGACCATCCCGATCTGCGAGGCGATCGTCGCCTACAACAAGCAGGACTACAAAGCAGCCTTCGAGCAGTTGCTGCCGATCCGCCACGACCTGGCCTGCGTCGGCGGCAGCCATGCGCAGCGGGACGTGTTCGCGCAGCTTCTGATCGTGGCGGCGATCAAGGCGGGGCGCGACGGCCAGGCAAGGGCGCTGCTGGCCGAACGGGTGCACAGCCACCCAAACAGCCAGGGCAGTTGGCTGCTTTATGCCGACACCCTGGAACGGACAGGCCAGGCCGACCGCGCCGCGGCAGCCCGCACCAACCTGCACTAGGAACGGAAAACACGCCATGACGGTCAATCCGGTCGACCAGGCGGTGATCGCGCAAGGGCTGATCGCAGCCGCCCGAGAGATGGGCATCAAGCTGATCCGCTCCGCCTATTCGCCCATCGTGCGCGAGGCGGCCGACTGCTCCGCCGCCCTGCTGGACAGACACGGCAACGTTGTCGCGCAAGCGGAGCTGATTCCGATGCAGCTTGGGCCGATCGGCGCGACCTTCAAGCCTTGCGCCGAGCTGTTTCCGCCGGAGGAACTGGTCGAAGGCGACTTCTACATCAACAACGACCCGTTCCAGGGCGGCCAGCACATTCCGGACGTGTTCCTGTTCTCGCCGATCTTCTTCGACGGCGAGCTTGTCGGCTTCAGCGCGACGGTCGCTCACCACCTGGACCTCGGCGGCGGCGCGCCCGGCCTGAACCCGGACGCGACCGACGTGCATCAGGAAGGCCTGATCTTCCCGCCGAGCAAGTACAACCTGAACCGGGACTGGAACGGCGGACCGTTCGAGCGGCTGATCCGGGCCAATATCCGGGTGCCGGACCAGACCATCGGCGACTTCAACGCCCAGTTCGCGGCGAACCATATCGGCGCCGGGCGGGTGCGCGACCTCTGCGCCAAGTTCGGGTCCGGCGTGGTGGCCGAGGCGATGGACGAACTGCTGAACTATTCCGAACGGCGCATGCGCGCGGCCATCGCAGAAGCGCCCGACGGCGTCTATTACGGGGAAGACGCGTTGGACGACGACGGCGTCGGCGACCAACCGCTGCCGTTCCGCGCCAAGGTGACAATCGCGGGCGACCAGGTGTCGGTCGACTTCACCGGTACAGCCAACCAGGTCTCGGCCAACATCAACTGCCCGTTCGCCTCGACTGTCGCGGCGGCTTTATCCTGCGTCAAATCCGTGCTGACCAGCCCGGACATCCCATTCAACGAGGGCAGCAAGCGCCCGGTGGACGTGAGCGCGCCCTACGGCAGCCTGCTCAACCCGCGCCCACCGGCGCCGGTGCGCGCCCGCATGATCACGGGATACCGCGCGTTCAACGCGATCATGAAGGCGCTGGCCCAGGCGGTGCCGGACAAGGTGATCGCCGCCGGGTTCGACACGACCGAGTCGGTCTGTCTCAGCCATTTGGGCGCGAACGGCTACAAGATCCATCTGGAGATCTTCGGCGGCGGCTATGGCGCAGGGCCGGCGGCGGATGGCTGCGACGCGGTCGACAGCCCACTTTCCAACTGCTCCAACGTGCCGGTCGAGGCCATGGACATGGAATTCGACTATTTCCGGGTGCTGGAATACGCGCTGGTGCCGGATTCGGGTGGCGCCGGTAAATACCGGGGCGGCCTGGGCCTGGTCCGCCGGTACGAAATCCTCAAAGACGACGTCAGTTTCGCCACCTATTCGGACCGGTTTCGCCTGGAACCGGAAGGCCTGTTCGGGGGTACCGCCGGCCGGCGCGCCTCGACAGAAGTCCTGCGCGACGGGCAATCCATCGATCTGCCGTCCAAGGTCTTGTTTCCGCTTAAGAAAGGCGACGTGCTTACCACCTATACCGGCGGCGGCGCGGGCTATGGGCCGCCTGACGCACGGCAAGCCGCTCTGGTGGAAAGAGACCTGACGGAAGGCCTGATTTCAAAAGAACAGGCACATCGTTTCTATTCCGACAAGGCAGCTGCTGAATAAAAATCCCAAAAAGTGCCGTGGCAAAATAAGGACATTGTAAGCGCACAGTGGAAACCGCGACCTACAATGAACAAAAAAATCCCCTGTTTCCGCGGTTTCTGAATACATATCTATTGTTTTCAATGTTAACGTTTCTACTACTCCAGATTAACTTCTGATTAACCATCCCGCAGTTATTAACGTAGCGAGAGAAGACTTTCTTGTGGTCGTCTGATGAAGACAGATCTTTGCGAAGAGGCACTGCGAGCCGCCGCGGCGAGGCGGCGCTCCGTCGCGAGCTGGGCGCTCCGGGCCGGCGACTACGCCCTGGCCGAGCGGTCCAACCGCGTCGCGCGCCAGCTTGAGCTGATGGCGGACGGCCTGAGCCGGGCCGCCGAAACGGCCGCGGCCTGACTATCGGGCACCGCCCTTTATCCGAACCGATATTTCCAACCTGACATAACCGCTCTAGGCTTCTGCCTCCAACGCCCGGAGCGAGTGTTATGAGCGGAAGCGGTCAAGACGTCCTGTATATCTGCCGAACCTGCCCGCGCTACGAGCCTGCGCCGCCGCCCGGCGAGCCGAAGCGCGGCGAGGTGCTGGCCGCCGAGATCAAGCGCCTGATGCGCGACTGGCCGCGCCGCGACGACCTGCTGGTGCTGGTGGTGAATTGCCTGAGCGGCTGCCCGAAACCCTGCAACGTGGCCCTGGACGCGCCGGACAAGACCCGGCTGCGCTTCGGCCAGTTGGATGCCGGCTACGCTCACGCCGTGCTGGAAGCCGCCGAGCGCTACCTCGACAGCCCGGACGGGAATCTGCCGGACGACGCCCTGCCCGACCCGCTCAAAGGCCGGGTGACGGCGCGCGCCCCGGCCTCACTCCGCGGCTGACCGCGACGGCACCGTCCATCGGGCCGGCAGAGACATCAAGCCGCGCAGCGTGAAGGTCGGCCGCCAGTCCGGCTGATCCACCCCCGTCAGCACAAGATCCGGCAGGCGCCGGAACAGGGTGGAGAGCGCGATCTCCGCCTCGTTCTTGGCGAGCTGGGCGCCCAGGCAGTAGTGGATGCCGCCGCCGAACGACGACGGACGGATATCGTGCCGGCCCACGTCCAGGCGGTCGGGGTCTTCGTAGGCTTCCGGGTCGCGGTTGGCAGCGCCGAGCAGGGCCAACACCGCCTCCCCTTCCTTGATCTCGATGCCGCCGATCTCGACATCCTGCAAGGCGGTGCGCGTGGTCATCTGAACCGAGGAGTCGAAGCGCAGCAATTCGTCGACCGCGTTGGGAATGAGCGACGGGTCGGCCTTGAGACGCGCCAACTGGTCCGGGTTCTGGTGCAGGGCCAGCAGCCCGTTGCCGATCAGGTTCACGGTGGTCTCGTGCCCGGCACCGAACAGCAGAATGATGTTGGCGATCAGTTCTTCCTCGGACAGACGCTCGCCCTCATCCTCGACCTGGACCAACAATGTCGTCAGATCGTCGCCCGGCTCCCGCCGGCGCAGCTCGAACAACCGATGGAAGTAATCCTCCAAGGCGGCATTGCTGGCGTTTGCGGCATCGAGCTCCGCATCGCTCATCGGCGTCGGGTCGATCAGCCGGCCTGAGATTGTCGAATTGTCGGTGAACTGCGCCCTGTCCTCTTCCGGAATGCCGAGCATGTCGCAGATGACGTTGGTCGGCAGTGGATGGGCGAAATCCCAGATCAGGTCCATCTCGCCCTTGTCCTGCACGGCATCGAGCAGGCCGTCCACGAGTTGCTGGATGCGGGGCCGCATTTCCTCCACGCGGCGCGCCGTGAACGCCTTGACCACCAAACCGCGCAGCCGGGTGTGATCCGGCGGGTCCTGGGTCAGCATCCAGCGGCTCATCATCGCATAGAGCGGCTTTTCCATGACCTCCGGCCCATAGCGGCTGGTCATCCGTTTGACATACTGCTTACCGAAGCGCTTGTCCTTCAACACCATGGTAATGTCGGCATGGCGGCTGGCCACCCAGAAACCCAGCGGGGACCAGTGGATCGGCTCGGCTTCGCGGAGTTGGCTGTAGAACGGGTAAGGGTTCTTGAGAAACTCCGGCGCCAGCGGTGTGAACTGGATGTCGCCTGCTTCCGTGGGTTTGTTATCGCTCATCTCGCCAGACCTCCCTGATGAACCGAAAGCGTAGCGCAAACGGGCCCGGCCGCCCAGCGCCGCGTTAGGCGCCGGACGGTTTTTCAACCCCACGCCGAACCGGGCGCGTTAGAGAAGCTGGAGGAAAATCATCACCATGCCGACGACCGAGGCGAACCAGACCAGCGTGCGGACCCAGGGCACCCCGGCGATATAGACCACCGCATAAGCGAGGCGCGCCCAGAAGAAGAGCTGCGCGCCGAGCAGGGTCATATCGTTGGATACGCCACCGACATGCGCGACCAACACCAACGCCGCGAAGATCGGCAGGTTCTCCAGCATATTGCGGTGGGCGCGCTGCGCCCGGCCGCACAATCCCTCGCCCGCCGGCCAGTCTTCCCGGTTGCCGACGGCAAGCGGCATGCCGCGCGACATCAGCAGGATGGTCGCGGGGACCATCGCCTGAACGAACATCAAGACGGCCGACCAGGCCAAAAGCGACAATTCCGCAGTCATGTTTTAATCCCCCAAATGAAATCGAATCGGACGGACGCCACAATGCGCCGAAGCGTAACGGTTGCGTTCCTCGACGGGCAAGCGGCCGATACGGCACGGATCGATTGAAGGTCGGGGATGCCGCTGCCATGATGCCGCGACGGTCAAGCAATGGGGCAGCCCATGAACCTGGACAAGATTCCAATCGGCAACGCCCCGCCGTGGGACCTGAACGTGGTCATCGAGATCCCGATCGGCGGCGAACCGGTGAAGTACGAAGTGGACAAGGAATCCGGCGCGATGTTCGTCGACCGCTTCCTGCATACCGCCATGTACTATCCGTGCAACTACGGTTTCGTGCCGCATACGCTGGCGGAAGATGGCGACCCCGTCGACGTGCTGGTGGCCGGCCGGGTGCCGGTGCTGCCGGGCGTCGTGCTGCGCTCGCGCCCGGTCGGCGTGCTGGTGATGGAAGACGAAGCCGGCGCCGACGAAAAGGTCTTGGCGGTGCCGGTCGATCAGCTACATCCCTACCATACGAGCGTCACGTCCTACCGCGACCTGCCGGAGATCCTGGTCGACCAGATCACGCATTTCTTCCAGCACTACAAAGACCTGGAAACGGACAAATGGGTGAAGGTGCTGCGCTGGGACGATGCGGACGACGCTGCCCGCATGATCACGGAAGCGATCGACCGGGCCAAACGGGAATAGTCGAACGACAGGAAAGCACATGACAGAGAATGCAGGAACAGTCGCCGTTGTCGTCGGCGTCGGGCCGAGCGCGGGGCTGGGCGCGGCGCTCTGCCGCAAATTCGCGCAGGAGGGATTTACCGTCTTCGCATCGGGCCGGACAGAAGCCGACCTGGCAGCGGTCGCCGGCGAGATCAAAGCCGCGGGCGGCCAGGCCGAGCCGGTTGTCGCCGACACCACGCGACCCGACGACGTCGCCCGTCTGTTCGAAACCGCGGCGTCGGCCGGCGAGATCGAAATCGTCGCCTACAACGCCGGCAACAACAACGCCCGGCCGCTGCTGGAGATGGACCCCGAGTTCTTCGAGAGCGTCTGGCGGGTGAGTTGCTTCGGCGGGTTCCTGGTCGGACACGAGGCGGTCCGACGGATGCTGCCGCGCGAACGCGGCACAATCCTGTTTACCGGCGCGACTGCGTCGCTGAAGGCGCGCCCGCCGTTCACCGCGTTCGCGTCCGGCAAGGCGGGCCTGCGCGCCCTGGCACAGGGCATGGCGCGCGAGTTCGGCCCGAAGGGCATCCATGTCGGCCACGTCGTCATCGACGGCATGATCGAAGGCGACAAGATCCTGAAGCGCTATCCGGAAATCGCCGAGCGGTTGGGCGAGGACGGCTTGCTCGGCCCCGAGGCCATCGCGGAGGCATTCTGGCTGCTGCATAGTCAGCAGCGCAGTGCCTGGACCCACGAAATCGACCTGCGGCCGTTCAAGGAAACCTTCTGACCCCAAATGAAAGACCCGGCCATCGTGACGATGGCCGGGTCCGTCGGCTGAGATTTGGCGACGGTGCCGTCGCGGGGATCAGTCCGCCAGCGGCGCAGCGCTCGCCTGGCGCGGCGCGAGGCGGTCGAGTTCGGCCTTGGCGCCGGCGAACTCGGTGAAGTCGGCGAGGCCGGTTTCGAGCGACAGGCGGAACTGGTCGGCCGCCTTCTCGGTGTCGCCGTTCATCAGGTAGTACTGGCCGAGGTAGAAGTGCAGCTCGCAATCCCGCTCGCGCTGGCGCATCGGGTCGCCGTCCGCAGCGGCGGCGGCGATCACCTCTTCCGGCGTGCGCTTGCCGAGGAACAGTTCGACCAAGGCGCCGGGCCAGGCTTCCAGATCGGCGTCCGAGGTGTACTTCGCCAGCGCGGCCTGGCCGTCGCCGCCGGAGCGTTGAACGGCCAAGTGGTACCAGATCACCGTGAACAGGTTGTTCGGCGACAGCCGCACGATGACGTCCAGATCGCGTGCCGCCGGGCCGAATTCGCCAAGGTTGAAACGGGCATAGCCGCGGTTGTTGTAGGCCTGGTAGAGGTTCGGCTTCAGGGCAATCGCCTTGGTGTAATCCTCGACCGCCGCCGGCAGATCGCCGAGCTGGGCGCGGGCGATGCCACGGTTGTTGAAGGCGTCGGCATAATCGGGTTTAAGCAGGATCGCTTCCGAGAAATCGGCGATCGCCTGGCTGTACAGACCGATGTCGTTATAGGCGTAGCCGCGATTGTTGTAGGCGACCGCGAAGTCCGGATCGACGCGGACGGCGGAGCCGTATTCGCGGATCGCCCGGTCCGGCATGCCGAGCTGGTCGTAGGCAAAACCGCGGTTGTTGTGGGCAATCGCCAGGGACTGGTCGTTCAAGTCGCCCGAGTTAATGGCGAGGGAGGAGAAGTAGAGGGCTTCCTGGTAGGCACCCTTCTGCGCCGCGGCGAAGCCGCGCTTTGCATCGTCGAGACCGTCGGCCTGAGCCGCACCGACAATTCCGACCGAAACGAACGTCGCCAAAACCAGCCGCTTCAAATCCGCCTCCTATGATTAACAAAGCGTTACCACGGGTAAGGCGTTGCAAGCATCGTGCAAGTTTTGGGGATCGGCTTAATTCGGGCGCTTTTTGGGTTAATCGCGAAAATCCCGGGCGCAAACTATAAAAAATTCCGACACTTTCGAGGCGATATCGACTAAGACCGTCGCGGGGATCGCGTGTTCTAAGGACGGTCAATTCGAGAGGACGAAGCCGGCGAGGTCGCAAAATTCCCACAACCGCGCGATTGCCGAAGCGGAGATTGACGCTGATAATATTCGCGTTCCGCTATTGCGGTCGCCGCGGGCGAATGGTGCGCGTTGCCAGATTTTCCTCGGTCGGGCCCCAGAGAACCTGGAAAACCGTGAGGCCTCATGAAGAAGTTCATCATCGGTGTCGGCGCCCTGCTTGCCGTTATCGTGGCCGGGCTGTTCGTCGCGCCGTCCTTCATTCCGGTCGATACCTATAAGCCGCTGATCGCGGAACAGGTGCAGAAGGCGACGGGACGCCAGCTTCGGCTGGACGGCGACATCGACCTGGCGCTGCTGCCGCGCGTCGCGCTTGCCGTCGACACGGTCTCGCTGTCGAACGCGCCCGGCGCGACCGCGCCATCGATGGTGGAACTGGCCGAGCTCAAAGTGAATCTTCAAGTGCTGCCGTTACTGTTCGGCGGCGAGGTGGTCGTCGACCAGTTCGTCCTTGTCGATCCGGTGATCAACCTGGAGGTGGACGCCGACGGCACGCCCAACTGGGTGATGACGCCGGCGGGCGGCCAAGCCGGTCAGGACACGGGTTCGGGCGGCGACAGCGGCGGCGCGGGCGGCGGATTGGGCGACCTCAGGCTCGGCGATATCCGCCTGGTCAACGGTACCCTCACCTATACGGATGCGGCCAACGGCCGGCGCGAAGAGGTCACGTACATAAACATGGAAATGTCGGTGCCCGGGCTTGACCGGCCGGCATCCGCAAAAGGCGAATTGAAATGGAACGGCGAAAACGTCGCTCTGACGATTGAGGCGGCCGATCCGCGCGCGCTGATCGAAGGCGGCGAAAGCGAAGCGGGCTTCGAGATCGTGAGCAACCCCGTGACGCTGACCTACAAGGGGAAACTGGCAAACGCGGCCGCGTTCAACGTTGCGGGAAAGGTGAACCTGTCGGTGCCGTCGATCCGGGGGCTGGCGGCATGGTCGGGCAATCCTATCGAGATGGCCGGAGACGGGCTGGGGCCGCTCAACATCGACGGCAACCTCAGCTTCGACGGCAAACGCGCCGCGCTGGCCAACACCAACATCGCGGTCGACGCGATCAAAGGCATTGGCGACTTCTCGGTCGATATCGGCGGCGCGAGGCCGGCGGTCACCGCCAAGCTGTCGCTGGAGATTCTTGACCTCAATCCCTACCTGCCGGCGGATACGGCGACGGACGAAAAAGAGGACACGGCTAAGACGGACGGCGAGCCCGCGGACTGGAGCGACGAGCCGATCGATGCCAGCGGCCTCAATCTGGCGGATGCCGACCTGGAGATCAAAACGCAGGGGATCCGCGCCCGGGACATCACCATCGGCCAAAGCGAGCTGTCGGTAAAGCTGAAGGATGGCAAGCTCACCGCCGACCTCGCGCGGCTAGAACTCTACGAAGGCTCCGCCAACGGCAAGCTGACACTGGACGGCAGCGGCAAGGCGACGGCGGTCGGCTATCAGGTCTCGCTGGACGGCGTGCAGGCCGCGCCGCTGCTGCGCGACGCCGCCGGGTTCGAGCGGCTGTTGGGCACGGCGTCGGCCAAGCTGTCGGGCCAGACCAGCGGCACCACGCAGCGCCAGCTTGTCGCCGGGCTGAACGGCGACGGCGCGGTCAAATTCCTGGACGGCGCGATCAAGGGCGTCAATCTGGCGGCGATGGTCAGGGGCATTTCGACGGCCGATCTGAAAAGTTCGTTCGATGGCGCCAGCAGCACCGACTTCGCGGAGCTGTCCGGCACCTTCGCGATCAAGAACGGCCTGATGACCAACCAGGACCTGGCGCTGAAAGCGCCGCTGCTCAGGGCGGACGGGCGCGGCCGGGTCGACCTGCCTAAACGGACGCTGAAATACCGGATCGCGCCGAAGGCGGTCGCCAGCCTGAAAGGTCAGGGCAGCACCGAGGACGCGCCGGGCCTGGCCGTGCCGGTCGTGGCCGAGGGACCATGGGACGACCTGAGCTATCGGCCCGACATCGAAGGCACCATCAAGGAGGACGCCGGCAAGATCCTGGAAGGCGTGACCAAGGGCGACGACCCGAAAAAAGCGCTGAAAGACGCCAAAAAGGGGATCAAAGACCTGCTGAAAGGGTTCGGAAAATCCGATTGAACGAACAACTTTGGCATTTCGGAGGACGCTGCGGATATGATGGTCGGCATCGACATCCTGGCATTTTGCAAACTATCCGGACGGGCCAGCAACTGTGAGTACTGACGAAGCGACGATATTCGTGGTCGACGACGACGACGCGGTTCGGGAGTCGATGCAAGCCCTGCTGGAATCCGTCGGGTACCGGGTCGAGGTCTTCGGACGCGGGCGGCAGTTCCTGGACGCCTACGATACCCCCCGCCCCGGCTGCCTGCTGCTGGATGTCAGGATGCCCGATCTCAGCGGCCTGGAAATCCAACAGCAGCTGCGCGCCGGATCGGACCGCCTGCCAATTATTATCATCACCGGCCACGGCGACGTACCGATGGCCGTGACGGCGATGAAAGCCGGCGCCTTCGATTTCATCGAAAAACCGTTCAACGAAGAAGTCCTGCTGGACACGATCAAACGGGCGCTGCTGCTGATCGACGAGAGAAAGGTCGACGACGCGTCGATCGAGAACAGCGCCAACCGCATTGCCGGCCTGACGCCCAGGGAACGCGAAGTGCTGGATCAATTGCTGATCGGCCGGCAGAACAAGGCGATCGCCGCAGAGCTTGGGATCAGTCCGAGAACGGTGGAAATCCATCGTGCCCGGGTGATGCAGAAAATGCAGGCCAACAGCCTGTCGCACCTGATCCGCATGGCCCTGCAGGCCGGTGTGAGCCCCGGGGCCAGCGAAAGCGCCTGACCTTTCGGCGGCGGCGGCGACCGTAAAACTCCATACGTACTAGCCCGGATTATCGCACGCCGAGCCCGTTGTTATCTTCACCACCAGGATGAAGACACACTCGAGCGAGACCGGCTGCACGGACGTCGTCGTCATCGAAGATGACGAGGCGGTGCGAGACTCACTGCAAGTCCTGCTGCAAGCCGCCGGCCTGACCAGCATCGTCTACAGTTCCGCCGAGGAGTTTCTGGCGTCGCCTGAAGACCCAAACTATGCCTGCGCGCTGCTGGACCTGCATTTGCCGGGATTGGACGGTTTCGAGGTTTTGAAAATACTGTCCGAGCGACAGCCGAAATGCTCGGCCATCGTCATAACCGGGCAACCGGACGCCTTCACCCGCGACCGGGCGCTGGAAGCCGGCGCCGTGGCGCTACTGGAAAAGCCGCTCCGCGAGCGGGTGCTTCTGGAAACGATACAAAAGGCGCTGACCGCGCACGGCCCGCCCCTCGCCTGCTGAGGCGCCGCCCCGCCACCGAAGGCCGACCGTACAGATTCTCCATATACGTAGAAATCCGAGCTTGTTTGCCGTGCGACTATCGTGAAAACGTAAGTCGTAGCGATGGATATGCGAACGAGTAGTATTCAACTCTCCCTCGGAATCGATGTATCGGTCGTTGACTGAAACCGGTGAGCCAATGCTTACCAATTTCTTCTCAACGATTTTCTTTTCCGATAGAGTTTTCAGTGGGGATCTGCATCGGATCGGCCGCAACAGCGGCGCCCGGCGGGTTTGACATCGACACTCTCGATCGAAGGCCTCCCAATTGTCCGATGAACGGGGACTGTAATTTAGAAGAGATGCTTGTCGCCCGAACGCGAGCGTCGAACAGATCCGTTTGAGAACACGGGAGTGCTGATCATGGAAATGTCTGCCGACGGTATCGTCGCGCAACTGACCGCGTTGGTTGCAACCTACGGCCTGAATGTCGTGGCAGCGATTGTCATCCTCATCATCGGCTGGTGGGCCGCCGGCCGGATCGCCGGCGGCGTGCAGAGCGCGCTTGCCAAGACCGGCAAATTCGACGCCATGCTGAGCGGCTTCCTCGCCAGCCTGGTGAAGTATTTCATCCTGGCGTTCACGGTCCTTGCCGTCCTGTCGCAATTCGGTATTCAAACGGCCAGCCTGATCGCCGTTTTCGGCGCAGCGGGCCTGGCAATCGGCCTGGCGTTGCAGGGCACGCTGTCCAACCTTGCGGCGGGCGTGATGCTGCTGCTGTTCCGGCCGTTCAAGGTGGGCGACTATATCGAGGCCGCCGGGTTGGCCGGCACGGTCAAATCGGTCTCTTTGTTCGTCACCGAGATGGCGACGCCAGACAACGTGCAGATTCTGGCGCCCAACGCGCAGATCTGGGGCGCCTCCATCAAGAACTACAGTTTCCATGACACACGCCGGGTCGACCTGACGATCGGCATCGCCTACGAGGACGACATCAGCGAGGCGATGCGTGTGGCCCACGAGGTAATCGCTCAGGACGAGCGGGCGCTGAAGGAACCGGAACCAATGATCGCAGTCGCGGAACTGGGCGACAACTCGGTCAACCTGACCGTCCGGGTCTGGTCCGAATCCGCCAACTACTGGGGGCTTAAGTTCGACCTGACCAAGAACATCAAGGAGCGGTTCGACGCGCAGGAGATCTCCATCCCCTATCCGCAGCGGACCATTCATCTGGCCAGCGATACCAATCAAGGCTTTACTGTGGCAGCCGAGTGACTTGCCCGCCATACAACCGTCACAAAGCGTTGCATGATGCCCAATCTAACTATTCTAGCGGTAGAAACCGCATGAATTCGGGACCGACCATCGACAGCAGATCAGTTGGCACTAGGAGAAGAAGTATGAAGGGATGCGCGAAACTTACCGTTGCGGGTCTTGCGGCCGTGTTTTTAGCCGGCTGCAGCCAAGTCTCGTACAAGGAACTACAGACGGCGGAGCCGGCCGGCACCGCCCATTCGCAGGCGCTGTTCAACGGCTATAAGACCCTGGCGGCCGGAGAACATGACGAACACGACGTTTGGGATGCCGAGTTTTTCGCCACCAAGGCCCTGGCGACGGCCGGGTCCGGCGGCATCGGTCCGCAGGAAATCGCCGACCGGCGGCTGCCCGTCGGCACTGAGGGAGACCTGACCGCAGCACGCGCCCAATTGATGGCGGCCCTGGCCGCCGGCGCAGCGGAAAAGGCGCCGAACCAGTCGGCCCGCGCGCAGATCATGTTCGATTGCTGGATGCAGGAGCAGGAAGAGAACCTGCAGCCCAACCATATCGCCGCCTGCCGCGACGGCTTCGCCGAAGCGATGGGCGAAGTCGACGTCGCCATGGCGCCGGCACCGGCGCCGGTCGCGAAGGCCGAACCGAAGCCGGCCCCCGCGGTGGTGCCCGAGCCGTCCGAGGAGATGTATGTGGTCTATTTCGACTTCGACAGCGCCAAGCTGGACGAGCGCGCCCTGGCGGTGTTGAACGAAGCCGCCTCCGCCTCCAAGAAACTGAACAGCAGCCTGATCCTGGTCGAAGGCAATACCGATCTGGCGGGCCCGGACGGGTACAACATGACCCTTTCCGAAGAACGCGCCAAAGCGGTGCGCGACGCCTTGCTGGCGAGCGGCGCATCGAATGCCGCGATCAAGCTGGAGGCCTACGGCAAGACGCGGCCGGCGATCAAAACCGCCGACGGCGTTCGGGAATCCGGCAACCGGCGGGTGGAAATCGTTATCCGCAAGTAACGCCGACAGCACTATCCGGGCCGGCAATGCCGCGCCGGCCCGCCTTCCCGCGGGCCAGGATCTCAGGAGCAGCGAATGCGCTACGGTCCGATCATGGTTGCCGCCGCCGCCCTGGCATTCACCGCGCCGGCGACCGGCCAAAACCTGCTGCAACAAGGTAAGGACCTGCTCGGCAGCTTTGGGAAAACCGGGCAGTCGGGCGCGGATCTGACGAGCGGCGAGATCGGCGCCGGCCTTAAGGAAGCTTTGCGCGTCGGCACCGAGGCCGTCGTCGCGCAACTTGGACGCCCGGACGGTTTCAACGCCGACAAGGCCATTCACATTCCGTTGCCGAAGTCATTGAGCACCGTGCAATCGACGCTGAAGAGCGTCGGCATGTCGTCGATGCTGGACGATCTGGAACTGCGGCTGAACCGGGCGGCCGAGGCAGCGACGCCGCGCGCCAAAGAACTGTTCTTGCAAACCATCAACGACATGACTCTGGACGACGTGAAGGCCATTTTCGAAGGCCCCGACGACGCCGCGACCCGGTATTTCCAGGCCAAGATGTCCGGCCCGCTGGCGGAAGAAATGCGGCCGATCGTCGACAGCAGCCTGGCCGAGGTCGGCGCGATCCAAGCGTATGAGAACACCATGGGGCAGTATCAGAAAGTCCCGCTCGTGCCCGACGTCAAAGCCGATCTGACCGGTCATGTGGTCGAAAAAGGCCTGGACGGCATTTTCCACTACGTCGCCAAGGAAGAGGCCGCCATCCGCAACAACCCAGCGAAACGCACGACCGATATTCTAAAACGGGTATTTGCATCGGGCTCGTGAGGCATTCTCCCGCGATTATGCAGCTTCTAATCAAATCAAACGAAAATTAACTAGAATCTGCGAATCTTAGCTACTTCAACGCGCATAATATTAAAGGCCTATTATTAATTGCGGGGCGAAAATGCGCCGCAGGCCATATCCGAGGATTAGTTTGCGTGACCATCGATGCCATCGAAACCGAGCCGGCCGTAGACGCCCAATTCCTTGCCTATCAAGAGAAGGTCAAAGGCAGCAACATCGATCCGGAAACCCTGCTGGCAACTGATTATCTCAATCATTTCAATGAAATAGTGATGTTGATTGAGATGTTGCCGGACATGCCGGACTGCCTGGATATGCTCCAGGAATGGCACCCGAAAACCTACCAGGAACACTTTCGGGACAGCGCGTTTTCGGACAAGCAACTGGCGATCGACGCCTATGAACACGTGCCGAAACGGTACCGGGACGCATTCGAAAAGAACACCGCCCGTATGAACAAGCTGGTCGAGGCCACGACAGAGTGGCTGGAACAGGCGATCAAGGCAGACGATCAGGAAAAACTGCGCGCCGTCGCTTTGCGGTCAGCCATGGGACTACGCAAACTGGTCGATGTTGCAAGCGCCATCATCCACGGCAGCGAAGCCGTGCTGGAACAGTCTGAAATCGACACAATTCTCGGCGATTGACTAGAGCCATATCCGAACGGATCGCAGAAGCGCTTCCGTTCGATCGGACGATGCTCCAGCGGCCGGCCTGACAGTCGGCTCAGGTCTCGAGCATTTTCCTTACCAACGGCCGCAACTGGGCCGCGTCCAGCGGTTTGGCGAGAATCCGGCAGTTGTCCAGGCCGCGGCCGGCGATCCCTGCGGCATTGTCGGTTCCGTTCAGAACGATTGCCGGCACGTCCACCGCGGTATGCCGACGCAATGCCCTGATCGCGGCGGCGGCCGAACCGAGATTCGTGCCCTGGTCCACAACGATTAAATCGAGCCGCGCCCGAGAGCCCTTCAGACGGCCGGCAATCTCGTCGGCATCCCGTCCCGCCAGCACGGACGCACCCCATTTCGCCAACAGAACGGATGCCCCGGCCGGCATCCCGGCGTCCGCCTCCACCACCGCGATCGTGCGACCCAGGAACCCGGCCGCCATAAGCTGCGCCGCCGAGGGCTCAGCCTCGGCGGCCGCCGACCCGTAGGGCAACGTTACCGAAAAGACGGAGCCCTTCGACACGGCGGACCGAACCGTCAGTTCATGGCCAAGCAGATCGGCCAGGCGGCTTGCCAGGGCCAGGCCGAGACCAAGCCCGCGGTCTCTGTCGCGCCCCGAATTCTGCACGCGGTAGTACTCGCCGAAAATCGCATCCAGTTCATCGGACGGAATGCCGATGCCGGTATCCCACACCTCGACGCGCAGGCCGTCGCGGCAGCGCCTGCAGCCCAGAACGATCCTTCCCGCCTTGGTGTACCGGATGGCATTCGAGAGGAAATTCCCCAGAATCCGCTCGACCAGCAACGCGTCGCTGCGCACAGTGGCGGAGCTGCCAACGACCCTGAGGTCAAGACCCTGCTGCCGCGCCGTCAACTCAAACTCGCTCTTCATGCGATCCAGGGTTTCGGTCATCGAAAAATCGTCGATGTCCGGCTCAACCACGCCGGCGTCCAACTTCGAAAGGTCGAGCAGGGCGCCGAGCATGTCCCGCATTATCCGAACCGCGCGGCCCATGTCGGAAGCGATGGCCCGCGACTCTTCCTCGCTGTCAGCGTCCTGCAACGATGCCGAGAGCAGCTCCAGCGCATGGACCGGCTGACGGAGATCGTGACTGGCGGCCGCCAGAAAATGCGATTTGGTGGCGCTTTCCCGCTGCGCCTCGTCGCGAGCGGCCCGTAGCGCCTCCTCAGTGTGTTTTCTGTCGGTAATATCGGCAATCATAGAAAAGAAGCCGGCAACACTGCCGTCGTCGCCGATATCCGGGATATAGTTCGCCTCCGATATGCGGCGTTTGCCGCCGATCGACGACACATACTCGAAGCGGACCCGCTCGCCGCTCAGCGCAAGATCGAAATAGCCCTTGAATTCGTCGAACCGCTCCTTGCCGAGCACCTCTCGCAAATGCCGGCCCGGCAACTGTTCTCTCGGAATGTCGGTGCGGTCCGCATAGGCTTTGTTGTTGAACCGGTAAGTCAGGTCTTTGTCGATATAGGAAATCAGAACCGGAAGCGCGTCCGCCATAAGGCGCATCCGCCGTTCGCTTTGCCGAACCGTCTTCTCGGCCCTGGTCATCGCGGTGATGTCGGTTCCCGAACCGCGATATCCCGCAAAGCGGCCATCGGCATCGAAGACGGGCTTGCCGCTCAGCCTGAAGACGCGCCGCTCTCCCTGATCGGTAACGCCCGGAAAACTGAGGTCGCGAAAAGGCTCCCGAGCCTCCAAGGCGCGAAAATGGTCCTCAAACGTCCCCTCGATCTCCGGGTCCAGGTCGGGAAGCCGATCAAGCAACACTTCCCGCCGGGTCTTGCCGAGACTGCCCTCCGGCGACAGGCCGGTATGAGACGCGAACGACTTGGAGAGGTAGCTGAACCTGAGGTCGGAATCCATCTCCCAAAACCATTCCGACGCGGATTCCGCGAAGTCGCGAAAGCGGTCTTCGCTGCCTCTCAATACCTCCGCAATACGCTCGCGCTCGGCGACCTCCTCCTCAAGCCGACGGTTCGCCTCCATCAGATCCCGGGTCCGCGCCAAGGCGTCCTGTTCCAGTTCCCGATGGTCGCGGCGCAGCTTCAAGTCCGCTTCCATTCGCGCCGTCACGTCGTGCTGCACGCCGATAAAATGACTGATGTCGCCGCGTTCGTCGAAAAGCGGCGAGAGGTGGAGCTCATTCCAAAACGGGCGGCCGTCCTTGCGATAGTTGCGCAGCGTTACGACGACGGAACGCCTGTTCGCAATTGCCGTCCTCAACGTCTCCAACGCCGGCTGATCGCAATCGCCGCCCTGAAGCAACCGCGGATTCCGGCCGACGATATCGCAACGTCTGTAGCCCGTGAGACGCTCGAACGCCGCGCTGGCAAAGACCACCGGGTTATCCTCGGCCCGCGCGTCCGTTATCAGCACGGTGGCATCCGTGGCATCAAGAATACGGGCCCAAGGAAGCTGCGACATAATCTCTACCATGGACGCTCGTCTATCAGCCTCGCCCAAGGATAAGCACACGCCGGCGACCGAGAAGACCCGGTCGCCGCGCGTCTTAAATCGGCAGCGGCCTGGGACCGCCCGGCACTACTACGACATAGCCACCATCGATGCGCCCGCGGTGTCGCGGTGCTGCGCGGCGAAAAGGGCTGCCTGGGTCCTGTTGCTGAAACCCAGTTTTCCGAGAATCGCCGACACATGCAAACGCACGGTATTTTCCGAAGCGCCCAGTTCCTTGGCGATTTCAGCGTTGGTCTTGCCGTGTTTCAGTAGGTCCAGCACATCGCGCTGCCGTTTGGTCAGTTCGTGCAGGCGCTCCGACGCGAAGGCATAAGCCCGCGCCTCCTCCGCATTCGAAGAGGCGGACGCCACCCGAACCTGCTTAATGAGAGCCCGAGGCATATAAACCTCGCCGGCAAGCACCATGCGCACCGCTTTCAGGGTCTCGTCGGGGCTGGCCGTCTTGGCGATATAGCCCATCGCTCCCAACTCGATGGCGCGGAGCACGTCCCGACGATCCTCGATCATCGAGATCACGATGATGGGTATTTGCGGCAGTGCATCGCGCAGCGCCGCCAAACCGCTAAATGCTTCCATACCGGGCATCATCAGATCCAGCAACACCAAGTCCAATTGCTGTTCTTCCGAAGCCAGCCGGATGGCATCTTCCAGATTGTCCGCTTCGAGTACCGTGACCCGTTCGTCCAACTGTTGCAACAAATGTTTCAGGCCGGCGCGTGCGACCCAATGGTCATCAACAGATAAAATCTTCATGGCGTCGGCCAATCCAGAAACCAAAGCGCCATTCTGGGCATTCGAACTTCGTTCATGCAATACGATCCCCCGAATTCATGATCGGCGCGGATGTTATCAACTGCGAAACGTGAAATCACTGTAAATTTTTTATTTTTTCCTGGCAAACAGTTGAGATTCGATGAGCTAAAATTGACGATAGTATTTAATGGTCAAAATCCAGTACTTGGCTTTTTATTTATGAAGACTATTTGATGTTTGAAAAAAGTATAAAGATCTATTCTTGAGATTATAGCACTTTATCAATTCTACATCATACTAAAATGCTACGTATTTGTCCGGATAGAGTGTCGGTATCGTAGAATTTTTTCGAAAGATTTCGTGTTTTTCGCCCTACTCCTTTTGTTTGGATCATCCGTTCCACGTCGCAGGCGGTCTCGAACAAATGCGCCATTTGGCTCACCGCGTTTGAATCGCTAGAAATTCGAGGCGGGCGGGCACCCTAATCCGATTCGACCAGCGGCGTGAACCGGCGGATTTACGCCTCGACGAGGCTGCCCGTTTCGGCCGGTATTTCAATCACCGCGAGAAGCGACAATCGCGTAAATAGAAGATGCATCATATGTATCTTCGCGTCCTTGGTGCGGTTGCAGGGACCCTATGCATTCATGACCACAGACAATATCGGCCCGAAACCGGTAGACTTATCGATGGCGGCAGATAACTGCCTGTTCAAGCATCCGTCCCCAAACACATGAGGCACCGGTCATGGCACAACAGGAAACCGCTCTTATTGTCGGCGTCGGCACCGGACTTAGCGCGTCGCTGGCGCGTTTATGCGCCAAGCAAGGCATGCAAGTCGCATTGGCGGCCCGCGATACGCAGAAACTGGGCGAACTGGCGAGCGAAACCGGCGCCAAGGCCTATGCCTGCGATGCCAGCGACCCGGCGAGCGTCGCGACCTTGTTCGAGGCCGTGGCCGCGGACGGCGGCGCTCCCGATCTGGTGGTCTACAATCCGAGCTACCGGTGCCGCGGCCCGATCGCCGACCTGGACCCCGCGGAAGTGTTGAAATCGCTGACTGTCAGCTGCTACGGCGGCTTCCTTGTCGGACAGGCCGCGGCCAGGCAAATGCTGGCGCGGGGCAGCGGCTCCATCCTGTTCACCGGCGCCTCCGCCAGCGTCAAGGGCTATGTGAATTCCGCGCCGTTCGCCATGGGCAAATTCGGTTTGCGCGGCCTGGCCCAGAGCATGGCCCGGGAACTCGCACCGAAGAACATCCATGTCGGGCATTTCGTGATCGACGGCGGCATATTGGCGGCAGGAGCCGACCCCCGCGCCGCCGACCGAGGCGAGGACGGCATGCTTCACCCGGACGCCATCGCCGAAACCTATCTGCAGATCCATCGGCAGCATCGCAGCGCCTGGACCTGGGAGGTGGAGCTTCGGCCCTGGGTGGAGACCTTCTGAACCGGAGGCCTGCCACGGGCGACGGGGGAAGGAATTTCATGGAACAGACCGAGCCGCCGCGCGCCAAGGCGCCGCCAAATGCCTGCGACTGTCACGCGCATGTCTTCGGCGACGCCGATCGGTATCCGTTCAGCGCGGCACGCGGCTATACGCCGCCGCCCGCTACGCTCGCCCAATACCGAGCCATGCTGGATGTCCTGGGCATCGAGAGAGCGGTCATCGTGCAGCCAAGCGTTTACGGCACGGATAATGCCTGCACGCGCGAGGCGGTGGAGGAACTGGGACCCAAGGGCCGCGGGGTCGCCGTCATCGACGAACAGACAAGCGACGCGGAAATCGCGAAGCTGCACGACGCCGGTTTCCGCGGCATCCGGTTCAATATCGTCAGCAAGGGTGGCGTCCCGCTCGCATCCCTCGAAACGCTGGCAACGCGCATCGCCGACCTGGGTTGGCATATCCAGGTCTTCGCCCAGGGCGCCGCGTTGGCCGAAGCCGCCGACAGGCTGCGCCGATTGCCGGTCGACATCGTGCTGGATCATCTCGGCAACGGCGATCCCGCGCTGGGGCCGGAGCAGCCCGGCTTCCGGGCGATACTCGACCTGATCGCCGGTGGCCGCTGCTGGGTCAAGCTATCCGGCGCGTACCGTGTAGACCGCACGGGACCGCCCTGGGCCGGTGCGACACCGTTTGCCCGGACGTTGATCGAGGCCGCCCCGGACCGGCTGGTCTGGGGCTCCGACTGGCCGCATCCGGACGTGAACGGGCCGATGCCGAACGACGGCGCCTTGTTCGACGTACTGCTCGACTGGGTGTCGGATCGCCAGGTTTTGCAAGGAGTTCTGGTCGATAACCCGTCCCGGCTATATGACTTCCGTCCGAATTCAGGCACCGGATCTTAACGATTGTCATATTAGGTCGGAGGCCATGAAATGGCCTCTACTCCGCGCCCGGCTGATCGCCTACTGGGACCGCAAGCGCGGCGACCGGGCGACACCGTCGCGACAGGATATCGACCCCCTGGATATCGGCCGGCTGCTGCCGCATGTGGCCCTGGTCGACGTGCTGAACGGCGCGACCCAGTTTCGCTATCGGCTGCTGGGGGAACACATCATCGATCAGACGGGACGGAACCTCTCGGGACAGATGATCGACACCAGCGGCGGGCCGAAAAGCGCCGAAACCCAGGTGCACGCACTTTGCGTGACCGCCGCGTCGCAGGTGAAGGTAGAGACGCTGGAGACGGAGTTCACCACCAGCAGAGGCGTCATCAAACGCCTGTCCGTCGTCGTTATGCCGCTTTCCCCGGACGGCGAGGAAGTCAACATGCTGTTCGGCGGCGTGCTGGTCGAATAGCCGCCCGCTAGCCCTGGGTTATCGGAATGTGATTTGGCTGCCCGCGAACGCGGGCCAGCCACGCGCCGATAGCGGTGTAGCCGCCGAGCTCGAACCCGCCTTCGTCCGCGACATGGGTGTAGGCGTAGAGCGCGATATCCGCGATGGAGTAGCGGCCGCTGGCGAAGAAATCGTGTTCGCCGAGATGCCGTTCCATAACGTCGAGGGCGGCATAGCCGGGCGCGCGCTTCTCATCCAGCGCCCGGCGCTGACCGTCGGTCAGGTCCGAATGCATAAGAATGAAGCGCGAGGTCGCGATGAAAGGCTCGTGGCTATATTGCTCGAAGCACATCCAGCTTAAGGTCAGCGCCCTTGTCTTGCGGTCGTCCGACAGGAACGGCGTGCCCTCGGCCAGATAGAACAGGATGGCCGTCGATTCCGGCAGGAACGTGCCGTCTTCCAGTTCCAGCGTCGGAATGCGGCCGTTCGGGTTCTTGGCCAGGAAATCCGGTGTACGGGTCTCCTGCCGCATGATGTCGAGCTCGATACGCTCGAACGGGATGCCGAGCTGTGTCAGCAGCAGCCGCACCTTGTAGCCGTTACCGGACGACAGGTAGTCGTAAAGTCTAAGCATAACCGCACCTCCGAACCGGCATCATTGCGACACCGGTCGGGCGCGGCAAACGAGAATTGTTAAACCGCGGGCAAGCGAAACTAATCGCGGAAGTTCACATATTGCAGCGGCTGGTCGGGCTTCATCTCCTTGACCATTGCGATCGTGTCCTGAAGGTCGTCGCGCTTCTTGCCGGTGACCCGGAGCTGGTCGCCCTGAATCGCGACCTGGACCTTGAGCTTGCTGCCCTTGACCTGCTTGACGATCTTGCGCGCGAGATCGGTGCCGACGCCCTGGCGGACGGTCACCACCTGACGCACCATGGTGCCGGCGGCCTTCTCAGGATCCTTGAATTCCAGCGCGCCGGCGTCGACCTTGCGCCGGGTCAGGTGGGTTTTCAGAAGCTCGTGCATCTGGCGCAGCTTCAGGTCGTCGTCGGCGACGATGGTCAGCGTTGCGTCGTCACGCTCGATCGTGCATTTGCTGTTCTTGAAATCGAAGCGTTGGCCGATCTCGCGGCGAATGCCGTTGACGGCATTGTCGACCTCCGCCAGATCGGTTTCGGAAACGATGTCAAAACTTGGCATGTCGAACAGTCCTCGTGCAGCTAGCCGCCCGCAGATTCGCGGTAGGCATTACAATACATAATTGGCGCGCGTCGCGCCGAGACGGGAGGAATCATGAAACGGTTCGAAAACAAAGTGGCCCTGGTCACCGGCGCCGGCAGCGGCATCGGGCTGGCCACCGCGAAACGCATCGAGGCGGAAGGCGGCACGGCGGTCGCCGGCATCTTCGACGAGAGCCAGCGCGCAAATACCGGCGACATGGACGCGGTGATCCTGGACGTCCGCTCGGAAGACGACTGGGACCGGGCGATGACGCATGTCGCTGACAGGCACGGCGGCCTGGACGTTCTGGTCAACAACGCCGGAATCACGCTGAACGGCACGGCGGAAGAGACCACCTGGGAAATCTGGAACGAGGTGCTGTCGATCAACCTGACCGGCGTCTTCGTCGGCTGCAAGAAGGGCATCCCGCTGATGAAGCGGCGCGGCGGCGGCGCGATCGTCAATACCGCGTCGATCAACGGCATCCGCGGCAACCATCGGATGGTCGCCTATTCGGCCTCGAAAGGCGGCGTCGTCGCCATGACCATGGCCCTGGCGTTGGACCATGTCGGCGACGGCATCCGGGTCAACTGCGTCTGCCCGGCCACCATCGACACGGTGATGGTCAAGGACATGCTGGAGCGCGCGCCGGATGTAAAGGCGGCGCACGAGGCAATCGTCGCCAAACACCCGATCGGGCGGATGGCTCAACCGGAAGAGGTCGCCTCCGTGATCACGTTCCTCGCAAGCGACGACGCGTCGTTCATGACGGGACTTGCGCTGCCGGTCGACGGCGCGCGCAGCATCCGGTGACGCTCACCAGCTGTTGCGCAGGTCTCGGAGCTTGACGAACACCGTCCTCGGATCGGGGTCGTCCGGCAGGTCGGGAAACGCCTCGCGCAGCCGGGCGATCACGGTCGGGCTGTGCAGGCGGAAGAAGGTGTTGATCTCCTTTTCCAGCGCCAGGGTGGAGACGTAGGCGGCGTTCGGATCCTGGTCGCCGACCTCGTCCAGCAGGCCGGCGGCGCGGGCATTGTCCGGCTCCCGGTCCAGGGTGAAGCGCAGGTTGTTCTCGATGTAGTCGTGGCCCGGATAGATTAGTGTCTCGTCCGGCAGCTTGGCGAGTTGGGTGGCGAAGGTCTCATAGAGCTCGTTCGGATGGCCGCCGTTGTGGCAGTTGCCGGCACCGGCGTTGAACAGGGTGTCGCCACAGAACAGGGCCGGCGTGTCGGTCTGCGACAGCAGGCAGACGTGGCTCATGGTATGGCCCGGGGTGTCGAGGCTTTCCAACTCCACCGTCCTGCCGACCTTGATCACGTCGCCGGCGCCGAGGCCGATATCGATGCCGGGTATCTTGCCCTTGGCGTTCTTGTGGGCGAGCAGCTTGGCGCCGGTCGCGGCGATCACCGCCTTGTTGCCGCCGGTATGGTCGCCGTGCTCATGCGTATTGAGGACCTGGGTGATCTCCCAGCCCTTGTCTTTGGCGACGCCCAGGCACATCTCGTGGGCCAGTGGATCGACCGCCATCGCCTCGCCGGTTTCGGGGCAGACGATCAGATAGTTGAAGTTGCGGTAGTTGTTTCCGGTCCAGACCTGCTCGACGATCACGGCGCTCTCCTGGGCGTTTTGGAATTTGGCGGAGCATACCGCGCGGGCGCCACGCCGGGTACCGCAAATTCTTTGCGCTGACGGCAGCGGACCTTGCGGTCCGCGCCTGCGCGGGCGCGCCGGACTGCCGGCGGGCCGCAGTCGCGGCCTCGGGGCAATTCCGAACTCCTGAAACCGTCCGATTTTCGCGCAGGTGGTATTCGGCCAGTGCAATTCACTTCGCAGCGGAACTGTGTTTATGTGACGCGTCATGTCCCAGTCGAGTATGCAGGCCTCCCTGGAGGATTATCGCCGCGACGCGCTTCGCGGCATTTTATTTATGGTCCTCGCGGTATCGCTGTTCCCGTTCCTGAACAGCGGGGTGAAGTACCTAGCGGAAGACTATGGCACGGCGCAGATCGTCTGGGCGCGCTACGCCGGTCACTTCCTGTTCATGCTGGTGGTGTTCCTGCCAAGCAACGGGCGCAGCCTGTTCGCGACCAGCCGGCCGGGGCTGCAGGTCGTGCGTTCGATCCTGCTGTTCACCTCGACCGTTTTCTATTTCACCGCTCTGGCCTATGTGGCGATCCCGACCGCGGCGTCGATCAGCTTTACCGGGCCGCTGATGGTGACCGCCATGGCGGTGCCACTGCTTGGTGAGTATGTCGGCCCTCGGCGCTGGGCAGCGGTGCTGATCGGGTTCGTCGGCGCACTGATCATCATCCGGCCCGGTCTCGGCGAAACCCATTGGGCGACAACCCTGGTGCTGGGCAGCGCCGCGTCCTACGCGCTTTACCAGATTCTGACCCGCAAGGTCGCCGGCCACGACAACCCGTCGACCACGATCACCTACGCCGCCGTCGTCGGCGTGACCGTGGCGAGCCTGGGCCTGCCCTTCGTCGAGCTGAAGATACCGGCCGATACCGTCGATTGGCTGGTGTTCGGCTCGCTCGGCCTGGTCGGCGGGCTCGGCCACTGGTGCGTGGTCAAGGCGTTTCAGTATGCGCCCGTGCCAGTGGTCTCGCCGTTCGGCTACGGGCAACTGATCGGCGCAACGATCCTGGGATACGCCATTTTCGGCGACTTCCCCGATCTCTGGACCTGGGTCGGCGCGGCGATCATCGTCGGCAGCGGGCTTTACATCACCTACCGCGAGGCGGTACGCAAGCGAAGCACCTGATCCCAGAACGGATCCCGCCGATGGCCCGCGATCCCCGCCCGTTGCCGCCGTTGAATTCCATTCGAGCCTTCGAGGCCGCCGCGCGGCATCTCAACTTCTCCCGCGCGGCCGAAGAGCTTGGCGTGACGCCCGGCGCGGTCAGCAAACAGGTCATCGCCCTGGAGGACTTTATCGGGGCACAGTTGTTCGAACGGCTTTCCGACGGGCTGGGCCTGACGCTGGAGGGGCGCGAGTTGGCGGAATCGATCTCGCCCGCGTTCGACATGCTGGGCGGCGCCTTCAACCGGTTCTCCCGACGGCCGCCCCGGTCCAGCACCTTCCGGCTTTCGACTGTGGCGTCGTTCGCCTCGCAAGTCATCGTGCCGCGGCTGAATGCCTTCGAAAAGCGTTTCCCGAACGTCCAACTGGAACTGCTGACCGCCGACCGCCTGCTGGACTTCGGCCGAGAGGAAATCGACCTGAGCATCCGGTTCGGCGCCGGCCAGTGGGACGGCCTGGTTTCCAGCGCTTTGGTCGAAGGAACGCTGGTTCCCGTCTGCGCGCCCGACATGCCGGGCGACGCGGCGGCAATCGTCTCTTCGGCACGACTGATCCAGACATTTCCGGGCAACGAATGGGAAAAATGGCAGGAAGCGACCGGCATCCGGTTTGCCCGGGACCGCAAGCCGTTCGTCATGGAGCATTTTCTCGTGGCGATGCAGGCGGTAACCGCCGGCCAGGGCGTGGCCCTGCTTCACGAAATCCTCGTCCGCGACCTGCTGGACGCCGGCACGATCCGGCAGTTTTCCGAGCCCATCGACTGGCATCACACGTTCTACGCCGCCCATCCGCCGAACGCCGAGAAACGGCCGGCGCTGCGCGACGTTCTGGACTGGCTGAAGGCCGAACTCGCCGCCGACGCCTGACCCCGCCCGACCGAACGGCGAATTTTCCTCCCAAAGCCTGAGCGGATTCCTCGCTCCCCGGCCTGCCGCCCGCATGCCACCTTCCGCTTATGCGCGACCGACATAAGCGAATAAGGAGCGTGATGCTGCGGATTTCGACTCGCCCCGCCGGCACGGCACTCCGTGTACTGGGCATCGCAATATTTGCCCTATCCGGCGCTATCGCCATGGCACAGGCGGCCGTGGTGAATTTCGCAGGCGGCGGTGGCGGTAGCGACGTGCCGGAACCCGCGTCTCTGCTGTTGCTGGGGATGGGACTCGCCGGCCTGGGCATCGCCGGGACGGCGTCGACGTTGGAGGCACACATGTATAGGCAACCCCGCGCCCGTGACACCGTTCTACCGATTGAGAAAGTGAGAGCGACCATGCAGATCTCGACCAGACACGACCCCTTCCCCGTCAAGAGGCCCTATCACGGCATATACGCGCACGGCGTCGAAACGCGCGCCGGGGCGCGGGTGCTGCATGTCTCCGGGCAGGTCGGAGAATCGCCGGAAGGCTTTCTGCCATCAGATTTTCGCGGCCAGTGCAGGCAGGCGATCGCCAATCTCGAAACCGTCCTCCTCGAAGCGGACATGGAGCTCGACGATATCGTGAAGCTGACCTTCTTCATCATCCGGCGCGGCGACATGGAAACGCTGGTCGACGTGCGCAAGGAGCTGCTGGACGGCGTCCGTCCCGCCATCACGACGGTCTATGTGGCCGGCCTAGTATCGCCGGACTGGCTGGTCGAGGTCGAGGCGGTCGCCTGCGCGGCGTGATCTTCCCAGTGCGAGAGAAAAGAAGGAACGGAACAATGCATCGACTTACGCGGCGGATACTGGTTGCGATAACCGGCTTGCTTGCCCTCGGCGTAGCAGGCCCGGCAAACGCGACACTGATCGGCGATGAGATCATGTTGATCGTCAGCGTGAACGACTCGCCCTTCAAGACCGACGCTGCGATCGTCGGAAACGGCGTGGAGTTCGATCTCGGCTATATCAGCATCGATGTCGGAGCCTCGAGCATCAGTTTCTCGATAACCGACCCCGGTGTCGTCTTTCCACAAAACCTCAGCTATACGCTGACCGACCTGGACTGGGTCGGCATGGCCGGCGAAATCGTGGCGGTGATGGCCATCGCGTTTCAGGGGACGATCGCGGATATCGATTTCTCGTCGGACAGCGTCACCTACACGCCGAACATTCTACCCGGCGATGTCGAAGCCGGGCCGCTCGTCAGCATGAACCTCATAACTGAGCACGATAACGATGGCGACGACGTTCCCGGGCCCGGGACGCTCGCGCTGTTTGCTGCTTGCCTCTTCAGCCTCGGGTTGGCGCGGCGTGGCGGCGCTTTCGACCCGCGCCCAAGAACGGCAGCATACCGGCGCGGCCGTTGATCGCCGCCACGCCAATGACGACGGCGGCAAGGCCGAGACCGACGGGCCAGGTGAACGGCTCGCCGAGCAGCAGAACGCCGAGCGCGACAGCAACGCCGGTTCGGAGATAGCTCTGGCTGGCGACGCCCATCGAGCCGAGGGTCCGGACCAGGCGGAAGTAGAGCAGCATGGCGAGGGCGGTGGAGAAGACACCACCCGCTACCGCCACCACGGCGGATTCAACCGACGGCCGGACGGTCCACGGCCGGTCGATCACGATTGCGAGCGGCACCAGGCAGAGCGTGGCGCAGATCATCGTCGCCGCGGCCGTCACGACAGCCGGCAGGCCGCTGAACCGGCGGCCGTAGATCGCCGCGCCCGCGTAGCAGACGGCACCGGCCTGCACCGCGAGTTGGGCGATCACGTCACGGCCGAGGCCGGCCAGCGCGCCAGGCCCGATGATGATCGTGACACCGACCAATCCCATCACCGCGCCGAACAGTTTGCCTGCGCTGACGGCTTCATGGCGGGTGACAAGAAGCGTGATGAGGAAGACGAAGATCGGCGAGGTGGAGTTGAGAATGCCGGCCAGGCCGCTGTCGACGAACTGCTGACCCCATGCGAGCAATGTCCATGACAGGATGCTGTTGAAACAGGCCTGGACGAAGAATGCGCGCCAGGTCTTGCCGTCGCGCGGCATCGCCAACCGCCGCCAGCGGACCACCACCGACAACAGGGCCGCCGCAATGGCGACGCGCACGGCGATCAATGTGACCGGCGGTATCGTCTCGACCGCGACTTTGATCAATGGATAGGACGCGCCCCACAGGAAGGCGAGCAGGAGCAGAAGCGCCAGTTCGGTCGCGAGGTTTGGTTGCTTGTCGGGCTGCATGGATGTCCGTCATGACGATTCACTCAGTGCGAGGCAGCAAAGCGCAGTCGCGCGACAGAGGCGAGCGAAGACGGTTTGATCGCGGTCGAAGCGATAGCGGTGTCGGTAAATCGAGAAATGCCAGCGGGCCATTGGAAAAGACAATGGAGCCCGTTGCCATCCTTCGAGACGGCCCTGCGGGCCTCCTCAGGATGAGGTCAGTGTTTGATTTTCACGCCTCATGCTGAGGAGGCGCGAAGCGCCGTCTCGAAGCATTGCTTCCGCGAACTCATTTTTACTTCAGCAGCTTGTACATCAAAGCTTCGTCCAGATAGCGGCCGGCAACTTTAAGCGCACGAGGCTCCACGCCGTAGAGTTCGAATCCGCAGCGTTCGTACAGCCGGCGCGCGGCATCGTTCGACGCGACGACGCTGAGCTGCACCAGTTCCACCTCCTGGCGGGCATGCTCCAGGACGGCATCGACGAGTTGCTTCGCCAGCCCGGTGCCCCTCGCCGAGTCTCTGACATACATGCCATAGAGCACGCCTTTGTGGCGCACCTTCTCCTGCCCCAGCGTGTAAAGGCCGGCAATGCCGAGAAGCGCCGAGCCTTCGAAGCCGCCGAAGACGGCGCTGCTCTTCAGCCTGTCCGAAAAGAATTTGAGCGATTGCGCGGCTTCATCCGCGTAGGTCGCTCCGAAGGCCTCGGGATGGCGCTGCAGGGCTTCCAGCCGGATCGCTCTGAAGTCCGCCGCGTCGGGTTCCGACAGCCGTCTGATGGTCGCCATCACTGGAAGAACTCCGGTAGCGCTGCCGCCAAGTTCCTTCTTACCCGGTCGCGAATCGGTTCGTCCTCATCGCCGCGATCGAAGACCTGGCCGGTCACGGCTTCGTAGAGTTCGATGTATTTGCCGGAGAACTCGAGCAATGTCTCCTCGGGAATCTCGGGAATGGGATCATTGTACGGGTCGCAACGGGCGGCGATCCAGAGACGCAGGAACTCCTTGTCCAGACCCTCCGGCTCCTCGCCGGCGGCGCGCCTTTCCCGATAGGTCGCCTGCTTCCAGTAGCGGCTGGAATCCGGCGTGTGCAGTTCGTCGGCGACGACGATGGTGCCATCGCCGTCGAGGCCGAACTCGTACTTGGTGTCGACCAGGATCAGGCCGTGGCGGGCCGCGATCTCCCGGCCGCGGGCGAACAGCTTCATGCTGATCTCGGCGACGGCATCCCAACGATCCTGGGTCAGCAGACCCCGGGCAACGATCTGTTCCGCAGTAATCGGTTCGTCGCGGGCGCCCTGTACCGCCTTCGTGGTCGGGGTGAGGATCGTGTCCGGCAGCTTGTCGTTCTTGTTCAAGCCGTCCGGGAAGCGATGGCCGTAGAGCAGGCGTTCGCCGCGGGCATACATGGTCCAGATCGAGGTTTCGGTCGAGCCGGTCATGTAGTCGCGCACAACCATTTCGACCGGCAGCATGGTCAGGTGGTTGGCGATGACGACGTTCGGGTCCGGGTAACTGATGACATGGTTGGGGCAGATGTCGGCCGTCGCGTCGAACCAGAACCGGGCGGTCTGGTTGAGGACGCGGCCCTTATGAGGGACGGCGGACAGGACCCGGTCGAAGGCCGACTGGCGGTCGGTTGCAATCATCACCTGGCGTCCGTCAGGTAAGCGATAGGTGTCCCGAACCTTGCCGCGGTAGAGACCGGGCAGTTCCGGAAAGTGCGCGTCGGTCAGGCAACGCGCGGCCAACGGCAGGTGGCTTTCGTGGGTCATCTCGATCCCCGTACTCGAACAAACGTGGGGCCTATCAATACACCAGGAGGCTATGTCCGCACGATGTTGTGTTCCGGGCCGAAGGGAAAGCCGGTGATGTTTTCCGCGCCGTCCTCGGTGACGACGAGGATGTCGTGCTCCCGGTAGCCGCCCGCCCCTGCCCGGCCTTCCGGCAGCATGATCATCGGCTCCATGGAGACGACCATGTTCGGTTCCAGGACCGTGTCGATATCCTCCCGCAGTTCGAGCAGCGCTTCGCGGCCGTAATAGTGGCAGAGCACGCCGAAGGAATGGCCGTAGCCGAAGGTGCGGTATTGCAGCAGGTCGTGGTCTCGATAGATGCCGTTCAGTTCCTCGGCGATGTCCTTGCAGCGCGCACCGGGACGGATCAGTTCGAGGCCGCGGCGGTGGACGCGGCAATTGACCTCCCACAGTTCCAGGTGGCGGTCGGAGGCATGCTGGCAGAACAGGGTGCGCTCCAAGGCGGTGTAGTAGCCGGCGATCATCGGGAAGCAATTGAGGCTGAGGATGTCGCCGGCTTCGACGCGGCGCGCGGTGACCGGATTGTGGGCGCCGTCGGTATTGATGCCGGACTGGAACCAGGTCCAGCTATCCATCAGCTCGGCGTGGGGATAGGTGGCGGCGATCTCGCGCACCATCGCCCGGGTGGCGTGCAGGGCGACTTCGTGCTCCGGCACGCCAGGCGCGATCGCCTCCACGCAGGCGGCGCCGCCGATATCGGCGATACGCGCGCCGTTGCGGATGACGGCGATTTCCTCGGCCGACTTGACCATGCGCATCCGCATCGCGGGAAGCGAGATGTCGACGAAGGCGGCGTCCGGGAGGGCGGCCTTGAGCTTTTCCATCGCCTGCAGACTGACGTGATCGAACTCAACGCCGATGCGGCCACTGTCGGGCATCAGGCTTTTGACCGCCGCGTAATAATTGTCGCGCTGCCAGTCGGTGTAGATCAGGTTGTCGCCGAAACTGCGGCGCCAAGGCTGGCCGCCATCGATGTTGGCGGAGATCGTCGTCGCCCGGTCCGGCGTGACGACGAGGCCGTAAGGCCGTCCGAACGAGCAGTAGAGGAAATCGCTGTAGTAGTTGATGTTGTGGTAGGAGGTGAACAAAGCGGCGTCGATCCCCTCCGCCGCCATGAGCTTGCGCAGGCTGTCCAGCCGGCCCTGCATTTCGGATTGAGAGAATGTCGGCGTGACGCGCTCGCCGTTCTCGATGGTTTTGAGCTGTTCCATGACCACCTTCCCCTGTTCGTTTCGGCGACTCTAGGCCAGGACGGTCGAACCGACTATCGCCGACACGACCTCGCACAAACCGTAACTGCCTCTATAATCAGACGCGGAAACGCGAGGTGGGACTTTGAGAAAGCAGTGCCCGCGTAGAGGACTGACATGGGCGATGTCCCTTGCGGCCGCGCTCGTGCTGGCCGAGCTGCAAAGCGCAAACGCCCAGGGCCGGACGGTGGACCTGCGGCTCGTGCTGGCGATCGATTGTTCCTACAGCGTGGACGACAGCGAATATACGCAGCAGGCGCTGGGACTGGCCGCGGCCTTTCTGGACCCGGAAGTATTGCGCGCCATCGGGATGGGGCCGAACCGGGCGATCGCCGTCAGCGTCATGCAATGGTCGCATTTTCAGTCGCCGCTGATGGCGATCCCGTGGATGCGGATCGACGGACCGGATAGCGCCGCGCGGCTGGCCGAGCGGCTTGAGAACATGCAGCGGATCACCGAGGAAGGCGGCACCTCTTACTCCGGGGCGATCCGGTTCGCCATGGGCCTGTTCGACGCCGGGCCCTATCAGAGCCGGCGCAAGGTGATCGACATTTCCAGCGACGGGCGGAACAACAACGGCGCGGAGATCGGGCCGATCCGTCAACTGGCGCTGCTGAAAGGGTTCACCATCAACGGCCTGGCGATCCTGAACGAGCACCCGACGCTGGACTACTATTTCAGGCAGCAGGTGATCGGCGGCGCGGGGTCGTTCGTGATCAAGGCGGAGAATTACGTCGACTACGCCGATGCGATCCGGCGCAAGCTGATCAAGGAAATTACCCTGGTACCGATCGCCCGCGCGGAGACGGACTTCTTTGACGGATAATTCCTGGATAACAGGAGGCCATTGATGAGTTTTATGGATTGGTACGGGTCGCTGAGCGTTTCGAGCCGCTTCGGCGTGATTTTCGTGGCGGTCGTGGCCGTGCTGGCGCTGATCGCGCTGTTGATGTCTTAGCCGGGCGACATGCCGCGTAAGCGTTCGTTGCGCCGGCGCAGCAGTTCCAGGACGGACAGCAGCATCACGGACACGACGACCAGCATGGTTGCCACCGCGAGGATGGTCGGGCTGATGTTCTCGCGGATGCCGGAGAACATCTGCCAGGGGATGGTCCGCTGCTCGAAGCTGGCGACGAACAGAACGACCACCACTTCGTCGAACGAGGTGATGAAGGCAAACAGCGCGCCGGAGATCACGCCCGGCAGGATCAACGGCACGACGACCTTGAAGAAGGTGCGGACCGGCGTGGAACCGAGGCTGGCGGCGGCGCGCGTCAGGCTGTGGTCGAAACCGACCAAGGTCGCGGTTACCGTAATCACCACGAACGGCGTGCCGAGCGCGGTGTGCGCCAGGATGATGCCGAGATGGGTCGAGGCCAGGCCGATCTTGGAATAGAAGAAATACATGCCGGCCGCCGAGATGATCAGCGGCACGATCATCGGCGAAATCAGGATCGCCATGATCAGGGTCTTGTAGGGCATCACCGCCCGGCTCAAGCCGAGCGCCGCGACGGTGCCGAGCACCGTGGCCAGGATGGTCGAGAAGAACGCGATGATGAAACTGTTCTTCACGGCGCCCTGCCAGTTGGCGTTGGTGAAGAAGTCGTTGTACCAGCGGAGCGAAAAGGCGTCCGGATCCAGGGCCAGCATCTCCGGCGTGAAGGTGAAGAACGGCACCGTGTTGAACGACAACGGCATGATCACCAGGATCGGCGTGATCAGGAAGAAGAAGATCAGGCCGCAGATCACCCGGAAGGTGTAGTACCAGGTGCGTTCGACGGGACCGGCATAGACGGGTGGCGGCATGGTCTCTTATCCGAGCTTCATATTGTCGATGCCGACGATCTTGTCGTACAGCAGGTACAGGATCAGCACGATGGCGAGCAGGATGGCGCCGAGCGCGCCGGCCAGGCCCCAGTTCAGCGACACCTGCATGTGATAGGCGATGAAGTTGCTGATCAGCGTGCCCGACGTGCCACCGACCAGGGCCGGCGTGATATAGTAGCCGATGGCGATAATGAAAACGAGAATGCCGCCGGCGCCGATGCCGGCCACGGTATTCGGTACGTAGACGCGCATGAAGGCGGTGAACGGGTTGGCGCCGAGGGACATCGCCGCCCGCATATAGCTGGGCGGGATGGTCTTCATCACCGAATAGAGCGGCAGCACCATGAACGGCAGCAGGATATGCGTCATCGCGATGATGGTGCCGGCCTGATTGTGGATCATGCGGATGCGCGCGTCGTCGGCGATGATCCCGACCCAGACCAGCAGATCGTTGATCACGCCTTCCTGCTGCAACAGCACGATCCACGAGGTGGTGCGAACCAGCAGCGACGTCCAGAACGGCAGCAGCACCAGGATCATCAGCATGTTGCTGGTGCGCGTCGGCAGGGTCGCCAGCAGATAGGAGATCGGATAGCCGAGGACCAGGCAAAGCGCGGTGATCAGGGTGCTGAGCCAGAGCGTGCGGACGAACAGCTTGACGTAGATCTGCCGGTTCTCCGGCTGCGCCTGGACAGAGCCGTCGCTGCCGAAGCGGAGATCCACCGCGGCCAGGTAGTAGGACAAGGTGATCGTCCCGCTCTCGCGCTTGATCAGGCGCCAGGTCTCGACGTCGCCCCAGCGTTTGTTGGCCTTGATCAGGGCGTCGGTGTAGGGGCCTTCCTTGATCCGCCTGGCCTTGCGGGCGGTCGAGCGGAACAGGCTGGACATGCCCGCCACTTCGTAATTCAGCCGCGTGCCGACGCGGCCGATGGTGCGGTTCTCCCTACCCTCTTTGAAATCCTCCACCATGGCCTGGAAGACATCTTCCGGCGGCAGGTCGCCGGTCTTCTCGTCCCACTGCTGCAGCAACGGGACACTGCGGTGCAGAATTTCCGAGACCAATTGGTTCTCGACGCTGCGGAACGTCATGTCGAGGATCGGCAGCAGGAAAGTGACGAGGATGAACAGGAACAGCGGCGCGACCAGCAGCATCGCCCGGATCTTGCTGCGCCGGAGCGCGCGCTGCAGGCTGAGCTTCAACGGCTGGCCGTCAGCCGTTGTCATTATGCCGGGTGCCGCTTCGACCTGCGCCATCTGTGCCCCGTCAGATTCTGTCTATGTCTCCGGGATCGCGGATGCGGGGAGGCAATACACCCCGCATCCGGCCCCGATTACAGACCGCCCTTACTGGGCCAGCCAGGCCTGGAACCGCTCGTCCAGCTCCGCCCGGTGATCGGCCCACCATTCGTAGTTGAACAGCAGGGTCTTGGCGGCGTTCTTCGGATCGGTCGGCATGTGCGGCGCCATGTCGATGCCGAGTTCGGCGTGCTTGCCGACCAGCGGCGCCGAGGATTTACGGGTCGGGCCGTAGGAGATGTACTTGGCCTGATCCGCAAGGCGCTGCGTGTCGGTGGCGAAGTAGACGAGCTTCTTCACCTCCTCAATGTTCTTACCGCCCTTCGGGATGACCCAGCCGTCGAGGTCGAAGACCTGCCATTCCCACATCATGGCGATCGGTTGTTTCTCTTCCTCGATCGCGGCGAACAGACGGCCGTTGTAGGCCGAGGCAATCACGGCCTCGCCGTCGGCGAGATGCTGGGTCGGCACAGCGCCCTTAACCCACCAGATGGTGTGGTCCTTGATGGTGTCGAGCTTGGCGAAGGCGCGATCCACCCCTTCCGGCGTCGACAAGACATCGTAGATGTTGTCGACCGGCACGCCGTCGGCCAGCAACGCCCATTCCAGGTTGCCGATCGGCTTCTTCTCCAGGCTGCGCTTGCCGGGGAATTTCTCGATATCGAAGATGTCCTTGATCGAGCTTGGCTGATCGCCTTCGAACGCGTCGGTGCGGTAGCCGAAGGTCGTCGAATAGACGATCTGCGGGATGAAGCAGTCCATCAAGGAGCCTTCGACGAAGTCCTGGGACGCGGGCGTGCCGTCCGGCGCCGCCGCCAGCAACTCGTCCGGGTCGTATTCGAGCGCCAAGCCCTCGTCGCAGGCGACGATGGCGTCCGACGCGACCATGTCGACCAGATCCCAGGTGACGTTGCCCGCCTCGGTCTGGGCCCTGAGCTTGGCCAGACCTTCGGACGAGGAATCGTCGTTCAGGATCCTGATGCCGGGATTCTTCGCCATGTAGGGCTCGTGGTAAGCCTTCTGCTGGCTGGCCGAGTAGGCGCCGCCCCACGAGACGACGACAAGATCCGTCTCCGCCAGCGCGGTGGTCGCCGCCAACCCGAAGGCGGCCGCGCCCGCAAAGGCGAAGGAGGAGTATTTCAAAACGTCTTTCATTGCTGTTCTAGCCTCCTGTTATGAAACCGGCACAGCCGGCCTTCTTTCACTGTTACCCCCTCCGCACCGGCATTTCGCCAGCCGGGGCGGCGACCGGTCAGGCCGCCTCTGCGGGCGCGTCCAACGCCCGGCAATCCTCCGCCTGCCAACCGACCTTCACCGTTTCTCCCGGTTTCAGGTGAACGTGGCCGGCGGAATTCGGGACCTTGACGATGAAATCGTCATGGCCGCAGACATTGACCCGGGTCCGCATATGGTCGCCGAGATAGATCAGCTCCTCGACCCGGGCGTCGAAAACGTTCGGGCACAGGCCGTCGCCCGGATTGATGAACACCCGCTCCGGCCGGAGCGACAGGGTCGACACGCTGCCGACGCCGGCATGGTTGACCGCCAGCGCCTGAATGGCGTTGCCTGCAATGTCTATGGTGCAATGGGTGCCGTTCTCCGCGGTGACCTTGCCGACCAGCCGGTTGTTCTCGCCGATGAACTGGGCCACGAAGGCGTTTTCCGGCAATTCGTACAGCTCGTCCGGCGAGGCCAGTTGCTGGATGATGCCGTCGTCGAACACGGCGATCCGGTTCGACATGGTCAGCGCCTCGGACTGGTCGTGGGTGACGTAGACGACGGTCACCTCCAGCGACTCGTGGATATGCTTGATCTCGTACTGCATCTGCTCGCGCAGCTGCTTGTCGAGCGCGCCGAGCGGTTCGTCCATCAGCACCAGCTTCGGGTCGAACACCAGGGCGCGGGCGACCGCAACGCGCTGCTGCTGACCGCCGGAAAGCTGGGCCGGGCGGCGGCCGCCGAACGGGCCGAGTTGCACCATATCCAGGGCGCGCTGCACCCGCTGTTCGATATCCGCCTTGGACATCCGGCGGACCTGCAACGGAAAAGCCAGGTTTTCAGCGACCGTCATATGGGGGAACAGGGCGTAATTCTGGAAGACCATGCCGATATCGCGCTTGTGCGGCGGCACGTGATTGATCGGCGCCCCGTCCAGGACGATTTCGCCGTGGGTCGCGGTCTCGAACCCGGCCAGCATCATCAGACAGGTCGTCTTACCGGAACCGGATGGCCCCAGCATGGTGAGGAACTCGCCCTTCTCGATATCTAGATTGAGGTTTTTGACGACCAGGGTTTCGCCGTCATAGCTCTTCTGGACTTCTTTGAAACTAACAAACGCGCCGCTCTGCACCGTCATGGTCGCAACGCCACCTCCCAATATATCCCTGTATAGACCCCGCGGCTTTTGCAGTCGCCGATTGTTCCGGAGCCCCTTATTTCAATTTTGCGACATGGTCTTATGGATGCCAGGAATTGTCTAGAAGTTTCATTAGAGTGTCGCATTTAGAACATTTTCCGCCGGTGTAACGGCATTCGGACCAGTCGGCAGAAGGCTCAGGCTTGCGCGTTCCGCCAGGCAACCGGGTCCCGCAAACTGGCGATCGCGATCACCGCGACGATATTGCAGGCGGCCGCGGCCAATATCGGCAGCTGATAGGAGCCATAGAGGTCGAACGCGACTCCGGCCAGAACCGGGCCGCACAGCGTGCCGACGGCCACGCCGCTGTAAAGAAAGCCAATGATGCCGGAAATGCTGCGGCCGCCGAAATAGTCCGCCGCCAGAGCCGGAGATAGCGCCACGAAGCCGCCATAGAACGTGCCGAACAGAACGGCGAAGATACCGAGCGGGACGAGGCCGGTGGACAGATACCACCAGACCAGCATTACCAGCATGCCGACAAACATGCCGCCGAACGACCGACGGCGGCCGAGCCGGTCCGCCAATCCGCCGAGCACGAACCGGCCCAGGATGCTGCCGACGCCGATCAGGCTGACCATCAGAATGCCTTGCGCCTCGCTATGGCCATGGTCGACGGCATAGCGGGACAGATGCACGAAGGGAATGAACAGGCCGAACGACGTGACCGTCGCGCTGACGAAAAGCAGCCAAAACGGCCCGGAGCGCAAGGCCTGGCGAAGGCTCATGCCGGTCACCGCGGGGCCCGCGGCGGTCTCACCCCCGGCGGCGCCGTCGGGCAGCAGCCCTCTCTTATGCGGCGACTGATCGATCAGCATGGCCGCGCCACCGCCGACGATCAGCACGGCCATGCCCAGGACGACATAGGCGCCGCGCCAGCCACCCAGCCCGACCAGCCAGGCCGCGACGGGCGGCATGGCCAGGGTGCCAACGCCGATGCCTGTGACCGCCAGGCCGGAGGCAAAACCGCGGCGCGCGACGAACCAGCGTTGCACGGCGCCGATTGCCGGGACGTAGGAGAAGCCGATCCCCATGCCGACGGCGACCCCATAGGTCGCATAGACCTGCCACAAGGTCTCCGCCCGGCTGCCGAGCAGCAGACCGAGCCCGACCAGGACCATGCCGCCGGCGATAACGCCGCGCGGGCCGACACGATCGGCGATCGGCCCGCTGACCGCGCCGAGACCGAAGTAGAGGAAGCCGCTGATCGAGAAGACGAGGGAAATGTCGGCCCGCGAGGCGCCGAACTCGCGCTGCAGGCCGTCGAAGAAAGCGGCAAACGAATAGGCGACCCCGAAACCGAGCATCATCACCGTGAAGGCGCAGGCAACGATGACCCAGCCATAGAATAGTCCGCCCTGCCGCACTGTCCGCGCCCCCCGATTGCCCATCCCTTTCCGGGCAGGCGTTGGGGCGGACGCTAGAAGCGGCCCGGCAACGCGTCAAGCGGTGCACCTCGCATAGCCGGCGCACGGCCGGCGCATAGCCGGCACATAGCGGGTTAACGCGGATTTAACTGCCGCGTCCGAACATTGCCCGGTTTCCATACCGTTTCCAGGAGTGTGCTCGATGTTCCAACGCAAGCCGCCGATAGAGCCGGCCGTCGAGCGAACGTCATCGCGCGCCGAACCGGCCCGGCGCGAGCAACCGGCCGGCTCCGTCATCAAGCCGCCCGTGCGGCTGGATATTCCCGGTTTCGGGCCGCCCAAAGCCGGCGGCGCGCGGCCGCCCGAGCTGCAGGCCACGGAACCGGAGGGCAACAAACTCATCGTCGGCCAGGGCATCCACCTGAAAGCCGAAATCAAGGATTGCGACGTCCTGGTGATCGAAGGCCAGATGGAAGCGTCGGTCGACTGCCCTTATGTGCGTATCGCGGAACCCGGCGTGCTGGAAGGCGATTGCGAGATCGACGTCGTCGATATCAGCGGGCGTTTCAACGGCACGCTGGTGGCCCGCGACCGTCTACTGCTGCGCCGCACCGGACGGATCGAGGGAAAGATCCGCTATAACAAGATCGAGATCGAACCCGGCGGCGTGATCGCCGGCGATATCGGCTCACGGACGACGAGCGAACAGGAAAGCAGCAAGAAAGCCGGCGGCAAGGCCGATGTGGTCAAGCTGAAGAAAAACGCGACCGACTAGTCGCGGGCCTGTAACAGCATGGCCCCATTCAGCGCGGGGTTCGGCCGCTGAGCGGATCCTCCGTCATTTCCCGCAGCATGTCCCGCAACAGCGTAGAGGCGCCCGCGGTAACGGGCTGACGTTGGCCGACTGCCACCCCGGCCGGACCGCCCGTCATCACCCGCGCCGACGCGATGGCGCCGGCCGTGCGATGCCGCAAGGTGGTAAGGGTATGAGCGGTGGGTTCAATCGGCATTGCCGCCTGTGGATCGGCCAAACCCTCTATGGTCCTCAGCAAGCTAAGCACCATTGCCTTCAGTTCTTTGTTTTCCGCGGCCGCGCCGGAGGACGGCGCCTGTTCGGTGACGTTGGCCGCAACCGTCTCCAGCCGTTTCCGGATACGGTCGATGCGGGCAGCGACGGCGCGCCGCGCCTCCACCTGACCGTCCATTCGATTGGTCGCTTCGCATACACGTCGCCGCAACCGGTCTATCGTCTGCATAAAAGGCGAATCCGCGTTTGGTCAAACACTGAAGATTCGAAGTATTGGCCAAAATAATTAACGGATCTTTTGCCATGTAACCGTCGGACACGGCGAAACGACGGATATGTCACGCCAGCCTTTGCAAAATGCAATCAATGTGTAACATCAAGATAGAATCATAACCGATTGTTTTTCCTATACTTAGAGGGTAACGAGAATGGTCCAATTCGTGACTCTAGCGTTACGGGCGCACAATATGCGGTGTGCTTCTACTTAAATGCACACAATCCCTTGACCGATTCAGTCAAACTTGGAATGTTTAGGTTGTAAGGCTCAGGGAATTGGTTGCAGATTAAGGAAGAGGCGCGGCGTTCCTTTGAACGCGACGGTAGAGTGTTGCTTCCGCAATCACATCGCAGGCGTTTCCCAGGCCTTCGGTACTGAAAAACCGTTAGAAAAACTGTTGGGACTCACCGCGACCGTCATTCTTCTCAATACCGATGGTCTTTCGCCGGGTGCCAGGCTCGTTGGCAGGGGGTTGTACAGTAATGCAGGTAGTAGCAGTAGCTTCTCAAAAGGGGGGCTCGGGAAAAACGACGCTCGCCGGCCATATCGCGGTTCAGGCAGAACGCGCCGGCGCAGGCCCGGTAGCGCTGGTCGATACCGACCCGCAAGGCAGTCTCGCCGATTGGTGGAACGAACGGACGGAACCCACACCGGTATTCGTCCAAACATCTGTTCCGCGGCTGCCAGACGATATCGAAGAGATGCGGCGCCTGGGCATCAACCTGCTGGTCATCGACACCCCGCCCGCGATCACCGACACGATCGGCGACGTGGTTCGACAGGCGGACCTGGTGGTGGTCCCGACACGGCCGAGCCCGCACGACCTGCGGTCGGTCGGCGCGACCGTGGAATTGGTCGATAATCTGCATAAGCCGATGGTATTCGTGGTCAACGGCGCCCACCCGACGGCGCGGATCACCTCCGAAGCGGTGATCTCGCTGGCGCAGCATGGACCGCTGGCGCCGTCGATCATTCATCAGCGAACGGATTTCGCCGCGAGCATGATCGATGGTCGGACAGTGATGGAACTGTCGGGATCGTCGCGCTCCGCGGTCGAGATCGAGAAACTTTGGGAATACCTGAGCAACAGGCTCAACCGGAACTTCCGCAAGACGGTTATGCCCCTGGGCTTTGCCGGCAATAAGGCATTCGGTCCGGCGGGACTAGAATCGCAGGAGATAACGTGACCAGTAAAAAGGCAGCATCGCTCAGCAGCGCGCTGCTTGCCCGAAAGGGCTCGGCCGTCCCCGCCGGCCTGTCGGACTCGCCGGCGACAGAGGGAGCGCCCCTTCCCGGCCTTTTGAACGCCGACATCGAGCACAAAAACGGCAACGGTAACGATTTCCGTCCTATCAGTCTCGAACCGCCTTGCAAGCCGAGCCGACCGGCAAAACTCGGTTGCGACGACCCGCTGCAGCCGCCCCTGATTCCCGGCCTGGCCACCCAAACCGTCCCCAAATCAAAAACCGGCCCGGCCGTGGAAAGCAAGGCGAGCCCGGACGTTGCCGATAGTACGAAGCCGGCCGGCGCACCGGAGCAGCCGTCGCAAAAACTGGACACCGCGCAGCAGCCGAAGCAGGAAACGGCGCAGCAATTGGCGAAGCCGGAACCGGCGCCGACCGCCATCAAGGCCGCGCCACCACTGCGTCCGAAGGCGCCGGCCCAGGCGGAGCCGGTAAAAGAGCAGGAATATCCGCAACCGCCGAAGTCTCGAGCGACGCCGACACAGGCCGCCCAAACACTGGTGGCCGAACGGCGTGCCCGTCCGGAAACAGCCGCGTCGGCGGCCCGTCTGGCCGCCGCGGCGGCGGGTAAGACCGTCGACCCGATGCCGGGACCGGCTATCGCCGCAATTGCGACGGTCGTCGTATTGGCGGTGGCAGGCGCAGGATATCTTTTTTTCAGCGATAGCCACACGACGGCGGAAGTCGCCCAGCAGCCACCGGCCGCGGATGCAGCACCAGCGGCCAAGCCGGTAGCAGCGGTCGCGGAGACATCTGAGGCACCGCCGGCCGCCGCCGTGACGCCGACGACGACGGACAGCGTGCCAGTAGCCGTCGCAGCACGGACCAGTCAGCCCATCGCGCTTCCGGCACCGAGGCCAACCACAGCGATTGAGCCGATATCGCAACTTGCCGCGACTGGGCCGCTGAGCGCGCCTCTCGCCGATGCCGAGAGCGTTCCGGGAGACAACGAGGCCGGCAGCGAGGCAGCCGTGAACGATACGATTGTCCCCGCGGCAGAGATGACGGAACCGGTTCAGGCCGACCCGAGCGTCGATGGCGGGCCGCTGCCGGCGCCGCGCCGCCCGGCAGCGACCGCCGACACGGGCAATATCATACCGACGGCCGCCAGCACCGCCCCGCTGCCGGCTCCGAAACCGGAGAGGATAGCCGCTTTGAGCAACGCGGCGGGCGGCAGCGGCGGCGCCCGCTTCGCGGTTCAACTGGCTTCCGTTCCGTCCGCCGCCGCCGCGCAACGGGAGATCCGGCGGCTGCGACGGATCTATCCGACGCTGTTCGGTGAGATGGCGATCGACGTGCAGCGCGGCCGGGGCAGCTACAGGCTGATGAGCCAACGTTTCGAGGATCGGGGCGACGCGGCCAACCTCTGCCAGTCACTGAAGGACGCCGGCCGCGGCTGTCTGATACTCGCGCGCTGATTCCGCACACCCGCACATCGGGTTTCGGAATTTCGGACCGCCCGCGTCTGCCCGCCCCTCTCGCAGGTGAATTCAGGCATATGTTTTTTGACCTAATCTGCAATAGCCCTTGGCGATAGTCATCTGTATCGATTCAACAGCTGTCCGGCGTAGGCCAACAGCCTCTCGCAACAACCGCGGCGCGTCCTGCCCACAGTGAGAGCCTGTTCGACAAGTCATTGACATTGCGATGATTAACGCATTGCGGGCAGCGGGTGCTATGAATTTCATCCGCAAAAATCTATATTATTACGCCTATTATTAATAGAATAGATAGATTATTTTCCAAGTCCAAAAGTCTGTCTATTCTATAAATTTATAGTATTTACTCGATACTATGAAAATTCGATTCATTTACTCCTTATTTATGATTTTCACTGAATTACTCGATCCAAAGTAGCATTTCTTCGGCTGTAAGAATCTAAAGGTCGAAAAATCTTAGCTTAACGAATTAGCCAGAACTTACGGACAAATCGGCTTCCTACATTTGTTCAGAAAGTTCTCACTCGCGAAAGGCTTAGGTCAGATGTTTAGCTTTCTGCAAAATGTAAAAATCCGCACCCAAGTCGCCCTGGCATTGCTGCTGCCGATCACGGGTCTGTTGCTCTTTTCCGGCTATACGGTGGTGGAACAGAGGCGTGTTGCGACGGAAATGGAGAGGCTGCAATCGCTGGCGGCGGTCGCACCCGATGTCGGCCAGTTGGTGCACGAACTGCAAAAAGAACGTGGAACCTCGGCCGGCTTTATCAGCAGCGGCGGAAACGGGGCCTTTCGTTCAAAACTCTCCGGCCAGTACACCGCGACCGATGAAGCACGGACGAATTTCCGAGAAGTGATCGACAGATTGGAACTCGGACACTACGGGTCAGGCTTCTCCAAGAAAATTCAGAACGCCGACGGCAAGCTTGCAGAACTTGGCCGGAAGCGGGCGACCGTCGGAGCCCAGGAACTCACGGTCGCCGACATGGCGAAATACTATACCGGGACGATCATGGGCCTGCTGGATATCGTCGCCGACATGGCGATCCTGAGCTCCAACGCCGAGTTGACCAACAACATCACGGCCTACATCAATCTGCTGCATGCCAAGGAGCGCGCCGGCATCGAACGGGCGATGGGTTCCGCCGGTTTCGGCGCCGGACAATTCGCCGCCGCCGTACACAAGCGTTTCGTGGAACTGATCGCGGAACAGAAGGCATTCATGTCGATGTTCGACATCTACGCCATAGAAGGCCAACGCGATTACCTGGCCCAAACCATCCAGGGGCCGGCGGTCGACGAGGTCGCACGCCTGCGCAGGATTGCAATCGCCTCCGCCTATGGCGGCGAAATCGGCGCCATCGAGGGCCCCTACTGGTTCGACACCATCACCAAGAAAATCGACCTTTTGAAATCGGTCGAGGACCGCATGGTCGCGGATATGATTGCCCAGGCCGGCGATATCCGCGATACGGCACAGACCAACTTCCTGTTCGCCGCCGCGGCCACGCTGCTGCTGTTGACCGCGACCGGCCTGATGGTGACGGTCATCGTCCGAGGGCTGACGGGCGCCTTGTCGCGGATTACCGGCGCCATGACCGCGCTGGCCGGCGGCGACAAGACCATTGAGGTTCCGGGCACCGGGCGTGGCGACGAAATCGGGGATATGGCCGGGGCTTTGGAAGTGTTCAAGGAGAACGCAATCGAGGCCGACCGACTGGCGGAAGAAAACGCCACCGCGGAACGCACGGCCGAAAAGAAACGCCGCGACTCCCTGTTGAAAATGGCCGACGACCTGGAAGGCAGCGTCAAAGGCGTCGTCGAACAGGTCGCGAGCGCCGCCACCCAGATGCAGTCGTCGGCGCAGGACATGTCAAGCACGGCGGAGCAGACGAGCCGACAGTCTTCCGCGGTCGCCGCCGCCTCCGAAGAGGCCTCGACCAACGTCGAAACGGTATCGTCCGCCGCCGAGGAACTGTCGTCCTCGATCCAGGAAATCAGCCGTCAGATGGCCGACGTCGACAAGGTCAGCCGATCCGCCGTCTCAACGGCCAGCGATACCAACGAAACGGTACAGACTCTCGCGGAGGGCGCGCAAAAGATCGGCGAGGTCGTCGGCCTGATCAACGACGTCGCCGAACAGACCAACCTGCTTGCCCTGAACGCGACGATCGAAGCGGCCAGGGCCGGCGACGCGGGAAAGGGATTTGCCGTCGTCGCTTCCGAGGTCAAGTCCCTGGCCAACCAGACGACAAAGGCGACCGAGGAAATCTCCACCCAGATCAGCAACGTGCAAGCCGTGGCCGGCGACACCGTGGAAGCTATCCGCAAAATTCGCACCGTGATCGAGCAGATCAGCGAAATCGCGACCGCGGTAGCCTCCGCCGTCGAAGAGCAGAATGCCGCCACCCAGGAAATCGCGCGCAACGTGCAGCAGGCCTCGACGGGCACGCAGGAGGTCTCGACCCATATTTCGGGGGTCCGTCAAGCCGCCGACAATACGGGCAAATCGGCGGGAGACGTGCTTTCCGCGGCCGGGTCCCTGACCCAGCAGGCGGATCTGCTGCGTGGCGAGGTCGACAAGTTCCTCTCCGGACTGCGGGCCGCGTAACCGAATGGCCGGGGCCCGGGCGCGTGTCCGGCCCCCGGTCGACGGCCGATAAGCGGCCGGATGTTTAGGGTTCCTTCATGGTGTTGGCCGACAATTCTGATTTGCGTAAACGACCATTAGGCGCGACTTTGCGATGCAGTCATCCGCTCATGCCGTCAGCCTCGACCCAGCCGACGTCGAACAACTCCTGAACGACCCGTCAGCCGCCAACCGCGCGCAAACCGCAGGCAAAGTCGCCCGGCAACTGGACTCCGGCCTTCTGACGGAGACCGAGCGGAAGCTGGCCGAAGATATCGTCCGAAAGCTGACCCGCGATGCCGAAATCCTGGTCCGGCAGATCCTGTCGAACGCGCTGAAAGACTGCCCGGATGTTCCACACGACGTGGCCCTGACAATCGCCAAGGACGTGGCGGAAGTGGCCGTTCCGATGGTGGAGTGCTCGCCGGTGCTGGGCGAAGCCGACCTTCTGGAAATCATCCGGGAACAGGCGACGGAGCATCACAAGGCGGTCGCCCGCCGGCAGCATGTACCGCAGGCCGTGTCCAGCGCCCTGGTGGATACGGGAAACGCGGACGTCGTCACGGAACTGGTGGCAAACAACGGGGCCGAGTTGGACAGCCAGACACTGGACCTGATCCTCGGCAATTTCTCGGGCCAGCCGGCGATCCGCGACACGGTCGCCCGACGCGTCAGCCTGCCGATGCCGATAACCGAACGCCTGGTCGCCACCGTGGCCGACAATGTCCTGGACCATTTGATCACCCACCAGGAGTTGCCGGCCGGTGTCGCGTCCGACCTGGTGCGGCAAAGCCGGGAACGGGTAACGCTGGGGTACCTGCATGCCCAATCGGAAGACCGCAACACGGAAGGCCTGGTGGAGCAGCTGCGGCAGTCCGGCCGGCTGACGCCGACGATCGTCTTACGGGCGCTTTGCCTGGGCGATTTGCCGTTCTTCGAGCTCTGCCTGGCGGCAATCGCCGGGATCCCCGAAGATAACGTACGGAAACTGCTGCTCGATAAGGGCGGCATGGGCCTCACCGCGCTGCATCGCCATTGCGGGTTGCCCGAGAAATGGCTCAGGGTGGTTCGGATCGCTGTCGGAGTGGCGAAGGACCAACGGCTTTTCGAATGCGACTCGATCAATGAGCAACAGCGGGACGACTTCCGCGACCGGCTGACCGACGAGGTCCTGGAACAGATCGAAGACAAGTTCGACGGAAACATTCTGGAATTCCTGGTGGCGCGGCCGGTGGAAGAGATCGCCATGCCGAAAAGCGCCTGACCGCCAAGCCACGGCTCATCACACCGCGTAAACTGTTCGCGAGAATCCGTGCCCGGCGGCTGCGTTCGGCGCCGCCGGTCCCCATATCCCGAGCGCGAGGGAACGCCGGGATGGGCATCGTCATGGGGACATGGAGGCCGACACGATGCAGCAACAGCCGATCAAGATCACCCTTTACAAGTGGGCCGGGGCCTGGGGACCGTTCAAGGTCAACATTCCATGCGGCGAATGCTCGCTGACATCGGACGTCATCCAGGACACCATGGAGTCCGAGCTTGCCGGCGTGCCTGTCGAACTGGATGTCCGCGAATGGCTGACCGAATGGTGGAAACCGCTGCCGAAAGGCGGCTGGCATGCGCCGATCGTCATGGTCGAAGGACGGATCGTCAGCCAGGGCGCCGCGCTGAACCGCGGCCTGCTGACCCAGGCCGTCATCGAGGCCTACGCCGGGCGCGCGCCGGTGACCGGCAACCGCTTGTTCGGCAAAGCATCCTGCCCGCACTGCGTCCGCGCCAAGCAATACCTGACCGAGGCCGGAATCGACTATACGTACCACGATGTGGTCAAAGAGCCGGTCGCGATGTACGAGATGCTGGCCAGAGTGAAACCGATCATCGGCGCAAAAACGCCGGTTACGGTCCCGCAAATCTGGATCGACGGCGACTATGTCGGCGGGGCGGATGCTTTGGGCAAGATACTGAAACGGTCCGTGGAACCGAACACCGACCGCGGCCAGTGTTCTCTTTCGCCAGGCGATTTCAAAGCCGCCTGAAGTAATTTCCGAAAGACGGCCCTTACCGGGTGCGCAACTGAGATGCCAGAACGGCCGCCTGCGTCCGGTTGGACAAACCGAGCCGGCGCAGCAGCGACGAGACATGCTGACGCACGGTGATGGTGCTGAGCTCCAGATCCTCGGCAATCTGAGCATTGGTCTTGCCCTGCGCCAGCCCATCCAGAACCTGCCTGTGCCGCCGGGTCAAGGATTGGAGAAGCTTAGGGTCGACGGTCGGCTCCGTAGCGCCGCGGACGGATTCGCCGCCCTCGCGGTTTGCCGTGGCGGACTGCGTGAAGAGGGCGTGAGGAAAATAGATCTCTCCCGTCAGCACGATCTGCAAGGCCCGCAGCATCTCTTCCGCGCTCGCCGTTTTCGGGATGTAGCCCCAGGCACCGAGATCGATCGCCCGCAGGATGTCGGCCCGCTCTTCGACCATCGAGACGACAACGACCGCAGCCCTGGGCGCATGCGTTCGAAGCTCCATTATCTCGTCCAGGGATTTGGAGCCCGCCATGATCAGATCGAACAGGATCAGGTCCAGGTCCGGGTTTTCCTTCGCCAACCGGAGAGAGTCGGCAGCGTTGTCGGCTTCGAGGATATCAACGTTTTCATCGAGCCGTTCAACAACGCGGCTTAGACCGGATCTGGCAATCCAATGGTCATCGGCGATCAGTGTCTTCATGGGTCTTTCTGAATGAACTGGAATCAATCAATGCGCAACCACCGCAAGAATCGCACGGACCTGCTGAAAACGTAATAGTCAAAATCTCCAGCAGGCCGTCCGTATCAACCGATCGGATGCTTATGGACTATCTTCCCGAACCGACACCGTGACATTGGCCCATCGTCCCAACCTATCCTGTCGCGGAAACCGGCGGATCGCGGTCCGCCATACCCCGCCGCCGGACTTCGGCGCCGCGCCCTTGCACCGCGTGAACCTGCGACAGAAACACCGCCGCCTGGGTGCGGTTGCTGAGGCCGAGACGCTTCAGCAATTCGGAAACGTGCTGCCTGACCGTGGTCGCCGACACGCCGAGATCCTTGGCAATCTGCGTGTTGGTCTTACCGAGACCGAGACCGTCCAGGACCTGACGATGCCGTTTGGTCAGATTGTCGAGCGCATTGGCATCGACCCGCGTCGGCCGGCCGACAAGGTGAGCCGGCGGTACCGGCCTCGACTTCTGGGTCAGCAATGCACGTGGAAAATAGATCTCGCCATCCAGCACAACGCGAATGGCCCGCAGCATTTCGTCGGCGGACGTGGTTTTCGGAACATAGCCCGCCGCGCCCAGATCGATCGCGCGCAAGACGTCCTCGCGCGTCTCGACCATCGACACGACCATGACCGTCGCGTCCGGCGCGATACGCCGAAAGTCGCCGATCGATTCAAGCGCGCTTTCACCCGACATCATCAAGTCCAGCAATATCAGGGAAATGTCGGCATGCTCCGACGCCACATCCAACCCGTCCTGGAAATTCTCCGCTTCCAGAACTTCGACAGATCTATCAATACGTTTGAGAAGCCTCGACAGACCTGAGCGAGCAAGCCAATGGTCGTCAATCGTCAGCACTTTCATGGGCAGAACCACCGAGATAGTTGATACGCACGTACAGCTATCGATCCCACCCAACGATCAGCTTACACTGACTCTCCCGAATTGAAATACGTAAAATTGCTAATATGAATTAGGATAAACGACTGATCTACACTGTTCGGATGCGATCCATCCTCGTGCGGGTCGGCTGTACTAATCTTCAACGTCGGACTTGGCGATCCGGGCGCCGCGGTATGCACGAACGCCCGTCGAACGCGCCGCGGTTCGACCGGCGGGCGAATTCCGGCAGACATAGTCCTATCGCATCTTTGCCACTTTGCCGGCGAAGCGGTGTTTGTTAGGCTCCGCGCCGAAACGACGAAGACATCCCGCCACAATCAGTTTTCGAGCTGAGTAACGCCCGCTCCGCGGGGAGTTTGGGCGGATCGCATGGGTGAGTGACAATGGCCCTGAACCGCAAGCCTGCCGGCATTGCCGCCTTCGAGATGGATGAGCGGCGCGTCGACCGGATCGTCGCAGACATCGAGAGCGTCCCCATAGGTCTTGCCATGTTCGACCTGGACGACCGCCTGATTGCCTGCAACAGCCTGTTTGTGGCGTGCTTTCCCGAACTTGCCGGCGCTATCGAGCAAGGCACGCCGTTCGACGCCGTTGTTGCGGCAATCGACCAATCGGCCACACGCGAAGACTGGGACGAAGGTCTGGTGCTGCAGGTCGGCGACGGGCGTTGGGCGCAGATCCGCGCCTCACGACAGCCTCAGGGTTGCACGACGATCAGCGCAGTCGATGTGTCCGACATCAAGCAGAGCGAAATCGCCGCGCGGGCCGAATTGGACCGGGGCGCCAGGGCGGCGCGGATCGCCGTGCTGGAAGCCGAAAACGTGAACCGCGCCAAATCCGCCTTCCTGACCAATATGAGCCACGAATTACGGACACCCCTGAACGCGATTATCGGATTCTCGGACATCATCAAGGACGAGGTTATGGGTCCTGCCGGGGTGGCCAAGTACCGAGAATACGCCGGCGATATCAGCGATTGCGGCCGACATCTGCTGCACTTGATCAACGACATCCTGGACCTGTCGAAGGTCGAAGCCGGCAAACTGGACATCGAGGAGAGCGCGGCGGACGTCGCTCAGCTGGTCGATTCCTGTGTCGCCGTGATCGAACAACAGGCCCAATCCGGCGATCTGGCGATCCACAAGACATTACCCGCCCGGCTGCCGGCGCTTCGTGTCGACGAGCGCCGGTTTCGCCAAATCCTGCTCAACCTGTTGAGCAATGCCATCAAGTTCACCGGCCCTGGCGGCATGGTGGAAGTCGAGGTCTCGACGGCGGCCGACCGCGGCCTGGCGATTACGGTATCGGACAGCGGCATCGGCATCGCGGAGGACGACATCCCGATGGCCCTGGCGCCGTTCTGCCAGGTGGAGAACCCGATGACGCGAAAGCATGACGGCACCGGCCTCGGCCTGCCGCTGACCAAAGCGCTGATCGAACTGCACGGCGGAACACTGGAGCTGACCAGTACGGTCGGCGTCGGCACCGCGGTGACAGCGTGGTTCCCGAAGGAAAGGATTTGCGAACGCGCCGCCTGAAGCACGGTCCGCACTCGTGAAGCCGACGCCGCAACCACGCCATGATAGAGGTCACGCCAGAAATTCAGATTGACGAGCGCGACATCGACTTGCAGTTCATTCGCGCATCCGGTCCCGGCGGCCAGAACGTCAATCAGGTCGCCAGCGCCGTGCAACTACGGTTCGACGTCCGCGGCTGCCGGAGCCTTACCGAGCCGGTTCGCAACCGCCTGATCCGTCTGGCCGGCCGGCGCGTCAACGCGGACGGTGTGCTGGTGATCGATGCACGCCGCTTCCGCACCCAGAGCCAGAATCGGCAGGACGCCATGGACAGGCTGTTGGCGCTGCTGCGCGAAGCGGCCGTCCCGCCCCGGCCGCGCCGGCCGACGAAACCGAGCCGGGCGTCGGTGCGGCGGCGGCTAGATCAGAAACGGCAGCGGGCCAAAACGAAAAGCACCCGCGGCAAGGTCGGCGACAACGACACCTGACGGCCTGTCCAAACGGGTCAGCGCCGCATCGCGTCCCGCGCCTGATACCACCAATAGGCGATTTGGGCCGCCGCAGGCGCCAGCGGGCCGCCGGCGAAACGCAGGCCGAACGGTTCGAACAGCCGGTACCGCTCGTCCCCTTCCGCAATCGCCGAAGCGACCAGTTCGCCGCCCATCGTGGTTGCGCACATGCCGCGGCCGCCGAAACCCATGCAGTACCAAAGGCCCGGTTGGTATTGACCGATCTGCGGCATCTTATGCCGTGCATATCCCATCAAACCGTCCCAGGCGGCATCCACCGACACACCGTCCAACTGGGGATAGACTTTAAGCAGGTCGCGCCGCATGACTTCAGCAAGCTTGGCGGGCGGGTCCCGGAACGCGGTAACGCGACCACCCCATAATATGCGGCCGTCGGGCAGCGGCCTGTAATAGTCCTGAGCAAACCGGTCGTCGGCGACCGCGTAAGGCGCACGGATCGCGTCCGCCAGCCGGTTGCCAAGCGGCTCGGTCACCATGACGTAGGTCGCGACCGGCAATGTCGCCAGCGCCAACCGCCTGTGTGTCGCGCCGATATAGCCACTGCAGCAAAACACCGCATGATCGGCACGGACTGTGCCCCGGTCGGTTCGCACGATCTTCGGGTCGCCATCCAAGCGATGCCCGACAACGGGAGAGCCTTCGTACAGAACGGCTCCAGCCGCCTCCGCCGCATCGGCGATGCCCAGCGTGAAATTGAGGGAATGGAAATGGAAACTGCCGGGGCTGAATACCGCATCGTGATAGCGATCCGTCAGATACAGTTCCCTTACCTTCTCGCGCGGCCAGAATTCGTGGCGGGTGCCGAAGGTCTCGCGCATGAAGTCGACCTCGCGGCGCACCGCATCGGCGTTGTCGAACCACGACGCGATGACCACGCCGTCCTGGATCGGGCCGCAATCGATACCGTACCGGTCGATCCGGGACCGGATCAGGCTATGGGCTTCCTCCGACAGCCGGTAAAGCGTACGGGCATCCTCGATACCGACCTTCGCCACCAGACTTTGCTCGCCGAGGGAAAATCCCGGCGATACGAAACCGCCATTCCGCCCGGACGCGCCCCATCCGAGGCGATGCGCCTCCAGCACCACCGGCTTCAGCCCCCGCTCGGCCAGACCGAGCGCCGTAGCCAGCCCGGCCATGCCGCCGCCGACGATACAAACGTCCGCCTCGACATCGCCTTCGAGCCGTTGGCGGGGCCGGTCGCGGTTGACGGTGCGGCTGTAGTAGCTGTCGACGTACTCGGCGCTCATCCGCGGATTATACGCCGCGACGCCGCGCGATAAAGAAACGCCCTCGCCCGGTTTCCCGGGGAGGGCGCGTCGCGTTTAAAGCTCTAGCGTCTGTTTAGGCAAGCCAGACTTTGTGGAATTGATGGTAAAGGGTCGGGTGGGTGCGATACCCCTTGACGTTCTTGTTCGCCGCCGAGAACACCGAGCGCCAAAGCGGCTGGGCGATAATGGCGTCGTCCTGCAGGATCTTCTGCACCTTGGCCATCGCCTTCTTGCGCTCGTTGACGTCCAGGATCGCACTGGCGTCGGCCAGCGCCTGGTCGAACGCCGGGTTGGAATAATGGCTCTCGTTCCACGGCACGCCGGAGCGGTAGCCAAGATTGAGCACCATGACACCGAGCGGACGGTGGGTCCATGAGGTAAAGCCGAACGGAGTCTTGTCCCAGATCTCCCAATATTGGGAACTGGGCATCGTGTTGAGCTGAAGGTCGATGCCGCCCGGCGCGCATTGCTCCTTGAACGCCTGCATGCAGGCCAGTTCCCAAGGCCCACTGGTGCTGCCGACATCGATGCTGATTTTTATGCCGTCCGGATGACCGGCATCGGCGAGCAGTTTGCGCGCCAGCGCGTGGTCCTGCTTCAGCTTCGGGAGTTCCGCGTACTCCGGATGAATAGGCGCGACATGATGGTTCTCACCGGCAGCGCCGCGGCCGCGGTAGGAAATGTCGAGCAGTTTCTGGTGGTCCATGCAAGCAGCGACAGCCTGGCGGATCCGAATATCGTCGAACGGCGCCTGGTCCATCTGCATGCGCGCCACGCCGGTTTGAGCGGTCACCGCTTCGTGCGCCACGGCGTTCGGCAAACGCTCCAGGATCTCGAGCTGGGTGACGTCAATCTCGTACGCCGCATCGACCTGGCCAGAGGCGAGCGCGGCGACACGGGCGGCCCGGTCTTCGCCGGTGTCGATGTAGTGGATCTCGTCGAGGTAAACCTCGCCGCCCCAATAGGGTTCGTCCCGGCGTTTCAGCACCGCTTTCTCACCGACCGCGAACGACGCCAACGTGTAGGGGCCGGTGCCAACCGGGTTCTTCGACAGGTTGCCGCCCTCTTCGGAAAACCGCCTATGCACGATGGCCGTCGGGTAGTTGTAGAGGTTTTCGGGAATCGCCAGTTCCGGCGCATTCAGGTGCAGACGGACGGTGTGCTTGTCGACCTTCTCGACGGCGCCGTCGGTCATCTTCTTCTTGCCGTCGCCGAGGTCGTCCGTCATCGAGGCGAACAGACCGATGTTCGACGAGCCAGTCTCCGGATTGAGCCAGCGCTCGAAGTTGAAGACAACGTCGTCGGCGCCAAAATCGTCGCCGTTCGACCATTTCACGCCTTTGCGGAGGTGCAGCGTCCAGGTTTTCAGATCGTCGGAGGCTTCCCACTTCTCGCAAAGATACGGGCGGGTGATGTTGTCCGAGTCGGTAATCGTGAGGTATTCGACGATGTGGCGCGCGACGTTCGACTTCTGCGTCCAGTCGAACAAAGCGGGGTCCGCCATTTCCTGCACTTCCATCGACACGCGGAGCGCGCCGCCCTTCTTCGGCGTTTCGGCCGCCGCCGCCTGGATCGGCGATTTGCCTTCGATCATGTTGACGAAAGCGAAGGCGGCAGGCGCGGACAAGCCGAGCAAGGTCGCGGTTCTCAGAAAATCGCGGCGACCGATGTCGCCCTTCAGGAACTGGTTCTTCAGCTCCGGTATGTAGACATGCTCTTTGGAGCTATTTTCACGTGACATGATTCAGCGTCTCCCGTTCGTGCCGCCCGTAATTCTTATCAAAGGCCGTGAGCCGACCCGACTTATCGACAATACCCAACGCTCCACGGCCAGCCGTTGCCAGCTTAAGCCAGATCAGCCGCGATTGCCGAACTCATAGTAGATGTTTGCCCTGTGACCACCGATGTTCTTAATCGGACCGATTCTTGTCAATTGACGCGTTAGATCTCTGTTCTCCGTTGGCCAACCACGCGGAGGGTATCCGCCGGCAGAAGAAGCGTCAAACGCGTTCTGGCGGTGTGTCGCCAGACGGTCCACGGGCCGGGCTCAGCCGAGACTGAGAAAACCATAGTAAATACATATAGTTAAACGACCTGTTTCAAAGGTGAATGAAGCGTTGGACGATCGCTTCCCGTGCCGCGACGCTATTCGCCGCCGGCCCTCGACGCGAGCTGTCTGTGGCATTTTTCGGGGCATTCGGGGGGATTTATTGACTGTTAATGGCACCCAGCCAAATTAGCGGCATGAAGAGCGTAGTAGTACGGCTGGGGGGCCGATGAACAAATCAGTTTTGCTTGCAACGACTGCCACGGCACTGGCCGCAGCGGCGCTTGCCGGCTGCAGCGAGCAGGACAGGCAGATTGCGCACTGCAAGAACGTCGCGAACGTATTGATCGCAAGCGAACGGTCCAGCGCCACATACCTGGTAGAGACCATGCCGCCGGAGCAAACCGAGAACCGGCGCAAATGGGTCACCGTAAGCCAGCGTGAAAACGGCCCCTCCCCCGTGACCGTGCAAGTCCGGTGCGAATACAATGCCGGCCAGGATGTGGCGCAAGCCGCCGCGATCTACGTTATCGGCGAAAAGCTGGATCTTCCCAACCTGGCAGCGGCGAACGTCTCAGCCATCGAACTGATGCATCGATAGACAGTCCGGGACTGGCGCGCCCGGCTACTCGGCGCCGGTCCCTATCCGTTCCGTCCGCCGGCGCCCGAACAGAGACCGGATCTGGTCCCAAAAAACCTCGACCGCAACACATCCGCATATCACGGCGATGGCCAGCATTTGGATCGACGATACCGTTTGTCCGAGAATGAAGAATGCCAGTCCGGCCGCGATAACCGGCTTGAGAAAGAACAGGTAATTGGCCCGGCCCATGTCCGGAACCGCGGCCAGGCCGCCAAGCCAAAGCACCATGGCGATCGTGGTGTTCCACCAGCCGAGCGTCATCATCGCCAGATACTGCTGCGGCGGCCGGTCGAACAGCGTGGTCGGATCGACCCAGATACCCCACGCCAGCCCAACCGTCGCAAACAGCGCGAAGGCGCCGAGCGCAAAGGTATAGGTCGTCATCCGGATCGCGCCGTAGCGATTTATCATCGGCTTGACCAGCACCATGTAGATTGCGCCGACAAAGGCGCACCCGAGCGCCAGCAGAACGCCGAACAGCGCATCGCTGGTGCCGCGAAGCTGTTCGAGGTAACCGTCGGTCAGCAAGAACGCGACGCCGCCGAAGGCGCCGATGCCACTGACGATCTTCGGCGCCGTGAGCGGCGTTCGATTGATGAAATGATCGGCGATGACGACGAAGATCGGCATGGTGGTGACGACCGTCGCGACCTGGACCACCGACGCGTGGTCCAGCGCCCAATGGAACATGAGCTGGCCGAACGTCATGCCGAAGATCGACAACGCGGCAATGCGAATGCCGTTTTCGCGCAACGGCGTCAGCAGGTCCCGCGACGGCGGGTAGATCAGCGAGACTGTAATCAGCCCCAAGCCGCCGAGCATGAAACGCCAGACCGACAGCTCCGGGCCGAACAATCCGGTGACCACCGATACGAACTCGCTGGAGGCATGGCCCATGACGCCCAGCATCACGCACAGATAGGCCAGTAGAACCGCGTACTTCGACATCGCCCAACGAAACCCTGATTCGAACGCCCGCGACCCTATCACACCGAAAGAAAAAGCACAGGCTGGCCAAAGCGGTAGGTTGTCAGTCGGCGGCCTCCCGGAAAGCGCTGAAGAAGCTGCGTAAATCCCGGACAAACAAATCCGGCTCCTCCATCGCCGCGAAATGGCCGCCGGCCGGCATGTCCGTCCAGTGCCGCACGTTGCAGACCCGTTCCACCCAACGGCGCGGCGGCATTTCGAAGATGTCGCCCGGGAAATTGGCGATGCCGGTCGGCACTTCGATCCGTTCGCCGGCGGGCAGGTGGAAATTGTCGCTTTCGACAATCGCCCGATACATCCAGTTCGCGGTATTGATGCAGCCGGTCAGCCAATAGAGGGTTATGTGGTCCAACAGCCGGTCTTTCGAAAAGCGGCTTTCCACATCGCCGCCGGTATCGCCCCAGCGGTGGAACTTCTCGACGATCCAGGCCGCCAGCCCGACCGGCGAATCCGTCAAGCCATAAGCCAGGCTCTGCGGTTTGGTCGCCTGAATGCGCTGATAGCCGCCTTCCGCGGCCTGCCTGGCCCGGGCGCGTTTTGCCCACGTCGTTTCGCTTTCGTCCAACGGCGGTTGGGTATCGTCCAGCCGCGGCCGCAGGATCAGCATGTTGAGGTGGATCGCCGCGACCACGTCCGCGTGGTCCCTGCCCAGCCAACTGGTGACCAGACTGCCCCAATCGCCGCCCTGGGCGACGAAACGACCGTACCCCAATTCGTCGACCATCAGCTTGCGCCAGATCGCGGCAACCGCGCGCTGATCGATCGGCTTTGGCGGCGCGGCCGAGAAGCCGTATCCGGGCAGGCTCGGCACGATCACGTCGAAACCGTCTTCCGGGTCGCCGCCGAACCGTTCCGGATGCGCGAGAGGGTCGATGACATCGACGAACTCGAAGACCGATCCCGGCCAACCATGGGTAATGACAATCGGCAACGGGTTGGAACCCGATCCGCGCTCGTGGACAATATGCACGTCGCGGCCGTCGACCGGCACGAGATATTGGGGAAACCGGTTCAGGCGCGCTTCCGCCGCCCGCCAGTCGTAGCCGTCGCGCCAATAGGCCACCAGATCCCGGACATAATCGGTGTCGGCGCCGTAATCCCAGCCCGCGTCCGCCGGCGCGTTCGGCCAACGCACCCGGGCGATCCGGTCCCACAAATCCTGCAGGGCGGTTTCTGGAAATCCGACTTCAAACGGCGTCGCAGGCATTGGCAGAACTCCGGAACGGCATTATGTGAAAGGTCAACACCTTGGCCGGCCACTTTTGCCGGCGCGCAGGGCGCGATCGATGCGTATCGTACGATTGACCGACGAGCCAGATCCAGTGGCGCGATGGCGCGAGATCGAGGCGATATTCTTCGCCTCTTCGGCAACCACCGAATTCCCGTCCGCGGCGGTGCGGGCCACCTTCTTCGATACCTGGACAGGTTACTACCGGACCGAGGAGCCGGACCGCATTCTGCTGGCCCTGGCATCGGACGGCAGCTTGGCCGGTTACCTGACCGGCTGCGCCAACAGCCTTGCCGCCGAGCAACTGTTCCGAGACATCGAGCTCTATGCGGTGTTCGAGGACCTGTTTGCGGCGTTTCCCGCCCACCTGCATGTCAATTGCCGGCCCGACCAGCGCGGCCGTGGCGTCGGCGGCGCACTGGTCGATGCGTTCGTCGAGGAGTGCCGGCGCGAGGGGATCCCCGGCGTCCACGTGGTGACAGCCGTCGACGCGCGGAACGTTTCGTTCTATCGCCGTCATGGATTTACCCACGCGGTCACCCGCCGATGGGGGAAGGATCGGGACCTGTTGTTCCTGGGCAAGCCGCTGACGGACTGAGCCTGCTCCGGCGCTTCGGCAGCCCTACTCGGCAGCACCGGAGCTGCTGAGATGCGCGGCCTGGCGGATTGCCTGCGGCAGAAGCATGTGCCGTATCAGGGAACGAAGCTTGGCCGGGTCCACCGGTTTGTACAGGACATGACCGAGATGCCCGGCATCGGGCTTCAGGCCGACGCCAGCGGTATCCCCGGTGATGATGATCGACGGCAGATCGGTATCGCAAAACGCCTCGATGCTCCTGATCGCTTCGGAGCCGGTTTTGCCGGAGCCGAGCCGGTGATCCGCCACGATCAGGTCCGGGACGACACCGATCTCCGCTATCGACGCCAGCGCCTCCTCTGCGCCGGGCGCGGCAATGACGCCGGCGCCCCACTTTCGAAGCAGCCGGTCGGTCGCCCGCAGCACCATTTCGTCGTCGTCGATGACGACCAATGTGGTGCCGTCCAAATCCAGGTCGCCGCCGATCGGCGTCAGCAGGGAGCGTTCGGAAACCGCCACGGATTCGGCCAACGGCACGGTGACGGTGAAGCGCGACCCGTGCCCGACCGTGGAGTGCACCTCTATCGGATGCCCGAGCAAATGAGCCACCCGATCGACGATCGCAAGACCGACGCCCAGGCCACGGTCGCGATCGCGCGACGGATTGCCGAGCTGATAGTACTCCTCGAAAATCTGGCGGAAATGCTCCTGAGGGATACCGATACCGGTATCCCAGACATCTATGCGGAGCGCGTCGCCACGGCGCCGGCAGCCGAGGAGAACTTTACCGCTCTCCGTATAGCGAACGGCGTTCGCCAGCAGGTTCTCGACAATCCTCTCCAGCAATACCGGGTCGCTGCGCACCGAGAGACTGCAGGGCACGACCCGAAACGCCAGACCCTTGGCGCGGGCGGTCGCCGCGAAAACATATTCCATACGGCGAAACAGCGTTTGCACCGGGATGTCCTCGATCTCCGGCACGACGGCGCCCGCGTCCAGCTTCGAGATATCCAACAACCCGTTGAGCATATCGGCCATGATCCGCAGAGCATGACCCATATCCACAATAATTTCACCGCGATTGTCCTCGTCCGCCGCCTTCGACAGGCTGCCGACCAGCAGGTCGAGGGCCTGCAAAGGCTGGCGCAGGTCATGGCTTGCGGTCGCGAGGAAGCGCGACTTCATCTCGTTCGCCTGTTCGGCGGTCTCCTTCGCCGACCGCAGCGCCTGTTCAGCGTTTTTCAGTTCGGTAATGTCGACCAGCACCGTGATCGAGCCGCTCCGCCGGGTCGACCGGTTGCCCGCCTGCACCCAGCGGCCGTCGGGCAGTTGCCGTTCCACCGTACCGGTATGCCGGCGATAGTCCGCCAGCGCGCTTCTTACCCGCTCATACGTATCGGTCTCCGCCGCAGCCGCCGGCTTTTCCTTGCCGCCCGACAGGAACGCCTCGACATTATCGCTGCACAGCAGCAGGCGGTCGTCCTTGTCGAACAGGGCGAAGGTGACCGGCATGCTGGCGATCAGGTCGAGCAGGTCCGCCCTGGTATCGGCGAGTTCGGCCAGCAGATCGGCATTCGACTGGCTGATCCGGACGCTTTCGAGGAACCGAATGAAAGACGTTCGCGCGATCATGATCGCCAAGATGGAAAACAGGGCGAGCATAAGGGCCATGCCGACATGGACGGCTGTGCCCTGCAACGCGAACATCGCCGTCAGCGGCATCATAGACAGGCCGATATACACGGCCGTCGCCAGCGGCACGGCGGAAAGCGACATGGCCGCACCAGCCGCCATGCCGCCGCAAACGAAGGCGAGGAACACCTGATGGGTCAATGGCGCCGACGGGAACAGCACCACCGCTCCGGTGGCCCAGGCGAGCCCTCCGATCGCGGCGTAGCGCACCAGACGCCGATTGATGCCCGGGCCGACCCGTTCGGGTTTGAACTGTTTGCGGCGGCGCCACCGGTGCAGCCACAACAAACAAAAACCCCAGATGAAACCCGCCCAGGCGAGCAGCAAGACCTTATCGGCGAACGGCCAAAACAGGATCACCAGAATGAGCGGATTGATGATACTGGCGGCGGTGATGAACGGCGTCTGCCCGACCATCGTCACCGCCTGTTCCACACGCACCGCCAGGCCCAACGGCGAACCTTCAGCGGGCTGCTTCACCCAGAGGCTTTTGATGCCCGACATGTCGAAGTACTTTTCCATCAGCCAACGCGTCGTTCTGTTCTATCCCCCGCTATCGGCGAATAATAGCCAAAACGGATCGCTCGTGCGTCAGCGGATATGTGTCGTAAAACCGGCCGCACGCGATCACATGCGTTGGCGTGCCGTCATCCCGTGCGCCGCTAATCGAGCCCCATCCGCATCACCGGCCGTGCCCGATCCCAGGCAGGCTTCGATCTCCCGATGCTCCAGGGTTTCATGCTGTTCGAGACTGGCGACGAGCTTGTCAAAGGCATCGCGGTGCGCGGCGAGGACCGCCCTGGCCCGCTCTTCGGCATCGCCGAGCAGATCGCGCACCGCCTTGTCGACGTCATGCGCCGTGGTTTCGCTGAACCGCCGCGGCTGGGCGATCTCGCGGCCGAGGAACGGATGCTCCTCGCTCTGCCGCAGATCGACGGGACCGATGCCTTCCGCCATACCCCAACGGGCAACCATCGCGCGTGCGAGTTGCGTCGCCTGGCGGATATCGTCGTCAGCGCCGGAACTGACCGTGCCGAGCACCTCACGCTCGGCCATGCGGCCGCCCAGCATCACGGCCAGACGGTCCTTCAAATAGGGCTCGGGCAGCGTATGACGCTCTTCCTCAGGCAGGATATGGGTGCCGCCGAGAGAGCGGCCGCGCGGGATGATGGTGACTTTGTAGATCGGGTCCGCTTCCGGCAGATAATAGGCCACGGTCGTATGGCCCGCCTCGTGAACCGCCAGGCGATGGCGCTCCGCCGGCTGGATCGCCAGCGTCCGGACCGAGCCCATGATCACCTTGTCCCGCATCTCGTCGAAATGGCGCTTCGAGACCAGGTCCTCGCCAGCGCGGGCCGCGGCCATCGCCGCCTCGTTGACCAGATTTTTGAGGTCGGCGCCCGAGAAACCGGGCGTCGCCGCGGCGACAATGCCGAGATCGACATCGGCGCCAAGCGGCACATCGGCGGTATGAACCTTGAGTATCGCTTCCCGCGCGTCCTTGTCCGGCAGTTCCAGCGTGACGTGGCGGTCGAAACGTCCGGGCCTGAGCAGCGCCGGATCGAGCACATCGGGCCGGTTTGTCGCGGCCAGCACGATTACAGCTTCGTGGCCGGAAAAACCGTCCATTTCCGACAGGATCTGGTTGAGCGTCTGCTCCCGTTCGTCGTTGCCGCCGCCGAGGCCCGAACCGCGCACCCGCCCGACGGCGTCCAACTCGTCGATGAAGATGATCGCCGGCGCCCGTTTCTTCGCCTCCTCGAACATGTTGCGGACGCGCGAGGCACCGACACCGACGAACATCTCGATAAACTCCGACGCCGACGTATGGAAGAAGGGAACGCCCGCCTCCCCGGCCAGGGCCCGCGCCAGCAGCGTTTTCCCGGTGCCGGGAGGACCGACCAGCAGGACACCGCGCGGCGGCTCCGCACCGAGCCTGGAATACCGATCCGGCTGGCGCAGCAGATCGACAAGCTCCGCGACCTCGCGCTTCGCGTTCTCCTGTCCGGCGACGTCCGCGAACGTGATCTTGCGGGTGCCCTTCTGTTCGCGCTTGGCCGAGCCCTGCAGGAAATCGGTCGGCTCCCGCCCGCCGAACCGCATCGACATGTTGCGGTACATCCTGTTCATCACGAACAGATAGATGCCGAGCAGGATAATCCACGGCAGCAGGCTGGCAATCCAACCGCCGGTCTGCTCCTCCACGCTCGCAACTTCGACTTTGTTAGCTTCCAGGCTCGACAGCAGCTCAGAGTCGCCGAAGGAGGGAATGCGGGTCTCGACGGACAATGTCTGCTGACCCTCAGGCCCGAGATCGAGGGTCCGTTTCAGATCAATGCGCGCCGTCTCTCCTTCGAACGTCACGCGCGCAACCTCGCCGGCCGCAATCAGTTCCTTGAACCGGCTATATGAAATGTCGTGACGCGCTGCCTCGCGTTGGGCTGCGCCGTTGGAGAACAGCAACAGCGCCAGCACCGCCACCGCGACGATCAGATAAGGCAGCCACTTGTTCAGGTTTGCAAACATACGTTTGCCGGCCTTTCCATACCCAGCGTCGCGATCGCAACGCCGGCGCGATGCCGGACCGGGCAACCAAGGCGGAGGCAACAGTCCAGTCAGGCCATGGTCATTGAATAGGTGAGATTGTCGGACCCACCATTGACCTAAGTCAACGGACAGATCCCAAGGGCGAACCGCGGGTTGCGCTAGCGGTAGTGGCCGCTGCCAATCGGTCCATCGGTCAGTGCCGTCCGGATTCTGGAATCGGAACCCGGCGAGAACGCCCAGGCGTCGCCGAACCCGTCCCAAATCACGAGTTGCAGCGTTTCAGCGAGCTGCTGCCGGAGGAACGGGCCGATCGCGACCAAGTTGCGCCGCCGACCGTCGACCATCACGGGAAGTATAACCGGCTTCCAGTGCCGGTTTCGCGCCACATGACGCGCCGCGACTTCGAGCCGCGCATAGCTGCCGATCACCACGTAACTTTCTTCGGCCGGCGCTTTCCCGGCAGTGGGATTGGATGTCGGCGCGGGATCGCGAAAGTCCCGGGACACGGCCGCCGTCGCGCCCGGCTCGACCGCCGCCGCCGGCAAGGTCAAAGCCGCGAGTTGGCCCGCTTCAGGGCCCGGCGCCGCCGGCAGACGCGCGATGTCGGCGGTTGTCTGAGGCGCGCCCAAACCGACGCCGACAGTCGTCAAGGACGCAAGCATTACCGGCGCCACTGTGACCAGACTCGACGGGTCGACGATAACCGGGGCCGGGTTGGCCGACGCGACGGCGGCAGGTTCGGATTTCCACTCGTCCTGCTGCCGCATCGTTGTGCTGACCGCGCCCAGATCGACACGAGACAGGCCAAGCAGCGCGGCAGCCGCCAAGGCGACGACATAAACCTTTCGGCCCCGGCCCCCAACCTCCGACCGGCGCGGTTTTTCGCGGTTACTCATGGTTCCGAGATATCGGAATACCGTAAAAGCTCGGTTAATCAGATTAAATAGCTAGTCCAAAAAGAAGTTCGACTCGATGCACCGAACGGTGGCGCCACCATCGAGCCGCGTCGATCCGGCCCCGCCGTCAGAACCAGGGCCCTTCCTCACAGGCATTCGGCTCGCTGTCGCCGCCGTCCTCGTCGTCCACGTCCGACGCACCGTACATCATCAGGTAATCGAACAGCGGCGGGGTCAACTCCACCAAAAGCCAGTGTCTTTCCCCGGTCTGGATCAGATCGCTTTGTTCGATAATGCGCTGAAGCGCCTGCGCGTCGCCGGCCACCGGCTCGTAACGGGCGAAGTCCGGCGCCGTAAAATGCGACTGCCGGTAGCTGCGGGGAGGAAACAAGGGGGTCGAGAAGAATTCGGCATCGCGCCGAAAGTCCAATCGGTAATCCATCGCTGTTTTCATGAAGTGTGCCTCCGACGGCGACAAGAGGCCGACCAAACACACCATTTTCGCGTATCATCGACCGGTAACGTGAGAGGCTTTCGCATGTAGAGGCTCCATAAATCGTTTTCCGACTGCGATTGGCATCGATTCCAATCGGCAAGATCACGAGGTATTTCCACATTGTTTTACATGCCGGTGAGAGAATCGGTGTGCCAATCATGCATCGAGATATATCTCGGCACCGAAATCAACGTCAACCATAGGTTGATAAAATGGGTCTTAGCTCGGCTGAACCGAAGAAACCGGCAGAGCGGCGCGGTTCGGCCGGCGAGACAAAAAAAGGCCCGCGCAATGGCGGGCCGAGTCAACAGGGAGGCATCACGAATCAGTGCAAGACCGTGATGTTGCTTAGATAATCCCTAGATGGTTAATGAAGCATTAAAATATCGGACGAATTTTGGACCCTTTTCTGGGCCTTATTGTCCGCTTTAGTCCGGCCTTATTTCAGCGCGCCGGGTATGGCATACGGTTCGTTAATCGCTGTCTTTTATCGTTATCAGTCGTTAACCATAGGATGGATCCGCCCCCATGAGCGCCAAGCCGCACTCTCCCGAGAAGGCGTACAGCAACGAAGCATTCATGAGCAGCCGCGACGGCCGCCCGATGCGGATTCTGGCCGAATACCTGGAGCCCAAATCGCGCCTGGAATGGCATCAGGTGCGCGACACGATCGTGTTCTTCGGCTCGGCCCGGCTGATCTCCGAGGAAGACGCCGCGGCCCGAGCGGCCGACCCGGACGCCGATCCGGAGAAGGCAAAGGCCCAGGTCCATATGGCCCGTTACTACGAAGCGTCGCGCGAACTGGCGCGCCGGCTTACCGAATGGTCGAAACAACTGGATAGCGACGAACGCCGCTTCGTGGTCTGCACCGGCGGCGGCCCCGGCATTATGGAGGCGGCCAACCGCGGCGCGTCGGAGGCGAAGGGCATGAATGTCGGGTTGGGCATCTCCCTGCCGATGGAGGACAGCGGCAATCCGTACGTCACCCGCTCGCTGGCGTTCGAATTCCACTATTTCTTCATGCGCAAGTTCTGGTTCACCTATCTGGCCAAGGCGATCGTCGCCATGCCGGGCGGGTTCGGCACGCTGGACGAACTGTTCGAGATCCTGACCCTGATCCAGACCTTCAAGATCAAAAAGCGGCTGCCGATCGTTCTGTTCGGAACCGAATACTGGGACGAAATCGTCAACTTCGACGCGCTGGTCAAATTCGGCACCATCAATGCCGACGACCTGGACCTGATGTTCCGCACGGATTCGGTGGACGAAGCGTTCGAGTACATCACCAGCGACTTGATGGAACACGCGCTGAAGGACCCCGGCGAACGCCTATAACGGCGGACCGCTTCAAACCCGACCAACTTGACAAGACGGATACCCCGCCTTTTCCTGACCGCGCTTCGGCGTTCAGGGAAGGGCAGACGATGCAGCCATTGAAAGTTGGGATCGGCGGTTTCGGCGCCATCGGGCATGCCGTCGCCGCCAGGCTGGACCAGGGCATCGCGGGATTGGAACTCGCCGCCGTATCGGCGCGCGACCTGGAAAAGGCCGATCGCCGGATGGCCGCGTTCCGGGCGGCGGTACCCGTCCTGCCGCTGGGCGAACTGGCCGACATTACCGATGTGGTGGTGGAATGCGCGCCGGCGGCGGCGTTCGCCGAGGTCGCGCGGCCGGCCGTCGAAGCCGGCCGGATTTTCGTGCCCTCCAGCGTCGGCGCCCTGCTAAGCCACGCCGACCTGATCGACCGGGCCGAGCAGACCGGGGCAAGGATCATCGTTCCGACCGGCGCGCTGATCGGCCTGGACGCCGTGCGCGCCGCCGCGGAAGGGACCATCGAAACGGTCACCCTGGTGACACGCAAACCGCCGGGCGGCCTGGCCGGCGCGCCCTACCTGGAGGAAAATGATATCTCGGTGGGCAACCTCACCGAACCGTTGCGCGTTTTTGCCGGCAGCGCGCGCGACGGCGCGAAAGGCTTTCCGGCCAACGTCAATGTCGGCGCGGCGCTCAGTCTCGCCGGCATCGGGCCTGACCGGACCCGGCTGGAGATCTGGGCCGACCCCGGCGTCACCCGGAACGTCCACCGCATCGAGGTCGAAGCGGACAGCGCCCGGTTCAGCATGACGATTGAGAATATCCCGTCGGAAGAGAACCCGCGCACTGGTAAGATAACCGCGCTTAGCGTCATCGCCTGCCTGCGCGGCCTGGTCGCGCCGCTGAAGGCCGGTAGCTGACACCGCCGGTGAATACTGCCCTGTCGCCGTCGGCCAAAGACCGCCAGAATAGCGCCGCCGACGCGGCGATACACGTTTACAACAGGAAGGAAGATCGGCCATGAACCTGCACAGACTTCTCAAGGCCCGCGCCGAAGCGGACAACCCGGTTCGCGTCGGGCTGATCGGCGCCGGCAAGTTCGGCGCCATGTTCCTGGCCCAGGCGCGACGCACCGATGGCATGCAGATCCTGGGGATCGCAGACCTAAATCTGGAACGCGCGCGCGACACGTTGCAAGTCACAGGCTGGGAAGCGGAGCGCTATGCCGCCACGTCGTTCGCCGATGCGATGCGAAGCGGCGCGACGCACCTGACCGAGGACGCGGAGGCGTTGATCAAGGCGGATGGCCTGGAGGTGCTGATCGACGCGACCGGCGACCCGACGGCTGGTATTCGCCACTGCCTGATGGCGATCGAGCACCGCCGGCACGTGATCATGGTCAACGTGGAGGCGGACGTGGTGGCCGGCCCCCTGCTCGCCCGACGGGCCGAGCAGGCCGGCGTTGTCTACAGCCTGGCCTGGGGCGACCAGCCGGCACTGATCTGCGAGCATGTCGACTGGGCCCGCGCGTCCGGCTTCGAGGTGGCGTCGGCCGGTAAAGGCACGCGCTATCACCCGACCTTCCACCACTCCACGCCGGACGATGTGTGGGGCAATTTCGGCATCGCGCCGGAGGTCGCCGAACGCGGCCGTATGAACCCGAAGATGTTCAACAGTTTCATCGACGGCACCAAGTCCGGCATCGAGATGACGGCGGTCTGCAACGCCACGGGCCTGACGCCGCAGCCGGGCGGGCTGAACTTTCCGCCGGCGTCCTGCTACGACCTGGCGGAGATCTGCAAGCCGGCCTCCGCCGGCGGCACGCTCAGTCACATGGGCACCACGGAGGTTGTGTCGTCGATCAACCGCGACATGACTCCGGTGGAGCATCACCTGCAGATGGGAACCTACGTTGTGGTGCGCGCCGGCCACGACTACGTCCGTCATTGCATCGAGGAATACAAGATGCTGCCGGACAGCACTTACGACTTCATGGCTTTGTATCGGCCGACGCATTTGATCGGGCTTGAGCTTGGCATTTCAGTGGCGTCGGCGGCGTTGCGCGGCGAACCGACGGGCGCCGCGACCGGGTTCCGCGCCGACGTGGTGGCCACCGCCAAACGCGCCTTGAAAGCCGGCGAGATCCTGGATGGCGAAGGCGGTTACTGCGTCTGGGGTAAACAGATGCCGGCCGAGGCCTCGATGAAACTGGGCGGTCTGCCGCTGGGCCTGGCCAACAATATCAAGCTGAAATCCGACATCGCGGAAGGCCAGCAGCTCACCTGGGCCGATGTCGAGATCGACGAAACCGACGCGGCCGTCGTGTTCCGCCGCGAAATGGAGGCGGCGTTCGGCCGGCCGAACGAGGACGCGGCGGCAGCGGAGTGACCGACGTCGTTACGCAAGCACCGCACGGAGTTCGGCGACCCGGAACGGTTTGGACAGGCTGATCACCTCGACCAGGCCGTGCAGCTTGCCGAGGTCTTCGGCCATCTCCACGTAGCGCGGGTTGTAGCCGCTGACGACGATCAGCTTCGCCTTCGACCCGCGGTCGGCGAGCCAGCGGATGACCTCGATGCCGTCGATTTCCGGCATGACGATGTCGACTAATACGACATTCGGATCGACGGTATCGTAGGCGCGTTTGAAGGCCGAAGCGTTCTGTGTGACGTTGACCCGATAGCCCGCCTCCTCTGCTATCTCGCGGACGAGTTCGCCGAAACCGGGCTCGTCATCGACCACCAACAGGTTCCTTTCTCGCATCGCTGGCCCTTCCACTACACGAGTCCCCCCTGGTCGAGCACAGTACGCAACTTGCAAGCCAACTGATCTTTACGATACGGCTTTTCGATCAGATCAGCGCCGCCATCCAGCCGGCCCTGGTGAACGATGGCGTTCTCGGTGTAGCCGGAGGTGTAGAGCACTTTCAGCGTCGGTTGGCGGCGCCTCGCTTCCGGCGCCAGTTCGGCCCCGCTCATACCGCCGGGCAGGACAATGTCGGTGAACAGCAGTTCGATTTCCGGCACGGTCTCCAGCTTGGCCAGAGCCGATGCGGCGTCCGGCACGGCAACGGTCCGGTAGCCGAGATCGGCCAACAGGCGCAGGCAGGTCGCGCGAACGTCGTCGTTGTCCTCGACCACGAGGATCCGCTCGCCCGCGCCGCGCGGCATGTCGTTCGCCGCCGGTTCGGATGTCGCCACGACATCGCCGGCCTCGGCACATGGCAGATACAGCCTGACCGTCGTGCCCTGCCCCGGTTCGCTGTAGATGGTCGCGTGCCCGCCGGATTGCCGGGCGAAGCCGTAGACCATCGACAGACCAAGCCCGCTGCCCTCGCCGATATCCTTGGTGGTGAAAAACGGCTCGAACACGTCCGGCAGGACATCCGCCGGGATGCCGCCGCCGGTATCGCTGACCGCCAGCACGACGTATTTCCCGGGTGCCAGATCCCCAACGCTTTCGGCGTAGGCCGCATCGAGATCCGTATTGGCGGTTTCGATGGTGAGCCTGCCGCCTTTACGCATGGCGTCGCGTGCGTTGACCGCCAGGTTCACCAATGCGTTTTCAAGCTGGTGGGGATCGACCGGGACCGGCCAGAGGTCGTCCGTCAGCACGGTCTCGATCTCGATCGTCTCGCCCAGGGTGCGCCCAAGCAGTTCGACGGTGTCGGCGATCAGGACGTTCAGATCGACGACCTGCGGCCGCAGCGGCTGCTTGCGCGAATAGGCCAGAAGCCGCTGGGTGAGATTGGCGCCGCGCTGGGCCGCTTCGAGCGCGCGGTGCGACAGATCCCTAAGCTTCGGCCGGTCCGCCAAGCCTTCCTCGACCAGTTCCAGATTGCCCATGGCGATGGCAAGCAGGTTGTTGAAATCGTGCGCCACGCCGCCGGTCAACCGTCCGACCGCCTCCATCTTCTGGGCGTGATGAAGCTGTTCCTCGATCGACTTCGCTTCGGTGATATCACGCGAGATGACGACGATGCCCGCGACGCTGAGGTTATCCAAGGCGTTTTTGCCGATAGATGAAACAATGCGCCACTCGCCGTTCTTGTGCCGAACGCGATACTCGGTCGCATGCGCCGTGCCAACGTTGGCAACCGCCCGGCCAAGCGCTTCCCTGGCGCGCTGCCGGTCGTCCGGGTGGATGAAATCCAATGCGTTCAGGCCGATCAATTCATCGGTCCGGTAGCCGAACTGCGTCTCCACCGAAGCGCTTTCGAACAGGATGGTTCCGTCTTCGCTGAGCACGGTGATCACGTCGGTCGCGTTTTCGATCAGAGCGCGGAAGTAGGCCTCGCGGACGCGCAGCTTCTCCTCGCTGGCGCTGAGCGCGACTTCGGCCCGCTCCCGATCCCATATGCTCGCCCGCAGACGCCTGTTTAGACGGAGAACGGACTGAAAGCGCCAGTAGCCCATCGCCAGGGCGGTGAAGGCGACAAGCGCGATCAATGTCCAAACGATATCTTCGGTAAGCCAGCCCTTGCCCTGGGCGCCGTACCACTTCCGATAAACCTCGCGATAGCCGGGCGAACCGACGTAGGCCGCAACGGCCGCATCCAACCTGGCGCGCAATTCGATGTCGTCCCGGCGCACGGCGATGCCGCGCTTGACTTCGGCAAGCGGCGGGCCGGCGGTCAGGACCCGGTCGGCAACACCGCTCTCCGCCAACAAACGGGTGACGACGGGACGCGGATAGGCGAGCGCATCGACATGGCCGGCCAGCAGCTTGAACAGGGCCTCGTGAATATCCGGATAGACGACCAAGTCGATGTCGTCGCGCCCGCCGAGCAGGCGCACAGCGACATTGTATTTCACCGTCGCGACTTTGAGGCCCGCCAAGTCGTCCAGACCGCGCACGGCATTGCCTTCGCTGCGTACGAACAACGATACGACAAAGGTTTCGACCGGTTCCGTAAAGCCGAAATGCTCGCGCCGTGACGGCACGATGCCCATATTTGGGATCAGGTCGACCTGCCCGAACCGCAACAGGTCATAGGCTTCGGGAAAGGTCTCGGCGATATGATAGCGGACACGAAGCCCGGACCGCGCGGCGACCGCTTCCATCACATCGATGGCGAAGCCGACGGGGCGGCCGCTGTCGTCCAGCGCGTATTGCGGTGGCCAATGCCCCGGCACGACCGCGACGACTTCGGACCGCGGAGAAGACGCCCCCTCGTCTGCTTTCGCCGGGCCCGTTCCGGCCAACGACGGCAACCAAGCGGCAGCGACAGCGAACAGCAGCAGTTGGAAAGAGTAGCCAGAGGATGAGGGTTTCATTGAAGACAAGGGTCCACTCAACGAGCGTTCCCCCAAGAAACCCGACGCCACACCAACCTAAGACTCGGCATTTATACTAAAACATTCATCTCCGCAATTGACAAAACGAGAACGCCTGGCTCACGGACCGCCGCTCACTTCAGAGCCGGTCGCGACCGGGCCGGAGAAATCATCTACTTTTAGTAGAACGCTTTAACGTTTTATTTACCACTTGAGGGACATTCTTTAACCGATTGTTTACGTTCCAACGAGGGCGAGCCAAGTCGCCGCCAAGTCGGGCCCGCATTGGAGTGCTGCATGACAAACGTGGTTCGACGCTCCACGGTTAAAAGCCAGCGCCTGTTGGCGCAGACCCGGCGCCTGGCGGCCTGGATGAAGGCAAACGGAGGAAGCTCCAGCGACGTCGCTGCGACGCCCGAGACGGACGACGACACACCATCCGCCACCGCAGGGGAAGCCATCGCCGATCGGGGCACCCCCCTCGACTGACCTGACAGCGGTTCCGTCCTACGGCGCGATCCGCCGGCGACGCGGCTCCTGAATATAGCCGTAATGCAACGCAAGCCGGTAAAGTGCGATACGTAACGCTATCTGACCGCCGCCGGTCCGCCAGGCGTGACGCCGCTCGAAGTCCTCCATCCTCTGGTTCTGGCAAATCACCGACAGCAGCAGACTGTCGAGTTCCGGGCCGCCCACGTAGTCGAGCGCGAAGTTGAGCTCCTCGACAGAATCGAGCGCACTGATGCCCTGGTCCCGGCCCACCCCGCCCGACACCCGATCCCTGGTGAAGTCGAAGGCGCTGACACCGGCCTTGATCAAACAGGTCTCATAGGTGTCGCGCAGACGCCGGCCGGCTGAATACATCGGCCGCGGAATCAAATCGGGCTTGCGGTGGTAATACCATTCCAGCGTATCGATCGCCTGGGCCCGAACCGCCCGGCCCTCGCGCGCCGACCGCTCCGCCTTGGTCACGACCCGGTCGGGGTCGCCATCCCGCGCATAGTAGATCGGCGGCCTGCCGCGCCTGCGCCGACGTGCCCCCGCCCGCGGTTCCCAGGGGCAAAACGGATAGAGCTCGCCGGGGCCGAAATCGGTCCGGTCCGTCACCGCCCGCCTCCGGCAACAGCCAGGCAGATCGATGCGGATCCGAAGAGAGGGGTTGCAAAGTGCGCCATCAACCGTTATCACCATATTGGAGAATTTTGGTTTTACCAGAATTCGCCCACTTGGCGCAACAGAAATTCACCAATCCGGTGATGGCCGAGATATGGAAAATCAGCTTCGCATTGCCCGCAAGGCACGGCGCCTGACCCAGCAACAGCTGGCCGAACGCGCCGACACGACCTTACAGCAGATCAGCCGGCTGGAGCGCGGCGAACGGCGAATGACCCTGGACTGGGTCCGCCGGCTGGCCCGCGCCATGGGCTGCACGGAGGCCGAGGTGCTGGGCGCCGCGCTGTCGACGGTAGAGCCGGTCACGGTACGCGGCGCCGCCGAAGCCGGGGTGTGGCGAACCGAGGCGGACTGGCCCGCCGAGGAGCGATACCCCGCTTCCGTACCGGAAGACCCGCGATATGCCGGAGTGCCCCGCTTCGGACTGGAAGTCCGCGGCACCGCGCTTAACCGACGCTACCCGGAGGGATCCATCCTGATCTGCGTGGCGATCGGCGATTTGGACACCGCGCCGGAATCGGGCAAGCGGGTGATCTGCCACCGCCGCGACGGCCAAGGCCATGTGGAGGTCACCGCGCGACTGCTCCGCCACGAAGACGGCGAACGGGACGGCCAAGCCTGGCTGTGGCTCGACAGTCACGATCCCCAGCATCAGCAACCGATTCCGGCCGAAGAGGCGGAACTGGTCGCCCTGGTGACCGGCAGCTATACGCCCGAGTGACGGGACGCTGCCGGACAGCGGCAACAAGGTGTGACGCCGCCCGCCGGGCGCGGGTCTATTTGAGCTCGACCTCGACGAACACGAACTCTTTTCCGGACGCGTTGATCACGTCGTGCTCGACGCCGGCCTCGCGGAAATAGGAAACGCCGGCGGTCAGCTCGGCGATGGTTTCCAAACCGCCGGCCCCGACGATCTTCAGCGGGCCCGTGGTCATCGGCACCACCACGTAGTCGTATTCATGACGATGCCAGCCCGTCGCCGCACCGGGCGCGAACCGCCATTCGGTGACCCGCGTCCTCGCATTGTCCGACTGAACGGTGGCTTGCGCCTGCCCGCCCGTCTCCGACCCTCCTGCCATCAAGCCTCTCCGCAATAGCGCGACCGTCGGCGACCGCGAACCGAAGTATACGCCGCCCGCCATGCCGCGGAAATCCTGGCGGGTCGGTGCGCTTAAGCAAATAATCACCAAATTGGTTATTTTCTGTTTGACAGAAAAATCACCGTTATGGTGATAATTGCGCCATCGATTACCCCGGGCCGCCACACTCCGAAACCGCGAATTCGGACCGGCCCTCCACCGGAGAGGTATCGCATGACATTTCAATCCAACGGCCTGCGCGTGATCGGTGCATGCCACGGGTTCGCCTTATGGCACTACGCGACGCGGGAACGTCTGAGCGACGTGCTCGCACCCGGCTATTTCAACCCTGCCTACGGGCTGGTCCGGTCGGGCCACCACCTGCACGTCACGGCCGCCATCAGACACGACGCGTCCGGCGACTGGATCGAAGCCGCGGACCACGCCCTGGTCGCCGTGACCAGCGCCCGGCCGGGACGCGTATCCGTGTCGCCAATCGGCGAAACCCGGACGGCACGGCACCGCGAGCCGCCGCCGACACCCGCCTCGCCGGTACGGGCGCCCTGCCCTGCCGCCAGCTCTCAACCCGCCGCACAAGGAGACGCCCCATGAACGCACGCCAGCTCATCCGCGCCATCGACAGCCATGTCGGCCGCCGCATCCGCGCCCGCCGCCGCCTGATGGGCCTCAGCCAGACTCAGCTCGCGCAACGGCTCGGCCTGTCGTTCCAGCAGGTCCAGAAGTACGAGAACGGCACCAACCGGGTTTCGTCCGGCACGCTCTGCCGTATCGCGGAGGCGCTCGACGCGCCCGTCGCCTTCTTCTTCGACGGCCGCGAGGGCGGCTACCGGCGGAAGCCGGTCGGCGACGGCCGGGCCGACCGCCTGCAGATCGAGGTCGCGCGCAACTTCGCGGAGATCCGCGGCCGCAGCGCCCGACGCGCCATCGCCGACCTGGTCCGCGCCCTGGTCGCGGGCGAAAGCACGCCGCCCGCCGCCGTCGTCCGCACCATCGCCGACGGGGCGCCCGCCGATGCGCCGTAGCAATATCGCCGGCTTACAACTTCGCTCCCTCAACCGCGGGCGGATGCCGTTCGGCATCCAGCCCGGGTTCGAGGCGCCCCCGCCGCACACCTGTCAGTACATCGCCGGGCAGCCGACGCCCGACGACAGCTGCAAATGCGATCGCCCGACACTGCCCGGTTCATCCTATTGCCCGGAGCATCACGCCCGCTGCTGGCGCCGCGACGACGAAGAGGAGCCGGTCGTGCAGGACGAGGAGATAGAGAAAGCCTACCGCCTGGTGATGCGCGACCTCCGCCGATAGACAATCGCCCGGCCGGACCGCATCGTTTTGCGTCCGGCCGGGCAACAGGGCTAGTATTGCGGCGCATCAGCAACCAGCGAAGCCGCAAAAATGACCGACAGTTCCTCCGGGCCCCTGGCCCGCTTCACCGTGTTGGACCTGACCCGGGTGCGGGCCGGCCCGACCGCCGTCCGGCAACTGTCCGACTGGGGCGCCAGGGTGATCAAGATCGAGACGCCCGAGCATGCCGGCGGCGACCGCGGCATGGGCGGGCCGCGGCACGGGCCGGATTTCCAGAACCTGCATCGCGGTAAGCGGTCGATGACGCTGAACCTGAAGGAAGCGGAAGGCGTCGCGGTGCTGAAGCAGATGGCGGCGCAGGCGGATGTGGTGGTGGAGAATTACCGCCCGGACGTTAAGCATCGCCTGGGCGTCGACTACGAGAGCCTGAAAGCGGTCAACCCCCGGCTGGTCTATGCCTCGATCTCCGGCTTCGGCCAGGACGGACCCTATGCCAACCGTGCCGGCTTCGACCAGATCGCACAGGGCATGGGCGGGCTGATGTCGATCACCGGCCTGCCCGGTCAGGGACCGGTGCGGGCGGGCATTCCGATCGCCGACCTCACCGCCGGGCTGTACTGCGCAATCGGCATCCTGGTCGCATTGCACGAACGGGAGGTCTCCGGCGAAGGACAATGGGTGCAGACGTCGCTGTTGCAGGCGCAGATCGCGATGCTGGATTTCCAGGCCGCGCGCTGGCTGATGTCCGGCGAGGTGCCGCCGCAGGCCGGCAACAACCACCCGACCAGCATTCCGACCGGCGTGTTCGAAACCGAGGACGGCCATATCAACATCGCCGCGTCGGGCGACAAGATCTACCAGCGGTTCTGCGAGACGATCGGCCGGCCGGACCTGCTGACCAACCCGGATTTCGCGACCGGGTCCGCCCGGTCGAAGAACCGCGACGCGCTGAATGCCGAGATTGCGGCCGTGACGCGAAGCAAGACCAGCGCCTATTGGATCGAGCTGCTGAACGAGGCCGGCGTACCGACCGGGCCGATCTACCGGATCGACGAAATGTTCGCCGATCCCCAGGTCGAGCACCTGGATATGGGCCCGGCCGCCGAGCATCATTCGATGGGCCCCGTTCGGCTGGTCGGGCAGGGCGTCAAACTGAGCCGCACGCCGTTCGAAATGCGCGAGGCGTCGCCCGATGCCGGCCAGCATACCGACACGGTCCTGTCGGAGTTCGGCTACGATGCGGAGACCATCGCCGGGTTCCGTGCGCGCGGCGTGATCTGACCGCCGAGACAACAACGTCATACATAGGGAGTGAGAAAGATGTCGTCCGCCACCGAAGCTGCCGCCCTGCCCGACATCACCGACAAGATGATTGCCGAGAAAGACGGCGCCATCGGCTGGATGATTTTCAACAATCCGGCGCGTCACAACGCCATCTCCGTCGAGATGTGGGAAGCGATGCCGAAGATCCTGGACGAGTTCGAGGCCGACCCGGATGTCCGGGTCATCGTGCTGAAGGGCGCCGGCGAAAAAGCGTTCGTGTCCGGCGCCGACATCTCGCAGTTCGAGCAGCAGCGCTCCTCCCCGGAACTGGTCAAGCATTACGAAGACCTGGCCGACACCGCGGGCTACCGACTGGCGACCTGCCCGAAACCGACCATCGCGATGGTGCGCGGCTATTGCATCGGCGGCGGACTCGGCATCGCGCTCGGCTGCGATCTAAGGATCGCCACGGAAGGATCGCAGTTCGGCGTGCCGGCGGCCAAGCTCGGCCTCGGCTACCGCGCCGGCGGCATCAAGAAGCTGCTCGAACTGGTCGGTCCCTCCTTCGCCAAGGAGATCTTCTTCACCGCCCGGCGGTTCAGCGCGGCGGAGGCCATCGAAATGGGCCTGATCAACCGGTCGCTGCCCGACGGCGAGCTGGACGCCTACGTGCGCGGCTATTGCGATACCATCGCCGCGAACGCGCCGATGACGATCCACGCATCGAAGAAGATCATCGAGGAACTGCTGAAGTCGCGCGCCGACCTGGACGCCGAGAAATGCGAGCGGCTAGTGATGGACTGCTTCAACAGCGAAGACTATGTCGAAGGCCGGCGCGCCTTCATGGAAAAACGGAAGCCCGTCTTCAAAGGGCGCTGACCGGCCCCGCCAGTTATCCTACCGCTGAGCCGCCGGCCGGGACAGGCAGCGCCCGAGCCACGCGTCGACCGAGGAGAAATTCGACAGGTCGATCTTCGCCATGCGCGCCCACGACAGGACCGACGCGACGTTCAGATCGGCAACGGTGAAACCGCCGCCGAGCAGGTACTCGGAAGACGCCAAGGCTTTGTCGAGCACCGCTAGCGGGGCCTGCAATTCGGTTATGGCCTTGTCGGCGGCCGTAGCGTCGCGCTGATCCTCCGGAAGAATCGCCAAGTTGAATAGCGCCGTCAGCAGCGGCTTCTCGACCTCGGTCATCGCCCAGAAGCTCCACTGCGTCGCCCGCGCTTCGTCTTCCAGAGTCTTGGGCTGCAAGTCGCCGCCATGCTTGCGGGCGAGATACAGGTTGATCGCCATCGACTCAAATAGCTGGAGGCCATTGTCGTCGATGGCCGGGATACGCCCGTTCGGATTGATCTTCAGGTAGCTGTCGGACTTGCGGTCGTCCGACGCGAAATGGATCGGCTCACTGTCGTAGTCCAGCCCCAGTTCTTCCGCCATCCAATAGGTGCGGAACGCCCGCGACTGCGGCACGCCGTAAATCTTCAATCCGCTCATGAAGCCCATCCTCGCTGTAAAGGTTCGGCCGCCGCGAACAATCCCGGCCACGGCTTCGACCACCGCAAAGGATGCGCGATACGCGCGGCCATTTCCAGGGCCGGCAGCCGATTCTTCAGCCGAGAATGGAATCCACGGTCCGAAGAAGCACGTCGATGGAAAACGGCTTGGGCAGGTAGGCGACGCAGCCGCTGTCGCGGATGTCATCTTCGATGGTCGGGGTGAAGAAGGCCGTAGTCGCGACGATGGGTATCGCCTTCAGTTCATCGTCGCTCCGCATGCGAGTAGCCACATCGAGGCCGGACTCGCCGGGCAGTTGGAGGTCCAACAGGATCAGGTCCGGCCTTTGCGCGCGAGCGATATCGATGACCTCCAGACCGTTTTCCGCGGTCACGATACGGTAGTCGCGCGTCTCCAGTATTTCCCGCATCAATCGAAGATTGGCCGGATGGTCTTCTACGACAAGCACGGTTTTGGTCATATCACCTCCCAAACACGGCGCGTACAACAACGCACTCGCCGTCATGACCTACGCAACCTAAACTCACCGCGCTGCCGTATTTGATACAATTTGACCTAATACCGGTGAATATTTCAGAAAACCGGACAGTAATTTACAAATACTATCCGACTGTTCTTATTATCCACCTAATACTCGTAGTTAATCAGTGACAAATGTCACAGCGACAAACATACAGGAACGGTCGAGATGTATGCTGCCCGGAACCGGGATCGCCGCTGTTGCCGCAACCGAACAGCGAGGCGTATAAACCGTTCGGATTTCCTCGTCACACGACCTAGAGATCGCAATGAGCCTTGAGACCTATATCGCACTTGCGGTTGCCATGTTCGTCCTGGCGATTACGCCGGGCCCGGGCATGTTCGCCACAATCGCCCGGGCCCTGCACGGCGGCTTCCGGCCCGCGTTGTCGATGATTGCCGGCATCGTCACCGGCGACGTGCTGTTCCTGCTGCTCGTCGTATTCGGGCTTGCCGTCGTCGCCGAGACGCTGGGCGACTTCTTCCTGATCGTCAAAGTGACGGGCGGCCTCTACCTGATATGGCTGGGGTGGAAAATGTGGAAAACCGAGCCGTCGGCGGTCGAGATCGACAAGACTGACGACAATCGGCGATTGGCCGGCGGTTTCGTACCCGGCCTGACGATCACGTTGGGCAACCCGAAGGTCATCATCTTCTACGTGGCCTTTCTGCCGACCTTCATCGACCTGGCGCAATTGACGGTGCTGAATATCGCCGTGGTCGCCACCGTGGTATCGATTGTCCTGGCGACCGTTCTGGCCGGTTACGCCTACCTCGCCGCGCGGACGCGGGCGATCTTCAAAAGCCGGCGGGCGATGCGCGGCCTGAACCGCAGCGCCGGCACGGTGATGATCGGCACCGGCCTGGTGGTGGCGGCGCGATGACGGAACCGGCAGCCTTGAAAATCCGCGCCGCGCGGCGGGAGGATGTCGACGACATCGTCCGCATGCTGGCCGACGACGAACTGGGCAGCACCCGCGAACACTACGAGAGTCCCCTGCCCGATTTCTATTACCGCGCGTTCGACGCCATCGAGGCGAGCCCCGGTAACGAGCTGATCGTCGTCGAAGACGACGGCAAAGTGATCGGCACCCTGCAGCTGACGATCATTCCGCATCTCGCGTTCGGCGGCGGCGTGCGCGCCCAGATCGAGGCGGTGCGGATCGACAGCCGGTATCGCGGCAAAGGCGTCGGCGAAACCCTGTTCCAGTGGGCGATCGATCAGGCGCGGGAAAGAGGCTGCCATCTGGTACAGCTCACCACCAACAAAACCCGCGCCGACGCCGTCAGGTTCTACGAACGGCTCGGCTTTAAGGCGAGCCACGAAGGCATGAAACTCAATCTGGCCAGCGAAACAGCCGGATGACCGGCGAAGCTGTCGAGCTTCTTCGGGACATCTGGACCGACGCCGGGTGCAATCCGGAAGCGCTGCAACGCATCGCAATGACCGGGGCGGATCCGGTTTTGCCGTCCGTCTTCAAGGTGGGGACCGCCGCGTCCGCGATCATCGGCGCGACCGGGTTGGCGGCGTCCGAACTCTGGCGGCTGCGCACGGGCCGGACACAGGACGTGTCGCTGACCATGCGGGCGGCCGCAGCCGCATTCCGCAGCGAACGCTATCTCAGCGTCGACGGCGCCCCGCCGGCCGACCTCTGGAGTCCGATCGCCGGCTTCTACAAGACAGGCGACGACGGTTGGATCCAGCTTCACACCAACTTCCCGCATCACCGCGACGGGGTGCTGACCGTTCTGGGCTGCGAAGAAGACCGCGATGCGGTGCAGAAGGCGATCCTCGGCTGGGACGGACAGGCATTGGAGGATGCGCTGGCGGCGGCGGGCATGTGCGCCGGCATGGTGCGCAGCCCGGCGGAGTGGCAGGCGCATCCGCAAGCCGAGGCAATCGCCGAACTGCCGCTGTTCGAGATCGACAAGATCGGCGATAGCGAGCCGGAACCGTTCGGCGAAGGCGACCGGCCGCTTTCAGGCATCCGCGCCCTGGACCTCACCCGGGTGATCGCCGGGCCGGTCTGCGGGCGTACCATGACGGAGCACGGCGCGACGGTCATGCGCATCGCCGGGCCGCATCTGCCGAGCATCGGGCCGCTGGTGATCGATTCCGGACGGGGGAAGCTGTCCGCCCATCTCGATCTGCGGCGGGAAGAGGATACCGAGCGCCTGCGCGATCTGGCGCGAGACGCCGATATCTTCATTCAAGGGTATCGGCCCGGCACGATCGCCGGCCGCGGCTTTTCGCCCGAAGCGTTGGCCGAGCTTAGGCCCGGTATCGTCTGCGTCACGCTCTGCGCCTACAGCCATGTCGGGCCGTGGGCCGATCGGCGGGGCTTCGACAGTCTGGTGCAATCGGTAAGCGGTATCGCCTACGAGGGTGGCCGCGCGGCCGGCATCGATGGCCCGAAGCACCTGCCAGCCCAGGCGCTGGACCACGCGACCGGCTACCTGGCCGCATTCGGCGCCATGGTTGCCCTGGCCCGGCGCGCCACGGAAGGCGGCAGCTATCTGGTGCGCGTATCGCTGGCCCAGACCGGGCGCTGGATCGACGGGCTGGGGCGGGTCGACGGCATGGACCATCCGGACATGAAACTGGACGAGGTCGGCGATCTGATCCAGCAGTCCGATACGGCTTTCGGCCGTGTCAGCCACGTAGCGCCCGCGGCGCAGTTGTCGGAGACGCCGGCCTACTGGGCCAGCCCGGCGGTGCCACTCGGCACTCACCCACCAGCCTGGCCCGCAGGCACCTAGTTGGACCAGACCCCGCCTTTATCGGAGGCGTAACCAAGGCTTCGATACGCGGCGTCGACCAGGGCCTGGCCGCGGGCGTTGAGCAGCAGGCCGGCGCCCATGCGGTTCATGGTGTAGCCGAGGCTGAGGCCGCAGTCGGGGTCGGCGAGGCCGATGCTGCCGCCCGCGCCGACATGGCCGAAGGCGCGGCGGCCGAGCACGGCGCTCTGGTCCGGGCCCAGATGACGGTTGTCCATCGACATCATGAATCCCGGACCGAAGCGGGTCGGAATCATCAGCGTGGCGTCCTGATGGGTGGCCATCGATACCTGGCTCATCTTGGTCAGGGTGTCCGTGTCGACGAGGCGCTGGCCATTATGGCTGCCGCCGTTGGCCAGGGGCGCGTACATGCCGGCGAGACCGCGTGCGTTGGTCATGCCATTGGCGGCGCCGATCTCCGCGGCGCGGGCTTCGCGGGTATGGGCGCCGCCCTGGATGAAGCCGCCTGAATTCAGCAGGAACAGAGCCGGTATCGACTCCGGGTCCGTGAGCACGGCGTCCATGAACGGGGTCATCGGATCGTCGGGACCGAAGCGGTAGGGCAGCATCGTAGCGACGCGCGGTTCCCGCTCTTCCGGCAGACCGATCCAGAAGTCCAGCCCGAGCGGGCCCGCGACTTCGTTGGCGAAGAATTGTCCGAGGGACTTACCGGACGCGCGGCGCACCAGTTCGCCGACGGTCCAGCCGAACGTCAGGCCGTGATAGCCGTTGCGCGTGCCCGGTTCCCAAAACGGTTCCTCGTCCTCCAGCCGGGCGACCATATAGTCCCAGTCGCAGTAGCCGGCCTCCTTCATCGGTTGGCGGAGCGCGGGGACGGCGGCGGAATGGTCCAGCATCATGCGGACGGTCGCCTTGTCCTTGCCGTGGCGGCCGAATTCCGGCCAGACGTCGGTGACCGGCGCGGTCAGGTCCAACGCGCCCCGGGCGGCCAATATGTGGGCACAGAGCGCGGTCGCGCCCTTGGTGCTGGAAAAGACGATGGAAATCGTATCGCTCTGCCAGGGCACCTTGCTTTCGGCATCGGCGAGGCCGCCCCAGAGGTCGACGACGGTTTCGCCCTGGTGGCTGAGACAGACGGAGGCGCCGACCTCGCCCTGTTCGGCGAAGTTACGCTCGAACGCATCCACCACCGCCGAAAAGCGGGGGTCGCAAAATCCCTCGATCACCGCGTCGTCTGAAATCTCGCGGCGCACCGCGTTTGCCTTCTGGTCCATCCTGTCCGTCCCGTTGCCCATACCGTCGCTTAGAGCGCATGATCTTATACGACATGAGGCAACAGAGGCATGCCGCGCCTACCGAGTTTGCCCTGTCAATTGCGGACGGTCCGATTAGGCTTTGGTCGTCTCCCCTGTCGGCTTGAAGGGCCCGATTGACGATGGAACAGCAGAACTTTCGCCTGACGATGTTTTTCGCCTGTTTCGCGCACGCCTGGTTCCACGTGCTGGTGGCATTGTTCCTAACGCTGGTTCTGGTTCTGGAGCCGATCTGGCAGCGGCCCTACGACGAGCTTATCGGGCTTTGGACGACAGGCGCCCTGCTGCTTGGCCTGGGCGCGCCGCTCGCCGGCTGGCTGGGCGATCGCTACGGCGAGGCAAAGCTGATCATCGTTTTTTTCTTCGGCATCGGCATCGCGACGATCTTTTGCGGATTGTCCAGCGGTCCGATACCGCTGGCGGTCTCGCTGAGCCTGATGGGGTTGTTCGGGGCGATCTACCACCCGGTCGGCACCGCCTGGATCACCAAACATGCGACGGTGCGGGGCCGGTCTATCGCCGTGCTGGGCATTTGGGGGAGCATCGGCGGCGCGGCCGCGTCGCTGATCGCGGCGTCGCTCGCCGATCTGTTCGACTGGCGTATGGCGTTCGTCCTGCCCGGCGCCCTGGCCGTGTTGGCCGGCTGCGGCCTGACCTGGGCCGTTGCCACGGGGCGGATCGTGGACCGCGACAGCGACGCGCTCACCGAACCGGAACCAAGCAAGGGCGACGTAAGACAGGCCTTCGCCGTGCTGGCGGTAACCATGTCGCTCACCACGGTCATGTATTACGCCTTCACCACCATGCTGCCGAAATGGCTGGAACGCGAAGTGGGCGCGAGCTTGGGCGACGGCCTGTTCGGCATCGGCGCCGTGGTGACCATGGTCTACCTGCTGGGCGCGACGGCGCAACTGGTCGGCGGACATTTCGCGGACCGCGGCGCTGCCAAACAGGTCTATGTGGCGAGCTATGGGATGAAACTCGGCGCGCTGCTGCTGGCACTTACGGTCGGCGGCTGGCCGGTCGTCGCGATGGCGGTGGTCGTGATTTTCGTGTTCGATATCGCCGCCCCGGTGGAGAACGTACTGATCGCCCGCTTCACCACAAGCCGGCGCCGCGGCCTTGCCTACGGCATCCGCAATGGGATCGCTATCGCCGCCGGCCCGCTGGGCGTCCAGATGGTGGCATGGCTGTTCGACGAGAAGACGGGGTTCGACAACCTTTTGCTCGCGCTGGCCGGGTTGGTGGTCGTGACACTGGCGGCGGCGATCATGCTGCCGAACGCTCGCACGGAGGTAAACGCAGCGGGCGCCTAGATACCGCCGCCGACATTGACACTGCGATAGCGAAACACCTCCTCCCGCCAGGCGGCCATCTCCGCTTCCTTCTCCGCCACACAGCTCGAATAGGCGGAGGTGCCGGGTTGGAACCCGGCCTTCATGCAGGCTTCTTCGAAATTCGGCGCGCAGCCGGCGCCGATCAACAATACCGCGAACAGAGTCCATGTGCGCATTGGCCGTCCCCCTTCTTTTTCCTACGAACAACATGAGACGCGGCCCGGCGGCAGCAAGGGGCCGGGGAACACGTCATCGTGAGGGCCAAGCCCAAATGGCACCTTGGGAAAGACCAAATTGGCTCTTTTCGACAGCCACCGGCAGACTAGGATCGCGGCAAATCGGAGGATTGGGGCAGATGAACGAACGCACGAACGAATTGGGCCAACTGATCGGCTTTCCAGTTGAGGGCTGGGCGGGAGCGGAGCGTCCGAAGCGGACGCCGATGACCGGCCGCTACTGCCGCTTGGAACCGATCGATGCCGACCGGCACGGCCCCGAACTGTTCGAGGCCTACAGCGCCGACACGGATGGCCGCAACTGGACCTATCTGCCGGTCGGGCCGTTCGATAGCTTCGATAAGTTCGATAAATGGATGCGCGCCTTCTGCCTAGGCGACGAGTTTCTGTTCTTCACCGTTATCGACGGCCAATCCGGCAAAGCGGTCGGGATCGCCAGCTATTTGCGGATCGACCCGGCGAACGGCTCCATCGAGGTCGGCTTTATCAGTTTCTCGCCGGCGTTGCAGCGGACGCCCGCCTCGACGGAAGCGATGTACCTGATGATGGCGCGGGCGTTCGACGAGCTGGGCTATCGGCGCTACGAATGGAAGTGCGACTCCCTCAACGCGCCTTCGAACGCCGCGGCGAAACGGCTCGGCTTTCTTTACGAGGGCCTGTTCCGGCAGGCCACGATGTACAAGGGCCGCAATCGAGACACCACCTGGTACTCGATCATCGACAGCGAGTGGCCGGCCGTGAAACGTGGTTTCGAGAAATGGCTGGCGCCGGAGAATTTCGACGCAGACGGCAAGCAGACCGCGCGGCTATCCGCTTTGATAGAAGCCGCGCGGGGCGAGCAGTAGGTCGCGTCCGCCCATCGGCGGAAACTTCAGGCGCAGCGACGCAAGCCGGCGGAAATACGCCGGGCCAGTTCGAACTTAAGTTGGTCGACCATCACACGGGCCAGGACGACCAGCCGGTCGGCCTTTTCCCGCGCTTCCAAGGACGTCCCGCCCTTGGAGAAGAATACCGCGCAATACTCCTCATGCACGGTCCGGAAAAACGCTTCCCGCTCCTCCGTATCGAGGATGCCGAGGGCCCGCGCGGCGATGCCGGCGGCCAAAGCCCGGAACTTTTCCTCGCTGCCGAGCTCAAAATCACCGTTCTTGGAAGGCTCGCTATCCAGCGCGCCAGTATCCATCATTGCTTGAGAGTTCACGACGTTGCCCCCGTGAGAGTCATTGTTAAGTGTTTATTACCCGATCGCGCGAACAAGTCAAGAAATATTTGTATTCTGTTAACCTTCGTTAAAATTTAAGTAGAAAATATCTAAAATCTATTTGTACAAGTAAACGACAATCATCATTTAGGAGAAACATTTTCATCCAGTATTCTTGAATTAACCGAAAGATTACCCTTCCAAGAACTGAAACATCACTTGCGGTTTTTGGTTCTACAATGCGATTTAGGGCACCGTTTGCGGATATCCAGAGTATCGGGCGGCGGCCTTTCGGCAACGCATTAGCGGCGTTAGGATGCGGCGCAACGGTAGCTTGCGGAAGACGATATGACGAACAGGCTCCGGCCCATCGAACCCGGCGATATCGGCTGGGTTCATGCCTTGAACCAGCGACACGCGGTCGAACTGTCGGACCTTACGGTGGATCGCCTTGCGGAACTGATCACACGGGCAACTTATGCCAAGGTAATCGACGATCAGGCGGGCTTCCTGCTGGCGTTCGAGCGGGCCGCCGATTACGACAGCCCGAACTTCCTTTGGTTCCGACAGCGGTTCGACCGGTTCATCTATGTGGACCGGGTTGCCGTTTCAGACCGCTACCGGGGACAGGGTCTGGCGCGGCGGTTCTACGAGGACCTGTTCGAGCAGGCCGGCGCCTCCGGCCACGCAAGGATCGTCTGCGAGGTCAATACCGACCCGCCGAACCCGGGGTCCGACGCCTTTCACGCCGCGCTCGGCTTTAAAGAGGTCGGCCAGGCGACGCTCGCCGACCGCGGCAAGTCGGTGCGTTACCTGAAATGGGAGTGAGGGGCGGACGCTGGTTAGCCCGCACCGACCTCGGCCAGCAGCCAATCGCGAAACGGCGAGAGCCCGGGGCGGGCGGCGTGATGTTCCGGGCAGACCAGGTAGAAGCCGAGCCCCATGGGCAGAACCAGGTCGAAGGGCGCGATCAGGCGGCCGGCAGCTAGGTCGGCCGCCGCCAGGTTGCGCCAGCCGAGAACCACACCGGCGCCGTCTATCGCGGCCTGAAGCGAGTGATCGGGATGGCTGAAATGAGTGCCGCGCGCCGGGTCGACCGCAGTGACGCCGGCCGCCTTCAGCCATGTCGCCCAGGTCGGCGCATCCCGGTCGAACTGCAGGGAATCGTCGTGCAGCAGCACATGGCCCGCCAGATCCTCCGGCCGGCCTAGCGGTGCGCCGCGGTCGCCGATGCGCGGGCTGCACATCGGTGTCACCGCTTCATCGAACAGCTTGACCGCGCGCATGCCGGGATAGTCGCCGCGGCCGAAGCGGATCGCCGCGTCGACATCGTCTCGCTGAAAATCGACCGCCTCGAGACCGGCGGATATGCGCACATCGAAATCCGGGTGGGTTTCGCTGAAATCCCGCAGTCTGGGCACCAACCACTTCGTGGCGAATACCGGCGCGACGCTGACGGTAAGCGCCGTCCGGGATCCGGCCCGCTGCACACGCTCGACCGCCCTGTCCAAAGCCGAGAAGCCGTCCCGCAGGTCGGGCAGAACGTCCTGGCCGGAATCGGTCAGCAGCAGGCCGCGGGCCCGGCGGCGGAACAGGGCCACACCGAGAAACGCCTCCAGCGTCTTGACCTGATGGCTGATCGCGGCGGGCGTGACATGCAGTTCCTCGGCCGCCTTCACGAAACTCAGATGCCTGGCGGCCGCTTCGAAGGCCCGCAAGGCGTTCAGGGGATAGAGCCGGCGCGACATACCGTATGACTTAGGAAATTTTGATCTTAGTACAAGAAAAGATCGTTTGTCGGGCGTTCAGTCCTGCCTCATCTACAAGCTTAACAGCGGCGCCATTCTATGCCGCACCGAGAAATACTTAGCCTCGAGTTAGGAGACGGACGATGACCCACACGCTGAAATGGGCGATCCCCGACAAGACCTTCGAAGACGGCAGCGCACTGACGGACTGGCGCAAGATCGAGCAAGGCCCGTGGCACTGGCAATACGACACCCACGAACTGAGCTTCAGCATCTACGAGCACGACGGGCAGTACTGGAAACTGTACCTCGCGCGCTGGGTCGCGGACGGGGGTACGGAGTACCAGTACGGCCATGGCGGGCAGGCCTGCCGCATGACGCTGGTCTCCTACAAGACACGGATACGGTCGCTGCACTCGAAGCGCCTGATGCTGGAGGGCGACCTGGAATGGGTGCGGACCTACGAAGTGGACGAGACCATCCACGATGTGGTCAAGCAGGGACAGGACGATCCGGCCTACGGCGCGGCGGCGTGAGATGACCAAACCGCTTTGCCTGATCGTCGGCGTCGGAGACGGCACCGGCACGGCCCTGGTCCATCGCTTCGCTGAAGGCGGCTACCGGGTCGCGATGATTGCCCGAAACCGCGACCGGCTCGCCACGCTGGAGAAGGGGGTCCCGGACACCAAGGGCTATATCTGCGACGTCGGCGACCTGGTGGCGCTGACCAACACCGTCGAGACGATCCGCGACGAGTTAGGCAAGCCGAGCGTGCTGGTCCACAACGCGGTGGCCGGCGGGTTCGAGACATTCATGGATGCCGATCCAGCCGACCTGGAGCGGAACTTCCGGGTCAACACCACGTCCCTGCTCTACCTGGCCCGGGCGCTTGCGCCGGACATGGTGGCGGCAAAGCACGGTGCGATCATGGTGACCGGCAATACAGCGGCTTTGCGCGGGGTTCCGTCCTACGCGGTGTTCGCGCCGACCAAGGCGGCGCAGCGCATCCTGGCGCAGTCTCTGGCGCGCGACCTCGGGCCGAAAGGCGTGCATGTCGCCTATATCACCGTCGACGCGGCGATCGACGTCGCCTGGCTCGGTCCTGATGACGAGCGGCCGCCCTGGCTGATCCCGCCGCCGGACTGGCGGGGCGAACGGGAGGACTTCTTCAGTCACCCGGACGAGATTGCGGAGGAGGTCTACCATACGGCGCATCAGGGCCGGTCGACCTGGTCGTTCGACGTGGAAATCAGGCCTTTCGCGGAGAAGTGGTGATGCAGCTTTCTCTCACACCGATCCTTGTCGCCGTTGAACTTGGCTTTGTCGCAGTACTGGCCTGGCGGATGGGCCGGATTACCGCGCCCGGCTCGGTGACGCCGGTTTATCTCTTCATTGTATGGATCGCGGCCTACGCCGTCCTGACCAGCGTACTGGGCGCACGCGGCGTCTACATATCCGATGACCTGTTACGATGGCTGCCCGCGCTTTGGCTGCAGGTCATCACCGTCGCGGTTTGCGTGTTGCCGGTGATGCTTTTCCCCACCCTACGGAACGCCATGCGGCGGATCGTCGACGTAACGCCGTGGCATTGGTTCGCCTACTTTCACGGATTGCGGATTGGCGCGCTCGGCACCGCTTACAAGACGATGATTGGTGAATTCCCGCTGTCCTTCGAGATCGGCGTCGGCATACCGGACCTGCTGTATGGGCTGTCGGCATTCTGGATCGCCGCCAAAGCGAAACGCGGCGCCCTGACGGAACGGACCTTCTTGGTATGGAACCTGATCGGCGCGCTGATCATCGTGCCGGCGGCGCCGATCCTGCTGCAACTCGGTCTGCCGGGGCCGCTGCAGGTGTTCACCGCGTCGCCGGACGCACGGGCCGTGTTCACCTATCCGATGTCGATCGCGCCGATGATCGGGGTGCCGTTGTTCGTGCTGATCAACCTGTGGGTCGCCTGGCGGCTTTGGGAGCGAGGCCGGGTGGTGTAACGACGTGGTGAGACCGAACTAGTGGCCCACCCTTCGAGACGGCCCCTAACGGGGCCTCCTCAGGATGAGGGCTGTGTGTTGTTTCAAACAAGCTCCTCATGCTGAGGAGGCGCGCAGCGCCGTCTCGAAGCATCGTCGGTAAAGGAGCACAAGCCTACCGAAAGGCCGCTAGTTCACCTGTTTGTCGTGGCCTTCCCAGTACGGTTTGCGTAGCTCCGTCTTGAGGATCTTGCCGGCCCCGGAGAGCGGCATGGCATCGTCGCGGAACGCAACGCTGCGAGGGCATTTGAAGCCGGCGATCAGCGTGTGGCAATGCTCGATCAGATCGGTCTCGGTCAGGTTTTCGCCGTCCTTCAATCGAACGACGGCGTGTACCGCCTCGCCCCACTTGTCGTCGGGGATGCCGATCACCGCGCATTCGGCCACCGCCGGATGCTGATGCACCGCATCCTCGACTTCCGCCGAGTAAATGTTCTCGCCGCCGGAAATGATCATGTCCTTGACCCGGTCGACCACGTAGATGAAGCCCTCCTCGTCCATGTAGCCGCCGTCGCCGGAATGCATCCAGCCGTTGCGGAGCGCCGCCGCCGTCTCCTCCGGCTTGTTCCAATAGCCGAGCATGACGTTGGGCCCGCGTACACAGATCTCGCCGACGGTGCCGCGCGGCACCTCGTTGTCGTCGGCGTCGAAGATGCGGACCTCGACGCCCAGAACGGCTTTGCCGGCCGATTTGAAGCGGCCGGCATTGGGGCCATCGACAACGTGATATTCGGGTCCGCATTGGGAGACGAGCGGCGCGCATTCGGTCTGCCCGTAGGCGTGGTGGAAGCGGCAGTCGGGGATCACTTCCATGGCGCGCATGATCACCGACTCCGGCATCGGCGACGCGCCGTAGGCGATGGTCTCCAGGTGCGACAGGTCGACCTTTTCGACACCCGGATGGTGAACCAGCATGTTGACCATGGTCGGCACGAACAGGCCGGTGGTGATGCGGTGCTTTTCGAGCGCTTCCAGGCTCGCCTCCGGCGTGAAGGCCGGGATGAAGTAGTGCTCGCCGACGACCATGGTGACGCCGAACACCGACAGCCCGTCGGCGATGTGGAACATCGGCGCCGCGTGCAACCAGCGCAGGCCGGGCTTGAAATTGAAACTGGGGATTACGTTCAGCGAATTGCAGACCAGGTTGCGGTGGCTGAGCATCACGCCCTTGGATTTGCCGGTGGTGCCGCCGGTGTAGAAGATGCCGGCGATGTCGTCGTAACCGCGCAGCGCGTCTTCGGCAGGGGCGGCGGCGGCCAGGATTTCCTCGTAGTTGAGCGTGCCTTCCGGCGTTGCGCCATCGCCGAGATAGATCACGTGCTCCACGGTCTCAAGCTGGCCGTCCAGCACTTTCCAGGCGCCGAGGAAGGCGTCGTCGATGAACAGGACGCGGCTGCCGGAATCGTTCAGCCAATAGGCGATCTCCGGCGGCGCCAGCCGGGTGTTGACGGGTACGAACACGCCGCCGGCCCAAGGCACCGCGTAGAAGTACTCGAAATAGCGGTCAGAGTTGAGCGCCAGGATCGCCGCCCGCTCGCCGTCGTGAATGCCGAGCGCCTGCAACGCACCGGCCATCTTGGCGACTCGACCCGCGCATTCCGCCCATGTCCGCTGGCGGCCATGATCGTGGGTCGCCACCCCTTGGCCGTTGACCTGCATTGCCCGTTTCAAGGCCTGCGTGAGATACAAGACGTCCCTCCCCTGGTCACCAAAACGCCACCGACGCGGCGCAAGAGCGTAGTGCGGATATCCCCGATTTTTCAAGCGATACAGCCAAGAAGCTGCGCCAAAGGGTCAGGTCCGCCGCAAAATTTTCTCGCATTCTGGGTGATCATTCCCACATCCATGCCACCTGTTGTTGATATTTGGTGGGTGTTCGGGTCTCCTCCCGAACAGGAAGGACTTTCCCGTCACGGAACGGCGTGTACCGAAAGAGGCGGGAGTGACTTGATCAATTACGGAGTGTTTCTATGAAACCGATTCCATTTATGCATTTTGTGGCCGGGGCAATGCTTTTCCTCGCCGCGCCGGCGATGGCGCAGTCGTCCGTGACCGGCTCCGACTTGTCCGCGATGGGATCGGTGAAACTGATCGAAGGTTCCGCCGATCTGCTGTCCGCCGGCGGCCACCTGACCGTGGCATCGGTCGAAACCGTCGGCGAGGTCACGACCGTCGTGCTGACCGACGCGTCGAAGGCGACGGAGGGCGTCGTCAAGCTGGTCGCGAGCGGCGGCGCGGCGGCTTCGCAGGCCGCCGGCACGGCATCCCAAGGCGCGGGCATCGCCTCGTTGGCCGCCGGCGCGTCAATCGCGACGGCCGCGGTGAGCACCGGCACGGTGCTGATCAACAGCGCTGGTGATGTCGTGGCGTTCGTTCCGCACGATGACGACGACTCGATGTTCCTTCATTCGAAGCACAAGAAGCAGTGATGCTAAAAGGCGCGATCGGTTTCGCCGCGGCGCTGGCCGTGTTGGCGGCGGGCCCGGCCTTTGCCGGCAGCGACTGCAGCGAAAAGGCGCTGACGGTGGAGGCGTTTTCCAAGGCCAGCACAATGGCCGTGAAGCTCAGGGATACCCTGTCCGACAGCGGCGCCAAGGTCGCAATCGTCGGGCGCGTCGGTTCCGACATTTCCGACCAGGGCCTGCGCTATACACACGCCGGTTTCGTGCAGCGCGATCACCCGAAAGGCCGGTGGGTTTTCGTCCACCTGCTGAATACCTGCGGATCGAGCAGTTCCGGCATCTACGACGAAGGACTGATCAACTTCTTCGTCGACGATCCGTTCGCTTACGACGCCGTCATCGCCGTTCCGACTCCGCCATTGCAGGACAATCTCGACGCAATCCTGCGGAGCGAAACAGTCACCGCGCTGCACAATCCGTCCTACAGCATGATCGCCTACCCGTTCGCCACGAAGTATCAGAACTCAAACCAGTGGCTGCTGGAGGTGCTTACGGTGGCGCAGATGGGCACCGCGCCGGTGCTAAGCCGCGACAAGGCGCAGGCGTTTCACAAAGCGAAAGGCTATCAGGGCGACGTCGTTTCCATCTCCGCCTTTCGACGCCTGGGCGCAGGGCTCTTTCGCGCCAACGTGCAGTTCGACGATCACCCGGACAGCGAAGCACGACGGAGCAAGTATACGGTCGTGACGGTCCGGTCGATCATCCGCTACTTGGACCGGACCGGCGGCTTAGCCAAAAGGGTTGAGATCGCCCTTAACTGAATCACCGACCGGATCGTGAACCGAAGCCGGGACAAGGCGGAGTCCGGGCGTCCGACATCCGTCCTCCGTTAATGGCATCGCTCCTCCTTCGACGCTAAATACTCCAACGCATCAAATTCCAACTGTCAGCCGGGATCTGTCAGAATTTCTTACAGGTGCTTCACGTGCGCCACAACCTCCCGTCACATCATTACTTGATTGAATTCATTGATATTTTGGATTTCAGTGTGATCTGATAGCCCGTCGAGCGGAAAATAAAGGCGTCAGAAAAATTTACAATTGCCGCGCGCCGCGTTCGTAACAAGTCCACAAACCATTGAAAACATACATACTATGCATTTGGTATCGAAATTGCATAACTCAGACCATGGGCGCGACACGCTTCTTTCCGGTACCGGGAACGAAGCGGTACTTCGCTTTCGTTTTGCCGGTCCCTTGTTCGGATTTATCGCGAAGGGATCCGCTCTATGTACTTAAATTATTTTTGCAAGGCTCTGACCGCAGTCGTCGGCGGGGTGGTTATTACGGCCGGGCTGCCACTCTTCAGTGCAACGCAGTCGGTTGCAGCCGAAATCATCCGCAATACCTCGGACAATCCATTCGATCCAGGAGTGAGGAATCAGGGCTGGTGGTCGCTCGAGAACCCAAGTCTCACCACCAATCAAAACTATTCGACTGGCACGAAAGAAAATTTGCGCAGTTTCTTTACGTTCGACCTCGACATTCCGGAATTGGCCGGCCGGACGATCGTCAGCGCCAAGCTTGAGTTGACCGCGTTTGGCACCTTTGGCGACGCGACCGAAACGCTTGGGCTGTTCGACGTCTCAACCGACGCGGCATTAGTCAACAACAATACCGGTATAAACGCCGCGATATTCGACGACCTCGGCAGCGGAACCAGCTACGGCGCTTTCGAGGTCCCGACTACCAGCAGCATCGAATTGGATCTCTTTAGTTTCGATCTCAACACCGACGCGATCAGCGACCTGAACGACGCTATCGGTGGGTTCTTCACGGTCGGAGGGGCGTTGCTCAGCCGCAGCGATGGGATCGACGTCCTGTTCACCAATTCAGGAGGCGTTCCAGGGCCGGAGGGAATACAAAGGCTTATCTTGGTCACGGACGACGGCGATGCGGTCCCGGAGCCCGCTGCTCTTGGGCTGCTCGGCCTTAGCCTTGCCGGGTTTGTCCTGGTGCGACGACGCAGGCCCGACTGACGCGATTTGCATCGCACGTCATTCGGCGGACGGGTTGACCGAGCCGGAACGCAGTTCCGGCCGGTCGCTCATCATCTTCGTTACCGGTTCAGCGGCGCCGACAGATGAATTCGGTGGGATAGATTCTGCCTTCGTGCAGGTTGCGCACCATGTTCTTCAGCTTTTCAGGGAATGCCGGTCCCATTAGGAGATGCAGGCCCAGGGGCGGCGGGCCGGTTTCGGCGGCGGCCTGACGCATACGGTCGAAGAAGTCCTTGGCGAACTCGGACCGGTCTAGGGTTTCGACGACATCGAAGCCGGCAACGTCCAGCAAGGCGGTCATTTCGTCTGGCCCTGCCAGAAAGCTGATCGACGGATCGTCGGCCCACGGCACCGGGAAGTGTAGTTCTTCCGTCTCCCCACCGCAGACATCGTAGATGCCGAAGATCGCATCGGGCCGCAGCACGCGGGCGATCTCCGCATAGAGGCCAGCCTTGTCGGCGATGTTCATCGCGACGTGAAACGTATAGGCGCCGTCGAATGTCTCATCTTCGAACGGCATCGAGAGCGCGTTGGCCTGACGGTAGCGGACGTGATCGGCAAGACCGACCTTCTCGGCCAGGGTGGCCGCGACGGCGCAGTATTCCGGCGTCAGATCGATGCCCGTTACGCGGCAGCCATGACTGCCGGCAAAGTAGCGGGAGGCACCGCCGATGCCGCAGCCGACGTCGAGCAGGTGCATGCCCGCCTTGGCGCCGAAACGGCCGGCGAAATCGACCGTCGCCTCGCGGCCGCCGATATGGAACTCGTCCACCGGCGCCAGATCCGCCGGCGTGAGCTCGTCGAGGTCCTTACCTGCCGCCGCCAAGGCCGCCAGGATGGTCTGCGCCAGGTCGCCATGGCTGTAATGGTTCGCGACCTTGCCGTCGACCGACATCGTCCCTCCTACAACAAGCCGGCGGCGCGGAGACCGGCCAGCGCTTTATCGTCGGACCCTTCCGCCCCGCCCGACAGAATACGGATCTGGGCGGCCAGGTGTTCCGGCGTCATGTCCGGATTGGCCTCCCGCGCCCGGTCCATCGCCTGGCGTGCTTCTTCCGGCCGGTCCAACCGGCCGAGAGCATTGGCAAGCGCCAGCCAGGCGCCGGAATAGCCCGGCTGCAACTCGATGCTGCGGCGGGCCAGGTCGGCCGCTTCCTCGTACCGGTCGTCCTTCATGCAGGCATTGGCCTTGAAGTAGAGCCAGAACGGCACCATCGGATGGTTCGGCGCGGAGGCGAGGATGCGGTCGAGAATGGCGTGGCCTTCGGCCAGTTCCTCGGCACCGCCGCCATAGGCCAGGGTGCGGCCGAGGCGGCCCCAGGAATGGAAGTCGAACGGCGCCAGTTCCACCGCTCGGCGGAGCGATCGCACCGCCTTGCCGTGGGCGCCACAGTTGCTCCAGACATTGCCAAGGGAACGCAGGACGGCCGGGTCGTTGGAGGCCAGCCGGCTCGCCTTATCGGCCGCCGCCAGCGCCATCTTGCGGTCTTCTTCCGGCTGCGCACTGAAGCCGTTGATCACCCGGAACATCAGGGTCGACGCCACCGATGCATGGGCGCCGGCATAGGCCGGATCCAGTTCCACCGCGCGGTGGCCAAGTTCCAGCGCCTCGTCGATGGCGGCGCGGTTGTCGGGTATATGCCGTGTCTTGGCTTTCTGGACCAGGCCCCAGGCGTCCAGCGAGTCGGTCGGACGGTGGCTGGCGCGGCGCCATTCAGCCCGTAGGTATTCGCCACCGAAGGCGATGACGATGGCCTCCGCCAGTTCTTCCTGAACCGCGAGGAAGTCGGCGAATTCGCGGTCGTAGCGGTTGGACCAGAGCTGGGTGCCGTCGGCCGCGTCCGACAACTCGGCGATAACCCGGATCCTGTCACCGGCGCGCCTGACATTGCCGGTCAGGATGTAGCTGGGCCCGAGATCGCGCATCACACCGTGCACGCCGCCGCGCGCCCGGTAGGCGAACGACGCCACGCGCGAGGTCACGCGCAGGTCGGGCACCCGCGACAGCATGCTGATCACTTCGGACGTGATGCCGTCCGCCAGATAGGCGTCGTCGTCGCCGCGCGACAGGCTTTCGAACGGCAGCACGGCGATCGAGCCCCGCGCCGATTCCGGCTGCGGCGGCGTGGCGGGCTGTTCCGCCGCCATCGCGGCTGTGCGGACCATGTAGGTCCGAACCGGTTCCGCGATGTTCTTGACCGGCAGGTCGCCGAGATCGGCATAGTCGAGGTCGAGCCGGTTATGCACCTGATCGTACACCGGGCCGGACAGACAGATCGCCCCGGGGTCCGCCAACGTTTCCAGCCGCGAGGCGACATTGACGCCGTCGCCGTGAATATCGTCGCCATCGACGATCACGTCCGCGAGGTTGATGCCAAAGCGAAAAAGCATCCGGCGGTCGTCCGGCAGGTCGGCATTGCGCTCGCCCATCCGCTCCTGCACCGCGACGGCGCAGGACACGGCATCGACGACGCTGGCGAACTCCAGCAGCAGGCCGTCGCCGGCTGCGCTGACCAGGCGGCCCCGGTGGTGCGCCACCAGCGGATCGATCACCTCCCGCCGGTGAGCTTTGAAGGCCGCCAGCGTTCCGGTCTCGTCGGCCCCCATAAGGCGCGAATACCCGGCCACATCCGCGCAAACGACGGTGGCAAGCCTGCGAACTACGGTTTCCTTTGCCACGAGACCCTCGGACTGCGCGACGCGCCGGTGTTTGAGCGGATTTTGCGAGACGATATCGGTGTATATTGGCGCGTCGGAGAGCCGTCAATCAACGGCAAATTGCGCGGCGGGAGAGATTCGAGGATGGCGGAATTGCACCGGCGCCCAGCGCGGATTCTTCGGGTTGCCGCGATCTGTTCGGCGGCAGCCATGCTTGGCGCCTGCGTTGGCCCGGCGCCCATCGCCGGACCCGTCGACACGGTCGGTTACTGCTATCGCACCCTGGCACTGGTGGATTGCTACACGACACCGGAAATCAACCGGCCGACGATTGTTCCGGCGACATACCGCGGAGAGTAGCCGCCAAACGAATTTCCCCGACCATATTGCGGTGCACAATAGATGCTGGCTACCATAGCCGGATCAGGCGTCGGAACAACGAGCGGACACCGCGAGAACAAAGCCGGCGCGAACAAGACAACCTAACAGGGGACGACATGAGAGAGATTGCTACGAAATTGGGCGTTCTGGCCGGCATGGCCCTGATCGCCGCGACAACCGTTACCGGGACAGCGCAGTCGAAGGAATTCAAGGTCGCGCTGGACGGCACTTTCGCGCCGCACGCGATGCCAACCGCGGACGGCGGGGTCGAGGGCTTCAACGTGGATTTGGCGAACGAGATCGGCAAACGGCTTGGCGTGAAGATGGATATCACCGCCGCGCAATGGTCCGGCCTGCTGCCGGCGATGAACGCCGGCAAGTACGACTTCATCGTCGCGCCGACCACGGTGACCGACGAGCGCACCAAGACCCTGCTGTTCACCGAAGGCTACCTGAACACCGACTACCAGTTCGTGATCAAGAAGGGCGGAGAGCAGATCACCAAGCTCAGCGACCTGAAGGGCAAGACCATCGCCGTGAACAAGGGGTCGGCCTACGACCGGTGGGCGCGCAACCTGGCCAAGGAAGTCGGCTGGAAGGTGGAATCCTACGGCACCAATACCGACGCCGTGCAGGCGGTACTGGCCGGACGGGCCGCCGCCAACGTGGCCGGCAACACGGTGATCGCCTGGGCCGCGAAGAAAAACGACAACCTGGAACTGTCCTACCTGCATTCGACCGGCCGGGTGTTCGCCATGCCGTTCCGCAAGGACGACGTCGAAACACGCAATATGGTAGAAGGCGCGATCGAGTGCATGAAGCTGGACGGCACCATCGCCAAGCTGAGCGAGAAATGGTTCGGCGTAACCCCGGCCGCCGGCTCGGCTGCGGTGACCGTGCAGGCCGGCTACGGCGTTCCCGACAAGGACGGCTACGAGGCCTCCGCGCATACGCCGAAGTGCGACTAGCTTGATTGAGCGGCCGCCTTTCCGGGGCGGCCGCACCCCTTCCCGAACAAGGCGACAATCGCGGTGACCAATCCGTACCTGCTGGACGTGCGCGGGCTGCACAAGTCTTTCGGCCATACCGAGGTCTTGGCCGGGATCGACTTCCAAGTAGCCGAACGGGAGCTTGTGTTCGTCATCGGCCCGTCCGGTTCCGGCAAGAGCACCCTGCTTCGCTGCTGCAACCTGCTGGAGGAACCGACCAGCGGAACGGTCACCGTTGACGGCGTCGACCTGACCGCACCGGGCGTCGACATCAACAAAATGCGCCAGCGGATCGGCATGGTGTTTCAGTCGTTCAACCTGTATCCGCATATGACGGCGTCCGGCAACGTGACGCTGGCTTTGCGCAAGGTGCTGAAGCAGGGCCGCGCGGAAGCGGCCGAGACCGCTCTGGCCGCGCTGGAACGGGTCGGCATGGCCGACAAGGCGGAAGCCTTTCCGAACGAATTGTCCGGCGGGCAACAGCAGCGGGTGGCAATCGCCCGGGCGCTGGCGCTGGAGCCGAAGATCATGCTGTTCGACGAACCGACCAGCGCGTTGGACCCTGAACTGGTGGGCAGCGTGCTGAAGGTTATGCAGGACATGCGCGAGTCCGGCATGACCATGGTGGTCGTCAGCCATGAGATGCAGTTCGCCCGCGCGGCGGCGGACCGGGTCACCTTCATCGACGGCGGACTGATCGTCGAAGAGGGGCCGCCGGAACAGATGTTCAGCAACCCGACCTTCCCGCGCACCCGCGAGTTCCTGGCCCGGGTCGCCCACGCATGAACGACTGGGACCGCTTCGTCTTCAGTTTCTTCAATTCGGACGTCATCGAGCAGTATCTGCCGTCGATTGTCGACGGCTTTTTCCTGACCTGCCTGCTGGCGATACAGATCGTCGTCGCCGGCATTGCGCTGGGACTGGTTCTGGCGCTGATCCGATCGCTCAAGTTTACGCCGGTCGATCTGCTGATCGTGCTCTATGCGGACCTGTTGCGAGCGCTGCCGCCGCTGGTGCTGATCATCCTGTTTTACTTCGCCCTGCCGAGCGTCGGCATCAGCATGAGCGGCTTCACGGTCGTCTGGCTGACGCTCACCCTGGTCCTGGGCGCTTTCGCGGAGGAGATCTTCCGGGCCGGCATCGTGTCCATAGATAAAGGCCAGTGGCAGGCCGCCCGCTCGACCGGACTGACCCACATCCAAACGCTGATCAGCGTGGTCCTGCCGCAGGCGATCCGGATCACCGTACCGCCCCTGACCAACCGCACCATCGCGATCACCAAGAACACGGCGCTCGGCTCCGTGGTGGGCGTCGGCGAGATCCTCAATCAGGCGACCACGGCGCAGTCGTTCTCCGGCAACGCATCGCCGCTGATGCTGGGCGCCGCCGCCTACCTGCTGCTGTTCATTCCCGTGGTCGTGTTCGGTCGCTGGATCGAAACCCGGTTCGCCTGGAAGCGCCAGTAATGGATATCCTGGTCGAAAACTTCTTCAACCTGGCGATCATGCAGAGCGCGCTGCCGACCGTGCTGACCGGTTTCGGCATGACCCTGCTGCTGGTCGCCGTGGTCGTGCCGGTCGGCTTCGCGGGCGGGTTGCTGGTGGCGCTGGTAAGCGGCGCCCGGTCCCGCCTGCTGCGTTGGCCGATGATCGCCTATGTTGATTTCTTCCGGGCTTTCCCGCCGCTGGTGCTGCTGATCTTCATCCATGCGGGGTTACCGTTCGCGGGCATCGACCTGCCGGCCTTCGCGGCCGTGACCCTGGCCTTCTTCCTCAATACATCCTGCTACTACGGCGAGATCCTGCGCGCCGGCATAGAGAGCATCGGCAAGGGACAGATGGAGGCCGCCCGCTCCACCGGTCTGACCAAACTGCTGGCCATGACGAACGTCATACTGCCGCAGGCCGTCCGCAACGTTCTTCCCGACCTGATCAGCAATACGCTGGAAGTGGTCAAGCTGACGTCGATCGCGAGCGTCGTGGCTTTGCCAGAACTGCTCTATTCGGCTGAGATGGCGCGGTCCATCAGCTACAACGCCTCCCCCATTATCCTGGCCGCCGGCCTGTACCTGCTGCTGCTGTGGCCGGTCGTCCGCCTGCTGAGCCGGCTGGAGCATCGCCTGGCTGCATAAAGCCTTTGTAAGGCCTGCCCCCAAATTGCCACGAAGATGCCACCAAAAGCGCAAGGCGGTGGCAGACAAGGTTCCGCGCCGGCTGCGATAACCGTCACGCCGGGACATTAAGGTTGATTGCCGATGCAGATCCCAAACGCCTCCCATATAGGGTTAGGCCGCGATTCCGGCCGGGATGAAAAGAGGGCGACCCGTTTGCCGGAAACCAAACAACGTTTGAACGGACTGCTGACCTATGTCGAGGAGATGGCGCGGCTGACCGAGAGCGCCGTTTTTTCGCTTCGGAGCTACCGGGCGCTGGCGTTTCACGAATATCAGCTGCGCGACAGGGTCGGCATCCTGCACGACCTGGTCGACGACGAGGGCGCCGTCTGGCTGAAGCTGGACCGACTGCAGCGCCACGATCCGCCCGAGCCGCCGAGCGCGATCGCGGACTGGCTCGAGATATCGCCCGACCCCGGACAGGAACCCGGCGTCACGGCCAGCCGGACCGCGACGATGTCGCGGGTGGCGGCGGCTGACCTGGTGCGGACCGGCGCCACCGACCCGGGTGACGTGGCGGACCTGGAAATATCGGAAACCGCGCCGGACCAGGTCCAGGTGCGCCTGCAACTCGACCGGCTGCCCGCCATTCAACGCCAGGTGGACGCTTACATCAGCGGCCCGTGGCAGCGGTGGTCGGAGGCGGAACGGCCGCGGCGCGAGAGCATTGCCATCTACGACCGGTTCTTCGCGCTGGCGCAAACCATAGAGGCGGAAGGCGCTGAAAATCCGACAGAAGTCGCGCTGGGCGTCGGCCTGGCTCTGTGGCGGACCGAAGGTCGGACGATCGAACACCCGCTGATCGAGGCCCTGGTCGAGGTCGAAATCGATCCGCTGACCCATACGATCCGGGTACGGCCGCGCGAGAGCGACCCGCAGATCTACCTGAAACCGTTCGAGGAACTGGATAACCCAGGCGCAGCGCGGGTGCGCGAGGCGGCGGAACGGCATCTGACGGCCATCCTGCAACGGGAGAACGGCGCGACCGCGGACGGACCGGCCGATTTCTCGCCGTTCGAGCGGGCGAGCTACGAGCCGATATTGCGCCAGGCAGCCACGCTGTTGTCGTCCGACGGCGTCTACCATCCCGACACGTCGCACGATCCCACCGACCGGCGGCCGCCGCCCGCCGGCGCCAACCTGACGATCACCGATAGCTGGGCGGTCTATGCGCGGCCGCGCGGCGGCAACTTCTTCATCCAGGATGTCGAAAGGCTGAGACGCCATATCGCCGCCGCTTCGCCGGAAGCGCTGCCCGCCGCGGCGGCGCGGCTGGTCACCCTGCCCGGCGACATGGCGGCGGGCGCCGGCATCGCCTTGCCGCTGTCGCTGAGCGGCGAAGCGGAAACATCGGAATCGGCAGCGTATCCGGCCGGCTTCGACGGCGACGTATTCTTTCCGAAACCCTACAACGACGCGCAACTGGATATCGTCCGCCGGCTGGAGGCCGCCGACGGCATCGTCGTGCAAGGACCGCCCGGCACCGGCAAGTCGCACACCATCGCCAACATCGTCTGCCACTACCTGGCGACGGGGCGAAGCGTACTGGTTACCTCCAAAGGCGAAGGGGCGCTGGAGGTGCTGCGCGGGCACTTTCCGCCGGAGCTGCGCGACCTGACGATCAACTTGCTGACCAGCGAACGCGACGGCCTGAGGCAGTTGGAAAAGGCGGTCGCGTTCATCGCCAACGACGTCGCCAACCAGGATCCCGCGCGGATCGACCGAGAGAGGCTGGCGAAAGAGCGGGAGATCCTGGACCTCCGCCAGGAGACGGCCGCGCTGGATGGCGCCGTTCGCGACTGGGCCGGCAAGCAGCTGACGCCCATTGCGGACAATGTATGGGATAGCGGCGACCGAATGCCCGCCGACCTGGCGGCCCGCGTCGCGCAGGAACGCCCGGCCCATGCCTGGCTGGAAGACCGGATCGGGGCGGGTTTGGACTTCGATCCGCAGTTCACCGACGCGGATATCGCCAAGCTGCGGGCGGCACGGCGAAAGGTCGGCGCCGACATCGTCTATCTGAGTTGCCTGTTGCCAAGCGCCGACCAAATACCGGCCGCCAATGAAATCACCGCGGCGCATGACGACCTGACAAGGGCGGACGCCCTGCTTCGACTGGCGGAAGCGGATCGGATGCCCACGCTCGCTACGGAGGCGGAAGATGCGGTCGAGCGCGCCGACGCGCTGTTGTCGGCGCTTCGCGATCAGCGCACGGTTCTGCGGGAAACCGGCGACCGGAAATGGCTGAACGATCTCTACCTGGCCTGGCTGGCTCCGGACGGCGAGCGGCCGGACGTTGCCGCAGTCGATGCGCTGATCGACGATATGGCCGTGCTGGTGGAGGGCAGGCTCGCCTTTATCGAACGGCCGGTAATCGTGCCTGCGCTCGGCACCGAGCGGGACGCCGTCACCGCGGCGGTCGCCAGAGCGGCGGAAGGCAAACGTCCCTTCCCCGCCCTTATGCCCGGCAAAGCGGGTGCCAAAGCGCTGACCGCGGAAATCACCGTGGCCGGCGAGCCGCCAAAGGATGCCGGGCAGTGGTCGCACATCGCGACGTTTCTCGACTACGAAGCCGGTTTGAAGCGGTTGACGGCCCGCTGGGCCGGCGTCGTCGAGGCGTTGGACCTGCCGCCCGCACCGCAGGGTGACGAAGCTACCCTTGGCGAAACCGGTCGATGGCTCGCGGATATGCATCGGTCGCTGAACCGTCTCCGCGACACTGCCACAACTTTTCGCGACACCTGGAAGTCCGAGATGGAGGTCCTGTTTCCCTATGGTCTGGACCCAGGCGAAACTGCGACGGACACGGCGGCGCTGGACCGCGCTATCGCCGCGTTGGAGAACAACCTGGCGCGTATCCGATTGAGCGCCGCGCGCAACGGGCTGAACCAGGCGCTGAATAACCTTGCCGAATTCGACGGGCCGGTAGTCGACGCGCTGCGCGGTTTTCTCGGGACGATGGTCGGTGACCCGGAAACCACTCTGGACGTTATCGAACAAGACTGGGCCGCCCTGTTGGCCGAACTTAGCCGAGTTCACGCGCTTGAGGCCGATTTCGACGAGATAAAGCGTATCGCAGCGTCAATCGAGGCATCCGGCGCGCCGAACTGGGCCGCGTTGCTGAAATCCGAACCGGCGGAGGAGACCGGGGATCGGTTGACGCCGGACGACTGGCACCGGTCCTGGGCCTTTCGCCGCCTGGAAAGCCACCTGGAAGAGATCGATCCCCGGGCACCGCTGAAGGCGCTGTCCGAGCGGCGCCTGACGTTGGACAGCCAGATGGAACGGGCCATGTCCGAGTTGGTTCGGCTGCGCACCTATATCGGCCTGCACCGCCGGATGACCGAGGCGCGGCTGGCGGCATTGGTGCGCTTCATTTCCGCCGTGCGCCGGATCGGCGCCGGCACCGGCGTTCGCGCCCGGCGCTATCGCGGCGACGCCCGCCGGGCCATGGACGAATGCCTGGCCTCCGTGCCCTGCTGGGTGATGCCGACCTGGCGGGTGTCCGAAACCCTGCCGGCCGATATCGGTGCATTCGACCTGGTGATCGTCGACGAAGCCTCGCAGTCGGACGCCATGGCGCTGCCGGCGCTGCTGCGGGCGAAGAAGGTGCTGGTGGTCGGCGACGACCGGCAGGTCAGCCCGGCCTCGGTCGGCCTGGAGGAACGCAAGTTGCTGCAACTGCGCCGCCGCCATCTGGGGTCGCAGCCGTTCGCCGACATGCTGATGCCCGGCGGGTCGCTGTACGAGTTGGCGCAGACCGTTTATCCGGGTCAACGGGTGCTGCTGAACGAGCATTTCCGCTGCGTCGAGGCGATCATCCGGTTCAGCACCCAGTTCTATCCGGAACAGATCGCGCCGCTTCGCATACCGACGATGGCCGAGCGGCTGGACCCACCGTTGGTCGATGTTTATCTGCCGGACGGCCGGCGCGACGACAGAAAGATCAATCCCGCCGAGGCGAACGCCATCGTCGACGAGATCGAACGCCTGGTCGGCGATCCCGTTTTCGACGATCGGACGTTCGGCGTCGTGTCGCTGATCGGCGATGCCCAGGCGCATTACATCCGGAGCCTGCTGATCGAACGGATCGGCGAGGACCGGTTCATGCATCACCATATCGCCTGCGGCGACGCCGCCACATTCCAGGGCAAGGAACGCGATGTGATGTTCATCTCGATGGTGGCGAGCCCGGGCCGCGCCCACGCGCAAAGCTCGCTGCTTTGGCAGCAGCGGTTCAATGTTGCTTTGTCGCGGGCGCGCGACCGGATGTATTTGTTCCGCTCCGTCCAACCGTCCGACCTGACCAACCCGCGCGATCTGAAAGCCCGCGTGATCGACCATTTCCGCAATCCGATGCCCGACCGCGCGACGGGCCCGGACCGGCTGATCGACCGGTGCGGCACGGACCTGGAACGCGACCTGTTCAACCGTTTGACCGATCACGGCTACCATGCGACGCCGAAGGTCCGGGCCGGCGACTTCGAGCTTGACCTGGTGGTCGAAGGCAACGACGGCCGCCGCCTGGCCATCTGCCTGGACGGCGACAGCGGCGGCGGGTCGCCGGATTGGCTGGACGACTGGCGCCGGCAAAAGGTCCTGGAAAGGGTCGGCTGGCGGATCTGGCGCTGCTGGGCCTCCAGTTTCGTCCTGGACCCGGACGCCTGCATGGCCGACCTGGTCGCCGCGCTGGAAGCGGCCGAGATCCGGCCGAACGAGGCGGCGCCGACGGCGTTCGATTGGGTCGCGCATAGAACGATCCGAGGGGAAACGCAGGAGATCGGCCCGGACGAGACGGAACAAACGGTCAGAGCCGTCCGGACGGGGGACCGTGTCGTGCTGGCCTTCGCCGACGAGCCGAACCGACACTACGCGCTGATTGTCGATACCGGCGCGACCGATCTTGCCAACGGCATCGCCTCCGCAGACGATCCGACCGGGCAGGCTTTGCTGGGCATGACCGTGGAGGATGAGGTGGAAGTGCCATGGGACGACGCGGTAAGGATCGCGACCATCCTCGGCATCGATAGCCCGGTTGCCGAACAAGCCGGCGAAACCGATCTGACCTGAATCAATTCACGGTCGCCGGCGCATGAATAGTATTCGCCGGTGACCGATACCCCTGGGACAGCGAAGACTGGCAACCGACCCAGCGGCCTGCCCATCGCCCATGCGATACTCGGCGGCATCGGCGGTCTGGTGCTGGTGGCCGTGGCCCTAGTGTTCGTCGCGGGATATGAGGTCGCCCGCCGCAATACGACTGAACTGATACGCGACAAGGCCGAACTGATCATCGGCTCGATCATCGAGCATACCCGCGCCCATCTCGACCCGGCGCATGCGCAGATCGCGTTCCTTGCCGACCTGATGACCGACCCCAGCGTCGACCTCGCCGACAAAACGGCGATCGGCAAGCTGTTGACGGCCTCGCTTGCCGCCGTGCCACAGGTTTCCGTCGTCGCGTTCGTCGATCCAGACTTAAGGGTGCTGCGCGCGTTCCGAAACCGCCCGAACGAATCGGTTTCCTTCGCGGACTGGAGCGACAGCGCCTATTTTCAGCGTACCATGGCCGAGGTGAAAAATGCCGGCGCGGCCTATTGGGGCGAGCTGTTTGTCGCCGAGGACACCGGTCAGACGTTCATCAACATTCGGGTGCCGCTTCGCCGCGACGGACGCTTCGCCGGCGCGTTGATCGCCGGCGTGTCGATCTCCGACCTGTCCAGCTTCCTCGGCGCGTTGGGCGGCAACCATACCGACAATACTTTCATACTGTCGGGCCAGCACTCGGTCCTCGCGCATCCCAGGCTGCTGAACGGCTTTCCCGGCCTCAGCGATATCCGTCCGCTGCCGGCCCTAAGCGAATTGGGCGACCCGGTTCTGGCCCGGCTCTGGACCGCGGAGCAACCGGCGCAAATCAGCGTGCCGATGAGAAACGGCCTCAAAGCGCGCATCGTCGACCTGGAGGGCGAAACCTATGTGGTGCTGTTTCGCGCGCTAACGGGATTCGGCAAGCCGGCCTGGCTGGTCGGCAGCTATGCGCCGGTTGGAGACGCCGCCAGCCAGTTGCAGCGCCTGGGCCTGATGCCGTGGATCGGGCTCGGCATCCTGGCGGTGGCGCTGGCCCTCGCCGTCTGGCTTGGCCGGGGACTGAGCCGGCCGATCCTGGAACTGGCCTCCGCCGCGCGGCAAATCCGCTATCTCAACCTCGACGGCGCGCCGACGATCGGACGGAGCCGGTTCCGCGAAGTCAACGAAGCGGCAAACGCCTTCAACGCCATGATCGGCGGGTTGCGCTGGTTCGAAACCTATGTGCCGCGGTCCCTGGTCCGGCGCCTGATCGCGCGCGGCGGCGAGGATCCGGAGCAATCCGAAGAGCGCGAGGTGACCGTACTGTTCACCGACATCGTCGGCTTCACGGCCTTCGCGGAAGAGCTTCCCGCGCCGGCAGTGGCCGCATTCCTGAACGAGCATTTCACACTCGTCGCCGGCTGTATCGAGGCGGAGGGCGGCACGGTCGACAAGTATATGGGCGACGCGTTGATGGCGTTCTGGGGCGCCCCGGAGCGACAGGCCGATCATGCCGAACGCGCCTGCCGCGCCGCCCTTGCCATCGCCCGGGCCGTCGAAGCCGACAACGCAAGGCGCCGTAATGCCGGCCTGCCGCCGATCGGCCTCAGGATCGGCATGCATAGCGGTCCCGTGATCGTCGGCAATATCGGCGCGCCGGGCCGGGTCAATTACACCATCATCGGCGACGTGGTGAACACGGCCGAACGGCTGGAAGGGCTGGCGCGCGAGTTGCTGCGGCAGGATACGGGCGTTTCCACGCTTGTCAGCGGCGATACGGCCGACCGCATCGGTCCGGGCTATGACCTTTCGCCGGTCGGCAGCCAACATTTGCGGGGCCGCCACGAGCCGATATCGGTGTTTCATCTGAAAGCCTAGGAAATCTCTCTAACTCCTTTGACTTTATCGAAAATTGTCCGGGAATTCGGGTCGCAATGCCACGACAATGCCACGTCTTGTTAGGACCTTCGACGCCGCCACGCGCTACTATCGCGTCAACGATCAGGGAGCGGCCATCCTCTCTGGTATCCTACGTAGGCGAATAGACGCGGCCCGGTATTGATCCCCCCTCCACCGGGCCGCGTCGTCTTTTTGGGCCGCCGCCGGGCCCTATCTCAAGTATCGAATGAAGTACGCGCTGCCCGGCGTTATGTAGCCGCGGCGGGCGGCGTCGTAGCAGATGGTGCCGCCGAATTCCGCCTTGCGGCCGTCCCGGTAGCCGATCCCCGTGGTCGGCCGGCAGTCGCCGAGTACCGGCCGAACCCGTCGAGCGTACCGCCGAGGCGGCGCGTCGGCGGCGCGAGTCAACAAATGTCCCAGCACCAGCCCGCCGATCAACGCCACGCCGATCCAATAGGCGTCGTCGTTATGATGGTGATGGTGGCCGTAGTGATACCGGCCGTAATAATGCTTCGACCCACCCGCCACGGCCGAGGTTGACACCGCCAGAACAGCGGTCGCCACGACCAGCGCTATCGTCCGTTTTCCCAGCACGCCCCGTCCGGCCTCTGAAAGTCCCGGACAGGATAGCATAATCGATCGTCAGGCGGTGCCTGAGGCAGCATCGTCGTTGCACGATAAACTGGCCACGGTGCGGCGCGTATCCGGCCTCATATCTCGAACCCACGCGGCGGTGGGCAACCGCGATTTTAGCGTCGGGTCGTCCTCCAAACCGTCGATGTAGGCCTGTATCCGGCCGCGATCGAGACCCATGTCGGACAGCAGCCGGTCGTTGTATCGAAGAAGGTCCCAAACCGCCATGCGGCGCCGTCGCCGCTTCCGCCAAGCGGCGAGCGCCAGGGCAGCGCCGTCGACCGCCCGCTCTACGAGCACGGCCAACCGGTAGGTCAGGATGGCGAGCGAGAAGTCGATGGGTTGCCGATCCCGGTGCGAGCGCGGCCACATGACGCGAAGGTAGACATCCGAAAAGCGCTTCATGGCAGCCTCCTGATTCGAGCCAAAGTAATCTCGACAACAGATCCAAGTTCTCTCTGAAAATTGGGGCCTAATACTCTTGCCGACAAACGATTTTTCTGCTTCTATCAGCATAGAAAATCTATAGCGAAAGAACATGTCACGCCGTTTGCCGCCACTCAACGCGTTACGCGCCTTCGAGGCTGCCGCACGCCATTTGAGTTTCACCGATGCCGCAGCCGAACTGCATGTCACCCCGGCCGCCGTAGGCCACCAGGTCAAATCGCTCGAAGACCACCTGGGCGTCCCGCTGTTCCGACGCCTGAACCGCCGTTTGCTGCTGACGGATGCCGGGCAGGCGGGTTTAAGGCCGCTTAGCGAAGCCTTCGACAAACTGGCGGATGCGGCTAAGGCCATGCAGCGCCAGGATCGGCGTGGCGTCCTGACCGTCAGTGTCGCGCCGTCGTTCGCCGCCAAATGGCTGGTGCGCCGGCTGGACCGGTTCGCCGATAGTCAGCCGGAGATCGATGTGCGGATCGACTCGGACATGTTGCCGGCGGACCTGACCAGAGGTGACGTCGACATGGCGATCCGCTACGGCCCCGGGAACTATGCTGGATGCAGAAGCGACAAACTTGTCAGCGACGAGATTTTCCCGGTTTGCTGCCCGGCATTGCGGGACGGTCGCCACCCGATCCGGGCGCCGGAAGACCTGCGGCATCACACCCTGCTGCATGAAGTCTGGGAGAGCCAGGACCCGATCTGGCCGAACTGGCGGATGTGGCTGACCGCCGCCGGAGTGACGGATATCGACCCGGAGCGTGGGCCGCAATTCTCCCACAGCAGCCTGGCGTTGGAAGCCGCCATGCAAGGGCACGGCGTTGCCCTTGTCAGCGATATCCTGGTCGCGGACGACCTTGCCGCCGGCCGCCTGGTGCGACCTTTCGCGTTGGGACTATGCCCAAAGTTCACCTACTTCGTCGTGAGTCCGATCGCGACGGCCGATACGCCGAAAGTCGCCGCCTTCCGAGACTGGATACTGGCCGAAGCCGGGCAGAGCGCGACGAAAGAAAGTTGATCGGCTCCCCAGGGAATTTCGCCGATTGCGTTGCCGTGCATCCGGGCAGACCTTAGGCTCTGTTTTTCAAAGCAGCGACAGACCGGTCGATTGGAGGGGGCGATGATCGAGGTCTATTTTGCGACCAATAGAAAGGTCGAGGCGGAGGGCGCCGAACCGGCGTTCGGCAATGCCTTCAACGAAAGCGGCCCGCATACGCTGCGGTTCGGATCGGCGGCGGTTCGAAAGCGGCGCGGCGAGTATTCGGTAGAGCGCATTGATCTCGCGCCCGAGACCCTGGTGGAGGGCGCAAGCGAAAAAGAGGTCCTGGGCAGCAAGCAGATCTTCGAGACGCTGCGCGAACGCATGCAGTCGGAGAATATCGACGTGATATGCCTTATTCATGGCTATGCGTCCGACATGGAGTCCGCGCTGGCCCGCGCCGCCGAGCTTAAGGACAAATACCGGGTGCAGGGACGCGAGCCCTTGGCGTTCGTGTTCTCCTGGCCATCCGACGGCGCGATGGCGCCGCTGATCTCCTATTACAGCGACCGTGACGACGCACGCGCATCGGGCCTGGCGATTGCGCGGGCCTTTCTGAAACTAAGGGACTTCCTGATCAAGATCGGCCGAGAGCGGCATTGCGAACAGTCGATCCACCTGGTCGCCCATTCGATGGGCAACTATGCCTTGCGCCACGCTTTCCAGGCGATCCGCGGCGAACTGGGCGGCCGGTTGCCGCAGATTATCGACAACATATTCCTGATGGCCGCCGACGAAGACGACGACGTCTTCGAACACGATCATAAGCTCAGACTGCTGCCGAGCCTCGCGAAAGCCGTACATATTTATTACAGCCGCGGCGACAGGGCCCTGATGATCAGCGACCGAACGAAACGCAATCCCGACCGTCTCGGCGCGGAAGGGCCGCGCATCCGGGATAACATCCCGCGTAAGATTTCCCTGGTCGATTGCCGCGACGTCGACGAAGCAAAGGGCGACCTCTCGAACCATCAGTACTACCGGCTGCGGCCCGAGGTGGTGGCCGACGTCAACCAGGTGCTTTCAGGTAAGACGCCGGACGAGATCGCGGGCCGTGCTTACATCCACGACGACAGAAGTTATCGGATCAAGCCCAAGGCCAAACGCGGCAAAGCGCGCAAGTAGGCGCCTCTACCGGCCGGCTATTCGAGCGAGGCGTGCCAGTCGGCGGCGGTGAGGCGATAGAGCACATGCGGCAGGTCGTCTTGAACGAATGTCCGCTCGTAAACGAAACCGCGTTTTTGCATGACGTGCCGGGACGCCCGGTTCTCGGTCGATGTGTAACAGGCGATGTCGTCCAGCCCGAGATGGCGGAAACCGATCTCGAGAAGCCGGACCGAGATTTCCGTCGCGAGCCCACGCGACCAATAATCCGACATTAACGCGTAGGCCAACTCCACCTCCGGACTGCCGTCGATGTCGACATGGCGGAGGCCGGCCCGCCCGGCGAACCCGTCGGTTGTCCGGTCGCGCAGGACCCAAAGACCGAAGCCGTGGCGGTCCCAATGCGCGAGGTTATTGGCAAGGAATTCCCGCGTCTCCCGGTCCGACCGTACGCCGCCCAAGGTGGCCATGACCGCCTCGTCCCTGTGCATGCGGCAGAGTGTGTCGAAATGTTCGGCTGAAAGGCGTTGCGCCGAGAGCCGTTCGGTTCGGAACGTATCCAGCTCCATCGGGATTGACCTTCTATGGTGCCCGTTGCGGCGCGCCGTCGAGCGCAACGGTGGCCAGCGGCTGCAGCGCATCGCCGTCGTGACGAACGATCGTGAGCGCCGAGAGCCGGCCCGCGATATCTACACCGGTATGGCACACCTCGTCGAATACCGCTTTCGCCGAGCCGTCGTCGGCGAACCGGCCAATGGTGATATGCGGGACAAAGGGAACACCGAGCGTTATCGCCGACAGCAGCGGACCAGTATAGAGCCCGCCATGCAGCCTGACCAACTCACCCCCGCCTTCCTGCGGTACGAGATAGAGGTAGGCGCTCTCTCCCACCGCGTCGATCACCGTATGGCGCAAAACAAACGCAATCGGAGACGCGGCGCCGGCGACGGCGCGAACATGCGCCTGGAGCGCATCGGCCGGCACGTCCGAAAGGCCGAAGACCAACGTGAAGTGGGGCGCCACAAGGCCGGCCTGGGGATCGTGCTCTTGTCGCAGGCTTTGAATCCGCTCGAAATCGCGATCCGCCAGTTTCGGATAACCGATTACATAGAGAGAACTCATCCTGCCGGCCGTCCCTTCGGATAGTCGGGCTGGTTTTCCGGCAACGCCGACCGGAACGCCGGCAGGCGACGACAGGCCTCGTCGACAGCGCGTATCAGCGGGTAAGGCACCAAGTCGCAATCGAACCGTCTGGCGTTCTGCACCTGAGGCACAAGATAGAGATCGGCCATGCCGGGCCGATCCCCGAAACAGAAATCGCCATCGCGGGGCCGGGACCGCAACATTGTCTCCAGGCTGTCGAAGCCCAACGCGATCCAGTGCCTGTACCAATGCAGGACGGCCGCTTCCGACGCATCCATGTCGGTTTCCAGGAACCGCCGCACCCGGTTGTTGTTAAGCGGATGCATTTCGCAGGCGATCAACTGCGCGAAAGCACGAACCTCGGCAGCGTCCACCGGGTCGTCGGGCAGCAAAGGCGGCTCCGGGTAGGTGGCTTCCAGGTATTCCAGAATCGCCGTCGATTGAGCGACGACACGCTGGCCAATTCGAAGCGCCGGCAACAGCCCCTGCGGATTGACCTCACGATAGGCATCCCAGCCGATGTCGGAGACCGACAGATAGGTGTAGTCGACGCCCTTCAGGTTCAGCGCGGTCCGCACGCGTTGGCCGGCTGAATTGCGGTGGTAGCTGTAGAGCGTCAGGTCCATGTCCGCCTCTTTCGGTCTCAGGCATGGCGTTCGAAGAGAATGTGCTGTGTCGCGCCACGCTTGGTCGGCCGGTCCAGAAGGCGCGGCCCGATTTCCTCGAAGCCGCATTTTCGGAGCACCTGTTGAGAGGCGTCGTTCGCCGGGTCGGTCGTCGCGAACAGTCGCTTCAAGCCGAGCGTGCCGAACCCGTGCTCGACCACTGCCCGAGCGGTCATCGTCGCCAAGCCTCGACCCCAGTGGGACGTCGCGAGCCAATAGCCGAGTTCCGCAGCCTTACCGGTCTCCGCGATGTCCAGACTGATGCAGCCGACCGCCCGGTCGTCCAATGGGTCTGCAATCGCGAAGTGGCCGGGCTGCGGCCCTTCATGGTCGCGCCGGACAAAATCGATCCACCAGCGCGCATCCTCCGCCGTGTAGGGAAACGGCGGGCGCGTCAGCCATTGCGCGACCGTCCAGTCGTTGAGCGAGTCAACGATGGCCGGCTCGTCCGACTCGAGGAACGGCCGCAGTCGGAACGTCTTTTCCTCGATTTCCATTGCCCAGACACCTGTTGCGAGACCGTTTCTTGCCAATCCAGCGGCTTGCGGTCAATAGCCGCAGCAATCGCCCGAACGGATGCAACCGGCCGCCCGTCATGCCATAGTCCGGCCCCATGGAATACAAGGTCTGGAACTGGCAAACCCTGCAAGCCGAGCTCGACGCGTGGCGCGACGGCGGGCATGTCGCGACGTTGTGGTGGCGCGACGACGATGCCGGTCAGGCCACCGAGGGCCTGAAGCGGCTGCTCGAGCAGAGCGCGGCCCACGCGGTGCCGCTCACGCTCGCCACGATACCGACGCAGGCGGACAATGGCACTGCCGGTCTGGTCGCCGATTTCCCATTGGCCACCGTCATTCAGCACGGCTATGCCCATATCAATCATGCCCCGAAGGGCGCCGGCGCGTGGGAGCTGGGCGCACACCGGCCCCGCGCGACGATACTGAACGAACTGGCGCAAGGGCACGCCCATCTCGACGCCTTGTTCGGCGCGCAGTTCCTGCCGGTGCTGGCGCCGCCCTGGAGCCGCATCGATCCCGACCTGGTGCCGGACATCCAGCGCGCCGGCCTGACCGGCCTGTCCGGTTTCTGGCCGCGCCGGACAATCGACGGCGCGCCGGACTTGCCGCAGGTCAACGCCCATGTCGCCGTCAGCGACTGGAAGCCGGAAGCCCGCTTCGCCGGCGAAGAGAACGTGATCTACGACCTGCTGCTGCATCTCTGGCAGCGCCGCCATGGCGAAGCCGACCCGGCGGAACCGACCGGCCTGCTGACCCATCATTGGGTGCATGACGAGCCAACCTGGCAGTTCCTGGACCGGTTCTTCAAATTCTGCGCCGGGCATTCGGCGGTGCGCTGGGTGGGCGCGCCGGCGGCGTTCGCCGATGTCGGCCGGGCAAGCGCCGCATGAGCATAGTCATCCGCGCGGCCGGGCCGTCGGATGTCGACGGCATCGCCCTGTTCCTGCACCGGCAGATGAACGACGCGCTTAGCCCCGACAACTGGCGGCGGATCATGGACTATCCGTGGCACGCCGATAAACCGGACCTCGGCCAGGTGGCCGTCGACGGCGACCGGATCGTCGGATTCATGGGTAAGATCTTCGCCGACCGGGAGATCGGCGGGCGGACGGAACGGCTCTGCAACATGTCGTCCGTCTATGTCGACGCCGATTACCGGCGGCGGGGTATCGGCACCGGTCTGCACGAAGCGGTCACCGCCGACCCGGATGTGACCTACTACGTGTTCGATCCCTCGCCCTACGTGCGATCGGTCACCACCCATCCGAAACTGGGCTTTCGCGTGCTCGACGACAAGCGCTACTTCTGGCAGCGATCGGGTGCGGCAAGGCCCGGCATCGACGTCGCGGCGGAGCCGGCGGCTATCTTGTCCCGCCTGACGGACGGCGCTCGGCGGCTGGTGCAGGACCACGCCCCCTATCCCGTACAGCCCTACCTCCTGCAAGACGGCGGCGAGCATTGCTTGGTATTTCTATATAGGCGGACCAGCAAGCGGGGAGACGCGCAGCACGAAGCCTTGTATGTCGGCAACCCGGAACTGTTCGCCCGGTACGCACAGGCTTTCGCCGACTGGCTGCTGGCCGACCCGAAGGCCATTCTCATGGTCGACCATCGGTTCCTGCGCGGCCATCCGGTCGCCGCCGAGCCGCAATCAATACCGGTGCCACGCTATTTTAAATCAACGCGGCTGGAAGCCGCCGACATCGACCATCTGTACAGCGAGATCCCACTGCTGCTGTAGAGCCCTTGCTCTCAGTCCCGCGGCAATTCGTGCTTCAGCACCTTGCCGGTCGCGTTGTGCGGCAGCTCGTCCAGATAGCGGACCTGTTTCGGCACCTTGAAGGTCGCTAGCTGGCTGCGGCAATGGGTCAGGATTGCCTCGTCGTCCAGATTGGCGCCGGGCTTGAGCACGACGAAGGCGCGGCCGACCTCACCCCACTTGTCATGCGGCACGCCGACCACCGCGTTCTCCAGCACGCCATCCATTTGGTAGATGACGTTCTCGACCTCGGCCGGATAGACGTTCTCGCCACCGGAAATGAACATGTCCTTCCAGCGATCGACGATGTAATAGTAACCGTCCTCGTCCATCCGCGCCGCATCGCCGGTGTGGAACCAGCCGTCGTCGGTAAAGACCTGTTTGTTGGCTTCCGGCCGATTCCAATAGCCGGGCGTCACCGTCGGCCCTTTTATCAGCAGTTCGCCGACCTCGCCCTGGGCAACGTCCCGCCCCTCTTCGTCGACAATGCGAAGCTTGACGTACATCGCCGGAAGACCGGACGAACCGACTTTCTTCAGCGCCATTTCGCCGCTCAGCATCAGGCCGACCGGACCGGTTTCCGTCATGCCCCAGGCCTGCTGCAGCGGAAGTCCATGCTTTCCGTAGAGCTCGATCATCGACTCCGGCGCCGACGCGCCGCCGACGCCGAGCCTGACCAGATTACTGAAATCCGCATCGGCGAAACCGGGCACCTGGGCCAGCATCAGGAAGTTGGTCGGTACGCCGAGCGCATGGCTGATCGCAAGCTCCGGGTCGGTGAGCAAATGCAGAAATTGCTCCGGATCGAACGCACGCATCACAACGTTGGTGCCGCCGGCATGGTAGACCGGATTCGCGTACACGTTCAGCCCGCCGGTATGGAAGATCGGCAGGAACGCCAGGTTGTTCGAGCTGGCCGAGACGCCACTATGGACCGAATTGTAGAACGCCATCTGATAGGTGATCTGCGCCCCCTTCGGCCGGCCCGTTGTGCCGGAGGTGTACATGATCGTCCAGATGTCGCTCATCGCTCTCGGCATCGGCGCCAAGTCGCCGCCGGCCTCGGCGATGCCCGCCTCGTAATCGCTGTCGCCGCCATTCGCCATTGCCACTTGGTGCGGGATCGCGGCGAGTCTCGCGACCTCGGCCGCCGCGGAAGAGAACTCCGTGCCGTACAACAGCAGTTTCGGCGCCGCGTCCTTGCAAATGAATTCGAGCTCCGGCACGGCAAGGCGCCAGTTCAGGGGCAGGAAGATCGCGCCCAAGCGCTGGCAGGCGAACTGAACTTCGAAGATGTCCGTGTCGTTGTGACAGAGCACGGCGACACGGTCGCTCTCGGAAACGCCGAGTGACTTGAAGTAAAGAGCCAGGCGACGAACACGGTCGTCCAACGCGGCGTAGGTGAAACGCCGGCCCGAGCCGACGTCGACGGCGGCAATCTTGTTTGGCGAAAAACGCGCGTGATGCGCAATCCAGTCGCTCGCCAGCACACTCATACGCGAAACCCTCCCGACACTCCTGTTTGTTGTTGCGGCATGAAATCACGGCCCGGATGCCGGGTCCATCCCCGCGCCGACGGCGACGATTGCGGCGGCGCTACGGGGGGAATAAAATTGGATGAAATCAGGGATTGGAGCAGTGACCGTGCCTTACCAGAAAATCGATGTGCGCCCGATTGCCGGGTCGCTTGGCGCCGAGGTGCATGGCGTCGATCTGTCGCAGCAACTGGACAATCAGACGACCGAGGAAATCCATCAGGCGTTCCTGGACAACCTGGTGATCTTCTTTCGGGATCAGGATATCAGCCCGGAGCAGCAGGTCGCCTTCACCCGCAAGTTCGGCCCCTACGGCCCGGTGCCGTTCGTCAAGCCGCTGGACGGCCATCCGGAGATCATTGCCGTTGTGAAGGAAGCGGACGAGACGACATCCGCGAACTTCGGCGGCACGTGGCACTCTGACTTCAGCTTTCAGGAAGAGCCGCCGCTCGGGTCCGTCCTCTACGCCCTGGAGACGCCTGACTATGGCGGCGACACGATGTTCGCCAATATGTATCAGGCGTACGACGCGTTATCCGACGGCATGAAAGAGATGCTGGACGGCCTGATCGCCGTGCACAGCGCGCGGAACGCGTACGGAACCCGCGCCAAGTACAACTTCAAGGGTTTGCGCTCCATGGAGATCGAGACCGGCGCGGAGGGCGACAAGGAAATGGAGCATCCGGTTGTCCGCACCCATCCGGAAACCGGCCGCAAATGTCTGTTCGTCAATCCGGTCTATACGATCCGGCTCAAGGATATGACCGAGCGGGAAAGCGCGCCGCTGCTCACCTATCTCCACCAGCACGCGGTGCGGCCGGAATTCACCTGCCGGTTCCGCTGGCAGGACAAGTCAATGGCGCTTTGGGACAACCGATGCACCCAGCATCTGGCGCTGAACGACTATCCGGGGTTCCGGCGCGAGATGCACCGCACCACGATCGCCGGCGACCGGCCGCACTAAGTCTCCCGAGGAATAGCGTTTTATGAAAAGGGGGATAGACCATCTTGTGCTGGCGGTGCGCGACCTGGACACGGCCATCGACGCTTACCGAAAGTTCGGTTTCACGACCACGCCACGCGCGCTGCATCCATGGGGCACCGCGAACAGCCTGGTGCAGATGCAGGGCAACTTCCTGGAGTTGCTCGAAATTGCGGAGCCGGAGAAGATCCAGCCGGCGGGGCCCGGCGGGTTCAGCTTCGGCGCCTTCAATCGGGACTTCCTGGAAAAGCGCGAAGGGTTCTCCATGCTGGTGTTCGAGAGCGACGATGCGCGCCGGGACCAACAGGAATTCGCCGACAAGGGCCTGACAACCTACGCGCCATTCGACTTCTCCCGTCAAGCCAAGCTGCCGGACAGCTCGACCGCCACGGTCGCGTTTTCGCTGGCCTTCGTCACCGACGAACGGATGCCTGACGCGGCGTTCTTCGTCTGTCAGCAGCATGCGCCGGAATACTTCTGGAAACCGGACTTTCAACGGCACGCGAACGGCGCCCGGCGCGTATCCGAAGTCGTCATGGTGGCCGACCGGCCGGAAACGCTGACCGAGCATTTTGCGAAGCTGCAGGGGCAGGAAAGTGTTTTAGCGATAGACGACGGACTGTCCGTCGAGACGGCCCTCGGCCGGGTGACGATTCTGACACCGGACCGGTTCGGCGAGAGATTCCCATCCGAGCCCCACCAACCGCCGGAGCAAAGCCCGCATCTGGCGGGGTTTCAGATCGAAGTGCCTGAGCTGAAAAAGATCGAAACCGCGCTCTCTCAGGGCAGCGTCCCAGCCCGGAGAGCCGAGCAGGCCTTGCAAATCAGCGCCGACGATGCCTTCGGTGTCGCGATCGAGTTCGTCGGATCAACCCCTTAAGACTCCGCGCCCGGCTGAAGGGATGTATGCAATACATCTCAACACGATAGATTGATCGAAGCGCAGGCTTTTACACGCTATAGATCAATACAAATGTATTTCATCAGTCGTCTATAAATTAGCAATAATTTAATACAAAAATTCGAACATTTGTATGTATTTGGGCAATGGCCGCGACATTCGACGATCGCCATGCGGCTTGCCGAAAACGCCAATTAGCCTGGCGTTGTTTGCATATCAGGAGGAAATAGTGGCCTCGAAACATGATTCTGTCAGTTTTTCAGCATTGCGTATTTCCCAAAAACTTCCGCTCGTCATGGTCGCCGGCGTGCTGGTCTCGATCCTGGCGATAAGCGCTTCCAGCTATCTGCAATCGGCAAATGCTCTGCGTGAGAGCGCCGCATCGAGATTGAGCGCGCTGATGGAGGTCCGCCGGTCTGCGTTGTCGGACTACCTGGAGACGATCCGCCAGGACCTGCGGTTCCAGTCGACCAACCCGGTGGTGCTG
>JANQEE010000059.1 GCA_028278525.1 Minwuiaceae bacterium | reverse complement strand
CGACTCCCCCCGTCCCAACCACCCCAAGGGTACCCTGTATGGGTGGTTGGGACGGGGGAGCGGGCCGGCCGGGCGATTCTACCGAAACACGTGATGCGCTAGGCCGGCAATCGGCCTGGCGCGTCACCGGCCGCGCCAACTTGTCGGCGCCCGCATGCCCGTCGCGGGCGGTTCGTTACGGTCGACGCCGTCGCGCCGGCCGATTATTCGGGCCCGCAGCCACTTCTCGACCTCCAGGATCGCGAACAGGGCGACCCCGATCCCGATGATCTCCACCCCATGAACGAAGTCGACCGGCCGCGTGTCGAAGAAGGCCTCCATGAACGGCGCATAGGTGAAGACGAGCTGGAGCGCAACGACCGCCGCAACCGCGACGAGGACCGCGCGCGTACCCAGGATGCCTTTCCATGTCAGGGACGGCGCCCTCAAATACCGCACGCTGAACAGGTAGAAGACCTCCATGACGACCAGCGTATTGACGGCGTAGGTTCTTGCCTCCTCGATGCTGGAACCGTGCGTCCTGGACCAAACGAAAATCCCGAAAACCCCGGCGACGAACAGCAGCGAAACGAAGCAGATCCGCCAGACCAGAAAGGCGGACAGCATCGGCGTCCCGGCCGGCCGCGGCGGACGTTTCATGACGTCCGCTTCGGTCGGCTCGAACGCCAGTGCGATCGCCAGCCCGACGGAACTCACCATATTGACCCAGAGGATCTGCAGCGGCGTGATCGGCAGCGTATAGCCGAGCAGGATCGCCGCGATGATGGCGAAGGACTCGCCGCCGTTCACCGGCAGCAGGAAGACGATGGCCTTTTTCAGATTGTCGTAGACCGTCCGCCCCTCCCGCACCGCCGCGGCGATGGAGGCGAAGTTGTCGTCCGCCAGCACCATTTCGGCGGCTTCCTTCGCGGCCTCGGTCCCGTTGCCGCCCATGGCGACGCCGACGTCGGCGCGCTTCAGCGCCGGCGCGTCGTTGACCCCGTCGCCCGTCATGGCGACGACCTGGTTGCCCGCCTGAAGCGCCTGGACCAGCCGGAGCTTGTGCGCCGGGCTCGTGCGCGCGAACACGTCGACCGCCGATGCGCGCTCGACCAGGGCGCTATCGCTCAGGGAATCCAGGTCGGTGCCGGTCAGCACATCGTTGTGATTGGCAAGGCCGAGCTGCCCGGCAATGGCGCGCGCCGTGCCGCCATGGTCGCCCGTGATCATCTTCACCCGAATGCCGGCCGCCTGGCACTCGGCGACGGCGGTAATCGCCTCTTCCCGCGGCGGGTCGATCAGGCCGAGCAGGCCAAGCAGCGTGAGGTCGTTGTCCACATCGCCGAATGTGAGTTCCCGGTGCAGCCTGTTGGTCGGTTTGAGGGCGACGGCCAGAACCCGTTGCCCCTGCGCCGCCATGGCCTCGACCCGGTCGTGCCAGTAGTGCGGATCGATGGCCTCGTCGCCGCTGGCGCCCCGCTGGCGGTCGCACATATAGATAACCTGTTCGGGCGCGCCTTTCAGATAGATGAAGCTCTCGCCCTCGTGGCTGTGATGCAGCGTCGCCATGAAGCGATGTTCGGCGTCGAAAGGTATGACGTCCGTGCGCGGAAACAACTTGGATTGAAACGCCGGGTTGAGGCCGGCCTTCAGGCCGACCGTCAGCAGGGCGCCTTCCATCGGGTCGCCCTCGATCGTCCATTGGCCATCGGCCTCGTGCAGCGCCGAATCGTTGCAGAGCACGGCGCACCTGGCGACCTCCAGAAGCAGCGGGCGGGTTTCGGCCTGAACTTCGCGGCCATCCAGGCTGAGGCCGCCGCGCGGCTCGTAGCCGACGCCGCCGACATCGAAGACCTGCGCCGCGGTGGCGATCGACCGCACCGTCATTTCGTTGCGCGTCAGCGTGCCCGTCTTGTCGGAGCAGATGATGGAGACCGAGCCGAGCGTCTCGACCGCCGGCAGGCGGCGGATGATGGCGTTGCGCGACGCCATGCGCTGCACGCCGATCGCCAGCGTGACGGTCAGGATCGCCGGCAGCCCCTCGGGAATGGCGGCAACGAACAGCCCGACCACGACCATGAACATCTCGACCGGCGCCATGTCGCGCAACAGCACGCCGAAGGCGAAAACCAGGCCGGCCAGCACCAGGATCGCCCCGGTCAGCCAGCGCGCGAACACGTTCATCTGGCGCAGCAGCGGGGTCGACAATTGCTGCACCTGGGTCAGCATGCCGCTGATCCGGCCGATTTCCGTGGCGATACCGGTTTCGACCACGACGCCGGCGCCTTGGCCTGCGGCCACCATGGTGCCGGCATAGGCCATCGACACCCGGTCGCCGAGCGGCGCCTGGGCGGGCGCCGGATCGACCGACTTGTCGACCGGCACGGATTCGCCGGTCAGCGCCGCCTCCTGAAGCCGCAGGCCCTTGACCCGGGTCAGGCGAACATCCGCCGGCACCCGGTCGCCCGGCTCCAGGATGACCAGATCGCCGGGCACCAGGTCTTCGGCCGCGACCGTCGTCCGCAGGCCGTCGCGCAGCACCGTCGCGCGCGGCGACAGCATCTGCCGGATCGCCTGCAAGGCCCTTTCGGCCTTGCCTTCCTGCACGAAGCCGATGGTCGCGTTGACCACGGCGACCGCCAGGATGACCTGGGTATCGACCCAATGGCCGAGCGCCGCCGTCAGCGCCGCCGCGCCCAGCAGGACGTAGATCAGCAGGTTGTTGAACTGGGCCAGGAAGCGCACGGCCGCGCTGCGTCCCTTGGGCGCCGGCAGGCGGTTCGGCCCATGCTCGGCCAGCCGCTCTTCCGCGTCCCCCTGCGTCAACCCGTCCGGCCGACTGTTGCGGCGCGCCAGCGCGGCCTCGGCGGTCAGGCCGTGCCAGCCCTGGCCGGGCTCGGCCGCCGGCCCGTCCGGCGAGGCTTGCTGTTCGATGGCTGCCATGACGCCGCGCTCTCTAGAGTTGGCGATTTACGGGACCGGCCGCCGCGCCCGGCCCCGAAACTTCCGGTACGATCAGTCGTTCGATTTCGGCGCCGGCTGCGTCGCATGCGCGTTCACGAACGCTTCCAGGTCCTTGGCGGCCACCCGGAAATCGCGCGCGAAACGAACGGCGCGCAGCTCGCCGTCGTGAATCCAGTGGCGAACCGTCGCTTCGCTGACCTTCAGAAGGTCGGCGATTTCCTGCGTGGTAAAGAACGGTCTGCTTAGCATCCCTAAGCGCCTTTTTATGTAAATGAATGCAATCGAGCATGATTGAACGCAATCCGGCGGGCATTGATCGAAATCAATGCAAACGGCTCCCGGCAACAGCATTTAGGCATCGGTGGGACGAACAACCGGATTGGAGTTGGCTGGATGAAACGCATCACGATAGCGACGGATCTCTCGGCGCGGTCCGACCGGGCCCTGGAACGGGCCGTTCGTCTCGCCCGCGACCGCAAGGCCGAGTTGACCATCGTTCACGTGGTCGACCGGGACCTGCCGGCGGCGCAGGCCGACACGGAAGAAGCGGCGGCCCGGCAGTCCCTCCGGGAACAGGTCGACAGGATCGCCGGCGGCAACGGACTGCAGATTGCCACGGAGATCGTGTTCGGCACCGGCCATGCCGACATCGTCGCGATTTCGGACAAAACGAAAGCCGACCTGATCGTCCTCGGCGTGCACCGCAAGGATGCGTTCCGGGACCTGTTCCGCGACACCACGGCGGAACGCGTCGTCCGCGCCGTGCACGTGCCCGTCCTCGTCGTCAAGGACCCGGTACGCGAGTCGTACGGCAATGTCATGGTCGGCGTCGATTTCTCGGGCCCGTCTAGACGCGCCGTGGAGTTCGCTATTCGGTTCGCGCCGGACGGCGGGTTTCACCTTGTCCACGCCTATGACGTGCCTTTCAAGGGGTTCCTGCACGACCAGAACACGCGGCGGGAGGTCAGCAAACAGCACGAAACGCAGTTCGAGCATATGATCGAGGAAGAGATGGCGACATTCCTCGCCGGCCTGGAGGAGGAGGCGCCGAAGCTCGCGCGCGTCATGCAGGAGGGCACGGTGCGCCAGGTCATTCACCAACAGCTGGTCAAGCTGCGGCCCGACCTGTTGATCATCGGCACCCACGGCCGCACCGGCGTCGCCCATGCCTTCCTCGGCAGCGTTGCCGAAGACCTGCTGAGCGATCCGCCCTGCGACGTACTGGCGGTGCCGCCGGCGTAAACCCCGCCCGGCGCTATCGCCGCCGCGCCCCGGTTCGCGCTATCCTCGGGCCGAACCGAAGGAAGCAGCGCCCCGCCCGTGTCCCTGAAGCAATCGCCGGCCCCGCCAGCCGCCGCGTCCACCGTCGAGCGCGGCATGATCCTGATGACCGTCGGCGTGCTGATGGCGCCCGGCACCCACGCGATCGCCAAAAGCCTCGGCGACAGCCTGGCGCCGGGCCAGATCGCCTGGGCCCGGTTCTTCTTCCAGTTGCTGTTCCTGCTGCCGCTTGTCTGGATCGGCCATGGCGGCCGCATTCCAGCGCCGTCCCTCGCGCATTTGATCCGCGGCCTGCTTCTGGCGGCGGCGACGTTGGCGTTCTTCTGGGCGCTCACCTACATGCCGCTCGCCGACAGCGCCGCGATCTTCTTCGTCGAGCCGCTGATCCTCACCATCATGTCGGCCTTATTCCTCGGCGAACCGATCGGCTGGCGCCGCGTGCTCGCCGTCATCGTCGGTTTCGCGGGCGCCCTGATCGTCATTCGCCCGAGCTTCGAGACCGTCGGACCCGCCGCTCTGCTGCCGCTGGTCTCGGCGGTCTGCTTCGCCACCTACCTGACGATGACCCGCCGTCTGGCACATAGGGAAGACGCCCGCGCCATGCAGTTCTGGGTCTGCGTCTTCGGCACCCTGGCCCTGATGCTGGCGATGGCGGTCGGCACGCAAGCCTCGTGGCAGGTCCTCCAACCCGCCTGGCCCACCCCCGGCGAATGGGGACTGCTCGCCGGACTCGGCGTCATCGCGACGCTATCCAACATGCTGGCCATCCAGGCCTTCCGCTTGAGCCCCGCCGGCATTCTCGCGCCGTTCCAGTACCTGGAAATCCTCGGCGCGACGATCCTCGGCGTCCTCGTCTTCGACGACCTGCCCGACGCCACCACCGCCTTCGGCATCGCCGTCATCGTCGGCTCGGGCCTTTACGTCTTCCGGCGCGAACAGCGCGTGGCGCGGCGCGCCGAGCCTCAGCGCCCGGGAAAATTGTAAGCCGCGAGCGTATCCTCAAGCGCCGTCGCCTCGATATCGAGGTCTTTCAGCGACAGGGCGTCTTCGGCGACCACGTTGTCGCGCCGCATCAGGCTGACCTGCGCCCGCGTCAGCGGCGGATTGGGCAGCAGCGACACGGCCGCCGCGAGCAGGTGCCACGCCGGAAACGGCACCGGCGCCAGAACGCGCCGGCGGTTCATCCGCGCCAGGACGAGCGCGGTCAGCGCGCGGTAGCTGTAGACGCCGGGACCGCCCAGTTCGTAGGTCCTGCCCGGCGCATCGGGATGCAGCAACGCCTTGAACACGGCCTCGGCCACGTCGCCGACAAAGACCGGCTGCAATCGGGTGTCGCCGCGCCCGAACAGCGGCAACACGGGCGTCCGATAGGCAATCTGCGCCAGCGCGTTCACGAACGCATCCTCCGGCCCGAACAGCGCGCTCGGCCGCAGGATCGTGGCGCGCGGAAAGGCGTCGCTCACCAGCCGTTCGGCTTTGGCCCGCGCCCGGACGTAAGCCGAGTCGGACTCCGGGTCCACGCCGATGCCGGACATGTGGACCAGCCGGTCGACCCCCGCGGCTGCGGCCCGATGCGCCACGCTCCGCGCACCGTGCTCATGCACCGCTTCGAACGTTTCCGCGCCTTTCTCCACATAAAGCCCGACGGCGTTGACCACCGCGTCGGACCCCTCGACGGCAGAACCCACCGAGGCCTCGTCGCGCACGTCCGCGTAAACCGCCCGGACCTCTCCGCCCCGTTCTGACCCGCTGTCTGTGGCGGCCTTGTCCGGATGCCGCACCGCCAGGCGGACCGCGACCCCTTCGGCCGCGAGCCGGCCGACGATCTCCCTGCCCAGGAAACCGGTCCCGCCGAACACGGTCGCGCAGCCTGGTCGCGCTTCTGCTGCCATGGCTTCTTCCTCGGGTCGATCCTATGCCGGTTCGCCCGCCAAGGCGCTACAATTCACGTCCCGCCCTTCAACCCCATCGTTTTCAGGCGCGCCGCCAGCGTCGTCGGCTTGATGCCGAGCAGCGCCGCGGCGCCGTTCGGCCCGTAGATCTTCCCGCCGGCCCGCCCCAGCGCGGCCATCATGTTGGCCCGCTCCCGGCGTTTCATCTCGCTTTCCGGCACGACCTCTTCGCCATCGCTCGAACGCCTGGCGACGGTCCGGGCCGCCGCATCGTCGGCCAGGGCGAAATGCAGGGCCCCGCCGCGTGCCGTGATCGCCGCCCGCTCGATGATGTTCTGCAATTCGCGCACATTGCCGGGCCAGTCGTATTGCTCGAGCCGGCGGAGGTTGTCGGGGGTAAGCCTGGCCGGCGGCAGGTTCAGCCGGGCCGAGGCGCGTTCCAGGAACAGCGTCGCCAGCAGCGGGATATCCTCCTTGCGCCGGCGGAGCGGCGCGACCTCGATCGGAAACACGTTCAGCCGGTAATAGAGATCCGGCCGGAACCGCTCGGCGTCCATTTCCCGGGCCAGATCGCGGTTGGTGGCCGCGACGATTCTGACATCGACCTTGCGGGTCCGGTTCTCGCCGACCCGCTCGAACTCGCCCTCCTGCAGCGCGCGCAACAGCTTGCTTTGCAGGCTTTGCGGAATCTCCGCCACCTCGTCCAGGAAAAGCGTGCCGCCGTCGGCCAGTTCGAACCGGCCAACCCGGTCCTGCGCCGCGCCGGTAAACGCCCCCCGGCGGTGGCCGAAGAATTCGCTTTCGAACAGCTCGCGCGGGATCGACGCGCAGTTGACGCTGACCAGCGGCCGGTCCCTGCGCGCGCTCCGGTCGTGAATGGCGCGTGCCACCAGTTCCTTGCCGGTCCCCGACTCGCCGACGATCAGAACGCCGGCGTCGGTCGGCGCCACCATGTCGACCTGCTGCCAGACCTTCTTCAGCGCCTGGCTCTTGCCGACCATCGGTCCCAGCGCCTTGGCTGTCTCCACTTCCTCCTGCAGATACGCGATCTGCCGTTCGGCCCGTTTGCGCTCCTCCAGTTCGTCCTGCAGCGCGTCCTTGACCCGCTGCACCTCCTCGATCGAGCGCCGCGCCGTCGTCAGCACGAAGTTCGTCACCATCTGCAGCTTTTCCGCGGTCTCGTCCTCGCCGTCGACGCTGATCAGGAAGTCGAACTGCCCGCCGACCGTCAGGCACAACTGATCGGCGATCCTCTCGATCTGCGCGCGCAGCGTCGCCTCGCTCATGACGCCCAGCGGATGCGGAACTCGCATTCGTCGTCGCCCCGATGCAGGCAGCGCGGTTCCTCGACGCTGGCCTCGTCGCCGTAATGGGCGATCACCCGGCGCGCCAGCGCCCGGTACAGAAAGCAGAGCCGGTTGGGCGAACGATAATGGACGATCAGTTCCCGCTCCCGCTTCTCGATGCGGAACTTGTCGGTGATCGCCTTGCTGGCTTTCGGGTCGTCCAGGCTCGCGGCGAAGCCGTAGTGAATTTCGGGGTGGCATTCCAGCAGCGCCCGCGCGTCGGCGCACATTTCGTACCAGGCGGGAAACCGCTTCTGCGTATCCTTCAGGAACGCCTCGGCCCACAAATCGCAGGTGTCTTCCACGCCGAGCCCCAAGACCTCGCCCGCCGCGGCCAGCAGCCGCTGGCATTCCTCGTCCGCGTAGATCTCGCTCATCCGGTAAACCCGGTCCGGCGGCACCCCGGCCCGGCGCTTGGCCTCGGCCACGGCAGCCTCTCCGCCCTTGGCCTCGACCGCCTGCAACAGCGGCCTGAACGGATATCCCAGCATGGCGGCTCCTCTCGATCCGGGTGGCGGCGAACCGCCGGGCAAATTACCACAATTTTTTGCGCCCCGGCCTCAAAATTTCGCGGGATCGCAAAATTTCGTGATCCACGCCCACCGGGAACCGATAGAAAAATGCGCAACAAATCAATGCCTTGTGCGCACACCGCCCGATGGCACGCGGTCTGCACCGGTCTCGCCATCACAGTGCAAGAGGAGACCGTATCCATGACACCCGAAGAACGCCATCTCGTCCAAGCCAGTTGGGAGAAAGTCCGCCCGATCTCGACCCAGGCCGCGGAGATGTTCTATGGCCGGCTGTTCCACATCGCGCCGGAGTTGAAGGTCCTGTTCAAGTCCGACATGCGCGCCCAGGGCCACCGCCTGATGCTGACGATGGACACCGCGGTCCGGGAACTGGAGAACTGGGAAGACCTCGTCCCCGTTCTGCAAAAGCTCGGCGAACGCCACGCCGGCTACGGCGTCCGCGACGCCGACTACGACACCGTTGCCGGCGCCCTGCTGTGGACGCTGGAACGGGGCCTGGGCGACGCTTTCACGGACGACGTCAAACAAGCCTGGATCACCGCCTATACGGCCATCGCCGATACCATGAAGCAGGCGGCTGCCGAAGTGGCGGCGTAACGCCGAAGGACTCTGGTATCATCCGGCAAAATCATTTCACCGGATGAGCCGCACCATGATCCGAAGCATGCCCGTTCTCCAGGTCGCCGACGTCGCGCGGAGCGAAGCGTTCTACTGCGACACGCTCGGCTTCCGCTCGCACGGCGCCTGGGGCGACGGTCCCGACTTCGTCATCGTCCAGCATGGCCGCGTGACCATCGCGCTGGACAGATCGCGCGACGGCAGCCCCGCCCCGACCAACCAGTATTGGGCAGCTTACGTCTATGTCGAGGACGCGGACGCGCTCTGCGAGGCGTGGCGCGGCAAAGGCGTGGAGATCGTGCGCGAGCTCGAAGACGCGCCCTACGGCCTCCGCGACTTCGACATCCGCGACCCGGACGGGCACATCATCGCCTTCGGCCACGACATCGAGCCGGCCGATACCGGGCCGGGCCTGATGCCCTGGGACGGCCCGGCCGCTTGACCCCGCGCCGGCCGGACCTAGAGCACTTTCCGGCCGAAGGATTGCGTTTCGTTTCAGCATCTGGATTGCCGCCCACTAAACCGGGCAGGCGCCATTTTCAGCAGCCTGCTAGCTATGCAGCTTCGCACCCTTGGTGATCTTGTCGACCGTTTTCCTGTCGTCGCGGAGGCCTAAGCCGACCACCGTCATCTCCTCCGGCCGGTATTGTTTCACGGTGGCGCGGTTCGCGGCGTCGTGGCCGGTCTTGAACATGTCTTCGATGTAAAGCGAGAGGCCGACGTTCCGGTCCATGGCGCGCCGGTAGATCTTGGCAATGCCGTCGGCGTCGGCCGACAGCACGATCACCGGCTGGATCGACAGCGGGTTGTATTTGTTGCCCGCCGCGTCTTCGTAACTCTCGCCCAGCAGGTCCTTATGCGCGCCGACGATGCCGCTGGTCAGAAACGCCGTGACGTTCAGCTTCTGCCAGACGGCCAGGTCGTCGCGGATGACGATCGCGATCTTGGTGTCGTTCATGGTCGTGCAATACTCCAACAATCGGCGCCCGAGCCGGCGCGCTTTCCAGAGCCATAAGCGCCGATTTCTTTCTCGTCAATCGCCGCCGCCGCTTCCACTTTCTACACGAATCCTCACAATAGGCGCGAAGCGAAACCCGGGAGCCAGACATGACAGCAGGTAAGGTCGCTATTATCACCGCCGGCGGCAGCGGCATGGGCGCGGGCGCGGCCCGCAAACTGGCGGAAGACGGCTTTCACGTCGCCATCCTGTCCTCGTCCGGAAAGGGCGAGGCCCTGGCCCAGGAGCTCGGCGGCGTCGGCGTCACCGGCTCCAACCAATCGAACGATGACTTGAAGCGCCTGGTCGACCTGACCATGGAGACATGGGGCCGCGTCGACGTCCTGGTCAACAGCGCCGGGCACGGCCCCAGGGCGCCGGTGCTGGAACTGACCGACGACGACTGGCACACGGGCATGGAGGTCTATTTCCTGAGCGCCGTGCGCCCGACCCGCCTGGTGACGCCGATCATGCAGCAGCAAAAGGCCGGCTCGATCGTCAACATCTCGACCTTCGCCACGTTCGAGCCCGACCCGACCTTCCCGACCTCCGGCGTGTTCCGCGCCGGCCTCGCGGCCTTCGCCAAGCTGTTCGCCGACAAATACGCCGCCGACAACATCCGCATGAACAACGTGCTGCCGGGCTTCATCGACAGCCTGCCGGAAAAACAGGAGTTCCGCGACCGCATCCCTTTGGGACGCTACGGCCGGACGGAAGAGATCGCCGCCACCATCGCCCTCCTGGCGTCCGACGGCGGCGCCTACATCACCGGCCAGAACATCCGCGTCGACGGCGGGATTACCCGCGCCGTCTGAGCCGGCGCACCGCGTCTTGATCGGGCGGGTCAGGCCTAGCCGGCCCGCCGATAGATACCCATCGTCGCCCCCGTCGGCGTCGTACCCGCTTTCAGCAGCATCAGGTTTTTTGGCAGGGCGCCCTCACCGAACAGACGTTTCCCCGCGCCGACGACAACGGGAAACGTCCAGATCCTGAACTCGTCGATCAGATCGTTGGCAAGCAGGGTCTGGATCAACTGCCAGCTTCCGTGGACCTGCAGCAACGGCCCGTCCCGGTTCTTGAGCCGAGACACTTCCTCGGCCGCCTCTCCCGCCAGGGCGACCGAGTTATTCCAGTCGAGCTCGGTCAGCGTGGACGTCGCGACGTATTTCCTGGCGCGGTTCATGGGGTTGTCGTCCCCGGCGGGGGAAAAATACGGCGCGAACGACTCGTAGGTTTTCCGGCCGAGCAAAAGATCGTAGGGCACGGCCATCGCCTTTTTTTCGACCTGCGCCATCACGCCGTCCCAATGCGGGTCCGCCCAACCCCCCTGCCTGAAACCGCCGGACAGGTCTTCGTCCGGCAGCTTGGGCGACTGCATGACGCCGTCGAGGGTCTGAAACGTCAGGATGGCGAGCTCTCTGGTCATGACCGTCTCCGTTGGCACCGGCTCCCACGCTCCGCGTCGCGCAGGAGGCCGGCCAGGCGTTCGAGGCATTCATGGCCGCCGTCTTCGGCGCCGAGTTCCCTGGCGCGTTCGGCCGCATCGGCCGAGGGAAAAACCATACGCAAGGTGAGCGTCGTCTTATCCCCGGTCTCCTCGAACGTCACATACATCCGGCAAGTCAGATGCGGCTCGTCCGCCCGGCCGCCGACATTGGAAAAGACCAGCCGCTCTGGCCTTACGACTTCCGTATAGACGGCCCTGCCCGGATAGTCCGTCCCGTCCGGGCCGTGCATCACGTAGTCCCAGACGCCGCCGACCTCGACCGCCATCGCCTTCGTCGAGGTGGTGAAGCCGTTCGGGCCCCACCACTCGCCGATATGCCGCGGGTCGGTCCACGCATCGAACACCAGCGCGCGCGGCGCATCGTAGGTGCGCGTGAACACCAGCTCATTGGCGGCGCTTGTTCTTGCGGCTCCCCGCATCCCCGCCTCCCGTTGCCTGCAGGTCCCGCAGGTAGCCGCCCAGCCGGTCCAGGCTCTCCTCCCAGGTCTGCCGATAGGCCTCGACCCAGTCCGAAACCTCTTTCAGCGGAGCCGCCCGCAGCCGGCACGGCCGCTTCTGCGCATCCCGGCCCCGTTCGATCAGGCCCGCCTTCTCCAATACCTTAATGTGTTTGGTGACGGCCGGCATCGTCATCTCGAACGGTTCCGCCAACTCGGTAACGGTCCTATCGCCCGACGCCAGTTGCGCGAGAATCGCCCGCCGCGTCGGATGCGCCAACGCCGAGAGCGTCATGTCGAGCTGTTCTACTGCCATCGTATAAAACCAATCAGTAAATTTACCATATGGTAAAATACAAACGGCAAGCTGTCAACGGCCACCCGGCCGGATCGGCATTTCGCCTGCCGCCAAACCACGGCGTGCTCGGCGGGGGCATGGTCTGCAGGCTGGCGATTGCAAAACCGCGGAAAAAGGGGACAGTCCCCTTTTTCCCCAAGTAACTGAACTGGCAGCACTGAACTCACCAATCGCGCCGTGCTCCGGCATCGTGCATTGCGGCCGAATGGTCTCAATTGAATTTACTGTCCCCGTATCCGGGCAATCATCTCGACTTCAAGCTGCAGGTCGGGCCCGGCCAGGGCGGCGACGCCGATGCCGGTCAGGCTCGGCTTCGCGCCGTCGAACAAATCAAGCAGATGCGGCATCAGCGTTTCCAGACGCTCGGGCGTCAGGTCGACCACATAGACGCGCGCCATAACCAGATCTTCCGGCGAGGCGCCGGCGGCATCGAGCGCCGCCCTGGCGTTCTCGACGACAACTTTCGCCTGCTCCGCGAGACTGTCCGGCACGGGCCCGCCGCCCGGCCGCAAGGCCACCTGTCCCGAAATGAACGCCAGCCTGCCGGGCTCCACCGTGGTGATCTGCGAGTAGCCTATGGCACCCGCATCGGGCAAGGATGTCGGGTTTAAACGCGTGAGCGATTCGGTCATGTCGGCTTTCCTTCTCGGATGCAAAGGGGACGGAGTGGATTGACAGGGACTGACATAATCAGATGCCACCGGCCCCTTCGATATCAAGGTATCGATGGCGAAACCGCCTTGGCCCGGCAGGCCGCGAATGTCTCGGTTGATGACGCTGCCGGTGACGGCGTCAGAGTTTCGGAAACCGTTCGATAACGATTCGTCCCCATACTCATGGTTGCATGAACAGCGCCCGATCACGCCTGGATGGTACCGGCCGGCCTGCGAGATGGCGCATGCCAGTGATGAAATCTGGGGGATCGGATCGTGTCGGACAAGCCGCTTGGACGCCTGGAAAGTGTCTCTCTGCGCCACATCTGGGAAACGGAAGCCCAGGATTTCACGCCCTGGCTGGCGCGCGAGGAAAACCTCGAAGAGCTGGGCAAGGCCTTGCATCTGGATCTGGAGCTGGAGGCGCAGGAAAAGGATGTCGGGCCGTTTCGCGCCGACATTCTCTGCCGCGTTCCCGGCGACGATTCCCTCGTCCTGATCGAGAACCAGCTGGAGCGCACCGATCACATCCACCTCGGCCAACTGATGACCTACGCCGCCGGGCTGCACGCGGTCACCATCGTCTGGATCGCGGCCCGTTTCACGGAAGAGCACCGCGCCGCGCTCGACTGGCTGAACGACATCACTGACGAGAGCTTCCGCTTCTTCGGGCTCGAGGTGGAGCTGTGGCGCATCGGCGGCTCCGACCCCGCGCCCAGGTTCAATGTGGTGAGCCAGCCCAACGGCTGGAGCAAGTCCGTCGCCAAGGGCTTTCGCAATCTCGAGTCCCAGGCGCTGTCCGACGTACGCAGGACGCAACTGGCTTACTGGACGGCACTACAACAGCACCTGGAAGGCACCGACAGTTCGGTCAGCGCGAGCCAAAGCCCGCGCCCCCAGTCCTGGTATGCTTTCAAGATCGGCCGAACCGGCTTCTGGCTCGCCGGCGTCATGCTGCGCCAGCACAACAGCGTACGGGCCGAGCTTTACATCGCGGGCGAAGACGCCAAGCGCTTCTTCCGCCTCCTCGAATCCGACAAAGCGGAGATCGAAAAAGACTTCGGCGGCGCCCTGGACTGGGAAGAGCTCCCGGAGAAGCGCGACGCGCGCATCGCCGTCTACCTGAAGGACGCCGATCCGGAGAAGCAGGAGGACTGGGCGCGGCAGCACCAGTGGCTCGCCGAGCAGTTGAGCCGACTGCATCGGGCCCTTGCGGACCGTGTGCGCCGCCTCAACGCGGATGATTGGGACGACGACGATCAGCAGGCGGCGTAGCAATCGACCGTGGGGCAAATCGGCGACGGCTGTGGCAGCGAGATCAAACGATTCCACCCCTTTCACACGGCAAAGCCATAAGCAGGCTCCGACCCGCTGACCGATAAGCCGGACTAGCTCTTTATCCGCTGTACTCTGCCCCTGGAATTCCGAAGCGCCCACGCCTCAACAGTATATGTCATCCGCAGTGACAGAAGTGCACTACAACAACGGAACATCCACAAAGATGGAGTTCCAGGAGGCGTTTGCAGCAGTTTTGATGAACGCTGCAAATATGGCGGCAAATGCAGCGATCACTGCACATGAAACTGCAATTAAGTTCGTTCGATAATTGGCAGACATGTTCTGTTCTATGGACGAAATCCTGAAAAGAAAATCAATCAGGCCAATTACCTCTGTCTCGGAAAGCACGGGGAGTGCACTCGACTTCGGCGGCTCATCCGTCTTTCCATCGTCTCTTTGCGAATATCGCATCTGAAGTGAATAATAGTGCCTAGATCTTTTTGAGTCGAACTCAGACTTTCGAAATATCATTGGATACTTTTTGAACACTTCTGCAACTCGGCGGGTGTCTAGCGAGAGCTCTTTGGAAAGCTCTGGCGCGCTTCTAGCCCACCAATACGGATTAGCACCCAGGTAGAAAATCAGCGGAATTAGAACATCGATGTCGTCTTTGACTCGTCGGAGATTGCTGGCCATTGCCCCTTATCCAAAACAGTCTTCGATCAAAACGAGTGTAACTGGACTCTGAAACCTATCCACGGTTTAATTCATTCAACCAATCAATGGTTTCGGGGAGGGCGGAATGAGCCGTCTAATTGTCGCTAACGCAGTTGCCACAACAGCTTGGAGGCGAAACCGATGGCAACACTCGAAATTCCAGAGATCGTCAAGTTTGAAATCACAGCCAATGAAATCATAGATCTGGCGAAGACGATCAGTGCAAATACGAAGACCGCAAAAGTGAGGAACGCGCTGCGACTAATGTCGCGCGAACTGTATCGCGCGAACAGGGAACTCGTGAAGGGCGTCCTAGCGCCTTTGTGCAGTATCGCAACATTCGAAGAATTCGAGATCAAATTTGATCGAGCCAGGACCAAATTTGTCCGAGTCTACTACGATGCACGCAAACCCATGCTTTCCGAGATTAGCTGTCAAAAAGTTTCGAACAGACTCGAAAGTCTCAAGAGGAGCCAGTCTTGGAAGAAGCACTTACCTTTGGTGCGGAGATCCGTTCTACACCTTGAGATCTTGACTGACCAATGGATAGCGGATGATGGCGCTCTATACAGAGCGGATCAGTCGATGCTGGATAGTCTCTCGCGATTCCTCGAGAAGACCGCCAAGATTAAGTCAAACAACCCGCGAAAGGCATTCCGTTTCTTTGACGAAGGGATCAAGACGGTCAAACAAGAATACAAAGCCTTAACGAAACTTCTGGCTGACATGGAAGTGCTGAACGACCAACTCAGATCGTAAGACACTTTTTTGACGCCGCCCAATCAAAGGGGCCAGAGTCAATTGATCATGGCACCCTTTCAATCGACTCTGACCCCTTTGATTTCGCTTCCCGGTTACGCGGCGAGGCACCGTGCCAGTGATCGCGAGTTTCAATTAGGTATTGTGTCTCCGTAATTCAGAACATTCGCGTGGGCGGCGGGATGACTCCGGCGGTTTCCTGCTCGAAGCTACAATCTGTGCCGGTCCCTTATCCTTCTTGTTCGTTGAAATCAAAGCCGACTGTGTACCGGTTCCGGACTTGCCATCCGGGATCAATGCCAGTTTTACCTTTTTCCGCCATTGTTTTCATATCTTCAAATGGGTTCGCCGATGATGCCATGCGATCCACCAGAATGTTCCTTTCGACCTCAGACAAGCCCTCCCACCAAGCTGGCGATAGTTGTAGATTTTCCATTTGATCGAAGAACAGGTCTAGCAACGCCATTCCAAGCGCGTCATCTTTAAGTGCATGAAAGGACTTAATGTACCTTGCACAAATATCATGGTGGGCACGAAGCCATTGAAATACTATCACGCCCGTCTCTCCGCCCCAATAAGATGTGCAGGTGATAGCATTCATTTCTTCGTCAAGAGCACCCAAATCCTGAATTTGATTTCCCTGAAAGTCTTCAGCCGGAAACCATCCGCCAGAGCACATCACACTAGGCGGGCGATCAAGTTCGACCACATATCCAACAGAGTCCTGGAATGATTTTGACATCAGGATTTCATCGTACTTTTCTTTCAATGCTCGGCTGTCTCTCAACCCCGCCGTATTCCCTATGTCCACCAGGAAATTGGTCATCTGAATTTGAAATTGTTGTTCCGGTTTCCGGCCTGCGTCCGCACTCCTACGGAATTCGGATAGGCTGGCAGCAGCTATCTTGGTGTACAGCTCCCGCGCCGTTGCCCGATACCCCAGAAGAAAACACTGCTCGGCCGTACCTTCAAAGTTTTTGTTTTCGACAGGCGAGAAGACTTCACGATCATGTAATTCGCAGAAGCCGGAAAAGGTCGAAGCTCGCTTAATGCCCACAAGTTCCGGCCTGATTATCCCGTTGTTGGCTCTAAGATTCCGCATACTCACAACGAAGGCGTATACATGCCCGTCTTGAGCAATCCGCTTAAGGCTGCTTGAGCGAGGAACCGTGTGTGCACGAACAATTTTCCCTTTGCAGACCTTATGCCACTCATTGGGAGCAGAACACGACCGATTGCTAAAGCTTTTTCTAAAAGCCTGCTCCGCTTCCCAAAGGGCTGGGGGCGCTTGGTTTTGGCGTTCTAAATGACAGTGTTTGTATTTCAGTCCTGAGCCACACCAACAAGGCATGTTGCGTTTGCGCCCTGATCCCAATGCGCCCTCCTTCTGACAACCGGGAATTCCAGAGACACAATACATAACCGGCAGTACCGCGCTTCCCGGCAGCACTGCGAGGCACCGATCCGGTGGTCGAGAGTTTCAATTAGGTGCCGTGTCCCCGGATTTCGGACAATCTAGCGATTAGCTCCACAGCACCGCTTGTACTTCTTCCCTGACCCACACGGACAAGGTTCGTTCCGACCGATCTTCCTGCGTGGAAAAGTGCGTCCTTCACCGTCAACGAAAACAGGTTGATCCGAGACGAGTGAGCGCTTGAGGTCCATCAGCACCGGCTCCGTTTGCTCAAGCGTGACTGTCGGCCCTCCCAGATGCAAATGCCTGTAAAGATCGTCAAAGAGGTCTGAGTACTTAGGATTCAACTGCAGCAGATCAGCGCGAGCATTGATGACTGAATCAAAGCTGCCATGTCTCATGAAATACCCAGCGTAATCGAGTTCATCATCGGAGAGTGCCTTTCCGTGTAGCAGGATGCGTTGCTCTAGATATTTTCGAAGCTCGGCTGGCCCCCAACCGAAGTACGACCAAGCTTCCGCAAGGTTAGCAAGATCGATAATGTTGACTACCCAGGGATAAGAGTCACTCGCGTCCTTTTCGAGCAAGAGAGCCAAGTTCGTGGCGAGCGCGCCGAAGTTGTCGCGAGTCACGCACACGCCAACGGGTAGCTTTGACTGGTCTGGGGACAAACGACCAACTTCGCGGCCACGCGCATCGTAGAGCGGCACAACGTCGCCAGCCTTCAATTTCCGTACGATACGATTACCCTGTTCGTAGGCCTTCTGAATTCCCTTATCGGCTCTGAATGCGTCTCGAAGGCGGACGAATGCTTTGTCTGGATCTCGGAAGGGCTCGATTGGCGGCGCAGCCTTAGCCTCAATCAAGAGGTACAAGCCATCATCAACGGCGACAACGTCGTGCTCGTATTGGCGATCGGGTGTCTCGTAAACACCGGACCAGATAGACGCCCTCGGACTCAGGAACGGCCGTATCTTTGCGAGTGCTTCATTTTCCAACGCTTTGTCCCGCGAGCGAAGGAACTTGTCGCGAGCGGGGCTTTGCAGGAGAGTTCGTTCTCCCACAAGAAGTAGGGCAGTAAACAACGCGTTAATCGACGGGCAGAACGCCTCTGTGCCGCTAATCCTGATCAACGGTCGTGCTTCGTAAATGCTTTGCTCTGTAGGGTACCGGATCTCAGGGGCTTCTCCGCGTTGTACGGAGAACCGGCTGCAGAAAACGCCAGCTATTCCGGGGAAGGCAGCCTCTAACTTAGGGAGTAAAACAAGCCCCAGATCGTTCATCCCGAGAAGCAGCTTCTCCGCCTTGTCGAGAAGCTTTAGTCGCTCCTCGCGCTCTCCGTGCGCCGTCGCTTGGAGGTCGTCGAGCGACCTTTGAAGTTGATCGGATATCCATTGACAGATAGCAAGCGCTTGAGTTGCGCTGATTCCGAGGGCGGCTGAAAGCTCGGCGTCGAACGGTGCCAAGTAGATTCTTATGCGTTCTACAACTTGATGAACTGAAGCGAACAAACCGTTGTTGAAGTAGTGAAGAAAGGCCAACATCGAAACTTCCCGCACTCGATGCCACTCTGGGGCTAAAGTTCCAAGCTCCTCCTTGGAGGGCACGTACAGGGACATGTAGGCGGAGAACAGCCTGTTCAGAATAGACTTGGCCCGTTCCCACTCATCTTCACCAAAGTCAACGGGGCTTTCTGGCTCTTGTCCGGAGAGCAGAACTGCTAAGAGAAAAGGAATCTGCTTGGCTGGAGACAAGAGGGGGTCCGCAGAATCAGCACTATGCGCGCTGTGGATGTGGTGCGAGAAACACCACCGCGAGACAGAGTAGGTAGAACAAGCCCCTAGAAGGCCTCGGAGTTCCGTCAGGCCACTCGTAATCTCCTGCTCAAGTTCGCGTCCTGGGTTCATCTCTGAAGAATCAAGGGGACAGTATATTTATCTATGGATCTTGCCGCGCTAGCGTGGTGATCGTCCAGTCGTGGTCAGCCTAGCGCTAGGCCGAAAGACCAGACTCAAGCCGAGAGATAGATATACTGTCCCTTTATTTGCCGCCCTGTAATTGAAACTCAACCTTCAATTATGGCGGTCCTGGGCAGATTCGAAAATAGAGGAGCACTGAACGTTCAATGAAAATTATCTCCCAGGCAATGACGCTCCCAAAGGAGGACGCTTTTGGAAGTTGACTAAGTTTCTCTCCTCGTCGGGATCGAAACCAGCTCGGCGGATTGCGCCGGAAATTCTTGCCTCAACCCATTCCGCACTCTCTTTGAGAAGGCCCAACGAGTTGCGACCTTTATACGGACCACCTCTCATGACCAGAACAGCACTTACATCTTTCGGCTTAACTTCCAGAAGTGACATGCGAGGGGGTCGTGTAGCTCCATCTTGATCCATCCATACCTCGTACGCAGCCCATTCATATTGGTGAAGAATGTTGTCCCTTTCCTTCCGAAGAAACTCCCAGAAGATCGGGTGGTGCTCCTTTTTCAGTTTGATCGAATCCCATTCAGATCGGATTTCCTGGCGTATTTTCGGATCGATGCAAGATTTTGCGTCGATCTGAAAAACGGCTACCGAGCTCCTGAGCAATGCGCAGGCACCGATCCAAGAGACTTTCCATTCCGACAATGAGAACGCTGAAGATTCTAGGTGCTCCTCGAGGTGCCGGATCCCGGTCTTGCCGTCAGAAAGCGCCCGGTACGAGGTCAAGAAATACTTCACTGGGGCATAAGTATTAATGTACTTGAGAGGTACCGTCATAATGGTCCTATGCTTGAAAAGGTCCACGCGGGCAAAAAGAAACGAGTGCACCAAGTGAAAGAACAAAATGGGCTGCCAATGGCCGACCACGCCATACAAATCGGGAGTCCACTTGCTCAACCGAAGCCGGCCCACAGGCAACCGGACCAATCAGATCTTGCCAGCTGAGCACGACCTTAGGACAAACGCCCCATTCTATTCTAACCCACCCGCGCAGTGCCCCAATAGTTGAACCCGCCGAACCGCGGCGTGCCGGGCAGGTACATGGTCTCCAGGCTGTCGATGGCGAAACCGCCTTGGGCCAGCAGAGCGGGGATGTCGCGGTTGACGTTGCAGCCGCCGCCGATCCGCCGCCAGAGCGGGTTGATGATGTTCTGCACCCGGCGGACGCCGGCGTCGGGCGCCAGGCCGTGTTCGCAGAAGATCAATCGGCCGCTGTCTTTAAGCACCCGGCGCATGCCGGCAAGCGCCGCCGCAACGTCGACGATGGTGCAGAGCGTGTAGGTGACCAGCACCGTGTCGACGCTGTCGTCCTCCAACGGGATGCGTTCGCCGGCCAGCGCCAGGTGCTCCACCGGGAAGGCCGCGGCATCCGCGCGCTGCCTGGCCATGGCCAGCATCTCCTCGGCCGGGTCCAGGCCGATCACCCGGTCCACCTTGGCCGCGTCGTAGTAGGGCAGGTTGAGGCCGGAGCCGATGCCGACCTCCAGCACCGTTCCCGCGGCCAGCGGCACCACCTTCTCCCGCTGCCGGGCCACCGGCTTGGCCGAGCAGGCGCGGTCGATCATCCGCGGCAGGATATGTTTCGCGTATAGGCCCATGGGCCACCTCCCGCCCGCCCTCGGGTCGGGCCAGACTTACGCTACGGATATCTCCCGGTCGGCGGCCAGTCGGCGCCTGTGGTCGCTGAACCGCTCGCCGTCGGCCCGCTCGGTCCGGTGGCCGTTCGCCTTCCACGGCTTGCACAGCCTGCAACCGGCGCGCCGGTTCTTCGGTCTGCGGCGTTTATGGTTCATGGCTCTTCTCCCGCCGCGGAACGCGCCGCTTCGCCGCCGGGTCTCCCTGAATGCAGGCTTATTAATTACTATAGTCGCCCGCCGGCGGCGTTCCCACAACGGCTTGATGCTCTAACTGGCTGCCGAAAAAAGCGCGGAGCGTTTGCCCACCCTTCGAGACGGCCCTGCGGGCCTCCTCAGGATGAGGCTTCGAGACGCGTCCCTTCGAGACGCTCCTCAGGATGAGGTCATCGTGTTTTCAACAAGTAAGCCCTCATGCTGAGGAGCCTGCAAAGCAGGCGTCTCGAAGCATCCAGGCCACCAGGCGATGCGTCTTTCAGCAGCCTGCCAACTCTTTAAAATGTAGAGCATCGTTATCGGCGCATCGAGGAGGGCCGGAATGCCGGGGCGGAAAACCATGCGCATCGCCGTCGCAGGCGCCGGACCGATCGGCCGGCGGCACCTGCAGGCGATCGAGGCGGTGCCGTCCTGCCGGGCGGCCGCCGTCGTCGACCCGGCGCCCGCCGGCGCCGAAGCCGCGGCCGACTACGGCCTGCCCCACTTCCCGAACCTGGAGCGGATGCTGGAAGCCGCCCGGCCCGACGGCGTGATCGTCGCGACGCCGAACGCCACGCACGTCCCGCTCGCCATCGAATGCGTGCGGCGCGGCGTCCCGGTGCTGGTCGAGAAGCCGGTCGCCGACACGCTGGACGCGGCGCTCGCGCTCGCCGACGCGTCCGAGGCTTCCGCCACGCCCGTCCTGGTCGGCCACCATCGCCGTCACAACCCGATCGTCGCCAAGACCCGGGAGATCGTGCAGTCGGGCGCGCTCGGCCACCTGGTCGCGGTCTCCGCGGTCTGGCTGGTGCGAAAGCCCGCCGACTACTTCCAGGCCGCGTGGCGGCGCGAGCCGGGCGGCGGCCCGGTCCTGATCAACCTGATCCACGACATCGACAGCCTGCGCTTTATCGTCGGCGACATCGCGGCGGTGCAGGCCATGACCTCCAACGCCCGGCGGGACTTCGCCGTCGAGGATACGGCGGCCGTACTGCTTCGCTTCGCGAACGGCGCGCTCGGCACGGTCACGCTGTCCGATGCCGCCGCCGCGCCCTGGAGCTGGGAGCTCACCGCCGGCGAGCGCACGTCCTACGACTTTCCCACGACCGGGCAGGACTGTTACGTCATTGCCGGGACCGAGGCTTCGCTCGCGGTGCCGTCGCTCCGCCTCTGGCGGCATGACGGGCCGGCGGATTGGCTGTCGCCGCTGACGGCGGACAGGCTCGCGGCCGAACAGGCGGACCCGATCCGCGCCCAGATTGCCCACTTCGCCGACGTTATCCGCGGCCTGGCCGAACCCCTGGTCACGGCGCGCGACGCGGCCCGGACGCTGGAGGCGACGCTGGCCGTGACCCGGTCGGCCGCGACGGCGCGGGAGATCGAGCTCTCTCTTTGACGGCGAGGGGGAAGGCGAAGGCGTCAGCCGCGCTTGACCCGTTTCACCACGGCGCTGGAATTGAGCAGGACCCGGTCGCCGGCCGTGATCTGGCCGCGCACGAAGACCATCGACCCGGTGCGCCGGATCACCTCGGCCCGGGCGACGACGAAATCGCCGGCCTGGCCGGCCGCGACGAACTCCGAATTCAGCGAGATGGTGATGGAGCGTTCGTCCGGCATCTCGCGGTTGGCCTCGGCGCAGAGCGCGAGGTCGGCCATGGTCATCAGCAGGCCGCCGTGGATCGCGCCGGACGTATTGCAGTGGCCGGGCTCGGCCTTGAGCACGACGCGCGGGTCGCCGCCGTCGTCGATCGGTGAATAGAACGGGCCCGTGCCGGTCTCGAACGGGTCGTGCGGGTCGGTGACGCTGTAGGCTTCGGGGAAGTCGGCGGGTATCTCACTCATGCCATGTCCTATACGCGGGCGGGCCGGCGCCATCAAGCGGGCGGCCGGCCCGGCGCCCGATTTTCCGGGGTGCATGGGCTCGTTCCTCGAAAATTCGAACGACCCCCTCCCCCACCCCCTCCATTAAGGTAAACGGCAAGCCTGTATTTGCTCAATTCTTAGCCTTCAAAGAAAAACTTCTTAACAAAAATTTAATGATGCAAACAGCATCATGACAAAGGCAGGAACTCCAGACACCTAGACTGAATGCTCAAGGTAAATCCGATAGCGCACCCCCGGGTGCGGGCCGTTGTGGATTGGCTTGGCCGGATCCGGCGCGGGCCGTGGCGGCGCGTGGCCTGGCTGGCGCGCCGCGCCACGCGCGAGGCCGGGCGCCACGAGAACCTGCTGATCACCGCGGTGCTGGCGATCGGCATCCTGATCTCGGCCGCCGGCTTCCTCGCCACCCGGTACCATTACCGCACCCTGGCGCAGCAGGAGTTCGACCGGCCCGCAGCGCACTATGCGGCGGTGATCGGCAAGGCGATCGACCGCTATGTCGAGGTGATCAATCCGATCGGCGCCTACTTCTCCGCCTCCAAGGAAGTCGAGCGCTGGGAGTTCCTGTCCTTCGCCGAGGATACGCTGCCGCGCTATCCGGGCTTGAGCGCCGTGCTCTGGGTGCCGCGGGTCGCGGCCGCCGAACGCGACCGCTACGAACGCAAGGCGAGCCGGGACGGGCTGTTCGGGTTCGGCATTCGCGACTGGGGCGGCCGCGGCCAGTCGAACGCCGCGGCCGAGCGGGACGAATACTTTCCGATCTACTTCGTCGAGCCGTTCAAGGGCAACCAGGCCTATCTCGGCGTCGACCTGGCGTCCGACCCGGTTTACCGCGCGGCGCTGGACCGGGCGCGCGACGCCGGCGGCACGTCGGTCACCGGCTGGGTGCCGTCGCACAGCGAGACCGGGCCGCGCCGCACCCTGCTCAGCATCCTGCCGATCTACCGCACCGGCCGGGCGCCGTCCGCCGCCGCCGACCGACGCGACGCACTGATCGGCTTCGTGGTCGGCGTGATCGATATCGAGACGGTGATCGACGCCACGCTCGACACGATGACGACGCCGGCCGGACTGGACGTCTACCTGTACGACGAAAGCGCGGACCGGCGGAACCGGCTGCTGCATTTCAGCCTGTCGTCGGCCACCGACCGGGCGGCGCGGGCGGCGCCGCGCGCCACGGTGCTCTCCGGCCTGCACCACTTCGCGCGGCAAACCGTGGCGGACCGGCAGTGGTCGATCGTGGTGGTGCCGGCGGCCGGCCATTTCAACAACCGCACCTACCTGATCCCCTGGGGCGTCGCCATCGTCAGCATGCTGCTGACGGCGCTGCTGGTGCAGCACCTGATCACCGCCCGCAACCGCCATCGCGCCATCGAGAAATCGGTCGCCGAGCGGACCGCCGAGTTGTCGGCCACCAACGCCGCGCTGGAGCAGGAGGTGGCGGAACGCAAACGGGCGGTGCAGGACGCGCGCGCGGCCCGCGACCAGGCGGAAGTCGCGAACCGGGCCAAGTCGCAGTTCCTGGCGATGGTCAGCCACGAACTGCGCACGCCGCTCAACGCCATCATCGGCTTCTCGGAAATCCTGTCCAACCAGACCTTCGGCAAGATCGGCAACAAGCGCTATCTGGAATATGCCAACGACATTCAGGACAGCGGCACGCACCTCCTAAGCCTGATCAACGATATCCTGGATCTGTCGAAGATCGAGGCGAACGAAACGACGCTGACCGAGGATACCGTCGACGTCTCCGAAACGGTGGCCGCCGCCGTGCGCTTGATCAAGGACAAGGCCACGGCCGCCGGCCTTGAAATCGGTAGCGATCTGGCCAAGCCGTTGCCGGCCCTGAAAGCCGACAACCGCGCGGTAAAGCAAATCCTGATCAACCTGCTTTTCAACGCGGTCAAATTCACGCCGGAAGGCGGCCGCGTCACGATCGCCGCGCGCGTGCTGCCGAACGGCTGTTTCGAGATCTCGGTGACCGATACCGGTATCGGCATCGCAGCCGAACATCTGGCGATGGTGATGCAGCCGTTCAGCCAGGTCGACAACAGCCTGGCGCGCCGTTACGAGGGCACCGGCCTCGGACTGCCGCTCAGCAAGAAGTTCGCCGAGCTGCATGGCGGCACCCTGGAACTGGAGAGCGAACTCGGTCAGGGGACGGTCGCCCGCATTCGTTTCCCCAAAGAACGAGTCCTTCCCGAACTGGAACCGGTCGGCGGCACCTGATCCCGGTCAGAACCCGATATGCGAGCCGCCGTCGATGCTGAGATGCTGGCCGGTAACGTAGGACGCGGCATCGGACAGCAGGAAACAGACAGACCGCGCCACCTCTTCCGGCGACGAGAACCGGCCGAGCGGGATCTGCGCCATATAAGTATCGCGGAACTTCTCGCCGCGGATCGTCTCGGTCATCTCGGTCTCGACCAATCCGAAACAGGCGGAATTGACCCGGATCCCGTGACGGCCCCATTCGCGGGCGGCGCTCATCGAAATGCCGAGCACGCCGGATTTGGCGGCGCCGTAATTGATTTGCCCGATGGTGCCGCGGCGCCCGGCGACCGACGAGATGTTGACGATCGCTCCCGGCGCCGGGTCGCCGTCGCGGGCCCGGTCGATCATGTGGCGCCCGACCGCCTGCAGACACAGGAACACGCCGGTCAGATTGACGTCGATCACTTCGTTCCATTGCGCGACCGGCATCTTGTGGATCATCGCCGCGCGCACGATGCCGGCATTGTTCACGAGGCCGTGCAACGCGCCAAGCTTGTCCACCGAGTCCTGAACCATTTCCTGAACGAAGGCCGGGTCGGTGACCGAGCCGGCATAGGTCAATACCCGGTCGCCACCCAGCTCTTCCGCCAGCGATGCAAGCCCGTCCGCATTGACGTCAGCAACGACCAGGCCGGCGCCGAGTTCGGCGCAAAGCGAAGCCACGGCGCGCCCGATGCCCTGACCCGCGCCTGTCACCAGGATGTTGCGCCCATCCAAACTCATCGGATTATTCATTGCCGCTCTCCCTCTGTCGCCCGACGGCGATGGTAGGGAGAAACCGAGCGGCGTGAAAGGGCCGGCGGAGCCGGTCTTAAGCCGCGTAGCCGCCCGTGTGCTCGGCGGCCGTAAGGCCGGCATTGACGGCGACCAGCATGGCCTGAGTCCGGTTGCGCACGTTCAGGGCCTTCAGGATGGCTTGGACGTGATTGTTCACCGTCGCCTTTTCGATATTCAAATGCTTGGCAATCGCACCATTCGATTCACCCATGGCCAGCAGGCTGAGCACTTCGATCTGGCGCTGACTCAGTTTGCCGAGCGATCCCCCGAATTTCTGCCCGGGCGATCCCGCATAGCCACGCGCCGCGGCCTGTTCGGGCGACAGCATGACAGCGGGTGGGATATACACTTCGCCGGACAGCACCTGGCGAATTCCGGTCGTAAACATTTTCGGCGACGCCGTTCGCGGGATTAGGCCACGCACACCGGCCGCAATCGCTTCCAGCAGCCAGGCGTCGTCGACCGGATCGGTCAACAAGACAATCGGCGTTTGCGAAAGCTGCGCGTGCAGACTTCTGATCTGGGCCAACCCGTCCTGCGTGCGCGACAGGCCCGCAACCAGGGCGAGATCAAGCGTCACATCGCCAGCCGGACGCGATAGAACCTCGGCGACGCTGGCCGCCTCGACAAACGCCGCGCCGGCATCGGCTTCGTATACATGCGTGCACAACGCGGCTCTTACCAGCGCGAACTTTTCGACGATCAGAATTTTCACGGCCCGTCCCCACGTCCCAACATCCGACAACTATAGGAGTCACGGCAGGCGCGGCTTCCTCAAAACCCCGTGAGATCCACATCACAGCCGTTCACGTAATTGGACTGCCCTTCAGCTCCTTATGTGCCGTTTATCACACTTATAATGCGAATTACATATGTCAATCGGCGCTAATCATCGACGGTCGGCACGGCTGCAAACGCAAACGGCGTGAAGTGGCCCGCGATATTCAACTGATTCGGATAATCGACGTAATCGGATCACTCAGCGCGGCGGGATCACGAAACCGCCGGACTATGCAATTTGCACTATTTCTATCCGCAGGCCGCATCGACAATCGCCGTTTTCAGCCAATTCTGACGTTGCAATTGTGCAACATGTACCAAAAACATTATTAAAATAGAGCAAAATGGATAGGTCGCTCGCAACTTTGTGATCTACGGTTGCGCATCGTTAAATAGCCATACGTTCAGAGGGAGCATGGCAGAAAATGGATAAACACGTACGCTCAGGCCTTGGGGGTCTAGGCGGCGGTATCGCGGCGATCGGCGCCACCGCGCTGATGAGTACCACGATGCTGACCGCACCGGCGGCGGCGCAAACCGCCGAAGAGT
>JANQEE010000066.1 GCA_028278525.1 Minwuiaceae bacterium | reverse complement strand
CCCCCGTCCCAACCACCCACGCGAGGGTACCCTATGGGTGGTTGGGACGGGGGAGCGGGCCGGCTTAGGCTGCAATAGAGGAATCGACGGGGGAGCGGGACGGCTAGGCCGCACCAACAAAGAACCCTTATTCCGGCGCGTAACATACAGCTTCGATCTTGTGTCCGTCAGGATCGTAGGCGAAGGCGCCGTAATAGGTCTCGCCATATTCCGGCCGAAGTCCGGGTTCGCCGGCATCGGTCGCGCCCGCTCTCAGGGCCGCGGCGTGAAACGCCTCCACCGCCGCGCGGGTTCGCGCCTGAAAACAGACATGGAAACCGTTGCCGGCGCTCGGCGCGCCTTCCAGCGGCAAGTTGACCCAAAAAGCCGGAAACTCGCGGCCATAGGCAGCGGCGCTCTCCAGATTATAGACGCGTCTGAAGCCTAGAGGGGCCAGGGCCGCGTCGTAGAAACGGGTGCTGACATCCAGGTCGGCGATGCCGACGGACAGATGATCGATCATCGAAGCCTCTCTGTTCTCGTCTTTGGAGTCTGATGAGAACATAACAAGAACATTCTTGCTTGGCAAACAGACTATCCATATCGATGATAGGTTTATCGCAGGCGATGCAGGGAGCGTGAAGATGGACGACATAGCAAGGTTGGACGCCACCGGCCAAGCGGCGCTGGTGCGGTCGGGGGAGGTGACGCCGGCGGAACTGGTCGCGGCGGCGATCGACCGGATCGAGCGGATCAACCCCAAGCTCAACGCCGTTGTAACCCCGATGTACGACATCGCCCGCGATCTCGCCGCCGGCCCGCCAGGCGACGGGTCGTTCGCCGGCGTGCCGTTCCTGCTCAAGGATCTTGCGGCAGAATATGCGGGCGTGCCGATGGCCGAAGGCTCCCGTTTCCTCGGCAACTACGTGTCGCCCCACGACAGCGAACTGGTCCGTCGCTACAAGCGGGCGGGGCTGATCGTTGTCGGCAAGACCAATACGCCCGAACTCGGCCTGCTGCCGGTCACCGAACCCGCCTTTTCCGGAACGACAAGCAACCCGTGGGACACGGATCGCACGCCCGGCGGCTCCAGCGGCGGGTCCGCCGCGGCGGTCGCGGCCGGCATGGTGCCGATGGCGCATGCCAACGACGGCGGCGGATCGATCCGAATCCCCGCCTCCTGCTGTGGTCTGTTCGGGCTGAAGCCGACCCGCGCCCGCAATCCGCTCGGCCCCGACTACGGCGATGTCTTCGGCGGCATGGTCGCCGAACATGTCGTCACGCGATCTGTTCGCGACAGCGCGGCGGCGTTGGACGCGACGGCCGGTCCGGATCTCGGCGATCCCTACCACGCGCCGCCGCCGGCAAGAGCTTACGTAAGCGAAGTCGGCGCCGATCCGGGCCGGCTGCGGATAGCGTTCACGGCCCGTGCTCCCTCGGGCGTGCCGATCGATCCGGTCTGCATCGAAGCGGTCCAAGACACCGCGAAGCTCTGCGCCGACCTCGGCCACGACGTCGAGGAGGCCGAGCCGAGCCTGAGCAGCGAGCACCTGGCGCACGGATTCGCCAACGTCTGGTCGGCCGGCTGCGCCTGGGCGATCGAGGATTGGGCGCGGCGCACCGGACAAACGCCGAACCCTGAGGGGTTCGAACCCATGACCTGGGCCTTTTACCAGAGGGGTAAATCGGTCGGCGCCGCCGAATTCCTGCTGTCGATGCAGGATCTGCAAAGCATGGCGCGCGATGTCGCCCGGTTCCAGCAGAACTACGACCTGCTGCTGACGCCCACCACCGGCGAACCGCCGGTGCCGCTCGGCAGCTTCGATGCGCCGGACGACGCGCCGCTCGCCGGCATGCGCCGGGCCTTCACCTTCGCGCCCTTTACGCCGCTCGCCAACGCCACCGGGCAGCCGTCGATGTCGGTGCCGCTCTACTGGACGGCGGACGGCCTGCCGCTCGGCAGCCTGTTCACCGCGCGTTTCGGTGACGAAGCGACCTTGTTCCGCCTCGCGGCACAGTTGGAGGCGGCGCGACCCTGGCGGGATCGCTGGCCGGCCTTGGCCGCTTAGAGTCTGTTCAAGAATGCCCTGCCGGCCCGCTCCCCCGTCCCAACCACCCACACCAGGGTACCCTATGGGTGGTTGGGACGGGGGAGGGGGCCGGCAGGGCACGCGAAAATGCGTCGTCAGACGCATTTTGGGGCAGACAGCTAGAAGTTCACCCAGTCCGGTTTCACCGGGGTCAGGGTCGTGGCGCCGGCGGTCAAGGGCTGACCGCTGCCGGCCGCTTTTTCGACCTGTTCCAGGCGCAGCAAGGCGATGCCCGTACCCGACCGGCCGGAGCGCATCTCCCCGGCATTGACGTCGCCGAGCGTAATCGGCGTGCCCGGCTCGGGCAGGGGGCCGTCGATATCGACCCGGAACAGCCGCTTGCGGATATTGCCGCGGTACTTGGTCCGCGCCGTCAGCTCCTGCCCGACATAACAGCCTTTATGGAAATCGATGCCGTTCAGCTCATCGATATTGCTTTCCAACAGGAAGGATTTCTCGACCTCCATATCGCGGCTGCCGTCGGGCACGCCGAGCGACAGTCGGTGCGCGTCGTAGTCGGCATCGTCGCCGGCCGTGAAGCCTGCCGCTTGCAGGGCCGCTTCCGCGCCCGCCGCCGGCAGGATCGCGCGGGCGCCCAATGCGGCCAGGCGCGGGTCGACGAAGGCGACGCCGCCGGCCAGCGGCGCCGCCTTGCCCGGTTCCGCCGGCAGCGCCAGCAGGTCCGTCTCCGATCCGCCGAACAGGGCGAACAGTTTGTAGTCGCCGCTGACATCGGTCAGGTCCGCCTTGGCGCGCAGGCGATAGAACACCAGCCGTTTCAGAAGCTCCGGCAGCCGCGCGCGCTCGCAATCGATCAGCAGCGCACCGTCCAGTTCGGCGATGATGAAATCGAACAGGAATTTACCCTGCGGCGTCAGCAGGGTCGCGTAGATCGCCGCCTCCGGCCCCGCTTTCTCCGCATCGTTGGAGATGATGCCCTGCAGGAACGATCGCGCTTCCTCGCCTTCCGCACGGATCAGACCGCGATCGCTCAGTTCCACATAAGTGTTCGTCGACATTCGCTCGCCTCCCGACGTGACGTATCAGGTAGGCAAATGCCGGGCGTTTGGCAAGCGCGGTGTCCGGTCCGGCCCCGAAAGCTCGCGGCCGGTGGAACCGGATCAGGTGATCTTGAAGCGTTCCAGCACGTGGGCCAGATCGTCGCCGAAGCTGACGCCGCGGCGGATCAGGCCGACATTGACCGGCAGAGCCGCCAGGTCCGGATGGTTCGACTCCAGGCTGGTCAGCAACGCGACCGGGATGTCCTTGGTGGTCGGCATGGCGGCCAGCGCGCAGGCCAGGTCGACGCCGGTAACCCGCGGCATCACCTGGGCGGTGATTACCATGTCGGGACGGGTTTCGACGATCAGGCTCAGCGCCTCGATCGGGTTCAGCACGGTCGACACGTGATAGCCGCATTCGGCCAGCTCCCGCTCGACGATCCGCGCGGCGGCCCGTTGCGGGATGACCAGCGTCACCTCGGTATCGGTGACCGTCACGTCCTTGATGTCGAAAGTGGTTTTACGCGGCAGCCTGCGCACCACGTCTGCGACTTCCTCGACGGCGACCTTCTCGCCGTCCAGAAGGGAGGAGATGCGGTCGACGAACGCCTGGATGTCGACGATATTCTGTTCCTCGATCGTCTTCAGGCCCGCCAGGTAGTCGTCCAGCCGGTGGGTCGTCGGCGCCAGGCCGGTGATCGCCACCGTTTGCATCTTGAGCCTGAGGTTGGAGGCCTCGCGGGACAGCAGCTTAAGGCCTTCCTCGGCATTCAGGCTACCGGAACGCAATTGCTGAAGGCGCACCTCGAAACTGTCGACGACGTCGCGGGCCTCTTCAATGGCCTCGCTTTCCGCCAGTTGGTCGACGGCTTCTTCGGACAGAACTTCCATGGCAAGCTACCTCGCGGATTCCTGGCGCCCCACGCGCATCGGGAGCATGGCCGATTCCGGTTAAAACTTGGCTAATAGAGGCGTTACCTTAATGGTTGATTGAACCCCGAATTCCTTCCAATCGGCGGTTTTTTGCGCCCTGGCCGGCAAGGGGCGGCTCGCGGTCGGCTACGACGGCGATCTCACCTTGGTCGACCTGAAGCGCCGGGAAACAATTTCTGCCGACTGGCTGGCCAGCAAGTGCGGCTGGTCGCCGTTCGAGGGCCAGGAAGTGACCGGCTGGCCGGTTGGCACCATTATCCGCGGCCGTGCGATTATGCGCGACGGCGAACTGCTCGGCGCCCCCCTCGGTCAGCCGATCCGTTTCCAGGAGACGCTGAACCCCTAAAGTTCAGCGTCCGGGCACGGCCGATCAGGCCTCGATTGCCAGTTCGTGGCAGAAGATCGACGCTTTCGGATGCATCTTGAAGCCCTTGACCCGCTTGTCGTAGGCGGTGATCAGGGAGATCCAGACCGGCTGGGCGATCGGGCCGTCTTCCTGCATGACAAGCTCGATCTTCTTCATGATCTTCTTACGTTCCTGCACGTCCAGGGTCGCCTCGGCCTCGTCCAACAGCCGGTCCAGTTCGGAGTTGGCGTACTCCGGCGCGTTCCACGGCACGCCGGTGCGGAAGCCCAGCGACAGCACCATGAATCCGAGCGGCCGGTGCGCCCAGGCGACCAGGCCGAAGTCGAACTTGTCCCACACGTCCCAGAACTGGGCCGACGGCATCACGTTGATCTTGGCTCGGATGCCGGCTTCCTTCCACTGATCCGCCATCACCTGCACGGCTTGTAGTTCCCAGTTTGGGTCGCGCTTGGTGTTGACTTCGATGTCGATACCGTCGGGATAGCCGGCTTCCGCCAGCAGTTTCTTGGCCCGTTCGGGATCGCGCGTCATCTCCGGCAGTTCGGCGTAGTCCGGGTGGATCGGGCAGACGAAGTGGTGTTCGGCGGGGAGGCCGAGCCCCTGCACCGCCAAGTCGACCACGTTCTGGCAATCGGTGGCGTAACGGATGGCCTTGCGCACCAGCGGGTTGTCGAACGGCTTGCGCTTGACCTTCATCTGCAAAACCGCGGTGTTGGCCGTCGGCGCCGTGTGCACCTCCAGGTGCGGCAGTTTCTGCATCACCGCCAATTGGCTGGCGTCGGCAAGCTGAATGCCGTGCACCTGCTTCGAGGCCAGCGCGCCGACCACGGCGCTGGGGTCGTCGCCGAGGTCGATGAACTCGATCGTGTCGACGTTGGCCGGGGTCCCCCAGTGGTCCTTGCGCGCCTTCAGCACGGCCCGTTCGCCGACCTTGATCTCGACCAGTTCGAACGGTCCGGTGCCGTTCGACCCGGGCTTCATTTGGCCGCCCTCCGCCGGGTCCATAATGGCGTTCGTGTAGTGGTCCAGATGCTCCGGCACGGCGACCTGCGGTACCTTCAGGTTGAGGCGGATCGTGTGGTCGTCGATCCGTTCCAGCAGGTTGGGCGACCAGTGCTTGGTGGTCATGACCGGGTTGCCGTCGTCGTCCTTCTTGCCGGTGTCGATCTCTTCCAGCATGTAGGATTTGAACAGGCCGAGCGACGACGAGCCGGTCGCCGGGTCCAGCACCCGGTTCAGCGTCCAGATCACGTCGTCGGCGTCGAGTGGCCGGCCGCTATGCCATTTCACGTCCTTGCGCAAATGCAGGGTCCAGGTCTTCAGGTCGTCGCTGGCCTCCCAGCGCTCCAGCAGCAGCGGCCGGGTGATGTTGTCCTGGCCGGTTATCGCCAGTTGCTGCACCACCTGCGTGGTGATCACGGACGGCGGGATCCATTCGATGGCGTGCGGTTCGGTAATTTCTTGAACCCGCATGCCGATCCGGATGGTGCCGCCCTGGGGCAGGGCGGCCTGGGCCGGCGCGACGAAGTCCTCGCCGGTGATCTTGCCGACAAAGGCATAGGCCGCGCTGGCGGACAGGCCCAGCAGGGTCGCGTAGCGCAGGAACTCGCGCCGTTCGATCTTGCCGTCGGCGAATTGCTGCTTCAGCTTTGGAATTCCAGGATGTACGCGGTTTTCGCTCATGATATCGCCTCCCGTTGCCGGCTGCTTGAAGCGCCGGTTTATCGATCGCCTCGAATGGCTCTTATGGCGGGTATCGTATGCCCGCCACCGATGATTGCCAAATATTCAAGACATAAAAGAAGGGGGCCGATGGCCCCCTTCCGACAGGTTTTAGCGATTTCGGTCCACGCGTCAATGTAAGGCGAACTGCGCCTCCGCATAGGCGATTTCGGCGGGCCGGATCAGGCGGTCGGAGCAGACTTTGACCGAGTGCAGGCGGCCGTCGATGCTCTGCTGCCAGAAGTCGAGGAACTTGTGCAGAACGGGGAAGCGGGGCGCCATGTCGTATTCCTGCCAGACGAAGGTCTGCAGCAGGTCCGGATGGTCCGGCATGTGATACAGGATTTCCGCCGTCGTCAGGCTGTAGCCTTGCAGCATCCGCGCGAAGTCTCTCATGACCACCTCACATTGGGCGGCGGACGCGTCGGCGGCTCCGGCTGACGGGGCCAATGGACAGGCAGTTCGCGTGCGACGCGTCGCGCACCTTCTCAAACCTATGATTCGCTTAATAGGTTAGAGGTGACCGGTTGCTGAACTCCTAACGAGTGTAAACGGGTTGTTAAGCATGTATCGGCTGAGACCGCGCGCCGGCGGTGCGGTCGTCGGGAAGATCGTCTAAAGCTGTTCCATGTCGTTTCGAAAATCCTCGTAGACGACGAAACGACAATTGCCGGGCTCTAGATGCTCGATAAACAACGGTTTGACGTCGTCTTGCCAAGACAGTTTTCCCAAACCGCCGCCAATTTTCGGCAATGCCACGCTGTCTATGCTGTTCCTGTCCGCCCAGCGCGCAAGCCGGCGAACTGACTTCCGTAAATATGGAAGCGTCGCGTGATACATGTCCGGTTGGGTGGCGAGGTACACGAAACCCGGGCGCTCCGTTTCTGGGGGACACACCCAGATCTCGCCGCCGCGAAATCTGCCGCGTCTCGCGTGCCGTTTGAACGCTGCCTGAACGTCCGGCCATTTCCTCGAGATCTTGTAAGCAAGGCCCGTACCCAGGCCCTCCTGATTGCCCTCGGCTACGCCTTGGGCGATGTAGTCCTCTGTCGCCGCCAACAGGTCGCCTGACACAAATCGGATCATTTTCTACCCAATCCTAGATCAGTTTACCGCAAGGGCTTGGTTTTACCTCGTACTCCGCTTACGCCGACGCGGCCGCTTTGCTAAGCTTGGCGCCAAGTCGAGAAACAGCCAGTCAATCAACCAAAGAGCCCGGATCATGAGCGAGACGTTCAACGCCATCGTCGCCGAGGAGGCGGACGGTAAAAGCAAGGCCAGCCTGAAACCAATTTCCGTCGGCGATCTGCCCGACAACGACGTTCTGGTCGACGTCGAATACTCGACCCTGAACTACAAGGACGGCCTGGCGGTGACCGGGGCCGGGCGGATCTGTCGGTCCTTCCCCATGGTCTGCGGCATCGATCTGGCCGGTACGGTCGCGGAATCCGGCGCGGCCGCGTTCAAGCCGGGGGACAAGGTGGTCGTCAACGGCTACGGCATGAGCGAAGCCCATTGGGGCGGGTACAGCCAGAAAGCCCGGGTCAAATCGGACTGGCTGGTCAAGCTTCCCAGCGCCTTCACGACGCAGGAGGCGATGGCCATCGGCACCGCCGGCTACACCGCGATGCTCTGCGTCCTCGCGCTGGAGCATAACCATGTGGCGCCGGGCAGCGGCGAGGTGCTGGTCACCGGCGCTGCCGGCGGCGTCGGCTCGGTCGCGGTCGCCCTGCTGGCCAAGCTCGGCCACACGGTCGTTGCCTCGACCGGGCGTCCGGAGACGCACGACTATTTGAGCGATCTCGGCGCCGGTGGCTTCATCGACCGGGCGGAACTGGCCGACGAGCCGAAGCCGATCGCGCGGGAGCGCTGGGTCGGTGCCGTCGATTCCGTCGGCTCCAAGACGCTCGCCAACGTGCTGTCGCAGATGGCCTACGGCGGCTGTGTCGCGGCCTGCGGGCTGGCCGGCGGCATGGACCTGCCGGCGTCGGTGTTCCCGTTCATCCTGCGCGGCGTGACCCTGGCGGGCATCGATTCCGTGATGGCGCCGATGGATCTCCGCATCGAAGCCTGGGAACGCTTGGCGACCGATCTGCCGAAAGGCAAGCTCAACGCCATGACCACGGTGGAGCCGATGAGCAAGGTGCCGGAGCTTGCCGCCGCCATCCTGAAGGGTCAGACCCGCGGCCGGGTGGTCATCGACGTCAACGCGTAAGACGGAGATCGGGACACATGACGACGATAACGACGGTCGAGGAACTGCGGGCGCTTCTGCCGGAGGCGAAGCCGACCACCAAGGCGAAGATTCTGCCACACCTGGACGAGCAGGCGCTGGAATTCGTCGCCCGATCCCCTTTCCTGTTGCTCGGCACGGTCGGCGCCGATGGCCGGTTGGAAGTGTCGCCGAAGGGCGACGAAACCGGCTTCGTTCTTGTCGAGGATGAAAAGACGATCGTCATTCCCGACCGAAGCGGCAACAACCTCGTGTTCGGCCTCCAGAATATTATCGCCAACCCGTCGGTGGGCGTGCTGTTTATGACACCGGGCACGGGGGAGACGTTGCGGCTCAGCGGCCAGGCCGAAATCACCACCGATCCGGCGTTGCTGGAGCGCTTCGCGATCCGCGGGAAACCGCCGGTCGTCGCGATCCGCGTGCGGATCGAGCACAGCTACTTCCATTGCGCGCGGTCGATCCTGCGGGCGAAGCTATGGGACAGCGAGAGCTGGCCCGCGCCGCAGAAAATCTCGTTCGGCAAAATCATCGCGCCACGCGTAAGCGACGACGATAAGCTCGGCGGACAGATCGATGCAGGTGTCGACGCCGCGTACGAGCGCACCGTGGCCGACGGCGGCGTCTAGCAGATCGCTGGTCGTGGCGTCGTCTGGTGGCCTGGATGCTTCGAGACGGCGCTTCGCGCCTCCTCAGCATGAGGGCTAGCTTGTTGAAAACACGACGACCTCACCCTGAGGAGCGACCCGAAGGGTCGCGTCTCGAAGGGTGGGCAGACGCTCCAAACTGTTTTTTAGCGGCCCGCTCTACTCCGACAAGCCGCGCGCGACGAAGAACGGATTGTCCAACCCGTCCTTGCCGTAGGTCAGCGGTGCGCCTTCGATGGTGCTGACGCTGCCGCCCGCGCCGGCCAGCACGGCGTGTCCGGCGGCGATGTCCCATTCCATGGTGCGGCCGAGGCGCGGATACATGTCCGCGGCGCCTTCCGCGACCCGGCAGAGTTTCAATGACGATCCGGCGGAGACCAGGTCCTTCACCTTGAACTGAGCCAGGTAGTCGTCGGTTTTCGAATCCCGGTGCGACCGGCTGGCGACGACCACCAGGCCGTCGGCGTTGGGCTTGCGGCAGGCAATCTGTTCCGGCGCGCCGTCGCCGCGCTTCCGCCAGGCGCCGCTTTCGCCGTCGCTCCAGAACATTTCGTTTAGCGCCGGCAGGTAGACGACGCCGACGGTCGGCACCCGGTTTTCCACCAGCGCGATGTTGACGGTGAACTCGCCGTTGCGGCTGATGAATTCCTTGGTCCCGTCCAGCGGGTCGACCAGGAAGAAGGACTTGCCCTCGATATCCGGCACGGTGCCGGCCGCGGCGGCCTCTTCGGCGACGATCGGAATGTCCGGCGCGACCTTCGCCAGTTCGGCCAGGATCAGGCGTTCGCCGCGCTCGTCCGCATCGGTGACGGGCGAGGAGTCGGTCTTGCCGCGCACCTCGAAATCGCTGTTGTAGATCTCCAGGATCTCCGCGCCGGCGCGTTCCGCGATGCCGCATAAGTCCGCCGCCAGCTTTTTCCTGTCGATGTCGGCCATGCCTTACCTTCCTCCGGTTACGTCCAGCGTGGTGCCGGTTACATACGATGCCGAGTCGGACAGTAGCCACAACACGGCTTCCGCGACCTCCTCGGGTTGGCCGATGCGGCGCATCGGGATGACCGTGCGGAACGCCTCCAGGCGCTCGTCCAGGTCCTGGCCGGTATCGGCGTGGATGTCGGTTTCGATGACGCCCGGGCGGACGCCGTTGACGCGAATGCCTTCCTCGGCCACTTCGCGCGACAGGCCGACGGTCAGGGTATCGATCGCGCCCTTGGTCGCGGCGTAGTCGACATAGTCGCCGGCGCCGCCGAGCCTGGCCGCGGCGGAGGAGATGTTGACGATGCCGCCGCCGCTGCCGCCGTGCTTGGTCGACATGCGTAAGACCGCTTCCCGCGCGCAGAGGAAATAGCCGGTGACGTTAAGCGCGAAGATCGCATTGATCCGCTCCGCCGTCATCTCGTCGACCCGACCTTTAGCGGAGACGATGCCGGCATTATTGACCAGGGCCGTCAGCGGCCCCAGGTCCTGATCGACGATGCGGAACAGCCGCTTGACGTCGGCTTCCTCCGCCATGTCGGCGCCGACGGCGAGCGCCTTGCCGCCGGAATCCTCTATGGATTGCACCACTTCCGCGGCGGCGTCCTGATGGCGCCGGTAGTTGACGCAGACGGCGTAACCCTGCCGCCCGGCAAGGCGTGCGATGGCGGCGCCGATCCCGCGGCTGCCGCCGGTGACCACCATGACACCGGTCATGCTTACTGCCCCTCAAGCGATGGCGCGGGAGAAGACCATTCGCGACCGCGAAGGTCAAGTTTCCCGTCATCGACTATATTTCGATAATATTAGAAATATCGTTGACAGTCGGATCTGCCGACGTCATACTTGCATCATGGATACGGTACAAGCCGCCCAATGCATGGAGGCGCTGGGCAATGAGACGCGCCTCTCGATCTTCCGCCTGCTGGTCAAGGCCGGCGACGAAGGCTTGATCGTGGGTCAGGTTCAACGCGCCCTTGGCATCCCGGCGTCGACGCTGTCGCATCATGTCGCCCGTCTGGTGCGCTGCGGCCTGGTGTCCCAGGAACGCCGCAGCCGGGAGCTGCATTGCCGCGCCCGCTACGACACCATGCGCGACGTGCTCGGCTTCCTGACCGACGAATGCTGCACGGGCGTCAGTCTGGAAACCGAATCCGCCGACTTGGCGCTGGCCAACTGATCGAGCGATGAGGACAGTTGATAGCCACGTGATTCTCGTCAATTATTTCGATAATTTCGGAAGAGTAGGAAAATGACCGATCTGACAGCAGCGATGACCGGCCTCGCCGGAAGAGCCAGACAGACCGACAGGGTCTGGCTGGCCACCGCACTTATGGTCGCCGCGTTGGCGCTGATCGCGCCTGGACAAGCCGTCGACAGTGTCGGCTTCGTCGCAGGCAATCTGCTCGGCATCGCGCCGTTTCTGCTATTCGCGATCGCGGTGGCGGCCTACGCCAAGGCCAGCGGCGCCGATGGCCTGATCGCAGAGGTGTTTCGCGGCCGGCTGGTGCCGATGATTGTCCTGGCGGCCGTGTTCGGCGGCCTGTCTCCGTTCTGCTCCTGCGGCGTCATTCCGCTGATTGCGGCGCTTCTGGCGATGGGCGTGCCGCTGCCGGCCGTCATGGCGTTCTGGCTTGCCTCGCCGATCATGGATCCTTCCATGTTCATCATCACCACCGGCGCTTTGGGAACGGATTTCGCCGTGGCCAAGACATTGGCGGCGGTCGCCATCGGCCTGTTCGGCGGCTTCGCGACCGTCGGCCTGCAGCGCCTCGGCGCGTTCGCCGATCCGTTGCGCGAGGGTGTCGGCGGCGGGTGCGGCGGCAACGCCGTGACGCGGCCCGCCGAGAGGCGCTGGCGGTTCTGGCAGGACCCGGCACGACGGCGCGACTTCGCGGCCGAAGCCATGCGGTCCACCCTGTTCCTGACCAAGTGGCTGACGCTCGCCTTCCTGCTGGAAAGCCTGATGCTGGCCTACCTGCCGGCGGAGACGATTTCCGGGGTCCTCGGCCAGGGCGGTTTCTGGGCCATTCCTACGGCGGCCGTGATCGGCGTGCCGGCCTATCTGAATGGCTACGCGGCGTTGCCACTGGTCGCCGGTCTGATGGATTTCGGCCTGACCCCGGGCGCCGCCATGGCGTTTCTGGTTGCCGGCGGCGTCACCAGCCTGCCGGCCGCGATCGCTGTCTTCGCCCTGGTCAAGCGGCCGGTGTTCGTCGCCTATATCGGCTTTGCGCTCACCGGCGCGATGCTCTGCGGCTTGGCGTTTCAGACCTATCTGGCGGCCTGACCCCACGCCGGCGGTGAAATCGCCCCTTGGCCTTGAGGCCGAGGGGCGTAATATCCGTTCCATGGATGAATTCGATGTCACGCCGAACCCGGCGGATCCGCGCCTGACCAACCGGGTCGCCGGCACGGACCAGACCGGCAAGCCGATTGAGACCGCCGTGGTGGTGGAACGGCCGCTCACCCTGTTCCTGAACGGTCAGGAGATCGTCACCATGATGACGATCGGCGACCATCCCGACTATCTGGCGGTCGGCTACCTGCTTAACCAGAACATGCTGGCGGCCGACGATGCGGTCGAGGAGATCGAAGTGAGCGAGGACGGCGAGCGGGTCACCGTGCACACCGCCCGTCCGACCGATTTCGAGTGGAAACTCAAGAAACGCACCCTGACGTCCGGCTGCGCCCAGGGCACCGTGTTCGGCGACGTGATGGAAAGCTTCGCAACCGTCGACCTGCCGGCGGACGCGGTGCTCCGGACGTCCTGGCTCTACACGCTGTCGCGCAAGATCAACACCCAGCCGTCGCTTTATCTGGAGGCCGGGGCGATCCACGGCTGCGTGCTGTGCGAGGCGGACCGACCGCTGATCTATCTGGAGGACGTCGGCCGCCACAACGCCATCGACAAGATTGCCGGCTACATGTTCCTCAATGGCATCGGCCCGGAACACAAGATCTTCTACACCACGGGCCGGCTGACCTCGGAGATGGTGATCAAGTGCGTGCAGATGCGCATTCCGATCCTGATCTCGCGCTCCGGCTTCACCGCCTGGGGCGTCGAACTGGCGCGGCAGGCGGGCCTGACATTGATTGGCCGGGCCAAGGGCAAGCGGTTCGTCTGCCTGTCTGGGGACCACCGCCTGGACTACGACGCCGATCCGGACCGGGTACCGGAAGAGGGGCGCAAGAGCCAGCGCAAAGCCAGTCTTGCCGACGATGCCGTCTGACCCGGCGTCGGGCGTCGCCGGCATCCTGCTGGCGGGCGGTCAGGCGCGCCGTATGGGCGGCGGCGACAAGTGCCTGCGGACGCTCGGCGGCAAACCTTTATTGGCGCGGATCGTCGAGTGCGTGACGCCCCAGGTCGACGCTCTGGCGCTCAACGCCAACGGCGATCCGGCGCGCTTCGCCGATTACGGCCTGCCCGTGGTCGCCGATGTGGTCGAGGGATTCGCCGGGCCGCTCGCCGGTGTGCTGACCGGGATGGAATGGGCCCGCGCCAACGCGCCCGGCTGCGGTTGGATCGCGACCTTCCCGACCGATGCGCCATTCCTCCCTCCGGATCTGGTATCGCGCATGCTGGCGGCGGTAGCGGGCGATGCGGCCGACCTCGCCTGCGCCGCCTCCGACGGCCGTACCCACCCGGTGGTCGGCCTCTGGCCGGTCGGTCTGGCCGATGCTCTGCGTCAGGCGCTGGTCGAGGAGGAGATGCGCAAGATAGATCGCTGGACGGCGCGCTATCGTCTGGCCGTCGTCGACTGGCAGGCGGTTCCGATGGATCCGTTCTTCAACGCCAACCGGCCGGAGGATCTGGCCGAGGCGGAGCGCTTGCTTACGGCTGGCGCTTGATGTTCAGCAGGGTCTCTTCGATCTCGTCGACGGTGCGCAGCACGGCCGCGTTGGCCTTGAACGAGGTTTCGGCAATCGTCTGCTGAACCAGCTCGTTGGCCAGGTTGACGTTCGGCACCGCCGCGACGCCGCTTTCCCGGTTGGGATCAGGGATCAGGACGTGCGCCGGTTCCACCGGCCGAACCTTGGCGGCGGTGCCGCCGTTGGCCGTCGCGGTCTGCACCACATGGCCCGGTTTGAACAGGCCTTCGGCTTCGCCGCCGTCCGCCGGCGCTTCGCCGCGCGCCGTCAGATTGGCGACGTTGGCGGCGGATACCTGAAGCCGCGTGGCGGCTGCCTGCAACCCGCTGAGCGCGATGTTCCGAGTGACATTCATGCCCCGAATACTACTACGTCATTCGGGTTATTTCAAGAAAAATCCATACATAACAAATACTTAGAAGAAAATTTGCGGAAAATTTTAGGCAACCGATTCAACCCGTCGCCTGCGCCTGTCGGGACCGCGAAGCGCTCACCGGCAGGCTGAAATGAAACACCGTTCCGCCTCCGGCGGCCGGCTCCACCCACAGGCGGCCGCCATGCGCCTCGACGATGGAGCGGCTGATCGACAGGCCAAGACCCATGCCCGAGGCTTTGGTGGTGACAAACGGCTGGAACAGGACTTTCCGGATTTCTTCGGAAATGCCGGTGCCCGTATCGGCGATAGAGACCACCACGTTGCCGCCGAGATCCCGCTCCGTGGTGACCGTCAGTTCCCGGCGTTCCGTGCTTTCCATCGCCTCCAGGCTGTTGCGCACCAGGTTCAGGATGACCTGCTGGATCTGGACCTTGTTGATGGAGACCGTGGGCAGGTCCGTGTTCAGGTTGTGCACGACCTCGACGCCCTGTTCGGCCGCCCCGATCAGGCCAAGCGCGCCGGCCTCTTCGATGACCGCGTTGATGTCCTCGTCGAACTGTTCGGACTCGCCCTTCTCGATGAAGTTTCTCAGATGCCGAATGACCGAGCCGGCCCGCTCCGCCTGTCCGATCGCCTTGTCCATCATTTCGATGGCTTTCGGGATATTGGCGCCGCCGTTTGCGTCCAGCGTCCGGCGCGACGCCTGCGTATAGTTCATCAGCGCCGCCAACGGCTGGTTCAATTCGTGCGCCAGGGCCGACGATAGTTGCCCCATGGCGCTGAGGCGGGAGACGTGCTGCAACTCCGCTTGTAACAGCCGCAGCCGGGCCTCGCGCTCCTGCAAGGCTTCCTGCGCCAGGATCCGTTCGTTGACCTCCTCGTAAAGCTGCGTGTTGCGCGACGCCAGTTCCGCCGTCCGCTCGTTCACGCGCTGCTCCAGCAGGTCGTGGCTTTCCTTCAGCGCCATCTCCGCCTGTTCGCGTTCCTTGATTTCCTTTTGCAGTTCCCGGGTCCGTTCCTCGACGCGCTGCTCCAGTTCGGCCTGGGCCTGGCGCAGGCCGCCGGTCAGCTTCAGGTTTTCGGCATCGCGCTCGCGCAGGCCCTCCAGCATCTGGCCGAACGCGTCCGCGGTCGCCTGGATTTCGACGCAGGCGCTGCGCAGGTCCATGTCGAAATCCAGGTCACCTTTCTCGACCGACAGGGCGCCGCTCCGCAATACCGCCATCGGCCGGGAAATGCTTCGGGCCAGCAGGATGCCGATGCCGCAGGCGATGACGCCGATGATCACGGCGAGGTAGATGTTGAAGAGCTGGTTGTCCTTGATCGTGCCCAGGAAGTCGTCTTCCGGCACATAGACGCCGATGACCCAGGGCCAGCGCTGGCTCGGGAAGGGCGCGAACGCCGCGTGATAGGTCGCGCCCTGCCATTTGTACGAAACGAAGGCCTGCTTGCCCAGATCGAAGCCGGTCAGGGATTGTTCCAGATAGGTCAAGGCGCCAAGCCCGCCGGGGTCGTCCAGTTCGTCCACCCGGGTGAAGCGTAGGGAATTGCCGTCCTCGGTGACCTGCTTGACCCGGTCAGGGTTGGGGTGGGCGATCACGTTGCCGTCGCGGGCCAGCACGAAGGCCGAGCCGTTCTTGCCGATCTTCAACTGGGCCAGGAACGACGACAGGTCGGAGATTTCGATATCGACGCCGACCACGCCGGTGATCTGGCCGTTCTCGTTGAATACGGGCGTGGCCGCCGTGATGCCCGGCTGGCGCGACGTGAAGAAGATGTAGGGATCGGTCCAGATCTGATCGCCGGCCTCCACCGCCTTCTGGAACCACGGGCGGAGCCTGGGGTCGAACAGATCGTTGGGGTCTTCTTTACGCGATACCAGCATGTAGTCGTTGTCGCGCCACAACAGCTCGATGTGCCGGACCCCGTCCTTCAGGGTGATGTTCTTGGTCTTGAAGCCTTGCTCGGTCAATTCGTCGTCGCGTTTGACGTAAAAGAAGCGCCCGTCGGTGGTGCCGAAGAAGATGCCGGCGAATTGGTCGTAGAGGCCCAGTTGTGCCAGGAAATAGCTCTCTATTTCAATCGCATTGGTGCTGTTGACCACCTTGTCCTGGGCCAGCCGTTGGGTCAGGTCCGCCGCTGTTTGTGCCGGCGCCAGGAAGCGTTCGGTATGCTCGATCGTCTCGCCCGCGACGTTGGCCATGATCTCGCGAGCATGGCCCAGCAGGACGTCCTGGGTGGTGAAGAACGACGAGAACAGGATGGCCGAGACGGTCACCACCTGCAGCCCGATCACGCCGGCGATCAGGATCAGCTTGATAGGGAGGTTGAACCGTGTGGGCGGTTTTGCTTGGGTGGGAGAGGTTGCTTGATTTCCCTCGTCCCGCGACATTGCCTTGTCCATAGGTCGTGCCTGCTTATCCGCTCTGCGCTCGGCGGCAGATTAGCACTTCCTGCAGGGTTGCGCGGTAGCGGAATTGTCCGCGCGTGCCGGTTGAGCGATCCGCTAGAAAAGCCCGGTAATTCGGCCGTCGCAGTCGACGCCGATCTGCGCCGCCGCCGGCTGCCGGGGCAGGCCCGGCATCGTCATGATGTCGCCGCAGACGGCGACCACGAACTCCGCGCCGGCGGAAAGCCGGATCTCGCGGATCGGCACCACATGGTTGGACGGCGCGCCTTTCAGGTTCGGGTCGGTGGAGAAGCTGTATTGGGTCTTGGCCATGCAGATCGGGAAGTGGCCGAAGCCGTCCTTCTCGAACTGGGCGAACTGGTCGCGCACCTTCTTGTCGGCGATGATGTCGTCGGCGCCGTACAGGTTGCGGGCGATGGTCCGCGCTTTTTCCCACAGGCCGAGATCGTCTTCGTAGAGGGTGCGGAACTGGGCGCCGCCATTCTCCACCATATCAACGACCTTGTGCGCCATCGCCTCGATCCCGGCGCCGCCGTCGGCCCAGTGGGTGTTGACGAAGGCCTCGACGCCGAATTCGGCGCAATAGTCCGTCACCGCCGCCATTTCCGCATCGGTGTCGGCGATAAAGCGGTTGATCCCGACAACGGCGGGCACGCCGAACTGGCCGATATTGCGTATATGGCGGCCGAGGTTTTCCAGGCCGTCCCGCACGGCCTGCACGTTCTCCTGGCCAAGCTCGTCGCGGGCGACGCCGCCGTGCATCTTCAATGCCCGAATGGTCGCGACGATCACGGCGGCATCCGGTTTCAGGCCGGCTTTACGGCACTTGATGTCGAAGAATTTTTCGGCGCCGAGGTCCGCGCCGAAACCGGCCTCGGTCACCACATAGTCGGCCAGCTTCAACGCCGTTTTGGTCGCAATCACCGAATTGCAGCCATGCGCGATGTTGGCGAACGGCCCGCCATGCACGAAGGCAGGGTTGTTTTCCAAGGTCTGCACCAGGTTCGGCGACAGCGCGTCCTTCAGCAGCGCGGTCATAGCCCCGTGCGCCTCCAACTCGCTGGCACGGACCGGGCGACGGTCGCGGGTGTAACCGACGATGATATTGCCCAGTCGGCGTTGCAGGTCGTCCAGGTCCTCGGCTAGGCAGAAAATAGCCATCACCTCGGAGGCGACGGTGATGTCGAACCCATCCTCGCGCGGAAAGCCGTTGGCGACCCCGCCGAGCGACGCGGTAATCTTGCGCAGCGCCCGGTCGTTCATATCGACCACGCGTTTCCAGTTGATACGGCGAACGTCCAGGCCAAGCTGGTTGGACCAGTAGACGTGGTTGTCGATCATCGCCGCCAGCAGGTTATTGGCGGCGCCGATCGCGTGGAAGTCGCCGGTGAAGTGCAGGTTGATGTCTTCCATCGGCACGACCTGGGCGTAGCCGCCGCCGGCGGCGCCGCCCTTCATGCCGAAGCTCGGGCCCAGGCTCGGCTCGCGTAGGCAGATCGCCGTGCGCTTGCCGATCCGGTTCAGGCCGTCGCCCAGGCCGACCGTCGTGGTCGTCTTGCCTTCACCGGCCGGCGTCGGCGTGATCGCGGTGACCAGGATCAGCTTGCCGTCGGGCCGGTCCGGCAGGCGGGCGATATAGTCCAGCGGCAGTTTCGCCTTGTGGTGGCCGAACGGCACGATGTCGTCCGCGCCGATATCCAGCTTCGCGGCGATGTCGCCGATCCGCATCATGTCCGCCGCTTGGGCGATGTCGATGTCGCTCTTTACGTCCGCCATGGCTTCTCTCCGGCCTTTGTCGTTTCCGTCCCCAGGGTCAGGTGGTTATCCCGCGCCGTCGATATGGGCGATAACGGACAAGCGACAGGTTGTGGCTTGCCTGCGCCCGTCTATTCCGCGGCGGCGTATTCTTCGGCGGGCTCCACTTTGCAGGCGCAGTACTTCACTTCGGCGATCTTGCCGAACGGGTCCAAGGCCGCGTTGGTCAACAGATTGGCGGCCGCCTCGTTGAAACAGAACGGAATGAAGATCATGCCCGCCGGCACGTCGCCGTCGGCGCGCGCGGCGATCTCGATCGTTCCCCGTCGGCTGCTGACCCGGACCTTGCCGCCGGGCTCTATACCCAGCCGGTAGAGGTCGGCCGGCGCCAGGTGGGCAACCGCTTCCGGCTCCAGGTCGTCCAACATTCCGGCCCGGCGGGTGATTGATCCGGTATGCCAGTGCTCCAGCAGCCGGCCGGTCGTGAGGATCAGCGGGAAGTCTTCGTCCGGCGTCTCGTCCGGCGGGATGATCGCGGCCGGCACGAACTTGCCGCGCCCGCTCGGCGTCGGAAAGCCGTCGCCGAACAGGACTTCCTGGCCGGGCTCGTCTTCCTTCGCGCAGGGGTAGGTCACCGCATGCTCGCGGTCCAGCCGCTCCCAGGAAATGCCGGCGATCGAAGCCATCACCTGGCGCATCTCCGCGAACACGTCGCGCGGATGGGCGTAAGTCCAGTCCAGTCCCAGGCGCCTGGCGATCTCCTGGATGATCCAAAGGTCCTGGCGCGCATCGCCCGGCAGCGGCAGCGCCGTACGGCCCATTTGCACCTGGCGGTTGGTGTTGGTGACGGTGCCGGCCTTCTCCGGCCAAGCCGACGCCGGCAGCACCACGTCCGCATAGGCCGCCGTCTCCGTCAGGAAGATGTCCTGCACCACCAGGTGCTTCAGCTTGGCCAGCGCTGCCCGGGCATGGGAGACATCGGGATCCGACATCGCCGGGTTTTCGCCCATGATGTACAGGCCGTGGATCCGGTCGTTATGGATCGCATCGGTGATCTCGACCACGGTCAGGCCCGGGTCCGGGTCCAGCTCCGTCTGCCAGAAGTCCTCGAACCGCTTCCGCACGGCCGGATCGCCGACCGGCTGGTAATCCGGGTAGACCATCGGGATCAGGCCGGAGTCGGACGCCCCCTGCACGTTGTTCTGGCCGCGCAGCGGATGCAGACCGGTGCCGGGCCGGCCGACCTGTCCGGTCATCAGCGCAAGCGAGATCAGGCAGCGGGCGTTGTCGGTGCCGTGGATATGTTGCGACACGCCCATGCCCCAGAAAATCATGGCCGCGTTGGCGGTCGCGAACAGGCGGGCGACCTCGCGGAGCACGTTCGGCTCGATACCGCAGACCTCGGCCATTTCCTCCGGACTGTAGGCGTCCAGGTGCTGCTTCAGCGCCGCGTAGTCTTCCGTATAGCCTTCGATATACTGCCGGTCGACCAAGTCCTCCTTGACGATCACATGCATCATCGCATTCAGCAGGGCGACGTCGGACCCGGCCTTCTGCTGCAGCATGTGCGTCGCGTGCCGGGACAGGGCCTGACCGCGCGGGTCGACGACGATCAGCTTGGTGCCCCGCTTGACCGCGTTCTTGAAGAAGGTCGCGGCGACCGGGTGGTTCACGGTCGGGTTGGCGCCGATCACCATCACCACGTCCGCGTTCTTCGCCTCCGCGAACGGCGCCGTCACCGCGCCCGACCCGATGGTCTCCATCAGGGCGGCGACCGAGGAGGCGTGGCAGAGCCGCGTGCAATGGTCGACGTTGTTGCTGCCGAATCCGGTCCGCACCAGCTTCTGGAACAGGTAGGCTTCCTCGTTCGATCCCTTGGCGGAGCCGAAGCCGGCCAGCGCCCGGCCGCCATGCCGGTCGCGGATTTCCGCCAGCCCGGCGGCGGCCCGCTCCAGCGCCTCTTCCCAGGTCGCTTCGCGGAAATGGGTCAGCGGGTTGGCCGGGTCCAGGTCGTCCACCGCGCCGCGCGGGATGCCTTCTTTCCGGATCAGCGGCCGTGTGAGGCGTTCCGGGCTATGCACATAGTCAAAGCCGAATCGGCCCTTGACGCAAAGTCGGCCGAGATTGGCCGGCCCGTCGCGGCCTTCGACATACTGGATCTTGTCGTCCTTGATGTTGAAGGTCAGCTGGCAGCCGACGCCGCAGTAGGGACAGACCGAGTCCACCTGCCGGTCCGGCGCCTGTTTGCCGGCCTCCTTGGCCGGCATCAGCGCGCCGGTCGGGCAGGCCTGGACGCACTCGCCGCAGGCGACGCAGGTCGACCCACCCATCGGGTCGTCGAAATCGAACACGATCTTGGCTTCCGCGCCGTGGCCGGCCATGCCGATCACGTCGTTGACCTGGACTTCCCGGCAGGCGCGGACGCAGAGGTTGCAGTGGATGCAGGCGTCCAGATTAACCGCCATGGCGGGGTGGCTGACGTCCGGTTCCGGCGTCAGGCGCGCCGGGAAGCGACTCTCCGTCTGGCCGACGGCGTCGGCCCAGCGCCAGATCGTCGCGTCGGGATCGTGCGCCACCTCGCGCGGCGGCTGGTCGGCCATCAACAGTTCGAAGACCATGCGCCGCGCCTGCTCGGCGCGGCCCGTGTCGCTGTTGACCACCATGCCGGGCGTCGGCTTGCGGATGCACGACGCGGCCAGCACGCGCTCGCCCTCGATCTCCACCATGCAGGCGCGGCAATTGCCGTCGGCCCGGTAGGTCGGCGCATCCGAATAGCAGAGGTGGGGAATCTGGATGCCGTTCCGCTGCGCCACCTGCCAGATGGTCTCGCCCGCGTCGGCCTCCAGTTTGAAGCCGTTGAGCTGGAATTCGACTTTGTCGCTCATTTGGCCTCCGGATCGGCAAGATCGGACGGAAAGTACTTAAAGACGGACAACAGCCCGTTCGGCGCCGCCTGACCCAGGCCGCAGATCGACGCGTCCATCATGCAGCTGCTCAGTTCGGACAGCAGCGCCGTGTCCCACGGGCCCGAACCCTCCATCAGCTTCACGGCTTTCTCCGTGCCGGCCCGGCAGGGCGTGCACTGGCCGCAGGACTCGCTTTCGAAAAACCGCATCAGGTTCAGCGCCGCGGCGGCCGCGCTGTCGGTATCCGACAGCACGATGATCGCGGCCGACCCGATCAGGCAGCCATATTCCTCCAGGGTGCCGAAGTCGAGCGGCAGGTCGCCCAGGCTGGCCGGCAGGATGCCGCCAGACGCGCCGCCGGGCAGGTAGCCCTTGAACGCGTGGCCATCGGCCATGCCGCCGCAATATTCGTCGATCAGTTCGCGAACCGAAATGCCGGCGGGCGCGAAATAGACGCCCGGCTGCTTGACCCGGCCGGAGACCGAGAACGAGCGCAGCCCGATCCGGCCGCGCCGGCCCTCGGACGCGAACCAGTCGTGGCCGCGTTCGATCAGGTCGCGCACCCAGAACAGGGTCTCGACGTTGTTGATCAGCGTCGGCCGTCCGAACAGGCCGACCTGCGACGGGAAGGGCGGTTTGTGCCGGGGCAGGCCGCGCTTGCCTTCCAGGCTTTCCAGCATCGCCGATTCTTCGCCGCAGATATAGGCGCCGGCGCCGCGCCTTAGGTGGACTTCCGGCCGAACAAGGCCGGCCGCCTTCGCCTTTTCGATCTCCGCTTCCAGGATCGCCCGGCATTCGGGATACTCGTCGCGCAGGTAGACGTAGACACTATCCGCCTCGACCGCCCAGGCGCCGATCAGCATGCCCTCGAGGAATCTGTGCGGATCCCGTAACAGGTAGTGGCGGTCCTTGAAGGTGCCCGGCTCGCTCTCGTCGGCATTGACCGCCATCAGCCGCGGGCCCGGTTCCTGGCGGACGAACCGCCATTTCCGCCCGGTTGGGAAACCCGCGCCGCCCAGGCCGCGCAGTCCGCTCTCGTCCAACGCTTCGATAATGGCGTCCGGCGTCTTCTCGCCGTTCAGGCAGGCATCCAACAGGCGATAACCGCCGTCGCCGCGATAGCCGTCGAAATCGACATAGTCCGGCAGCGGGTCGGGCTTGTTCCCGGCATCGACCGCCGCCTTTACCGCCTCCGGCGTCGCATCGTTTACATAGCGATTGCCGATCCTGGCGACGGGCGCCTTGTCGCAGCGCCCCATGCAGGCCGCATACTTTACCCGCACGGTGCCGCCGATGCTCTTCGCCAGCGCGTCTTTCAGGGCCTCGGCGCCGAACATCGCGCAGGTCAGGCTGTCGCACACCCGAACGGTCACTTCCCGCGGCTTCGGCGCGTCTTCCTTCACCACATCGAAGTTGTGATAGAAGGTCGCGACTTCGTAGACCTCGGCCATGGCAAGGCGCATCTCGGCCGCCAGCGCCGCCAGATGGGCGGCGGGGAGATGGCCATAGGCGTCCTGCAATAGATGCAGGTGCTCGACCAGCAGGTCGGCCCGGCGCGGGCGGTCGCCCAGCAGGGCGCGGACCTCGGCCAAGGCGGCGGGGTCGACCTGCCGGCCGCGCCGATGGCTGCGGCCCTTGCGCCGGTGCTTGCCCGGAGGCTTCGGTACGCTGGTTTGCTCAGGCGCCGTCGACATTGCTCTGTGACCTTCCCGATCGGCCGTTTGGTGCTCCTGAATACGTCATCGCTGGCCGCTTTCTGGCCCATCGTCGACGGGAATCAGCTTAACAACGTCGGCGTTGATCAATTTCTTGCCGGCATGGGGGAAATTGACGGTGATCCGGTTGCCGATGGCCGACTGCACCTGTCCGGTTCCCCAATCCGGCTGGCCGGGGTGCCGAACCAGTTTTCCGGGTGTCAGGATAGTCATCATCGTGTCATACAACCGATCTTGCCACAGACCTGCCCCTTGACCCGCGCCGCCAGATCGCTTATTCGCCGCGCAGCCCACTCGGGTCTTCAGGTTTCGCGCAGACTACCGATACTGCGCCATCGTGAGCGACTCACTTTATCGCCAGGGATGCCTTCTCGTCATTACTTCCAGGGGGATTTCATGACCGATCTCAAACTTACCGCCATGCTGTGCTCGCGGCTGTGCCACGATCTGGTCGGTCCGATCGGCGCCATCAGCAACGGTATCGAGATCCTGGAGGACGAGACCGACCCGGATATGCGCGAGCAGGCGATCGGTCTGTTGGCCCGCAGCGCCAAGCAGGCGACGGGCCGGTTACGCTTTTATCGGCTGGCATTCGGCGCCGCCGGCGGTGAGGAGATGCCCGTCAGCCTGGCCGAAGCGCGCCAGGCGGCGGTCGGGTTGTTCGAGGACGAGAAGGCCGATCTGAATTGGGCCGAGGCCGACGGCGGCGACCCGAGCCTCGAGAAGACCGCGATGCGGCTGGTTCTCAATCTGATAATCATCGGCGGCGCGTCGCTGATCCGCGGCGGCGAGCTTGCCGTTCGCATGGTGCCGTCCGGCGCGGGCTGGCGGGTCGACTTAACGGCCAGCGGCCCGACGGTGAAAATCGACGAGCAGGTCGTGTCCATCCTGCGGGGCGAGGGCACCGTGGAGGATATCGAAACCAGGTTAGTACAGCCATTGTACACCAGCTTGCTGGCGAAGGCGCTGGGCAGCCATATCGATATCGGCCTGGCGGACGAAAGCCGCCTGACCCTGGGCGCCGCGCTGACGTGAACGCCGCCCTTCGGCAGACTGTAAGGCGTGAACGAGTTATCTGACAGTTACTAGATGCTAAGTTTGGAAGTCCACGCGATTTCCAGACACAATGCCTAGGCTGTTCGATATAGTTTGGGCAAAAATGCCAGCCTCCACCTTGCAACTATTCACTGCTTATTAACCTGTTTACGCCACTGTCTCGGCGCTAGAGGGGACCTTGGCGCCCGGGACCTATTCGCCCGCCTGTGCGCCGCCATTGACGCGAAGGGTGGCCGTAATGGACGACCTGCTTCAGGAATTCCTGACAGAAACAAACGAAAGTATTTCGACTCTGGACGTCGAGCTCGTAAACCTCGAGCAAAACCCCGACAATCCCGAGCTCATCGATAACATTTTTCGCCTGGTCCACACGATCAAGGGCACCTGCGGCTTTCTCGGACTGCCGCGGCTCGAGTCGGTGGCGCATTCCGGCGAGAACATTCTGGGCAAGTTCCGCGACGGCGAGCTGACCGTCACGCCCGAGGCGGTGACCCTGATCCTTGAGGCGATGGACCGGATCAAGGACCTGCTGGGCGAGCTGGAACAGACCGAAACCGAGCCGGAGGGCGAAGATTCCGAGTTGATCGCCCGCCTGGATGCCTTCGCTTCCGGCAAGTCGACGACCGCGGCCGGCGTACCCGCCGCGGACGCGCCGGCAGCCGAGGCGCCTGCGGCCGCAGCACCGGCCGTGGAGGCCGCGGAGCCACCCGCTGCCGAAGCGCCGGCGGCGGAAGCGGCGCCGGAGCCCGTGGCCGAAGCCGCGCCCGCCGCTGCGGCCGATGACGGGAATTACGATCCCGAGCTCGGCAGGGAACTCAAGGAAGGCGAAGTCGCGCTTTCCGAACTCGAAAGAATTTTCCAGGAAACCGCGGCGCTTGAAGCCGATGCCGCCCCGGCAGCCGCCCCCGAGGCCGCGGCGCCCGCCGAGCCGGTTGCCGAAGCGAAGGCCGCCGCGCCCGAGCCAGCTAAGCCGGCCGCCAAGGCCGCCGAGCCGAAAGCAGCGGAGACGTCGGTTGCCAACCAGAGCATCCGGGTCAATGTCGACCTGCTCGAGAACCTGATGACCATGATCAGCGAGCTGGTGCTGACCCGCAACCAGTTGCTGCAGATGGTGCGCGGCATGGAGGACAGTGAATTCACTGTCCCGCTGCAGCGGCTGTCCAGCATCACGACCGAGCTGCAGGAAGGCGTCATGAAGACGCGGATGCAGCCGATCGGCAATGCCTGGGCCAAGCTGCCCCGCATCGTCCGCGATCTGGCGCTGGAACTGGACAAGAAGATCGACCTGCAGATGTACGGTCAGGACACCGAGCTTGACCGCCAGGTGCTGGAGCTGATCAAGGACCCGCTGACCCATATGGTTCGCAACTCGGCGGACCACGGCATGGAGCAGCCCGCCGAACGGACCGCCGCCGGCAAACAGGAAACCGGCCGCATTACCCTGAACGCGTTCCATGAAGGCGGCCACATCATCATCGAGATCTCCGACGACGGCCACGGGATCAACGTGGCCAAGGTCAAGCAGAAGGTGATCGACAACGGCTTGGCGTCCGAAGCCGAACTGGAAGGCATGTCGGATCAGCAGATCCAGCAGTACATCTTCCGGGCCGGTTTCTCGACCGCCGAGAAGGTCACCAACGTGTCGGGCCGCGGTGTGGGCATGGACGTCGTCCGGACCAATATCGAGAAGATCGGCGGCACCATCGACCTGCGCTCCGAAGAGGGCAAGGGCTCGTGCTTCACGATCAAGATCCCGCTCACCCTGGCAATTGTTTCGGCGCTGATCGTCGAATGCGCCCGTGAGCGCTTCGCCGTGCCGCAGCTGAGCGTGGTCGAGCTGGTCCGTGCGTCCACCAAGGACTCCGACCACAAGATCGAAACCATCAACGACACGCCGGTGCTGCGATTGCGCGACCGTCTGTTGCCGCTGGTGCACCTCGATCGGGTGATCGGGCTGGGCGGCGTTTCGTCTCTGGACGATTTGCCGGCCAAGATCGGCGAAGCGGCGGAGGCGGAGACCGAGTCCGTTGCGGATGGCGTGGACGCCGAAGCCGCGGCGGAGGACGCGAAGCCGGACGTCATCAAGGCCGAGGCCTTCATCATCGTCACCCAGGTCGGCAACTATCAGTTCGGCATTGTCGTCGACCGGGTCTTCGACACGGAAGAAATCGTGGTCAAGCCGATCGCGCCGATCCTGCGCGACCTGTCGATCTACTCCGGCAATACGATCCTGGGCGATGGCAGCGTCATTATGATCCTGGATCCGAACGGCGTTGCGGCAACGACGGGCGAGGTATCCGTCAGTGACACCGAGGCGGAGCAGCTGGCTCAGTCCATGGTCGCAAGCGACGACCGGACATCGCTGCTGATGTTCCGGGCCGGCAACGACGAGCCCAAAGCGGTGCCTCTGTCGTTGGTTGCGCGGTTGGAAGAAATCGACGTCGACAGCATCGAGCATGCGAACGGTCAGTATGTCGCCCAGTACCGCGGCAAGCTGATGCCGCTGGTCAAGATGTCCGCGGAATGCAAGATGCGCGATGCCGGGCGGCAGCCGGTTCTGGTCTTCGCCGACGACGACCGCAGCATGGGCCTGGTTGTCGACGAAATCCTGGATATCGTCGACGAAAGCTTGCAGGTCGAGCTTCAGGCCGGCCGGGACGGGTTGCTCGGAACCGCCGTCGTTGCGGGTCAGGCGACGGAAGTTATCGATGTTGCGCACTTCCTGCACAACGCCTTCTCCGACTGGTTCAGCAAGAACGAAGGCGTCGGCACCGGCGGGACCAAGCGTCGGGCCAAGGTGCTGCTCGTCGACGACAGCCCGTTCTTCCGCAACATGCTTGTGCCGATGTTGCAGGTCGCCGGCTACGAAGTGACAACGGCCGACGATCCGGTGCATGCGCTGAAGCTCAGGGACTCGGGCAACGCTTTCGATGTGATTGTCAGCGACATCGAAATGCCCGGTATGAACGGCTTCGAATTCGCCCAGGAATGCAAGAAGGACGGGCGTTGGCAGGACATTCCGATCGTGGCGCTTTCTTCGCATACTGCGCCGCAGGACCTGGAAAAGGGAAGGGCCGTCGGTTTCACCGACTACATCGCCAAGTCGGACCGTGACGGCCTGCTCAACACCCTGTCCCAGACAATCGGTTTCGTTGGAGATGCAGCATGAGCGACAATAGCGCCAGCCCTGACGGCAGCCATGAATATGTCACGGTCACCATCGCCGACCAGCTCTTCGGCATTCCCGTTCTCGCGGTCGAGGATGTCCTCGGTACCCAGCAGATAACGCGGATCCCGCTGGCGCCGGCGGAGGTTGCCGGCGCGCTGAACCTGCGTGGCCGCATCGTCACGGCGATCGACGTTCGCCAGCGGTTGCGTCTGCCGCCGCGCGAGAATAACGAAGGCCAGCAGATGAGTGTCGTCGTCGAACATCACGGCGAGCACTACAGCCTGCTGATCGACAGCGTAGGCGAGGTGCTCAGCGTGCCGGGCGACCGGTACGAGCGCAATCCGGCGACGCTGAATCCCCGGTGGCGTGAGGTTTCCGCCGGCATTTATCGGCTTGATGGCGAATTGCTTGTCGTGCTGGACGTTGAGCGGTTGCTCGACTTCGGTGCCGCGAAAGCTGCTTAGCCTGACGCCGGTTGTATGCCGATTAGATGATACGTAACAGGATACGATCTGGAGTTTCTAAATGAAGTCCTGTCTCATTGTTGATGACTCTAAAGTCATTCGAATGGTGGCCCGACGGATTCTCGAAGAACTCGACTTTCAGGCCGAAGAAGCGGTGGACGGCCAGGAAGCGTTGGACTCCTGTCTCAGATCCATGCCCGACGTCGTGTTGCTGGACTGGAACATGCCCGTCATGAACGGTATCGACTTCCTGCGCCAGCTACGCCAGAGCGAGGGTGGCGAAGGCGTGATCGTCGTGTTCTGCACCACGGAGAACGACATGCCTCACATTCGCGAGGCGATGGAAGCCGGCGCGAACGAATACATCATGAAGCCGTTCGACAAAGAGATCATAGAGGCCAAGTTCTCTCAAGTTGGGTTGCTGTAAAGTGTCAAGTGTAGAGTTGCGTAAACCTGTTGCGGCAGCACCAGCTTCCGACCCTTTCCGGGTGATGGTCGTGGACGATTCCGCGGTCATTCGCGGGATGGTCAGCCGTTGGCTCAAGGAAGATCCGGCGATTTCCGTGGTCGGCACCGCCAGCAATGGCCTGGTGGCGCTGAAGGATGCCGAGAAGCACAAGCCGGACGTCGTGGTCCTCGATATCGAGATGCCGGAAATGGACGGCATGACCGCGTTGCCCGAGCTGCTCAAGATCGATCCGGACATGAAGATTATTATGGCGTCGACGCTGACGACCCGTAATGCCGAGATCAGTCTGCAGGCATTGGCCAACGGCGCGGCGGACTATATTCCGAAACCCGGAACCAGCCGCGACGCCCAGCAGTCCGACGATTTCCAACGCCTGCTGGTCGAGAAGATCAAGGCGCTCGGCGCGGCGCGGCGCTTGAAGCCGGGCCGCGGGCGCATTGTTGCGGACAAACCGGCAGCGGCGGCGCCGGCGGGCAAGGGTACCTACGGGGAATCCAAGATCACCCTGCGGCGCGCATCGCCCTATTCGCCGAAGGTTCTGGCCGTGGGCAGTTCGACCGGCGGCCCTCAGGCCCTGTTCGAAGTGTTGGGATACCTCAAGGGTAATTTCAAACTGCCGATTTTAATCACGCAGCATATGCCGCCGACCTTCACCAAGATCCTGGCGGAACATATTACGCGGATCACCGGCGGCGAATGCCACGAAGCGGTCGACGGTGAGAAGGTCGTCGCCGGCTGCGTCTACATAGCGCCGGGCGATTGGCACATGATTGTGGAGCAGCAGGGCGCCGATGTGGTGATCAGGCTGAACCAGGCCCCGCCCGAAAACTTCTGCCGGCCGGCCGTCGATCCGATGTTCCGCAGCATTGCCAAGGTCTACGGCAAGAACACGCTGGCGGTCATTCTGACCGGCATGGGCCACGACGGCCTGGAAGGCGGCGGTGTGTTGGTGGAGGCGGGCGGTTCGCTCATTGCCCAGGACGAGGCGTCCAGCGTCGTCTGGGGAATGCCGGGCGCCGTTGCCACCGGAGGACTTTGTAGTGCGGTCGTGCCTCTTACGGAGGTCGGGCCGACAATCGAGCGTATGGTCGCTGGGAGCACCCAATGAACGCGGCGGATTTCGAGTATCTCAGTACCGTATTGAGGCAACGTTCCGGCTTGGTCTTGTCGACGGAGAAGGGCTACCTGTTGGAAAGCCGCCTTCTCCCCATCGCGCGCGACGAAGGTCTCGAAAGTCTCGAGGACCTGGTCGCCAAGATGCGGTCGAAGAACGACGAAAAGTTGCTCTCGGCGGTGACCGAGGCGATGACCACCAACGAGTCGTTCTTCTTTCGGGACGATCGGCCGTTCACGATTTTCCGCGAGGACACCCTGCCCGGGTTGATCGCGTCCCGTAGCGACACGAAAAAGCTGCGGATCTGGTGCGCGGCCGCGTCCACCGGCCAGGAACCCTATTCGCTGGCCATGATCATCAAGGACATGGAAGCGCAACTGGCGGGTTGGCGGATCGAGATCCTGGGCACCGACCTCTCCTCGGAAGTCCTGGAGAAGGCGAAGGTCGGCCTCTACTCCCAGTTCGAGGTGCAGCGCGGCCTGCCCATCCAACTGCTGATGAAGTACTTCGAGCAGCAGAACGAGATGTGGCAGATCAATGCGGCGATCCGCGGCATGGTCCAGTACAAGCCGTTCAACCTGCTCGACAGCTTTACCTCGCTCGGCAAGTTCGACGTGATCTTCTGCCGCAACGTGCTGATCTACTTCGATCAGGAAACCAAGACGGACATCCTGGAGCGGATGAGCAAGCTCGTCGCGCCGGACGGCAGCCTGTTCCTCGGCGGCGCCGAAACCGTGATCGGCGTGACCGACAAGTTCGCGCCGGTGACCGGCAAGCGCGGCGTCTACGGACTCGCCGCCTAGGTAAGCCGGGCGGGTTTTTCAGGCCGGCAGGTCCATGCCGCGCGCCAGCGCCGGCCGCGCCATCAGTCTGTCATACCAGTCCTTCACGTTCGGATACTCGGCCAGGTCGACTTCCTGCCAATCGTGCCGGAACACCCACGGCAGGGTCGCGAAGTCGGCGATCGACAGGTCGCCCGCCAGATAATCGCGGCCGTCCAGGCGGCCGTTCAGCACGCCGTAGAGGCGCCGGCATTCGGTGCCGTAGCGCTCGATGCCGTAGGGCACCTTCTCTTTCGCGGCGCGCAGGAAGTGGTGCACCTGCCCGAAGATCGGCCCGATGCCGCCCATCTGGAACATCAGCCACTGGATGACCTCGTAGCGCGCGGCCATCTCCTGCGGCATGAACCTGCCGGTCTTCTCCGCCAGGTACATCAGGATCGCGCCGGACTCGATCACCGTATAGGGCTTCCCGCCCGGTCCGTCCTGGTCGACGATCGCCGGGATCTTGCTGTTCGGATTGATGGCGACGAATTCGGGCGTGAACTGGTCGCCCTTGCCGATGTCGATGGGATGCAGCCGGTACTCCAGGCCGCATTCCTCCAGCATGATGGTGGCCTTGCGGCCGTTCGACGTTTTCCAGGTGTACAGGTCGATCATCGCATCCCCGCCGATTGGTTCGTTATTGTCCGATCGGCGGACCTTACCGGACGCGCGGCGTCCGATCCAATCAACGGAGCGTTAGCCGGTATTCGCCAAAGGCAACTCGGTTTCGTCCAACTCGTCCATGTTGTCGTGCAGGCGGCGCAGCATGTCTTTCAGCAGCGCCGCTTCGTCGGCGCTGAACCCGGATAGCGCCACCGTCTCGTAGTGCTCGGCCAACGGAATGATCCGTTCAGTCAGCGAGCGGCCCGACGCTGTGAGATGCACCCGCACCGACCGGGCGTCGCCGTCGCCCCGCCGGCGCTCGATCAGTTCGCGATTTTCCAGCCCGTCGACGATCCGCGTGAGCGTCGATACGTCGATCGAGGTGAGCCGCCCCAATTGCCCCATACGCTGGCCCTCGTCGTAATGCAGTGCGACCAGCACCCGCCACATCGGCAGCGTGATCCCGTACTGCCGCACCGCGGCGGTGAAGCTGACGGCGATCTTGGTGCCGGCCCGGTTCAGCAGGTAGGGCAGGTAATCGCCGAGGTCGAGCCGCATCAGGCCGCGCTCAGCTTGGTGTGGGCGCCGTTGAAGGCCGGCGCGATATCGGTCATGAAGCGCTGCATCTGCTCCTTGACCATGGCATGCGGCTTCAGGCCGTAGTTGAAATAAAGGATGACTTCGGAGATGCCGGCAGCCTCCACCTGCTTCAGGTCCTCGATGATCTTGTCGGTGGATCCGACCAGCACCGACTTGGACGTCAGGTTCTCCGGCTTCATGTTCTTCAGGATGTCGACGATCTCGATGAAGTACTTGTAGGTCGGCGGCATCTTGTCCGGGTTCGACGGGAAGGCGGCGATCAGCGCGTCGTGGAAATAGCGGATCAGCGCCTCGCGCCCATACGCCTCTTCCTCCGGCGTATCCGCGATATGGATAAAGTAGGAGCACATGGCCCGCTGCGCTTCGCGCTGGTGCTGCTGGTCGCACTGTTCGCGATAGACCCTGACCGCGTCCGCCAGCGAGCCGTAGACCATGGCGGCGGCGAATGGCGCGTAGATGATGTTCCAGTCGTTCTTCGCGGCCAGCTCCATGCTCGGCCGCGAGAAGCAGGCCACGTAGGGGCGCAGCGGGTTCTGCACCGGCTTCGGCCGGACGTCGATATCGTCGAACTGATAGAACTTGCCGTAGTGGGAGAACTTGCCGGTCTCCGTCCAGGCCCGCCACAGGATCTCCAGCCCCTCGGCGAAGATCTCAGCCGAGTCCTCGAACGACGCCTGGAACGGCCCGTATTCCAGCTTGTCGTAGCCGCGCCCGGCGGCGAAGTCGACCCGCCCGCCGGACAACAGGTCCAGCGTCGCCCATTCCTCGGCCACGTGCAGCGGATGATGCACCGGCAGCAGCACGACCGCCGGGGCCAGCCGGATGCGGCTGGTGGCGCCCGCCAGTTGCGCCAGCAGCATGTTGGGGCAGGCGTTCACGCCCAGCAGGTTGAAATGGTGCTCGCCGATCCAGGCCGAATTCAGGCCCACTTCCTCGGCCCACAGCCCCTGCTCGTAGATCTCGCGGATGAACGCCTCCGGCGTCCGCGTATTGCCCGGATAGCGGTTGTCGCTGAGCGTGAAGTAGCCGAAATCCATGATCGCGTTCCTGTCCTTGATGCCGATTGGGCAGGATGTTAATTGCAAATACAATATTTGTCAATGCAAATATATGTCAAGAGGCTTTACCGTCCCGCTCCCCACCGGCCACCCATGCAAGGATACTCCCGTGGGTGGCCGGGTGGGGGAGTGGGACGGTAAAGCCGTTTCCACGTCAGTGGAAACCTCCGACACAGGAATCACCCCACCTCAGAATCAAAAGGGCCGCCCAATGGGCGGCCCTTGATCGTTGGGTGGGGATCTCCGGTCAGCCGGCGGCGCGCCGCGGCTCGGACCCTTCCTGCGCCGGCGGATCGCGCAGCACATAGCCGCGTCCCCAAACCGTCTCGATGTAGTGGTCGCCGCCGGTAGCGGTCGCCAGCTTCTTGCGCAGTTTGCAGATGAAGACGTCGATGATTTTCAGTTCCGGCTCGTCCATGCCGCCGTAGAGATGGTTCAGGAACATCTCCTTGGTCAGCGTCGTGCCCTTGCGCAGCGACAGCAGTTCCAGCATGGCGTATTCCTTGCCGGTCAGGTGCAGCCGCTGGCCGTTCACCTCGACCGACTTGGTGTCGAGGTTGACGGTCAGCGCGCCGGTGTTGATCACCGACTGGGAGTGCCCCTTGGACCGCCGCACGATCGCGTGGATGCGCGCGACCAGCTCGTCCTTGTTGAACGGCTTGGTCAGGTAGTCGTCGGCGCCGAAGCCGAGGCCCTTGACCTTGCTGTCCGGCTCGGCCATCCCCGACAGGATCAGGATCGGCGTATCCACCTTGGACAGGCGCAGCTTTTTCAGGACTTCATAGCCGTGCATATCCGGCAGATTCAGGTCCAGGATGATGATGTCGTAGTCGTACAGTTTTCCGAGATCCAGGCCCTCTTCCCCGAGGTCCGTCACATAGACGTTCAGTCCCTCGTTCGTGAGCATCATCTCGATGCTCTGGGCCATCGCCGAGTCGTCTTCGATCAGCAAAACACGCATTTTCTAAACCTCCGGGGGCGGTCCACGCCGCTGCCACGTGACCCCACTATTAACTTTTAAGGTTAAACAAGGATTAACAGGCGGTGATTCCTTTTGGCAACCGCCAAATTTTTTGACGTCGACAAGGCTGGTCTACGAATCAAGCGAGTTACCGAAGCGGCCGGATTTTACCTAAACTTAAATCTTGCGCCAGACACTTTAATAAACTTGTACCGAAGCCGGTCTTACCGGGGTTTTCGCGAGGCTGTATTGCAGAACCTGCTGTCCGAGCTTGGCCGTTTGCCGACCTATCGTCTGTACGGCCGGGTGGTCGCCATCCAGGGCCTTCTGGTCGAGGTCGGTGGCATAGAGCGGCGTCTTAGTATCGGCAGTCGCCTGTCGGTTGAAACCCGGGGCGACGGGGTCACCGAATGCGAGGTCGTCGGCTTCCGGGGCGGCCGGGCTCTGGCGATGCCGTTCGGCTCGCTGGACGGCATCGGCATCGGCTGCAAGGCCGTAATCGGCCAGCCGGAAGCGGTGATCTATCCGGACGAGAGCTGGCTTGGCCGCGTGGTCGACGGCATGGGTCAGCCGGTCGACGGCGCCGGGCCGCTCCGGTCCGGCAACCTGGCCTATCCGTTCCGCGCACGGCCGCCGGCGGCGCACGAGCGTCAGCGCGTGGGCCCCAAGATCGACCTCGGCGTCCGGGCGATGAACACTTTCTTAAGCTGTTGCCAGGGCCAGCGGATGGGGATCTTCTCCGGCTCCGGCGTCGGCAAGTCCGTCATGCTGTCCATGCTGGCCCGGTTCACGACGTCGGACGTCAATGTGATCGGGCTGATCGGCGAACGGGGCCGCGAAGTGCAGGAATTCGTCGAGGACTATCTCGGTCCCGAGGGCCTCGCCCGCAGCGTCATCGTCGTGGCGACGTCGGACGAACCAGCCTTGGTCCGCCGGCAGGCCGCCTATCTAACGCTGACCCTGGCCGAGTTTTTCCGGGACCGTGGGTCGGAGGTGCTCTGCCTGATGGATTCGGTGACCCGCTTCGCCATGGCGCAGCGGGAAATCGGCCTGTCGGGCGGCGAGCCGCCGGCCAGCAAGGGCTACACGCCGACCGTGTTCGCCGAGCTGCCGAAGCTGCTGGAGCGTGCCGGCCCCGGGGCCGGCCAGGGCTCGATCACCGGTCTCTTTACGGTCCTGGTCGAAGGCGACGACCACAACGAGCCGATCGCCGATGCGGTGCGCGGCATTCTCGACGGCCATATCGTCCTGGAACGCTCGATCGCCGAGCGCGGCCGGTTCCCGGCGATCAACATATTGCGGTCGATCTCCCGGACCATGCCGGGCTGCAACACCGACGACCAGAACGCCGTGGTCAATCGCGCTCGCCAGTTGCTGGCGGTCTATGAGGACATGGCGGAAATGATTCGCATCGGCGCCTACCGGGCCGGGGCCGACCCCCGGGTCGACGAGGCGATCCACTACAATGCCGCGCTTGAAGCCTTCCTGTCCCAGGATATGCGGGAGCGGTCAAGCCTCGACGACGGCTACCGGCAACTCGCCGAATTGCTTGGTGCCGGCGGGGCGGACGCCGCGCCGGCGGCTGGCGATCCGTCGGGCGAGGCGGCGTGAAGTTTCTCCACAACCTGATCCGGCTCGCCAAATGGCGGCTTGACGAGCGGCGGCAGGCGGTTGCCGACCTGGAAGGTCTGCGCCGGCAACTCCTCGACCAGATCGGCCAGCTCGAAGCCGAGAGCGACGAGGAGAGCAGGGTCGCCGCGGCCGCTGGCGACGTGCTTTTCGTCTTTCCCGCCTACCGCGCTGCCCAGGTCGCGAAGGTCGCGGCGCTGGAGGAGTCGGTCTCGGACGTCGACGGCCGCCTGGAAGAGGCGCATGAGGCGCTGCGCGGCGCGTTCCGGGAGGTTAAGAAGCTCGAATTGTCGCTGGAAGCGCATCAGCGCCGGGCCCAGGCAGAGGCCGACCGGCGCGACCAGATCGCGCTAGACGAGATGGCGCTCGACGGCTTCCGCCGGCGCCCCGCCAACAACTGACGGCGTCTTGATCGCCATATTTTGTAATGTTATAACATTTTCCTGGGTTCAATCCGGCTGCTCGGGCGGCCGGTATTCAAGGAAATGCTACGTGATCGATCAGTTTGTCCGCCGCGCGCGGAATGCCTTCTGCGTTGTGGCCATCGCAGCCGCGTTTATGGTGCCGGCCGGAGCCGTGGCGGCGCCGAAAGTGGTGGTCACGCTTTTGCCCATCCACTCCCTGGTCGCCTCCGTCATGCAGGGCGTGGCGGAGCCGGGGCTGCTGGTTAAGGGCGCCGCCTCGCCCCACGCCTATGCGCTCCGTCCCTCGGATGCGCGGATGGTGGCCGCGGCGGACCTGATCGTCTGGGTCGGGCCGGGCCTGGAGAGCTTCTTCGAGAAAACCGTTGAGAGCCTCGGCGCCGGCAAGCGGGTGCTGGAACTCGGCCATGATGCAGGGCTCAAATTGCTGCCCGTGCGCGAAGGTGGGGATTGGGAGGTCGACGACCACGACCACGGCCACGACGATCATGGCCACGACGACCACGGCCATGGCCACGAAGCCGGCGACCTGCATGTCTGGCTGGATCCGGGCAATGCCCGGAAGATCGTCGCACATGCGGTCAAGGTCTTAAGCGAAGTCGATCCCGAAAACGCCACTCGCTATGCGGAGAACGGGGCCCGCACGGCGGCCCGCCTCGACGGCCTGGATGCCGAACTGGAGCAGGCGCTGGCGCCAATTCGCGACCGGCCCTACGTGGTGTTCCACGACGCCTACCAGTATTTCGAGCGGCACTATCGTCTCAACGCCGTCGGATCGGTGACCGCCAGTCCGGATCGGACGCCCGGCGCGCGCCGGCTCGCCCAGATTCGCGGCAAACTGACCCGGCTGGACGCCGCCTGCGTATTTTCCGAACCGCAGTTCCGCCCCGCCATCGTCGACACCCTGATCGAGGGGACAGACGTCAGGACCGGCGTGCTCGACCCGCTCGGCCACGACCTGACGGCCGGCCCGGACGCCTATTTCGCCCTCATGCGGCGGCTGGCGGACTCGCTTCGCACCTGCCTCGCGCCGGCTTCCTGACGGATCGCCTCGGCGGCATTCAGACGAAATTAACCAGTTTCGCAGAATACTGCCGCCCGTCTGGTTCCGCTTAGGGCAGGTCAGCGATGACACACTTTCTTTCGACCGACGAAAATCCGGATGGCCACCGGCTTGAAGACATCCTGTCGATTATTCGCGCCGATATCATAAAGCGGGCGAACAAGATCACCGACGACAAACGGCCGGAAGCGCGCCAGGTCCTCGATAACAACATTAAGATCCTGAATCTGCTGACGGAATCGATCCAACTCGCCGAGAGCAGCAGCGCGATCCTGAACAAGAGCTTCGGCCAGAGCGGCAAGGGCGGGCCCCGCATCGGCCGTCCCTGACCGCGCCTGCCCGGCCGGGCGGTAGCGGAAATTTAAGAGCGAATTCGTAGCCTGGATCCACGCCTATAAGGCGCGGAGGATCGATCCGTGGCTGGACGCATTGCACCAAAAAAGGCACCACGGCTGGCCATTTGCCTGCTGGTCGCGTTGTCGCCGCTTCGGCCGGCGCTGGCCGAATCCGATGCATTGCTGGCCGCCTATGGGCAGTATCGCTCCCTGGCCGAGAAGGGGCGGTTCAACGAGGCCACAGACCATGCCGTCCGGGCCCTAGCATTGGGCGAGCGGGAATACGGATCGGATCATCCGACGCTTGCCACGCTGTTGAACGGCCTTGCCGAGCTGCACCGCAAGCAGGGCAATGCCGAAGCGGCGGAACCGCTCTACCGGCGCGCCATCGCCATCCTGGTACGGGCGCGTGGCGCCGGCCATCCGTCGGTGGCGCCCGTGCTCGGCAACCTCGCCGTCCTCTACAAGACACAGGGCCGTCGCGCCGAGGCGCTGCCCCTGTTTAGGCGCGCGCTCGCCATCGACAGAGAGGAGCTCGGCCATGAGCATCCGGCGGTTGCCGTCACCTTGAATAATCTCGCCGAACTGCATCGCGCGGCGGGCAAGCCGGACGCTGCCGAGCCGCTGTACCGGCAGGCCCTGGCGGTGATCGAGAAGGCGCACGGGCAGCAGCATCGCCTGGCCGCGACCGTTCTGAACAATCTCGGCATGCTGCACCGCGACCGCGGCGACAACGAGGAGGCGGAGCGGTTCTATCGTCAGGCGCTGTCGATCCAGACCGCAACGGTCGGGCCGGATCATCCCGTGCTCGCCGTTACGCTCGGCAACCTCGCCGCTTTGGCAGCCGACACCGGCGATGCCGGCATGGCGCAGTCGTTCTATCGCCGCGCCCTGACCGTCCGGGAAGCAAGCCTCGGCCGCGATCATCCGTCTATCGTCCGCCTGCTCAACAATATGGCCATGACATATCTCGACCAGGGGCGCTTCGAGGAGGCGGAGCCGTTGCTGAAGAGGGCGCTGGCGATCGCGCAAAACGTTCACGGCATCGGCGGCCGCCCGGTCGCGACGCCGATGTCGAACCTGGCTCTGGTCTACCGCAAGCTGGATCGCGGCGCCCGGGCCGAGCTGCTGTATCGCCGGGCGGCCGAAATCGAAGAGGCGGCTCTTGGCGCCGACCATCCGGCGCTCGCCGTCACCCTGTCGAACATGGCCGCGTTCTACCGCGATGAGGGCCGCCCCGCCGCGGCCGAGCCGCTCTACCGCCGCGCCCTGGCAATCAACGAAAAGGCTTTCGGCCCCGACCACCCGGTCACCGAGGCGGCCCGCGGCGCGCTGGCGGCCGTTCTGCGCACCGGCTCCCCTTAGGCTCCGGATGGCGGGCCGTTCCCAGAATCAATATCCTTGATGTAATGTTATAACATAACTTATACTTCATCCGATGCCAGTATATGGCGTGTGGAGGGGAAGTCTTCGATGGACGCGTTGTCGGGCTTGGGCGCTGCCTGTGCGGCATGTTTGCCGCTGTCCCGATGAAGCCGCCAATCGATCAGTGTAAATGAGGAGGGATCGGATGGTCGCGGGACCGTTCCGTCGCGCGGCGCTTGGCGCCGTCGTGGCAAGCGTATTGTTGCCGGCAAGCGCCGGCGCCGACGAATTGGGCGATCTGAAACAGGCGCTCGAGACGGCGAAACAGCAGATGAAAGAAATGGAGGCGGTGCATCGCCGGCAGATCGAGGCGCTGGAGGGCCGCGTGCGCGCGGTAGAGCGGCGGAGCAATGCAGCCGCAAACGCCGCGACCACCCAGCCGCCGGCCCAGGCCTCGAAGGACCAGCACGGCAGCTACAGCATCGGTGGCTTGGACCTTGATCTCGGCGTCACCGCCGATCTCGCCGCCGGCGGCTCCAGCGTGCCAAACAGCATTCTCAGCCAGTTGCAGGCCGCCGACCACGATCCCAACAAGAACGGATTCCGGCTCAAGTCGCTGGAATGGATCGCCTCGGGCACGGTCGATCCCTATTTCGACGCGCAGGCAACGCTGGCGCTGCAGATCGACGCTGAAGGCGAGACCAAGCTGGAGCTTGAAGAAGCGTTCGCGACCACGCGCGGCCTGCCCTATGGCCTGCAGGCCAAGGCCGGCATGTACTTCACCGAATTCGGCCGCGCCAACACGCAGCACTCCCACGAATGGGCGTTCGTCGACCAGTCCTTCGTCGCGACGCGGCTGCTCGGCCCCGACGGCCTGCGCAGCCCGGGCGCGCGGCTGTCCTGGCTCACGCCACTGCCCTTTTTCTCCGAGATCACGGTCGGCGTCCAGAATTCGGACGGCGAGACGGTGTTCGGTTTCTTAAGCGAGGAAAACGAGGAACTGCTCATCCCCGCCGGCGGCGGCGAGGAGGAAGAGGAAGAAGAGGGCGGCGACAAGCGGCAGATCCGCAACCTCGGCGACCTGCTCTATTCCGCGCGCTGGCTCAACGGCTTCGATCTGTCCGACACGGTCAGCATGAACATTGGCGTTTCCGGCGCGATCGGGCCGAACGACACCGACGCCAATGCCGATACGTTCCTGCTCGGCAGCGACATCTACATCAAGTGGCAGCCCGTCTCCAACGAACGCGGCTTCCCGTTCGTCTCGCTGCAGGCAGAGGGCATTCTGCGCGAGTTCGAGTTCCGCGGCGAGGACGGCGACGAGGACCTCGAGGACTACGGCTTCTATACACAGGCGCTCTGGGGCTTCAAGCCCGGTTGGGTCGCAGGCCTACGCTTCGGCTATGCCGACGCCAACGATCAGGATCTGTTCAACGGACCGTTCCGGGACGAGCGCATGCGGCTCTCGCCGAACATCACCTGGTATCCCAGCGAGAACAGTCTGATACGGCTTCAGTACAATCGCGACTGGTTCGACTTCGACGAGGACGCCGGGGGCGACGAGGACACGGCCGACACGATCTGGGTACAGTTCGTCTGGTCGCTCGGCGCGCACGCGGCGCACGGCTTCTGAGGCGCCGCATATGCGGCGATTTCTCCTCGCTCTCTGCCTGGCCGTCCTCGGCGGATGGCCGGGCATCGCCGCCGCCCGGGTCGACATCGTCGCGACGACGACCGACCTCGCGGCCATCGCCCGGGCCGTCGGCGGCGGCGACGTCGTCGCCGTCAGCCTGACCTCCGGCGCCGCCGATCCGCACTTCGCCGCGGCCAAGCCGAGCATGATCCGGCGTGTTTTCGACGCCGACCTGCTGCTCAGCGTCGGCGCCGAGCTCGAGGTCGGCTGGTTGCCAGCCGTTCTCCAGGCCGCGCGCAACCCGCGCGTCCTGCCGGGCAGGTCGGGTCACCTTGATCTCTCAACGGCGGTCGTCCTTCGGGACGCCCGGACGGGGCCGGTGTCGCGGGCCATGGGTCACGTGCACGCGGCCGGCAATCCGCACTATTGGCTCGATCCGCGCAACGGCCGGCTGATCGCCGCGGCAATCGCCGCGCGGCTGGAGCGGCTGGATCCGAACAACGCCGCCGGCTATCGCAGCCGTCTCGCGGCCTTCACCGCTGACCTGGACCAGCGCATTCCCGTGTGGAGAGACAAGCTCGCGCCGCTCGCGGGGCGGCCGGTCATCGCCTATCACGAGTCGCTGGTTTATCTGGCGTCGGCGTTCGGCTTCGAGATCGTCGACGAAGTCGAGCCGCTGCCGGGCGTCGCACCGACCGCCGCGCACTTAAGCGGGCTGGTCGCCACGATCCGGGACCGTGGCGTCAGGTTGCTGATCATGGAGCCGTACTACGAACGGCGTTCGGCGGCCTTTCTGGAAGACAAGACGGGCGTTCGCCCGGTGATCATCCCGCAGTCGGTCGGCGCGCTGCCGGACGTGAAGACTTATCCCGGCTTGTTCGACGCCATCGTCGCCGCGTTCGCCGAGGCAGGCAATCTGAGGTGAGCGCCGTCGAAATCCTGGCGGCGCCGTTCGTGCTTTGCGTTCTGCTGGTCGTGAGCCACACCTACCTCGGCCTGCATGTTCTTGCCCGCGGCATTATCTTTGTCGATCTGTCGCTGGCGCAGGTGGCGGCGCTCGGCGCCAGCGTGGCATTCCTGTTCGGCCAGGACGTGCACGGCGCCTCGGCCCAGGCCTACGCTTTCGCCGCCACGCTGCTCGCGGCGTTCGGCTTCGCGCGGCTTCGCGCGGTTGCCGACAAGACGACCCGGGAAGTCATCATCGGCTGCGTCTATGTCGTCGCCACGGCGCTGGCGATCGTGATACTCAGCCGTTCGGTCTCCGGCATGGAGGAACTCAAGCGCCTGCTCAACGGCAGCATCCTCTGGGTCGGCTGGGATCAGGTGGCGGTCATCGCGGGCGTCTATGGCGCGCTGGCGCTGCTGCATGCGGCCGGGAGACGACGGTTCGACGCGCTGTCGTTCGGTGAAGCCGCCGCCGGCGGGAAGGGTTCATTCCTGTGGGAGTATCTGTTCTTCGCCTCTTTCGCCGTGGTGATCACGCTCGCAGTGCAGATCGCCGGGGTACTGATCGTCTTCGCCTTTCTGATAATTCCGGCGTTCTCCGCATCGCTGCTCGCTGTCGGCTGGGACCGTCGTCTGCCGCTCGGCTGGCTGCTTGGCGTAATCGGCAGCGCCGGCGGCCTGGCCGCCGCCTATCTATGGGACCTGCCGGTCGGCCCGACCGTGGTCTGCGCCCTGGGCATCCTGCCGGTCCTCGCCTGGTTGCGGCTCGGGCTTACCGGCTCCAACGGCTAGGATTGGTCGGCGTTAGCGCCGGCCTCCGCCAGAAGCCAATCGCGGAACGCGGCGATGTCGGCGCGGTTCGCCATCGCCTTGGTCGACAGCAGGGTGTAGCTGCGGCCGGTATCGATAAAACCGAACGGCGCGACCAGCCGGCCGGCCTCGATATCGTCCGCCGCCAGCGGCTCCGGCCCGATGGCGACACCGAGCCCCGACGCCGCCGCCTGCAGCATGAAAAAGAAATGCTCCAGCCGCTGGCCGGCCTCGGCGTCGACGCATCCGATGCCGTTTGCGCCCAGCCAATCCGGCCAGGCGGTGGGCCGCGTGTTGGTATGCAGCAGCGGCAGGTCGGCCAAGTGTTCCGGCCGTTCCAGGCCCGACTCGGCCAGCAGTTTTGGGCTCAGCACCGGGCCGATCCGCTCGGACAGGAACGGCGTCACATTCATGTCGTCCGGCCAGGGCGGCGCGCCGATCCGGATCGCCAGGTCGAAGCCCTCCAGATTGAAATCCACCGGCATGTCCGAGGTCGAGAGCCGCACCTCGACCTCCGGATGCTGCGCCGACAATCGGTGCAGCCGCGGGATCAGCCAGCGCATCGTAAAGGTCGCCATGCAGGAGAGCTGCAGCGGCCCGCGCTGGTCCCGGCCCGCTACCTGCGCGACGCCGGCCGCCAGCAAGTCGAACGCCGCGGTCGCCGTCGGCAGCAGCCGCTCGCCCGCCGGGGTCAGGCTGATCTGGCGGTTGGCGCGTCTGAACAAAGCGACGCCCAGCGCCTCTTCCAGTCCCTTGATCTGCCGGCTGACGGCGCCGTGGGTGACGAACAGCTCGTCGGCGGCCCTGGTGATGCTCGCGTGCCGGGCCGCGGCTTCGAAGGCCCGTAACGCGTTCAACGGCGGCAGTTTGCGTGTCATATAAATACGTGCATTTTTCTCACATATAACGTGAGAAAACGTCCTTTGAAATAAGGCATTTCCTGACCTTATTTCTTGATGCCTGGATCATCAAGTGAATCAAAGTCATGGATGTCGAAATATGGACCTGACCGTCGCCGCGCTGGTTCTGCTGGCCGCTCTGCTGCATGCCGGCTGGAACGCGATGCTGAAGCTGAACGGCGACCGGCTCGCGGTGATGGCCATGATCGCGCTGGGCTCCGGCGTGATCGCGGCGTTCCTTGTGCCGTTCGTGCCGGCGCCGCACCCGGCGTCCTGGCCGTATATCGCTGCCTCGGTTGCGCTGCACACCGGCTACAAGCTGTTTCTGGTCCGCGCCTACCGGCACGGCGATCTGGGGCAGGTCTATCCCATCGCGCGGGGCACCGCGCCGCTGATCGTGGTTGCCGTGGCCTACCTGCTGCTCGGTGAACGGCTCGGGCTGTTCGGCATGGCTGCCGTGCTGGCCGTCGCGGCCGGCATTCTCAGCCTCGCCTTCGTTCCCGGCCGGTCCCTCGGCGCCGACCGTCATGCAATTCTGTTCGCCTTGGGCACCGCTTTGTTCATTGCGGCCTACACCGTCGTCGACGGGGTCGGCGCGCGCCTCGCCGGCACGCCGCACGGTTACGTCCTCTGGCTGTTTGTCTTCGATGCCCTGCCGTTTACCGCCATCGCGCTGGTCAGCCGTGGTGCCGCTTTCGTGACTGCGCTGCAGGCCAGTTGGCGGCCGGGCGTCGCCGGCTGCCTGATGTCGGTCGCCGCCTACTGGTTGGTGATCTGGGCGCTGACCCTCGGTCCCATGGGGCCGGTCGCGGCTCTGCGCGAGACCAGCGTCCTGTTCGCGGCTCTGCTCGGCTCCGTTTTGCTGAAGGAAGGTTTCGGTCCCCGCCGCATCGCGGCGGCCGGTCTGGTTGCCGCCGGCGTCGTGCTGCTTCGGCTTTAGTCACCGGCCGATTCCGGCCAATATGACGACTATGAAAAAGATCCTCGTCTCCGCCTGTCTGCTTGGACAGAAGGTCCGCTACGACGGCGGCGACAAGGCGGTTTCCCATCCGCTTCTTGCCGCCTGGGCGGAAGAGGGGCGTTTGGTGCCGATCTGCCCGGAAGTGGCGGCCGGTTTTCCGACGCCCCGGCCGCCGGCTGAGATTGCGGTCGACGGCGGCGAAGCCGTGCTCGCCGGGGCAGCCCGGGTCTATGAACGGACCGGCGCCGACGTCACCGGTTTTTACCTCGCCGGTGCCGAAGCCGCGCTCGATCTGGCCCGCCGTCATGAAATCCGCCTTGCCCTTCTGACCGATCGCAGCCCCTCCTGTGGTAGCGCCTTGATCTATGACGGCGCGTTCGCCGGAGCGACCCGGACGGGGGTCGGCGTTACCACCGCATTGCTTCGCCAAAACGGTATTCGCGTTTTTTCCGAACGTCAGATCGACCGGCTGGCGGCTGAAATCGGAGAATAGGTTGACGGCTGTCACGGAACCGCGCGGGCGGGCGTGACACGGGTCACCAATATTTCCCGTCTTGTTAGAATTCCCACAGATCGGCCGCCACGTGTTTGCCAGGGAACGGCGTGAACTGGGAGGACAACGCATGCCACGTGGCGTCGACGTGTGCCGCTATCCTGAAAAGCTCAAACTCGTTCTGTTACGTCTCAATCTCAGCAGGAGCCGCCTGGCGCAACTCCTGCAAACCGACAAATCCGCCGTGTCGCGCTGGATCGCCGGTCGGGCTCTGCCGACCGAAGATCGGCTGCGCGCCCTCACGCAACTGATCGCATCCGAGGTGCCGGACTTCTCGCGCGTCGACTGGGATGCGCGGATGGAACAGTTCGCCGCCAGGCTGGGCATGCGCGACGCCGTCGCCAACGGCCTCGCCCGGGTGGCCAGCAGCGCCGATCCGGGACCGGTCCTGCACGGTGCGCACTTCGGCGCCCTGGTGGTCGGGCGGGAAGCCGCTTTGCGCGCCGCCGCCGCCTACCGTGGGCATTGGCGCATGTTCCGCTCGGCCTTCGCCAACGACGGCAGCCTGGTCACGGCGGCATTCGAAATCGCCGTCCGCAATGGGGCGCTCGCGTTCCGTTGCGCCGACGGCTATTTCCGCTACGGCGGCGAGGTGTTCTGCCTCGGCGGCAAGCTATTCTGCCTGGGCGCCGAGCAGGACCGCCAGGACGAACTGGTGATGATGATCCTCAATTCGGTCAACTGGCCGCGCGCCGGCCGGCTCGACGGCGTGATCTGCGGCATCGCCGGCGACAGCGGACGTACGCCCGGCGCCATGCGGGTCGTGCTCGAGTTCGTCCGGGACGGCGAGGCCGACGCGGACGAGAACGAGCGGCTGTGGCAGTCGCTGTCTAGTGACGCGCGCTATCTGTATGACGACGATCCCATCCTGCAGGAGGCCGGCACGATCGCCGACAAGCTGCGCAGCCGGGTCGCCTGGCCGGGCGAGAGCCACGGCGACGAGCACCTGCTGCGCGTACCCCTCGACCGCTCGCTGTCGAAGGGCCGCGACGAACCGTAATCTGCGGCTACGCAACCGCAGATGCGCAACCGATGTTTATGGTTGCGCATTTTAAAGCGCCTAGCCCGCTTAACCGGCTCTCCCTAGGTTGCCTGCACCAGCGGATGCATGTTCAAACTTGGTAGGGGGAATTTGATATGCGAGCCGTACGAATGTTTTCCCGGGCCTGCTCGAGGCTGCGGCCATGACCGTGGTCGGCGCCCGCGCCCCGGGAGTGCTAGTCGCAGTCAATTCCGTCGCGGACTTCCAAGCCGCTATCGGAACGGCGAAGACCACCACCGAAACCTTCTCCAACGACATTCCGGGCGCGGTCGAAATCACCTTCGATTCGGGCGTGGTCTCGACCCTCGCCGGCGGGGAGCAGGGATTTGCGAACGAAGACAACGCGGTGTCGGGCGGGCGCTTTGCCGGCGGGATGGACGGCAACGGCATCGGCGGCGCCCTGACCTTGACCTGGACCTTCCCCATGCCGGTGATCGGCTTCGTTGCGGAATTCGTACTCAACGAATTCGTTCGTTTGGACGTCAGCATCCCGGGTTCCCGTCAGTTCTTCGACATCAACACCGGGATCGGGGAAGAACGCGGCGTCTTCGGCCTCGTCGACACCGCCAGCCCGTTCACCCAGATACAATTCAGCGTTCTCGATAGCATCCTTGTGGATAACTTCTCGATCGACAACCTGACCTTCGCCGCCGCGCCGGCCGCCACGGATGTGCTGGAACCGGCACGCTGGCGCTGTTCGGCTTCGCGCTGATGTGCGCCGTCGGGCCGGCCCAAGCGCCGACCGCGGACAGAAGCGAAGAGCCCCAAATGATCGATTCTAAACGTGCACCCGTTTACGGATGCCTGTCGAAGGGTTTGCCCGCCGCAGGGCAATGTTTCGACGACGAGCGAGAGCATCGTTGCGCAACCGATGTTTATGGTTGCGCATTTTAAAGCGCCTATTCCGCTTGATCGACGCTCCCTAGGCTTCACCAGTCAGCAGACGCATCTTCAAACCTGGTTGGGGAGTTTGATATGAGAGTCGCACGAAATACCTTTCTGGGCCTTTTCGCGGGCGCGGCGGTCCTGACGATGGGCGCGGCGGTGGCCGGCGCCGCACCGACGGTCGTACGCGCCGTGGGCGGCGATGTCGGAACCGCCGTCGCGGATTTTCAGGCCTTGTTGGGGGAGCCGAACAACGGCAACGCGCCGGGCCCGATCGACGGCGGCCGCCGCCAGATCAACTGGGACGCCGGCATCGTGCCGTTCGACATGCCGCCGGACTTCTTCAACAACCCGGCCTTCCCGCCGACCCGCGGCGCGGTGTTCAGCACACCAAGCGATGAGTTCCGGGCCAGCAACGATGGCATCGACAACGAGTTCGATACCTTTAACCCGGACAACCCGAACCAGTTTGACACCTTTAGCGCGCCGCGCCTGTTTTCGCCGCTCGGCAGCAACGTGTTCGAGGTCGATTTTTTCGTGCCGGCCACCGACACGCCCGGCACGGTCAACGGGTTCGCCGCCATCTTCACCGACGTGGACCTGGAGGATACCACCAAGATCGAATGGTTCGATCCGTTCGGCGACCTCTTGCTCACGGAATTCGTGGACCCCGATCCGCAGGGCCTCTCCTTCCTGGGCGCCGTGTTCTCGTCGGAGCGGGTCGGCAGCGCCCGCATCACGCTCGGCAACGCGTTGCTCGGCGCCGCCGACGGCGGCGGCACGGACGTGGTTGTCGTCGACGACCTGCTATACGGCGAGCCGGCCGCGGCCGACGTGCCGGAACCGCGGGCCTTGGCGCTGCTGGCGTTCGGGCTGGCCGGTCTTGCCTTGCTCAGGACCCGTAAGGCATTCCCGACCCTAGGCTGATCGCTGTGGGTCCCCCCTGCGGCGTCGGTCCCCTGGGGGCCGGCGCCGCACTCTATTTGAAGACGGGCTGACCTTCAGCCGCGTCCCAGCGCCAGACCTGGCCGTTGCCCGTCACATGGGTGCCGCCGATCCAGCGGTCGACGCCGTGGGCGGAGACCCAGTCCGCTTGTCCGGCCAGCAGCCTTTCGCCGATCTTCGTCATTCGCACCGGACGGCGGAACGGGTTTTCCGGGTCGCCGCCCGCGTCCAGGAAGATCGCCGGGTTCATGCCGGCGGCGAGGCCCCGGAAGATCCACAGGAACATGATGTCGCCGAGATACGGCAGCGGCTCGGTTTCCGTCATGATCCGGTGGAACACCTTGCCCGGCGTGTCGGCGCCGGACGCCACCGCCTGCAGCGACAGCCGCTCCGTCAGGCTGAGGCCGTCGCTTGTCCACGGCAACTCCTGCAACTGCCGGCAGAGCGCGGCATTCAGATAGGGCAGGGCCCTGCGGCCTTCGGCAACAAACTTCGCGGTCGCCGTCGGGTCGGTTGCCCGATAGGCCCGCCAGGCCGCCGTCGCGTCCGCGACCTGCTCCGGTGTCACCGCCCGCTCCGTGCCGTGCAGGGTGCGTAACTGCTCGGGCGACAATTGCCCAAGCCCGATGAACCGCTCGACACCCGGAAACCTGTCGATGTTGATCAGATGCAGCTTGCCTTCCCAACCCGGCCGGTCGGCGAACCAGTCCAGCAGGCGGATTAAAATGGTCTGGTCGTAGGCGTCGTGCTCGAACCACAAAACGATCCGGTCGTAGCGGGACCAGTGCTCAAGTGCACCAGCTGCTTCCTTCACTCGGGTCCGGATCTCATCTTCGTCGCGGTCATAGGCGTTGGCGACAAAGCGTGTGCGGACTTCGCGAAAGCCTTGCTCGTCTGTTTCCGCCGGCACCGGGCCCTGGCAGACCGGGTCGGAGAATTCCAGAAAGTCGCCCTCGATACCGGCCTCGCGCAGCGTCTCCCGAATGTCGCTGCCGCACCGAATATGCAGTACCGTCATGCCGCCAACGCCTCGGTCTTCATAGAGCCCCCTGAAATGCGCGTCCCCCGATCAGCGGCCTAGCATAGTGAAGCTGCGGTATTTCACTATGACGGCTGCTGTGACCGTTTTGGGGCACGGCCTTCCGCGCTAGCGCATGCGCAGGCTCAGCAGTCCGGCGCCGGCGATCAGGATCATGCCGGCCACGGTGGCCGGTTCGGGCACCTCGCGGAACAGCGCGAACCCCCAGAACGCGGCGAACACCAGATAGGAATAATCGAAGGTAGCGACGGTCGGCGCCGGTGCGTTCTGGTAGGCCTTGGCGAGGCCGAGATGGATCGCCAGATTGACGGCGGCGAGTAGTCCGATCGCGCCCCAAACGCCCCCGTCCACAGCGACCCACCCGCCCAACAGAAAGGGGTAGGCGGTCCCGGCATTCGAGCCGATGGTGGCCAGGCCGCCCGTTGCGATGGCGCCGACGCCGATGAAGCTGACGTTCAGGGCCAGGGAAAGCGAGATGACGCTCTCCTCGGCGCATTTGGTTCGGGTGATGATGGCGGCCGTCGCGTAGAACAGAGCGGCCAGGATCGGTATCAGCGTAAGCGGCGAGAAGCCGGCCATCCCCGGCCTGACGATTGCCAGGACTCCGACAAACCCGATGCCGACCGCTATCCACCGGCCAAGGCCGATGGCGTCCCGGGCGAACAGGGCCGACAGCAGCGTGATGAGCAGCGGGCCCGTGTAGTAGGCGGCTGCAACGACCGACAGGTCCAGCACCGGCAAGGCGGCGTAGAACGCCACGTACATCGCCACCAGCAACATCCCGCGCGCTAGCGACCATCCAGGCGCTTTCGGTTTTATCGAACCGGTCGCCCATCCGACCGCAATCAGGGCCGGGACAACAAAGGCCGACCGCAGGACGAACAGTTGCCATAACGGTAGGTCGATGCTGACTAGCTTCACGACCGCGTCCTGAAACGCCATCAGGAATGTCGACGCGACCATGAACAGGATGGCGGCGCCCGTGCGGTCCGGCCGGCGGGGTATCGGCGCCGCCATTCACGCGACCCAGAACGGCTTCCGGGCCTCCCTGTCGCGTTGCGTCTGTGTCAGGCCGACATCGGCCAGGCGATGCGGTTCAAGCGCCGCCAGATGGGCGCGGTCGGCCGCCCGATGCTGCCAACGCATCAGCAACGCGACGATGTCGCGCCGAAGCCCGTCAGGGCGGCGGGCTCGCGACGACAGCGCCGCAATGCCCGGGCTGAATGGTTGAATGCTGAAAGACTGCTTATGCATGATCTGGCCCCAACGATTTAGGATGCGGAAAATTGGCAGTTTCAAAACACTTCAACAAACGGTACGTTCTTATCTATGAATAAGAGTTTCTTATTCGTAGCATTATGAAAGCGCCGCTGGCCAATCTTCGGGCCTTCGAGGCCGCCGCCCGGCTGCTCAGCTTCACGCTGGCCGCCGAAGAGCTGCACTTGTCGCAGAGCGCCGTCAGCCAGCAGATAAAGCAGCTCGAAGACCGGCTCGGTTTTCCTCTGTTCACCCGTCTCACCCGCCGGCTGGAGCTGAACGACGCGGGCCTGCGCCTTTACGAGACCGTGCGCCGGTCTCTCCAGGAGATTGACCGCACAGTCGACGAACTGCGGGAGGGAACGATGACCGGCGCCGTGACCGTCAGCGTCGGGTCGTCGTTCGCCGCCAATTGGCTGATTCCGAGGCTTGGCGATCTTGCCGCCGAGTGCCCCGGCATCGACCTCGGCGTCAGGCCGTCGGACGTGCTGATCGATCTACGGGCGGAACCGGACGTCGATATCGCGGTGCGTTTCGGCCAAGTCGGCGGGCGCGGCATCGTTTCCAGGCCGCTCGGCGATGAAAGCGTGTTCGCCGTATGCAGCCCGTCTCTGCTGGAAGGGGCTGAGCCGCCAAGGAACCTGTCCGACCTCGCCGGCTTCCCGTTGCTGCACAACGAAGCGTCCGAACGGGAACGGGGCGCGGCCGGCGATTGGCGCAACTGGCTTGCCGCGCTCGGCGCCGAAGGGGCAGTGGACGTCGAAAGCGGCCCCCGGTTTCCCCGCAGCGACCTGCTGGTCCGCGCTGCCGTCCTCGGCCAGGGTGTGGCGCTGGCCTGGGACACGATGGTGGCCAACGAACTGCGCGACGGCCGTTTGGTGAAGGTGTTCGCCGGGCGCTACGAAACCTCGAACTGCTACTACGCCTTCTGTACTGAAGAAGCCCATGCGAGACCGAAGGTCCGCGCTGTGTTCGATTGGCTGGTTCGTCAGTCCGGTTAGGCTGCCGGCTTGTGCACGGCGACGCCGATCATGACAAGGAAGACGCCCAATAGGTCCTTTGCCGTCGGGATCTGCGCCAGCACGATGGCCGCGACCACCGTGGCGGTTGCCGGCAGCAGCGCCAGCATCAACGCGAAGCTGGCGCGCGGCAGCCGCGACATGGCGAGCTGGTCGCTGATATAGGGAATCACGGAAGAACAGACGCCGACGCCGATTCCGGCCAGGATCAGCGTCGCCGAGCCGAACGCGGCGAGGGCCTCGGCGAAACCGATCGGCATCAGGAAGACGAAGGCGATTGCCATCGCCGCGCCCAGCCGCTCGACGCCGCCGCTCGCGCCGCCTTCCGCCGCCTTGTGCCCCAGCACGATATAGCCGACGAACAGCGCGCCGTTCAAAGTCGCCCAGAACAGACCGAGCGGATCGGTCGACCATTTCACGTCGATCAGGATGAACACGCCGCCGACCGCCAGCGCCAAAGCCAGCAGGTTGCGCCCGGTTCTTAAACCGTATAGCGCGACCCCGATGGTGCCGACGAATTCCATCGCCGCGACCAGGCTCATCGGCAGCCGGTCCAGCGCCAGGTAGAATGCGGTGTTCATTACGGCGAGGCAGGCGCCGAGGCCGATCAACAGCAGCCGTGTCCGCGTGTCGGCTTCGCGCAGCGTCCTCCACGGCCGTGTCCACGGCGCGAAGATCAGCGCAGCCGAGGCGATCCGCAGCCAGGCGACGCCCAGCACGCCGACCGCCGGAAACAGCAGCACGGCGAACGACGGGCCCAGATAGTGGAATACGGCGCTGACGCCGAACCACGCATGGGGCGGAACGGTTTCGGCCATTTTTGTGAAAGTGAGGCTTCGAGCAGGCATGCGACTCATTATGAGAGTCGAACTTGCCTTTGAAATAGACTATAAAAGGCACACTGATTAAAAGCCCTATGAAAACTTGAAAGAACGGATGAATCGCCTTCGATATCGAAACGGCACCCTAGATCAGACCGACGAACGCATCCTCGCCGCCCTGATCGCCGACGCCCGCATCAGCGTCGCCGAACTGGCCCGCTCCATCGGCCTGTCGGCCCCCAGCGTCTCGGAGCGGATCAAACGGCTGGAGGAGGCGGGCGTGATCCAGGGCTACACGGTCAAGGTGGACCCTGCGGCGCTCGGTCTGCCGCTCGCCGCCTGGCTTCGCATCCGGCCGATCCCCGGCCAGCTCAAGAAGGTCGCCGAGATCCTGAAGGGGCTGCCGGAGGTTGTGGAATGCGACCGGGTCACCGGGGAAGACTGTTTCATCGCCCGCGCCCATGTCCGCTCGGTGCAGGCGCTGGAAGACCTGATCGATAAGGTCATCCCCCATGCGATGACCAACACCTCGATCATCCAGTCCTCGCCGGTCGAACGCCGCCTGCCGCCGATAGCCGGCCGCTAACGGGCTGCTAAAAGAGACTGCGGTCCGTTTGCCCATCCTTCGAGACGCGTCCCTTCGGGCCGCTCTTCAGGATGAGGTCGTCGTGTTTTCAGTAAGTTAGCCCTCATGCTGAGGAGCCTGCAGAGCAGGCGTCTCGAAGCATCCAGGCCACCGTGCGGTGACTTTTTCAACAGCCCGCTATCTGCGGACGACGTTCACCGAGCAGGTGGCGTGGCGCACGATGCGGGCCGTATTGGGGCCCAGCAGGTAATCCGCGAGGCCGGGGCGATGGGCGCCGAGCACGATTTGGTCGACCGTCAGTTCCTCGGCCACCTTCAGCACCTGTTCGTAGACCGACCCGTGCCGGGCGATGGTCTCCACCTTGGTGCCTTTCGGCACGTGCTCGGCGACGACCTGGTTCAGCCGGTCGAGCGCCTCGCCGACGATCTGCTTCATGTCGAACTCCTGCGAGCCGCCGGTCTCGCCGCGGATCGCATAGCGCCAGTCCAGCCCGGCGACGATGTCGGGCACGACGGTCATCACCGTCAGCGCGGCGCCGCTCGACTTGGCCTGTTCGATCGCGGCCTCCAGCACCGGCGTCATGGTCGGCATGTCCGAAAGATCGATGGGAACGAGTATCTTCTTGGTCATAAGCGTATCTCCCTTCACCGATATTCCGGCCTGGCGTAGAGCCACAAAATCCAAATGAACAGGACGACGACGAAGACGTTGAAGATCGACACATCCGCGTCGGGATTGATCGCCGCCGGCGGCTCCGGCAGCACGGGCGCCAGGGCCGCGGCCTGTTTCAGGGCCGGGTCGATCAGCGGCGCGCCGGCGATGGCGTCGTTCAGTGCTTCGACCGCCGAACCCGAGATCGGCGACAGCCCGACGGCGACCGCGCTCGGCCCCTGATCGCCGACCGCGTCGCCCGTCTCCGGCGCGGGGCCGGCCAGCACCAGCTGCGCGCCCAGGGTGTCAACCGCGCCGGACTGGCCATTATATGCGCCGCCCGTCAGCCGCGCCTCGCGCAGGAACGGATAGCGCACCAGGTTGGCGCCTTCGTTCCAGCCGAGGATCGGCAGCAGTCGCAAGCCGCCCTCGGCGAAGGCCGCGACCAGGGCGTTATCGCCTTCCGGCGCGAATACGATTGCCGTGTCGACCGAACCGTCGCGGACTTGGGCCGCCAATGCGGCGGCCGAGGCATCCGCTTCCGTAACCAGGTTGGCCGAAAGTTCCAGACCCGTCTTCAACAGCGCCGCGATGCGCGCCGACGAAGAACCGACGGGGCCGCTGGCGATCGTCTTGGCCTCAGTCAGGCGGGCCGGGCCGTCGGGCCGGGCAATCACGTGGATCAGGTTCTGACCGACCGGCGCGACCGCCTCGAAAGCCTCGGAGCGGACCGGGGCGGGCCCTGAGAAATCGAAGAACGCATCCGCGCCGACCAGCGCCAGGCGCGCGTCGCCGGCGGCGACGTCGGCCAGGACGGCGTTGCTCGGCGCGATCTTGACGTCGCGCCCCTGAAACGCCTTGCGTGCGGCGCGGAGCGACGCTGCGGCGGCAGCCCCCTCCGCCACCTGCGGCGAGGCCGCGATCAGCAGAGGATCGTCAGTCGCCACCGCGCCGGCCTCGATCAGGTTCATGCGGGCCAGGGCATCGCGGGCGACGGCGCGGGGCGAGCGCCCTTCGCTGTCGACCTTGCGGTTCAGGTCGCGCATCTCGTCGGCATTGATCCTGCCGGCCAGGGCGTCGAGCACCGCGCCGAAGCCCTGATGGGCGGAAAGGGATGCGGCGTTGGCCAACGGCGCCGCCTGATAGACCGGGAAGAACTGCAGGTCGTCGTCCAGTATGACCAGACCGTAGTCGGCGATCTGTCCGTCGGTCGTGTAAACCTCGATCAAGTCGACGCGGCCGTCCAGCAGGTCGTCGTAGAGGTTGGCGCGGTCGCCGAGCGGCACCACGCTGACATTGCCAAACGAGAGTCCATAGCGGCGCGCCATGGGCTGAAAGCCGTCGAGCGGCCGCTCCTGGAAATCGTCCTCGATACCCAGGGTCAGGCCGCCGGCCTTGGCGACCAATTGGGACATGGTCGAAACGCCCAGTTCGGCCGCCCGCTCCGGGCGCATCGCCAGGCCGTAATTGTTGGCGAAGCCGAAGCGCGCGCGCCAGGAAAGGCCGAGCGGTTCGTAGATCTCCTTCACCCGTGCGGTCGCGGCGTCGCCGTCGGCGATCGGATTTTGGCCGAGCATCACCAGCCCGGTGCCGTTGTAGTCCGGATAGGCGTCGATGTCGCCGCGCTTCAGCGCCTCCAGCACCGCCTGCGTGTTCGGATAGTCGATCACGCCCTCGACGGGCAGGCCCTGCTCTTCGGCCAGGGCCGCCATCATCTCGGCCAGGATCCGGCTCTCGCCAAAGTTCTTTGCGCCGATCTTGATCTTGCCTTCCTGCTCGCCGCAGGACGCGACGGCCAGGGCGCAAAGGGCGATCAGTACGGTTCTTAAGGTCGCTGTCATGGTCCCGCCCTCCACCATCACACGTTGCGTTGGCCGACGGCTTCGCCGCGGGCTTCGATGGGTTTCAGGGGTGGCTGTTCTTTACGGATTTCCTTCAGGAAGCCGACGATTTGCAGCAATACGATCACCGTAAAGGGGATCGCGCCGGTGATCGCCATGGCCTTGGCGACCGCGACGGATTCGGAAAACAGCGTGCCGACGGTCAGCGCGGCGATCAGCGTGCCCCAGACCATCTTCTGCATCACCGGCGGATTGAGGTTGCCGTCGGTGGTCATCATCGACAGCACGAACGTGCCGGAATCGGCCGACGTCACCAGGAAGATGAACATCAGGGTGACGGCCAGGATGTTGAGAATACCGCCGCCGGGGAAGTAATTGAGGAACGCGAACAGCGCTTTCGTCGCGTCCTCGAAGATCAGCTCTTTCAGGCCGCCGCCGCCGAACATCTCGATATAGAAACCGGTGCCGCCGAACACCGCGAACCACAGCATGGAGAACAGGGTCGGCACGAGGATCACGCCCATGCAGAACTCGCGGATGGTGCGCCCGCGCGAAATTCGGGCCACGAAAATGCCGATGAACGGCCCCCAGGCGATCCACCAGATCAGATAGGTGAGTGTCCAGCCCGCGCTCCAGCCGCCCAGGTCCTCGAACGGGAACAGCCGGAATGAGACGGTAATCAGCGAACTGAAGTAAGAGCCGATGGAATCGATGAATGTCTCCAGCAGAAAACGCGTCGGGCCGGCGAACAGCACCAGCAGCATGATCGCGATGGCGATCACCATGTTGACGTTGGAGAGGATCTTGATGCCCTTGTCGACGCCGGTGGTGGCGGAGAGCATGTAGCAGACGAACAGCAAGGCCAGGATGATCAGCGAGGTCGTCACCGTCTCGTCGACGCCCCAGGCGAAGAACGCGCCGGACCGGACCGCCAGGGTTCCCATGGCCAGCGAGCCGGCCAGGCCGAACACAACGGACAGCACCGCCAGGATGTCGGCGACCTTGCCGGTCTGCTCACCCGCCACGCCGGAGAACAGCGCCTTGATCGGCGTGGAGATCATCGATGACTGGCCGCGCCGAAACGTGAAGTAAGCGATCACCAGGGCGCAGACCGCATAGATCGACCAGGCATGCAGGCCCCAATGCAGGTTGGTGATCACCAGGGCCTGGCGCGCCGCCGCCGCGGTCTCTCCTTCCATGCCGGGCGGGCTGACATAGTGATACATCGGCTCGGCCGGTCCCCACAGCAGCAGGCCGGAGCCCATGCCGCCGGCGAACAGCATCGCGATCCACGACACGGTGGAGAATTCCGGCTCCTCGTCGTCCTTCCCCAGGCGGATATGACCGTAAGGCCCGAACGCCATGTAGCCGCTGAGCACAAGGAAGCCGGTACAGACGAACAGCCAAGCCCAGCTTACGCCGGTCAAGGCGTAATTGGTGAAGCCGAGCATCGTGCCGGTCATCGAGTCGGGATCGACCATCCCCCAGATACCGATGCCGGCAACGCAGATCATGGAAACGACAAAAACGGTGTTGACGCTCAGCGTCTTGGCGTTCGCTGGCATCCTGCCTCCCCCGTGTTTTTGTTTCTCCGAAAACACTACGGCGAATTAGAGCAAGCATGCAAATGTAAGTAGAATCGGAGTTGATTCCGTACCGCCGGACATTGCCGCAAAACGACTGTTTTTTTGGACGCGTCTTACCTGCCGACGCAAAAAGAAAAGCCCCGCGCTTGGCGGGGCTTCAATATTGGTATTGTCAGTTTCGGTTACGCTTTAGCGGCTTTTTCCTCGCGCAATCCTTTGAACGTACTGAAACACATCAGCACCAGCACAAGGGCGAACGGGAAGCCGGTGGCGATTGCCGCCGCCTGCAGCGATCCCAATCCGCCGCCCAGCAACAGCGCGATGGCGACCAGGCCCTCGAAGGTGCACCAGAAAATCCGCTGCGCGACCGGGGCGTCGACCTTGCCACCGGCGGTGATGGTGTCGATCACCAGCGAACCGGAGTCGGACGAGGTGACGAAGAACACGATTACCAGGGTGATGCCGACAAAGGACAAGACGCCCGACATCGGCAACGGTTCCAGCATCTTGAACAGCGACAGTTCCGGCGCCCAGTTGGTCACCGTCTCGGTAACACCGGTATAGCCGTCGGTGATGAATTGGCTGATCGCGGTGCCGCCGAAGGCGTTCATCCACAGGATCGACACGATGGTCGGAATGATCAGCACGCAGACGATGAACTCGCGCACCGTCCGGCCGCGCGAGACGCGGGCGATGAACATGCCGACGAACGGCGACCAGGAGATCCACCAGGCCCAGTAGAACGTGGTCCAGCCATGCAGGAAGTCCGTGTCTTCGCGGCCCACCCAGTTGCTCAACGGCACGATGTTCGCCGCGTAGGCGACGGCGCCCTGGAAGAAGCCTTTCACGATGTCCAGCGTCGGGCCGACCACGATCACGAACAGCAAAAGCAGGAAGGCGAGGATCATGTTGATCTCACTCAACCGCTTCACGCCCTTGTCCAGCCCGGCCATGACCGAAACCAAGGCGACCGCCGTAATCGCCAGGATCAGCACCACCTTGGTGACGTCCGTGACCGGAATGTCGAACAGGTAGTTCAGGCCCGCGCTGGCCTGCTCCGCGCCGAAGCCGAGCGACGTCGCCAGGCCGAACAGCGTTGCGAACACGGCCAGCGTATCGATCACATGGCCGAACCAGCCCCAGACGGCATCGCCGAAGATCGGATGGAAGGCCGAGCGGATGGTCAGCGGCAGGCCGCGGTTGTAGCAGAAGAAGGCGAGCGCCAGCGCCACTACGGCGTAGATCGCCCAGGGATGCAGGCCCCAGTGGAAGATGGTCGCCGCCATGCCGAGCGACCGGGCGGCCTCCTGGTCGGCGCCGGTCATACCGAGCGGCGGGTTCTGGAAGTGGAAGACCGGTTCCAGCACGCCGAAGAACATCAGGCCGATGCCCATGCCGGCTGCGAACAGCATCGCGAACCAGCCGGCGTAGGAATAGTCGGGCTTGGCGTCGGCGCCGCCGATCCGGATCTTGCCGAACGGGGAGACGACGAGGAACAGGCAGAACAGCACGAAGATATTGCCCGCCAGCATGAACACCCAGTCGAACGTCGAGGTAAGCCAGGGCCTGAGCTCGCCGAAGAATGCTGCGGCCCCTTCCTGGAACATCAGCACGAAGATGACGAAGCCGACGATGATCACGCTGGAGATCAGAAAAACCGGGTTATGAATGTCGAGACCGAAGATCTCGATATTGTCCTGGCCGACCTCGTAGTCGACCGCTTTCGCTTCGCTCATGACCGGTTCTCCAAAACGCCAATGGAAGAACCCGGTAACAACCAAACAATCGTCATACTTCTCTCCCTAGATTTTCAATATGCGAATCGCCGCGCGACAGTTCTCGCGCTGTCCCGTCGGGCTTTATGGATCGCTTTGTGCGACCGACTCTAAGGGTCGATTACGACCGTAATTCTCTTGTAACGGTACTGGATTCGTCTATTTGCGACACTCTTGCGTCGCTGTGCGGACAAACTGTTCCGGCGTTCTATCGGCTCTCCCGGTCGATCCCGTAAATCAGGCACGGCTTGCCGACGATCTGACCTTTTTCCAGGAATCTCTGGCCAAGCCGTTCGGCCACGGCGATCGACGCTTCGTTGCCCGGCTGTATGGTGCTGATCACACGCTCCAGGCCCAGTGTCTCAAACATCCACTGAAGGCAGGCTTGGCCGGCCTCCGTCGCGTAGCCCTTGCCGCGCGCGTCGGGCCCCAGCACCCAGCCGAGTTCGATGCCCGGCCAGTTATCTGGATACCAGGCGCCGACCCGGCCGACCACGCGGCCGGACGCCTTCTCCTCCACCGCGAACAGGCCATAGCCGCGTAAGGCCCAGTGGCCCGCGACCATCGCCATGTGCCGCCAGGCCTCCTCACGGCTGAGCGGCTTGCCGCCCGGATTGGTCCAGCGCGCCGCCTCGGCGTCGCCGACCATCGCGGCGTAGTCGTCCAGGTCGCCGTCGTGCCAGCCCCGGAGGACGAGCCGCTCCGTCATCAATCGCGGATAGTCGATCTGCGTCGGTCCGGTCACCGGCGGCCTCTCCCCGTTGCTTCTTGCACCTGTTACGGCCGAGCGAGCAGACGCCGGCCGCCGGCAGCATAAGCGGTTTGGCGAGACCGAGAAACCGGGGCCGTTGTCGCTGCGGGGCCGGTTACCGCTTTCGTCGGGTCCGCGACACGCGGTATAGCGCGACAGTCAGCATCCCGCCCGCCAGGGGCAAGAGGCCGGAAGGTTCGGGCACGGCTGCCGGCGACGATCCGAAACCGAAAAAGATCACGCCCGGGTTCTCGCCGACAAGCGACCAACTCCCGTCGGCCAGATCGAACCGGGCCACCCCGCCCAGCCGCAGCGTCTCGGTGTCGGTTGTCAGGAAGTTCACCGCGCCGAACAGGGCGTCGAATTCGCCATCCTCGTCCTCGTCCACACCGGTAAGCGCCGCGAAGCCGCTGTAGATGCCGTCGCCCACCTCGCCGACCGCCCCGACGTCGCCGACCACCTCTGCGGTGCCGGCGACCGGGTCGAGGGCGATGAGCGAGTTGGTGTCGAGGTCGATGCCGTACACCACGTTGCCGACGGCGCCGAGGCTGATGATGAACGGCGACGCCGTGCCCAGCGGATTGCCGGCAGCTGTATCGATTGCATCGCCGATTTCCGTCGCGCTGGTGCTTATCGGGTTGGCGGCGCCGGTCGCGATGTCGATCTCGTAGAGCTGCTGCGTCTGGAAGCCGGCATTGAACGGCGTCAGCAGGCCGCGGCCGTTCGGCAGGACTTCGAAGCCCGTCGAGGACAGGCCGTTCGCCGCGCCAATCGGCGTTTGCGTCGCGCTCGGCCGATCGACCGCCTGCAACTGGCCGTTCTTGAAGCCAAGCAGGCGCTGGTCGCGCGTGCCGGCCAGCGCAGCGGGCAGGCCGGTCGTGACCGGCGAGACCGGCGTCGCGACACCGGTGTCGGTATCGATCGAATAGAGGTAGTTCTCGCGCGAGTCGTCGTGCCCCGGATTGCCGGGGGGAATCTGCGGGTTGCCGGGGACGAGCAATTGGCCCGACGCATAGATCACCCCCGCCTGGCCCGCCGACGCGAAACCGACGACCAGCAGGGCGGCAAGCGTGCCGATTGTAAGGGAGCGCATACACCTTCTCCTGATTGCAAATGCAAATGCGTTTGCAGTAGAGTATGCAAACGCCGATGCGTTTGCAACAAGCCGCGCGACCCGCCAGACTCTCGGAAGGTCGCAAGCCACGTCCGAAACAGAAGAGGGACTGTCAGTGCAACGCCAGACGCTGCAAAGAACGGCAATCGAAACCGTGTTCGCCGAGGCTGGTCGGCCGCTGGCGCCGCGGGAGATCCTGGCCGGTGCCCAGGGCCGGGTTCCGTCTCTCAACCTCGCGACGGTATATCGGACACTGAAGCGCTTGATTGCGGATCGGAAAATTGCGCCCGTGACGTTGCCGGGTGAAACGCCGCGCTACGAGCTGCGCGCCGCGGCCGATCGGCATCATCACCATTTCCGCTGCGACCGTTGCGACTCCGTGTTCGATCTGGAGGGATGCGTGGAAGGTTTGGAGCGGCTGCTGCCCGAAGGCTTCCGCATGACGGATCACGACATCGTCCTGTACGGGTTCTGCTCGGCCTGCCGGGCCTGAAGCAATACGGCGCCGGCCGCCCTTACGGTAGGCGTGGGCGTCGACTACAAGACGTGCGGGATGGGTTCCATCACCCGATAGCGTGGTGCCGGTTGCGGCGCACGGCGACGTAAAGCGCGACAATCGCGGCCGGCAGCAGCAGCAGATCCTCGGCCACGCCGAGGAACCAGGCAGTCGCCCCGCCGGCCAGGCACCAGAGCAGCGGAACGATGGTCAGGTGCAGCGGCGTTCGTCCCTTTGTCATCAACAACAGGCCAAGCGTCACAATCGCCGTCGGGCCGGGCGCGACGCCGAACAGGCGCGCGCTTATCCAGCCGTCTGCCGCGAACCCGGCGATCGCCGGGTAGGCGATCATGCCGTAAGCCAGGAAGCAGGCGCCCACCAAGCCGGCCGCATCGGCATTAAACCGGAACGTCACGCCGCGACGGATGCCGAGAGTCCAGGCCAGCAGCGCGGCCTGCAACAGGAACGCCGCCCCGTAAACCGGCGCGGAAAAGTCCATTGGCGCCAGATAGCCGAGGTGGAACACCCAGCCGGTCCAGGCCCAGGCGGCCGCGAGGCCGAGGCCGATCACCCGGCCGCCGCCGCGGATCGGTCTGAACGCCAGGGCGATCAACGCGATACCGATCGCGAGCGCGACAATCTGCGCCGGCCAGATCGCCCGGTTATACTGCTCGAACAGGGCCGACAGTACTTCCGCCGTATAAGGCAGCATCAAAGGCCTTCGACGTAGGCGACCATCCGTTGGCGTATCGCCTGGTCGGGCAGGCGACCGTGCAACGCGCCCATATTCTCCCGCATGTGATCCACCCGCGATGTCGCCGGGATGACGCAGGTCACGGCCGGATGGGCGATCACGAACTTGAGGAAGAACTGCGCCCAGTTGGCGCAGTCGAACTCGGCGGCCCAGGCGGGCAGGGGGTGGCGTTCGAACCGGTCGAACAGCTCGCCGCGCCGGAACGGCCGGTTGATGATCACCGCCAGGCCGCGCTCCGCCGCCAGCGGCAGCAGGCGCCGTTCCGCCTCGCGGTCCAAAATGTTGTAGGTGAACTGCACGAAGTCCAGCGGCTGGGTTTCCATGATCGCCGCGAAGTCGCCATGCCGCCGCCCGTGCGACGTGGTGATCCCGATATGGCGCACGCGCCCCGCGGCCTTGTCGGCCTTAAGCGTCTCCATATGGCCTTCCCAACCCAGCAGGTTGTGGATCTGCATCAGGTCGAACCGCTCCACGCCCCACAGCCGGCGGGAATCCGCCATCTGCGCGCGGCCCGCGCCCTGCCGCCAGTTCCAGACCTTGGTCGCGGAAAACAGCCTTTGCGGGTCGGGCACCCGTTCCAGGCAATAGCCGATCACCGCCTCGGCGGACCCGTACATCGGCGACGAATCCACCATCGTCCCGCCCAGGTCGAAGAAGGTCTTCAGCACCTCGACCCGCTCGTCGCGCAGCGCCGTGTTCTCGCCGACATTGAAGGTGATCCAGGTGCCCATGCCGACCGCCGGCACCGTCTCGCCGCTGGTCGGGATCGGGCGGGTCAGGACAGGCCCGGCGGCCCTGGCCGGGCTGAAGCCCAGGCCGGCGATCCCGGCGAGCGAGGCCACCGACGCCAGAACGGTCCGACGGCTCAATTCCGATCTGGTTCGCCGCATGCTCTACCTCCGGACTTTTTTCGTTTCCGATGGAATAGGGAGCCGATTCCCGTCGTCTAAAGCGGTATCGGGAACGACACAGCCCAGATATCCGCTCATTTCCGAGGCTTGACATGAATATAGGGTTTTCAAGGCGAACCGTCAGCGGTCTCAGCCGGTTTGCTGTTTCCGCGTTGTTGGCGGCGATACTGGTGAGCGCCGCCGTGGCGAGTGATCGTCAGTGGGATGCCGAGCAGTTTCAACAGCGGATCGAAGCATTCAAGGATCGACTTAAGCTATCGCCCGAGCAAGCGGAGCGTCTGACGCCGATCTTTCTGAAAAGCCTGGCCGCGCGGCGCGACATCCTGGCGAAACACGGGTTCAGCCGCGACACCCGACCGGAACTCAGCACGTTGCAGAAAATATCGCTTGGGCGCGATCTCCGCGCCGTGCGAAAGGCGTCCGACGCCGAAATCGGCCAGCATCTGAACGCCGAGCAACGGGCGGAACTCGAGAAAATTCAGGACGAATGGCGGGACAGGTTCCTGAACCGCGACTGGTAATTAAATCGACGATTCTTCGGAGTGACCCAATGGGCGGCAATCTCGCACTTCTTTCCCTGACCATTCTGGTTTCGTTGACCCTGGTGGAGCTCGCCTGGCTGAAACTGGTTCGCCACGCGTCCTACCCCTGGGCCGACGTCGCGGCGTCGATCGGCGTGAATATTGGCCGGCGGGCGATCAAGTTCGCCACCGCCGGCCTGCTGGGGCCGGTGTTCTTCTGGGTCTGGGACCACCGGCTGTGGCACATGCCGCTGGACGGACCGCTGCCCTGGGCGGTTGCGTTCCTGATGCTGGAGTTCTTCTATTACTGGGAACACCGCATGGCGCACGAGGTCCGCTGGATGTGGGCCGGCCACCGCACCCATCATTCGGCCAACCAGATCAACCTGCCGGCCGCCGTCCGCCTCTCATGGACCGGCCTGATCTGCGGCAGTTGGCTGTTCTTCCTGCCGGTCGTCTGGCTCGGCGTGCATCCGCTCGCCGTGTTCTTTCTCCTGGCCGTCAATCTCACCTATCAGTTCTGGCTGCATACCGAGACCATCCCCAAACTCGGCCCGCTGGAATGGGTGCTCAACACGCCGTCGCACCACCGGGTGCATCATGCGGTCAACCCGCGTTATCTCGACACCAACTATGGCGGCGTGCTGATCGTCTTCGACCGGCTGTTCGGTACCTTCGCCGAGGAGAAGGCGGACGAGAAATGCCGCTACGGCCTTGTCGTCCCGGAAATGAGCCGCAACCCGTTCGTCATCGCGCTGCGCGAGTTCGCGAATATCGGCCGCGACCTCGCCCGCGCGCGGTCTGTTCGGGAGGTCGCGGGTTATCTCGTCGGCCCGCCCGGCTGGTCGCCCGACGGCTCGCGGCAGACCACCAAGCAGATCAGGCTGAGTTATGCGCGAAGCGGAGAGACGGCATGACCGTGGATTCCGACGGGCCGGCGCTGCCGGTCAAGATCGACAGCACCTCGAACGGCGAGTTCCTGCCGGTGGCCGTACCGGACCGGCTCCAGGCTGCGTGCGACCGTGCCGCGGAGCGGGTCTCGGACAACGCCAGGCGGGTCGGCTTGCCGCGGCGGCGCTTCATGGCCAGTCTCTGTGGCGCGGCGACGACCTTCGTCGCGCTCAACGAAGCCCATGCCGCCCGCGGCAACGCCGGCGGCCGTTTTGCCGTTCGCCCGGAAGCGGCCTTCGAGCCGGCCGCCGCGGCCGAAGACCTGGCGAGCGATGGGCTGATCTTCGACGTCCAGACCCACATGGTCGATCCTGAAGGGACGTGGCGCAACAATGCCGGCCGCGCGTTCGAGCGTATCCTGGCCTGGTGGCCCCAGGGCTCCTGCGGCGCGCCCGACCCGACCGATTGCTACGACGTGGACCATTTCATTCGCGAGGTTTTCCTGGATAGCGAGACCGATCTCGCCGTCTTGAGCTTTGTGCCCGCGCCGGAGCCCTACAATCCGCTCAGCGCGAAGGAAGCGGACAACGTCCGCCGCCTGGTCGATACGCTGGACGGTGGCCATCGGCTGTTGCTGCACGGCATGGTGCTGCCGAACCTGCCGCCGCTGTCCCGGCAGCTCGACGCCATGGCTGAAGCGGCGGCGGCCTGGCCGATCGCCGCCTGGAAGGTCTACACCCAATGGGGTCCGAACGGCCGGGGCTGGGCCCTGGACGATCCCAAGATCGGCATCCCCTTCATCGAGCAGGCGAGGGCGCTCGGCGTCAAGAACATCTGCATTCACAAAGGTCTGCCGCTCCGCCGCATGTCGCCGGACTTCGTCAACTGCGCGGATGTCGGGCGCGCGGCCAGGCTGTTTCCGGACGTCAATTTCATCGTCTACCACTCCGGCTTCGAAACGGACCGCCGGGAAGGTCCCTACGATCCCGCCGACGCCGCGCGCGGTATCGACGCCCTCGTCAAAAGCCTGGCCGACAACGGCATCGTGCCGAACCGCAATGTCTACGCGGAACTCGGCAGCACCTGGCGCATGGTCATGCGCGACCCGACCGCGGCGGCACACACGCTCGGCAAGCTGTTGAAACATGTCGGCGAAGACCGCGTGCTCTGGGGCACGGATTCCATCTGGTATGGCTCGCCGCAGGATCAGATCCTGGCGTTTCGCAGTTTCGAGATATCGGCGGCGCTTCAGGACCGTCACGGCTATCCGGCCTTGACGCCGTCGATCAAGGCGAAAGTCTTCGGCCTCAACGGGATTTCGGTATACGGTCTCGACATGGCTGACTTCAGACGCAAGGCTGCGACCGATGCAGTACGGGTGGCGCGGGAAAACTATCGCCCGCAATCGGCGCCGAGTTTTGCGACCTACGGACCGAAGACGCGGCGGGAGTTCCTGGATTTGGAGCGGTTGCGCGGCGGCTACCCGGACTAAGGGAGCGGGAAACGGCTGGGAATGACGCCGGATTGCTCGGATGACCGGCTCGTCGAGCGTTCGAGGGCCGGCGATCACGAAGCCTTTCGGGAACTGGTAAGGCGGTACGAACCGGTGGTGGCGTCGACGGTGATCGGGATGCTCGGGCAAGGCGCGGATGCCGACGATGTCGGTCAGGAGACGATGATCCGGTTCTATCGGTCGCTCGACCGGTTTGCCGGCCGGTCGAGCCTGAAGACCTACCTGACCCGCATCGCGATCAACGCCTCGCTCGACGCCCTGCGCCGCCGCCGCCGATTTCTGCAGCGGTTCTGGAGTTCCGGAGACGATGAGCCGCAACCCGAACCGCAAGACGGTGTCGATATCTCAAGCCGCCGCGAGGTTCATGGCGCGTTGCGGCAACTGACGCCGGACCACCGGGCCGTCGTCGTCTTGCGCCTGATGCACGGCTATTCGACGCAGGAGACGGCGGAGCTGTTGAACCTGCCGGTGGGAACCGTTTTGTCGCGGCTGGACCGAGCCAAAAAACGCCTGGCTGCACTCTTGATGGTGGATGACGATGACCGATAGTCATAACGAACGGGACAAGCGGCTAACCGACCTGCTGCGAGATGCGGCGGCCGGCCGTTTCGATGCCGGCTTCGAACACCGCGTTATGAGGCGCCTCGCCGGCGATGGTCCGTTCGCCGAGAGCCTGTTCCGGTCTTTCCGCTGGATTGCGGTTCCCGCCGCCGCGGCGTGTCTCGTGCTCGCCGTCAGCAATGTCGTCCTGACCGACATGGAAAGCACCACCGTGGTCGAAGCCATGTTCGGGTTGCCGCCGGTCATCGGCGATTTGGCGCTCTACCTCTAAGGCGCGGGCATGGCGGCTTCCGGCAGACCTCGGCTCAAGGCGGCGCTGATCCTCGGCGCGACCTTCTCGCTCGGGCTCGTCCTCGGCGGCCTGATCGTCGGCGCCGTGGTGCGGGAGCGTTTGCAGGTGATTGCCGACTTCCGTGACCGCGACCGGTTCGTCGCCCGCGTCGAAGCCTTTCTCGAACCGACCTCCGAAGCCCAGGCCGAGGCTATCCGCCCGATCCTGGAGGCCGCGGGCGCGCGGACGGAGAGCGCCGTGGCCATCCTGCGCGGCGACCTGACGCGAATCTTCGACGACTTGGAAAGGGACCTGTCCCCCCTACTGACCGAAGAGCAGAAGCAGCGGCTCACTGACCGGCGAGCGTCGCTCCGGCAACGCGCCGACCGCGACGGCGAATGACTTTCTGCGCGGCTAATTCATCCCGCGCCGCCGCCTAGCAGGCTGCTGCAAAAGTCGCTTTGTGGCCTGGATGCTTCGAGACGGCGCTTCGCGCCTCCTCAGCATGAGGGCTAGCTTGTTGACAACA
>JANQEE010000065.1 GCA_028278525.1 Minwuiaceae bacterium | reverse complement strand
ACCGAGCGGCCGGAATAGTCGACGCGCTTGCCGAGCAGGTTCTGGCGGAACCGGCCCTGTTTGCCCTTCAGCATGTCGGCCAGCGACTTGAGCGGCCGCTTGTTGGCGCCGGTGATGACCCGGCCGCGACGGCCGTTGTCGAACAGGGCGTCGACGGATTCCTGCAGCATCCGCTTCTCGTTGCGGATGATGATGTCCGGCGCGCGCAGTTCGATCAGCCGCTTCAGGCGGTTGTTCCGGTTGATCACACGGCGGTACAGGTCGTTCAGGTCCGACGTGGCGAACCGACCGCCGTCCAGCGGAACCAACGGGCGCAGCTCCGGCGGGATGACCGGCACGACGGTCAGGATCATCCATTCCGGCTTATTGCCGGATTCGATGAACGCCTCGATCAGCTTCAGGCGCTTGACGATCTTCTTCGGCTTCGCCTCGGAGGTCGTCTCGGCAAGCTCGACGCGCAGGCGGTCACGCTCCTGCTCCAGGTCCAGGCTGATCAGCATCTCGCGGATCGCTTCCGCGCCGATGCCGGCGGTGAAAGCGTCCTCGCCGTACTCTTCCTGGGCGGTGAGATACTGGTCTTCGTTCAGCAACTCGTACTTCTTCATCGGCGTGAGGCCAGGCTCGACCACCACGTAGTTCTCGAAGTACAGGACCCGCTCCAGCTCTTTCAGGGTCATGTCGAGCATCAGGCCGATGCGGCTCGGCAGCGACTTCAGGAACCAGATGTGGGCAACCGGCGAGGCCAGCTCGATATGGCCCATACGCTCCCGCCGGACCTTGGACAGCGTGACCTCGACACCGCACTTCTCGCAGGTGATGCCGCGGTACTTCATCCGCTTGTACTTACCGCACAAGCATTCGTAGTCCTTGATCGGACCGAAGATGCGGGCGCAGAACAGACCGTCCCGTTCCGGCTTGAACGTCCGGTAGTTGATGGTTTCCGGCTTCTTGATCTCGCCGAACGACCAGCTGCGGATGCGTTCCGGACTGGCGAGCGCGATTTTGATCTGATCGAAGCTCTGGGTCCCCGCCGGCTGGCCGAAAATCTGCATCAACTCGTTCATGGACCAATTCTCCTCGTTACGTCTTCAAAAGCCCGGCGGCGGCCGACGTTCGGTCACCATGGGCCCGGCGAACCCGGCCCCGGGATCACCCGGGGCCATGGCGCCTAATACGGGCGGTTTCTCAACTCGACGTTCAGGCCGAGCGAGCGCATTTCCTTGACCAGCACATTGAAGCTTTCCGGAATGCCGGCTTCGAAGGTGTCGTCGCCCCGCACGATGGCCTCGTAGACCTTGGTGCGGCCCGCGACATCGTCCGACTTGACGGTCAACATCTCCTGCAAGGTGTAGGCAGCGCCGTAAGCTTCCAGCGCCCAGACCTCCATCTCGCCGAAGCGCTGGCCGCCGAACTGAGCCTTACCGCCAAGCGGCTGCTGGGTGACCAGGCTGTAAGGCCCGATCGACCGAGCGTGGATCTTGTCGTCGACCAGATGGTGAAGCTTCAGCATGTAGATGTAGCCGACCGTCACTTCGCGGTCGAACTGCTCGCCGGTCCGGCCATCGAACAGGTGAACCTGACCGGAGCTTTCCAGACCGGCCTTCTCCAGCATGTCGATGATGTCCGGCTCGTGCGCGCCGTCGAACACCGGCGTCGCCATCGGCAGGCCCTTGGACAGGTTGTTGCCCAACTCGAGCAGCTCGTCCTGATTGAGCGCCGAGATGTCCGCGAACTCGTCCTTGTCGTAGACGCTCTTATAGATCTTCTTCAGATCGTCGACCTTGCCGCCGTTGTTGAGCTTGCTCAGCACTTCGCCGATCTGCAGGCCGATGCCGTGCGCCGCCCAACCCAGGTGGGTCTCGAGGATCTGGCCGACGTTCATCCGCGATGGCACGCCGAGCGGGTTGAGCACGATGTCGACCGGCTTGCCGTCCGCAAGGTAGGGCATGTCCTCTTCCGGCATGATGCGGGAGATGACGCCCTTGTTGCCATGGCGGCCGGCCATCTTGTCGCCCGGCTGCAGCTTGCGCTTCACCGCGACGAACACCTTGACCATCTTCATCACGCCCGGCGGCAGTTCGTCGCCGCGCTGCAGCTTTTCGACCTTGTCGTCAAAGCGGGCGCGCAGGCCGCCGGTCGCCTCGTCGTACTGCTTGCGCAGCGCTTCGATGTCGGCGACCGCCTTCTCGCTTTTCAGGACGATCTGCCACCACTGGCCCTGGCTCAACTCGTTGAGGTTGGCCTCGGTGATCTTGGAGCCGGACTTGACGTCGCCCGGGCCCTTCTCCGCCACCTTGCCGAGCAGCAGGTCGCGCAGACGTGAATAGATGTTGCGCTCGTAGATCGACCGCTCGTCTTCCATGTCCTTGCGCAGTTGTTCGATCTCGTCACGCTCGATCGCAAGCGCCCGTTCATCCTTCTCGACGCCGTGGCGGGAGAAGACGCGCACCTCGACCACCGTGCCGGAGACCCCCGGCGGCACCTTCAGCGAGGTGTCGCGAACGTCGGACGCCTTCTCACCGAAGATCGCGCGGAGCAGTTTCTCCTCCGGCGTCATCGGGCTTTCGCCCTTCGGCGTGATCTTGCCGACCAGGATATCGCTGGCTTCGACTTCCGCGCCGATATAGACGATACCCGCCTCGTCGAGGTTCTTAAGAGCCTCTTCGCCGACGTTCGGAATGTCGCGGGTGATTTCCTCCGGGCCGAGCTTGGTATCGCGGGCCATGACCTCGAACTCTTCGATATGGATCGAGGTGAAAACGTCGTCCTTGACCACCCGTTCGGAGATCAGGATCGAGTCCTCGAAGTTGTAACCCATCCACGGCATGAAGGCGACGAGCACGTTGCGGCCAAGCGCCAGTTCGCCGAGATCGGTCGACGGGCCGTCGGCGACGATGTCGCCGGCCTTGACCTGATCGCCGACCCGGACCAGCGGCCGCTGCGTGATGCAGGTGTTCTGGTTCGACCGTTGGAACTTCAGCAGCTTATAGATGTCCACGCCGGAATGAGCGAGGTCCGCTTCCTCGGTGGCGCGCACCACGATGCGCTCCGCATCGACCTGCTCGACCATGCCGGTCCGGCGGGCGACGATGGCAACGCCGGAATCCCGCGCCACCACCTCCTCCATGCCGGTGCCGACGAACGGCGCCTCCGGCTGCAGAAGCGGCACTGCCTGACGCTGCATGTTCGAGCCCATCAAGGCGCGGTTTGCGTCATCGTTTTCCAGGAACGGTATAAGCGCCGCCGCGACGGACACGAGTTGCTTCGGCGAGACGTCGATGAACTCGATATCCTCCGGCCGCGACATGACGAAGTCGCCGCCCTGACGGCAACTCACCAGTTCGTCGGTGAGCTTGCCGGCCTTGTCCATCTCGGCGTTCGCCTGCGCGATGGTGTATTTGCCTTCTTCCATCGCCGACAGATAGATGACGTCCTCCGCCACCTTGCCGTTGACCATCTTGCGGTACGGGCTCTCGATGAAGCCGTATTGATTGACCCGCGCATAGGTCGCGAGCGAGTTGATCAGGCCGATATTCGGGCCTTCCGGCGTCTCGATCGGGCAGATCCGGCCGTAGTGCGTCGGGTGCACGTCGCGCACCTCGAAGCCGGCGCGCTCTCGGGTCAGACCGCCCGGGCCGAGCGCCGACAGGCGCCGCTTGTGGGTGATTTCGCTTAGCGGGTTAGTCTGATCCATGAACTGGCTGAGCTGCGACGAGCCGAAGAACTCGCGCACCGCCGCGGCGGCCGGCTTGGCGTTGATCAGATCGTGCGGCATGACCGTATCGATCTCGACCGAGCTCATACGCTCGCGGATCGCCCGCTCCATGCGCAGCAGGCCGATGCGGTACTGGTTCTCCATCAGTTCGCCGACCGAGCGCACCCGGCGGTTGCCGAGATGGTCGATATCGTCGATCTCGCCACGACCGTCTTTCAGCTCGACCAAGTATTTGATCACCGCAAGGATGTCTTCCTGGCGCAGCACCCGGATGCCGACATCGACGTCCAGGTCGAGTCGCGCGTTGAGCTTGACCCGGCCGACCGGCGACAGGTCGTAGCGTTCCGCGTCAAAGAACAGGCCATGGAACAGGCCTTCCGCCGTCTCCTGGGTCGGCGGCTCGCCCGGCCGCATCACCCGGTAAATGTCGATGAGCGCCTGATCCTTGCTGAGATTCTTGTCGGCGGCCAGGGTGTTACGGATGTAAGCGCCGACCGTGATATGGTCGATGTCGAGCGTAATAAGCTCGCTGACGCCCTCCTCCTCCAGCGCGGCAATGCTTTCCTCGGTCAGTTCGTCGCCGGCTTCGGCATGAACCAGACCGCTCTTCTCGTCGACCACATCGTTGGCCAGAAAACGGCCGATCATGTCGTCCGGCTGAACCAGCAGTTCCTTCAGACCGTCTTCCTGCAGCTTGCGGGCAAGCCGGGGCGTGATCTTGGTGCCAGCCTCCGCGACCACCTTTCCGGTCTTCGCGTCGATCAGGTCGGAATTCATCCTGAGGCCGCGAATACGGTCGGCCTGGAACGGCACCCGCCAGCCTTTCTTGTCGCGCTTATAAGAAACCGTCGCGTAGAAGTAGTTGAGGATGTCTTCCTGAGTCATGCCCAGCGCGGTCAACAGCGTGGTGACCGGCAGCTTGCGGCGGCGGTCGATCCGCACGAACACGATGTCCTTGGCGTCGAACTCGAAATCGAGCCAGGAACCGCGATAGGGGATGATACGGGCGGCAAACAGGAACTTGCCCGAAGAATGGGTCTTGCCCCGATCGTGGTCGAAGAACACGCCCGGGCTGCGGTGCATCTGGCTGACGATCACCCGCTCGGTACCGTTGATGATGAACGTACCCTTGTCCGTCATCAGCGGCATGTCGCCCATGTAGACGTCCTGTTCCTTGATATCGAGAACCGACTTGGCGCCGGTATCCTCATCGACCTCGAACACGATCAGGCGCAGGGTGACCTTCAGCGGCGCCGCGTAGGTCATGCCGCGCTGTTGGCACTCCTCGGTGTCGTATTTCGGGTCTTCGAACTCATAACGTACGAATTCGAGGCTGGCCGTCTCGGAGAAGTCCTTGATCGGAAACACCGACTTGAACACGCCCTGGAGACCCTGCTCCAGCCGGCCGGCGTCGGGTTCGACCATTTGCAGAAAACCGTCATAAGAGTTTTTCTGCACTTCGATAAGGTTGGGCATCGAGGCAACTTCCGGAATCCGTCCGAAGTGGCGACGAACTCTCTTGCGACCGGTAAATGACAGCGACATGCCTGCTCCTCGTTCAATATCCGCCGCTACACCCGGCCTGCGACAGAACCGGTTCGGCGGAATAGACGCAGCCCCCGTCCCGCCGGCTCCACGGGGAACCGGCCTGGCGCGGTGACTGCAATTGCGTCGCACGGCCTCGCGACCATGCGGGAAGACCCGCCCTTACCCGGGCGGATCCGATGGGCCGCTTGCGCCGCGGCCCACGGGCGTTTTGCCGGCGACACGAACGACAGGCCGCGTTGCCGAAACGGCCCGCGCCTGTCGTCCTGTCGTGCATTCGGCGGGGAAACGTTACTTGATCTCCACGCTCGCGCCGGCACCTTCCAGCTGCTCCTTGATCTTGTCGGCTTCGTCCTTCGGAACGTCGGCTTTGACTTCCTTCGGCGCCGCTTCGACCAAGTCCTTGGCTTCCTTCAAGCCCAGGCCGGTAATCGCCCGGACTTCCTTGATGACGTTGATCTTCTTGTCGCCGACGCTGGCGAGCACGACCGAGAATTCGGTCTTCTCTTCGGCTTCGGCGGCGTCGCCGGCAGCGCCCGCTACGGCGGCAACCGCCACCGGCGCGGCGGCAGACACGCCCCACTTCTCTTCGAGCATCTTGGCGAGTTCCGCCGCCTCGATCACGGTCAGGCCGGAAAGGTCCTCGGCAATTTGTTGCAAATCAGCCATTACTTAGTTTCTCCTCGGTATAGGTCGTCTGTTTCAAGTGCAGCTCAGGCCGCATTCTGACTGTCGCTACGCGCCTGCATGACACGCGCAAGCTGACCCGCCGGTGCCTGCAGAACGCCGGCGATCTTGGTCGCAGGCGCGTTCAGCAGACCAACCAGCTTGCCGCGCAATTCGTCGAGGGACGGCATCGACGCGAGGTTCTTGACCCCGGCTTCGTCGAGCGGCACCTCGCCCATTGCACCGCCAACAATCACGAGTTTCTCGTTCTTCTTGGCGTAATTGACGCTCACCCTTGCGGCGGCGACCGGATCGTCCGAATAGGCAATCGCGGTCGGGCCGGTGAACTTCTCGGCCAGCGGGTTGTACGGCGTGCCGTCCACAGCCAAACGGACGAGCCGGTTCTTGGTCACTTTGAAGCTGGCGCCCGCATCGCGCATCTGACGGCGGAGATCGGATAACTCCGCCACCGTCAGCCCGCTGTAATGGGCGATGACCACCAACCCGGCGTTCGAAAACACCTGGTTCATGGCCGCTACCTGCTCCGCTTTCTGAGCTCGGTTCACGCTGTGCGTCTCCTTGCCCGGATCGCCGGGAACATCCCGAACAACGATCCCATTCACCCTAGGACCCAAACCAAAACTTGGATCCGGTTCGCCTGTCCCAGGGTCCGAACCGAGGACGGACACGCCTTTCGGCGCCTCCGTTTGAAATTCGGTCTCCCCGTCTATGCAGGCTTTCACCGATTAAGCCGTCCCGGACAAAGCCCGGTCGGGCGCCTGCAGTCTCGGACAGGTTGGCGTCCGGAGGGCTAAGCCCGCCGGTCACCTTCCACCGCCGTTGCCGGCGACGGAATCTCGCTTAACGTCAGCTCACGTCGGCGGCCGTCACGTTGCCGACGTCGATCTTCACGCCCGGGCCCATCGTCGAACTGACGGCGACCCGCTTGACGAACTGGCCCTTGGCGCCGGACGGCTTGGCCTTGACCACCGCGTCGACGAACGCCTTGACGTTCTCAACCAACGCGCCCTCGTCGAAGCTCGCCTTGCCGACACCGGCATGGATGATGCCGGCCTTTTCGACCCGGAATTCGACCTGGCCGCCCTTCGCCGCCTGAACCGCCGTTTTCACGTCCGGCGTCACCGTGCCGAGTTTCGGGTTCGGCATCATGCCGCGCGGCCCGAGGATCTTTCCAAGGCGTCCGACAACCGGCATCATGTCCGGCGTCGCGATGCACCGGTCGAATTCGATCTTGCCGGCCTGAACCTCGGCGGCCAGCTCGTCTGCGCCGACCAAATCGGCGCCGGCCGCCGTCGCTTCCTCCGCCTTGTCGCCCTTGGCGAACACCGCCACGCGAACCGACTTGCCGGTCCCGTTCGGCAGCTGCACCACGCCGCGCACCATCTGGTCCGCATGGCGCGGATCGACACCCAGGTTCATCGACACCTCGACGGTCTCGTCGAACTTGGCCTTGGCATTGGTCTTGACCAGCTTGACCGCGTCCTCGACCGTGTAATCGGTCAGCCGGTCAACCGCCTCATGCGCCTGCTTATAGCGCTTTCCCTTGCCCGCCATCGCTTAGTCCCTCACCTCGAAGCCCATCGACCGGGCCGACCCTGCAATCATCTTGGCGGCCTGGTCGATGTCGTACGCGTTCAAATCGGCCATTTTGGCCTCGGCGATATCGCGCACCTGCTGCATGGTCACGTGACCGGTGATATCCCGTCCGGGTTCCTTCGAACCCTTGTTCTGCTTCGCCGCTTTCTTCAGAAAGTACGAAGCGGGCGGCGTCTTAGTCTCGAAGCTGAACGAGCGGTCGGCAAAGACGGTAATGACCGTCGGCGTCGGCGTGCCCGGGTCGGCGCCCTGTGTCGCAGCGTTGAACGCCTTGCAGAACTCCATGATGTTAAGACCACGCTGGCCCAGAGCCGGACCGATCGGCGGCGACGGATTGGCCTGGCCGGCCGGTACCGTCAGCTTGAGGTAGCCATCTATTTTCTTCGCCATTTACCTTCCCTTTTTTGTTGCCCAGACACGATCAAATGTCGTCGGGCTGTTCAGGGGTGCGTGGTACGGCCATGGCGAGCCTCCCACACACATGATGCGCCGAAGCGCGGTCAGGTCTTCTCGACCTGGGTGTATTCCAGTTCGACCGGCGTGGCTCGGCCGAAGATCGAGACCGCCACCTTGAGGCGCGCCCGCTCTTCGTCGACTTCCTCGACCAGGCCGTTGAACGAGGTGAAAGGCCCGTCGCAGACCCGCACCTGCTCGCCGATCTCGAAAGTGATCGACGGCTTCGGCCGTTCGATCCCTTCCTGGACCTGGCGGCGGATCCGGTCTGCTTCCGCTTCCGAAATCGGCGACGGCCGATTGTCCGTGCCCAGGAAACCGGTCACCTTGGGCACGTTCTTGACCAGATGATAGGTATCCTCGTTCATATCCATCTTCACCAGCACGTAGCCGGGGAAGAACTTACGCTCCGCATTGACCTTCTGGCCGCGGCGCATCTCAACGACTTCCTCGACCGGCACCAGCACTTCCTCGACCAGGTCGGACAGACCCTGCTGATCGGCCTGCTCGGCAATCGACTGGGCGACCTTCTTCTCGAAGCCGGAATAGGCGTGCACGATGTACCAGCGCATTGCCATCCGGTCAGCCTCCGAGCGAGAAGATCGTCTTGATCCCGAACTGCAGGATCTGATCGACAATCAGAAAGAAGATCGCCACCAGCGTCACCATGACGAAGACCATGCCGGTCGTCACCGCGGTCTCTTTGCGCGTCGGCCAAGTGACCTTGGAGGTTTCCTGCCGTACCTGACGAATGAACGCGCCGGGAGAAGTCTTTGCCATTGTTCAGTTCAGTTCCATTAACGCCATGAGCGCGCCGCGCGCCTGAAGCCGCCGCAACAAGTCCCGATTTCCGACCGCGCACCGGCTTCGCCGGCGCTGGCAGGAGTGGAGGGACTCGAACCCACAACCCCCGGTTTTGGAGACCGGTGCTCTGCCAATTGAGCTACACTCCTTCGCGCTCGCGCCCATCGCCGCCGTTGGCCGACCGCTATTATTCGACGATAGCGGCGACGACGCCGGCGCCGACGGTGCGGCCGCCTTCGCGGATCGCAAAACGCAGGCCTTCGTCCATCGCGATCGGCGCGATCAACTCAACCTCCATCGCGATGTTGTCGCCGGGCATCACCATCTCCGTACCCTCAGGCAGGCTCACAACACCCGTCACGTCCGTCGTCCGGAAGTAAAACTGCGGACGGTAGTTCGTGAAAAACGGCGTA
>JANQEE010000032.1 GCA_028278525.1 Minwuiaceae bacterium | reverse complement strand
ACGGCCCAGCTCGGCCCCTCGTCGAACTCGTCGATGGAGGCGACGCCGGCCAGCGGCCCCGCCTCGGCAAGGACGTTCCTAAAACCTTCGATTTCCATTCCCGTCTCCTGCAATCGCCTCATCGAGGCCATCCGCACAGTGCTCTTCTGAAGGTAAAGCCTGGCGCGGCGCGACACCGGACGAAATCCAGACGAAGACCTGGAGAACATCGGCCGAACGCCATGTTTCCCGCGCGGCGGCCGATCGATCATGCCAACGATGGCATAGTCGGCGTTATCGATTGGACGCATTGCCCGACATGGCCGACAATCGCCGGGAATCGTCGGCGATAAGGAGAAACGGATGGAGACGGCCGGCAATCTGGCGCGCGAGATAAAGGTTCTGGTGTTCGATCAGTACGGCACCGTCGTCGATATGCAGAAGGACCTGACCGAGGTCGCCGCGCCATTCCTGAAGGACAAGGGATGGGACGGCGAGCCGCATCGGTTCGTGACCTGGTGGCGGCGGACGCATTTCGAGAATTCGATGATCGACGCGCTGTGCGACCGGGGGCATACGCCATATCGCGAGATCGGCCACCGCGCGGTGTCCTACGTGATGGACCGCTGCGGCATCGTCTATACACAAGACGAGGTGCGCTGGCTGGTTGGGCAGATCGAGCAGTTGAAGCCTTTTCCGGATGTGATCGCCGCATTGGAGCGGCTGCGCGCCGCCGGCTACGGGCTGGCGATCCTGTCGAACGGCGACCGCGACATGCTGGAGGCGGCGAAGCCATATATCGGCTTTGCCTTCGACCATGTGATTTCGGTGCAGGAGGCCGGCTATTTCAAACCGCACTGGAAGACCTACGCCACCGCCGAGCGGATCGTCGGCGAGGACCGGTCGAGCTGCCTGTTCGTCGCCAACCACGCCTTCGACTGCATCGGCGCGAAAGCCTACGGCATGCGGACGGCTTTCATCGACCGGCGCAAGCGGCCGTTCGGCGAGACGCCGCATCAACCGGACCTGATCGTCGCCGACTTCGCGGAACTAGGTGCCAGCCTGACCGGGGCGTAGCGTAAACCTGCGCCCTACTCGGGCAGCGCTACTGAGCCGCAGGTCAGTTGTAGCCGAACAGCCAGCGGGTGGCGCCGGCGTCGACGTTGCGGACCGAGTGCCGGGCGCCGCGGGGAATGAACGCTTCGTCGCCGGGCCTGAGGAGCAGGCGTTCGTCCCTGACCAGGAGTTCCAGCTCGCCGTCGAGAACCGTGACGACTTCGTCGACGTTGTGCACGAAGTCGTTCCACTCCCTTCCCGGCGGATCGACGAAGCTGTGGCATGAATAGCCCCGCGCGCGCCAGTCGGCGGCGACCGCCGCGCGGTCGACCGGCATCTCGAATTTCGACTCGACGAAGAGCTCGCTCATCGGCGTCACCAGTGCCAGACGCCCAATGCTAGGCCGAAGCCGCGGTCGCCGCCAGATGGTCGATTGCACTTTGCGCGCCGCCCCGGCCATGGGGAATGCCGCAGACCTGGAGCGCCGCCTCGACACCGGCGAGACAGCCGAGGATCATCGGTTCGTTCAGGTCGCCCATATGGCCGATGCGGAAGGCACGGCCCTGCAACTGGCCGAGGCCGCCGCCGAGCGCGATCTGGAAATTGTCGCGGCAGGCCGCGCGGACGGCGTCGCCGTCGTAGCCGTCGGCCACCCGGATCGTGGTGACCGAGTTGGACCGCTCAGCCTCCACCGCCGCGTTGAAGTCTATGGCGCCGGCCTCGGCCCAGACGCCGACGGCCTTGCGCACCGCGCCGGCGAGCCGGGCGTGGCGGGCGAAGATCCGGTCGAAGCCCTCTTCCATCACCATGTTTATCGCTTCGCGCAGGCCGAAGATCAGATGCTCCGGCGCGGTGCCGCAGAACCAGCGGTAATGGGCATCGTCCTGCCGGTTGCGCCAGTCCCAGTAGTTGCGCGGCATGGTGCAGGCCTCCGCCGCGCGGAGGGCCTTCTCGCTGGTCGCCGTGAAGCCGAGGCCCGGCGGCAGCATCAGGCCCTTCTGCGAGGCGCCGACCGCGACGTCGACGCCCCAGTCGTCCATCCGGAAGTCGATGGTGCCGAGCGAGGCGATGGTGTCGACCATCAGCAGCGCGGGGTGGTTGGCGGCGTCGATGGCGCGTCGTACGGCCGGGATATCGCTGGTGATGCTGGTGCCGGTGTCGGTCTGCACCGTCAGCACGGCCTTGATCGCGTGCTGCTTGTCGTCGCGGAGCTTCTGCTCGACCTCGTCCGGGTCGATGCCGTGACGCCAGTCGTTGGTCAGGTAGTCGGCCTCGATGCTCAAGGTCCGGGCCATATCGGTCCAACTGGCCGAGAACTGGCCGGTTTCCGGCACCAGGACCTTGTCGCCGGGCGACAGCACGTTGGCGAGCGCCGCTTCCCAGGCGCCATGGCCGGAGGAGGTGTAGATGAAGACCCGGCCTTCGGTGCGGAAGATCGGCTTGATATCGCGAAAAATCTCGATCGCCAGTTCCAGAAAATCCGGCCCCGAGAAGTCGATGGCCGGCCGGTGCATGGCGTTCAAGATACGGTCGGGAATGTTGGTCGGCCCGGGTGTATGCAGGAAGTTACGCCCACGCTTTACGGAATTCGATTTCATCTCGCCTCGCGTCAGTATTGCCCGCCGGGTTGAATAGCCGGAAAGCGCGGCCAAGGGAAGTGACCGGAGCCTCACCGTATCGTGACGGCCTTGAACTCTTCCGGGTAGGCCGGATGCCCGGTTCCCATCCAGCGGTCCCACCAGGTGAAATAGAGGCCGTAGTTGCCGGTCAGCCGGCTGTGATGCATGTCGTGGTTAGTGACGGTGGTGATCGCGCGCAACAGCGGGTGCGTGAGCGCGCCGCGCAAGGTGCACAGGATTAGCAGCGCCAGCAGCAGCAAAAAGCGAAACCGCCGGGCCACCGGAGGCATGCGCGAACAAAATATGGTTAAGGACAACCGCCTGGCCGATATACGTCATGGAAACAACGGCTTAGGCCTGGTTTCGGCAGGCTTCGCGAGGCGTTCGCGGATCCGAATGTGACAAATATCACGTTCAGGAAAATGGCCGGATGCCAGATTGGCGGGAACCTGCCGGTCCGGCGCGCAATGGGGCCGACGGGACATCAACGAACCGCCGCCGCCATCGAGGAAAACGCATGTCAGTACCGACGATTTCCGTCATCAACCTGACCCGGTGCCTGTCCGACCGTCAGGTCCAAACGGCCGTCCGCGCCGTGAACCGCCAAATCTCCGAAGACTTCGCCCTGGTCTGGGGCGCGACACGAAGTCTGCGTCAGCATTCCACCGATTTCGATCCGGAGGATGAGGATTCCCTCGACGACGAACCGGTACCCGGAGAAGGCGTGGTCTACCTGGTCGAAGAGGCCACGCTCAAAGGCGCCCTGGCGCATCACGACCTGAACTCCCGCGCGATGCCGGTCGGCTTCGTGTTCGTCCTGGACCCGCACGACTGGACCGTGACCTTGAGCCACGAGGTCCTGGAACTGATCATGGACCCGACCGTGAACATGCTGGTTCCCGGCCCGGATCCGCGCGACCCGCGCAACACCGCTTTGCACGCCTACGAGGTCTGCGACGCGGTGGAGCGGACGAGCTACGAGATCGACGGCGTCCGCGTCTCCAACTTCGTGACGCCCCGCTACTTCACGCCGAATACCGAACCGGCGACCCGCAACGATTTCTTGGGCATCGGCGTGCCGTCTTTCGGCGTGACCCAGGGCAGCCATATCGGCTTCCTGGATATGGGCACCGGCAGCTGGGTCACCATGGTCGGGCAGTTTGCGCCGCAGTCGCCGGTGCTGGCCAAACGCTCGAAGCTGTTCGACCATCTGAAACCGGTGCGGCCCGACCGGCTGTTACAGCAGGTGCTGAGCCGCTATCAGCGCTCGCCGCACGAAAAGCCGGCGGCCCGTTGGAAGGATGCCGGCCTGCATACACTGCGCGGCATTTCCCGGTCGGTGCGGTATCGCGCGATGGCGGAGAAGCTGTTCGAGATGAAGTTGCTGTCGGCGGCGTAGCGCCAGCAGCATCAAAAGGGGGGATGCCGGGCCACTCGTGTTCGGTCCCGACCGCGCCGAGCCTCTCTGGGGGCGGTTGGAACGGGGGAGCGGGTGGCCCGCTGCTATTGCCGCTTCCTAGCCCAGCGTCGCCACCTGAGACAGTGCGTCGCCCTCCAGTTCGAGGATGCGCGCGTCTTCGTCCACGGCGCCGAGGTCGGCATAGAACGCGCGCGCCTTGACATTGCTGGACAGCACGCCCCACCAGACGGACTTCGCGCCGCGGTCGAGCGCGGCACGGGCAACGCCGGCCATCAGTGCGCGACCGGCGCCGTGGCCGCGCGCCCCGTCGGTCACATAGATGTCGGCAAGCCAGACGCCGCGCGCGGCGATGTCGGTGTTGTAACAGTCGTGGAACAGCGCGTAACCGACCGCCTCGCCCGCGAGATCGGCAAGCAACACGTCGTAGGCGGGCGATGGACCGAACAGATCCTCCGTCACCGCATCTTCCGCGAAGTTCTCCGGCTTGTCGTGAAACCGGTTCAGGGCGTTGGCGAGCGCCACAAGGCGCGGCACATCGCGCCGTTCCGCCGGGCGGACCGAAACTTCCGTCATCGCAGCCTCCAATAGCTGCGTTCCTTTTACGCCCATTTTGCGACGGACAACAGGCGGCACGCCGTTGCCTTGCCACGCCGTTCCGTTCTCGCCTAGGCTTACCGTGTCGCCTGTTGCCACTCGCGCCGGCGCGCCGAGCGGTACGACACGCACGATCACCAAGGCAGCCGGTTCAAAGGGGGACCTGCCAAGCAATCTGTAAAAATCATCATAGGGAGTAACGTCATGGATTACGGCCTCTTCACCATGCCTTCGCACCCGCCGGAGCGGTCGCTTTACGACGGGCATCAGTGGGACCTGGAAGTGATACGCTGGGCGGATCAACTGGGTTTCAGCGAAGCGTGGATCGGCGAACACCATACGGCGCCGTGGGAACCGAACCCGTCACCCGACCTGCTGGTGGCGCAGGCGTTGATGGAAACCGACAACATACGGCTTGGCCCGGGCGGATTCCTGCTGCCGTACCACCATCCCGGCGAACTGGCGAACCGCATCTCGTTCCTGGACCACCTGTCCCAGGGGCGGCTGAATTTCGGCGTCGCGGCGAGCGGCCTGCCGAGCGACTGGGCGATGTTCAACGTGGACGGCTTCTCCGGCGAGAACCGCGACATGACGCGCGAGGCGCTGGAAATCATCCTGCGCATCTGGACGGAAGACGAGCCGTTCGACCACAAGGGCAAGTACTGGAACGTCAGCAAGACGGACACGATGTTCGATTCGCTGAAACCGCACCTCAAACCGTTCCAGGATCCGCATCCGCCGATCGGCGTGGCCGGCCTGTCGAAGGGCTCCGACACGCTGAAGATCGCCGGCGAGCGCGGCTACCTGCCGATGAGCCTGAACCTGAACCCGGCCTATGTCGGCAGCCATTGGGACGCGGTCGAGGAAGGCGCCGCGCGCTCCGGCCGCACGCCGGACCGGGCCGACTGGCGCCTGGTGCGCGAGATCTTCGTGGCCGAGACCGACGAGGAAGCCTGGAAACTGTCGGTCGACAACATGATGGGCCGGATGATGGGCGAGTACTTCCTGCCGCTGCTGGCGTCGTTCGGCTTCACGGAATTCCTGAAGCACGATCAGGACGTGCCGGATTCCGACGTCACGCCGGCCTACTGCGCCAAACATAACTGGCTGGTGGGCTCGCCGGACACCGTGGCCGAGAAGTTGGAAGCGGTCTACGAGGAGGTCGGCGGCTTCGGCAGCATTCTGCTGTTCGGTTTCGACTACATGGACGAGCCACAGGCCTGGCGCAACTCGATGCAGTTGCTGTCGGACGAGGTGATGCCGAAGCTGGCGCACCTAAAGCCGAAGCCGGCGTCGGCGGTGGCCTGACTTAGGCGAAAAAAATGGGGCGCGGCATCGCCGCGCCCCTCTTCTTTGTTGACTGGATTCCGGCCTTCGCCGGAATGACCAGGGCGGCGGCGGCGCCTACTCCGCCGCGGCGATGGTTTCCTCGATACGCATTTTTGCGTCGAACTCTTCCGCCACCTGGTTGTCGTGCTCCAGCAGCGCTTCGATGTCGGCGTTGGGATCGGTGAATTCCAGCACGCCCATCTTCAGGAAGGCGTCGCGCACCTTCGGCGTCCACAGCCCGATATCGCGGATGATCGGCACGATGCGCGAGAACAGGCGCGAGCGGAACAGGCGCATGCTCTCCGACTTCTCGACCCACTCCATGCATTCCTTGGCCGGCAGGTCGACCGCTTCCCACATCTCGGCGGCGGTGAAGCGGTCGCGCATATGCAGGCTCGCCTCGATCACGAAGTCCTCGCGCTCGGCGCGCTCGGCCTCGGTGATGTTCGGGTAGTACTCACGCAGCGCCAGACGGCCGAAGGCGACGTGGCGCGCCTCGTCCTGCATGACGTAGGCGTTGACCGCGCCGGCGAGCGGGTTCTTGCTCATGTCGCGGATGGCGTGGAAGGCGGCGAGCGCCAGCCCCTCGATCAGAACCTGCATGCCGAGATAGGTGAAGTCCCAGCGCTTGTCCTGAATGATGTCTTCCAACAGCGCCTGCAACGGCGGGGTGATCGGGTAGGCCAGTTCGAACTTGTCGTGCAGCAGGCGGGAGTAGGCTTCGACGTGCCGCGCCTCGTCCATCACCTGGGTCGCGGCGTAGAATTTCGCATTGATTTCAGGCACCTGCTCGACGATCTTGGCGGTGCAGATCAAGGCGCCCTGCTCGCCATGCAGGAACTGGGAGATCTGCCAGGCCTGACTGTGATGACGCAGCTTGACCTTCTCCTTGTCGGTCATCTTGTCCCACATCGGCGAGCCGTAGATGCGGATCATCTCGTCCGGCATCATCATCGGGTTCTCGGGATCCAGGTCCAGCGACCAGTCGATCCGCTCGGCCGCGTCCCACTGCTGTTTCTTGCCCTTGTCGTAGAGCTTCAACAGGCTGTCGCTGCCGTCTTCGTATTCCCAGACGAAGCTGACCTCATTCTCGGCATTGACCTGCCATTCGGTCTGCTCGACCGGTAACTGATAACGATGAACGGACGCCATTTCCTTCTCCCTAGATGTCGTCACAGCAAAACGGTACATCGACGACGGCACCAAGCCGCATCGCCGATCCTGCCCATTCCCTATTCCGCTACTGAGTGACCGCCGCCTCGATGACGGTCTTCGCGCTTTTTGGCACTTGTTATTCCGACAATACAAAATTAGAATTCTGGTTCGGGTTTTGTCAACCGGCAAATGCTTATCGATTACAGGCCATGACGTCAACGATCAGGAAAACCGACGAAAACAAGGTAAAGAGCCACGCTGCGGGCAAGCGGCCGGCGAACCGCCGGCCGGACGCCAAGCAGGTGCGCAGCCGGCGCACCCGCGACGACCTGATGCTGGCGGGCTTAAGGCTGGTGGAGACGCGGGACTTCGACCAGATCTCCATCGCCGACCTGGTGGCCGAAGCGGGGTCGTCGATCGGCTCGTTCTACCACCACTTCGCCGATAAGGACGATTACCTGAACGCGATCCTCGACCTGGTGGTGGAGGGCTTGTGGGTGGAGATCGACCGGGCGTTCGACGACGCCGCCGTGGTCGCACTCTCCACCCCTGCCCTGCTGCGCCTAGCCATCGGTTTCATAAGGGACGTGACCCGGAACCGACAGGGACTGGTGCGGGCGACGCTGAAGAAATCCATGAGCAACCCGGTCGCCTGGATCCCGGTCCGCGCCTTCGCCCGGAGCTACGAAGACCGTATCGGCACGCTGCTGGCCGCGCGCAGCGGCGACATCGGCCACGAAGCCGGCTGGGAACGCGGCTTCCGCCAGGGCATGCAGATGGTCTACGGCACCCTGTTCGCCGCCATCGTCAATCGGCCGGGGCCGATGTACCTGGAAGACGACGCTATGGTCGACGAATTGACCAACATGCTGGTGCGGTATCTCGGCGTGCGGGAAGACGGCTGACCGCGAAAGGGCGGCTAGTTCTCGTGAAGGCGGCCGGGCACATCCATACGCTCATGCAGCACGCGGACGATCTCGATGCCGTTGGAAATCTGCCGGTAGAAGATCAGATGCTTGCCCACGGCGAAAACGCGATAGCCTTCCTTCACATGATCGTACGGCCGTCCAAGGGAAGGATTCCGGGCGAGCGTTGAAAACCGTCCGTCTATCTCTCTGAGGTATGCGTTTCGCTGATCGCGGCCCCAGCGCTTGCTTGTGTAACGACCGATATTGAGAAGGTCCTGCCTAGCGCGTCTCGTGACGACGAAATTCGCCATCGATTATTCGCGGTCAAGCTCGTCGATCACCGCGTCGATCGAGTAGTCCTGCGCATGGCCGCTGTCTTCACCTTCGGACAGGGCGGACCGCAGGACACCAAGTTTCGCTTCGCGTTCCTCGAGCAATCGAAGGCTGGCGCGGACGACTTCGCTCGCCGACCCGTAGCGGCCATCCGCGACCATTTTCCCGACGAATGTGGCGTAGTGCTCTCCAAGCGCGATGCTTGTGTTCTTTGCCGCCGCTTTTGCCATGGACCCGACTCCGTTCTCAAATTTACCAAAATATGGTACTTATTGGTAGTCGGGTAGTCAAGAGGCATCGTACGGAACGTTGGACCTGTGGCGGTGTCAACGCCGCTGATCGAGCTTGGCAAGGACGGTGTTGCGAACCGTCTCCAGGGTCTGACGGGGCAGGCCGGCGCCGAATTTAAGGGTTCGCGCATCGCTGACGATATGCAGGGCGAGGCGCTTTTTGTCGTCGTCGCGGCGGCGGGCCAGGTCGATGGTTTCAATTTCGGATACGGGTAGGCTTCGACCCTTGGTTTCGCCCCACGGAGCGACTTCACAGCGGCGGATCGCGTCCGGCGTGACCACCAGGCGCTGGCGGGCGATACGGTCCCAGACAACGCCAGCGACGAACAGGACCTCGAACAGGATGCCGACGAAACCGAAAATCCAGCCGAACAGCCAGAACGCGTCATCGATCGAGAAACCGACGGCAACGAAAATCAGCGGAAAGGTCACCGCGAGCAGGCCGCCGAACAGCGACGTCGTCGGCCGCTTGCGGGTTATGACCACGCCGCCGTCTTCTTCCGAGATGGTCACGTCTTCCGTCTCCGCGCCCAAAGCGCTTCGGTCGACGGTGATCCGGCCCTCGTCCAGCAACTCGGAGACGGTCTTGTCCAGGTCCTCCGTTCGCCGGGCGACCGGGCCGTCGGCGCCCTGTTCCAGCGCCGGCACCTGAAGCTGCCGAGCGAACTGCTCCCATTTGTCCCGCAGATCGCGGCCGCTACGGGCGGTGTAGAGGTTGATCGTCTTCTTCTCGTCGGTAGCGTGTTTCAGATCGACGATGTAGTAGGTCCGCTTCGATTTCCGGCTGGTGCGGCGTTGGACGCGTTTCAGCACGCCCTGGTAGTTCGACAGCGGCTCGCGCCACTGCCGGCTGCCGAACAGACCGCGCTGCTCGACCGCAACGAAGTACCGGTCGATGGTGATCGATTTGCGGAAGCGGAGAAGATGCAACCCGAGCAGAACCAGCCCGACCGCAATAACCGGAAACAAGATGGCGACGAAGCCGGTGGGCTCTTCCAGGACACCGACGCCGTTCTCGATCAGAGCGACAGACGGAATGCCGCCCCAGACGCAGGCGAAAAGAATGAAGAACAAACCCGCGAAGAGACCGCCGGTCCGTTCTCCGGTCGCCGGCAATTTGCTCAGGTCAAAATCCCAACCGCCGCCGATGGTCTGCATCCAACTCCCCCTTCCGCTTCCGGCCGCCCGAAGGCGGGTCAGCCGTCCTGCCGGTTCTCCGCATCGCCGGGTTTGCCGTCCCCGATGGGTTTGAGGCCCTGGCGCGCATCGGCGACGGTTTCCATGATGGTCTGGCGCGCCTGCTGGACGTGGCTCTTCCATTTGGCGGCGACATCGTCGAGCGCCGCTTTCTGGCGCACGGTACCGACATGCTCGCGCCATTTGACCGCGACCTCGTCCAAGGCCGCTTTCTCCCGCGCGGTATGCACATGCTGCTTCCAGCGGGAGGCGACTTCGTCCAGCGCCGCCCGGTCGCGCGCCGCGCGGACGTGCTCGCGCAGCTTGGTGGCGACCTCTTCCAACGGCGGCGCCTTCTCGGTCGCGCCGCGCACGCTTTTCCATAAGCCGGACGCGGCGACGTCGACCGACCCCTTGATCTGATCGGCCCAGCCGGGCGCCCGGGCGTTGCCCCGCGTCAGCGCGCGCTGCAGGGTTTCGAGCCGGAGCGACAAGGCGCCGATCGCCGGTAACAGCGCAGCAACCTGATCCGCCGGCAGCGGCTCGCCGCTTAAGGCTTCCGCCGCCGACCGGCTCAAAGCCCTGTCGACCCAGGCGGAAGCGCCCGCACCCTCCTGCCGCGCCGCCTGTTCCACCATGCGAAGCGTGTCCGGAGAAAGGTCGGAGGCGCGCCACGAGGGCGCCGCCACAGGCTCTTCGTCCCGCGGCTCGCTACCCGGCAACTCGACTGGCTTCTGATTCATCGCCTCTGCTCCAATGGCCGCGGCCGGCCGCCAAGCGACCACCACGGTGACAGCACCGGCAAACCGGATACTCGGCACGCCACACTACTAACGGCGGAACGACCGTCCCGCCCCGTCTGCCATCGAGAACACGCAGCCCAAGTCTTAACGGACAGGTATTAACATCGGATAACCGGGGAAAAGCGTATTAACCCGGCGCAGTACAACATGCGGTGAAGCCGATACGTATCAGCCGGTTACGCGCACCTGCTTCGCCTGCATGGCAAGAACGGCCGGTTATTCCCGATTGCGCCCCGCGTCCATATCGGCGACACTTTTTGTTAACCGTGGGAGGATGCGACATGGCTGATGGCGAGATCCTGGCCGGTTTTCTGGCCCCTCACCCGCCCCACCTGGTCTACGGCGAAAATCCACCGCAGAACGAACCCAAGAGCCAAGGCGGCTGGGAGCAGCTACGCTGGGCGTACGAGCGGGCGCGCAAGAGCCTGAACGACCTGAAACCCGACGTGCTGCTGGTGCATTCGCCGCACTGGATCACCCAACTGGGGCACCACTTCCTGGGCGTCCCAACTCTAAGCGGCAAATCGGTCGACCCGATCTTTCCCAACCTGTTCCGCTACGACTTCAAACTCGACGTCGACGTCGAACTGGCGGAGGCCTGTTGCGCCGCGGCGGCGGACGCCGGGCTGGTGGCCAAGATGATGCGCAATCCGCGCTTCCGGGTCGATTACGGCACAATCACCACGCTGCATATGATGCGGCCGCAATGGGACATCCCGGTGGTCGGCCTGTCGGCCAACAACTCGCCCTATTACCTCACGACAGAGGAAGGGCTGGAGGAGATGGACGTCCTGGGCCGGGCGACGCGCAAGGCAATCGAGCAGACCGGCCGGCGCGCCGTGCTGTTGGCGTCCAACACGCTTTGCCACTACCACTTCCACGAAGAGCCGGACCCGCCGGAGGACATGTCGCGCGAGCATCCGCACGACTATGCCGGATACCAGTGGGACATGCGGATGATCGACCTGATGCGCCGCGGCGAGACCAGGGAAGTATTCCGGCTGCTGCCGCAGTTCATCGACGAGGCGTTCGCCGAAGTGAAATCCGGCGCCTTCACCTGGATGTTCGCGGCGATGGGTTATCCGGAGATACCGGGCGAACTGCACGGCTACGGCACGGTGATCGGCACCGGCAACGCCGTGATGGAATGGAACCTCGCCAAGGCGCGGGAGGTCGGCCGGGCCGCGTAGCGTAGCGGCGGAGATATCGAAAGGGAGGGTGCACGATGACCGTGGTTTCCGCTTTTCTGGTTCCGGGAACGCCGCTGCCCCTCCTTCGCCCCGACAACCCGCCCTGGGCGCCGCTGGTCGCCGGCTACCAGGCCGCCGGCGAGGCTTTGCGGGCAAGCAACCCCGATGTTTTGCTGGTCTACTCGACGCAATGGATCGCAGTGCTGGACGAACTCTGGCAGACCCGCGCCCATCTGACCGGCATCCATGTCGACGAGAACTGGTACGAGTACGGCGACCTGCCGTTCGACATGCAAAGCGACGTCGAGCTGGCCGAGGCCTGCGTCGCCGGCTGCAAGGAGATCGGCGTCAGCGCCAAGACGGTCGACTACGACGGCTTTCCGATCGATACCGGAACCATCGTGATGAACAACTTCCTGAATGGGGACGACGCGCGGCCTTTGGCGATCGCGGCGAACAACGTCTACCACGACGGCGAGACGACCGCGCGCCTCGCCGCCATGGCGGTGGAGACGGCGAAGGCGCAGGGCAAGACCGTTGCGCTAATCGCGGTCGGCGGGCTGTCCGGTACGATCTTTCGCACCGAGATCGACATCGCGGAAGACCACATCGCCGATGCGACCGACGAAGAATGGAACCGGGAGATGCTGCGGCTGATGGAAAGCGCCAGCATCGAGCATTTGAAGCAACGCGCCGGCGACTACGCCAAGGCGGCCAAGGTCGATATGGGGTTCAAGCACCTGTCGTGGATTCTCGGCGGGCTGGGCGACAATTTCGACGGCGCGACCGTGCATGCCTACGGCCCGGTCTACGGTAGCGGCGCGGCGGTGGTCGAATTCAGGCCGGCGTAAGCGCGCCCGCCGCGAGTTTAGACTGCGGTAACCCTACCGATTGGTTACCGCAGTCTAAACAGGATCTTAATCTGTTTCGTCGAGACTTGATCTACACCGCCCGTATCGCCACTTCGGTAACGATACAGGCACGGCTTTCAGGGCGATGGCCGCCCGTTGGAGCGCACGATATGCAGTTCATGTATTCGCCTGAAGACGGCGATGTGCTGAGCATCGAGGAACGCAACCGGCAGAGCTTCTACCGGGTGGCGTTGCTGACCGTCGCGTCGCTGTTCGTGGTCTCGACCCTGCCGCACGTACTGGTGCTGGCGGCCTTGAGCGCGCTGCTGTTCATCGGATCGCTGGCGATGGGCGCGATGGCGCTGGTCGCGCTGGAACGGCCGTTCGCGGAGCACCTGACCCGCTGGGACGAGGCGCTGACGCTGTTCGGCTTCAGCATCCTGTGCAAGTTCTTCGTCGACCCGGTGGCGGTGGCGCAAACCATGGCGGCCGCCTCCTAACAACCCGACAGTCAGTCGTACCGAATCCGCCGACCGCCGCCGGTTAGAAAACTGGCGGTGGCGCTGCCGCGCGCGCATACTGAGTCCGACATCCGGGATTCAGAGGACGCGGGGTAGCGCCATGTCAGCCGACAACGCAAAGTCGCGGCGCAGGCAACGCAGCGGCAGCCGCTGCCGAGGCTGCAACGGGCCCTTCGCCCGCTGGGTGCCGCGCGACCGGCTCTGCGACGACTGCCGCACACGATGCGCGGCGCACGACCCCCGCGCCGTGGTCTCCTGGCGGAAACTGACCGAAATCACCCTGGCCGTGCCGCTGGTGCTGGGTGGGCTTTTGATCGGGCTGCTGGCGCTCGCCACCTTTCCCCACTGGCTGATGGTGACCTTCGAACTCGGCCCGGCCGCCTTCCTGCTCTATATCGGCGTTTTCGCCATCGGCTCCCGCATCGGCATCGCGATGGAACGCCTGGGCTTTCGATAAACGCCATGGGTTGGGCACCGGACAGAATTGTCGACATCGAGCGGTATCCGATAGCGGACCGCGACAGCACCGGCTGGCACGCGTTGGTTCGGGATTGCCGGCAAAGGCTGGCCGATAACGGGGCGCTGAGCCTGCCGGGCTTCGTTCGGCCGGAACGGCAGGACGCGATGGCCGACGAGGCGCGCGCCCTGTCCGCCGACAGCCATGTGATGACGGAACGGCACACCGTCTATTTCGAGCCGGCCGATCCGGCCGTGGCGCCCGACCACCCGCGCTGCCGCCTGGGGCGGACCACCAAAGGCGGCGTTGCCGCCGACCGGATTCCGGCCGACGCGATGCTGCGCGCCGTCTACGAGTGGGACGCGCTGAAGGCGTTCATCGCGGCCGTGCTGGACGAGCCGGTGCTGTACCGTCATGCCGATCCGATGGCGGCGCTGAACATCGGCGTCTTTCGCGACGGCTTCGGGCTGGACTGGCATTTCGACCGGGCCGATTTCGCGGTGACCCTGTCGATACAGACGGCGGCCGGCGGCGGCGCGTTCGAGTATGTGCCGAACCTGCGGAGCGATGCGGATCAGAACTACGAAGCCGTATCCCGGCTGCTGGACGGCGAGGACTTGGGCATCAAGGCACTGCCGTTCGAGGCGGGCACGCTGGCTTTGTTCCGCGGCCACCATTCGCCGCATCGGGTGACGCCGGTCGTCGGCGAGTGCGCCCGGCTGGCGGCGGTGCTGAGCTATGTCCGAGAACCCGGCGTCACCTTCTCGCCCTACGCGCAAGAACTGTTTTACGGGCGCACCGCGGCCCCGGACGGACCGCGCTAGCCGTGTCCTCGGGGGCAGGGGAAGCCGGCGGGCGCGCCGGGGCGGTGCCGCTGATCGTTCCGGCGGTGCTGGTCGCGGCGACGGCGACCGCGATCCTGTCGACCGACCTGTATGCACCCAGCCTGCCGCACCTGCCGGAATACTTCGGCACCAGCGCGGAGACAGTGCAGCTCACCATGAGCCTGAACCTGCTCGGCTACGGCTTCGCGCAACTGATCCACGGGCCGCTGTCGGACCGGTTCGGCCGGCGGCCGGTGCTGCTGATCGGCATGGCGGGTTTCGCGCTGTTCAGCCTGGCCTGCGCGCTGGCGCAATCGATCGACATGCTGATCACGGCACGGCTGCTGCAGGGGGTGATGGCCTGCTCGCAGTCGGTGATCGCGCTGGCCATCATCCGCGACCTGTACGACGAGAAAAGCAGCGTGAAGGTGCTGGCGGCCTACGGCATGGCGGTCGCGCTGGCGCCGGCGGTCGGACCGATCATCGGCGGCTACGTGCACGTGCTGGCCGGCTGGCGCGCCAACTTCCTGCTGCTGACCGGCCTGGTGATCGCGGTGACGGCGCTGATCTGGCGTTTTCTGCCGGAGACCACGGTGCCGGACCCGCATGCGATCCGGCCGTGGCGACTGCTGCCCGGCTATGCCGCGCTGCTGCGGCAGCGACGGTTCATGGCCTACGCCCTGGTCTGCGCGGCGCCGATGGGCGCGCTGTTCGGGTTCATCACCGCCGGGCCGTTCGTGCTGATCGACCAGTTCGGGGTACCGACGCAGAACTACGGCTATTATCAGGCGGCGTTCGTGCTGGCCTATTTCCTGGGCAGCCTGACCGCGAACCGCGCCGCCAGCCGCTTTGGCATCGAGACGATCCTGCGCACGGGGCTTGCCGTCGGCGCGGCCGGCGGCGGCTCGCTGCCGGCGCTGCTGTTCGCCGGCCTGGCGGGGCCGTTGGCGGTGACTTTCGCGATGTCAGTGTTCGCCTTCGGGCTTGGTCTCTCGTTCGCGACCGCGCCGGTGCGCGCCATCGACGCGGCGACGGGCGGACGCGGCAGCGTTGCGGCGTCGCTTGGCGCGCTGGAGATCGGCGGCGCGACGTTGGGCGCCTTCGCCGTCGGCGCGCTGCACAACGACACGCCCTGGCCGCTGGCGCTGACGGTGGCCGGCTTCGCGCTGGGCGCGGCGGCTGTCTATCTCACTGCGAGACCGTGGCGGTAGTGCCTACTCCGCCGCTTCGGCCAATGGCTCGACTCTGTCGCGCATGGTGACGAATTCCTCGGCCGCGGTCGGGTGGATGCCGATGGTAGCGTCGAACTGGGCCTTGGTCGCGCCGATCTTCACGGCGATGCCGATGCCCTGGATGATCTCGCCCGCGTCGGGCCCGACCATGTGGGCGCCGAGCACGCGGTCGGACTTCGGCTCGACGATCAGCTTCATCATGGTCTTTTCGCCACGGCCGGTCATGGTGTGCTTCATCGGCGTGAAGGTGGAGCGGTAGATGTGCACGTCGCCGTGTTCGGCCCGCGCCTCCTCCTCGGTCAGGCCGACCGAGCCGACCGGCGGCTGGCTGAACACAGCCGACGGTACGTTGGCGTGATCCACGGCAGTCGGCATGCCGCCATAGAGGGTGCGGGCGAAGGCCATGCCCTCCATGATCGCGACCGGGGTGAGCGCGATCCGGTCGGTGACGTCACCGATGGCGTAGATGTTGTCGACCGAGGTCTTGGAGAACTCGTCGACCAGGATGGCGCCCTTCTCATCGGTCGCGACGCCGATGTCGTGCAGGTTGAGGTCCTTGGTGTTGGGCACGCGGCCGGTCGCGAACATCACCGTGTCGACTTCGAGCATGCTGTCGTCGGTGAGGTGCAGCGTGAGGCCGGTGTCGGTCTTGTCTATGCGCATGACGTTGACGTGGCAGCGGAGATCGATGCCCTTTTTGCGGATCTCCTCGGCCAGGGTGTGGCGGACGTCGGCGTCGAAGCCGCGCAGGATCTGCTCGCCGCGATAGAGCTGCGTTACCTTGGAGCCCATGCCGTTGAAGATGCCGGCGAACTCGACCGCGATGTAGCCGCCGCCGATCACCGCGACCCGCTTCGGCAGGTCGTCGAGGAAGAACGCCTCGTTCGAGGTGATGGCATGCTCGACGCCCGGAATGTCCGGCAGGTAGGGCCAGCCGCCGGTGGCGATCAGGATCGTTTCCGCCGTCACCTGCCGGCCGCCCACGTCAACGGTGTGGGCGTCGACCAGGGTTGCCCGGGCCTCGTGCAGGTCGACGCCCGCATTGTCCAGGAGCTTGCGGTAGATGCCGTTCAGCCGCTCGATCTCCTTGTTCTTGTTGGCGATCAGGGTCGGCCAGTGGAATTTGACGCCCTCGACCGTCCAGCCGTAGCCGGCTGCATCTTCGATATCCTCGGCCGTGTGGCTGGAGTAGACGAACAGCTTCTTCGGCACGCAGCCGACATTGACGCAGGTGCCGCCGAGCGGGCGATCCTCCGCCACGGCCACGCGGGCGCCGAAACCGGCGGAAATGCGGGACGCGCGGACACCGCCGGAGCCGGCGCCGATTACGTAGAGGTCGTAGTCATAGGCGTTTGCCATGTCTGGTCAGTCCCCCGGGCTTTCACGAGAACGTTAGAGATAAGCGCGGCATAGGGCCGGTTTAAGCGACTACACGATCAGTTGATCTTGTGGTCGGCCAGCACCTCCGGCTTGAAGGCGAGGCCGTGGCCGGGCCGCTCCGGCACGGTGAACATGCCGTCTTCCGGCATGACCGGATCGACCCAGAGGTCGTCGAGGAAGTTCATATACTCGATCAAGAGACCGTTCGGGATCGACGCCATGAGATGGACCATCAGTTCCGGAAACAGATGCGGCGCGACGGTCATGCCCCAAGTGTCGGCCAGCGTGGCGATCTTGCGCAGTTCGGTCAGGCCGCCGCGCATGACGTCCGGCTGGAGAATCGGCAGGCGCGGGTTCTCGAAGAACGGCCGCAGATCGTGGCGGGTGAAGTGGCTCTCGCCGCCGACAATGCGGAGGTCCAGCTTCTCGGCAATGTTGAAGTAACCGGCGATGTCCTCGGCGACGACCGGCTCCTCCAGCCAGTAAACGTCGTAGTCCTCGAACCTGCGGCCGGCCTGGATCGCCTGGTCGGCGGTCCAGCCCATGTTGACGTCGATCATGATGTCGATGTCGGGGCCGAGCGCCTCGCGCATGCGGCGGACATGGTCGACATCGGTGCGCCAGTCGTTGATGTGGGCGACCTGCATCTTGATCGCCTTGAAGCCCTGCTCCACGAAGCGCTGGGCTTTGTCGATCATACCGTCGGGCCCAAGGCCGCGGAAGCAGCCGCTGCCGTAAGCCGGGATGCGGGTGCGGTAGCTGCCCCAGAGCCGGTGCAACGGCAGGTTGGCGCGCTTGCCGACCGCATCCCAGAGCGCGATGTCGACCGCCGAGATCGCGAACAGGACGATGCCCATGCGGCCGACCCAGTAGGTGGACTTGTAGAGGTCGTGCCAGATCGCCTCGACCTCGGTGGCGTCGCGGCCGATCAGCCTGGGAACGATCAGTTCGGCGAGGCAGGCCTCGATGGTCCTGAGCCCGCCGCCGAGCACATGCAGATAGCCCATGCCGACGATGCCGGACTCGGTCTCGATCTCGACCACGACCAGTTCGCGGAAGCTCTCGATGCCGCTGCCGGCCTCGTCCATGCTGGCGCGCGGCACCTCGACCCACGGCAGCTTGAGCAGCGTGGTGCGGACGTCTTTGATGATCATCGGGCCGGCGTCCTTACGCGACTACACGCACGCCTCAACTATCGACGCCGCCGATGCAGAGATATTTGATCTCCAGGTAGTCGTCGATGCCGTACTTCGAGCCTTCGCGGCCGACGCCGGATTCCTTCATGCCGCCGAACGGCGCGACCTCGGTCGAGATGATGCCGGTGTTGACGCCGACGATGCCGTATTCGACGCCTTCGGAGACGCGCCAGATGCGGCCGATGTCGCGGGCATAGAAGTAGGCGGCCAAGCCGAACTCGGTATCGTTGGCCATGGCGATCGCCTGTTCCTCGGTGTCGAAGCGGAACAGCGGCGCCAGCGGGCCGAAGGTCTCTTCCTTCGCGACCTTCATCTCGGTCGTGACGCCGGCCAGCACGGTCGGCTGGAAGAAGGTGCCGCCCAACTCATGCCGCGCGCCGCCCATCAGCAACGTGGCGCCCTTCGACATGGCGTCGGAGACGTGCTCCTCCACCTTCTCGACCGCGGCCATGTCGATCAGCGGCCCCTGCTGGGTCTCGCCCTTCAGGCCGTCGCCGATCTTCATCTCGGCGACCGCCTCGCCGAGTTTGGTGGAGAACTCGTCGTAGACGCCGGCCTGCACCAGTATGCGGTTGGCGCAGACGCAGGTCTGGCCGGTATTGCGGAACTTGGACGCGATGGCACCGTCGACCGCGGCGTCCAGGTCGGCGTCGTCGAAGACGATGAACGGCGCGTTGCCGCCGAGCTCCATCGAAACCTTCTTCACCGTGCCCGCGCATTGCTCCATCAGCTTCTTGCCGATCTCAGTCGAGCCGGTGAACGAGAGCTTGCGCACGATCGGGTTGGAGGTCATCTCGCCGCCGATGGCGCCGGACGCGCCGGTGATCACGCTCAAGATGCCCTTCGGCACGCCGGCGCGTTCGGCGAGTTCGGCCAGCGCCAGGGCCGAGAACGGCGTCGCGGTCGCCGGCTTGACCACCATCGGGCAGCCGGCGGCGAGCGCCGGGCCGGTCTTGCGGGTGATCATCGCGGCCGGGAAGTTCCACGGCGTGATCGCGGCGGTGACGCCAATCGGCTCCTTGATCACGACGATACGCTTGTCGTTCTGATGCTGCGGGATGGTCTCGCCGTAGATGCGCTTTCCTTCCTCGGCGAACCATTCGATGAACGAAGCGGCGTAGGCGACCTCGCCCTTGGCCTCGGCCAACGGCTTGCCCTGCTCGGCGGTCATGATGATGCCGAGATCGTCCTGGTTCTCCATCATCAGGTCGTGCCACTTGCGCAGGATGGTGGCGCGCTCCTTCGCGGTCAGCGCGCGCCAAGCGGGATAGGCGCGCTCCGCCGCCTCGATCGCGCGGCGGGTCTCGGCGGCGCCCATCTTCGGCACGGTGCCCAACACCTCGCCGGTGGCGGGGTTGGTGACGGGAATGGTCTCGCCACTGTCGGCGTCGCACCAGGCGCCGTCGATGTAGCATTGTTGGCGAAGCAGGCTCGCGTCTTTCAGACCGAGCGCACTGGCGATGCTGGCGTCGTGCACGTTCATGGGGCACCTCCGGGTTGGCGTTTCGTCCAACTATAGACATGGCGCGGCGGGGCGTCTAACGCCAGCGTCGTTGTCCGGGCAAACGGTGCAAATACTCAGCGCGATGCTTCCTCGGCGACGAAAAAGCGACAGCTTTTCGACGACAGATATCCGCGCCGGTCGCCCAGTCTGTCCTATTGAAGCTTAAAGCGCCGAGGCGTCCGGCAGGATGGTGGCGAACCGGTCGGAGAGCGCCGCCAGTTCCATGCGATGCAGGTCGTCGGCCGAGACCACGCCGCCCCTGCCGTCCGGCAGGTCGCGGGTGGCGCAGGCGTCGGCGACGATGGTGCAGCGATAACCGAGGTCGAGCGCGGCGCGCGCCGTCGACGAGATGCACATGTGGGTCATGAAGCCGGCGAGCACGATATGCTTGCGGCCGGCCGCCTGCAGTTGGTCGTGCAGGTCGGTGCCGGCGAAGGCGTTGGGCAGGGATTTCTCGATGCTGGGTTCGCCGGCGACGGGCTTTACCGGATCGGCGATCTGGAACACCGCCGCGTCTCGGTCGAACGGGCCGCCCGGCCCGCCGCGATGCTGGATGTGAAAGACCGGCAGGCCGCGCTCGCGCAGGATCTGCAGGGCAAGCGCCCCCTGGTCCAGCGCCGGCCGGACGCCGGGCAGCGCCAGGATGCCGTCGACATATTCGTTCTGGCAGTCGATCATCACGACGGCGGTGTCTTCGGGCACGATCGGCGCGGGTTTGGCGCCGGCCAGGTCGAGCAGGGTTTTCGGTGCGGTCATGGTTGTCAGGTCTCCTGTGGGACGGCGTCGCGGGCCATCGGACGCTCGTCAATCGGCCAATGCAGCAACGCGGCGATAAGGCCGAGCGCGACGCTCGCCCACCAGACCACGTCGTAGGAACCGGTACTGTCGTACAGAACGCCGCCAAGCCAGGCGCCTAGGAAGCTGCCGACCTGGTGGCTGAAGAACACGATGCCGAACAGCGTGGCCATATAGCGCGGGCCGAACACCTGGGCAACGATGCCGGAGGTGAGCGGCACGGTCGACAGCCAGAGCAGGCCGATGGCGGCCGAGAAGCCGTAGACCGTGTAGATGCTGGGCGGCAGCGTGATGAACAGCAGGATCGCGACCGAGCGGGCCAGATAGATCCAGGTCAGCGCGTATTTCTTGCTGTAGCGCGCGCCGACGACGCCGGCGAGGTACGAGCCGATCACGTTGAACACGCCGATCAGGATCAGCGCCTGGGCGCCGACCTCGCGGCTGAACTCGAGATCCGTCAGATAGGCCGGAAAATGGGTGCCGATGAACACGACGTGGAAGCCGCAGACGAAGAAGCCGACGGTGAGGTAACGGTAGCCGGAATGGGCGCGGGCCTCGGCCAGGGCTTCGCCGAAGGTCTGCTCCCGCACGCCGGGGCCAAGGTCCGGCTTGCCGGCCAGCGCGGCCGAGAGCGGCACGATGGTGAGCGTGAGAACCGCCATGACCAGCAGCGCGAACGACCAACCAAAGCCGCCGATCAGGTAGTCGCTGGCGGCGACCATGACGACGTTGCCGAGCGAGCCCATCGCCGTGCCGACGCCGAGCGCCCAGGACCGGCGTTCCTCCGGGAACTGCTTGGCGACGGCGGCCAGCACGACCGACAGCGAGGCGCCGCCGAGGCCGAAGCCGATCAGCACGCCGGCGCCGATGTTCAAGGTGATCGGATCGGTCGCCTGCGACATCAACAGCAGGCCGAGGGCGTAGAGCACGCCGCCCGCGGCGATGACCCGGCCCGAGCCGTAACGGTCGGCGATGGCGCCGGCGAACGGCTGCGCCGCGCCCCAGATCAGGTTCTGCAAGGCCAGGCCGAGCCCGAACATGCCGCGCCCGGTGCCGAGCGCGTGGCTGATCGGCTCCAGAAACAGGCCGAACGAATTGCGCGTGCCGAGCGTCAGCAGCACGATCATGCTGCCGCAGATCAGGATCAGGGTCGGCGTCCGCCAGGTGGATTGTTCGGCCATTAATCGAAATCTCCAACGCAATCTGGTAAGCGGCGCGAGGCCGAGAATGTCATGGGCGATTATGTGCTGTCATGTTGCGCGGATCCGGCGTGGCAGCAAGGTCAAATAGCCCACCTTTCCTGCCGCCGCGCCCGTGGCCCGCTATACCGGGAAAACCATGCAGGTGGTGCTGCCGTGGGCGTAGAGCTTGCCGGACTCGTCGACGAGGCGGCCTTCCGCCGTGGCCAAGCGGCCGCCGACATGTATGATTTTGCCTTCCGCCCGGATCGGACCGGTCTTCTCGGACATCGGCCGGAGGTAGTTCACCTTCAGCTCCACGGTTGTGTAGCCCTTGCCGGCCGGCAGGGTGGTATGGATCGCACAGGCCATCGCGGAGTCCAGCAGCGTCGCGGCATAGCCGCCATGCACAAAGCCTACCGGGTTGTAGTGGCGACTGTCCGGCGTGCCGACGAAGACGACGCGACCTTCTTCGAGGGTATCGGGCCGAAATCCCATTAAACTGCCGATCCCCGACGAGGAGCCGTCCTCCTGCATTTTCGAGCGGAGGAAGTCGAGGCCGTTCGTCGGCGCGGCGTCCTGCGGCGCCGAACCGGGTTGTCCGTTTACAGACATGCGCAAAAACTCCAGGTTTCAGGCGACTGTAGCGCCACGAATCTGAATGCGAATTGCTTAGCTGGGTATAAGAGCTATACAATCGTGTATAGATTGGGCCTGCATATATCGGACTCACATCGACGGACAGGGGCCATGTTGGATTGGACCGCGTTGCGCGACTTCCTGGCGGTCGCGGAAGCCGGCAGCCTGTCGGCTGCCGCCAAGCACCTGCGGGTCAGCCAGCCGACCGTCAGCCGGCGCATCGCGGCCCTGGAAACCGGGCTGGACGCCCGGCTGTTCAACCGGACGCCGCGCGGCCTGGAGCTGACCGAGGCCGGCGAGATGATCCTGGACCACGCCAAGCGCATGGACCAGGAGGCGGTGGCGGTGGAGCGCACCGCGTCGGGCACGGACTCCGGCCTGGAGGGGACGGTGAGACTGTCCGCCACCGAGGGTATCGGCGTCGAATGGCTGACCGGTGAGTTGGCCGGCTTTCGCGACGCCTATCCCGGCATCCGCATCGAGCTGGTGATCGACAACGCAGCGGTCAACCTGCTGCGCCGGGAGGCGGACATCGCGGTCCGCCTGTTTCGGCCGCAGCAGTCGGACCTGATCGCGCGGCGGGTCGGCACCCACGCGGTCCGGCTGTTCGCCGCCACGTCATACGCGGACCGGTACGGCATTCCCAAACGCGTGGAAGACCTGCCGAAGCATTACATCGTCGGCTTCGACGAGGCGTTCGGCCATATCACCCAGGCGAAATGGCTGATGCGCCACGTCCCGGCGGAACGCATGGTGTTCAGCTCCAACAGCCTGCTGTCGCAACTGGCGGCGGTGCGCGCCGGGCTCGGCGTCGGCTCGGCGTCGGCCCTGGTCGGCAACCGCGATCCGGGGCTGCTGCCAGTACTGCCGCATATCGACGTGGCCAACCAGGAGATCTGGCTGGTCACCCATCCCGACTTGAAGCGCAGCGCGCGGATCAGGGCGGCGTTCGACTACCTGGCGGATCTGATCGCGCGGAATAGCGAGGAACTGGCGGGCGGAAAGGTCGAGGCGTTGTCATCGCGAGGCCCGTAGGGCCGTGGCGATCTCGGGATGACGGAGCGCTGGTTTTCCAGATTGCTTCGCTACGCTCGCAATGACAGTGTTGCTTGATGTCCCAGGGAGAGTACTACGTTTACATCCTGGCCAATGATCGCCGCACCGTTCTTTACACAGGCGTCACCAACAACCTTGAACGTCGGTTGTATGAGCATCGCAGCAGAGAGGCCAGCGGGTTTACGAAGCGGTACAACGTGCGTCGACTCGTGTATGTCGAAACGTCGCCGGACGCGACGGCAGCTATTCAGCGCGAGAAGCAGATCAAGGCGGGCTCCCGGGCCAAGAAGGAAGCTTTGATCAATCAGACGAACCCAACGTGGTCGGATCTGGCGGCAGACTGGTTCAAGCCATAGCTGTCATCGCGAGGCCCGGAGGGCCGTGGCGGTCTCGGGAGCGTAGAGCCTAGCTTTTCCAGATTGCTTCGCTCTGCTCGCAATGACAGCGAAGTTAGGACGTTGCCGCTCCTGTTTCCCCTTCGCGTCATCGCGAGGCCCGGAGGGCCGTGGCGATCTCGAGACGGCGGAGCGCTGTTTCTCCAGATTGCTTCGCTGCGCTCGCAATGACAGTAGGGCGGCTAGGTATGGTTGTCGACGCGGGCCAATAAATCGTCGAGGGATTCGTCGGGCACGCCGAGGTCGTGCAGGCCGGCGACGACGTTGGCGAGGTAGTCGCGGCAGCGGCCGCGGATGCCGGTGGCCTGGCGGATATAGTCGGCCTGGACGTCGGCCGGGAACTCGCCGGCGAACTGCGGGTGGTCGGGGTCGGCGACGAAGGTGAGCGCCAGGGCTTCGTCGCCGTGCATTTCGATCGGCACCCAGACCGGCCGGTAGACGCCGTTGACCATCTCCCGCTTCCAGAGCGCCGGCAGGTCGGTGGCGAAGTTGTCCGGTTCCAGACGGAAGGCGATGCCGTGGGTGTGGGCCGTGCCTTCGAGCAGCGCGAGGCCGAGGCCGGGCGCTTCCGGCGAGCCGCGGCCGCGTACCGACCAGAAACAGAACGAGCGGCGAAAGCCGCGCAGTGTCGCATGCTGGCGGCAACGGTACTGGAACCGGGGGTCCCACATCAGGGAACCGTAGCCGAACACCCAGATGCAGTTATCGACCGGCGCGGAAGCAATGGTTTCCACCATGGAGGCCTCGCGCATCGCGTCGGGCCAGGGCGGGAAGTTGCCGAGATCGTTCATGCCGGGCCGTCCAGATGCGACGGCGGCAGCGCGCCGGTCTCCTGATCCATCGGCACATGGCCCGGTTCGGCGCGGACGCGATCGAGCCAACACCGCAGGTTCGGGCAGGCGTCAAGATCGAAGCCGCCTTCGTCGGCATTGTGGGTGTAGGCGTAGAGGGCGATATCGGCAATCGAGTAGCGGCCAGCGGCGAGCCACTCGTGATCAGTCAGATGCTTATCCATAACGGCGAGCGCGTGAGCGCCTTTCTTGTTGTTTTCCGCCACCCGAACCTCCGTCCCGGTCTTGTCGGGCAGGAAGCAAAGTATATAGCGGTTCACGGCGATATAGGGCTCGTGACTGTATTGTTCAAAAAACATCCAGCGCAATATCTCGGCCCGGTGCCACGGATCATCGGGCCAGAGCGGCGTGCCCTGCGCGAAATAGAACAGGATGGCGCCGGATTCGGCGAGGACGCGGCCGTCGTCGAAGCGGACCGCCGGCACTTTGCCGTTGGGGTTGATGGCGCGGAAGGCGGCCGTTGCGGTGTCGCCGGTGTCCTGGCGTACCTCGACCCGGCGATGCTCGATGCCGAGCTGGGCGAACAGCAGACGGACCTTGTAGTCGTTACCGGAATCCAGATTGCCGTAGAGAGTAAGGATCGGCGGCCGCCTTATTCGACGGTCACCGACTTGGCCAGGTTGCGCGGCTGATCGACATCGGTCCCCTTCAGCACCGCGACGTGGTAGGCGAGCAACTGCACCGGCAGAGCGTAGAGGATCGGCGCCACGAACGGGTCTACATCGGGCAGGTCGACGCAGAACTTGGCGAAGCCGCGCATCTTGTCGCAACCGACTTGGTCGGACAGGAAGATCACCCGGCCGCCGCGGGCCATGGATTCCTGCATGTTGGACGCCGTCTTCTCGAACAGGTCGTCGGTCGGCGCGATGACGATGATCGGCACCTCTTCGTCGATCAGGGCGATCGGGCCGTGCTTCATTTCGCCGGCGGCATAGCCTTCGGCGTGGATGTAGGAGATTTCCTTAAGTTTCAGCGCGCCTTCCATGGCGATCGGGTAGCCCGTGCCGCGGCCGAGATAGAGCACGTCGCGTGCTTCGAAGATATCGTGGGCGAGTTGCTGGATGGTCTCGTCGTGGTTCAGCACTTCCGCCACGCGCGCCGGCACTTCGATCAGGGCCTGGGTGAGCCGCGCCTCCCCGTCCGCGTCGATGGCGCCGCGCATGCGCGCGGTGGCGATGACGATGCAGGCGAGCGTCGCAAGCTGGCAGGTGAAGGCTTTGGTCGAGGCGACGCCGATCTCCGGACCGGCAAGCGTCGGGAAGATCGCATGCGATTCCCGCGCCATGGTGCTTTCGGTGACGTTGACGATGGAGGCGACATGCTGGCCGCGGGCCTTGCAGTCGCGGAGCGCCGCGAGGGTGTCCGCCGTCTCGCCCGACTGGGAGATGAACAGCGCCAGGCCGCCTTCGGGCAACGGCGTGCCGCGGTAGCGGAACTCCGACGCGAAATCGACATCGACGTTCAGGCCGGCGATCTGCTCGAACCAGTATTTCGCGACTAACGCGGCGTAGAACGAGGTGCCGCAGGCGACGATGGTGATCTTCGGCACGGTGGCCAGATCGAACGGCAGGTCCTGGAAGTGGACCGACTGGGTCGCCGGGTTGATGTGGGCATGCAGGGTGTCGCCCACCACGGCCGGCTGCTCGTAGATCTCCTTCAGCATGAAGTGACGGTAATTGCCCTTGCCGATCATGGCGCCGGAGCTGGCGGTCTGGCGGATCTCCCGTTCGACCTCTTCGTCGTTCTCGTTGTAGAAGGTGGCGCCGCCGCGCTGCAGCACGACCCAGTCGCCCTCTTCCAGATAGCTGATGCGTTCGGTCATCGGCGCCAGGGCCATCGAATCCGAACCGAGGAACATCTCGCCGTCGCCGTAGCCGACGGCCAGCGGGCAGCCCTGGCGCGCGCCGATCATCAGGTCGTGCTCGCCGGCGAAGATGATGCCGAGCGCGAAGGCGCCGTCGAGACGCTTCAGCGCGGCGCCCACCGCGTCAACCGGCGACATCTGCTCGTTCATGTAGCGGGTGATCAGGTGGGCGACGATTTCCGAATCCGTCTCGGTCGCGAACTTGTGGCCGAGGCCGGCCAGTTCCGCCGCCAGTTCGCGATAGTTCTCGATGATGCCGTTATGGACGATGGCGACGCGATCGGTCGCGTGCGGATGGGCGTTGGTCTCGTTCGGCACGCCGTGGGTCGCCCAGCGGGTGTGGCCGATACCGATGTCGCCATGGATCGGCTCGGCGCCGACCACGCTTTCCAGGTTGACCAGCTTGCCTTCGGCGCGGCGGCGGTGGATCGAGCCGTTGACCAGGGTAGCCACGCCGGCCGAGTCGTAACCGCGATATTCCAGCCGCTTAAGCCCGCCGACCAGCGACGGAACCACGTCGGCCTTGCCCATGACGCCGATGATGCCACACATGAAAGCCGTCCCTTTCCTCGAACTCCACTTCCGCCCGCTAGCTGGCGGATCGTTTCTCGGCGCCCTTGTCCGCGTCCTGCTCGTGCGCCGCGGCGCGTTTGCGCATTTCCTTCTGGGCGAGCTTCTTGCTGCGGAAACCGGCGGCCCACTCGCCGAGTTCCCGCAAGGCGGCGCGGGTGACCGCCAGCGCGTCCGGCGCGACGTCGCGGGAGATGGTGCTGCCCGCGCCGACGATGGCGCCTTCGCCGATGGTGACCGGCGCGACCAGCGCGGTGTTCGAGCCGATGAACGCGCCGGCGCCGATTTCCGTGCGGTATTTGAAGAAGCCGTCGTAATTGCAGGTGATCGTGCCGGCGCCGATATTGGCGCCCGCGCCCACATTGGCGTCGCCGACATAGCTTAGGTGATTGATCTTGGCGCCCGGCTCGACGATGGCGTTCTTGACCTCGACGAAATTGCCGATCTTGGCCTTGCCTTCGATCACCGCGCCGGGGCGCAGCCGGGCATAGGGGCCGACTTCGGCGGCAGTGGCGACCGTCGCGCCCTCAAGGTGCGAGAACGCCTTGATGCGCACGCCGTCGCCGACGGTAACGCCCGGGCCGAACACCACATGCGGTTCGACGACGACGTCGCGGCCGAGCCTGGTGTCGTGGCAGAACCAGACCGTATCCGGGTCGATCAGGCTGGCGCCCGCATCCATCGCAGCTTCGCGCAGGCGGCGCTGGACGACCGATTCGGCGAAGGCCAGTTCGGCCCGGCTGTTGACGCCGAACACTTCCTCCGGATCGCCTTCGACTACGGCGCAGGCGCGGCCGTCCGCGCGCGCGATGGCGACGATATCGGTCAGGTAATACTCGGACTTGGCGTTGTCGTTGCCGACGCGGTCGAGCAGGCCGTACAGCGCCTTGCCGTCGATCGCCATGACGCCGGCATTGCAGAGGCCGACCGCGGCCTCTTCCGGACTGGCATCTTTGAATTCAACGATTCGGTCGAGCCGTCCGTCGCCGTCCAGGATCAGGCGGCCGTAAGCCGCCGGATCGTCGGGACGGAAACCGAGCACGACGACCGCCGGATCGTCCGGCCCGCGCCGGGCCGCGAGCATCTCGCGCAGGGTTTCCGGCTTGACCAGCGGGTCCGCGCCGAACAGAACCAGCACATCGCCGTCGAAATCCTCCATCGCCTGGCGGGCGGAGAGCACGGCGTGGCCGGTGCCCTGCGGCGGGTCCTGGATGGCGGTGAGCGCCGGCGCCACGGCTTCCCGCACCTGATCCATGCCGGGGCCGGTCACGACGACGGTCCGGGCCGGCTCAAGCTCGTTCAGGCTGGCCATCAGGTGGAGAATCATCGGCCGCCCGGCAATCGGGTGGAGGACTTTCGGCAGGTCGGATTTCATGCGCGTGCCGAGGCCGGCGGCCAGGATCACGGCGCCCACGCGGTGGGTGTCTTTTGGGTTATCAGCCTCGGTCATCTGCGCTAATCGATCGATGCACCCCGGTTCGGCGCCGCAGTTTCCGGCCGCGAATGCGGTATAGGCTACAGGACGGCACCGAGCACTTAATCGCAGAATTGGTAAAGGCCGCGTAAAGGATTTTCTTCACCACGGCCTGCTAATCCCCTAATAGCATGCCACACCCGGCGACGGGGAGACAATTTAGCGATGTCAGGTCACCCAGTGTTGTGCCGTTTCTCACACCGCGCCGCTGAAGCGCCCGCCGCATGACCGGCGATCAGGCCATCGTTTTCGGCGTGCTGGCCGGCTGCCTGGCGATGTTCGCCTGGGGCCGCTGGCGTTACGACCTGGTGGCCCTGGTCGCGATGCTGGCCGTGGTGGTCGCAGGCCTGGTGCCGGCAAAGGAAGCGTTGGCCGGATTCGGCCACCCGGCGGTGATCACCGTCGCGGCGGTGCTGGTGATCAGCCGGGCATTGCGGAATTCCGGCATCGTCGACCTGATCGCCCGGCGGCTGATGCCGCTGACCGAGCGCCCGCTGCTGCATATCGCGGCGCTGACCGGGACCGTGACCGTCTGTTCCGCGTTCATGAACAATGTCGGCGCCCTGGCGCTGATGCTGCCGGTCGCCATCGCCACGGCGAACGCGAGCGGCCGGTCGCCGGCCATTCTGCTGATGCCGCTCGCCTTCGGCAGCATTCTGGGCGGGCTGATGACCATGATCGGCACGCCGCCGAACGTGATCGTCGCGTCCTATCGCGCCGAGCTCATGGGCGAGCCGTTCCGGATGTTCGATTTCTCGCCGGTCGGCGCGGTAATCGCGCTGGCCGGGGTCGCCTTCGTCGCCCTGATCGGCTGGCGGCTGTTGCCGAAGCGGGAGAAGCAACAGTCGTCGGCCGACCGCCTGTTCGAGATCAGCGACTACCTGGTCGAGGTGCGGATCCCGGACGGATCGCCCTGGGTCGACCAGCGAATCGGCGAGATCGAGGCGCTGGCGGGAGACGACATCGTGGCCGTCGGCCTGCTGCGCGGCCGCGACAAGGTGGTGCATCCGTCGCGCTGGCGGCGGTTCCAGGCGGGCGACATCCTGATCGTCAAGGCCGACCCGAGCGAACTGAAGGGCGCCATCGACGAAAACGGGCTGGAACTGGTGGCGGCGAACACCGAGGCAGCGTCGGGCATGCGCGCGGACGACCTGCAACTGACGGAGGCGGTGATCACGGCCGGATCGCCGCTGGACGGCCGCAACCTGCATTATCTGCGTCGACGTAGCGGCGACTCGGTCAGCCTGCTGGCTCTGGCGCGGAGCGGCGAGGCGATCCGCGATCGCCTGCGCCGGGTGCGGTTCGCGTCCGGCGACGTGCTGTTGCTGCAAGGCGACCGGGACACCATGGGCGATACGCTGACCGACCTCGGCCTGCTGCCGCTGGCGGAACGCGACCTGCAACTGGGCCAGCCGCGCCGGATCGGCACCGCGCTGGCGGTATTCGCCGTGGCGCTGGCACTGGGCGCGACCGGCACGGTGCCGGTGACCATCGCGTTCCTCGGCGCCATCGCCGTCTACGTGCTGCTGGACATCCTGCCGATCCGCGACGCCTACCGCGACATCGACTGGCCGGTGATCGTGCTGCTGGGCGCGATGATCCCGGTCGGCCGGGCGCTTGAGACGACAGGCGCGACCGAGCTGATCGCCAATTCCATCGTCGGCGCGACCGCCGGCCTGCCCGTCTGGGCGGTGCTGACCCTGGTGCTGGTGGTCACCATGACGCTCTCGGACCTGGTGAACAACGCCGCCACGGCGCTGGTGATGGCGCCGATCGCCGCCGGGATCGCCGGGCAGCTCGGCACCAATGTCGATCCGTTCCTGATGGCGGTGGCGGTCGGCGCGTCCTGCGCGTTCCTGACGCCGATCGGGCACCAGTCCAACACCCTGGTGATGGGCCCGGGCGGCTACCGGTTCGGGGATTACTGGCGGATGGGCCTGCCGCTGGAAATCCTGATCGTCGCCATCGGCGTGCCGATGATCATGCTGGTCTGGCCCCTGTAAGCGGAAACCGGAAGATACATATGACCCTGCCTTACGACGCCATCGTCTTCGACCTGGACGGCACCCTGGTGGATACCGCGCCGGACCTGCACCGCAGCCTGAACCACGTGCTGGCGGACGCCGGGCTGCAACCGGTGCCGCTCGACGACGTCAGGCACATGGTCGGGCACGGCGCGCGCCGACTGGTCGAGCTCGGCTTCGCCGCGAACGGCGCGACCGGGGAACGCGACCTGGAAGCGGGGGTGCAGACCTTCCTCGCCTACTATGCGGACCATCTGACCGATACCAGCGTGCCCTTCCCCGGCGCGGTCGACTGCCTGGAACGGCTGACGGCGGCGGGCGCGGTGCTGGGCGTCTGCACCAACAAGGCGGAACGGTATTCGACCGCGCTGCTGGACGCGCTGGGCCTAAGCCGATTTTTCGCCGCGGTGGTCGGCGGCGACAGTCTGCCGGTGCGCAAACCCGACGGCGGCCACCTGACCGGCACCCTGGACGCCATGGGCGCCGGCGGGCGCCAGGCGGTGATGATCGGCGATACGACGACCGACGTGGCGGCGGCGCGCAATGCCGGCGTTCCGGTCGCTGCGGTCTCGTTCGGCTATACGGCGGGACCGGCCGCGGACCTTGGCGCGGACGGCGTGATCGAGCATTTCGACGGGCTGGAAACGGTGCTGGCGGCGATGGCCGCGACATCCAAGCCGGCAAATGCTTGACAGTCCGGCGAGCCGGGCCCTATAGACGGAAATCCTTACGTCAGGGGGCGCATAGCTCAGTTGGTTAGAGCGCTGTGTTCACATCGCAGAGGTCCGTGGTTCGAATCCACGTGCGCCCACCAGACCTCTATTGCAGACGTTTGAGCAGACGGCCGAGATCCGGCGCGAAACGCGGGTCCAGTTCGGCGGCGTGTTCCAGCGCGGCGCGGGCGCCCTCCGCTTCGCCGTTGGCTTCAAGAGCGAGCGCTAAGGTAAAGAAATAGCTGGCGTTTTTCGGCGCCATACGGACCGAGAGGCGGGCCAGGGTCAGCGCCTCCACCGTGTGCCCGGCGCGGCGGTGCAGGGTCGCCAGGCGGTCGATCGCGAAGGCCGCTTCCGTGGAGGAGATGCCCGGCACCGAGAGCGCCTGACCGTAGTGGTCCATGGCATTGCCGGTTTCGCCGATGCGTTCCTGTTCCCGGCCCAGATCGATCAGCGACCGGAATGTCAGTGTGGCGTCCGGCGGTGTCGCCAAGACCTGCCGCCGCAGGGGGCCGATATCCGGGCCGGAGGCGACGGTCATCGCGAGATCGGACATGCCGGGCACGCCGCGCATGGAGCCGAGCGGCACGGCCATCACCGCGACGATCAGGCAGCCCAGCATGGCCACCGCGACGCCGGGCGCGGCATGCCTGAGTTTCAGCGCGGAAACGCTTTTGCCTTCCCACCGAACGGCCACCACGTCGATATCGCCGCTGCGGCGAATGCCGTGGCGATACAGCCGATGGCCGAGCAGCACGCAGAAGGCGCCGAACACGCCGACCGCAATGCGCCAGAGTACCGGGGAAGCCCAGAAGTCCGCCGTCAGATCCATGTCGCCCCATTTCTATTTACGGGGTCATTTCGGGCGACGCGAATTAATTATTGGTTAAGGGCTGGACGGCGGTGTGGACGGCAAAATCGCCGATGCTGCCCCTCCAAAAGTCGTCACTCCGGCCCTTCGACGCCGCAAGGCGTCGCTCAGGATAAACTCCGACCGGAGTCCAGTTGCACCTTCGTTCTGGATTCCGGCCTTCGCCGGAATGACGGCGGCGGGAGTGGGAAGGCCGGGGTGGACGCGGCGGGCCGGCGCCCATAATGTTGCGCCGCAACATCAACGCGTTCGGAGTAGTATCGTGTCGTTATCTGAGCCCAAGCGGCGGGAGCTGAGCCACACCCGCACCCTGGAGATCAAAGGTTATGCCCGCGATGACGGGCTGTGGGATATCGAAGGCCATCTGACGGATGTGAAGCCGTACGCCTATAGTGGCGACGACACGCCGCGCGCCGCCGGCGAGCCGATCCACGACATGTGGCTTCGGCTGACCATCGACGAAACCTTCCTGGTGCATGAGGCGGAGGCGTTCACGGCCAACGGGCCGTATTTCGTCTGCGCCGAGATCAACCCGAACTTCGCCGCGTTGAAGGGGTTGCGCATCGGGCCAGGCTGGAACCGCAACGCGCGGGAGCGGGTCGGCGGCACCAAGGGCTGCACCCACCTGTTCGAAATGCTGGGCCAAATGGGCACGACCGCGATGCAGACGCTGTGGGCGGTGCAGGCGGAAAAGCACGAGGAGGATCCGGACAGGCCGCGCGAGGCGCCGTTGGGGTTGTTGAATTCCTGCCATGCCTATCGAAGCGACGGGCCGATCGTGGCGCGGGATTATCCGGGGAGTGTTGGGAAGTAAGGCGCTTGATGGCCCACCCTTCGACAGTCTCCGCCATCCAGCCGGTCAACAACTCAGTTTCACGGTCAGTGCAGCATCTGCGGAAGCTGAGCGCGCTGCGCCGTGGATGCTCGGACTTGATCCGAGGGTCCATGCTGCTCGGTCCTGCCCTGGACCGGCTGTCTTCGCGAGGCCCGTAGGGCCGTGGCGATCTCGGGAGGCGGGGCCTGGCCCATCGAGATTGCTTCGCTTCGCTCGCAATGACAGTGGGCGGCCTGGTCGGATGCGCTCAGTCTTCGGCGGGCTTGGGCGTTTCCTGCTGTTTCTCCCGCTCGCGCTGCGCTTTGCGGGCGGGATGGTTCGAGAGGTCGATGATCTGGGTTTTGGCGTCGGGGCGTTGGAAGGCCGGGCGATCGACGTTGGGGCTTGACGGGTCGGCGGCCCAGATGCCGAGGCGGGCGGTGCGCGCGGCCTGCTCCGCCGCCTGGTATTTGCGGGAGCGTTGCGGGTCGCCGACCGCGTAGCCGGCGCGGACCATGGCCTCCCCGAGGTCCCGTCCGCCGGCGCGGCAGAGGGCGAAGACGGGGGCGAAGCCTTCCTTCTCTTCGCATCGGACGACGCGGCCCTGCACCAATTGCCTCAGCGCGTTGCGGGCCAGGCCTTCGCAGGACACCTGCTCGCGGCCGCGCCAGCATTTGCGGGCCGGGTCCAGGGGGGCGATACCGTTCAGGCGGACCACCGCCCCGTCGATGCGGAGCCGGTGACCGTTCACCACATCGGCGCGGCCGACGATTTCGGCCTGCGCCGTCAAGGGCAGGCAGAGCATCGTCAGGGCCAGCAGCGCTTTCCGCATGGCCGCCTACTTCTTACGCCACTTGCCGTCCGCGCCCATGACGAATTCGCCGGATTTGGCACGGCCGATCAGTTTTTCGCCGACGATCGCCTCGACGGCGGCGAGGCTGGTGCCGTTCTTCTTGGCGACATCGCGGTACTTCTCGCGCCTCTTCAGATTGATTTCGTCGACCTGGCGCTTGATGTCGGCCGATACCGATCCGACGATACCGAGATAGCCGTTGGCCTGTTCGCCGACCAGCCCTTGAGCCTTTTCGGCGTCCAACGGGCCGGCCTGGGCGCCGGAGACGAGGCCGAACGCCAGCATCGTTACTGCCAAGAGTTTGAGGATGCGTGTCATGCTGCGCTCTCCACGGTCAGAACAGGTCGGAGTCGGCTTCGATCAGGTCTTCGACATCCTTCTCCACGCGGATGCGGACTTCCTGCTCGATCTTGACGTTCAGGTTGATGACGATCGGCTTGTCCGGCGCCTCGATCTTCACCTTCGGCTCGCAGGCCGTTGCGACCAGGCAGACCAATGCGATCAGAAGAATGGGCGCGCGCATTACGCCCGCCGCTTCCGGGTAGAACCGATCCAACGCGTCACCGTCATTTTTTTATCTCCAACTGCTTCCGAATTCGGTCCGGCGCCTGGTATCCCGCCAGTCCCCGGCGCAGGATCGACAGCAACTCGCCGCCGAGCGTCAGGTTCAACTCGAACGGATAGCCTTCGTAGACCTGCGGGTTGGCACCGCGCAGATGTATCAGAACGTCGATGTTGCCGTCGGTCTCGCCGTTCAATTCGACGACCAGCGACTCGTAGCGAAAATCCTCCAACGCCGCAATCAGTAGCTCGCCGCTCTCGCCGCCGCCGGCCAGCGCCGCCTTGGCGGCCTTGTCGCGGTAGCGGATGACGCCACCCTCCTCGCCGGTGGTCAGACGCGCGTTTCGTATGGTCGCTTTCTCGCCTTCGATTGTGACGGGAATGCGGCCACTGAAACGGCCGGTCGCCGTGAGGTCGGGGATTTCCAACTGCACCAGCAACTCGGCGATATCCACGTCCGCCGCGGACAACACCAGCTCCTGGCGCGCCGCGCCCGGCACCAGAACCGCGTCGCGGACGAAGATCCGGCCGCCGGCCCAGGGCCATTCGGCGGCATGCAGCAGCAGCCGGCCGTCGCGGTCGAAGGTGAAGTCGAGATTGCCGTCGCGAAGCGGCAGGCCGACGTCAAGGAGGCCGACGGCGATCTGTTGATGCGGCGGGGTGGCGGGCGGCAGCAGGCTGTCGAAGGCGATGTCGCCGGTGATGCCGGCGAGCGCGGCGAAGGCCGTCTGCAATCCAATATCCGAAAGTCCGAGGTCGAGGTTGGAGCGGAGGCCGCCGCGGTCCCAGGCCAGGGACGAACGCGCCCGGACTTCGCCGGACACCGACGATATCTGGCCACGCAAGACCGGCAGGAGCTCTTGCGGCTGCAGGCCGTTGGGTGAGAACAGCATGGGCTGGGCGGCAATGACGGCCGCCCCCGCTCCGTCGTCCAGCCGGTGGGTACCGTCGGCGGTTATCGCCACGGTCTCGGCCCGGTCCGTCATTCTGGCGCTGAACGCGGCGACGGCGTCCGCGAGTTCGACCTTTCCCGACAGCCTGACCGGCGCGAAAATCGGCGCCGCCCGGGTGTCGCGCAAAAGAGCGCCGGCGATTGTTGTCCGCCCGGCAGTGAGACCGGATGCATTACCGGAAACGCTACCCTCCAGGCCGATGCCATCTGCCGCCAGTTGGAAGACGGGAACGTCGACACCGATGCCGGCGCCGGAGAGTTGGCCGGTCCAGTCGAGATCCACGAGGCGCAGGCCGCCCGAAACAGACAGCGCCGGAAGATCCAGCGACATGGTGAGCTTTTCCTTTGCAGCGCGCGGCAGATCGACCCGAAGCTGCACCGGCTTACTTTGGAGCGCCAGTTCGGCGGCGGCCGCGTCGGAGCCGACGTTGGTGAGCGAGAACACCGGCTGTCCGTTCTCCCCGCAAATCTCGATCCGGGCGGCGGCGATGTCGACTTCATCTATGTGGGCGGATTGCGCCGTGAGGGCGGCGCAGCGGGAGAGACCGAAGCGAAGCGTGTCGTTTTGCCAATCGGCGCGACCGGCGAAGGACAATGCCGCGGCGCGGAGGTCGGGTCCGTTCAGCCCGATATCGGTGTCGATGTTCGCGCGCAGGCCGCCGGCGTTGGTTTCCAGATCAGCGGCCGCCTTGATCACACGGACGTGCCGGCCGCCGATGTCAAGATCCGCCGATCGCAGCGCCAGGGTTGGGACGGTCACGCGCCACGGCCCGGTGCCGACGCGATCCAGACGGTACGCGCCGCTGCCCCGCAACAGGTCCTTGCCGGCGGCGGCGAGCCTGAAGCCCGCGCCGCCGAGCAACTGCCACTCCGGCCCGGCCGTGGTGGCGCGGAGCAACAGGGTGCGATCACCGCTGCCGGCTACGGTCAGAGAGACGGGCGCTTTCAGGTCGGCGACAACCGCCGCGGCCCGGCGCCAGGCCGGCAGCGGAATGTCCGCCGCCGTCAGGGTCAGGTCTCGGGCGACGTGCGCTTCCATGCCATCGTCGACCGAACGGACGGTCAGGCGACCGTCAGCCGCGAAGCCGGCAACCATGCCCGGCAGGTCAGCACGGTTAAGCGTCACGTCGACCCAGCCTTGGATGGCCGGCAGCGCGCCGGGGCGGACCAGCCAGTCGGCGGGGCGCAGCAGTTCCGGCCCGGCGCCGTGGAGCTCGAATTCCAGCCGGCCACGGGCGTCCGCGCCTTCGGGCAGATGCATCGAGGCCGCATAGGGACCGAGACGGGACAGCGACATCTCGCCGGCCAAACCGACGGTCGGCGCCGGACCGGTAATGTCCAGCGCGTCGAGCGTCAGCCTGCCGGAGGCTTCGTCGCCGGCGAGGCTGAAATCGGTTTCGGCATGCAGCTTGTCGCCGTCGAAGCTTGCTTTGAGGCGGGAGGGGCCGAGCGCGGCTTGCGGCACGGCGGCGCGGGAGAGTTGCAGGTCGGCGGTCACGCTGGGCGGGCCGCCGGCGCCGCGCGAGAAATCGATGTCGGCGCCGACCAGATGCACGGCAAAACGGTCCGTTTCGATGGCGCCGGTGTCGAGCGTCAGATCGCCGACCAGCGACCCGTCCGGATTGTAGGTGAGCGTGGTCCGGCCCGCCGCGCCGCCGTCGGCATGGCCGACACGCAGGCGGCCGTCGACCGAGAGTGCGCCATCGGCCAGGGCGTCCACCGTTCCCGTAAAACCGGCCCGGATCACGCCCCAGTCGGTGGTCAGGGCGATCTCCGCATCCTCAAGCGTCAGCTCGCCGAACGGCAACGGCCGCGGCGACGGGGATGAAGCGGAAGACTCCGTCCGAGGCAGGCCGGTGGCAAGCCCGGCATCGGTCAACGCCGCGCCAAGGCGGAGCCCGACAATCGCAAGGCGGTCGACCTGCTCGCCCAACAAGCCGTCCAGGCTGTAGGCGGCATCCAGACGCGAGAAAGAAATGCCGGGCTCGCCGCCGAGCCGCACCGGCCCGAGCACGGCCGCAGCAAGCCCGACCGATTGGATCTCCACCGACGCCGGCGCGAAGCCGCGCGCAGCCAATATCGATTCCGCGGCGATTTCCGCAACGTCGTAGAGCGCCGACCGGAACGCCACGACGGCCACCGTCACCACGATGGCGAGGCCGAGCACCAGCAGCGCGAAAAGCCTGGCGAGCCTGCGAAACATTACGGCAGGATAGCCGGTTCGATGGCACCCGCCGCCTGCATTCGGTTACGCGGCGCGCCTGGCCAGACCCTTCTGCTTCATGCGCCAGACGCACATGTCGATGCGGTCCTGGCCGAAGAACGGCTCGCCGTCGAACACCAGCGTCGGTACGCCCCAATGACCGGCCTTCTCCAGCGCCGCCTGGTTGTCGGCGATTTCGGATTCGTAGCCCTCCTCGCCGGCGGCGAGTGCCGCCTCCATGGCGGCAAAATCGAGCCCGGCGCGTTGGGCGGCGCCGGCCAGATGGTCGCCTTGATGCCAATCCTTCACGGCATCCGCCCAGAGCATGCGCGAGACTTCGTCGAGGAATTCAAGGCCGCGGCCCTGGCGGGCGGCTTCGACGCCGAGGCGGGTCACGCGGTGGATATAGGGCTGTTCCTTCGGGATCGTGCGCGTCTGCATGTCCATCACCACCGGGTCCGGGTTGGGCCAGGAGAACGGCAGGCCGTTCATCTCCGCCACCCGGACCACGTCGCGCAGCAGATAGGAGACCCACAGCGGGTTGATGTCCTTGAAGAAGTCCGGATTGCGGACCGCGATCGGATAGACCGGCCGGACAGTGACATCCAGGTCGTATTCGTCGCGAAGGGCGACGATCCGAGACGTCGCGAGGTAGGAATAGGGACTGCGGAACGACCAGAACAGGTCGACAGTGAGGGTCATGCGGCGGGCTCCCCGGGTATCTGCGGTTATCGTTGCGGCGCGAAGTATGGCACGCGCCGGGCTCAGGTTTCGAGAGTCTCCCACTTGCGCCGGCAACGGGCTTGGATATCTTGCTGCCACATCAGCCAGCCGCCCGAGGAGCCTTGCCGCCGATGACGATCCCCGCCCCTTTCGACGAGTACCGGGACACCGTCCATCCCGATTGGATCGACAACAATGACCATATGAACATGGGCTACTACATGGTGGTGTTCGACGAAGCGACCAGCGCCTGGATGCGCCATATCGGCCTGGACCGGGCCTATCGGCAGGCGGAGAACATCACCACGTTCTGCCTGGAGGCGCACATCACCTACGACGCCGAAGTGCGGGTCAACGACCCGCTTCGCTTCACCACGCAGATGATCGATTTCGACGCCAAGCGAATCCACTACATCCACAAGATGTATCACGCGACGGAAGGCTACCTGGCCTCCACCAACGAGTTGATGTCGCTGCATGTGAGCCAGGAGACGCGGCGGGCGGCGCCGATGACCGACGCCGTGATGGCGCGCATGGCGGCCGTCAAGCAGGCCCATGCGACACTGCCGATACCGCCGCAGGCCGGCCGGCTGATCGGCCTGAAGTCGAAGCGGCCGGGGTAAGGCGTGCGGGTCAGTTGCTCTCGAACAGCGGCAGCGCCGTGCGCTCGTTGCCGGACGGCAGGGGCGCGGCGGGGTCTTCGATCCAGGACAGCACGTCGCGCCAGACGACCTCGGCCTGAAGGTCGCGCAACAGCATATGCCAGCCGTTCGGGTAGATGGCGACACGGCGCGGCCCGATGACCGAGGTGACGACCTTTTCCACGGGGCGCTTCGGGATCAGTTCGTCGCGCGCGCCATAGAGGATCAGCATCGGCACGTCGATGAACGGCGCCGCCGCCTGGGCGGCGTCCATCAACTGGACCAGGCCGTAGACGGCATCGATGCGGGTCTCCTTGATCACCTTGGGGTCGCGGCCGAGCCCGCGCAGCATCTCTATATTGTCGGACGGGCGGCGGCCGAGCCCCCTGCCCGTCGCCTTGTTGGCCGGCAGGAGATGGGCCGCCAGCCACAAGGTCCCCCGATAAAAGGCATTCAGCGAGTCGCCGCCCCAGACCGCCGGGGCCGCAAGCACGATGCCGTCGACCGTGGGCGCATCGTCGCGCGCCATCGCGGCCATGACCACAGCGCCGCCCATACTGTCGCCGAGCAGGAACAGCGGCACGTCCGGGTGGCGCGTGCGCACCAGCCGAACCATGGTGCCGAGATCGCGGATCATGGTGTCGGTGCCGGCCCAGATGCCGCGATGCGCCGTATCGCCGAAGCCGCGCTGGTCGTAGGCGTAGGTTGTAATGCCCCGCCCGGCCCACCAGGCGCCGGACGCCTTGAATGCGAGGCGATAATCGTTAAATCCATGGAGGGCGACGATTACGGCGCGCGGCCGGCCGGCCGCCGCCCATGTCTCGATCGGCAACTGGCCGCCGTCGGGCGCCACGGCCGCCCTGTCGTTCAGCGCCGGCGCCTGTACCGGCAAACCAATCGATTGAATACGCGGTCCGCAGGCCGCCAAAGCCAACATCAATAAGATCAGGGCAAAGCGGGCCATTCGTACTATCATGGCCGAAAATATGACCCGATGACTGCACCACCTCAAGCATTAGTGAGCGTCGTTGCGGTTTGGACGTTTAGACCTTATGAAGGCCGCGAACAACACGCGGGTTGTGTAATGGACGACGAAGACGCCGTTCTGGCGACCAACGAGACATTCTACCGCGCTTTCGCCAACGGCGACGGCAAGGCGATGGAGATGATCTGGGCCGACAAGTACCCGGTGGTCTGTATCCATCCCGGCTGGGACGCGCTGACCGACCGCGGCAGCGTTATCGAAAGCTGGCACGGCATCCTGCAAAACGCCCCGCCGGTGCGCTGCCGCGCGGCCCAGGCGTTCCTGTACGGCGACACCGCCCTGGTGATCTGCGAAGAGCATATCCACGGCGGCCTGCTGGTGGCGACCAACCTGTACGTGCGGGAAGACGGCATCTGGAAAATCGCCCATCACCAGGCCGGCCAGGTCTTCGAACTATCGGCGGACGAGGAAGACGAGGATGTCGTCGAAGAGGACGATGAGGACGAAGATGAGGACGACGGGCCCGACAGCTCCAACGTCGTCCATTAAGGCGCCGAGCCGCCGCCGGTTCGTCGGCGACGTCCTGGCCGCCTTTCCGGCCTACGCCCTTCTCTCCGGGCTCAACAATGCCGTCGCCGGGGCCGGTTCTTCGGCCCGCCGGTGGATCCGAGACCAGCAGGACATCGCGCTGGCCCTGTCCCGGGGCGAAATCCGTCCCGAGCAGTGGCAAAGCGACGTCGAGGCGCTGACGCGCAGCTTGGACGTTGCCGAACTGACCGCGGAAATCCGGCCGTCAGACAGCCGGGATATCGGCCGCGCCCTGCCGAGCTATCCGGCGAAATGGACGATCCGTTTTCGCGACGACGACGGCACGCCCCGGAAACTGCGCTACGCCGCCGCCTTGTTCGACTTCGACCGGCGCAATGTGGTGACGCCGCACGCCCACCGTCACATGGTGTCGGCGCATCTGGTTATCGAAGGCAAATTCCGGGTACGCACGTTCGACCGGATCGGCGACGCGGACGGCGCGATCCTGATCCGGCCGACGGGTGACGGGACGGCCCGGGTCGGCGACGTATCAACAATGAGCGCGGAGCGGGACAATGTGCATTGGTTCGTGCCGCAATCGGACAGGGCGGCGACTTTCGACGTGATCGTTTCCGGGCTGGATGCGGGGCGGCCGCCTTACAAGATTGAAGCCGTCGATCCGATACGGGGCCGTACGGTCGCCGACGGCACGATCCGCGCGCCAATCGTCGGCTTCGAGGAAGCGGCGCGGCTTTATACGGCGGACGTTTAGCGACGGCATCGCGAGTCCCGAAGGGCCGCGGCGATCTGGAAAACACGGTACAAGGCCCGTCGAGATTGCTTCGCTGCGCTCGCAATGACAGTGGAATTCTGAACCGGCGGAGCCGGGGGCACCATGGACCCTCGGATCAAGTCCGAGGGTGACGGTTTTGGGAACGTCCGATCAATGCTCCACCGTCATGCTCGGACTTGATCCGAGCATCCATGGGGCAATGCACGGAGCCTTCGCAGGTGTGGCACCGGCCGTGGAACCGCGTTGATGACTGCGTTGGGCCCAGCCAGCTAGGCCGGGGCCCGTTGCGGGCCGCGGACCAGGGTGCCGGGCATGGCGCCGGTCGGCTTGCCTTCCCAGTAGGTGGTTTCGCCGCCGACGATGGTGGCCTGGTAGCCGTCAACGTCCTGCAGCAGGCGGCGGCCGCCGGCCGGCAGGTCGTTGACCATGCGCGGCGGGCCGAGGCTCAGGCGGTCGAAATCTATGACGTTGAGGTCCGCTTTCATGCCGGGTGCGATCAGGCCGCGGTCGTGCATGCCGTAGGCCCGGGCCGTGTCGTGGCTTTGCTTGCGGATTGCCGTTTCCAATGAGAGACGCGGGCCGCGGCTGCGGTCGCGCACCCAGTGGGTCAGCATGTAGGTCGGCGCGCTGGCGTCGCAGATCAGGCCGCAATGGGCGCCGCCGTCGGACAGGCTGATCAGTGACAGCGGGTGGTTCATCATCTGCTCGATGGCGGCGAAATCGCCGTCCGCATAGTTGAGCAGCGGGAAGTAGATCAACTCCCGCCCGTCGCGGCCGAGCATCATGTCGAGCAGCAGTTCCTTGGGCACGCGGCCGTCGCGTTCCGCCATGGCGGCGATCGAACGGTCGGGACCGGGCTCGTAATCCGGCGGATCGCCGAGCGGGAACATGCCCTGGAAGTGACTGAACACGAACGACGTGAACTCGCCCTTCAGCGTGCTCTCTTCCGACAGCAGCGTTTCGCGCACGGCCGGGTTGGAGAGATGCTTCACCCGTTCCGCCAGCGGCCGGTCGGCCACGGCCATGTAGGCCGGATGGCCCATGAAGGGATGCAGCGAGGATTCGAAACCGAGCAGCAGGCCCGGCGGGCGGATGCCGGTCTGCAGCATCAGGCGCGCGCCGCCATCAACCGCTTCCTCCGCCCAGGTCGCGATGCGGCGCCATTCGTCCTTGCTGAGCGGCGACTGCGCCAGGATAAAGCTGACCGGCAGCCCGGTCTCGCGCGACAGGTCGCGCATCCAGATCACGTCTTCGTTGAAGCGGCCTTCCATGCCGCCGATACCGAAATCGGACGCAATCTCGAACACGCCGTGCCCGGCCCGGCCGCAGGCGCGGCCGATGCCGATCAGTTCGTCGTGGCCGGCGAAGGTGCCGGGCACCGGCTCCCCGTCGACCGAACGGTGCAGCATGGTGCGCGACGAGGAAAAGCCAAGCGCACCGGCCTTCAGGGCCTGCTCGACGATGTCGGCCATGGCCGCGATGTCGGCGTCCGTCGCTGTTTCGTTGCGCGCGCCGCGCTCGCCCATGACGTAGGCGCGGACGGCGCCGTGCGGCACCTGGGTGCCGACGTCGAGGGCGAGGTCCTTGGCGTCGAGCGCGTCGAGGTATTCGGGGAACGACTCCCACGCCCAGTCGATGCCTTCGGCGAGCGCGGTCCCCGGAATGTCTTCTACACCTTCCATCAAGCCGATCAGCCAGTCGTGGCGGTCAGGCGCGGCCGGCGCGAAACCGACGCCGCAATTGCCCATCACCACGGTCGTGACGCCGTTCCAGCCGGACGGCGCGAGATAGGGATCCCAGGTGACCTGGCCGTCATAGTGGGTGTGGATGTCGACGAAGCCGGGGGTGACCAGCAGACCGTCGGCGTCGATCTCGCGATGCGCCGGTCCCGCCTTGCCGCCGGCCGCCGTTATCACGCCGCCGTCGACAGCCACATCCCCGGTGAATGCGGCCGCGCCGGAACCGTCGACGATGCGTCCGCCCCTGATGACCAGATCGTGCATTGCTACCTCCCCCGTTGCCGACACTTACGCGCAAGTATAACCGGGCTACATCAGGCGCGCGACGGCCTCCCGCAAGTACGGCAAGACGTCTTCCGAGAACCACGGGTTCTTCTTGATCCAGCCGGTGTTGCGCCAGGACGGATGCGGCAGGGGGATATGGGTCGGCAGGTATTCGCGCCAGGCCCGCACGGTATCCGTCAGCGTGCGCTTGCGCCGGTCGCCGAGATGCCAGGCATGGGCGTATTGGCCGACGCAGAGGATCAGTTCGACTCCATCGAGCATCGGGATCAGACGCGGATGCCAGAGCTTCGCGCATTCCGGACGCGGCGGATAGTCGCCGCCGCGCGGATCGGTGCCGGGGAAACAGAAGCCCTGGGGCACGATGGCGATACGGGACTCGTCATAGAAAGTATCGCGGTCGATCGCCAGCCAATCGCGCAGGCGGTCGCCGGACGGATCGTCGAACGGAATGCCGCTGGCATGCACGCGGGCGCCGGGCGCCTGACCCGCGATAAGGATGCGCGCGCCGGCCGTGGCGCGCACGACGGGACGAACGCCGTGCGGCAAATGCGGCGCGCACGCGCGACAAGCGCGCAGGTCGACAAGCAGCGCATCCAATGTCGTATCGGGTGACATGCCGCGATAGTTGGACCAAAGCCGGATGCAGATCAACAGCCGCCGCATCGTCCTCACGGACTGTTGCGGCGCGGCTTTCGGCTACTCGGGCGCTATGAAAGCGAGCCGGCGCATGGCCGGCCGCTAATCAAGCTTTTCCAGATCGACCGCTTTCTCGCCGCGGGGGTTGCTCACCACCTTGTAGCTGATCTTTTGCCCGTCGTTCAGCGATGACAGACCGGCCTGCTCGATCGCGGAAACGTGAACGAAAACATCCTGCCCGCCCTCATCCGGAACGATGAAGCCGTAGCCTTTTGCTTGATTAAACCACTTAACTGTGCCGGTTGGCATCTTCGGAACCCTCAGTATAAGCCTCCACTACCGTGCCACTTCGTTGAGCGTCACGGGGTGTCTGGGCTCCGAAATCGCGCCTGGCCCGCGCCTGGCGCAATGTACAGGGGCGATTTAAAGCCCCGACACAAGAATGTTACGGTCGTTGTTGCGAAATACAAGGCTTTTCCCGCGCCGAATTACTTGTGCATCCGCGTGGGAATCGTCGATAGACTGCGGAAAAGCTGAGCGTTTAGCTAAATCGGCTGGTCCTACAACAGTCGGTGTAGGGCGTTTTCATCGATCGGCGCGCCGTCGAATTCGGCCATGGCGTCGATCAGGCAACGCCAGAGATAGTCCGCCGACGCGCTGTCCGCCAACAAGTGAAACGCCGGCGTAGCGCCGAGATCGTCACGAACGACGATGGCGTTCAGGCGGGCGACCGAAGTCTGCGCGATCGTGTGATTTGCGAACTTGGCAGCTCGCAAATCGACGGCGCAGATTTTCGAGAACATGACCGGCGCAGCGCTGCCGGTGACGCGCAGCCAGACATGGGTGTCGCGGCGCGGCAGTGCGTAGCAGCCGGCAGCGGTGTCGATCGACCATGTCCGGTCGAGTGTGTCGATGGTTGCCTCATTGCCGTCGATGCCGCCGAGGATCAACGCTTCCGTCGGCGCGAGCTTGGCGACGAGCAGGCCGCTCGACTGCGGATAGGCGATATTGGCCGCCTCCCCGACGACCAAGCCCTGCCCCGCGAGCCAAGCCATCGTGCCTGGCCCCTTGAAGCCGGTGCGCGGCCTAAGCGACAGATCGGCAAGGCCCATGCGCGCGGCGGCCGTTGCGTCGGCTTCGACGGATGGCGGCTGGTGCACGAAGCTTTTGCGCATCGCGGTCATGTCACATCGCCTGCCGCTGGTTGTCGGGATCGTAGAACGGGAGCGGCACGACGACGGCTTTGACCAAACGGCCGCCGTCGACCTTGATGTCGAATTCCGACCCGATCTCGGCCTGGTCGGGCGCGACGTAGGCGAGGCCGATTACCTTCTCCAACGTCGGGGAATAGGAACAGGAGGTGACGCGGCCCGGGATCTCTTTGCCCCGCACGACCAGATGGCATTCTTCAGGGATCGGCGCGTTCGGGTCGACGAGCGTGAAGCCGACCAGCTTGCGGGCGAGGCCGCGCTTCATCTGGATCTCGATCGAGCGGCCGCCGACGAAGAACGGCTTCTTGCGGCCGATGGCCCAGGCCATGCCGGCTTCGTACGGGTGGGTCAGACCGTCGCTGTCCTGGCCGACGATGATGTGGCCCTTCTCCAGCCGGAGCAGGCGCTGCGCCTCCACGCCGAACGGGCGGATGCCGTGCTCGGCTCCGGCGGCCATCAGCGCGTCCCACACCACTTCGCCGCAGCTTGAGGGAACGTGGATTTCGTAGCCGAGCTCGCCGACGAAGCCGACGCGGAGCAGACGCGCCGGAACGCCGGCGACGGTTCCGGTGCGGACGCCCATATAAGGAAACGCCTCCGCTCCCAGATCGAGATCGCAGAGCGGCGCGAGCACCGCGCGGGCATACGGCCCGGCGATGTTGATGCCGGCGTAAGCCGCGGTGACATTGGCGACATCCACGTCGAGCCGCCACTGCGCGTTCCACCAGAGCATCTGCCGATAGACCGCGTCGACGCCGCCGGTGGTGGCGGTGACGTAGAAATGGTTGTCATGCAGCCGGCAGGCGACGCCGTCGTCGACGATGGCGCCGGTGCGGTCCGTCATCAGGACATAGCGCGAGCGGCCGACCGGCTGCTTCGTATAGGCGAAGGTGTAGACACGGTTGAGGAATTCGGCGGCGTCCGGGCCGCGGACCTCGAGGCCGCCGAGGGTGGAGACGTCGATCAGGCCGACGCCGTTTCGCACAGCCAGCGCTTCCTCGCGGATCGTCTCTTCTCGCGAAGCCGGGTCGCCGTAGAAGGCGGGCCGCCACCAACTGCCGGCGACCATCATGGTGGCGCCGAGGTCCTTGTGGCGATAATGCATCGGCGTCAACCGTTCCGGCGTGAAGGCGCGGCCGGCGAGCGCGGCGAACTTCTCCGGCAGCAGCGGCGGGCGGACCGTGGTGGTGCCGACTTTCGCCACATCGCGGCCGGTCGCCTTGGCGGTGAGGCGCGCCGTGTTGAGCGCCGAGTGGCGGCCTTGGCTGGGGCCCATGCCGACGGTCGAGAAGCGCTTGACCAGTTCGATCTCGCTGTAGCCGTCGGCGATGGCGTTCTTGATATCCCTGACGGTCAGGTCCTCGTCGAAGTCTATGAAGTCGCGGCCTTTCGGGTGGGGAAAGATCGGCCAGGGATGATTGACGCCGCGATTGCCGAGGTCGTTCGGCACCGCCGGCTCCGCGCCGGGGTTCGCGCCGAGCGCCTTGGCCGCCGCCCAGCCAGCGCGCCGCCCCTGGGCCAAAGCCGCCTCCAGGGCATGCGCCCCGGTAACGGAGCCGGAAGCCATCAGGCCGTCGCGCAGCGTCCCACCGGCGGTGAACATATGGGTGTCGCCGTCATAGCCGAGCTTGATGCCGGTATGGCAGATCAAGCCGGCGGCCGGTGCGTAGCCGACCGACACGCAAAGGAGGTCGCAGTCGATGCGTTCGCCCGACGGGGCGCAGTCGCCCTCGCCGACGATCGCCGCGACGGTCACGCCGGTGACGCGGTCGCGGCCATGGGCTTCCGAAACGGCATGGCCTGCAACGACGCGGATGCCGGCGTCGCGCACCTGATCGGAGAAATGACAAGGTGACGCGTCATGCCTGAGGTCGACGAGCGCGGCGACGTCGACGCCCGCGTCGTGCAGGTCGAGGGCGACGCCGTAACCGTCCGCGTTGGCGGCGACCACCACGGCGCGGGTGCCTGGCTTGACGCCGTAGAGCCTGATCAGGCGCTGCGCGGCGGAGCCGACGACGACGCCCGGCAGGTCGTTGTTGCGGAACACCATCGGCTGTTCGATGGCGCCGGTGGCGACGGCGACCTGTTTGGCCCGGAGTTTGTAGAAGCGGTTGCCGCGCACCACGGCGAGCCAGTTGTCGGCGAACCAGCCGGTGCAGGTGGCGCCGGACAGGACCTGGATGTTCGGGTCCGACCCTACGGCGTCGGCAAGCCCGTCCGCGTGGCCGTTGACGAAACGGGCGAAGTTGAGCGCACCGCCGATCGCCGGCATCTCGTCGATCAGGATCACTTCCAGGCCGGCCCGGGACGCTTCCAGGGTCGCACTCAGGCCTGCCGGGCCGCCACCGACGACGGCCAGGTCGGCGAACAGGTATTGCTTATCGTAATAGCCGTGCCGGCTGTCGACATTCACGCGACCGAGGCCGGCGAAGTCGCGCACGATGGGTTCCCAGACCTTCCAGGCACCACGCGGCTTGTAGAACGAGCGATAATAGAAGCCGACCGGCAGGAACCCGCCGACCGTCCCAATCAGGCTGCGCCGGTCGCGCGCGAGCGAGCCGGCGTAGTTCTGCCCCTTCACCGTCAGGCCGGATGCGATGGGCAGACGGTCGGCCAGTACGTTCGGCTCGTCGGGCAACTGCACCAGGGTGTTGGCGTCGTGGCCGGCCATGGTGAGGGGGCCGCGCGGACGGTGGTATTTGAACGACCGCGACAGGGTCCAGATGTCGTTGGCGAGCAAGGCGGAAGCGACGGTATCGCCTTCGAGGCCTTCGATGGTTTGCCCTTCGAAGGTGAACGCGACCGGCTTCTCGCGGTCGATCAGACTGCCGGCGCCGTTCGCCAATCGCATGGTCATGGGAAATCGATCCGGTCTTTGAAGACCTCGCCCGCCGGATAGGTGCGCAGGATCTCGTCGCGCACGGTGTCGCGCTCGGCGATGAACCAGAACGAGGTCGGCGCGTGGCACCACCATTCGCGGACCACGCCGGCCGGGTTCTCTTCCAGGAACACATAGTCGGCCCATTCGGCGTCGGTAGAGCGGGCCGGATCGGGCATCGTAACGACCTCGCCGCCATAGACGAATTCCGAGATGTTGCGCGGCCCGTTCAGCGGGCAGGTCATGATCTTCATCGCCGCCCCATCAATGGCCGACCGAGGCGGCGCCTTTTTCGCCGACCTGATCGAATTCCTCGAACCGGCTGAGCCGGAAGGGCTGCAGGATGTCGGGCACGCGCCCGGTCGCCACCGTCTCGGCCATGCGCTTGCCGCAGACCGGCGTCGCCTTGAAGCCCCATGTGCCCCAGCCGGCGTCGAGCCAGTAGTTTTCGACCGGCGTTTCGCCCATCACCGGGCTGAAGTCGGGTGTCATGTCGGCCATGCCGGCCCATTGGCGCAACACCTTGACCTCGCCGAGGAAGGGAAACAGTTCCAGCATGTGGGCCATCAGGCCTTCCTTGAAATCGAGGCTGGAACGGGTGCCGTACAGCGGATAGGGATCGGTCGAGCCGCCCATCACCAGTTCGCCGCGCGCCGACTGCGAGACATAGGCATGCAGGCTGCCGGAGACGATGATCGGGTCGAGGAACGGTTTGAGCGGCTGGCTGACGCAGGCCTGCAAGGGAATAGTGCGGATCGGCAGCTTGAAGCCGGCCATACGGGCGACCAGCGACGACGAGCCGGCGACCGCCTGGATCACCTGACCGCATTTCACGGTGCCGCGTTCGGTTTCGACTGCGACGACGCGGCCGGCCTCTTTGACGATGCCCGTTACTTCCGTCTTCTGGTGGAATTCGACGCCGTGCCGCGCCGCGCCGGCGGCGTAACCCCAGGCGACCGCGTCGTGGCGGGCGATCGAGCCGGGCGGGTGATAGAGAGCCGCCAGGACCGGAAAACGCACGTCGTCGCTTAAGTCCAGTGTCGGGCAGAGGCGCGCAATCTCGTCCGCGAAGATCAGTTCCGACTCGACGCCGAGATGTTTGTTGACCTCCGCCCGCCAGCGCATGGTACGGACGGCGGAGTCGGTGTGCGCCAAGGTCAGATGGCCGCGTTCGGAATACATGATGTTGTAGTCGAGCGCATTGGAGAGCTCTTTGTAGAGGCCGACGCTCTCCGCATAGAAATTGACGCCGTCCGGCGTCAGGTAATTCGCCCGGATGATCGCGGTGTTGCGGGCGGTGTTGCCGCCACCGAGATAGCCTTTGTCCAGCACCGCGACGTCGGTAATGCCGTGTTCGGTCGCCAGGTAGTAGGCTGCCGCGCAGCCATGGCCGCCGCCGCCGACGATGACGACATCGTAGGAGTCTTTCAGGTCACAGGCCGGCGGCAGGTCGACGCGCGCCGGGTACTCCTTGTTGAACCCGTATTTGATCAGGCCGAACGGCATACGGCCGCGCTTCCCCTTGTGATTTCGATCCATCGGGACCGGCGGCTACTCTGAACCCGCGACAGCCGGCAGGCAAGCTAAGCGCACCGCCGTCGACGCGGCCTGCGGCACCGCGACCTGCAGGCGTTTCGAAGCGACACCGAACCGTGCCAAGATAACCTTCCGGAACAGGACGGACCGAGGCTGATGACATGAACGAACTGCCGACACGCGAGATCAGCGCGGAAGAAATCGATGCCTACCAAACCGACGGCATCGTGTACCTGCGCGGCCTGTTCGACCCGGACTGGGTCGACTTCATGCGCAATGCGGCAGAGGAGTGTCTGGCCGCGCCGGGCCACCAAGCGAAGGACCTCGCCAAGAGCCAGAAGGATCCTGGACGGTTCTTCGCGGACACCTATGTCTGGACCCGAAACGAGTCGTGCAAGCATTTCGTCTACCACTCGCCGGCGGCGAAGATCGCGAAGGCGGCGATGCAGGTCGCCAAGGTGAACATCTTCTTCGACCAATGGCTGATCAAGGAACCGGGCACGCCGACGCGCACGCCCTGGCACCACGACCTGCCCTACTGGCCGGTCAACGGCGACCATATCTGCACGGTCTGGCTGGCGCTGGACCCGGTGACGATCGAAAACGGATCGGTCGAATACATTAAGGGATCGCACCGCTGGGGCAAACGATACCTGGCGCAGAGCTTCACCGGCGACGACCGGTACAAGGAAGACCTGCCGCCGGTGCCCGACATCGACGCCATGCGCGACGAACTGGAATTCGCGCAATTCGAGATGGCGCCTGGCGACTGCACCGTGCATCACGGCCTGACCGTGCACGGCGCACCGGGCAATGCGACCGGCGGACGGCGGCGCGCCTTCGTCACCCGCTGGGCCGGCGACGACGCGGTCTATTACCCACGCCCGAACATCATGCCGCAACTGGCCGAGCCCGACCTGCCGGCGGGCGCGCCGATCACCTGCGATCTATGGCCGCAGGTCTGGCCGACACCCTGACGCGGTCAACTTTCGCGGAACGGCGAAATTTGTTCCGCGCTCAGGCTTGAAAAACGAGTTCGTCCGCACACCCTCGTTTAGCGAGAACCGATTGCACTGCAATTCTTGCTTCTTCCAGGGAGACGATGCGATGGCGAAGACGATGAAGGCCGCCGTGGTAACCGCGTTCGGCCAACCGTTGGAGATTCAGGAAGTCGACGTTCCGGAAGCGACCCCCGGCAACATCGTGGTGAAAGTGGAGGCGAGCGGCGTCTGCCACACCGACCTGCACGCCGCCGAAGGCGACTGGCCGGTGAAACCGGCGCCGCCTTTCATTCCGGGGCACGAGGGCGTCGGCTATGTCGCGGCGGTGGGTGACGGCGTCACCTCGGTCAAGGAGGGCGACCGCGTCGGCGTGCCGTGGTTGCACACCGCCTGCGGCCACTGCAAGCACTGCATGACCGGCTGGGAGACCCTTTGCGGCGACCAGCAGAACACCGGCTATTCGGTGAACGGCGGTTTCGCCGACTATGTGCTCGCCGACCCGACCTTTGTCGGGCATCTGCCGGACGGGTTGGACTTCGCGCCGGCGGCGCCGATCCTCTGCGCCGGGGTCACCGTCTATAAGGGTTTGAAGGAGACCGACACCAAGCCGGGCGACACGGTGGTGATCTCCGGTGTCGGCGGGCTCGGTCATCTGGCGGTGCAGTACGCCAAGGCGATGGGCCGGCATGTGATCGCGGTCGACATCGCGGACGAAAAGCTGAAGCTGGCGAAGGACATCGGCGCCGACATGACGATCAACGCCGAAGCGCAGGACCCGGTGGCGGAAGTGCAGCAGGCGGTCGGCGGCGCGGACGGCGTTTTGGTCGCGGCGGTATCGCGGTCGGCGTTCTCGCAGGCGCTCGGCATGCTGGGCAAACACGGCACGCTGGCCATGGTCGGCCTGCCGCCCGGCACGTTCGAAGTGGACATCTTCGACACCGTGCTGAGCCGCAAGACGATCCGCGGTTCCATCGTCGGCACCCGGATGGACCTGGTGGAAGCGCTCGCCTTCGCCGGCGACGGCAAGGTCAAGACGCACTATGCGACCGACAGCCTGGACGACATCAACGGCGTGTTCGACCGCATGCGCGAGGGCAAGATCGACGGGCGGGTCGTGCTGGAAATGTGAGACGCACGACCCCGCTTTGACAAGACGGGCGGAGACCGGGAAACTCGGAGGCATGGTCACCATCTTGTAAGCCTCTCCCAAGCATGTCGAACCAAGCCTCCGAGCCGGTCAGTCTTATCCCGCCCTGGCGCATCGGCGTCGATGTCGGCGGCACCTTCACGGATATGGTGCTGAGCGATGCGTCCGGCGCGATGCACGTCTTCAAGGTGCCGTCGGTACCGGCCGACCCGGGCGAAGGCGTGGTCGCGGCACTGGGCCAGGCGGCGGACCGGTTCGCCCTGCCCCTGCCCGACCTGCTGCGCGACTGCGCGTTGTTCGTGCACGGCTCGACCGTCGCGACCAACACGATGCTGGAACGCCGAGGGGCCACGGTCGGCCTGCTGACCACCGAGGGCTTTCGCGACAGCCTGGAAATCCGGCGCGGTATCCGCGAGGACCAATGGGACCACCGGGCGCCGTTTCCCGAAGTGCTGGTACCGCGTTACTTACGGCTGCCGGTCGGCGGGCGGATCGACCGGGACGGGACCGAGTACGAGGCCTTCGATGCGGGCGGCGTCGCCGAGGCGATGAAGACGTTCGAGGCGGAAGGCGTCGAGTCGGTCGCGATCTGCCTGATCAACAGCTTTCTCAATCCGGCGCACGAAAGCGCCGCCAAATCCGCCGTGGAAGCGAACTGGGATGGGGAGTGGATCTCCGCCAGTAATGACATCGCGCCGGTGATGGGCGAGTACGAGCGCGGCTCGACCACCGTGGTCAACGCCTATCTGGCGCCGAAGGTGGTCGCCTACCTGCAGGCGCTGGACCGGCAGCTTCGCCAGCTCGGACTGACCCGCTCCATCCTTTTGGTGCAAAGCAACGGCGGGGCGGTGTCGGTCGACCAGGTCGCGGCGCGGCCGGTCAATCTGGTGCTGTCCGGGCCGGCGGCCGGGGTCGGCGCGCTGAACCTGGTGCGCCGCGCGGCGGGAACCGAAGACCTGATCTCCATGGAGATCGGCGGCACGTCCTGCGACGTGGCGCTGATGAGCGGCGGCAAGGTCGGCGTTACCGATCAACTGATCATCGACGGTTATCACCTGGCGACGCCGGCGGTGGAGATCCACACCGTGGGCGCGGGCGGCGGCACCATCGCCAGGGTCGACGACGCCGGCATGCTGCATGTGGGGCCGCAGGGCGCAGGCGCGCGGCCGGGGCCGGCGGCCTATGGCTTCGGTGGGCAGGACGCGACGGTGACGGACGCGCAACTGCTGCTGGGCCGGCTACGGTCCGGCCCTTACGCAGGCGGGGCGGTGACGCTGGACGGCGGCGCGGCGCGGGAGGCAATCACGCGCACCGTGGCCGAACCTTTGAGCATCGCGGCGGAAGCCGCAGCGGCGGGCATCGTTCAACTGCTGGAGCAGAACCTGCTGCACGCGGTCGAGCGGATCAGCCTGCAAAGAGGCTACAACCCGCGCGGCTTTACCCTGGTCGCCGCCGGCGGCGCCGGGCCGATGCACGGCGCCAGCGTCGGCCGGGCGCTGGGTTGCCCGCGCGTCTACGTGCCGCGCCAGGCCGGGGCATTCTGCGCCGTCGGCATGCTGCATTCGGACGTGCGCCAGGACTATGGCCAAGTCTTCCTGGGCGACCTGGACCGGGCGGATCGGGATGACCTGAAACAGGGCTACGACCGGCTGGAAGGACACGCCAGAGCCTCGCTGGACGCGGAAGGATTTGGGGCCGACGACAGCCGGATCGAGCGCGAGATCGACCTGCGCTATCGTTCGCAGCAATATTCGATCCGGGTGCCGCTGACGAACGGTTTCGATCCGGCGGGTATTCGAAAAGCTTTCGAAGCGGAACACGACCGGCAGTTCGGCCATATCCAGCCCGACGGCGCGATCGAGATCACCAGCCTGCACGTGGTCGGGCGCGGGTTGTTCGCCGAGGTGACAGCGGGCCGGCGCGAGAGAGCCGACGGCGCGCCCACGCCGGTCGAGACCCGGACCGTCTATCAGAACGCGGCGGACGGCTGGGCCGACACGCCGGTCTATGCCGGCGCCGATCTGGAGCCCGGGCATCAACTGGACGGGCCGCTGCTGGTCGAGGAACAGACGACGACCGTGTTCGTTGGCGTCGGCGACCGGCTGGAGGTCGACGCGGCCGACAACTTCCTCATTCATCTTTCAAACGGGAGCGCGACGTGACCGGCGACAGTCTGGACCCGATCGTCCTGGCGCTGGTGCAGAACCGGCTGGACAACATCTCTCTGCAAATGGGTTGGGTGATGACGCGGACGGCGCGAAGCCCGATCTTCAACCAAAGCCACGACTTCTCCTGCTTCATCGCCGATCCCGACGGCACGCTGGTCAGCCAGGCCGACGGCATTCCGATCCATACCGGCGGCGGCGGATTCGCGGTGCGGGCGTTGCTGAAGGCGTTCGCGGGCAAGATCGACGACGGCGACGTGTTCCTGCTGAACGACCCGTACGTCGCGGGCGGCAACCACCTGCCGGACTGGGTGATCGCGCGGCCAGTGTTCGCCGGCGGACGGCTGACTGCCTTCACCTGCAACCGGGCGCACCAGTCGGACATCGGCGGCGGCGCTGCCGGCACCTACAACCCGGCGGCGACGGAGATCTTCCACGAAGGCATCAGGTTGCCGCCGCTGAAATTGATCGAGGCCGGCGAGACGCGCGACGATCTTTGGCAGTTGCTGCTGATCAACTGTCGCACGCCGGAACTGCTGGACGGCGACCTGCGCGCGATGATCGGCTCCACCCGGATCGGCGCGGAACGGGTGGCGGCCCTGGTCGACGAATTGGGTATCGAGGCGACGCAGCGTTACTTCGAAGGCATTTTGAGCCATGCCGACCGGCGCTTCCGCGCCGACCTCGGCGGCCTGCCGGACGGCCGTTACGAGGCCGAGGAGATCACCGACAATGACTGTTTCGACAAGGTCGAGATTGCCGTGCGCGTGGCGCTGACCGTCGACGGCGACCGATTGACGGTGGACTTCACCGGCTCCGACCCGCAGATGCGCGGCTTCAAGAACTCGTCGCTGGCGAACACCTATTCCGCCGTCTATATGGGCCTTGCCTCATTCTTCGAGCCGGACCTGCCACGCAACGAAGGCACTTTCCGCAACGTCGAGATCATCGCGCCGGAAGGCAGCGTGGTGAACCCGAGGCCGCCCGCGCCGCTGACCATGTGCACCGTGTTCATCGCGCATGAGATCGTGCACTGCATCTGGAAGGCGCTGGCCAAGGCCGACCCGACCCGGTCGTGCGCCGGCTGGGGCAAGAGCGTGCATGGGGTGACGGCTGGCAACGGCATTGGCGGCGGCGAGCCCTATGTGATGTACCACTGGAATTCGATGCCCGGCGGCGGCGCGGTCGAGGGACGCGACGGCTTCAACCAGATCGGCCACCTGATCGCGCTGGGCGGGCTGACCCTGCCGAACGTCGAGACCTATGAGCAGCTTTATCCGGTGCGGTTCGTCAAACAGGAATTCCGCTGCGACTCCGCCGGAGCAGGTGCCTATCGCGGCGGCACCGGCATCGACTACGAAGTCGAGGTGCTGGAGGAAGCGGAGTACTCGTTCCGCGGCGAAGGCGTCGGCCTGCCGTCCGGCTGGGGCGCAGCGGGCGGCGGCACCGGCGCGCCAGGCGACATGACGCTCTACCCGAACGGCGGCGAGAAGTTCGAGGCCCCGCCCTACGGCGTCCGCCGCTTCGGCCCCTTACGCATGACCGCGCGCTCGCCGGGCGGCGGCGGCTGGGGCGACCCGAAACGGCGCGATCCGGACCGGGTGCTGCGCGACGTGCGCGACGGCGTGGTGAGCCGGGACAAGGCCGCCGAGGTTTACGGCATGACCGTGAGCGCCGATGGGCGGACAACGGTGTCCTGAGCGCGTCCATCCCGGCGAAACAGTCGGAAATTCTTACATCTTTTCAAGCCTTTACCTTTCGATAACCACAAAAATGGCAGACTGACGCGCCGGTCGCCAAACTGGCACGGAGGTTGCTACCGGTACGGGTAACGCTATGCATTAACAGGAATCCCGGCCATCCCGGATTCGTTTGTGGAGACCACGTAGTATGAACGTACGTAGACACCTCGCCGCCGCCTCGGTCGCGATCGCCGCCGCGCTGGCGTTCGCGAGCCCGGGGTCTGCCGGCACCATCACGGCCGACAAAATCCCGAACGCCACCAACTTCGTCGATCTGGGCTTTGCCACGGTCAGTTCCACGCCGCGCAACTTCAAGAAGAAGTCCTTCGACGGCATCGACGGCTTCGGCGTCGCGGGCGGTTTCGTGAAAGGCGAAATCGACCTCGCCGGCGAGATGATCGTCATCGACTACAAGACGCCGACGCGGATCAACGAAATCACGTTGGGGTTCATGTTCCAGGCCGGTAATTTCGGCGACCTGATCAACGAAGTCGCCCGCATTACCGTCACGCTGCTGGACTCGGTCTTCGAGGCCGACTTCAGCGTCACCGGCCCGAACACCGGCACCTGGTCGGGCGATCCCGGCGCGACGATCGAAAACGTCGCCGAAGGCACCGAACCGAACGGCGGCGCATGGCGCATCCTGGACCCGTTCGGCGACCTGCTGGTCACCCAGTTGAAGTTCACCGCGGTGGCGGTCGAGGGCGCGCCGAACAACAAGACCAACTCCGACTTCTCGATCGTGTCGGTAACCAGCGACGTGCCCGAGCCGGGCGCGATCGGCCTGCTGGGCCTGGCGATGGCGGGCCTTGGCCTGTGGCGCCGCCGCACGGCGTCGGCCTAACGATTTCGAAAATAAATTCGACGGCGCCGGGCACAAAGCCCGGACGCCGAAAAGGCCAAGGAAACGGCGCTCTTATCGGGCGCCGTTTCGCTTTTTGCGACCGACAGCACGCGACCGCGACGGGCCCGTTTAGATCGCCTTTACCGACGACATGGTAGTTTGACGGGCTTTCATTCACAGTTCGGAAACCATACGTGACGCGTTCCCGTGTGCTCTTACTCGCGACTTTTTCAGTCGCGCCGCTTTGGTTTTGGACCGCCGGGACACCGACGGCCCTGGCCGGGCGCGCGTGCCACGAAATTCCGTCGCCGCCGATCGCGGTGAGCGTGGAAGGACGTTTTGCGGAACCCGTACTACGCGTCGACCAGAGCCGCGCGGAGATCAGCGACAAGTTCGCGCGGCCGAACGTTACGTTGATGGGCAAAACGGAAATCCAAAAGGAAACCGAATACAACGTGCAGATTCGCTACTTCGATTCCGAACTGACGGCCGGCGTCTGCTTTTCGATCACGATGATCGACGTCGTTATCGCGGCCGACCCGGTGACGGTTTATGTGGCGAACGAACATCCGCGCGGGACCTGCGAATATCGCGTCACCCTGGCGCATGAGAACCAGCATGTGGAAATCGAGCGCACGGCGCTCAGCCGTCATTCAAAACGGATGCGACAGCAGTTTTCCAGCCGGGAATTCACCGGTACCCGCTTCGCCTACTCCCAGGAAGACGCGGTGCAGGAGGCCAACGACATGATCGAAAAAATCGTGCACCAGGCCATGAACGACCTGCAGGCCGAGACCTTCAAACGCCACAGCAGACTGGACACGCCCGAGAACTACCGGCGCGAGTCCCTTAAATGCGCCAAGGGTTGATCGAGACGACTAACCGCTGCTTCTGAGCCCTTGGCGCATTTAAGGGATTCCTCTGTTTGGGCCTAGCCAGCCCGCTCCCCCGTCCCAACCACCCATGAGGGTACCCTGTACGGGTGGTTGGGACGGGGGAGCGGGCTGGCTAGGCCCAAACAGAGGAATCCCCTAATCCGGCTCCCGGCCGAGAAACGCCCGCATATGCAACTCCGCCTGATCGGGGCGGTAGTGATAGTCGCGGCCTATGGGACAGGCGCGGCGGGCCCGGCAGCCCTCTTCCAGGCAGTCCCGGCCCGCAGCGGACGCGATATGATCCTTGCAGGCGGGCACGTCGTAACGCTCCGGCGCCAGGGCGCCGACGGGGCAGGTCGTCAGGCAGGGCCTGTCTGTGCAGGTCTCGCAGGGGCTGGGCCGGGTATCCCGTGGCGGCAGATCCTGCCGCCGGTCGAACAGCAGGGCGCCGCGGTAGGCATGCCAGAGGCCGTAGTCCGGGTGGATCAGCAGGCCGAACGGGGCACTGTGTATGGCGTCTGATCGTTTGGCCCACTGCATGAACGGCCGGTAGGGCGGGCCGCCGAAAGGGAAGACGGCGCTGGCGCCCACCTCCTCGGCCACAGCGGAGACAACCCTCTCCGTCCAGCGGTCGAACGGGTCGGGGCCGGACGGCGGGCCTGCGGCCGAGAAGGCCGACCAGATGGTCGGCCCGGCATTGCCGATCAACATGACTGTGGCCGCCTCCAGCCCCTCTTCCGGCTCGGGGTGGAAACCGCCGCGCAGAAACATGCCGATTTCCGCCAAACGCCGGTCGATTTGCCGATACAGATCCATCCGCGGCACCTTAACGGCAAATATCGGGGGTGCGAAAAAATGCTTGCGCCGAGGCCCCTGACACCTTGATATGGACAGTGAATATTTTGTCGTAATTGTATGAATTGGTTGCAGAGACGGCTCCATGCTCGGCGAGTCACATGATGTCCCTCAACGGATCGGCTTTTTGCTGATCCCGAAATTTTCGCTGATCTGCTTCGCGTCGGCCATCGAGCCGCTGCGCTCGGCCAACCGGCTGTCCGGCCGGACGCTCTACCATTGGGACCTGCTGTCGACGTCCGGCAACTCGGTCATGGCGAGTGGCGGCATCAGCCTGGAGCCGGCGCAGGAGATTGCCGACGTCCAGCATATCCCGACCGTCGCCGTCTGCGGCGGCATGGGAACTCACGCGTTCGACGACAAGAGGGTGCTGAACTGGCTCAGGCGGTTGGCGCGGCAGGGCGCCAATATCGGCGCGATCAGCACCGGCAGCCACGTGCTGGCCCGGGCCGGGCTGCTGGACGATTACCGCTGCACCGTGCATTGGGAGGACCTAGCGGCGTTTCGCGAGAGCTACCCGGAACTGGACGTCAGCGACGAGATCTTCGAGATCGACCGCAGCCGGTTCACCTGCTCCGGCGGCACCGCCAGCATGGACATGATGCTGCACGTGATCAGCGTGCAGCACGGCTACGACCTGGCCGCCGCCGTCGCCGAGCAGTTCATGCACGAGCGGATTCGCGACCGGCACGACCATCAGCGCATGAACCTGCGCGCCCGGCTGGGCGTCGCCCATCCCAAGCTGCTGGCGGTGGTGTCGCGGATGGAAGAGACCCTGGAGATGCCGCTGAGCCGGGCCGAACTGGCGCACGGCGTCGGGCTTTCGACCCGGCAATTGGAGCGGCTGTTCCGCAAATACCTCTACCGCACGCCGACCCGGTTCTACCTGGAACTTAGGCTGGAGCGGGCTCGGCTGCTGCTGCGCCAGACCACCATGTCGGTGCTGGACGTGGCGCTCGCCTGCGGGTTCGTTTCCGCCTCGCACTTCTCCAAGTGCTACCGCGAGCACTTCCAGCGGCGCCCGGGCGAAGAGCGCCGTCATCACACGGAAACGGGCACGCCGGGGGAGATGGCCCACTGACGGTTAAGGCACGAATCCGACCGGCCACGCCGGAAGACGGCGCGGCCTATTTCGACCTGGCCGAAACGACGATCGCGGAAACCGACTTCCTGATGCGCGGCCCGGGCGAAGGCCCCCGCTCCGCCGCCGCCTGGCGCGACGCCATCGAACGCCATAAACGGCAGGGCGATATCGACCTGGTCGCCGAGGCGGACGGCCAACTGGTCGGCATGAGCGGCGCAATCCGCGGCGAATATGCCCGCAACAAGCATGTGGCGACGCTGGGAATCGCGATCCGGCAAAGCCACGCGCGGCACGGCATCGGCGCGGCCATGATGCTGGCGCTGGAAGACTGGGCGCGCAGCCAGGGGGTGACGCGGCTGGAACTCTCGGTCATGCAGAGCAACAAGGGCGCGCGGCGGTTCTATCGGCGGCTCGGCTACCGCACGGAGGGCCGCAAACGGCGGGCCGTGAAGCTCGGCGACAGTTACGTCGACGAGGTTATGATGGCGAAGCAGATCTCTTAAATCAGGGCAGGCAGCGCGAACATGACGGAAAACACGCGATTTAAGGCGCTGACGTTCGATGTGTTCGGCACGGTCGTCGACTGGCGGACCAGCATCGCGCGGGAGGCGGAAGCACTGCTGGGCGATGCCAAGGGACTGTCGCGGGACTGGCCGGCATTCGCCGACCGTTGGCGCGAACGCTACCAGCCGGCGATGTCGAAGGTGCGCGACGGCGAGTTGCCGTGGACTCGGCTGGACGACCTGCACCGCATGAACCTGGACGAACTGTTGGTCGAGTTCGACATCAACGGCCTGACGGAGGCGGAGACCGACAATCTCAACCGCGCCTGGCACCGGCTCGATCCCTGGCCGGATGCGGTTGCCGGCCTGACCCGGCTGAAGACGGGCTATATCATTGCGACACTGTCGAACGGCAATGTGGCGCTGATGGTCAATCTGGCGAAACGCGGCGGCCTGCCGTGGGACGCGATCCTGGGGGCGGAAGTGGTGCGCCATTACAAGCCGCAGCCGGAGGCCTACCTGCTGACCGCCGATTACCTGGGCCTGAAGCCGGAGCAATGCCTGATGGTCGCGGCCCATAACGACGACCTGATCGCGGCGGCGGGCTGTGGCTTCGGCACCGCCTTCGTCGCCCGGCCGACCGAGCGCGGTCCGAACCAGACGATCGACCTGGAACCGACCCGGGATTTCGATTTCGTGGCCCGGGATTTCGTCGACCTGGCGGCACAGCTCGGCACCTGACAACAAACGTAACGGGAGGGAACCATGCGACTGGAAGGCAAAGCTGCGATTGTGACCGGAGCGGCCTCGGGCATCGGCCAAGCCTGCGCGCGGCTGTTCGGCGAAGAGGGGGCGAAGGTCTTGGCCGTCGACTTGCCGGACACCGGACTGAGCGAAGCGCATGCGGACAGCGCCAATGTCAGTTGCCTGGAGAAAAGCGTCGCGGAAGCGGACGCCGCCGACAGCATTGTCGGTACCGCGGTCGAGAGTTTCGGCCGGTTGGACGTGTTGATGAACAATGCCGGTGTCAGCACCAACGCCCTGGCCGAGGCGATGACCGAGGAACAGTGGGACCTGACCATGGACGTCAATGTCAAGGCGCAGTTCCTGCTCTGTCAGAAGGCGATCCCGCATTTGCGCGAGTCCGGCGCGGGGCGAATCATCAACGTCGCGTCGGTGATGGCGGAGATGACCGACTACGGTCTGTCCGCCTACTGCGCATCGAAGGCCGGCGTCGCCGGGCTGACGCGCACGCTGGCGCTGGAACTCGGCAAGTTCGGGATCACCGCCAACTATATCGAGCCGGGCGCGATCCAGACCGGCATGACCCGGGACAGTTTCCAGAACCCGGAGATCGCGGCGATCTGGGCCAAGAAGGCGGCGCTTCGGCGGCTCGGCCAGCCGATCGACATCGCCCGCGGCGCATTGTTCCTGGCCTCCGACGACAGCGCGTTCGTCACCGGGCATGGGCTGACCGTCGACGGCGGGCTGACGCTTCGAACGTGACACCTAGTGCGCGTGGCGGACCACCGCCGTCAGGATGTCGAACAGGTCGGCCAGGCGGCTGACATAGTGCTCGCGGGCGCGGAACTCGCCGTCGCCTTCGCGGAGGAAGCTCTGCTCCAGATTGTCGATCAGGCGGTTGAGCCGGCGCTTGTGCAGGCCGAGGGCGCGCTGGATCGGGTCGGTGACGACGCCGGAGAACGCCGCGAGGCAGGCGGCGACGACCATGACGCCGCCGGTCGACCCGGCGATCAGCGCGGTGGACGGCGCGGCCGGAAAGAAGCCGTACCACGCGCCGCCCAGGCTGGCGCCCAGCGGAAAGGACGCGATGGCGACCTGCTGGGCGACGGTGGCCGCCAAGGCCGGGCCGAGCGAGAAGGCGCCGAGCGTCATCTGGTTCATTGTCAGACTGCCGGTGCCCATCGCCAACAGGATGTTGGCGATATCGCCGGTGGCAACGCGGGTGCCGGCGTAGGCGCCGAGCGCCTGTTGCAGTTGGTCGCGGGTTTCCACGTCGAGCGTATTGTCGCCGGCGGCGCGCAGCACGTCCCGCAACGGTTCGTCGACGCGGGAATCGGCCATGATCTCGTCCGCCAGCGCGTCGACGTCCGAATGCCGGTCGCCCTGCCGGAACGGCAGCCGCAGCAGTTCGGTGTGGATCAGCCACTCGACCTCGCGGGCTACGTCCGTCTGCAGGAAGAAACGGCGGCGGCGCAGCCAGTCGGCCTGGTTACGCGCGCCCGCTTTCTTAAGGGCGGCGGCGCCGAGCGTCGACGCGATGGTCGGCACGATCATCGCGACGTTGACCGGCGCGCGCAGCACGTCGCGGCCGAGGGCGCGACGATTGAGGCGCATCGCGCCGCCGATCCCGAAATGGCGATCGACGAATTCCGGCACCCGCGCCCGGCAGCCGGAGAAATACCGGCGGATCGCGGCGTTGACCACCGCCTCGGCGGTCACCTGCGACGGCGACGGAGAAACGACGCCCGGATCGCTGGAATCGCCCGGCCGGTGCATGCCCGTCGCCCGTCAGGCGGCGTTCTCGAACCCGTCCAGGAACGCGGCCAGGTTGGCGCCGAGCTCGTCGCAGAGATAGCCGCCTTCCTGCACCAGGACGGTCGGCAGGCCGAGGCCGGCAATCATGGACGCGGTGTGGCGGAAACCTTCGGTCGTTACCTTGAGGATGCCGAGCGGATCGTTTTCCTGCGCGTCGAAGCCGAGCGAGATCAACACCACGTCCGGCGCATAGCGGTGAATGGCGGCCAACCCCTCCTCCACCGCGTGGTGGAACTGCGGGTCGCCGCTGCCGCGGGCAAGCGGCAGGTTGAGGTTGTAGCCGTGCCCGGCATCCTGCCCCCGCTCCTCCGCATAGCCGGCGAACCAGGGGTAGAAAGCGTGCGGGTCGGCGTGCACGGAGACGAACAGGACGTCGCCTCGGCCGTAGAAGATGCCCTGGGTGCCGTTGCCGTGATGCACGTCGATATCCAGGATCGCGACCCGCTCCGCGCCATGCCGGCGGCAGTAGTCGGCGGCAATCGCAACGTTGTTCAGGAAGCAGAAACCGCCGGCCATGTCCGAATAGGCGTGGTGGCCCGGCGGGCGGCAGAGGCTGTAGGCGACGCGCGTGCCGTCCATGACCCGGGCCGCCGCCGTGAGCGCGCAATCGGCGGCGGCGCGCGCCGCCTGCCAAGTACCGGCCCCGATGGGGCAAGCGGTGTCGGCCATGTGATAGCCGGCCAGGCCGACGATATGGTGTGGCCGGGTATGCATGTGCCGGCCGGGATGCGCGTTCGGCACCACCTCGTCGCTGGCGCCGGCCACCTTGCTCCAAAGCTCATGCGCGCTGGAGAGGAATTCCAGGTAGTCGCCGGTATGAACGGCGGCGTAGGCGTCGTGACCGAAAGCATCCGGCGTAACCACGTCGTGGCCGGCCTGTTCCACCGAGGCGAGCAGGCGCGTCGCGCGTTCGACAACCTCCGGATTCGGCATCACGCGGCCGGCGCTGATGAAGGTTTCCGGCGCATGGCGCTCATGAATAGGGTCGTAGATGATCTGCATGCCTGTCCCTAAAGGTATTTGGTTCGGACCGCCCGTCGCGTCAGTCCGACTGTGAGCCGGTGTATGCCTAATCTAGCGGCGCGGGCGGTTTTGCATAGGCCGCGAGGGCCGATTTACCCATTGATTTTGCCAGCGCTGTCGGCGAAGCGCAAATACAACCGGTACCGCCGGACCGCAAGCATCGGCATAATGCCCCTCGCCGCCGTCGCCGATGAAGGTCCCGTGAGCCCCGAAGACGCCCCGCTTTTGATCGTCAGGAACGTTCGTTTCCATGAACGCGCGCTGCCGTTCCGTCGGCAAGACAGGGGCGGCGAAGAGGCGGCGCAGGCGTTCGTTCGCGTGCGGATCCAAACGGAAACGGGCGCAGAGGGCTGGGGCCAGGCCGCTGCCCTGCTGCCGGCGGCGGACCCGGACGGGCACCGCCGTTGTCTCGGGGCGGCCGGTCGGCACTACCTCGACCTGGACATGCCGGCGACCGCGTTCGGCGCCCATAGCGAAATCGCCGGCCAGTTGGCCGCCCAACCGGATAACACCGACGTCGCGCGGTTCGCGCAGGGCCTGATCGACCGCGCCGTGATCGACGCGCTGTGCGGCATTCACGAGTTGCCGATCGCGGAGGCGGTTCGGGAGAACCTGCCGGGGATGGACGGCGCGGCGATCCCGGCCCTGGCAGGATTCGATCTGGCGGGGTGGCTCGGCACGCTGGCGCCTGAGGAGAGCATCGCCTTGCGACACCGGATTTCGGCGGACGCGCCAGCTTCCGCCGACGCCGTCACGGACTGGCTGGACGACGGTCTGCCCGAAACGCTGGAGGAAGTGGTTGCCGCCTACGGCTATCAGCACTTCACCGCTGAGCTTGGCGGCGACGCGGAAGCGGATGCCGCGCGGCTAACGGAACTGGCGGCGGTGCTGGAGCCGCAGGCCTATCGCGTGGTGCTGCATCGAACCGATGCGGCGGACGGGCAACCGCCCGCCGACTGGTGGGAACGGGTTGCGCGGACGCCGAACCTTGAGCGTCTCTGCGCGTCGGTCGTCGGCATCCTGGATACGGCCGACACTGACGCCGTTTTCCTGTCGCCGGCCGACGGAAGTACCGGCACCGTCTGCAGGGCGGATGCGGACCTGTATCCGTCGCTGATCGACGCCGCCCTTTCCGCCCACAACGGTAATGCGGCGCTTTGGGCGGTGGATTCCCCGGCGGCGCCCGGCATCGCGGCACAGCAGCAATTGGCCTGGACGGCGCTGCTGGGCCTTCAGGTGGCGGGCTGCACGGCGGACGCCTTTGCCGACGGGTTCGGAGGCGCGTCGCCGGAGGAGCAGGAAGGCTTTCTGCTGGCGCATCCGGATCTCTACCGGTTCGAGGAAGGCGCGGCCCGCATCAGAGTCCAGGACGGCCATGCGGAAATCGGCTCGCTGGCGGTTCCCGGCTTCGGCTGCGCCGCCGAGCCGGACTGGTCGTCGCTCACCGAAGTGACCTACGCTACGGACGAATAATTCCGGTTGCTCAACGGTTGCGCCGACGGGCTGCGTGGGTACAACTCTGTTTGGCGTCGACGCCCAGTTTGGGATCCCCGACAATGTCTTCAGTACGCGCAACCGCGGAACGGCCCGATACCGTTCGCGGCATCCTGCTTATGCTCGCGACGGTGCTGTGCTTCGTCTGCCTGGATACGCTGTCCAAGCAGCTTGTCGCCATCTATCCGGTCGGACAGGTGGTGTGGGCGCGGTACACGGTGCACTTCCTGATCATGTTCGTCCTGCTGGCGCCGGGCATGCGGTTCGCGCTGATCCGCACCCGGCACCTGAAGCTGCAGCTTACCCGCGCCGTGCTGTTGCTGATCTGCACCGCGTCGTTCTTCACCGCGCTCCGCTATCTGCCGATGGCGGACGCCGTCTCCATCGGGTTTCTGTCACCGCTGCTAGTCACGGTGCTGTCGATACCGATGCTGAAGGAGAAGGTCGGCGTCCGGCGCTGGATCGCCGTGCTGGTCGGCTTCTGCGGCATGCTGATCATCGTCCGGCCGGGCGCCGGCGTGATGCATTGGGCGGTGATCTTTCCGCTGATCACCGCCGTCGGCTACGCCGTGTACCAGATCATCACCCGCATGCTGAGCGGCAAGGAAAACCCCTTCACGACCCTGTTCTATACCGCGGTAGTCGGCGCGGCGGTGGCGACGGCGGCGCTGCCGCTGTTCTGGGTGACGCCGACGCCGCTGCACTGGCTGATGCTGATCGGCACCGGCGTATTCGGCGGGGTCGGCCACTTCATGATGATCAAGGCGCTGGAACTTGCGCCGGCGTCGGCCCTGGCGCCGATCTCCTACACGCAGCTGATCTGGGCGACGCTGTTCGGCTATCTGTTCTTCGGCGACTTTCCCGACGGCTGGACCATCGTCGGCGCGACGGTGATCGTCGGGGCCGGCGTGTTCGTGTTTTACCGGGAGCAGCAGCTTGCCCGGCGGGGCGGTTAGCGGGGTGGCAAAAAAAGTCGTCGCATGGTGGCCTGGATGCTTCGAGACGCCTGCTTTGCAGGCTCCTCAGCATGAGGGCTCACTCATTGAAAACACGACGATCTCATCCTGAGGAGCAGCCCGAAGGGATGCGTCTCGAAGGATGGGCAAACGCTCGATTGCCTTCTAGAGAAGCCTGCTAAATCGCGCCGCGCCCGTCGACCGGCCAGATGTCGACCAGTTCGTCGCCGTCGACCACGTGGTAATAGTCATAGAGGTTGACCGTCGGGTCGCAGTGCGGCGTCAGGCATTCGACCTTGGCGCCGAGCGGCAGGGTCGCGCCGGAGTCGGGGAAGATCACCGCGCCGTGCTCATCGCCCATGAAGCGATAGCTTGAGCCGGACGGCGCGCCGCGTAGGATTTCCGGTTTCGGGCCGTCAGTCGCGAACCGCTTGAGGCCGCCATCGGTGGTGACGAAGCCGGATGCGTTGTTGCTGACGACGGAGACCTGCACCGTCAGGGCCGGCGCGAACGGGTGCTGTTCATCCGCCGTCAACGCGACCGCATCGTATTGGACGTCGGTGAAGATGTAGGACCCGACCTGAAGCTCGGTGAAGGCGCCGCCCGTGGCGTCGATCTCGTGCGTGCCGGTGCCCGCGCCGGTGACGATCGGCGGCGCCAAGCCGGCGGCGGTAAGCTGTTCGGTCAACGACGCGACACGGACGGCCTGCTCAGACGCCAGGTCGCGCCTGGTACCGTAGTCCTCGACATGTTGGAGATGGCCGGCATAGGCCTGCACGCCGCCGAACTGCAGGGCGTTCGACGCGGATACCTGCCGCGCCAGGGCGACCGCCGTCTCCAGATCGGCGGCGCCGGTGCGGTGGGTGCCGACATCCAGGTCGACGACGACGGTGAGCGGCCGCCCCGACGCCCCGGCGGCGGAGGCCAGCGCGTCGACGTTTTCGGCGTTGTCGGCCACGACCATTAGCCCCTCGGCCTGTTCGTTCAACGCGATCAGCCGGTCGACTTTGGCCGGCACCACCACCGGCGAGGTAATCAGCACGCCGGGGATCCCGGCCGCGACCATCGGCGCCGCCTCGCCCACCGTCACCACACAGACGCCGGTGGCGCCGGCGTCGACCTGCAGGCGGGCGATCCGGGCCGACTTGTGGGTCTTGGAATGGGGCCGGAGCCCGACATCCCGGCTTTTCGCATAGGCCGCCATCGCCGCAATGTTGCGCTGCATGGCCGGCAGGTCGACGACCAGGGCGGGCGTCTGCAAGGCGGCGCGCCCGTCCGGCCGGCCGATGAGGGGCTGGTTGGGGCCAAGGTCGACCATGGGAACGCCTCCAATTAGGATAATTATTTCAACGCCGTTCTACCCCTGGCCTAAGAATCGGGCGGGGTTTTACCGGATATTTACCGGCACTCTATACAATTTTACGCAGTTGATCGAAGCGGCGGCGCGTAAGATCTGTCTACGAATTGGCTGCCAGCCGCTTCAGCGGCGGTCCTGACCAGGGCTAGAGCAAGCGTGCAACAAAAACGGCGGCTCCCGCAGGGGCCGCCGTTTCACGTTCGACCGTCGATAACGGCCGGTTCAAATCAGCGCAACAGCGCGCAGTCCCCGCCACGTTGCTTCAGGCGGTCGCAGAAGCCGTCGTCGGCCCGGACGATCAGCCGTACGAACCGGCCTTTCCCGGGCCCGAGGTCGACCTCCACATATTCCGGCGTCAGCCCGCCCATCATGTCCACGTAGCGGTCGCGGAGCACGGTCCAGCCCCGCTCCGCGTTCGGGCGGCTGCGGTAGGAAGCGAGGTGGATCGACGCGGCGCCGCGCTCGGCGGCGGCGACCTTAACCGGTTCCGGCTCCGCCGCGACAGGCGGCACAGCCGCGGGCTGGACAGTATCGGGGGCCGGTGCCGGTTTCGGCGGCACGGCCGCCGTTTCCATCGCGACCGGCTTGGTCTCGGTCTCCGTCATATAGCGTTCCAGCCTGGCGGTGGCCCTGCCGGCGCGAACCTCGTTGATGAAGGAGGCCGGCGGCGCCACCGGCTCGATGGTTTCGTTCAGCCGCTCCAGCGACTGCCGCATGCTCTCGAGATCCTGGCGCAGGGTGACCAACGAGCTGCGCCGCTCGGCGGCCATGGATTCCAGGTTCTGCAAATCCTGGTAAAGCTCGTTGAGCGGCGGCGAGCCGGCAGCAGGCTTCGACGCCATCTCGTCGGCCGGGGCCGGCGGCCCAAGCACAACGGCGAGCGCAAAAACAATTACTGAAAGGCGCTTGGCGTTCACCACAATTCTCCCATCGCGATTGGGGGGCAGACATAAATATGTGTATCGGCCCACATGTTAACGTTGGTTGCGACATGGTAAAGATTGAGTTAATGGCGGAACCTGCAGCAAAACGCTGTATGGGAAGCGCTTCGTTGACGGGAGACGGACGAACATGGCCCTGAGGGATTATCGAACGGCGCTGGTCACCGGCGCGTCGAGCGGCATCGGCGCCGCGGCGGTCGCGGCCCTGGCGGAGCGCGGCATTGAGGTGCATGCGGTGGCGCGACGCGAGGACCGGCTTAAGAAGCTGGCCGAGGCGACCGGCTGTACGACGCACGTCCTGGACCTGCGCGATACCGAGAAGATCTACGAGACCTTCGCCGACCTGGAGATCGATATACTGATCAATAATGCCGGCCTTGGCAGGGGGTACGAATCGTTCTTCGTGACCGATCCGAAGGACATCGACCTGACCCTGGAGACCAATGTGACGGCCGCCCTGCATGTGGTGCGCGCCACCGCGCCGGGCATGGTTCAACGGCGGCGGGGCCATATCGTCAATGTCGGGTCGATCGCCGGCCTGCACCCGATCAAGTTCGCGCTGTACGGCGCGAGCAAGGGCGCGGTGCATCTGTTGAGCCAGAACCTGCGGCTGGAATTGCAGGGGACCGGCGTCCGGTCGACCGAGATCTGCCCCGGGCGGGTGGAGACGGAATTCTTCCTGGGCGCGTTCGACGACGAACAGGCGCGGCGCGACTTCGTCGAAGGCTACGAGATCCTGAAAGCGGAGGATATCGCCGACGCCATCCTCTATGCCCTGGACGCGCCCTGGCGGGTCAACGTCGCCACCATCGAGCTGACGCCGACCGAACAGACCACGGGCGGCGCGACCATCACGCCGGTCGAACAATAAGGAGAACCGTAGCATGCCCGAGCGTACCATCGGCGAGATCGCGATCGACCGGATCATCGAAAGCGAAGGCCCCGACATCGAGCCCATGCACCTGATCCCGGAAGCGACGCCGGAGAACCTGGCGCCGCATCGCCACTGGCTGGAGCCGCATATCCTGGATCCGGTAACCGGCAACCTGATCCTTACGATCCAGAGCTACCTGATCCGTACCGAGCATCACACCATCCTGATCGACACCTGCGTCGGCAACGACAAGGAACGGGACTTCATCGACAACTGGAACATGCGATCGAGCATGAAGTACATCAACGACCTGGCGGCGCACGGGCTGACGCCGGAGGACATCGACTTCGTGATGTGCACGCATATGCATTCCGACCATGTCGGCTGGAACACCCGGCTGCTCGACGGGCGGTGGGTGCCGACCTTTCCCAACGCGCGCTATGTGTTCGCGCGCACCGAATGGGAGTTCTGGGAACAGAAGAACCGCAGGAAGCCGAACTTCAGCGGCGGCTGTATCGACGACAGCGTGCTGCCGGTGATCGAGGCGGGCCTGGCGGACATGGTCGACAGCGACTACGCGATCGACGACCAGGTCTGGCTGGAACCGTCGCCCGGCCACACGCCCGGGCATGTCAGCGTACGGCTGGCCTCGCGGGGCCAAAACGCGGTGATGTGCGGCGACGCGATCCACAGCCCGGTGCAATGCGCCCACCCGGAATGGAGCGCCAGCGCCTGTTTCGACCCGGAACAATCGCGGCGGACGCGGCGCGGCCTGCTGGAAAGCGTTTGCGAAACCGACACGCTGCTGATGACCGCGCACTTCCCTTCGCCGTCGATGGGGCATGTGGTGCCGGCGGGGAATGCGTTTCGGTTCGTGCCCATCGACGGCAAGCGGTAGGATTCTTTTTGGGAAGAGGCAGGCCGGCCCGCTCCCCCGTCCCAACCACCCATGAGGGGACCCTTGGGGTGGTTGGGACGGGGGAGCGGGGCGGCCGGGCTGCAACAGAAGTCGGCGCCCTAAACCGGCTCGTCGCGGTAGAGTTTCATCAAGGCGGTGCCGTCCGCCTCGCCGTGGCCGCGGGCGGCCATCAGGCGGTGCAGTTCGGCGGCCATGGCGGTCATCGGCATCGGCGTGTTGGTCGAGCGCGCCTGCTGCTGCACGGCGTTGAGGTCCTTCAGCATCGTTCGGATATGGCTTTCCGGCGCGAAGTTGCCGGTGGCCATCTTCGGCAGGAACTGCTGCAGCGTAAGCGAGTCGGCGCGGCCGCCGGCCAGGGCCTGGGGGATGCGGGTCGCGTCGATGCCGGCGTCCTGGGCGAGCTTGGTCGCTTCGGCCAGGACGGCGACAGTACAGCCGACGATCACCTGATTGACCAGCTTGGTCGCCTGTCCCGCGCCGTTCGGTCCCATCAGGGTGAAGCGGCCGGCGAGGTGCGCGACGACCGGGCGGACGGTTTCGAAATCCGCTTCCGAGCCGCCGGCCATGACCGCAAGCGTGCCCTGCTCCGCACCGGGAACGCCGCCGGAGACCGGCGTGTCGATCCAGCCCATGCCGGTTTCTTCGCGCAACCGGGCAGCCATGTCGCGCGCCGCTTCCGGCCGGATGCTGGACATGTCCACGAGGATCTTTCCCGCGGCCGCGCCCATGGCGATGCCGTTGTCGCCGAACACCACCACTTCCACAGCCTCGGTATCGCTGACGCAGGTGAACAGGATGTCGCTGGCCCGGGCGACATCGGCGGGCGACGCGGCGACCTCCGCGCCGGCGGCGGCGACCGGCGCCAGCTTTTCCGCGCTGCGGCCCCAGATGGTTACGCGGTAGCCCGCGTCCAGCAGACGGAGCGCCATCGGCTTGCCCATGAATCCGATGCCGATATATCCAAGCGCCGGCTTTGTTTCCGCCATGGTTCAACCTCACAGAAAGTTATTCGCCCCATGCTAAAGACAATTGGAAGATGCCAACAGCGCGATGGATGACGTATGATTACCGCGGCTGGCGCCGGGGAAGATATGGACCGACAACGACACATAGCGGCAGGCCCATGAGCGAGGCCGAATTCGCTATCCTGCGCGACGTGATGATGCGCGAGATTACGCTCAGCGCCTCGCAGACGAGCGAGCAGACCGGCAAGTCCGAACTGGACGAGCGGGTGATGCAGGCGATCGGCCAGCTGCCGCGGCATGAATTCGTGCCCTTGGAATTGAAGGCCTACGCCTACCTGAACACACCCCTGCCGATCGGCCACGGCAAAACCGTTTCGCAGCCGTTCATCGTCGCGCTGATGACCGACCTGCTGGCGCCCGGGCCCGAGCATACGGTTCTGGAGATCGGCACCGGCCTGGGTTACCAGGCCGCGGTGCTGGGACGGCTGGCGCACAAAGTCTATACCCTGGAACTGAACGAGGACCTGGCCGATCAGGCGACGAATCGGCTGAAGGCGCTGCAATGCGCCAATGTGGAGGTGCGGATCGGCGACGGCAATCAGGGCCTGCCGCAGCACGCGCCCTACGACAGGATCATGGTGACGGCGGCGCCAGACCTGATCCCGCCGCCGCTACTGGGCCAACTGAAGCCCGGCGGGCGCATGGTGATCCCAACCGGCCTGATGGAAAGCCAGCAACTGCTGCTGGTGGAGAAATCCCCGGAAGGGAAATACCAGACCACCGAGATACTGCCGGTCCGCTTTTCCTCCCTGGATCAGGCCGAATATTACTGACCCGGCGGTTGGACGAAGTCCTCGACGGTCTCGACCAACGTGTGGATCGATACCGGTTTCGACAGATAGCCGTCGCAACCGGATTCGAGAATCCGGGTCCGGTCGCCGCACATGGCATGGGCGCTGACCGCGACCACCGGGATGGACCTTAGGGTCGCGTCGCTCTTCAGATGCCGGGTGGTTTCAAGCCCCGGCCCGGTCGGCAGTTGGATGTCCATCAGGATGAGATCCGGGCGATACTCGCGCGCCAGACCCAACGCCTGCTCGCTGTCCTCGGCCGTGAGCGTGTCGTAGCCGTAGGCGTAGAGCGTTTCCCGGAAGAACTTTCGGCTCAGCCGATGATCCTCGACGATCAATACCTTGGTTTTTTCTGTTCGCTGCATGGTAGCGACGACCCTTCCCGATCTTCATAAGGTTCATATACGGGATCGGAATGCCGCCGCAAGTAGCTGAAATTGTTACCTCAATTTAGACATGGATAGTGAAAATTCGCGGCAAATTTTATGTATTCCGAATGCCCGCTTAAAGCAGCCCGCGCGCCGCCAGATTGGCCATCAGGGCGGCGGCGCCGAAGGTCCAGGGCGGCGCATCGTCGGCGCCGGTGACCCGGTTGACCAGCGCGCCGAGACGCCGGGCCTTGATCTCGACCAGGTCGCCATGGCGGTGGGTGAAGCCCTGGCCCGGGGCGCCCCGGTCCTGCACCGGCGCGAACATGGTGCCGGTGAACAGCAGCAGACCGTCCGGGTATTGATGGCAATCGAACGCCTGGGCGGCGAGGTCCAGCAGGTCGCGGCTGATCTGGCCGACCGAGCTGGTCTCGTTCAACGCGAAGCCGTCATCGCCGAGCACGCGAAGCTCCACGTCGGTGGCGCGCAGGTCGTCGATGGTGAAGGCGTCGTCGAGCAGGCGGATGAACGGGCCGACGGCGCAGGAAGCGTTGTTGTCCTTGGCACGGCCGAGCAGCAGGGCGCTGCGTCCTTCCACGTCGCGCAGATTGACGTCGTTGCCGAGGGTCGCGCCGACAACCCTGCCGCGCGCGTCGATGACCAGAACCACCTCGGGCTCCGGATTATTCCAGGTCGACGACGGATGCAGGCCGATATCGGCGCCGGTGCCGACCGCCGCCATCGGCGCGCATTTGGTGAAGATCTCTGCGTCCGGGCCGAGGCCGACTTCGAGATATTGCGACCATAGGCCTTTGGCCTGCAGCGTTTCCTTCAGGCGCGCGGCTTCGTCGGAACCGGGACGGACCTGGCCGAGGTCGACGCCGATATCGGCCATAAGCTGGCCGCGCAGGCTTTCCGCGCCGGCCGGGTCGCCCTTGGCGCGCTCCTCGATCAGGCGCTCCAGCATGCTGCGGGCGAAGGTCACGCCGCAGGCCTTGATGACCTGCAAATCGGACGGCGCCAGGAAGTAAGGCCGGGACGGGTCCCGACCGGCGGCGACGCTGTTGACGGCGATCTCCGTCACATCGCCGATGCGCGGTCCTTCGGCGCCGGCGGCAAGCGCCGTCGGATCGTCGGCGGTGAGCAGATGAGCGACGGTCGGCACGGCCGCCGAGATGTCGAACACGCCGCCCTTGCGGACCGCGACGACCGCCGGGCCACCGGGCATCGCATCGGTCGCGGGCAGTTCCACCCGGCCAACCAGAATGCCGGCGGCGCCGTCGTCCGGCAGGATTTTCGTAACGGCGCTGGTCAGGTCCATGGCGTTGCCTCAGCTCAGGCCCATCTGGGCGGCGATCATGCAGGTCAGCGGGCTCTCCCGGTCGGCCATGGTCGAAATTACGCTCATATGATGGTGGCCGACGATGGGGTCGACCGTGCAGTCGTGACCGCGTTCGCGCCAAGCGGCGGCATAGACGGCGGTCTGGCGCGCGAATTCCTCGCTCTCCAGGCTGCCGTAGGTCAGCACCAGCGGTGGCGCGGTTCCGGCCGGGATGTCCGGCAGGCAGTTGATCGGGCTATTGCGCCGCGCCGTCTCCTCGTCCATGCCAAGTTCCTTGTTGAGATAACAGAGGCGGATCGGCTCCAGGTCGTAGAGGCCGCTTAAGGCCACGCCGCCTTTGACGACGTCCTGCGGCAGGCCGTAGTCGGCGCCCCAGTCGGTCGCCAGCATCATGGTCACCAGATGGCCGCCGGCGGAGTGGCCGGAGATGGTGATCCGGTCCGGGTCTCCGCCATAGTCGCCGGCGTTCTGGTAGAGCCAGGCCAAGGCGGCGCGGCACTGGCGCACCAGTTCGTCCATGGTGACGCCGGGCATCAGGGCGTAGTTGACGACGACGGCCATGCCGCCGGCCTCGACGATGGGCGTGGCGACGAAGCTGAAGTCGTCCTTGTTCAGCGCGCGCCAATAGCCGCCGTGGATGAACATGTGAACCGGCACCGGCAGGCCGGGCTTGGCCGGGCCGAAGATGTCGAGCAGTTCCGCGTCGCTGGGGCCGAAGGAAATGTCGAGCGTGCAGGGCAGCGCGTTGCGCGCCGCGAGGCTGGCCGACTGATAGAACGCGACGTACTCACCGGAGGCGCGCGCCCGGCGGCGGTTGTCATACTGCCAGTCGAGCGCTTCCTGATCGTAGCCGCGGTAAACCGGTTCACCCATCGTTATCTCTCCCTTTGTGCCGCCAGGTCTGACGGCATTGTCATTGTCCGCATCGCGGCGAAATCCGGATCGGCGCCGCGCGCGAATCCCGGACGGTCCAGCGAGCCGAGCGCCACCTGCCCGTCGCGAATGGTAAGCCGCGCAGTGTCGCCGGCCCAATGATAAAGATCGGGATGCACATTGACGAACGCCGCCTGCTCTTCGTGCGGAACGCCGCGCATGCCGTCGACATAGTGGTGGCCGTTGCGCTCCACATGCGTGATGCCGAGCAGCGTGGCCAGGGCTAAATCCTGCTGGACGGCGACGCCGGCCTGGGTGGTCAGGTCCTCGCCGGACATAAAGTGCGGGCCGCCCCGCCCTTCCCGGTTCCAGGCCGCGCAGCGGGCGGCGTTGAGGATGGACTTATAGAGTCCCTTGCAGGACTTCGACGACACGCCCGCGTAGCCAAGCGCCCGGGCGGTCGGGAATGCGTCGAGGTCGCCGTCCGCTTCGTCGATGATGACGGGCCGTTCCGCGGCCAGTGGGCCGATGTCGGCATCAAGGGCGACCTGGCGTTTGATCGGCTGTTCGATCATCACCATGGCGGCGCGGAAGCGTTCCAGGCGCGGCTCGGCCACCATGCCGCGCCAGAGCGCCATGATCCCGTCGACGTCGTCGTACTGTTCGTTGCCGTCGAGCGTGACGTGGTAAGGCATGCCGGCGGCATCCAAGACGGCGGCGATTTCCTTAAGGCGGTCGAGGTCGGCGTTCAGGTCGCCGCCGACCTTCACCTTGAAATAGCGATGGCCGTAGGCCGCGATCACCTCAGTCAGGGTTTCCGGCAGGCCGTCGCCGACGGGATCGGGGTTGTCGGCAATCGGATCGACCAGCCCGACGGTGTGCCGGGCATGCGCGCTCGCCGCCGGCTTCAGCGTGGCGAGATAGGTCGGCAGGTCGAAATCCGTCAAGTCCGGCGTCAGCGCGGTGACGGCGATGCCGGGCAGGTTGGCGGCGACGGCGGCGGCGAACGGCACCTCGTAGAGGCGGCAGAGCGCGTCGAGTATCGCGCGGTCGAGCAAGGCCGGACCGAAACAGGCAACCAGCGGGTTGAGGCCGCGCGCCTGGCCGTTGTCGATCTGCGCGTGATAGGCCGCCGCGTAGAGGCCGAAAGCGGTGCGCGGCCCGGCGTCGCGATAGAGCGCGGAAGCGATATCGAGGGCGGCGCGGAGCTGGTCGAAATTCTCTTCGTTGCTTAAGTCGGGGTTCTTGTCGAACCATTTCGGCGCCAGCATCTCGGCGGAGACGCCGGTAGCTTCGCGACCGTCGGCGAGGCGGATGCGGACGCGGGCGAAGGCCTGCGGCGCCTCGGTCAGGGTGACGATGCCGAACCGGAACGGCAGACGGAGCGTCACGTCGCGTTCGAACAGATCGACGGCAATCACGTCCAGCAGCGGCGCGTCGGCGGGCATGCTCATGGCGTCGATTGCGCCTCCAGGATGCCGCGAATGTAGCCGATCGCCCGCGCCGCCGACGCGGCGCCGTCGGGTTGGTAGTCGAACGGTTCTACCGCGACCGTGCCGGTATAGCCGTTGCGCCTGAGCGCGGCGAAGACCGGTGCGAACAGGTCCTCGCCCTGGCCGGGGCCGCGACGGTTGGTGTCGTTCACCTGGATGTGGGCGATCAGGCCCGAGGGCATCCAGCGGTCGATCAGGTCAGGCAACGACAACGCTTCCTCATGGCCGGCGGCGCAGCAGTCGATCATGGTCTTGACCGCCGGGCTGCCTATCTGGCGAACGATGTCGGCGGCCTCCGCCACCGTGTTGACGAACTCGGTTTCCTCGCGGGCCAGCGGCTCGATGCAATAGGTCACGCCAGCCGCTTCCGCCGCGGCGGCGACGGACGCGAAGGCGTCGACGCCGTGCGCCCTGTCGTCGTCGCCGGAGACATGGCGCTGCGCCGGTGAGCCATGCACCAGGACGGCGCCACCGAGATCGGCGCAGAGGTCGATCAGGCGGCGCATGGTCTCCAATGTGCGCTCGCGGACCGCCGCGTCGGCGGAGGTGATCGACAGACCGGCGGGCGCGACCAGCAGCCAATGCAGGCTGGCGATGGCGATGCCGGCGTCCGCCGCGGCACGGCGCAGCTTCTGCCGGGTCGCGCGGTCAAGTTCGTCGGGCCGGTCGCCGAGTGTGAACGGCGCGACTTCCAGTGCGTCGTAGCCGAGCGCCGCGGCGAAGACGCACTGTGCCTCGAACGGTTTATCTCGGATGACTTCGTTGCAGAGCGCGATGCGCAAGGCGGATCCTCCCGGCGCGGATCATACCAGGAAGCGCGGCGGCGCGTGGCGGGCTATTGCTGGTCGTTGCGAACGAAGGCGAGCGCGGAGTTGTACAGGGAGATCAGGTCGCGCTGGCGCTTGGTGTCGATGCTGACCGTCGCGGTCATGCCGGCACGGAGCGGCGGCGCGTTCTCGTCCGGCTCGATATAGATGCGGACCGGTATGCGCTGCACCACCTTGACCCAGTTACCGGACGCGTTCTGCGGCGGCAGGATGGAGAATTCCGCGCCGGTCGCCGGGCTGATGCTTTCGACCATGCCGCGCCATCTGACGTCCGGGTAGGCGTCGACGACGAAGCTCGCCTCTTGCCCCTCCGCGATATGGGTCAGTTGGGTTTCCTTCAGGTTCGCTTCCACCCAGGGGCGGGCCTGTTCGATGATGATGAAGACGGGCTCGCCTTCCTCGACATACTCGCCTTCCTCAAGCCTCATGTTGCTGACCACGCCATCGATCGGTGCGACCACCAGTGTGTAGCTGAGGTTAAGCGCAGCCCGCTCCTTCTCCGCCTTGGCGCGGAGGAACCAGGGATGTTCTTCGACCGGGGTGTCGACCCGGCCGCCGAGGCTGACCAGGACCTTCTTGATTCGCTCTTGAATGCCGATTGCGCTCTCGGCCGCCTCGGCGCGGTCACGCTCCACCTCTTCGAACTTCGCGGCCGTGGAGATGCCCTTCGAACTCAGGTCGCGGTAGCGGGCAACCTGCTGATCCATGTATCGAAGCCGCGCCTCGGCTTCCTTCAGCTCGGCCTGGGCCTGACGATAATCGGCACGTAGACCGCCGATCCGGCGTTTCACGTCGGCGATCTCCGCGTCCGCCTCGGCCAGCGCGATCTGGTAGGGGCTCGGATCGATCTGGAACAGCTGCTGACCGGCGCGAACCAACTGGTTGTCCGCGACCGTCACATTGGTCACGCGCCCGTCGATGTCGGAACTTATCGCGACCTTCTGGCTTTTCACATATGCATTGTCGGTACTGATGTACCGGCCGGTCGCCGTATAGATGTAGGCGGCCACGACCAAGCCAATCGCCGGCACCACAAACAGCAAGAGGAATCGAAGCAGGTAACGCCTACGCTCCGCCATGATTTAGTCTCGAACGCCCATCGTTGATTTTTGTGTCGTTTCCAGCCCAGCGCGCGGTCTTCTAGCCAGCCGCGCTCACTCCCCGTATGTCTATTTTACCCTTCTTGGTGCATTGCGCGCCAGCACCCCCGACGCATGGCTGTTCTGCGCAGGCCAGTTATCTTAGCATGGTTGGATTATCGGCGGTTTTCATCGAATTCGAGGCACAAAATGAGCAATTCCACGGACCGGGCGGACCTTCCACAATTCCTGGTCGAAACCGACTGGCTGGCGGCGAACCTGGGCGCCGACGACTTGCGGATCTTCGACTGCACCGTGCATCTGGTGCCCGACCCGGACACCGTCTACCGCGTGGTCAGCGGCCGCGAGGACTGGCAGGCCGGCCACATCCCCGGCGCCGGGTTCCTGGACCTGCAGGGTGAGTTGTCGGACCGGTCGAGCGCGCTGCGCTTCACCATGCCTTCCGCGGACCAGTTCGCCGACGCGATGTCCGGCCACGGGGTCGGCCCGGGCAGCCGGGTGGTGCTGTATAGCGCCGGCACCAACATCTGGGCGACGCGGATCTGGTGGATGCTGCGCGCCTTCGGCTTCGACGACGCCGCCGTGCTGAACGGCGGCTGGACGAAATGGCAGGCCGAGGGCCGGCCGGTCTCGACCGAGCCGGCCGACTATCCGCCGGCCGCGTTCGTCGCCCGGCCGAGAGCGGGCCTGATCGCCGACAAGGACCAAGTGCTGGCCAGCATCGGCGATGACGCGACCTGCCTGATCAACGCGCTGTCCGCCGAACAGCATCGCGGCGAAGGCGGCAGGAACTACGGACGGGCGGGACGCATCGCCGACAGCGTCAACCTGCCGGCCGGCCACCTGCTGGACCGGGAGACCAATGCCTTCCTGCCGCCGGATCAATTGCGCGCCAAAATCGCCGGGATCGGGGCCGACAAGGCGGACCAAGTGATCGCCTATTGCGGCGGCGGCATCGCCGCCAGCGGCGTCACCTTCGCGCTTGCGATGCTCGGCTACGACAACGTCTCGCTGTACGACAACTCGCTGTCGGAATGGGTGCAAGACCCGTCCCTGCCGATGGAAACGGGGTAGCGCGTCGCCCGGTCAAGCCTCATCGCCATAAGCCCCTCACCCTCCCAGCGCTCCGCGCCGGGTCCCTCACTCTCCCCAAGGGAGAGGGGTGCGAAGACTTCGCGAGGCCGAAGGCCGAGACCTAGTCGAAGCTGGGTGAGGGGTTTACCCTTCCAACCGGATACCGGTTCGATCAGACCCCCAGACTATAACCGCCGTCGACGATCAGCGTCTGGCCGGTGATGAAGCCGGCGAGATCCGAGGCCAGAAACAGGGCGGCGCCGGCCATGTCCTCAGCCGTCGCCCAGCGGCCGAGCGGCGTGGCTTTGACGATGGCGTCGTCGATGGCCTTGTTCTGCTTCGAGACCTGGGTGATCTTGGTTTCCACATAACCGGGCGCGATGCCGTTGGCCCGGATACCGTCGCGGGCGAACGCGACGGCGAGGCTTTTGGTCAGTTGCGCCACCGCGCCCTTGCTGGCGCCGTAGGCCGGGTTGCCGCGGGTGGCGCGGAAACTCGCCAGAGAGGCGATGTTGATGATGCACCCGCCGGTGGCCGCCAGCTTCCCCTGGAACAAGGTGCAGCCGTGCATCAGGCCGTTCAGGTTGACGTCGAGCACCCGTCGGAAGGTATCCATTTCGAATTCGGCGCCGCGATAGGCGACCATGCCGGCGTTGTTGATCAACACGTCCAGCGCGGGCAAGCCGTCCGCCAAATCGCGCATCGCCCCGTCGTCGGCGACGTCGACTCGATGGTAACCCATGCCCGACAGGTCGCTGTCATAATCCTCGACGGGGCGCGTGCCGGTGATGGTGACCGCCGCGCCGGCGTCGCGGAAGGCCCGCGCGATGCCGTTGCCGATGCCGCTGGACCCGCCTGTCACGAGCACCGCCTTACCGCCGAAATCCAGACTAATCATGACGATTCCACCCCCACCCTGACCTATTCCGGCGATATCCTACTCCGGAACCGCCGGCTGATTCAGCAATCCCTGTCGTTTCCGAAAACGCCGGGTGCCGGGCGCTGGCACAATGCCGACCGGCCAGAAAAATACTTTGAATAAAATTTTCGAAAAACAATAGAAATAATCAAAATAAACTATTTTCAACACTTCCAGTTATTATACTGGTTAATTCAGTTTAACTAACTATCAACACTTTCGACTGAGAATCGCGTCCGGTTTGGCGCTGTGTAACCGCGCCAAGTCTATTGCCACGCTCGGATCAGGCGTAGCGAGATGAACTTCGGCCACAGCGACGCGGTGGCCGACCAGTGGTAACCAACGGGCGAGGCACCCATGCTGGCACCATACAAGTCTTTCGAGGACCGCGGCGTGCATGTGGGATTCCGCGCGCGCACGCTGCAGGCGGTGCGCTGCCGCCAGTCGCGCCAGGACAGCCACGTCTACGAGGCGATGATCAGAAACCGACTGGGCCAAAGCGGCCGCGCCGGCGACCTGGTGATGGAATTCCGAAACCTGCCGGACTGGAGCGAGATCACCGACCGGGACCGGATGCTGTACGACCGTGTGCTGGAGTGCGGCTACGACAACCAAGGCCATCTGGACCCGATCATGATGCGCCAGATCCGGCTTGAGATGGATATGGAGTTCGGCGACCGGACCGACAAACAGACGGCCGAGGAAGAACTGGCCCAGACCAAGGCCGACGCGCAGATGTGCTACCTGGAAATTCTGGCGATGCTGGGCCGTCACGCCGCCGACGACGACGAGCACGACATTCTGTCCAGCCTGTCGCGGCCGGTGCTGCTGAAACTGGCCGACCAGGACGAAGAAGAGCTGCACAGGCTGGTGCGGATGATCGCCGGACGGGTCGCCGCGGAAGCGGGCATGTCCCGCGCGCAGTTGCAGGACAGGCTGCAATCGGTCTCCGACTTCGCGACCCCGATCTCGTCGATGGTCGCCCAGGAAGACGACCGGGCGATCGGCTACCTAAGCCGACAACTCAAGATGATGGAAAACCTGTACGACGAACTGGCGGAACAAGCAGAGATCGAAGGCGCCACCGGCCCGACCTCGGTCATCCGCGCCAACATGGCCTCGTTCCTGGTCTACGCCAATTCGATGGCCGGCGGCGTGAAGGACTGCATCCTGAACCTGGACTACTTCACCGACGACCGCAAATACCAGCGCATGCTGGACATGATCGCCGAACAGCGCAAACGGATCTCCTATTCGCTGGACGGTTGGACCGAGCATGCGGAGCGGTGGGCCGACCTTGACCAGGAAGACCCGGTGGCGCGGTCCAAATTCGTCACCGATCTGCTGCGGGAAATGCCGCTGGCGCCGGCGGAAGTGACCGCCGTGCACGGCCCGTACTCAAGCGGCCTCTGCTTCAGCGACCTGCGCGGCGCGGTGGTCAAGGAACTGCATTCCTGGGCCAACGACGAGCTGGACACGGAACTGGCCGAGCGGGTCAAGGAGGGCAAGAAGCGGAACCTGATCGACGATACGGTGCAGGTCTTCCGCGCCGACGGCGTCCGGACCGTGCATGTGAAGGGGTAAGCGCGCGGCCCACGCGGATCAGGGCGCAAACTGCTGGCGATATTGACTAGGCACGACGCCGAGCCGACGCTGAAAACTCTTTCTCATTCGCTCTTCATTACCGAAGCCGAACCGGCGCGCGACCCAGCCGAGCGGCTGCGCGGTATCTTCCAGGGCCTGGCGGGCGGCCTCCAGACGCAGGGACTCGACGAACCTGGCCGGCGTGGTACCGACCGCCTGCTTATAGAGCCGCGCGAAGTTACGCGGACTCATCCCCGCCCGTTCGGCCAGCCGGTCAACGCCAAGGTCGCCATCCAGGTTTTCCGCGACCCAGCGCTGCAATTCATCGAACCGGGTGTCGACCGCCGCCGTTTGCGATTCGAGCAGCGCGCTGAACTGAGACTGGCCGCCGGGCCGTTTGAAATAGACAACGAGATGGCGGGCGATCTCCATCGCGGTTTTGCGGCCGAGATCCGCTTCGACAATCGCCAGCGCCAGGTCGATGCCCGCCGTCACGCCCGCGGACGTCCAAATCCTGCCGTCACGGACGAATATGGCGTCCGGCTCGACAGCGACCTGCGGATAGCGCGCCTTAAGATCGTCGCATAGGTACCAATGCGTCACGGCGCGCCGGCCGTCCAGCAGACCGGCCGCGGCGAGCAGATAAGCGCCGGAACAGACCGAGCAGACACGGCCGGCCGTTTCGGCCACCCGAGCGATCCACCCGATCAGTGCTGCATCGTCGACGATGTCGCGCGTGGCCGGGCCGCCTGGGACCATGAGCGTGTCGATATCCCCGGGCTGGATATCCGATAAGGGAATCGTCTCCAGGCGAATGCCGGACGACGTGGCGACGGCGCCGCCATCCTTCGACACCAATGTGAGCCGGTAAGGCGCCGCACCATCGTACGGTGGCAAATGGGCCGCGGCGAAGCAGTCCATGGGCCCGGCCACGTCGAGCAGCTGTACACCGTCGAAGCAGACCATCACCACCGAGTGCGGCGACCGACCCACGGAAACCTCCTGGCAAAGCGCTTTGGCAGAATTCACCGGTATTATGTCATTTCCGCCAACCGCCGCCAACCCGATATTGCGGGTTACGAGCATGACTTCCCTAAGGAGACGGAACGTGACGGACAACCAGATCGGTACGATCGCCTGGGCACGGCAGTCCGGCGGACGGCTTACCGCCGCCGAGCGGGACCGGATACAACGCGCGGTGGTCGAGCAACAGGCGCGGTCGTTGGCGGCGGCGAGCGACGGCATGCGCGACACCATCCGACGCCTGGATCTCGAGGCCATTCCCAGGCCCGACTCGGCGATCGCGCGGAAAGCGGAAGATTATGTCATGGCGCTGTCGCCGCACTACCTGCTCAACCACTGCCACCGCACCTATTTGTGGGGAGCGCTGCTGGCGCAGGCGGACGATGGGCCGATCGAGGACGCCGAGCTGTTCTATGTGGCGTCGCTGCTGCACGACCTGGGCGTCGTCGACCCGCATTTCGGCAAGGACGAACGCGCGCACTGCTTCGCCGTCGAGGGCGCCCTGGCGGCCGAGAACCTGCTGCGCCAACACGGCATGGACCCGGACCGGACGGAGACCGTGGCGGATGCCATCAGCCTGCACATCAACGTCCTCGGCGTCGGCGCGGAACACGGCCCGACCGCACAATATCTCGCCGCCGGTGCCCGTTGCGACGTGTTCGGCGAACGCGCCCGGGAGATCTCGGCCAGCGAGGCGCGCGAGGTGCTTATCCGCTATCCGGGCCTGGACGTGCGGCCGCATTTCGGGGCGTTCCTGGAACAGGAGGCGGCGCTGAGACCGGAGGCCCGCATGGCGCATAACCGCGCGCTGATGACGGCGGGCGGTCCCATGCCGCCGGTTTACTGGTGGCAGGAGTTCGAGGACGAGATGGCCGGCTAAGGCCGGGAAGCGGAGCGGACGCCCCGTCGCCAGGGCGTCCGCTTCCGCTCCGCTACAGGCTCGCCACCAGCCCCTGGACGACCTCCGGCGTCAGGCCGCCGCCATGCACGCTCCACGCGGTGGCGTCATGCTCTTCGACCAGGACCATGATGTACTTCCTGAAGTCAGGGTTTCCCCTGCCTTCGACTTCGAGCATCACATCGGAGATGCGGTCCTGGATCTCCTTGCGCTGCTGTTCGGTCAGCAGGCCCTTCACGGTTCTCACATTTACGAACGGCATCGATCCACTCCTTTTCCGTCGGTTGCGGTATCACGACTATTCGATGCCGGCCGCGCCGGCGATAGATGGCATAAATGACAATGATAGTGGTTGTTTTTGCCAATCCGCCGGACCAGATTCAACGGCATGATCGACATAACCGTTCTGTTCCTGGAAGGCGGCCAGATATCGACCGCGATCAACGCCATCGAGATCTTCCGCAGCGCCGGCGTGATGTGGAACGCCTTCGGCGACGGCGAGCCCAAGCCCTATTTCCGGGTGCGGTCGGCCTCCCCCGACGGCCGGGCTGTCAAACCGGACGGCCCGATGACGGTCGCGCCGGAATGCGCGCTGGCGGACATCGGAAAGACCGACCTGATCTTCGTCCCCGCCTCCGGCGCCGACCTGCAGATGATGGTCGACAACGGCTACGACATCGACGCGGTGATCGCCCGCAATGCCCATGTGGTGCCGTGGCTGAAGCAACAGGCGGACGACGGCGTTCAGATCGCGGCCGTCTGCTCCGGCGTCGCGCTGCTGGCGGAAGCCGGCATCCTGGACGGCCGGCAGGGCACGATGCACTGGGCGCTGGCCGATATCTATCGGCGCAAGTTCCCGGCCGTGAATTGGCAGCCCGACTACCTGGTGACAGACAGCGACGGCATCTATTGCGGCGGCGGCATTAACTCGGCGTCGGACCTCAGCCTCTATCTGGTCGAAAAATTCTGCGGGCGGGACGCCGCGGTGAAATGCGCCAAGGCCCTGCTGATTGAAATGCCCAGGGTCTGGCAGGCCGCCTTCGCGCATCTGGACGTCAACAAGCGGCACGACGACGATGCGATCTGGCGCGCCCAGGACTGGATGCACCGCAACGTGACGAAAGACTTCCGGTTCGACGAGCTGGCGGCGACAGTCGGGATGAGCCCGCGCAACTTTATCCGCCGGTTCAAGAGCGCGACCGGCATCACGCCGCTCGCCTATCTACAGAAGCTTCGGATCGCGACGGCCAAGCGGCTGCTGGAGACCGGCAGTAACCCCATCCAGGACGTGAGCAGCCGGGTCGGCTACGACGACCTGATCTTTTTCCGCAACCTGTTCAAACGGCATACCGGCCTTTCGCCCGGCGACTATCGACGACGCTTCGGCAGTCGGGCTCTCTAGTCCACCCGATCGGGAAAGTCCGGGGTCGGCTGGTCGCGGTCCCAACGAAACCGTCGGTCCGCTTCGTCGATTTTTGTGTCGTTGATCGAGGCTTCGCGGCGGTGCATCTGGCCGTTGTCGGCGAACTCCCAAAGCTCGTTGCCGTAGGCTCGAAACCACTGGCCCGACGCGTCGTGACATTCGTATTGGAACTTGACGCCAATACGGTTGCCGGAGAATGCCCAGAGCCATTTCTTCAGGCGGTAATCCAACTCGCGGTCCCACTTGCGGCGCAGGAACGCGCGAACTTCTTCACGGCCGCTCAGGAATTCCGACCGGTTACGCCAGACCGTATCCGGCGTGTAGGCCAAGACGACCCGATCGGGATCGCGCCCGTTCCAGGCGTCTTCAGCCATCTGAACTTTCCGGCGCGCCGTTTCCTCGGTGAAAGGCGGAAATGGCGGCCGACTTTCATCGGACATTAACCAAAACTCCCACTTTGCGGAACCGAGGCGCTATAATACCGAACGTGGTAAATGGCAGAGTAAAGTATGCGCGATCTCGGATCCGACATGACCGAAGTCAAGGATGAACGATGAATTACCGTCGATGATTCGTTGAGAGTCCGGATTCGGGTAAATCCTCGCGGATTAACGTTTCGCAATATCGGACAGCAAATTGGTAGGGGCACATGTCTGATAAGACTGCCGGTACGACCGTGGATTCCACGACACCCCCGAACCTCGCTTCAGACGAGCGCAAACGGTACGAACGTCGCGCCTTTCTCTTCCTCACGGTGTTCGTCGCGCCCGCCATCGCCGTCGCGGTTGTCGGCGGTTACGGCTTCATCGTGTGGATGATGCACCTGCTCTTCGGACCGCCGGCTTCCTGACGGGGTGACCGCGATGCGCACCCAAGCGAGCAATCCGACACGACGCGATCTGCTCCGGGGGAATGTCCGCTCGGCGGCTGCCCGGATGCACGCACGGATAGGTCCGGCCTGCCTGCTGCGTCGAGGCGTGGTTTGCCAGACCTGTGTCGATGTCTGCGACGCCAGGGCCCTGCGCTACGACATGCGAGGCGGCGGCGCCGGCGAGGTACGCCTGAACCAGGACGCCTGCACCGGTTGCGGCGATTGCCTGCCCGTCTGTCCGGTCGGCGCGATTGCGTTGCAGGGAGGCGACGATGCCTGAGACCTACCACATCTCAAGTTTGCTGGTCCGGGCCCATCCCGACAGGCTGGCCGATGTTAAGGCAGCAATCGAGCAGATCGAATCCGCGGAAATCGCGGCCACCGACCCGACCGGCAAGATTATCGTCACCCTGGAAACCCCGGGGGATGCGGAGATTGTCGCGGCGCTGAACCGCGTCGAGACACTGGCCGGCGTGGCCAGCGCCGCATTGGTATTCCATCACATTGAAACGGACGGCGCGGACAGTCCCAGTCATGCGGGCGACCCGGCCGGCTTCACCAGGGAGACAGACCATGACCGTTTCACGCCGTGATTTCATCAAGGCTCAGGCCGTCGCCGCGGCAGCAGCAGCAGCCGGCATCACGGTACCGGCAGAAGCCGCCAACCTGATTACCGAAGCCGACAAGACCGGGCTGACATGGTCGAAGGCGGCCTGCCGGTTCTGCGGCACCGGCTGCTCCATCATGGTCGCGACGAAAAACGACAAGGTCGTGGCGACCCATGGCGACGTAAAGTCCGAGGTCAATCGCGGACTGAACTGCGTCAAAGGCTACTTCCTGTCGAAGATCATGTACGGCGAGGACCGGCTGACCCAACCGCTCTTACGCAAGACGAACGGGAAATTCGACAAGAACGGCAACTTCGAGCCGGTCTCGTGGGACGAGGCCTTCGACATCATGGCCGAGAAATTCAAGAAAGCCCTGCGCGAAAAGGGGCCGACCGCCGTCGGCATGTTCGGATCCGGGCAGTGGACGGTGTGGGAAGGCTACGCCGCGTCCAAACTGATGAAGGCGGGCTTCCGGTCGAACAATATCGAGCCGAACGCGCGGCACTGTATGGCCTCCGCCGTCGCCGGCTTTATCCGCACATTCGGCATCGACGAGCCGATGGGCTGCTACGACGATTTCGAGCATGCGGACGCGTTCGTTCTCTGGGGCTCCAACATGGCGGAGATGCACCCCATCCTGTGGACACGGATCACCGACCGGCGGTTCAGCCACCCGCATGTGAAGGTCGCCGTCTTGTCGACGTTCGAGCATCGCTGCTTCGACCTGGCCGACATTCCGATGGTGTTCAAACCGCAGACGGACCTGGCGATCCTCAACTACATCGCGCGGCACATCATCAAGACCGGCAAGGTGAACGAGGACTTCGTCAGGAAGCACGTCAACTTTCGGACCGGCATGACGGATATCGGCTATGGCCTGAGGCCGGAGCATCCGACCGAGCAGGCAGCGAAGAACGCCGACAAGGCGGGCGCCTCGACGGAATCGACGCTTGAGGACTACGCCAAGTTCGTCGACAAATACGACCTGGACTACGTCTCCAAACTGTCGGGCGTACCGGCCAACCGGCTGGAAGCGCTGGCGGATCTGTACGCCGACCCCAACACCAAGGTGACGTCGACCTGGACCATGGGTTTCAACCAGCATACGCGCGGCGTCTGGTGCAACAACCTGATCTACAACATCCATCTTTTGACCGGAAAGATCTCCGAGCCGGGCAATAGCCCGTTCTCGTTGACCGGCCAACCGTCGGCCTGCGGGACAGCGCGCGAAGTCGGGACCTTCAGCCACCGGCTGCCGGCCGACATGGTGGTCGCAAACCCGAAACACCGGGCGACGGCGGAAAAGATCTGGAAACTGCCGGAAGGCACGATACCGGCCAAGCCGGGTTATCACGCCGTGCTGCAAACCCGGATGCTGAAAGACAGCAAGCTCAACGCCTATTGGATCCAGGTGAACAACAACCTGCAGGCGGCGGCGAACCTGAACGAGGAAGGCTATCCCGCTTACCGCAACCCGGAGAACTTCATCGTCGTATCCGACGCCTATCCGACAGTGACGGCGCAGGCCGCCGACCTGATCCTGCCGACAGCCATGTGGGTGGAGAAGGAAGGCGCCTACGGCAACGCCGAGCGGCGGACGCAGTTCTGGCACGAACTGGTGCCGGCGCCGGGCGATTCCAAATCGGATGTCTGGCAGATTGTCGAATTCTCCAAGCGCTTCACGGTGGAAGACGTCTGGCCCGAAGAACTCATCGCCAAAAAACCGGAATATCGCGGCAACACTTTGTACGACGTGCTGTTCCGTAACGGGCAGGTCAACAAGTTCCCGCTGGAACAGACCAGCGACGATTACGGCAACCACGAATCCCAGGACTTCGGTTTCTACCTGCAGAAAGGCCTGTTCGAGGAGTACGCGACCTTCGGACGCGGCCATGCCCACGACCTGGCCGATTTCGACGTCTATCACCGCGAGCGGGGCCTGCGCTGGCCGGTCGTTGACGGCAAGGAGACCCTTTGGCGGTTCCGCGAGGGCTACGACCCCTATGTCGGCGAAGGCAAGGGCATCGAGTTCTACGGCAAGCCGGACGGCCGCGCCGTGATCTACGCCCTACCCTACGAGCCCGCAGCCGAAGAGCCGGACGACGAGTACGATTTCTGGCTGGCCACCGGGCGCGTGCTGGAACACTGGCATTCGGGCTCGATGACCGAACGCGTGCCGGAACTCTACAAGGCGTTTCCGGATGCGGTCTGCTTCATGCATCCCGACGACGCCAAGGACAAGGGCTTGCGGCGCGGCAGCAAGGTCAGGGTGAAATCCCGCCGCGGCGAAATCGTGACGCGGGTCGAAACCCGCGGCCGCAACAAACCGCCGCGCGGCCTGGTCTTCGTACCCTGGTTCGACGCCAGCCAACTGATCAACAAAGTCACGCTGGACGCCACCGATCCGATCTCCAAACAGACCGATTTCAAGAAATGCGCCGTCAAACTGGAAGCGGTGTGAGGTTTGCCATGAAGTACCTTTCCATCAGTATCGTCGCCATCGCGCTGCTTGCGGGCACCGCCTTCGCCGAGGACAAAATCGCGACATTGAGAGACGCGGCCATTACCGAAACGCTGTCACCGCCAGCCATGGCGCCCGCCGTCAATACGCACCTCAAACAGGTGCGCAACTACCCGGAACAGCCACCGCTGATCCCGCACAAAATCGACGGCTACCAGGTCGACCTGAACGCCAACAAATGCCTGACCTGCCACAGCCGCGCGGCCGTTGGGGAATCTCAGGCGCCGATGATCTCGATCACGCATTTCATGGACCGAGAGGGTCAGTTCCTGGCCTCAGTCTCGCCGCGCCGCTTCTTCTGCAACCAATGCCATGTCACGCAGGCGGAGGCGCGGCCGCTGATCGAGAACACCTTCGTCGATATCGACACGTTGTTGAAGCAATAGGCCGACGGTCGAGAACGGGAGACGCGTCATGTGGTCGATCATCAAGCGGTTCTGGCATGTCATGCGGACGCCGAGCGTCCACTACAGCCTGGGCTTTCTGACCGCGGGCGGCTTTATCGCCGGCATCATCTTCTGGGGCGGATTCAACACGGCGATGGAAGTGGCCAATACCGAGACGTTCTGCATCAGCTGCCATGAAATGCGGGACAACGTGTTCGCCGAACTGAAATCCACCATCCACTACACCAACCGATCCGGCGTGCGCGCGACCTGCCCGGATTGCCATGTGCCGCACGAATGGACCAACAAGGTGGCGCGCAAGATGGCGGCGTCGAAGGAAGTGTTCGGCATGCTGGTCGGGTCGATCAACACGCGCGAGAAGTTCCTGGAAAAACGGCTGGTTCTGGCCCAGCACGAATGGGCGCGGTTCAAGGCCAACGACTCGCTGGAATGCCGCAACTGCCATAGCGAGGAGTCGATGGATTTCACGCGGCAGAGCAAACGCGCCGCGGAAGCGCATGAGCGGTTCCTGGTCCCGGGCGAGAAGACCTGCATCGACTGCCACAAGGGCATTGCTCACGAGTTGCCGGACATGAAGGCGGTCGCCGCGGCACAGCAGTGAGAGGGATCGGCCGGGCGCGTACGGCCACCCTTCGAGACGGCCCTTCGGGCCTCCTCAGGGTGAGGATCCGAGAGGCCTTTCGAACTCAAAGGTTCTACCAGAGCCGTTTCGCCAACACGCCGGTTGCATTCTCAATCGCCTGGGCCGCATCCAGGCAAAGGTCTTCGCGGAAGCGTGGGCCGACGACCTGGACGCCGACCGGAACGCCGTCGTGCAGGCCGGTCGGGACCGACGCCGAGGGTAGCCCAAGCAGATTGACGCCGTAGAGCATGCTCTGCTCGTCGAGCAACTGGCGCACCCGCTCGGCTCCTTTCAGATCTTCGCCCTGCGGGAAAGGCGGTACCTGGGAGACCGGCGCCAGCACCAAAGGATATTCTTCCATGAACATGTTCCAGGCGCGGAGGAAGCGGGTGCGGCCCGCGACGGCCTGCATATAGCCCTCCAGGTCGCGCGGGTTGACCGACGCCTGATAGGAATCGTGCACGGCGTTGATGTCCGCCGACCCGAACTCACGCATCTGCTGTTCCATCATCACGCGGGAGTCGGTCATCAAAAGGATGCGCCAGCATTCGGCGATCTCCGCCATCAGCGGCGGGTCGACCGCTTCCACGGCGTAGCCGGCCGCGCCTAAGTGGCGGGCCGCGTCGTCGATGGCCGCCGCGACCGCCGGATGGCAGGCGATGCCGGCCGGTTCCTTGGTGACGGCGACGCGGATCGGCTGCGCGAGGCGCGGGCCTTCCAGCGGCGCCGGCACCCACCAGGGATCGCGCGGATCGGGCGCGGCCATCGCGGCGAGACCGAGGCGGACGTCGCGCACCTCCCGGGCGATCGGGCCCTGCACGCTCATCAATTGCAAGGTCGGCGGGCGCTCGCCCGGCGAGCCTGGATTGTAGGACGGGACCCGGCCCATACTCGGCCGGATCGTCGCAACGCCGCAGGCGTAAGCCGGATAACGCAGCGAACCGCCGAGGTCGTTGCCGTGGGCGATGTCGCCGATGCCGAGCGCCACCGCCGCCGCGGCGCCGCCGGACGAGCCGCCGGGTGTGACGTCGTGGTTCCAGGGATTGCGGGTCAGCCCGCGTAGCGGGTTGTCGGTGAACCAGCGCAGGCTGAATTCCGGCGTATTGGTCCGGCCGATAATGATCGCGCCGGCCTTGCGCATGTTGGCGACGACCGGCGAATCCTCTTCCGCGACGTTCCCTTCGAAAGCGGGAATGCCGTTGGGGTTGGAGACGCCTTTCTGGTCGACGTTCTCCTTGATCGTGATCGGCACGCCGTGCAGCGGTCCCAGCGCGACGCCGGATTTCACCACCTCGTCGGCGCGCTGCGCCTGCTCCATTGCCGGGCCCGAAAGGTCCAGCGTGACTGCATTGACCGGCCCGTTGACGGCGGCCATTCGCTCGACCGCCGCTTCAACCGCCTGCGTCGACGTTATTTCCCGGTTCCGAACCGCCTCGGCAGTTTGGGCCGCGCTCCATTGCCAGATCTCTTTGGGCATCCCGATCTCCCTCCCCTTTGAACGAGAGGGTGCCACGGATAACGGGGCGCGGCCAAGACCGCTACTCGGACTTCTTTTTCATGTCACCGTGGCCGTGCTTCTTCATGTGGCCATGGCCGCCCATATGGCCGGAGCTTTTGGCGCCAACCGATTGGATCGGGACGTCGACCGTGACGGTGCCCGCCTTTTCGAAGGTCAGCGTTACCGGGAAACTCTCGCCCTGCTTCAGCGGATCGTGCAGGCCCATCATCATCACATGCAGCCCACCCGGCTTCAGCATGACCGACTGGCCGGCCGGCAGATCGATCGCCGGCACGGGGCGCATCTTCATCACGTCGCCCTCCATCATGTGGGTGTGCAGTTCGGTTTTCTTGGCGACACCGGTCTCCGCCTTGATCAACCGGTCATCCGTCGAACCGGAATTGACCAGTTTCATAAAGCCGGCGCCGTTCGCGGCGCGACCGGCAGTCGCCCGCGCCCAGGGGTTCTCAATCGCGATATCGCCCTGGCGATATTCCTGCGCATAGACGGGCAAGGCAGCCAGGATTGCTGCGGCGGCAGCGATCATCAATCGGATGGTCATTGTCTCATTCTCACTATCGTGCGCCCGGCGGCGATGGCGGCGCGGGCTTTGGAAAATCGGAATCATCACGCCGGCACACCTCGGGTGCCGGCCGAAATCGTTCAGGAAGGCGGCGCGATAGCGCGCGTCAGGCGACAGGCGGCGCGCGTTTCAGAATGCCGCGCGCGGCGGCGGGCGAGCGGATCGCCGCGTTATCGGCCCACGAAACGAGGCCGCCTGCGAAGTCTTGCCCGGCCCAATCCGCGGCCGTGCGTGCGACGATGTTCTTGCAGGAGGAAAAGGAACAATGGGCGCAAACCTGGCAATCGCCGAAATGGTTCCGGGCAGGTTCCGTTTCGCCGCCGGTGTCGCCATCGAAATCGATGCGGCGGTATTCGATACCGTCCGTCGTGCAGATCTGGACCCAAATGCCTTCCGCGGACGCCGACGTCAGAATGCCGCCGATCAACGGCACAAGCAGATTGACGACAAGTGCGAGACACGCGGCCAGCGCCACGGCGCAGCGCGGTTTACGGCCCGGCGGACTGATTCTGCCCGTTCTGTTGCGGCGATGGTGCGTCATGGTTCGGATAGGATACTGGCACATTCGGCGACCGCCAAGGTTGCGTCGCATCGTCGCGGGTCGGCCTTTGGCTATAGCGTCAGCCGGCGGCCATGTTCGGCCGACCGATAGACGGCCTGCTCGATCGCAAGGTTGGCGAGGTAGTCGCGCCCGGTGTTCATGATCCCACCCCGGCCGCGCAGGTGGTCGACCACGTGGCGTTGAAGCAAAAACACGCAATCGCCGCCGAACCCCCTGTTTTCCCAATCGTATTCGACCTGGCGTTCGTCGTTTTTACCGCGCGGGCGCAGGAACAGGTTGCCGTCGCCGTCGAGGCGCAGCACCGCGTCCGAGCCTTCGACCAGCATCTCGCCCATGGTCAGGCGACGGTTCTCGGCCGCGTGGTCGACCAGGCGGTTGCCGTCGAACAGGCCGCTGCCGCCGGCCTCGAAATCGAACAGGATGATGCCGGCATCCTCCCCGGCGATGGCCGGGTTGAGGCGGTCGAGCCTTGCGTAGACGGTCCGCACTTCGCCCATCAGATAACGAAACACGTCGATCAGATGGATCGCGGTCTCGTGCACCAGGAACCGCTGCATGGTCTGGAAGTAGGGTTGCCGGTCGAGGTAGGCGTCCGGCCCCTGCCCGTCGCCCGGCCGCAAGCGAAACGAGACCTGATAGGGCTGGCCGAGCACGCCGGCGTCGAGCAACCGCCGGGCTTCGGTATGCCAGGGCTGGAAGCGGAAATTCTCGTGCACGACGAGCAGCGTATCGGCCGTGGCGGCTGCTTCAACCGCCTGCCCGGCCTCTTCCAAGTCCTGGCAGAACGGCTTCTGACAGATCATCGGGATGCGGCGTTTCGCGGCCTGCTCCACGCAATCGAGATGAGCGGCGGGGGGAACGATGATATCGACAAGGTCCGGCTCGACCGCATCGAGCATGTCGGCGAAATCGGTGAAGACCTGCCCGACGCCGTACTGCTTCGCAACGTCCGCCGCCTTCTCCTCCGTCCGGTCGCAGACCGCGACCAGATCCACGTCGTCCATTCGATCCCAGGCTTCGTATTGGAAGCGGCTGAAGTATCCGGCGCCGACGGCGGCGACACGAAGCTTCGACGTCATTCGTCACCTCTTCTCAGAACGGCCAGGCGGAGAGCCTATTGCGGCAGCGCCTGGGTAATCCGGTTCGATGCCCGCAACAAAGCCGGCAGGTAGGTATCTATCATCGCGCTTTTCTTCACCCGAGCGGCATGGGCGCTCATATTCATCGCCGCCAGGACCTGGCCGCGGCGGTCGGTAATGGGAACGGCGAGCGATCTCAGCCCAGTCTCCAGTTCCTGGTCGACGAGGCAATAGCCCTGTTTGCGAACGGCCGCCAGGATCTTTCGAAGCTTCTGCTCGTCGGTCACCGTCCGGTCGGTCAGTCGTTCGAGCTTGGTATCCCGGAAGAAAGCGTCCAGGCGCTCCGGCGGCTCATGCGCCATCAGCACCCGGCCCATGGAGGTCGCGAAGGCCGGCAGCCGGCTGCCGATGCTGAGATTGATCGTCATGATCCTGCTGCTGGGGACGCGGGCGACGTAGACGATCTCCGCGCCGTCGAGCACCGAGGCGGAACAGGATTCATGAACCTCGCCGGCCGCGTCTTCCATATAAGGCTGCGCGATCCGCCACCAGGGCATCATCGACAGGTAGACGTAACCGAGATTGAGCACCTGCGGCCTGAGCGTGAAATGCCTGCCGTCGGAGCCGACATAGCCGAGCCGTTCCAAGGTCAGCAGGAACCGGCGGGCCGCGGCGCGGGTCATGCCGGTCTGCTTGGCCACGTCGCTCAAGGTCATCTCCGGCCGTTCCGGGCCGAATGCCTGAATCACCTCCAGGCCCCGCGCCAGAGACTGGACAAAGTCACGCTTGTCCTTTTCAGTTGACATGAAAATATCGCCAATTCACTATGTTCGTAATTCGAACATATGTGCGTATAACGAACAAAACAAGCGATTTCTGCGCTCGCACGATGGCCGGGAGGGCACACGGCGTGATGCCGCACGCCGTGGAAAACGGGGAGGAAACCATGCGTGACCTGACAGAAGAAAACGTCACCGAAGCCGTCCTCGACAAGATCCAGGGGATGGGCGACGCCCGCACGAAAGAACTGCTCGGCGCCGCCATCCGCCACGCCCATGCTTTCGCCCGCGAGGTCCAGCTTACGCCGGAAGAGCTATACCAAGCCGCGATGTTCTTCACCGAGATCGGCAAGATCTCGGACGAGCGGCGGCACGAGTTCCTGCTGCTGTCCGACACGCTGGGCCTGACCATCCTGGTCGACGCCATGCAGAACCGGAAACCGCCGGGCGCGACGGAGAGCAGCGTGCTCGGCCCGTTCTACCGGGCGGAAGCGCCGGAGGTAAAATCGGGCGACAGCATCGACCGCGGCAATACCGGCGGCGACCCGGCCATCGTGCATGGGACGGTCAAGGACCTGGACGGCAAGCCCATCGCCGGCGCGGTGCTGGATATCTGGCAGACCGCGCAGAACGGCTTCTACGAAAATATGGATCCGGATCAGCCGGACATGAACCTGCGCGGCCGGCTGACGTCCGACGAGGACGGCGCATACAGTTTCGTGACGGTGCTGCCGTGCAGCTATCCCATTCCCGACGACGGGCCGGTCGGCCGGCTGCTCTACGCGAGCGGGCGGCACATCATGCGGCCGGCGCATATCCATTTCATCCTGTCGGCCGAAGGGTTCAAAACGGTCACCACCGAAATCTTCGCCGAGGGCGACGAGTACCTGGACTCGGATGCGGTGTTCGGGGTCAAAGACTCGCTGGTCGCCGAGTTCGTCAAGAATGACTCCGCCGCGGATGCCGAATCCTACGGCGTTACCGCGCCTTTCCATCTGATGCGCTACGACTTCGTGCTGGAACCGGGCGAAGGGCCTGCCAAACCGAGCTTCTCGGCCGGTGGTTCGGCCTGACACCCGCTAGAGGATCTGGCAGATCTCGTCGAACTCGAAGCGCGGGCTCCGGTCGAACAACTTGGTAGGATCGCCGTAGCCGAGATTGCACAGGAAGTTCGATTTGATGTGCGTGCCGGCGAAGAACTCCTTGTCCACGGCGCCGTTGTCGAAGCCCGACATCGGACCGCAATCGAGGCCGACGGCCCGCGCCGCGACGATGAAATAGGCGCCCTGCAGGGAACCGTTGCGAAACGCGGTGATGTTGGCGAACTGTTCGTTCTTCTTGAACAGCGGCCGCATGTCGTTGTGCGGAAACAGCCGCGGCAGGTGCTCGTAGAATTCAAGGTCGTGTCCGATGACGGCGGTCACCGGCGCGTTTCGGGTCTTTTCGACATTGCCCGGCATCAGGCACGGCTCCAGCCGCGCCTTGGCCTCCGGCGTGGTCAGGAACACCAGACGGACCGGGTTGCAGTTGGCGCTGGTGGGCGCCATCCGCATCAGGCCGTAGAGTTCGCGCAGCTTCTCCTCCGCGACCGGCTTATCGAGGAAACCGTTCTGCGTGCGGGCATTGTGGAACAGCAGGTCCCTTCCCGCCGCGTCCAACTCGTTCATGCTTCAAAACCCTTCTAATGCTCTAAAGGAGCCCGAGTGTCAGCCCGGGTACCGCGACCAGCAGCACGGTGACGATCGCCATGATGACGACGAACGGGAACGCGCCGCGGAAGATCTCGCCGAGCGTTACCTGGGAATTGCCGAGACTGGATTTCACGACGTAGACGGTGAGCCCGAGCGGCGGGGTCAGCAGGCCGATCTCAACCGCGATCACGGTGACGATGCCGAACCAGATCAGCAGGTCCGGGCCCATCCCAACGCCGAGCTCGGTGATGACCGGCAGGATCAACGGCAGCGTGATCAGCATGATCGAGATCGAGTCGAGGATCATGCCGAGCAGCAAAACGATGACGAGGTAGATCGCGAGCGTGGCATAGAAGCCGAGTTCCGCGCCGTCCACATACGCCATCATGTTGAACGGCAGCCCGGACAGCGTGAGCATGCGGCCATAGAGGTTGGCGGAGATGATCAGGAACAGGATGGAGACCGAGACATGGCCGGTCTCCACCAGCACCTGCCAGAGGCTGCGCCAGGTCAGCGAGCGTTTGGCGACCGCGATGATCAAGGCGCAGAACGCGCCGGCGGCGCCGGATTCCGTCGGCGTGAAGACGCCGCCATAGATGCCGCCGAGCACGACGGCGATCAGCAGCGCAATCGGCAGGATCTTGAGCGCCGCCGAACCCACGGTCTCCTCGGGCCCGGCATTGCGCGACCAGGCGGCCGGATAGCGCGCCAGAGCGGCCGCGCCCGGCCCTTCGGTGGACCCGACATAGGCGGGCCAATAGACCGCCATGACCACGATCGCCAGAGCGAACGCGCTGGCCAGGATCAGGCCCGGCACGATTGCCGCGGTGAACAGGGCGCCGACCGACACTTCCGCCAGCAGGCCGAAGACGATCAGCAGCAGGCTGGGCGGGATCAGCATGCCGAGCACCGAGCTGCCGGCGACGACGCCGACCGCGAAGCGCGGCGTGTAGCCATGCTCCAGCATCGGCGGCACGGCGACCCGGGTGAATACCGAGGCCGACGCGATCGAGATGCCGGTGATCGCCGCGAACACCGCGTTGGCCGCGACGGTGGCAACGCCGAGCCCGCCCTTGATCTTGCCGAGCAGCCATTGCGCCACGTCGAACGCGTCGCGCCCCATGTTGGCGACATTGACCAGCAGGCCCATCAAAACGAACAACGGCACGACGCCGAACACCTGGCTTTCGATGGCGCCGCCGGCGGCCAGCGCCAGGAAGCGGACGCCCAGCGCCGGATCGCCCTTCAGCAACCAGATGCCGACGAACGACAGAGCGATCAGGGCGACGCCGATATGCATCCCGGCGTAGATCATCACCAGCATCGCGACGATCGAGAGCACGCCCAGTTGCACGTTGCTGAACGCGCCGACGGCGACCGCCCAGCCGAGCGCGATCAACGCCGCCAGCCCGGCAATGGCGAGCCACCCCTTGGGCTCGCCGGCTTTCGCTTCCGGGTGCTCGTAGTCGCCGACGATCATGGCCCGCACGTCCATCAGCGCGAGGACCAGAAATTCGATTGCCGTGACGGTGGCGCCGACCAGGATGAGCAGTTTCACCGGCCAGACCGGCGCGGTGAAGATGCCTTCGACGCCAACGAAATCGCCGGACGCCCAGGCCCGCAAAAAGACCGGCAGCGTGCCATAGGCGATCAGGGCGAAGACGGCCGCGCCGACGAGGTTGAACAGGGTCCCGAACACCGCGCCGGCCGCCGGGCGCCGCCTTTGCAACCAATCGAATAGAACGTCGGCCCGGGTGATACGGCCGACATGCAGGGTGTTGGCAAGCTGTAAGAACACCGCGCCGACAATCGACATGCCGACGATCTCCGGCACGCCGTAGATCGGCGCGTTGAGCAATGCGCGGGCACCGATGTCCGCGCAGATCAGGAACATCAGGCAGAAGATCCAGACGGTCCCGACGCTGTTCAGGATGGAGGTGAAGACGCCGTAGAGATGCGCACGGTCCCGCCCCGCCCACCACACGTTGCGCGACCACGCAACGGGGTGGGCGGTCCGGCGGACCCACATGTCGTCAGCGGACCGGGTCGACGCCGCCCCGTTTTATCGATCCCAATCGACGGCCGGCTTGGCGCCGCGCTGCCGGACACCGTCCATATAGGTCTTGAGAACCTCCGCCGCGGGCAAGCCCCGCGCGCCGACATTGCCGACCCAGTCGTCGGCAATGCTCGGCAGCCTGGCGACCCATTTCGCCCGCTCCGCCGCCGGCAGTTCCGTGACAGTGGCGCCCGCGTCGACCATCTTTTTCTCGAACACCGATGCCAGCTTCATCAGGCGCTCCGCCTGGATCCGCGAATAGTCGCGGCCGAGGTCCATGAAGATCTGCTGCGCCTCCGGCGGCAGCCGGTCCCAGCTATCCTTGTTCATCGCCATGCCGCCGGTGAACTGCGCGCCGAGACTGACCTTGGTGATGTGCGGCGCGACTTCGTAGAGCTTGAACGGAAAGGCCCCGCTGAACGGGATCAGCACGCCCTCGGCCACGCCGGTCTTGAGCATGTTGTAGAAGCCCGGCAGGCCGCCGTTGACCGGCACGGCCCCGGTGCCGTTGACCCAGCCGCCCACCGCGCCGGCGGCGATGATCTTGCGGCCGGCAAGATCGTCGAACTTTTCGACCGGCTCCTTGGTGAGAAGGTGATAGGTCTCGATGCCGCTGGCCCCGAGGAAGACCTGATTACGGTCCGCCCATGCCTTGCGCAGCGCCGGCATGTCGCGATGCATGTCGTTGAACAAATCCAACAGGGTCGGGAGGTCGTCCGTCACGAACGGCGTATGGAAGGTCACGTTCTGCAAGGGCATCTTCGAGTCTTCCCAGAGCGTACCGACCCAGCCGACATCGGTGATGCCCTCCTCGACCGCCTCCAGCGTGTTCTGGAATTTATACAGCGCGCCGCCATAGGCCTCCGTCCACTCGATCTGCAAATCGAGGCCCGCTTCCTTCAGCCGCTTGTTGGATTCCGGCACCACATGCTCGGACATCACGCCGACCCAGGCGACGACCTTCGGGTGGCTGGAGGCGATGGTCAGCTTTACGGTTTCGGCGTTGGCGGCGGCGCCGGCCACCATCATCGGGGCAAGCAGCAGGCCGGTCTTCAACAGAGCGCCGAGTTTCGTGGCCATTAGCGGCCTCCTTCCCTGTTTGCTTCGTTATTCTTCAATCCGTCAAAATGTACGCATTGCGAACAAACGTTCGATTTTCGCACATTTTGACGGACATTTCGGCAATCTGTCAACGACAAACGGGCGTGAGCCGTCCGTCCCCGGGCCCCGGTCAGCGCCAGTCGAGCGCCGCCTGCGCCACGATCCAGTCGCGAAACGCGCGTACCGTCGGATCGTCTTCCTTGCGCGCGGGAATTAGCAGGTAGTAGGCGTTGTCCGGCACTACCGCGCCCGGCGTCACCCGAACCATCGAGCCGTCGTCGAGCATCGGCTGCACCAGTCGGCGCCAGCCGAGCGCAATGCCCTGCCCGTCCCGCGCCGCCTGCATGGCGATGGTGTAACTGGTGAAATGCGGGCCGTGCAGCGGCCGGTCGGGAGCGACGCCGCAGAGTTCAAACCAGCGTGGCCAGCCGATCCAGGATGTGTGCTCGGACTCGAACTGCAGCAGGGTATGGCCCAGCAGGTCCGCAACGGTTCGCGGCCGGCCGTGTTTTTCGACGTAGGCGGGATGGCAGACGGCTAAGATCTCGTCGCCGAACAGGCGCTGCGGCCGCCGGCCCGGCCACGCGCCGTCGCCATAGGCAATGGCGATGTCGGTTTCGTCGGCGAGCCAGTCGTCGACAGTATCGCTGGTCACCAAATGCAGTTCGCTGCTGGGCCGCGACGCCTGAAAGGCGCCGATGCGGGGCATCAGCCAGAAAGCCGAAAAGGCGATCGACGTCGCGACGGTCAGATGCGTCCCGCGGCCGCGCGCGCGCAGGCCGTCCGCCGTCGCCGCGATGTGGCCGAGTCCGCTGCTAACGGCGAGATACAGATCCTGGCCGGCCTCGGTCAGGCTGACCGTCCGGCCCTCGCGGCGAAACAGCCGGACGCCGAGGTCGTCCTCCAGCAGTTTGACCTGCCGGCTTGCGGCCGCCTGGCTGACGCCGAGTTCCCGCGCGGCGGCCGTGAATCCAAGCTGGCGCGCGACCGCCTCGAAGGCGATAAGCGCGCCCGGCGAGGGCACCCGGTTTCGCAGTCGATCCATACGCTGGGATTATAGATGCATAAGTATTTTCAGCGTTATCGCAAAGATCGCCATAAAGCATACTGATTTCGACTTGCTTCCGGCCGGCAGGGGGTGAAGACAGATTGACGCCGTTGTCCTTCGACATGATCGAGAAGAATATCGGGGCCCTCAGGCTGGTCGATCAACCGATCGAGACGGCCGCGGGACTGCCGAACGACGCCTATACCTCCAGCGCCTTCGCCGCCCTGGAGCGCGACGCGGTGCTGGGCCGGTCCTGGACCTGTATCGGCGTCGGCCACCAGGTCGCCAACCCCGGCGACGTTCGGCCGGTCACGCTGCTTGGGCTGCCGCTGATCCTGCTGCGCGACATGGACGGCGAAATCCGCGTCTTCCATAACGTCTGCAGCCATCGAGGTATGGAGCTGGTCACGGCGCCTTGCCGGTCCAAGGGCACGCTCCGGTGCCCATACCATTCCTGGACCTACCATCTGAACGGGGACCTGCGGGCGACGCCGTTCGTCGGCGGCCCCGGAACCACGGACTGCGGCGGGTTCGACAAGGCGCGGCACGGGCTGAAGCCGGTGCGCTCCGCGGTGTGGTTCGACGCCGTGTTCGTCAACCTGTCGGGCGACGCGCCGGACTTCGCGGAATTCATCGCGCCGCTGGCCGAGCGGTGGCGGGACTTCGACGCAAGCCGACTGCGCCACGGCGGCGAAGACTCGCGCTTCCAGGTCGATGTCGCCTGCAACTGGAAACTGGCGGTCGAGAATTACTGCGAGGCCTATCACCTGCCCTGGATCCATCCCGGGCTGAACAGCTATTCCCGGCTGGAAGATCACTACAACATCGAGTGCGACGGCCACTTCGCCGGACAAGGCAGCCTGGCCTACCGCCCGGCGCTGAACGGCAACGCGGATCCGTTCCCGGCCCATCCGGGATTGCCGGATCAATGGATCGGGGCGGCGGAATATATCGCGCTGTTTCCGAACGTGCTGTTCGGCATTCACGCGGACCATTTCTATACGGTCTGCCTGCAGCCGGTGACGGTAAGCCGAACGATCGAGCATTTCGAAATCTATTACTTCGACGAGGAAGCGGCGGACGCCGATCACGGCAAGCTTCGTCAGGCCAACGCGGCGCAGTGGCTGGGCGTTTTCGAAGAAGACCGCGGTGTGGTCGAAGGCATGCAGCGCGGCCGGGCGTCGCCGGCCTTCCGAGGCGGCGTGTTCTCGCCGGTCATGGACCGGCCGACCCATTGTTTCCACAAATGGGTGGCATCGAAGCTGACGGCGCTGACCAACGCCTAAAACGAAGCCAAAGCCGCCTCAGTAAAGCGTTGCCCGGTAGCGCTCCACCATTTCTTCCTGGGACTCGGCCGGTTCGGTGGAGCCGATCTGGTCTTTGATCATCTGGCCCATGGAGGGCAGTTCCGACCGCTCTATCCTGGCGTCGGGATCCCAGATCCGGGACCGCATGATCGACTTGGCGCAGTGCAGATACGCCTCGCGCACGGTGACCAGGACCACCGAGAGCGGCAGCTTGCCGTCGACGGCGAAGCGTTCGCAGAGGTCCGCGTCGTCGCGTATTTCCGCCGTGCCGTTGATGCGCAGGGTTTCGGCGACGCCGGGCACCATGAAGATCAACGCGACTTCCGGGTTGCCGAGCAGGTTGGTCAGCGTGTCCAGGCGGTTATTACCGGGACGGTCCGGAATAGCGACGGTGTTGTCATCCAGCACCTGGGCGAAGCCTGGGCCGTCGCCGCGCGGCGATACATCCGCCGTATGATCGGCCGCACTGGAAGCCAACAGAAGAAACGGCGACAGCTCGATAAACCGGCGGCAGTGTGGATCGAGCCGGTCGATCACCTTGCGCAAAGCCCGGTCCGACGGCGGCTTAGTGTAAAGCCGGCGAAGCTGTTCAACGGTTTCGATCTTGGCCATGGCGGCGTTGCCTCTTTCAACGATGATCGGCGCCAAACTACATTGCGGGTGCGCCGGCCGGCAAGCCGCCGGCTATTCGGACATCGCGTCGGCGACCAGCCGGGTGTCGGTGTATTGCTGGAAATGGACAATGCGGCCGTCCCGGACGCGATAGACATGCGCGAACGGCGCGTGCATCGACCGGCCGGTCCGCTTGAACGTGCCGCTGTAGGCGCCGAGCGCGATGACCGCATCTCCGCCGTCGAGATATTCATCGACCCCGGCCTTCCAATCGTCCCAGTTGTCGCGGAAGCCGTCGAACACGCCGCTCAAGACCTGGTCGGGGCCGACACGGCGCGCGCCGCCCGGGAATCCCTCGGCCTGAACCCATTCGACCTGAGGGTGCAGCAGTTCAAGGATACGCTCTCGGTCGCGGCCTCTAAACGCCGCATACAAATCCTTGACCACACTGAGATTGCTCATCCCGACTCCCAAAAAACTGCTCAACATTTGGGCAGACATCGCAATTCCCGCTAGCGCGCACAACAGAAAGATCGGCATAAGCGTCATACGCGCACCGCAAACAGGTCATCTTGGAGGTGCTCCCTTGCCTCCCGACGATGCCGTCCTAGTTATGCGGGAGCAACGCCGAGCAACGAAAAGCCGCCTGCAAATTTCTGTAGCAAACACCGGCTAAACAATCGGTTTGCGCCATTGAAGCAAAACAATCGAAGACGCGCGGCCGGGGCCGCGACGGCGTACCGAACCGACCGCGAGGCCGGATAGCGGTACCTGAAACCAGTCACATAACCGGGGGGACCGGACCATGTTTCAATCCAGGGCGATAGGCCGGAATCTGATTGTGAGCGCCGCCGCCGTCGTTCTGCTGGCCGGCTGCGACGAAGCACCGACGGCGGACGCGCGGGCGAGCATGCCGCCCCCGCCGGTGACGGTGAGCCAACCGCTGCAGCGGGACGTCGTCGAATGGGACGAATATACCGGCCGGTTCGAGGCGGTGGAATATGTCGAGATCCGGTCCCGCGTCAGCGGTTACCTGGACAGCATCGACTTCGAGGACGGCGAGATCGTCCAAAAGGGCGACCTGCTGTTCGTGATCGACCCGCGACCGTTCACCATCGCGCTGGAACAGGCGGAGTCGGAGTTGAACCAGGCCAGGACCCGGCTCCACTTCGCCGACAAGGAACTGGAGCGCGCGCGGCCGCTGGTCGAGCGGCGGACGATCTCCGAGCAGGCCTTCGATCAACGGTTGGAGGCGAAGCGGGAATCGGAAGACGCCGTGAAAGCCGCCGAAGCGGCGGTCGCCGCGGCACGGCTGGATCTGGAGTTCACGCGCATCACCGCGCCGGTTACCGGCCGGATCAGCCGCAACTTCGTCAGCATCGGCAACCTGATCAGCGGCGGCACCGCGGATTCGACGTTGCTGACGACCGTCGTGTCGCTGGATCCCATCCATTTCTATTTCGACGTCAGCGAGAGCGACCATCTGAAATACATCCGGCTGTCGCGCCGCGGCGACCGACCGAGCTCGCGGCAGCAGGCCAATCCGGTTTATCTCTCGCTGGCCGACGAGGACGACTTCGTTCACCTGGGCCACATGAACTTCGTCGACAACCAGATCGACTTCGAAACCGGCACGGTTCGCGGGCGGGTGATCTACGAGAATCCGGACAAGGTGTTTCTGCCCGGCATGTTCGCCAGGATCCGTCTGCTGGGCAGCGGCGAATACATCGGCCTGACACTGCCGGACGAAGCGATCCTGTCCGACCAGTCGCGGAAGTTCGTCTATGTGGTGGACGATGAGGGAACCGTCGGCTACCGCCAAGTGGAGCTCGGCCCGATCGTCGACGGGCTCAGGGTGGTGCGGAGCGGGATTACCGCCGACGACTGGGTAATCGTCAACGGCATTCAGCGGGCCCGGACCGGCGGCAAGGTGACGCCGCAGCGGAGCGAAATCGAAATTCCCGGCGGGACGGCGTCCGCGGGATGAGGTTCAGCCATTTCTTCATCGACCGCCCGATCTTCGCGGCGGTCGTCTCCATCTTCATCCTGATCGTCGGCGCCATCGCCTATTTTTCGCTGCCGGTGGCGCAGTATCCGGAGGTGGCGCCGCCGACCATCGTGGTCAACGCGCAATATCCGGGCGCCAGCGCCGAGGTAATCGCGGACACCGTCGCGACGCCGATCGAGCAGGAGATCAACGGCGTCGAGGGAATGCAGTACATGTATTCCCAATCGACCAGCGACGGCCGGGTCAGCGTAACGATCACGTTCGAACTGGGCACCGACCTGGACCAGGCGCAGGTGCTGGTGCAGAACCGGGTCGCCATCGCGGAGCCGCGCCTGCCGGAGGAAGTGCGGCGGCTTGGCGTCACCACCCGCAAGAACTCGCCCGACCTGCTGATGGTCGTGCACCTGCTGTCGCCGAACAACACCTACGACCAGCTTTACATCTCCAACTACGGCCTGCTGCAGGTGCGCGATCTCCTGGCCCGGCTGGACGGCGTCGGCGACATCCAGATGTTCGGCGCGCGCGACTACAGCATGCGGATCTGGCTGGACCCGGACCGGATCGCGTCGCTCAACATGTCGGTCGGCGAGGTGATCGCGGCGCTCCGCGAGCAGAACATCCAGGTCGCAGGCGGCGCCCTGGGCCAGCCGCCACTGGCCACCAACGCCGCCTTCCAGGTCAACCTGCAACTGCTGGGGCGGCTGACAGATCCCGACCAGTTCGAGAACATCGTGGTCAAGACCGGCGAGAACGGCCGGTTCGTCCGGGTGCGCGACATCGCGCGGGTGGAACTCGGCGCGCGCGACTACGTGACCAACAGCTACCTGGACGGCAAGCCGGCCGTGGTGCTGGCGATCTCGCAGCGGCCCGGGTCCAACGCGCTGGCGACAGCGCAGGGCATCCAGGGCGCGATGGCGGAACTCAGCGAGGACTTCCCCGAAGACCTGGAATACCGGATCATCTACAATCCGACGGAATTCATCGACGAGTCGATCCAGGAACTGATCAAGACCATCTTCGAGGCGGTCGGTTTGGTCGTGCTGGTGGTGCTGCTGTTCCTGCAGACCTGGCGCGCGGCGATCATCCCGATCATCGCCATACCGGTGTCGCTGATCGGCACCTTCGCGGTGATGGCCGCCTTCGGCTTCTCGGTCAACAACCTGACCCTGTTCGGCCTGGTGCTTGCCGTCGGCATCGTGGTCGACGACGCCATCGTCGTGGTCGAGAACGTCGAGCGCAACCTGGCCAACGGCCTGTCGCCGCGAGAGGCGGCGCGAAAGACCATGGACGAGGTCGGCGGCGCGCTGATCTCCATCGCGCTGGTGCTGTCGGCGGTGTTCATTCCGACCGCCTTCATCGAAGGCATTTCGGGCCAGTTTTATCGGCAGTTCGCGCTGACCATTGCGGTCGCGACCATTATCTCGGCGTTCAACTCGTTGACGCTGAGCCCGGCGCTGGCCGCCCTGCTGCTGAAGGGCCACGACGAGAACGCCGGCAAGAGCCGGTCGCCGGTGGCGCTGTTCTTTCGCGGCTTCAACGCCGGCTTCGAGTGGCTGAGCAATGTCTACGCGGCGACAGTCGGCCGGGTCACGCGCTGGGGCTTTGCGATGCTGGCGGTCTATGCCGTGCTGATCGGCGCCACGGTGTGGGGCTTCATGCGGGTGCCGACGGGCTTCATCCCGTCGCAGGACCAGGGCTATTTCATCGTCGCCTTCCAATTGCCGGACGGCGCGTCGCTCAGCCGGACCGACGAGGTGATCCGCGAAGCGGAAGCGGCGATCCTGGAGACGCCCGGCATCGCGCATACCGCGACCTTCGCCGGGTTCTCCGGCGCGACCCGCACCAACGCCTCCAACGCCGGCGCGATCTTCGCGGTGATGGATACGTTCGACGAACGCGCCGAACAGGGCCTGACCGGCGACGCCATCCTGGCCGACCTGCGCGGCCGGATGGCGCAGATCCAGGACGCCTTCATTCCGGTGTTTCCGCCGCCGCCGGTGAGCGGCATCGGCACCGCCGGAGGATTCAGCCTGCGCGTGCAGGACAGGCGCGGCCGCGGGCTGGACGTGCTGCAGGATGCGACCGACGCGCTGGTCGCCGCGGCCAACGCCGCGCCCGGCCTCACCAGCGTCTACACGCCGTTCCGCTCCAGCACGCCGCAGCTTTACCTGGACGTCGACCGGGTGCGCGCGGAAATCCTGAACGTACCGCTGGAGAACGTGTTCGAAGCGCTGGAGGTCTATCTCGGCTCTTCCTACGTGAACGACTTCAACCTGTTCGGGCGGGCCTATCGGGTAACGGCCCAGGCCGATGCATCGCACCGGCTGGAACAGGAAGACATCACGCGGTTGCGGGCGCTGAGCGCCAACGGCGCCATCGTGCCGCTCGGCTCGCTGCTGACGTTCGAGGACATCTCCGGGCCGGACCGAATGCCGCGCTACAACCTCTATCCGGCCGCCGAGATCAACGGCGACACGGTACCGGGGTTCAGTTCCGGCCAGGCCATCGCGACGATGGAGCGGCTGGCCGAGGAAGTGCTGCCCGACGGCATCGACTTCGAATGGACCGACCTCGCCTTCCAACAGATCCAGGCGGGCAATACGGCGCTGTTCATCTTCCCGCTCTGCGTGCTGTTCGTGTTCCTGGCGCTGGCGGCGCAGTACGAAAGCTGGTCGCTCCCCTTCGCGATCATCCTGATCGTGCCGATGTGCCTACTGTCCGCAATCGGCGCGGTGGCGCTGCGCGGCCTGGACAACAACATCCTGACGCAGATCGGCTTCGTGGTGCTGGTCGGGCTGGCGAGCAAGAACGCGATCCTGATCGTCGAGTTCGCCCGCGCGCTGGAGAAGGAAGGCCGCAACCGGTTCGACGCCGCCATCGAGGCCTGCCGGCTTCGCCTGCGGCCGATCCTGATGACGTCCTTCGCCTTCATTTTGGGCGTCGTGCCGCTGCTGATCGCGAGCGGCGCGGGCGCCGAGATGCGCCAGGCGCTGGGCACCGCCGTGTTCGGCGGCATGCTGGGCGTTACCTTCTTCGGCCTGATCTTCACGCCGGTGTTCTACGTGATCATTCGTGGGCTGACAGCGCGGGGCAGTTGAAGCACTGCCTCGCCGCCGTTGACAAAATCTTCACGGACTGTCGCCAAATATCCTATAAGTCGCTGTTTTTTCAGCGGACATAGACATATCCGGCAATTCGGAGACGGTCACGATGCGCATGAGATTGATTGCCCTGCTGGCGATGGTGGCATTCACCGCCTGCGCCACCTCGGCCCAGGAATCTCGCCGTTCCGGCACCCAGACGGCAGCCTACAGCCAGGTCGGCGTGGCGTCGTGGTACGGCGGCAAGTTCCATGGCCGCAAGACCGCGAGCGGCGAAGTCTACGATCAGAACCGGATGACCGCGGCCCACCGCACCTTGCCGTTCGGCACCCGGGTGGAAGTGACCAACCTGCGCAACGGCCGGTCCGTGGTGGTGACGATCAACGACCGGGGGCCGTTCATCAAGGGCAGGATCATCGACGTTTCGCGCCGTGCCGCCGGCAAGCTCGGCTTCCGCAACCAGGGCGTCACCAGGGTTCGCGTCCGCACCGTTCCCACCAGCTAGCCGGCTTTACAGCAAATCGCCTAAAATTCCACCGCGCAATCGGTGGGAGGCACGAATGGAAGAACTGGCAAGCGGCTTCGGGCTGATCGAAGGCCCGCTTTACGACCCGGCCCGCGGCCTGATCTTCAGCGACGTGGTCAATGGCGGCGTTCACTGCCTGAAAGATAACGGCAAGACCGAGATCGTCGTGCCGCACCGGCGCGGCATCGGCGGCATCGTCGCGCATGCGGACGGCGGCTTGATCGTTTCCGGCAAGAACATCGCCTACAAAGGACCCGGTGATGCGCCGACCCAGGTGCTGTTCGAACCGGAGGCCGACCTCGGCGGGCTTGGCTTCAACGACATCACCACCGACGCCGCCGGCCGGGTTTATGCCGGCTCGCTTGCCTTTCGCCCGGTCGCGGAAGGCGACGAACCGAAGCCCGGGCACCTCTACGTTATCGACCTGGACGGCACCGGCCGTCGTTTGGCAGGCGGTATCCAACTGACCAACGGATTGGGCTTCGCGCCCGATGGCAAGAAGCTCTATCACTCGGACTCGCTGCGTCACCAGGTGCTGGTCTACGACGTTAAAGAGAACGGCGACGTCGGCCCGCCGAGCCCGTTCGCGACCATCGAAGACGGCATCCCGGACGGTCTGGCCGTCTCGGAGGACGGCGCGGTCTGGGTTGCCGTCGCGCACGGAAGCGCTGTCAAGGTGTTCGCGCCGGACGGCACCGAACGGCAGACCATTCCCGTGCCGCTGCCGATGGTGACCAGCCTTTGCTTCGGCGGGGCGGACCGCCACGATCTGTACATCGTGACGGGATCGATCGGGTCCGGCAGAGAGGACGCCGGAACGGTCTACCGCCTGCGGGTTGACGTCGCCGGCCTGCCGGTCGCACCGGCGCGGATCAAACTGTCGGGATAAACGCCTCCAATCCGGCAGGGCGGACCGGACGGAAACCGGTAGTCCGCCGATTACCTCATTTTTGACGAAGAGATGACACCGCCACGACGGTGCGATGACGGCCGCCGCCATAGGGTCGCAACGCATTGAACAACCCCGGGCGGCGCTCCCCCACGGCTTGCCGTCTCGATTTCCGACAGACGTCGGGAATGGACGGGGCAGGCCGGTTAGTCGGACGACGCGTCACCTCCCAGTGAGCCGGCCTGCCCCGGACCGACGCAGAGCCGCTCCCCGCGGTCCTCGGTTTATCACGTGCGGGAAACCAGCCATTCACACCGCAATCACACCATGGCGACGACCCGGTCACGGCCGCACCCTTAAGGTCACTTCGAATGAACGAGCTTCAGGGCGGCGCGCCGCCCGCGACCGACAGGAGAATCCTATGCGTTTCGTGTACCGGGCCGGGACAGCCGTCGCCGCCCTCGCCTTCCTTGCCGTTGCCGGCGACCGACCCGCCGAGGCCGCCGTCGTCAAGCTGGACGGCACCAGGGCGGTCGCCATCCGCGGCCTCGACGTCGGCGACCACCGTGTGAACATCCGGTTCGACGGCCGGTCGTTCGACGAGATCAAGGCCGACACCGGCCTGGCCACGCCGTTCCCTTTCCTGGGCGCGGATTTCGCCGCCGCGCGGCCGGTCCTGGATTCCATCGCCCAACTGCTGAACGAATCCGGCGCGACCAAGCTGCTAGATCCCCTGACCGGCGCCTCGGGGTTTCGCGGCGTCACGCCGACCAGAGAGGTGAACGCGTTCGATCCGGCCAAGTTCATCGGGCCGGAAATCGGCCGGATCCTCCTGAATTGGCGCTTCGCGGAAGGCGTCACACTGCCCAGGGACCAGCCGGTCGGAGAGCGCGGCCGGCTGTTCATGATTTTCAGTCTGGCCGAGGACGTGCCCGAACCCGCCGGCATCGCGCTGATGGCTTTGGGCCTGACGGTCTTGGCCGGGACGGGCCCGTTGCGACGTCGGCGCGGCACGCAGTTCTGACAACAGGTTTCCGACTTACGTCGGGCTTTGACAGCAGGTTTCCGACTTACGTCGGAAACGGACGGGGCAGGCCGGTGAATAGCTTCATGCGTCACCTCCCAGTGACCTGGCCTGCCCCGTAACCGACCGAACGCTCGAGTCAATACTAGATCGGGTCGATTTTCGAATCATTTGGTCCAAGAATAGTTGACCCAATGAAGCGAGCCCTTATCATTTATAGATAACTTGACGGAAAGGTCGTCGCGTCGCCGTCGCGCCAACGCAACCATCCGGCAAAAAGAGGCAACAGCCAATTGCCACAAGGGGTGGGGCAATTCCGACGCGATCGCCTGCACGTCCTTAAGGAAGCGGGTGCGGCGGGTGGATGGCAAGAAATCAGATGGAGATCGAGCTCAAGCTCACGGCCGAGAGCGTCGATGACTTGAGCGCGGTACTCGAGGCGCCCTGCGCGGCGTCGGTCGAGCAACGACGAACCAAGAAACTCGAAACGGTTTACTACGACACACCGGACCTACGACTGAAACGCCGCGGCATCGCCTATCGCGTACGCAACACCGGCGACGGTTACGTGCAGACTGTCAAGGTGGAAGCGGCGCCCGCCGGCGGCCTGAAACAGCGTGCGGAATGGGAAGCCGCGGTCGACGGCCCGGAACCCGATCTGGATTCCATCGACGAACCGACGGTGCGCGAACGGCTGGGCATGATCCTGCCGGGTGAACTGAGGCCGATCTTCGCGACCCGGATCGACCGCGAAACGCGGATCGTCAACGGTGCCGCGAACGGCCACCGTCGCCGCATCGAAATGGCGTTCGACAAAGGCACGATCGAAACCGAAACCAAGGCGCTGCCGATCGCCGAAGTCGAATTGGAACTGCTGGAGGGCAAGCCGGAGGACATCTACCAGCTGGCACTGGAGCTGCTTGAATCCGTACCGCTCAGGATCGAGCTGGAAAGCAAGTCCGCACGCGGCTACGCGCTGGCGAGCGGCGGGTCGAAGCAACCGCGCAAGGCAGGCCGTCTGAAACTCGACAAGAACATCAGTGTCGAAGAGGCGATGGCGCAAATCGTGCGCGGCTGCCTGGAGCATTGGTCGGCCAACGAAGCGGCGGCGCTGGCCGGCGGCGACCCGGAAGGCATCCACCAGATGCGCGTCTCGTTGCGCCGCCTGCGGTCCGCGCTGACTGTGTTTTCGAGCGTCATTCCCGACGACCAGTTGGTCTGGTTCAAGCAGGAATGCAAGTGGCTGTTGTCGAGCCTGGGCCCCGCGCGCGACTGGGACGTATTCAACACGGAACTGCTGGCGCCGGTGATCGCCGCCCGTCCGGACGACAAGTCGCTCGCCCAGCTTGGCGACGCCGCCACCGCGGCGCGCGGCAACGGCAACGAGACGGCCGTGGCGGCAATCAAGTCGCCGCGCTACGCGGTGCTGATGCTGCGGCTCGGGGCCTGGCTGGACTGCCGCCGCTGGCGGAAGGATACCGACGGTGCCATGCGGGCCGAATTGGCGCGCCCGATGGTGGAGGTCGCGGACACCCTGCTCCGCCGCCGCCACAGGAAGGCGCTGAAGCTTGGCCGGCGGTTCCGTTCGCTGCCGGCGGCGCAACGCCACGAGTTGCGAATTGCATTAAAGAAACTGCGCTATACGGCTGAGTTCTTTTCGTCTTTGTACGAACAAGGACAGGTCAAGCCGTACCTTCGCGGTCTGAGCGGCATGCAGGATGCGCTGGGCCACCTGAACGACGTCGCCGTGGCCGAACGGCTGCTGCAGTCGCTGATTGCCGACCAGCCAGCCGGCAAGAAACGCGACCGCCTTGTCAACGCGGCGGGCATCGTTGTCGGCTGGTACAGCCACGGCGTCACGGCCTTCGAACCGAAAACAGTGGCGCGCTGGCGCGAATTCAAAGATCATAGGGTGTTTTGGCACACCTGACGAAAACCTCGACTGCTCCATGCTGACCGTATTGATCGCCAATCCGAAGGGTGGATGCGGCAAGACGACCATAGCAACCAATCTGGCCGCGGCCTTCGCCAACAACGGGCTGGTCACGACAATCGCCGACGTCGACAATCAAAAATCCAGCCTCGGCTGGCTGCAAACGCGGCCGGAAACCGCCGCACCTATCAAAGGTGTGGATTGGGGCGGAGACGTCGGCAAGGTCGGCAAGAAGACCGCGCGGCTGGTAATCGACTCGCCGGCCGCCATGTCGATCAAGGAAACCAAGGACTACGTACGGCTGTCCGATGTGGTCGTGGTGCCGATCCTGCCGTCGGCCTTCGACCAGAGAACGACCGCGGCGTTCCTGGCGGAACTGAACCTGCTGAAGCCGGTGCGCAAGGAACGCAAGGCCGTGGCGCTGATCCGCAACCGCATTCGCGGGCGCAGCCGCGCCGCCGCCCGGCTGGACCGGTTCCTGATCGACAAGGACCTGAACGGCGTCACCCGCCTGCCCGACCGCGCGCTCTATCCGGAATTGGCCGACCGGGGCCTGAGCCTGTTCGACCTGAAGGACCAGACCAGCGAACCGCTGCGCCAGGACTGGTGGCCGCTGCTACGGTTCATCGAAAACGCCGCCGCCTGACCGGCCGGTCACGGCAACGACAGCATCTGCCAGCGCAGTAGGAAACCGGCCGCCCCGGCGGCAAGCGCGACCGATAAACCCAGCGCGACACGAACGGACAGGGCGAAACTGCCGACCACCGCGGCGAGCACCGGTTTGACTGCGGAGTTCACGGCGGCCGCGATCAGCACGCCGGTCACGGCGATGGAAGGCACAATCTCCGCCCGTTCGGCCATCGACGCGAGCGACAGGGTAATCGCATCGACATCGCCCAGGCCGGACAGCGCCGCGAGCAGGTAGATCCCCGCATCGCCGGCCCACTGGCCGGCGGCGCGAACCAGCACCATGATCACGGCGAGCAGCAGGCCGAACTTGATCGCGGTCATCAGGTCCAGCGGATTGCGCGGGCGCGGCGCTTCCATCTCCTGAATCTCCGGCATCGGAATCCTGCGCGCAAACCAGGCAGCGACGGCGACCGCCGTCGCCCCCGCCGGGATCAACGCCCACGCCAGCGGCTCGACCAGAACCGGGGCGAATACGGCGAGGACCACCAGAATGCGCGGGAACATGATCGCCGCCGACACGACGACGCCGGCCGCCAACAGATCCGGCCGCGCCGCGCCGCGCTGCGCCAGGCGCGCGAAGCTCAGGGTCACCGCCGTCGACGAGGCCAGCCCGCCCAGCAACCCGGTCAGCAGGATCCCTCGGCGCGTGCCGATCAACCGGATCGACAGGTAGCCGGCGTACGAGATAGCGGCGATCAACACGACCATCCACCAGATGCGGTACGGGTTCACCGCCTGCCACGGCCCATAGCCCTCGTCCGGCAACACCGGCAGGATGACAACCGAAATCAGCAGGAGCCGAAGGCTGGCCAGCAGCTCCGTCCGGTCCATGCGTTGCAGGATGCCGTGCAACTCGGGCTTGATGCCGAGCAGGACGGCGACGACGACGGCCGCCGCTGACGCCGGCACCAGATAACCGGCGCCGGCCAGCGCGCCGAGCACGAAGGCCAAAAGCAGCACGACCAGCGTCGTGATGCCGATGTCCGCCGCCATGTGCGACGCACGCCAATAGGCCGCGACGGCGAATAGCGCTATTCCCAGGGCGACCGCCGCCAGGAACATGCCGTTGAAATCGCCGGCGAACAGCACAACGGCACCGCCTAGCAAGCCGACGAGACCAAAGGTGCGTACACCGGCGATGCGCGACCCCTCCGGCAGATCCCTGCCCTCCCAGCCACGCTCCAGCCCGATCAGCAAGCCACCGGCCAAGGCGACAGCCAGGCGGATGAAAAGGTCGAGGTCTTCGAACGGCGCCAGTCCGTTCATCGGCCGAAGGTTTCGCGAGGCCAATCCATACGGAACAGCCCACATGCCGACGGCGCCGCACGCATTGACACCGGTCAATCGCCGCCACCAGCGGCGGGGCGTGACCGGCCAGGGGTAAAAACGTTATGATGCCGGCTCAACAGGAGGCAGAGATGGACCAATCCTACGCCGAGATCGCCCAAGCCTTGCAGATCTACTTCGACGGCTTCCATGAAGGCGACGTCGACACCCTACGCAGAGTCTTCCACCCGAACGCGCATCTCTATTCGTCGACCGACGGCAGCCTGGTCGACGACGACATGACGGCGGTCTACGCCCGCGTCGAAGGACGCGTGGCGCCGGCTACCAAGGGCGAGACACGCAACGACCGGATTCTGTCGATCGACCGGTCCGGCCCGGAGTCCGCCCTGGCCGTCGTGCAGATCACCATCGCGCCGAAGCTGTTCACCGATTACCTGAGCCTGCTGAAGATCGACGGGCGCTGGCAGATCATCTCGAAGACGTACACCTTCGTCCCGATGGCCGAGGCGGTTCAGGCGGTCGCCGCTGAGTAATCCCCTATTCGGGCGCTTCGGGCACCCGGTTCGGATAAAGGTGCCGCACCAAAGACTGGGCGGCATCCTCCAACGGCGCTTCCGGATTAGCGGCGCAGTAGTCGACCGCCCATTGCAGGGAATCGAACAAACCGGTTTCGCCGGTGATGTCGAACGTCTCCGGCAGGCCGTTGTTCACCCCGGACATGAAGCCGATCAGCCACCAGAACGCGGCTGTCTTTTCGATCGTTTCCGGGCCGTGGCGCAACTCGACGAGGTCGCCGCAACTGAGCAGCGGGTTGTAGGACTTGAAACGGTTCTGTGAGTCCCCGGCGTGCCCCGTGCCGGCCACGACGAGAAACGAAAAAGCGATTCCCAGACCGGTCAACCTGTAACGCATTGAAAACCCCACGGTTTGGAAAACGGTGCGGCAACGACTCTATGTCATTTCACGCCGACTTGGAATCCGCGGCGCGAACCTCCGCTTTACACAATCTTTACAGGAGCCTTATCGAAGGCTTACGCGGCTTTGCCACTATGCGCGCACGTAAATGTTACGCGAGCGGAGGGACATATGGCATCGCGCGAACGAAACATGGCACAACGGAAGCGGGGCATTCGAGCCGGCGTGATCGGCGCCGCCGCAGCCGCCTTGCTCAGCATCGGCGTCAGCGGCCAGGCATCGGCGGCGGCGATTAAAGTGGAAATCACCAATCTGGCGCCACAGGGCGGCGTTTTCCTGACGCCCATGTGGGTCGCCTTCCACAACGGCCAATTCGACATCTACGACCGCAACGTCGCAGCCTTCAACAACGGCCTGGAGGAATTGGCGGAGGACGGCAATACAGGCCCGATCGGCGCCGCGTTCAACGCCAGCCCCGCAGGAGCGAGCGGCGGCATCGAGTCCACCATTACGGCGCCGGGCGGCCTTGCCGGTCCGCCGGTAATCGACCCTGGCGAGACAACCTCGGCGACCTTCCATCTCGACCCCGCCAATAACCGTTACTTCAGCTATGCCTCGATGATCATTCCGTCGAACGACGCGTTTATCGCCAACGGCGATCCGTTGGCGCATATGCTGTTCGACACCGACGGAGAGTTCACCGGGCCGGTGGAAATCCTGGTACTGGGCCTGGACGTGCTGGACGCCGGCACGGAGGAGAACACCGAGATGGACGCCGCCTTCATCAATCAGGCGATGGACGGCGACGGCATAACGGAAAACGGCGTGGTCACGGAACATCCCGGCTTCATCGGTTCCGAGGGCAATCCCGGCGGCACGCCGATCATCCTGGGCGGGACGAACGGGCTTGGCGTCACCTTCGACGAGATCGCCGCCGATTTCACGCGCGAGGGCTATCAGGTGGCCAGGATCACCATCACCCAGGACGTGCCGGAGCCCGCAGCGCTCGGCTTCGTCGCACTGGGGCTCGCCGGCCTGGGGCTGATGCGCCGGAAACGACGCTGACGCCGCCGCGGCATCGGATCGCCGGCCGGGAGCGTCGACGCTCCCGGCCGGCTTTTCTTCGCGCGCGACGACAGGCCGGGCGAGTGGTAGCCTTAAGCCATCGACCCGGACCGATGGCCATGAACAACGCGTCGCCCACCAATCCCATCCTGATCGTCGAGGACGATCCCAACATCGCCGCCCTGGTCGAGACCTATCTGACCAACGCCGGCTTCACGACCCTGGTGGCCCACGACGGCGAGACAGGCCTGTCGCTCGCCCGCGGCGGCGATCCGTCCCTGGTAATTCTGGACCTGATGCTGCCCAGAATCGACGGCTGGGACGTCTGCCGGGAACTGCGCAAATCCTCCGACGTCCCGATCCTGATGCTGACGGCGCGGGAAGAGGAAGTCGACCGTATCGTCGGCTTTTCCATCGGCGCGGATGATTATGTGGTCAAACCGTTCAGCCCGCGCGAACTGGTCGAGCGCGTCAAGGCGATCCTGCGCCGCACCAGACAGGCGGTCGCAACCGCCGAAACCAAGCTCCGCCACGGCGACCTGCTGCTTGAACCGGAGAAACGCAAACTGAGCATCGGCGGCAAAGCGGTGCCGCTGACGCCGCTGGAATACAAGCTGCTGCATATCCTGATCGGCGTGCCCGGACGGGTCTTCACGCGCGACGAGCTGCTGGACCGGCTGTACGAACGGGGCGAGACGGTCATCGACCGGGTAATCGACGTGCATGTCGGCAAGCTGCGGCAAAAGATCGAGCGCGACGCGTCGAACCCGGCCTACCTTCTGACCGTGCGCGGCGTCGGCTATCGCTTCGCCGAAGCGGACCAGGCCGAATAATCGGAGCCGGCGGTGCGCGCGAGCCTTCTCTGGAAGCTTCTTGCCGTCAACATAGCCATTGTCGGGCTGGCGATGGTGGTGGTGTGGCTGGCGATCGACTTCCTGGCCGCCGACTATTTCATGGTGCTGATGGAGAACTACGACATCGCACCGGAAATGAGCCATGAGATGTTCCTGGACGCGGTGCACCGCTACCTGATCCAGGTGAGTCTGTTCGCCCTGGCCGTCGCGGTCGGCTTGAGCTTCCTGCTGACGCGCAAGATCCTGCGGCCGCTGTCTGAGATGGCGGCGGTCACCAAACGGATCGCGACCGGCGATTACTCGGCGCGGGTGCGGGCCAAGTCGAACGACGAGGTCGGACAGTTGGGCGTGGCGTTCGACCAGATGACCGAGCGGCTGGAACGGATCGAACAGTCGCGCCGGCGGATGGTGGCCGACATGGCGCACGAACTGCGCACGCCGATGACCACGATCCGCGGTTATCTGGAAGGCCTGGCCGACGGCGTGATCGATCCGTCGAAAGAAACGTTCCAGATGCTGCAGCAGCAGATCCTGAGGCTGGTGCGGCTGGTCGAGGACCTAGACCAGTTGACCAGGGCCGAAGCCGCGACGGTGCACCTGACCAAAGAGGACATCCGGTTTCCCGACCTGGTGGACGAAGCGCTGGAACTGTTCCGCTACAACTTCCAGGTCAAAGGGATTTCCGTCGAGACCCGGTTCGACGGCGACGTGCGAAGTCTGCCGGCCGATCCGGACAAGGTGAAACAGGTGCTGCACAACGTGATCCAGAATGCCTGGCAGTACACGCCCGAAGGCGGTCAGGTTTCGATTGTCGGCAAACGGCAACCGGACGCCGTGACGCTGTCGATCACCAACAGCGGCGACGGCATCGATCCCGCCGAGCTGCCGCTGATCTTCGAACGCTTCTATCGGACCGATAAATCCCGGTCGCGACAAAGCGGTGGCTCGGGCATCGGCCTGGCCATCGCCAAGGAACTGATCGAAGCGCATGGCGGCCATATCGGCGCCGCCAGCCAACCCGGCGAGACCCGCATCTGGTTCACGCTGCCTTCGGCGAAGAGCGACTAGGGTTCCTAAAAAGAAACGCGTAGCGCTCTGTTTCGTGAGCAGCTTTACACAATCTTCATAGAACCCTTATCGCCCTCTTACATCAATCTGCCAGCATTGAACGCAAGATCAGATTGGACGTCGACACGGTCCCCTGCACGCGACAATCAACGTGCAGCGCGAAACGATCCGCAACAGGAGCAAGGCAATGAAGAAATCCACCACCAGCAGAATCAAAGGCACGGCGCTCGCGCTCGGCGCAGCCGTGGCGCTTAGCGGCGCGATCGCCCTGCCGACGGCGGCGCCGAAAGCCGCCTGTCAGCCGGCGAAAGCCGCAGCCTGCAATCCATGCTCGGCGAAGAAGGCGTGCAATCCTTGCGCGGCCAAGGCCTGCAACCCCTGCGCCGCCAAGAACGCGTGCAATCCCTGTGCCGCCGCCAAGGCGTGCAACCCGTGCAATCCCTGCGCGGCCAAGAAGAACTGACCAGTGCGGGGAAGAAGGCAGGCAATCCCCCTCTCCACGCGACGCCTTCTTCCCCGTGCGCCTTCCTGATTTCGGCGAACCGTCGAAACGACGGTCAATTCCCGCCCAGCGCGAAGATTTCCTGTTCCGACCGAATACCGCGCAACGCGCGCCGGCCAAGCGGCACCAGATCGTCGGGCAGCGAATTGGCGATCGTCGCCGACACCAGGATCGGCTGACCCTCGACCTTGCAGAGATCCTCTATCCGCGCCGCCTCGTTGGCTGCCGCGCCAATGACGGTGAAATCCAGCCGGCCCGGCGTGCCGATATTGCCGTAGGTCAGGTCGCCACGGTGCAAGCCGACACCAAATTCGACCGGCGCTTCACCGCGCCCTTCCCGTTCCCGGTTTAGCTCCGCAACCCGCCGCTGCGCGTCACGTGCGGCGGCGACCGCGGCGCGGCTGGCTTCGGGGCTTGGATCGTCCGGATCGCGAATCGGAAAGATCGCCAGGACGGCATCGCCGATGAACTTCAAAACCTCGCCGCCGTGGTCCAGCACGGCCCCGGCCATGCATTCGAAGAACTGGTTAAGCAGTCCGAGGTAGGCTTCCCGCGACATGGATTCGGAGAGCGCCGTCGAGCCGCGCAGGTCGCAGAACCAGATCACGGCGTGCAGATCCTTGCCGTCGCCGCGCTTGATCAGTCCTTCCAATACCTGTTCGCCGGTTTGCTTGCCGAGATAGGTCTCCAACAAGGTTGTGGCGGTCTGGCGCATCGCATGCACCTCCAGCAGGCGGCTCAACACCGGCATGATTTCGTGCAGCTTGCCCAGATCGTTGGCGGAAAAGCCGTCCGGGTTGTCGGCGACCAGGGTGAGGACGTTGATCTGGCCGTCGGAAAACGGCATCGGCATGGCCGCGTAGTCGGTGGCGCCCGCTTCCTGCAACTCCTTCAGAATCGGGTAATCCAGAACCGCGTCCGGGGTGTTGAGGCGCCGCCGCACGCCGCCCGCCCCTTCCAGGATCGGCGCGAACGGGCTTTCCAGGTACTCGCGCGACTGTAAGACCTCGTGCGACAGTCTAACCTCGGTCACCGTCGGCTCGTCGCGCAGCCAACCGTATCCGGTGGCGAACAACTGCGGGTGCAGGGTGCGGATCACTAGCCTGAGACGCCAGAGCGGCACACCGGCGTCGGTCAGGCACTCGGCCAGCCGGGCAACCAGATCGGCCGTGTCGTGGGCGTCCCAGGCGTCGCGCAGCAGCCATTCGACGAACGGGTTGAAACCGGTCGCCTCCTCCACGCCAGGCGGCTCCGCGATTTCCTCACCGTCCTCAAGCCAGGTATCCATCTCATTCCAATAGAACGCGACGTAGTCCTTTAGGTTGCCGACGTCGCGGATCGGGTCCTCGTAGCCCCAGACCGCGTTCTCGGCGACGCGCCCGCCGGCCGCCAACGTCCAATAGGTCGCGTTGCCCTTGAACGGGCAATGGGTCCGGCGACTGGTCCGCGTCATCAGGTCCATGCGCACGTCGGCACGCGGGAAATAGAACACCGGGGGAAGACGGGTTTCGCGCAGCACCATCACGGCCGAACTGTCGGCCACGGTTTCGCCGTTGAAGACGACGCGAATGCGCTTGCCGTGCGGATCGAAACTGATCCGATAGCCAAGTTCGGACTTGTCAGCCGGCTCCGGCCGGTTCCTCGATGCGGTTTCCGCCATGGGTCGACGCCCCGAAAGTCATAGGTCGTCGACCACTATACGCCCAGAAACCCTTTGCGGGCAGCGCAACCGCCCAGCTACATCCGCTGCTTGATGCGCTCCACCGCGACCACAGCGTCTTTTTCGGAAAGCCGCGGAAACGCCTGAATTACCGCCCGCACCGCGTGCTCCATCTGTTTGGTCGAGGGGAATCCCGCCTGCCGCGCATTATCCAGCGCCTTGCGAACGACCCGCCCGACATGTTCGGTATCGAGTGTTTCGGTCATCGTCACCTCCGCTTCGGCTTGGCCGACTAGCCTGCCGGTTTCGCCGGCTCATACCATTGATATGGGTCAAGCCGGCGCAGTGTCATGGCGGGAGTCGGAAGACTGCGCTAACGTTAAGCAAAACGCCGACCGCAAGGCGAACAGCGCTGCAAGAGAGCTGGTTCAACGCCCGCCGCGGGCCAACGATCGAGGAGGAACCATGACCACCGAGCTGAAATACGCCCTGCCCGTCGACCAGACGAATTGGACGGTGAATGGCGAAATGGAAACCGTCCTGCGTTGGGAATACGAGGACGGGCGCGACTCGCTGCTGAACCTCTACGACAAGGGCAAGAAGCAGCAGTGGGACGCGGCCGAGCGGATCGACTGGTCGCAGGACCTGGACCCGCACAACCCGATGGAAACGCCGGACGAGGCGATTTCGATCTACGGCTCGCCGATGTGGGAAAAAATGAACGACAAGGAAAAGGCGAACCTGCGCCATCACCTGCAGGCGTGGCAGATCTCCCAGTTCCTGCATGGCGAACAGGGCGCGCTGGTCTGCACCGCCAAGATCGTTCAGGAAGTGCCGAACCTGGATTCCAAATATTATGCGGCGACCCAGGTGATCGACGAGGCGCGGCACGTGGAAGCCTATTCCCGGCTGCTGCACGAGAAGTTCGAACTGGCCTATCCGATCACGCCGCCGCTGAAGGCGCTGTTGAACGACATCATCACCGACAAGCGTTGGGACTTCACCTATCTCGGTATGCAGGTGCTGATCGAGGGGTTGGCGCTCGCCGCCTTCCACCGCATCCGCGATGCATCGAAGAATCCGCTGGCCAGCTCCGTCAACGCCTATGTCATGCAGGACGAGGCGCGGCATGTGGCTTTCGGCCGGCTGGCCTTGCGCGACTACTACCCGGAATTGAGCCAGGCCGAGCGGGACGAGCGCGAGGAGTTCGTGGTCGAAGCCTGCTACCACATGCGCGACCGATTCCTGTCCGAGGAAGTGTGGGAGGTGGTTGGCCTGCCCAAGGCCGAGTGCGTCGAGTATGTCGACAAGTCCGACGGCATGCGCCAGTTCCGGACCCGGCTGTTCAGCCGTATCGTGCCGGTGATCAAGGATATCGGCCTGTGGGGCGACAAGGTTCAGAAAGCCTATGCCGACATGGGCTGCCTGGATTTCGCCCAGATCGACACCGACGCCCTGCTGGAACAGGACAACCAGGTGGCCGAGGAGTTCGACCGGCGGATGGCGGCCGGCGCGGCCTGACCGCCACGCCACTGCGCGTAAGGCCCGGCCCGGCGTTAGCAAGCCCTTTACCCTATCTGGCTAGGTTGAGAGGCCTAACGCCGGGGACCGACAATGACGGGCATTCGCGCCAAGCTTATCGGCTTCACGATGGCGGCGGCCGGCTTGACCGGCCTGGCCGTAGCCGCGACCAGTTCGACTGCCGAAGCAATGGTCGCCATTCTGCTTTGCCTGGCGGCCGCGATCCTGGCCGCCGGCAGCCTGGCCCGGCATTTCACCGACCCCATCGCCGATCTGAAACAGACCATCGACGCCTACCGCAACGGCGCCACGCCGGTGGAGACGCCGCTTCACCGCCGCGACGAACTTGGCGAACTGGCCTGGTCGCTCCGCCTGCTGGTCGACGAGCTGCACGCCACCCATCCCTCTCCGCCGGACCGGCGCACCAAGCCGAGGGAGCCACAGCGGCCCGCGGACGACGTGGAAACCGCCGCGCGCTTCGCCGGCACGGACATCTCCGCGGACGAAGCCTGACGCCGCGCGCCGATATCGGCTGCCGCGACTACGCGAAACAGGTAAAGTCCCGGCGGAAAAACCGCCGGAGGAATCTCAGATGTCCTGGACAGTCAAAATGCCGGACGATCACGTCGTCGCGCCGGACGGATCCGAAGTCCGCCCGTTGGCCGAGACGACACGCGGCAGCATGGCTCACTGCACGTTGCCGCCCGGCGGAGTCTCCCTGGCGGTGCGGCACCGCACGGTCGAAGAGGTCTGGTTCTTCATTTCCGGCGCGGGCGAGATTTGGCGCAAGCACGGTGACAGGGAAGACGTCGTTTCGGCCGGACCCGGCACGTCGATCGCCATTCCGGTTGGCGCGCATTTCCAGTTTCGCAATATCGGAACCGAGCCGCTGGTGTTTCTGCTGACCACGATGCCGCCGTGGCCGGGCCATGACGAAGCCGAAAGAGTGGCGGATTTCTGGCCGACAGACGCCCAAGCGGATTAAAACAGGTCCGACGATCGTCTAACTACTTGCTTGACCGGCGGACACCCCGCCCTCACATACAGGTGGGCATCGAAGGCGAGCCATGAGCCAGATCGCAGACCAGCCAAAACTGGCGCAGGTCGGAAACGACACGGAAGCCGCGCCGAGACGGAGACGTCGTTCCGTTTCCCTGACCTTGGTCCTGGCCGGAAGCTTCGGCCTTCTGGTCCTGGTGGCGGTCGCCGCCGTGCTCGGTATTCATCTCAAGGCTGGACGGACGACACTCATCAACCTGCAGGGCGAGGTGGCGGAACTGCTGGTCACGGGAATGACCGACAGTGTCACGGCCCATCTCACTCCGGTCGAAGAACAATCCCGCTACATCGCCAACCTGATCGAAACCGGCGCTCTGGACCCGAAAGATACCACGGCCATGATCAACGTGCTGACCGGCGCGCTCGCGGCCGCGCCGCAGATCGGATCGCTGGTGTTCATCGACGGCAATTATCAGGTCGTGGGAATCGATCGCTCCACAAGCACGCCGCGTCCCTTCAGCAACGACAGCAGCAGCGACCCGCGCATCATCGACGCGATTGCGCGCGCGAAGACGGCGACCGGCGCGACCTGGGCCGATCCGATCTGGTGGAAGGAAGCCGGCGCGACATACCTCAATCTCCGTCAGCCCGTGCGGCCGGGCGGCGAGTTCCTCGGCATCATCGTTTCCGTCGTTTCGATCCAGGAACTTTCCAGCTATCTGGGACGCATGGAAAGCGGTGTCGGCGGTAACGCGTTCATCCTTTACGGCCGTAATTCGGTGCTGGCGCATCGCCTGCTGCTGGGTCCCCAGGACAACCTGTCCGAACAGAACCCGCTGCCAAAGCTGATCGGTTTCGGCGATCCCGTGCTCGGCTCGCTCTGGACCGGAGAAGAAGCCTGGGAACTTCAGATCAATGTGAGCCAGGGGATTCAAGGCAAGGCCATCGAAGTCTACGACGAGGATTACATTTTTCTGTATGCGGAACGCCCCGGATACGGGCCGGAACCTCTGATCGTCGGCACCTATTTCCTGAGCGACGACGTATCCGCCGAGTTCCGACGGTTCGCCATGTCGGGCTTCGCCGGACTGTTCGTGCTGATCGTTTCGGTGTTGACGGCGATATGGCTGGCGCGCCGGATCGTGCGCCCGATCAGCCGGCTCGCCGACGCCGCCGGACATATCGGCAAACTTGAATTCTCCAGTGTCGGCGAACTGCCGCCGAGCGGGCTGCGCGAATTGGATGAGCAGTCGGTGGCGTTCAATTCGATGCTGCGGGGCCTGCGCTGGTTCGAGATCTATGTGCCCCGTTCCCTGGTACAACGCCTGTTGACGCAGGTGGAATCGAGTTCGCTGGAATCCGTCGAACGGGAAATCACTGTTTTATTTACCGACATCGTCGGGTTCACGCGTCTTGCCGAAGGGCTGCCCGCCGCCAGCGTCGCCGACTTCCTCAATCAGCATTTCGCCATGGTCGCGTCGGCGATCGAGGCGGAAGGCGGCACGGTCGACAAGTTTATCGGCGACGGCATGATGGCATTCTGGGGCGCACCCGAACACCTGCCCGACCACGCCGAACGGGCGGTAAGGGCAGCTCGGGCCATTGCCGACAGCCTGCACCGACAGAACGAGCAGCGGCGGGCCGAGGGATTGGCGCCAGTGCAGATGCGGATCGGGCTGCATTCAGGGCCGGTGACCGTCGGCAATATCGGCTCGCCGGGGCGGATCAACTACACCATCGTCGGCGACACCGTGAACGTAGGCCAGCGCCTGGAACAACTCGGCAAGCAGTTCATGACCGAAGGCGACGACGTCGTGATCCTGGCAAGCGAGGCGACGGCCGCCGGCCTGACAGCCGCCAACGCCGAGGACGTCGGGGCCCACGCCGTGAAGGGCCGAAGCGAACCGATCGAAGTGTTCCGGCTGCGATAAAACCGGCTGCGCGACCGCGAATTCGATTCGCACTTCCACGGCGCGACCAGCCAGATAGGCGATTTTTGACGCCCCACCCTGCACCATTTCCTTTATCAGGGCGGATTTCCGGCACCAATGGCCCGGAATCATCGAAAAAATAAGGGTTTTAGGCGGATCGGACGCAGAAATTTCTTTTCATCCGCGATCCAGTGCAGGTATACCACATCTTGGGTCTTATCCAATCAATGGGGCAACATCATGAGCAAGGCAATGTTTATCGAGCGGGTCGCCAAAAAAGGCAAGATGAGCCGCGCAGAAGCCAAGAGAGCTGTAGAACTCGTCTTCGGTGAAGTCGAAGCCGGTTTGAAAGCATCCAAGAAAACCGGCAAGTATACGATCGGCACGTTCGGCACCTTCGCAGTGACCAAGCGCAAAGCGCGCAAGGGCCGCAACCCGCGGACCGGCGAGCCGATCAAGATCAAGGCGTCGAAGAGCCTGCGGTTCCGGCCGTCCGCGCAGCTTAAGACCGCCGCCGGCTGCTGACCGAACAATAGTCGTTACGATGAGACCCGCCGGCAGGAGCCGGCGGGTTTTTCTTTATCCGGCCTTACCGGCACGGGCCGCCGCCAGGCGTTGTTCGACCAGCCGTTCGGCGGCCTGGTTCGGCGGAACGCTTTCCTGCTCCGCCAGTTCCAACAAACTGATACAGGTGTCGTAGATCGCCGCGACTTTGCGCGCGACCTCCGCCTCGCCGACGCCGAGGAACGGGCTGGTGCCGATGATCGCGCCGCCCGCGTTCGCCAGAAAATCCGGCACGAAGAGAACGCCGCGTTCCGCCAGGACGTCCGCGTGCCGTTCTTCCGCGAGCTGGTTATTGGCGCCGCCGCAGATGATCGGCGCCTTGATTTCAGGAATCGTGCGGTCGTTCAGCACCGCGCCCAGCGCGCAGGGCGACAGCACGTCCGCGTCGAAGCTTAAGATCTCGTCGGCCGGCACGGCCGTCGCGCCGAACGCGTCCACCGCCCGATCGACCGCGGCGCGGTCGATGTCCGCGACGAACAACCGCGCGCCGTGTTCGGAGAGATGCTTACACAGGTGATAGCCCACGTTGCCGGCGCCTTGCACCGCGACGCTGACGCCCTCGACATCGGACCTGCCGAGCCATTGCTTCACGGCCGCGCGGATTGCATGGAACAGACCCTCACCGGTTGCCGGCGAGGTGTCGCCCGTGGTGTCCGGCCGGCCGGCGACGTGCTCCGTGGTCCGATGGATCACGGCCATGTCCTCCGGCGTGGTTCCGACATCCTCGCCGCAGACATAACGGCCGCCCAAATCGTCGACCGCGCGGCCGAAGGCTTCCAACAGCCCGTCGGTCTTGATTTTCCTGGGATCGCCGATGATGACCGACTTGCCCCCGCCGAACGGCAGACCGGCCAAGGTGAATTTCGACGTCATGGCCCAACTCAACCGCAGCGCATCCGTCAACGCCTCGTCCGAGGACGCATAGGGATAGAAGCGCACGCCACCGCCGGACGGCCCGAGAACGGTGCTGTGTATGGCGATGATCGCCCGAAGCCCGCTTGCCTCATCCGCGGCGAACACGATCCGTTCGTGGCCGCGAAGCGCGTCATGCTCGAAAACACCCATGCCGGTCCCTCCCGTCGGTTCGACAGCGGCAAGGTAGCAACCATCCGATTAGCAAGTCATTGCTTGTTGTGTTTCAATTCGAGTGATACTGGTCGAATTCACTAAATTCCAGCTTTGATCGAGTGAATCATGCCAAAATCCTCTCTAGATCAATTTGACGGCGATATCCTGAAGGAACTTCAGAACGACGGCCGCCAGACCAACGTCACCCTGGCCGACCGCATCGGCCTATCGCCGACGCCCTGCCTGCGCCGCGTCCGCCGATTGGAAACCGAGGGCTTCATCGAGGGCTACGGCGCGATGCTCAACCGACGCAAGGTCGGGCTGGGACTGACGGCCTTCGTGAGCATCGGCATCGGCAGTCACAACGACGAGAACGCCGCAGCCTTCGAAGCGGCGATCCAGCGCTGCTCCGAAGTGGTTGCCTGCCACGTGGTCACCGGCGACGCCGATTTCCTGCTGGAAGTCGTGGCGCCGGATCTGGAGACCTATTCGCGCTTCGTCCTCGACACACTGCTGAAACTGCCGGGCGTGAACGACGTGCGCAGCAGTTTCTCGATGAAGGCGGTCAAGACGCCGTCGGTCCTGCCGATCGATCTGGCTCTGGGCCCGCAGGGAGCCGAGTAGACAAAGAAAAGCCCCGTGGTCCGAAATTGGGCCACGGGGCTCACATGTACGGCAAAAGGTGCAAGTTGCCAGTCGTAATTATGCCAATATCGTCTAAAAGAAGCTTTAACGGCCGGCGACGGCGATTTAGCGGCTTTTGGTCATTTCCGCGAAAGCCGCTTCCAGCATATCGAAGGTGAAGTTCGGATCGCGCACCGCGTCCAGCACGTGCTTCTCCCGGCCGGCCACGGTCTCCGCCGCGCCGGCCACGTCGGCCGCGACTTCTTGCGGGATCACCACCGCGCCGTGCCGGTCGGCGTGGATCAGGTCGCCGGACCGGACGACCATGCCGCAGACATTGACCTGGCAGCCGAAGTCTTCCAGGTGGACGAAGGCGTGGCTCGGCACCACCTTGCGGGCGAGCAATTGGAAGCCCGGGGCGATGTCGCCGAGGTCGCGCATGGAGCCGTCCGTGATGCCGCCGAGGCAGCCGAGCGCGCGATGCACCGCGGAATTGACCTCGCCCCAGAACGATCCGTAGCCGGCGCGCGCGCCGTCCAGATCCTGGATCACGGCGATGCCCGGCGCCGGCCCGTCCTGGACATAGCGGTAGTAGGCCATGCGCTGTTCGCGCATCTCGTCGCCCTGTTTCGTGCCCGGCCGCACGCTGCGGATGGTCGCGGTCCGCGCGTAGCCGACCATCGGGGCCAGCGTCGGCTCGACGCATTCGAAGGTCTCTTCCGTGTAGCCGTGGGCGCGCCGTTCCGGCAGCAGAACCTCCAACGCGTTGCATATGGTCGGCGTATCCAGCTCGCGGAGCGCCGCCAATTGAGCCTCGTTCAAAAGTTCCGTCGCCATGGTCTGTCTCCTTCCCTAAGCGATAGTGCCCGCGCCGGCCGGTCAGACGCAAGCCGCGTGCTTTCGCTTTGTTTCGGACGGCCGGCTGAGCTACGTTGCGCCGCGCCGAGTTTGTTCAGTACAGGATGACGTACAGATGACCGAGCACTCAGTTCCGCTGAAACGGCCGATGGACGGCCAGTCCGGCCTGCCTTATTCGTCGCTGACGACCCGCATCGCCGGGCGTGGCGCCACGGCGTGGGCCGTGCATGGCCGGGCCATGCGGCTGGCCGAACAGGGCCGCGACGTGATTTTCCTGAGCGTCGGCGATCCGGACTTCGACACACCCAGCCCGGTCGTCGAGGCGGCGGTCGACGCCATGCGCGGCGGCCGCACCCACTATGTCGGCATGTCCGGCATTCCCGAGCTGCGCGCCGCCGTCGCCAAGCGCCACAAGGCGGTGACCGGCCAGCATGTCGAGAGCGAGAACGTGGTGGTGATGGCTGGCGCCCAGGCTTCCCTGTACAGCACCCTGATGTGCCTGGCCGGGCCGGGCGACGAGGTGATCGCGCCGGAGCCCCGCTACGCCACCTACGAGGCGGTGGTCGGCGCCTGCGGCGCGACGATGGTCGACGTGCCGCTTCGCGGCGAGCGCGGTTTCCACATCGACCCGGACGACGTGGCCGCCGCGATCACGCCCAGAAGCCGCGTGCTGCTGATCAACTTCCCGCACAACCCGACCGGCGCGACGATTACCGCGGACGAGTTGGAAGGCCTGGCCGAGCTTTGCCGCAAGCATGACCTGTGGCTGGTGTCGGACGAGGTCTATGCGACGATGGTCTATGAGGGCAAACACCTGTCGCCCTGCACCCTGCCGGGCATGGCGGACCGCACCGTGGTGATCAGCAGCCTGTCCAAATCCCACGCCATGCCGGGTTGGCGCCTCGGCTGGGCGGTTGCGCCGGGCGACCTGCCGGCGCATCTGGGCAACCTGGCGCAATGCATGCTGTTCGGCACGCCGCCGTTCATTCAGGACGCGGCGGTGGTCGCGCTGAGCCGGGAGTTCCAAGAGATCGACAAGATGCACGAGGAATTCCGCCACCGGCGCGACATGGTCGCGCAACGGATCAACGCCATGCCGTTGGTGAGCTGCCGCCCGCCCGAAGGATCGATGTTCGCGATGATCGACGTGCGCGACTCGGGTCTGAGTTCGATTGAGTTCGCCACGCGGCTGGTCGACGCCGAAGCGCTATCGATCCTGCCGGGCGACGGGTTCGGGCCAAGCGCCGAAGGCTACTTGAGGATGTCGCTGACGGCGCCGCGCGAACGGCTGGAAGAAGCCTGCGACCGGATCGAGCGGTTCGTGACCGGCCTCAATCGTTAGTAGGCTGCCAAAGCCAAGTGTGGAGCGGTTGCCCACCCTTCGAGACGGCGCTACGCGCCTCCTCAGGGTGAGGTCGTCGTGATTCCAAACAAGTTAGCCCTCATGCTTAGGAGCCTGCGCAGCAAGCGTCTCGAAGCATCCAGGCCACCATGCGTGACGACCTCGACGGGCCGCCACCAACTCATTCCGCCGCCCGGACTTCCGGCTGCCCACCGTAGACCGGCGTGCGCCAGGCCGGATGGTCGGGCAGCGTGCCGCGCACCACGCCGTCATAGGTCTGCCAGACCTTGGTGGTGATTTCGCCGACCTCGCCGTCGCCGACCGGCAATCCGTCGACGGTGGTCAGCGGCATGACTTCATAGGCCGAACCGCAGAGGAACAGTTCGTCGGCGACATAGAGTTCGGTGCGGTCCACCGCACGCTCCTCGACCGGCTTGCCGAAATGCTCCTCGAACATCCAAAACATGGTGTCGCGGGTCACGCTCTCCAGAATGCCGGCGGTGATCGGCGAGGTGATCGGCTGGCTGTCGCGAACCATCATCAGGCAGGCCCCCGCCCCTTCGGCGACCTTGCCTTCCTGGGTGAGGAAGATCGGTTCGTCATGGCCATCGTTGCGCACGTCCAGCAGGCCGAGGCGGCTGTTCTGATAGTTCGCCGCGCATTTCAGGCGCGGCGGCATGGCGTTGTCGTCGATCCGGCGCCATGACGACACGGAGCCGCGCGACGCCTTGTCGGCGAGCGATTTGGCCGCGCCCGGCTCCACGCCGACCATCAGGCTGACCGGCCCGGTCGCGTCGATAAAGCCCTCGCCCGCCACGTAGGCCGACAGGCGGATGCCCACGTCGCCGCGGTATTCGTTGGCGCGGATCGTCTCCAGCACCTGATCAGTCATGTCCTCGACGGTCGCGACGGTGTCGTAACGCATGATCTTCATGCCCTGGCGGAGCCGCTCCAGATGCTCACGCAGACGGAACACGTAGAGCTCCTCGTGCTCATCATTCCAATAGGCACGAATGCCCTCGAACACATGGGCACCGAACCGCACCGCGGGCGTGTAGACGTGGATTTTGGCTTCGGCGCTCGGCACCAGTTCTCCGTCCATCATGATGTACTTCGATGCGGGCATGACGATATCTCCTTAAAACCCGAACAACAGCGGTTATAGCCGCACGCCCTTTTTGGCGACAACTCGTTTCGGCAAGCGGACCCGGTCAGGTTAGCATTGGCGCCCAGCCTGCGCTAATCGACACCGAACGAGGATCGATGGGACCATGCCCGACATTCGCCGAGCCTCACCGGCCGATGCGCCGGGAATAGCCGACGTCCATATCCGCGCCTGGAGCGAGACCTATCGCGGTATCGTTCCGCAGGACTACATTGACGCCCTCACCTATCAGAAACGGTTGGCGTTATGGCAAAACGTTCTGGAGCCCGGCGGCGATACGATTGTCCACGTGGCCGAGATCGAACAGGTAATCGTCGGCTTCTCGAGCGCTGGTCCGTTGCGGTCGGAGGAGGACCTTGCGGACCATGCCGAACTCTACGCCGTTTACTTGCTGGACGGCTTTAAAGGAAAGGACCTCGGTCGCCGCTTGTTCGAAACCGCCTGCAACGATCTTAGACGGAACGGCTACCGGCACATGACGCTCTGGGTGCTCGAAGCGAACCCGGCCTGCGGTTTCTACGAACGATTAGGCGGCAAGATCGTCGATGAGAAGACGCAAGAATTCGGCGCAATCTCGCTCAAGGAAATTGCCTACGGCTGGACCTTCGCCGAATAGGCAAGAAATAACGCTTTCGATCAACCCGGTTGAACTTCCGCTCGTCACGTTACGGTCGTATAGTTTTTTGGCGCATACGGCGCGGCGCAACCGGATAACAGATAATTTGGGAGGAGCGACGTGCAACTAAATCGTGACGAATTGGTTCAAGCGTACCGGCAGATGCGCACGATCCGCGAGTTCGAGGAACGTGTGCATACCGAGTTCGCGACCGGCGACATCCCGGGCTTCGTTCATCTTTATGCCGGCGAGGAAGCGTCCGCCGTCGGCGTCTGCCTCAACCTCAAGGACGGCGACTACATCGCCAGCACGCACCGCGGCCACGGCCATTGCATCGCCAAGGGCTGCGACGTCAAAGGCATGATGCAGGAGATCTACGGCCGGGCCGGCGGCCTGTGCGGCGGCAAGGGCGGGTCAATGCATATCGCCGACCTGTCGCAGGGCATGATGGGCGCCAACGGCATCGTCGGCGGCGGACCGCCGCTGATCTGCGGCGCGGCGCTGACCACCAAGACGCTGAAGACCGGCGGCGTCGCGGTCGCCTTCGTCGGCGACGGCGCGTCGAACCAGGGCACGACGCTGGAATCCTACAATCTGGCGAAGGTGTGGAAGCTGCCCGCGATCTTCGTGGTCGAGGACAACGGCTACGCGGAATCCACCTCCAGCGCCTATGCGGTCGCCGGCAGCCAATCCAAGCGGGCCGATGCGTTCGGCATGCCGGGTTACGAGGTCGACGGCAACGACCTGGTCGCGATGCACGAGGTCGCGCGCGAAGCGGTCGAACGCGCCCGAGACGGTGGCGGACCGAGCCTGATCCACGCCCGGCTCAACCGTTTCTACGGCCATTTCGAAGGCGACGCGATGACCTATCGCGGCGACGGCGAGGTCGAGAAGCTGCGCGCCGAAGCCGACTGCATCCAACTGTTCCGCAAACACGTGACCGAAGCCGGCCTGCTGGACGCCGCCCAACTCGACGCGGTCGACGCGGAAGTGACCAGCCTGATCGACGAAGCGGTCGACGAAGCCAAAGCGGCCCCGCCGCCCGCGGCCGAGGAACTGCTCACCGATGTCTACGTGTCGTATTGAGGGGAAAAGGTCATGGCTAAAAAATCATTCCGCGAAGCGATCAACGAAACCCTGCTCCAGGAAATGCGGCGCGATCCCACCGTCATCGTAATGGGCGAGGACATCGCCGGCGGCGCCGGTTCACCCGGCGAGGACGACGCCTGGGGCGGCGTGCTGGGTGTAACCAAGGGTTTGGTCGCCGAGTTCGGCCGGGAGCGCGTGCTGGACACGCCCTTGACCGAAAGCGCCTATGTCGGCGCCGCCGCGGGCGCGGCGGCAACCGGCCTGCGCCCGGTCGCCGAGTTGATGTTCGTCGACTTCATGGGGGTCTGCTTTGACCAGATCTTCAACCAGGCGGCCAAGTTCCGCTATATGTTCGGCGGCAAGGCGGTTACACCGATGGTGATCCGTACCATGTACGGTGCCGGCTTCCGGGCCGCGAGCCAGCACAGCCAGTGCCTCTATCCGATCTTCACCCACATTCCGGGGCTGAAGGTCGCGATCCCCTCCTCCGCTTACGAGGCCAAGGGGCTGCTGACCCAGGCGATCCGCGACGACGACCCGGTGATGTTCTTCGAGCACAAGGCGATGTACGACGAGGAAGAGGACGTGCCGGACGACCCGTACACGATCCCGTTCGGCGAGGCCAACCTGACCCGAGAGGGCGACGACGTCACCATCGTGGCGATCGGCCGCATGGTGCAGTTCTCCAACCAGGTCGCCGACAAGCTGGAGGCGGACGGCATCTCCTGCACGGTGGTCGACCCGCGCACCACGTCGCCGTTGGACGAGGACACCATCCTGGAATGCGCCGAGGAGACGGGGCGCGTGGTGGTGGTCGACGAGGCCAATCCGCGCTGTTCGATGGCCAGGGACATCGCGGCGCTGGTCGCCGAGCGGTCGTTCGGGGCGCTGAAAGCGCCGGTCCGGCAGGTGACGCCGCCGCATACGCCGGTGCCATTCGCGCCGGGACTTGAAGACCTCTATATCCCGACACCCGACAAGATCGAGGCGGCGGTGCGCGAGGTCGCGGCGGCATGACCAAGACGATCCAGGCGGTCACCATGCCCAAGTGGGGTCTGGCGATGACCGAAGGCATGGTCGCCGCCTGGCACGTCGAGGAAGGCTCCGAGATCGCCGCCGGCGACGAGATCCTCGACATCGAGACGACCAAGATCACCAACGCCTTCGAAGCCCCCGGCGCCGGGGTGCTGCGGCGGCAGGTGGTCGCCGAGGGCGAGACCGTGCCGGTCGGCGCGCTGCTGGCCGTGGTCGCCGGCGCGGATGTGACGGACGCGGACATCGACGCCTTCATCGCCGACTTCGAGGCCAATTTCGATGCCGAAGCGGCGGCGGCCGCGGAGGGCGGCGGCCCGGAACCGGAAGTCACGGAAGCCGGCGGCCGGCGGTTGCGCTACCTGAAGGCGGGCGACGGCGACGCCACGCCGGCCCTGCTGCTGCACGGCTTCGGCGGCGACCTCAATAGCTGGATGTTCAACCAGCCGGCCCTGGCCGAGGACCGACCGGTCTTCGCCCTGGACCTGCCGGGCCACGGCGGGTCCGCCAAGGAGGTCGGGCCGGGCGACGTGGCGGCGCTGGCCGCGGCGGCGACCGACTTCATGGATGCGCTCGGCATCGACCGCGCGCACCTGGCCGGCCACTCGCTGGGCGGCGCGGTGGCGCTGGCGATCGCGCTGGACGATCCGACGCGGGCCGCGTCTTTGACCCTCGTCTGTCCGGCCGGGCTCGGACCCGACATCAACATGGACTATATCGAAGGCTTCATCGCCGCCGGCCGACGCAAGCAGCTAAAGCCGGTGCTGGAACAACTGTTCGCCGACCCGGAACTGGTCAGCCGCGACATGATGGAGGACATCATCAAGTACAAGCGGCTGGACGGCGCGGTCGCCGCCCTGCAGACCATCGCGGGCGCCGCCTTTGCCGGCGGCAGGCAGGCGACGGTGATGAACGACCAGGTCGAAGCCGTCTCGGCGCCGGTTCAGGTGATCTGGGGCACGCAAGACCGGATCGTGCCGGCGGCCCACGCCGACACCCTGCCGCCGCAGGTAGAAGTCCACCGCTTCGACGATGCCGGCCACATGGTGCATATGGAGAAAGCGGCCGAGGTGAACGGGCTGCTGACCGGGTTCATCGCCGAATAAGACGCGCGACAGGGTTTACTTAACCTGGCCGAACGCCTGGGCTTTCCGCCTGATCGCCGGGTCGTCCGGGGCCAGTTTCAGTGCCTGCCGAAAATCGGCCTCGGCCAGCGCGCGCACGCCCTTGGCTTCGAAAACGAGGCCACGATAGTAGTAACCGGCCGCGCCGTTTGGACGCTGCCGCAGGAAGGCGTCGAAGTCGGCGATCGCGCGGTTCCATTGGCGGATCGCGAACAGGCTTCGGCCGCGCCCCAGATAGGCGCGGGCGAACTTCGGCTTCAGCCAGATCGCGGTGCCGTAGTCGGTGACTGCCCGCTCGTGCCGGCCGGCGTCCCGGTTGAGGTCGCCGCGGTTGGCGTAGGCGCCGGCGAAGTGCGGGTCCACCCGGATCGCGGCATCGAAATCCGCCAGCGCCAGGTCGTCGCGTCCGGCGCCACGTTGGCCCAGGGCCCGCGCGTTGTAGAGCGGGGCCGCCGCACGGCTGTCCGCCCCCGCCGCGCCGATCGCTTTCGTGCAGGCGGAAACCACGCCCCCGGCCGACCGGTTGACGTCCAGGCAGGCCGCGTCGGCCCGGGCCGTACCCGACGAAGCAAGAGTAACCGCGCCAAACAGGAGAGCGATATTCAAGCGAAGCAGGCGGTGTCCCGTCATAGATCTTCGGAGCTCCAGCAAAAGACCCTAATTTGAAATCCAATTGCGCCCACGCCTGTCAACTTTCTCTTAAAAAGAGCTTCACGCCAAAAACCAGTCCATACGGAAACCCAATGCGTCGAGCCAGCTTTGCGAGCAGATCGAACGGGCCATGAAGCAGCCGTGCGCGCAGGGCCGCGAGTCCGCCAAAACGGACGAACGGACAACGCCCGACGCGCCAGATTACGTCGAATTGGACGATTAGAGTCCGAATTCGGTCAGGATTGGCAGGTGGACTGCGAGCTCGACGCCACGTATCACCGGCACCTGTAAAACGCTGCATTCCGCGACATTCATTTCAGCAAAAACAAGGAAAGCGCATTGGCGGCGACGTCAACAGGCTATCGCCGAAACTACCCGGTGTTTCTGGCCCAGGGCATCTGCGTGGACATCGCCCGGAACCTGGCAAGCCCGAAGCTTGTATTACCGTATCTCTATCTGGCCCTGGGCGCGCCCGTTTTCCTGGCAGGGGCGCTGATTCCCTTGGTCCAGCTTTCCCGTATCGCGGGGCAGATGCTCTCCGCGCCACTGATTTCCGCTGCACCCGTCCACAAGAGGTATCTGGCCGCCGCGTCGCTGGTGATTGCCGCGGCTTTGGCGTGCACGGGTCTGACGATTGACGCGGCGTCGATCCATATCATCGCCATCATCTTCATGGCGGCCATGATCGGAATCGGCCTCGGCCAGGCGATCGGCCAGGTCGCCTTTCAGCAAATGCTGGGTTCCATGATGCCCAAAGAGCGGCGCGGCGCGTTGCTGTTTACGCAAACGGCCATCGGCGGGGTGGTCGCCATCGCCGTTGCACTGCTCTTGCGTTATGTCTTTGTCGACGTCGACTCCTTCGCCAGCCATCTGGCGCTGCTCTGGGCAGGCGTGGCGGGCTATCTGCTTTCCGCCATAATTGCCTCGACTTTGCAGGAAACCCGCCGTTCAGGCCAAGACCTGAACAGGGGGCCCGCAGCCGCCCAGAAAACCAGTTATTTCGAAGAAATTCGCGCGGGCACGGCGGAAGCCTTCCGCGTGGCGTGGTTCCGGCGCTTCATGGTCACCCTGTTCTTGTTCGCCTCCATTGATTTGGCCATGCCGTTCTATGCCATCCATGCAGCCTCCCTGCATGCGGATAAGCACGGCAGCCTGGGAAGTTTCGTTATCGCGGCGAGCATCGGGCTGATCGTCGGCGGGCCGTTTTGGCAATGGCTATCCCGGACGTCTCTGACGGCCGTGATGATCGTCGGCTGCACCTTGGCCGCCATAGCCGGCGCATTCGCCAGCGTTATCCAGGAGATGCCTTTCCTTCATCACGAGATCTACTACGGGTTCGTCTTCTTTGCGGTCTCCGCAGCCAGCCAGGGCATCGCCATCGCGCGCAAGCTCTATCTGGTGGAAGCCGCGCCCGAGTCACGGCGCGCGTACTACATCGCCGCCGCCGGATCGACCATCGGCGTTCTCGCCATGCCGCTCTCTTTCGCGCTGGGCGTAATCGCCCATCTGCAGCATGTCGTGTGGCCGATCTATCTGCTGGTCGGCCTGAACATAGCCGCAATCATCTCTGTCTTCTTTTTGGACAGACCGGACAATGTGATGCAAAGCGAGGCCGGCACGGCGCGGTAGCCCGGCAATACTTTTAGTCGGACAACGCTATGCCCGGGCCGTGTTCATGGTTCCGGCGACGGCACGAGGTCCAGCGCGGCGCAGGCGAGATACAGGCATTCCAGCATCACCCGGCCGGCCAGGAACGCCGTCATCCCCGCGGTATCGTGCGGCGGGCTGACGGTGTTGACGTCGAAGGCTACGAAGTTGAGGCCGGACAAGCCCGAGAGCAGTGCCAGGCCCTCGCGCGCCGTCGCGCCGCCCCAGACCGGCGTGCAGACTCCCGGCGCGACCGATGGGTCGAAGAAATCCATGTCGAAACAAAGATATATCGGGCGGTTTTCCAGTCTGGACCGAAGATAGCCGGTGATTTCGGCGATGCCCCGTTCGGCCAGTTCCGACCCGTCGATCAGTTCGTAGCCGACCTGGCGGGTGAACTCGAACACACCGGACGGATCGGTCGGGCCGCGCGGGCCGACATGGATCGAATGGGCGAGGTCGAGCACGCCCTCCTCCGTCGCGCGGGTGAAGGTGGTGGCGTTGTTGTAGCCCGGCAAGGGGTAGGCGTCGGTGTGGGCGTCGATATGCAGCAGGGCCAGATCGGGATAGGCATCGCGCAGCGCGCGCAATTGCGGCAGGGTCACCGCCCCGTCGCCGCCCATGGTGATCGGGATCGCGCCGGCGTCGACGACGTGGCGAACCGCCCCCTCCATCGCAGCGAACGATTCCTCGATCTGGCTGGGGATCACGTCGGCGTCGCCGCAATCGACCAAGCCGAGCGCGGCCATCGCATCGTAGTCGTTGCCCGGCGGGCAGTAAGGGCGGAGCAACGCCGACTGCTCCCGGATCGAGGCGGGGCCGAGGCGCGAGCCGATGCGGACCGGATTGACGCCGCAGTCGAACGGCATGCCGACGATGGCCGCCTTCGCGCCCGACAGGTCAGTCGTCTGGGGGACGCCCATAAATGGCGCCGTGGCCCTGAACAATTTCTCCGCTGACATCGCTCCCTCTCCGGCATTTCCTCCGCTCAGCGGCGGCAGCATCGCCCGAACGGCCGTGTCTGGCCAGCGCCAGCGACATGGAATCCCGAATTTTGTCGCGTTTGCTATAGCGGCCCGCCCGGGCTGTTGCTTGACTGAACGGAACAAACCGCTTGAGAGGTTGCATGTCGCGAGACAGAAGCACGCGCAGACGCCGGCGGGACGCCGGGGCGATACTACAGACCGGCTGGCGGGAGATAGAGAACCCGCTGCCGCCGATCGAGGTTTTGCATCCCGAGCAGGTGGAAGCGATCCACAACGCCTCCCTCCGCGTGCTGGAGGAGATCGGCATGGATTTCCTCCACCCGGAAGCGCTGCGGCTGCTGAAGGAGGCGGGCGCCGATGTGGAACCTGGTAGCGAGCGGGTCCGGTTCGACCGCGGGCTGATCATGGAGAGCATGGCCAAGGCGCCGTCCAGCTTCACCCTGCATGCCCGCAACCCGGCGCATAACCTCAAGATGGGCGGCAACCGGATCAATTTCGCGACGGTCGGCAGCGCGCCGAACGTCTCCGACATGGACGGCGGACGCCGGGTTGGCAATTACGAGGACTACTGCAACCTGCTCAGGCTGGCGCAGAGCCTGAACATCGTGCATCTGGTCGGCGGCTACCCGGTCGAGCCCGTCGACCTACCCCCAGAGACCCGCCATCTGGACGCGGTGCTGGCCTGCATCACGGAGACCGACAAGTTCTATTTCTCCTATGCCCTGGGCGCGGAGCGCATCCTGGACGGCATCGAGATGACGCGGATCGCGCGCGGCCTCACGGAAGAGCAAATGACCGGGGAGCCGAGCCTGTGGACGGTGGTCAACACCTCCTCGCCGCTCCGCCTGGACGGCCCGATGATCGCCGGCCTGATGGAAATGGCGACGCGCAATCAGGCGGTCTGCATCACGCCGTTCACGCTATCCGGCGCGATGGCGCCGGCGTCGCTGGCCGGCGCGCTGACCCAACAGAACGCGGAGGCGCTGGCCGGCCTGGCCTTCACCCAGATCGTCAACCCGGGCGCGCCGGTGATCTATGGCGGCTTCACCTCCAACGTCGATATGAAGTCGGGCGCACCCGCCTTCGGCACGCCGGAATATACCCGCGCGGCCCTGGCCGGCGGTCAGCTCGCCCGGCGCTACGGCGTGCCCTACCGGTCGTCCAACGCCAACGCGTCGAACACCGTGGACGCCCAGGCGGCTTACGAATCGGAAATGTCGGTCTGGGGCGCGGTGATGGGCCACGCCAACATGGTGTTGCACGGCGCCGGCTGGCTGGAAGGCGGGCTTTGCGCCTCGTTCGAGAAGATGGTGCTGGACGCCGAGATCCTGCAGGGCATGGCGGAGTTCCTGATGCCGATCAAGGTAGACGACGCGGAAATCGGCGTGGACGCGATGGCGGAGGTCGGCCCCGGGGGCCATTTCTTCGGCGCCGCGCATACGCTGGAGCGCTACGAGAACGCCTTCTACGCGCCGATCCTGTCCGATTGGCGCAACTACGAATCCTGGGAAGAAGCGGGCTCGGTCGACGCGACGCATCGCGCCAACAAGATCTACAAACAGATCCTGGCCGAGTATCAGCCGCCGCCGCTGGATCCGGCGGTCCGCGAGGAACTCGAGGATTATGTTGCCCGGCGCAAACAGGAAGGCGGTGTGCAGGCCGCTTAGGGCTTTGCCCCAATGGAAGTCGCCTCGCCGGCCCGCTCCCCCTTCCCAACCACCCATAGGGTACCCTCGTGTGGGTGGTTGGGAAGGGGGAGCGGGCCGGCTTGGTCCACGCTTAACAACGAGCAAGTATCCTTGCCGACCCGCCCCGACTCGGACTAAGACTCATGCGGTCGGGTGGGTAGGAGAAGCGATGCAGCAATACCTGGATCTGATGCGCCATGTGCGGGACAACGGGGCCGAGAAATCGGACCGGACGGGGACCGGCACGCGCAGCATTTTCGGCTATCAGATGCGCTTCGACCTGGCCGACGGGTTTCCGCTGGTGACCACCAAGAAGCTGCACATGAAGTCGATCGTGCACGAACTGATCTGGTTCCTGGCCGGCGACACCAACGTGAAATACCTGAAGGACAACGGCGTCAGGATCTGGGACGAATGGGCCGGGCCGGACGGCGATCTTGGGCCGATCTACGGCGCGCAATGGCGCTCCTGGCCCGCGCCGGACGGACGCAAGATCGACCAGATCGCAGAGTTGATCGACCAGATCCGGACCAACCCGGATTCGCGGCGGATGATCGTCAACGCCTGGAACGTGGCCGACATCGACCGCATGGCGCTGGCGCCCTGCCACTGCCTGTTCCAGTTCTACGTCGCCGACGGCAAGCTGTCCTGCCAGCTTTATCAGCGCAGCGCCGACATTTTCCTGGGCGTGCCGTTCAACATCGCCTCCTACGCCTTGCTGACGCTGATGATCGCGCAGGTCTGCGACCTAGAGCCCGGATCGTTCATCCACAGCTTCGGCGACGCGCATCTCTACCTCAACCATCTTGAGCAAGTGGACGAGCAGCTTAAGCGGGAGCCGCTGCCATTGCCGACCGTCCACCTCAATCCCGCGGTGACCGATCTCTTCGCGTTCACTTACGACGATATCGAACTCAGGAACTACCAGAGCCATCCGCATATCGCGGCGCCGGTCGCGGTTTAAGGGCGGCCATGCGGATCGCCCTGATCGTGGCGCGCGCCGATAACGGCGTGATCGGGCGCGACAACGGCCTGCCCTGGCGCATTTCCGAAGATATGAAGTATTTCAAAGCCACCACCATGGACAAACCATTGGTGATGGGGCGCAAGACCTTCGAGTCGGTTGGTCGGCCCCTGCCCGGCCGAACCACCATCGTCGTCACCCGCGACAGGGAGTTCGACGCCGAGGGCGTGAAAGTGGCGCACGACCTGGATAGCGCGGTGCGGCTGGCCGGGGACGTCGCAAGGGCGGACGGAGCCGACGAAATCATGATCGCCGGCGGATCGGAGATCTACGCCCAGGCCCTGAGCCGAGCCGACCGGATCTATCTGACGGAAGTCCACGCCGCCATCGACGGCGATGCGCGCTTTCCTGATCTGGACCCGGCAACATGGCGGGAGACCGCCCGCGAGGATTTCGATGCCCCGGCCGGCGGTTACGACTACAGTTTCGTCGTGCTTGACCGTTCGTGAACAACCAGGGGACCGCTATGCAGCCGGGCGACATTACGCTACGCGACGTATACCGGGCGCGCCGGACCATCGCACCCTACGTGCGGCGGACGCCGCTGGCGCGATCGGCATCCCTGTCGGAGAAGACCGGCGCCGAGGTCTGCCTGAAACTGGAATGTCTTCAGGACACCGGCGCGTTCAAACTGCGCGGCGCCACCAACCGGCTGATGAATTTGAGCGAGGCGGAACGGGCGCGCGGCGTGATCGCGGTGTCGACCGGCAACCACGGCCGCGGCGTTTCGGCGGCGGCGTGCCGGCTGGGCATCCGCGCCGTAATCTGCATGTCGGATCTGGTGCCGGACAACAAGGTGCAGGCGATCAGGGACCTGGGCGCCGACGTCAGGATCGTCGGCCGCAGCCAGGACGACGCCGAGGTCGAGGCGCGCCGCCTGGTCGACGAGGAAGGGCTGGTCTGGGTCTCGCCGTTCGACGATCCGTTCGTGATCGCCGGCCAGGGCACCATCGGGCTGGAACTGCTGGAAGACATGCCGGACATCGACACCGCCATCGTGCCGCTGTCCGGCGGCGGGCTGATAGGCGGCATCGCCCTGGCGCTGAAATCCGCCACCCGCGATATCCGGGTGATCGGGGTGACGATGGAGAACGGCGCCGCGATGTACGAAAGCCAACGGGCCGGCAAGCCGGTGCCGGTCGACGAAGAGCCGAGCCTGGCGGACTGCCTGACCGGCAGCCTGGGGCTCGAGAACCACTACACCTTCGATCTGGTCCGCGATCATGTGGACGACATGCTGCTGGTCAGCGAGGAACAGATCGCGGACGCTGTTCGGCACGCCTATCGGCAGGAGCGGCTGATCGTCGAAGGCGGGGCTTCGGTCGGCATCGCGGCCCTGCTGAACGGCCTGGCCGGCGACATCGGGGCCAAGGTGGCGGTGGTGATCAGCGGCGGCAATATCGACATGGACAAGTTCGACAAGATCGTCGGCGCCTGAAGCATGCTGCCTTTCGAAAAAGCCGAATATCTCGAGCGCATCGCGAAGACCAAGGCGAGCATGGAGGCGCGTGGCATCGACGTCCTGCTGGCGACCGATCCGGCGAACATGAACTACCTGACGGGCTACGACGGCTGGTCGTTCTACGTGCATCAGTTGGTGATCGTCGCGCTGGACCGGCCGGAGCCGGTCTGGATCGGCCGAGGCATGGACGGCAACGCGGCCAAGGTCACGACCTATCTGGACCACGACGCCATCGTCGCCTATCCGGACGACTACGTTCAGAACACCGAAAAGCACCCGATGGATTTCGTCGCCGATTACCTGAACGGCGCGGCCTGGGGGACCAAGACCGTCGGCGTGGAGATGGACGCCTATTACTTCACCGCCGCCTGCCACGAGGCGCTGAAGCGCGGCCTGCCGAACGCCCGGTTTGCCGACGCCACCGGCTTGGTCAACTGGGTGCGGGCGATCAAGTCGCCGCGCGAAATCGGCTATATGGAACAGGCGGCCCGCCTGATCGAAAAGACCATGCAGGTCGGCATCGACATGGTGGAATCCGGAGTCCGCCAATGCGACGCGGTGGCCGCGATTTACCAGACGCAGATCGGCGGGCACCCGGAATTCGGCGGCGACTATACCGGCCTATGCCCAATGCTGCCGACCGGCGTCGGCACCTCCACCCCGCATCTTACCTGGACCGACCAGCCGTTCAGGTCCGGCGAGGCGACGATCCTGGAACTTGCCGCCGCGCGCCTGCACTACCACTGCCCGATGGCGCGCACAGTGCATCTGGGCAAACCGCCGCAGAAACTGGCGGATGCGGCCGCCGCGGTGGTCGAAGGCATCGACGCGGCCCTGGACTTTGTCCGCCCCGGCGTTACCTGCGAAGAGGTGGAGGCAGTCTGGCGCAAGACGATCGAGAAAAGCGGCCTGATCAAGGAATCGCGCATCGGGTACTCGACCGGTGTCAACTATCCGCCGGACTGGGGCGAACACACCATGAGCCTGCGCCCCGGTGACAAAACCGAACTGCGCCCCAATATGACTCTGCATATGATTCCGGGCATCTGGCTCGACGATTGGGGTGTCGAAATCAGCGAGTGCTTTCGCGTCACCGAAACCGGCGCGACACCGTTCGCAAACTTCCCGCGCCAGCTGTTCGTAAAGGACTGAACGAAATTGCCGCGCATCCGCGGAGCGTCTGGCGGCAGTGGCAATGTTCAATTATTGTGCATCCTGAATTCAGGGTCCGGGGGTCAGCAAAACCGCGGACCGAGGGGGTGCCAAAACCGGCGGCCGCGCCGCCCGATAACACAGTGGGACACACGTTTTGCAAACATCCGAAATCGTACGGCTTCAACAATATCTCCGGGACAAGCTTGGAACCGACCGTATTTCACTAAGAATTCGAGAGAAGAGCGACGACTCGGTCGAGGTTCACCTGGCCGACGAATTTATCGGCGTCATCTATCGCGACGACGACGAGGGAGAGATCTCCTACGCTTTTCACATGACGATCCTGGAGATGGATCTGCCCGAAGATATTCGTTGAATCCGCTCATTAAAGAGTCGCTTTAACGCATTGAGATTTAGAGGTCCTGGGCGATCACGGCAACGCAGTCGCCCCGTTCGGTCTCACTTGGCACGCGCCGACAGATGAGGGTGCCGGCACGGCGGGCCGGCAGATCGACTGGCTGCCGGTGAGGATCCTCAATGAAATGGAGCCTGCCGACCGGCTGGCCGGCCGCGACGCTGTCGCCGACCTCGAACAGTGGCTCGAACAGGCCGTCGTGGCCCGCCGCGACGTAGCAGTCGGTGTCCGGCACTTCCATGAGCCGGGTCGGCTCAACGGACGGCGCAGGCGTGTCTTCCAAGACGCCGAAATGGCTTAGAATATTGCGCACGCCGCGGTCGGCGATCGCCACCGTTGGCACCGACAGCGTGCCGCCGCCGCCGAGTTCGGTCGACAGAAAGACCTTGCCCATCTCTTCGACCGCCGTGTCGAGCATGCCTTCGGAATCCAGTTCCTCCAGAACCAGGCCGGCCGGCGCGCCGAAGGCCTGCAGCGCCTCCATGGTCCGGGCCTCAAGCGCCTTGTCGGACAGCCGGTGCATCACGGCGCATGGCAGCAATGTCATCGACTTGCCGCCGGAATGCAGGTCCACGACGACATCGGCCAGCGGCAGCAGTTCCGTATAGACATAGTGGGCGATCACCTCGGTCATGGTGCCGTTGCGGCTGCCCGGGAAGGAACGGTTCATGTTCTTGCCGTCAATCGGCGACAGGCGGCGGGCAGCCTTGAAGGCCGGCAGGTTGAGCGCCGGCAGGATGATGACGCGGCCGTCGATCCGATCCGGTTCCAGCGCGCGGGCGAGCTTGCTGAGGGCGACCGGCCCTTCGTATTCGTCGCCGTGGTTGGCGCCGGTGAACAGCACCGTCGGGCCGTCGCCGTTGCGAATGACGGTGATCGGCATCAGCAGCGTACCCCAGGCGGAACTGTCGCGCGAATGCGGCACATTCAGGTAGCCGACCTGCTTGCCGTCCCGCCCGAAATCCAGATCCGTCGAAATCCGCGAACGACCGTCGCTCATCGGCCGGCCCTCCCCTCGCCATTATGGGAACAGTATGCCACCGAAACGGGCCGGGGACAGTTATGGCCGACCGAGCCATGCGCGGCGGTACGTCCGCCATTCATCCAGGTCCGTGGTCCAATGGGCATAGATGGCGACGCCGAACGGCCCCACCGCACGATCCGAGATTCGTCGTCCGAGGTTTATGCCGCGCAGGCCCGAGGCCATGTTCTCCGCCTCAGGACGGAAACCGGGCCGACGCTCCTCATAGGTCGGCACGCCCATGAACAGGGTGGTGTCCCGGCCGACCACGGACAGCAACCGGTACGTTTCCCAGGCCACCACGGTTCCGAAGATCCAATCCGTCGGCGACATCGTGTCGTACATCATGACCGCGACCTGATCGACACGGTCCGCCACCTGCCGATAGTAGGCCGGGCTCCATAAAGAGGCGCGCGGGGAGATCATGCCGGCCAGCGCATCCGCGCCGGGGAACAGCGACATCTCGTCGGTCGCCATAGACAGAATCCTGCCGCGCGAAGCGGTCGACGCCGCGGTTCGGTCCAACAACGCCAGAAGGTCCGTATTGCCGGACCTGATCGGTTCGATGTTGTAATGGATGCCGTCGAAGCCGAGGTCCAGAAACGATTCGGCCGTCGCGACGACGGTGGCGCGGGTTTGCGGATTCGACAGGTCCAGGGGACCGCCGCCCTGCCGTTCCACCTGGCCGATCCAGGCCTGCAACCGCAAGGCTGGGTTCCGCTGCTTGATCTGCCGGATCAATTCCGCGGCGTTCGGATATTTCGCCGTCGGGATCGATCCGTCGCCGGCGAGCGGCCCGACATGAAAGAAAACGTCGGTGATGCCGTTGCGGTCGAGCTCGCCGACGAGGCCATCATAGTCCGCCGCCGTCTGGCTCCGCCCCACCCAGTGGTGCGCGGCCCAAACCGCGTTCGGCCCTTCATGGCCGTGGGAGGCCGTGGGCGCCCACCGATACAGGCCGTAAGCGGCGGCCGCGACGCCGCCGAAAAGAACTGCGACCAACATCAGGGTGGCCGCCAGGAGCCGCCTTGCCGGCCTACCTCTACGCGCCATGCCAAAGCCCTTCCGATCTCCGCTGTTGACCGAGCGTTGGGCGCAAACATGGTCTGATGTTGGCGAAAACGGGACAAAATCTGGGTCAAGCCAGTTCCGCCGTCCGGTAACCGTGCACAAAGCTTTTCCGGTCAGACTCTCTATAATGCCCAACGATTCTGGTCGCATTGGGGACAATGCCGGGCGTGACCACGACGCATCTTGGCAACGACGAAACGCCGGAGGAAGGTGCCTTGGCCGAGCCTGTCACGATTGAGGAAATCCGCGCCGCCGCCGATCTGCTGCGCGGCCAGGTGGTGCGCACGCCGCTTGTCCCGGCGCCGCGCCTGTCCGACCTGCTGGGTTGCTCGCTGTTTCTCAAGCTGGAGAACCTGCAATATACCGGCTCGTTCAAGGACCGCGGCGCCTACATCAAGCTGAAAAGCCTGAGCAACACGGAAGCGGCCGCCGGGGTCATCGCGATGTCGGCCGGCAATCACGCGCAGGGCGTGGCCTACCACGCCCGGCAACTGGGCATCCCAGCCACCATCGTGATGCCGGAGGATACGCCCTTCAGCAAGGTGGAACGCACCAAGGCGCTTGGCGCGGACGTCGTCCAGGCAGGCCATAGCATCGATGCCGCGGCGGAAGCGGCCAACGAGATCAGGGAACGCGACGGCCTGACGTTCATTCACCCCTACGACGATCCAAAAATCGTTGCCGGCCAGGGCACGGTCGGCCTGGAGATGCTGGAAGACCGGCCCGACCTCGATACGCTTGTCATCCCGATCGGCGGCGGCGGTCTGTTGGCCGGCTCGGCAATCGCGGCCAAAGCCGCGAAGCCCGATATCAAGATCGTCGGCGTGGAAGCGGAGCTGTTTCCCTCCATGCATCAATCGATCCACCATACCGATCCAACCTCGGGCGGATCGACCATTGCCGACGGTATTGCCGTCAAGAGCCCCGGAAAGCTGACGCGGGCGATCGCCGAGAAGCTGGTCGAGGACTTTGCGCTGGTTGACGAGCCGAACCTGGAGACGGCGGTCACGATCCTGGTCGAACAGCAAAAGATCGTGGCGGAAGGCGCCGGCGCAGCACCGTTGGCGGCCCTGCTCGCCGACCCGGACCGTTATGCCGGTAAAAAGGTCGGCCTGGTTATCAGCGGCGGCAACATCGACGCCCGGCTGCTGGCGGCGGTGCTCAGCCGAGGCATGGTGCGCGACGGACGCCTGATCCAATTGCGCATCGACATTCACGATCAACCGGGAACGCTCGCCAGAGTCTGCAATTCGATCGGCCGGCTGGGCGGCAATATCGTCGAGGTTTATCACCAGCGTTTGTTCTATGACGTGCCGGCGCGCAAGGCCAAAGTCGATGTCGTCGTGGAAACCCGCAACGCCGGGCACGTGCTCGAGATCATCGACGCGCTGAACGCCGATGGATATCCGGCCCGCGAACTGAGCGGCCGGTCGGCGGACCGGCTGTAGCAGGCTGCTGAAAAAGGGCGCGGGGCGTTTGCCCATCCTTCGAGACGCGTCCCTTCGGGCCGCTCCTCAGGATGAGGTCGTCGTGTTTTCAATAGGTTAGCCCTCATGCTGAGAAGGCGCGAAGCGCCGTCTCGAAGCATCCAGGCCACAAGCCGATCCCTTTTCAGCAGCCTGACAGGCCAAGACAAATCCCGACCGATCCCGCAATATAGCGCGTCGAGACGCACGAAGCCGGAGGGATCGCATGACGGTCACGCTGACACTAGCCGAGGTCGAGAATCTGGCGCGCCGCGCCCTGGTCGCCTGCAACACGTCCGAAGCCAACGCGGCGTCGGTCGCGCGGTCGATCATGGCGGCTGAGCATGACGGCATCCACAGCCATGGCCTGGCCCGACTGCCGACCTATTGCGAGCATGCCAAATGCGGCAAGATCGACGGGCAGGCGACGCCGCTCAGCACGCAGACCGGTGCCGCCGCCCTGCGTGTCGACGCCTGCGACGGCTTTGCCCATCCGGCCATCGACATCGGTATGGAAACGCTGCTGCCGCTGGCCCGGTATGCCGGCATCGCCGCGATGGCGGTGACCAACTCCTACAATTGCGGCGTGGTCGGCTACCACATGGAGCGCATCGCCAAGGAAGGCCTGGTCGGGCTCGGTTTCGTCAACGCGCCGGGCTCGATCGCGCCCTGGGGCGGCACCCGGCCGGTGTTCGGCACCAACCCGATCGCCTGCGGCGTGCCGCGCCGGCAAGGCCCGCCGATGGTGATCGACCAATCCTCCAGCGTGGTCGCCAAGAGCGAGATCATGGTCCACGCGCAGAAGGACGAGCCGATCCCGGAGGGCTGGGCGTTCGATGCGGACGGCAAGCCGACGACCGATCCAAAGGCGGCGCTGGCCGGAACCATGGCGCCGCTCGGCGGCTACAAGGGCGCCGGGCTCGCCATGCTGGTCGAGATCATGGCCGCCGGCATGACCGGCGCGCACTTCGCGTTCCAGGCGTCTTCCTTCGCCGACAATGACGGCGGCTCGCCGCGGACCGGCCAGTTCTTCATCGCGATCAATCCGGACGCCACCGCCGGCGCCGATTTCGAGGACAGGTTCGAAGCTTTATTTTCGGAAATCACCGGTCAGACGGGCGCCCGGCTGCCCGGCGGCAGGCGCCTGGAAGCCCGGACGCGGACGGAAAAGGAGGGCGTTACCTTCCGCAAGGCCCTGCACGACCGGATACTCGGCTACTGCGCGGTGTAGACGAAGCGCCGGCTGGTCCAGTAGTTCCAGACGAAGGTCGCCACCACGGCCATGCCCTTGGCGGCGAGGACGTGCATGTGGTTCTCGAGCGACCATAGGACCAGATTCGAGATCCCCAAACCGACCAGGTTCAGGGCCAGGAACTTGGCGAACTGATGCGGCAGCCGGCCATGCTGTTTGGTCTCGACAAACGTCCAGTATTTGTTCATCAGGAAGCTATTGGTGACGCCGCCGCAATAGGCGACCGTATTGGCCGCCAGTGTTGGGACACCAACCCAGAAGAACAGAGCGGCAAACAGGCCGACATCGATCGCCGTGTTCAGCACGCCCACGGCACCGAATTTCGCCATGCGCCGCAGGCCGGCGTCGGTCATGAATTTAAGCGCGAAAGACACGGTCACCGAAATCTATCGACGGCCCGAACGCGAAGACGTGCCTGCTAGGGAACCCGCCGGGCGTCGGCTTGAGCATCCGTCAGATCCCCCAACTCCGCCTCCCGGCTCGCCGCGACAATCTGGTCGATGATAAAAATCGGCCGCCGTTTGGCTTCCATAAACAATCGACCGAGATATTCGCCGAGGACGCCTAGAATCAGCAACTGGAAACTGCCCAAGATGACCACCACGGTCATAAGACTGGCCCACCCCTGAACGGTCTCCCCGATAATCAGACTGTAGCCTGTATAGACCAGCAGCCCGACGCCCATCACGCCTAGAACAATGCCGAGATAGGAGGCGATGCGAAGCGGCGTGATCGAAAACCCGGTCACCGCGTCGACCGCGAACCGCAGCATCTTCGAGAACGGATACTTGGTCTCCCCGGCGAACCGCGCCTGACGTTCGTACCGAACCGCGGACTGCTGCAGGCCGATCCAGCTTACCATGCCGCGGATGAAGCGGTTCTGCTCTGGCATGGAATTGAGCAGGTCGACGGCACGCCGGCTCATTAGCCGGAAATCGCCGGTATCGACCGGGATCTCGATATCCACCAGCTTGCGAAGCAATCGGTAAAACAACGACGCGCTCTGGATCTTGAACCAAGTCTCTTCTTCCCGATTGGTCCGCTGGCCATAGACGACATGGGAGCCAGCGTCCATCAGCGCCATCATCTCACCCAGAAGTTCCGGCGGATCCTGAAGATCCGCGTCCAGAATCAGGACACGGTCGCCCCGGGCGATGGTCAGGCCGGCGCTCAAGGCCAGCTGGTGGCCGTGATTACGCGACAGGTTGACGCCGACAACATGGGAATCGCGGCCACATAACTCCTGTATCAACATCCAGGTCCCGTCCGTCGACCCGTCGTTGATGAGAACGAGCTCATATTCCGGGCCGACCTGGCCCTCGCAAACACCGACCACTCGAGCATGGAGTTCCGACAGCGATTCATATTCGTTGTAACAAGGCACGACGACCGAAAGCCGCGGCGCGCAGGCAAGCGTATGCTTTGAGGGTGTGATTTGGCTTTGCATCAAAAACACGACTCCCAGGCATCGAATACGAATTACATACACGGTCTGAGACCGGCCGAACCAGGGCGGGATTTCGAAGCGACTACAAAAATCAGACGCTACACATACTGGCTGCTTCTATTCTTTATCAATCTCAATCAAGAGCACTGTGAGAGTTTTCACACTTTAGCACAAAAAAATCCGCGTATGTATGACCATTACCTCAGCGCCATTTAGGTAGCGTAAATTGAAGCAATTACCCGTCCGGGTTTCGGCGCTATGCCTCTGACTGTACGTAATGGTTCACGGCCAGGTTCATTGGGATGAGCGGGCGTTTCTTTACGCCGCCATCTACTCAAACCTCGCCGGGTTTTTCGCCGGCAATGCATATCTGTTTGAAAGGCGGCGCGTTTTCCCGCCCCCTTCCGCTCGCCTTCTCCAGCAACCGTCGCCGGTCGGCAAGGAAAGCCGCCATATCGCGTTCGGCGTGACCTAAACATGATTCCGCCGAGCCGGGGACAACGCCGCCCGCGCGGACTATAAACGTCCGGCAAACCTGATCGGATGGAACGGTGTCGGATGGAACGGTGGAGGCAAGCTGGTGGGTTGGATCGTCGGCGTTGATGTGGGCGGCACGTTTACCGACTTTCACGCGATAGACGACGCAACGGGCGAATTGAGGCGGGCGAAGCGACCGTCGACGCCGGACGATCCGTCGAGGGCGATCCTGGACGGGCTGGCGGCGCTTACCCGCGACAACGGCATCGAGCCGGCGGACATTGCCCGGCTGTCGCACGGCACCACTGTCGCGACCAACGCCTTGATCCAGCGGCGCGGCGGACGGGTGGCGTTGATCACCACACGCGGCTTTCGCGACCTGCTGGAAATCGGCCGGCAGACCCGGCCGCATATGTACGACTTGCAGAAGGACTTTCCGCCGCCTTTGGTGCCGCGCGAGTGGCGTTTCGAACTGACCGAGCGGGTCGCGGCGGACGGGTCCGTACTGCGCGCGATCGCGGCGGACGAGTTGGAGGTCGTGGTCGAGGCGGTTCGCCGGGCCGAAGTGGATGCCTGTGCGGTCTGCTTCCTGTTCTCTTTCCTGAACCCGGACCACGAGAAGGCCGTCGCGGAAGCCTTGCGCGGGGCAATGCCGGGTTTAAGGATCTCGCTCTCCTCCGCCGTTCAGCCGGAGTTTCGCGAATACGAGCGCTTTTCCACCACGGCGCTGAACGCCTACCTGCAGCCGGTGATGGACAGCTACGTCGAACGGCTGGCGGCCGGGCTGCGGGACCTGGCGCCGAACGCGACGGTCGGCATCAATCAGTCGAACGGCGGTCTGATGTCGCCGGACCGGGCGCGGGCATTTCCGGTGCGGACCGCGCTGTCCGGCCCGGCGGCCGGCGTGGTCGGGGCATTGCATGTGGCGCGGAGCGCGGGGCGGCCCGACATCATCACCCTGGACATGGGCGGGACCAGCGCGGACGTCGCCATGCTGCGCAACGGTGCGGCCGACATGTCGTTCGACCGGGAGGTCGGCGGCTTTCCGACTCGGCTGCCGATGGTCGATATCCACACCGTCGGCGCGGGCGGCGGCTCCATCGCCTGGTTCGACCGGGACGGGCTGATGAAGGTCGGGCCAGCCAGCGCCGGCGCCGATCCGGGCCCCGCCTGCTATCGCCGCGGCGGGACCGAGCCGACGGTCTCCGACGCCAATGTGGTGCTGGGGCGGCTGCCGGAACAAGGCCTGCTGGACGGGAGCATGACGCTGGACCGCTCGCTGGCGGCCGAGGCGATCCGCCCATTCGCCGACCGTTTGGGTCTGTCGGTGGAACGGACCGCTCACGGCATGCTCGGCATCGTCGTCGCCAACATGGTGCGGGCGATCCGCACCATTTCGGTGGAGCGGGGCCACGATCCTCGGACCTGCTGCCTGATGCCGTTCGGCGGCGCGGGGCCACTGCACGCGCGGGACGTTGCCGCCGCGCTCGGCATAAGCGAGATCCTGGTGCCGGCGGCGCCCGGCATCGTCTGCGCCGAAGGACTCGTCGTCTCCGACCTGAAGGAGGATTTCGTCGTCAGCCACAGAACGCCCGTCGACGACGCCAACGCCGACGGGATGCAAGACCACGTCGCCGGCCTGCTGAATCGGGCGGCCGGCTGGTTTGCCAGAGAGGCGGTGCCGGAAGCGGAGCAGGTCGTGGAACTCAGCCTGGACGCTCGATATCAGGGGCAAAACTTCGAGCTATCGGTACCGCTTGCAACCGGTACTCCTGCGAAGATCGGCGCATTGCCGTCGGCGGACGACATGCGTAAACGTTTCTTCGCCGTACACGAAACGGCCTACGGCTATTTCAATCCGGACGATCCGATAGAGGTGGTCAATTTCCGGCTCACCGCGCGTGGCCGCATGGTCCGCGAGGCCGACACCGGACAAGCGGCCGCCATGGTGGGCGAGCCAGATCCCGTCGGTACTCAATCGGTTTTCTTCGATCCGGAGGCGGCGGTGGAAAGCGCGGTGTTCCAGCGGGCGTCGCTGTTGCCGGGCCACGTTGTCGAGGGGCCGGCGATCATCGAACAGTTGGACGCCACCACGCTTGTGTATCCGGGCGACCGCGCAACGGTCGACGCCGCGGGCAACCTTATCATCGGACTTGAACAATGACGGCACCGAGCGAACTGGACCCGATCGGCCTGGAGATCCTGTCGAACGCCTTGCGTTCCATCGCCGATGAGACCTTCGTCGGGCTGATGAAGAGCGCCTATTCGACCAACATCAAGGAACGCAACGACCACTCCACCGCCATCGTCGACCCGCGCGGCCGGCTGGTGGTGCAGGCGGAACGGTCGCTGCCGATCCACCTGGCCTCCATGACCGGGCTGATGCAGTGCCTGCTGGAGAAGTTCGGCGGCGATATCCGCGAAGGCGACCTGTTCGTGGCGAACGACCCGCATGTCGCGGGCGGCACCCACCTGCCCGACATCAACATGGCGATGCCCGTGTTCGCCGGCGGCGCCCTGGCCGGGTTCATCTGCAACATCGCCCACCATGCGGATGTCGGCGGCATGGCGCCCGGCAGCATGGCCGGCGGCATGTCGGAGATCTATCAGGAAGGTCTGCGGATACCCGTCGTCAAACTGTTCCGGGAAGGCAGGATGCAGGACGACCTGATGGACCTGCTGCTGCTGAACGTCCGGGTGCCCGAAGAGCGGCGCGGCGACTACTTCGCGCAGATCGCCGCCTGCCGGCTGGGCGCGCGGCGGCTTGGCGAGGTGATTAAGGCGAACGGGCTGGCGGTGCTGCACCGCGCCTTCGACGAGATCATCGCCCGCACCGGCCAGCGGCTGCGCGATGGCATCCGTGAGATCCCGGACGGCAGCTATCGGTTCGACGACGTGATGGACGACGACGGCCTCGGCACGGTCGACATCCCGATCCGTCTTCAGGTCGATGTCGACGGCGACCGCATCCGGTTCGACTTCGCCGGCACCAGCCCGCAGGTCGCCGGCAACATCAACGTCACGCTGAACGCCACGGTGGCGAGCGTCGCCTATGCGCTGAAGGCCTTGCTGGACCCGGAAGTGCCGAACAACCAGGGTGTGCTGGACGTGGCCGAGATTGCGGCCGAGCCCGGCACGCTGCTGAACGCAGTGTTCCCGGCCCCGGTTGCGGCCCGCGCCAATACCAGCCAGCGGATCATCGACGTGGTGCTGGGCGCGTTGGCCCCGGCCCTGCCCGACCGCGTGATCGGCGCCGCGAACGGGGCCAACACGACCGCGGTTTTCGCCGGCACCGACCCGCGCAACGGCCAAGCCTATCTTTACCTGGAGACGCTCGGCGGCGGCATGGGCGCGCGCGCCGCGGCCGACGGCAAGGACGGCGTGCAGGTGCATATCACCAACACGTCGAACCTGCCGGTCGAGGCGATCGAAATGGAGTATCCGCTGTTGGTCGAGGAATACGGGCTGGTCCCGGATTCCGGCGGCGCGGGCCGACAGCGCGGCGGCATGGGGCTCCGGCGCGTGGTCCGGCCGGTCGGCCACGACTGTCTGTTCAACGGCGCCGGCGAACGGTTCCGTCACCAACCCTGGGGCGTGTTCGGCGGGCAACCGGGCGGCACCGGCCGGTTCGTTCTGCAGGACGACGGCAGCGAGGGTCGCGGCCTGGAGATCAAACCGATGGGCGTCACGGTAACGCCGGATCAACGGCTGATCGTCGAAACGCCGGGCGCCGGGGGGTATGGCGACCCGGCCGAACGCGATGCGGACGATATCGCGGCCGACCGGCGCAGCGGGAAGTTTTCGGACGACTTCCTTAAGTCGCATTACAGCGGTACAAGCAAGAAGCGCTAACGTCATCGCGAGGCCCGAAGGGCCGCGGCGATCTCGGGGGCACGGAACCCGGCCCATCGAGATTGCTTCGCTGCGCTCGCAATGACAGGGGACGGCTTGGGCGGTAGACTGGCGGCAACGAAAAGGAGCAAATAGAGATGTCCACGGCGGAAGCAACCACGGCGACGGAGACGCGGCCTGGGCTGGCACAGGGTGTCTGGTCCCCGGCGATAACCCCGTTTAACGACGATCTGTCGCCGGACACGGCGCGCTATGTCGCCCATGTGAAATGGCTGCTGGCCCAGGGCTGCCACGGCATCGCCGCGTTCGGCACGACCAGCGAGGCGACATCGCTCGGCATGGCGGAACGCAAGATGCTGCTGGAGGCGCTGCTGGAAGCAGGTGTCGCGCCGGAACGGCTGATGGTCGGCACCGGGCTCTGCGCGCTGCCGGAAACCGTGGAGCTTACCGCCCATGCCGCCGGGCTCGGCTGCAAGTCTGTGCTGATGCTGCCGCCGTTCTACTACAAAGGCGTCTCCGACCAGGGACTGTTCGACAGCTATTCCCAGGTGATCGAGCGCGTCGGCGACCCGCAACTCAAGATCTATTTCTATCACTTCCCGAAACTGTCGGGCGTGCCGATCACAGCGAACCTGATCCACATGCTGGCGACGGCCTACCCCGACAACATCGCCGGTCTGAAGGACAGCTCCGGCGATCCCGCCAACATGAGCATGCTGATCGAGCGCTTTCCGGAACTGGCGATCTTTCCGGGGTCAGAGACGTTCCTGTTGCCAATGCTGAAGCAGGGCGGCGCCGGCTGCATCACCGCGTCCGCCAACGCCAATCCGAAAGCGATCCGGGCGGTTTGGGATTCCTTTCAGGCCGGACAGGGCGACGCCGACGACCTGCAGGCCGCCATCACGGCGACACGCAAAGCCATCGAAGCGACGCCGATGGTGCCGACGCTGAAGCATCTGGTCGCCCATTACCGGGGCGAGCCGGCCTGGCGGCGCGTGCGGCCGCCGCTGACCGCGCTGGATCAGGCGCAAGGCGATGCGCTGGTCGACGTACTGGCCGGCCAGGGATTCAGCTTCGACGCCGGCTAACAGGTGGGTCAACGATCCGCGACATCACTAGGCCTGATCTTCACGGTCATCGCCGCAGCGTCCTTCGGCGTAATCACCAGTTTGGCGGCCCTGACCTATCAGGGCGGCGGCAGCCCGACCGGGCTGGTGATCTCCCGCTACATTTTCGGCTCGCTGGCGGTCGGTTTGCTGGCCCTGGGGCTTCGGCGTTCGTTTCGCATCGACCGCGCGGCGATCCTGCCGATGGCCGGCGTGACGCTGGGCACCGTCGCGTTGGGCGCGGGGTACCTGTCATCGGTGTTCTTCATTCCCGTCAGCCTGGCGGCAATGATCTTCTACACCTATCCGATGATGGTGGCGGCAATCGCGCCGTTCACGGAGGGAACGCCGATCCGCCGGGATCTCGCAATCGGCTTCCCGATTGCGTTTCTCGGGATCGTTCTGGCGCTTGGGCCGACGTTCTATTCGCTCGACTGGCGCGGCGTGGCGCTGGCCCTGACGGGCGCCGCTGGGGCAACCACGATCTTCATCGCCAGCGCCCGGGTGCTGGATCGGGTCGACAGCCTTGCGCTCGCCTTCTACACCAATCTCGCCGGCCTGCCGCTGATCGCGGTGATCCTGCTATCGCTCGGCAGTTTCGTGCTGCCGGAGACGGCAACAGGGTGGGCCGGCTTCACCGGCGCCAACCTGTTTTTCGTTTGCGCCATCGCCACCATGTTCATCGCGATCCGGCTGGCCGGGCCGACACGGACGGCGCTCTGGTTCAACCTGGAACCGCTGGTGTCGATTTTGGCGGCCGCCGTCCTGCTCGGCGAGCGGCTGGCGACGATCCAGTATGTCGGCGGCGCCTTCGTGCTGACCGCCTTGGTCATCGCCAGCCAGTCCAAGGAGCAGCGGAAAACAGATCCCACTGCTCCTTAGGCGACGCCCCTACTGACCGGTGAACGACTTGCCTTCGTCGGCGAGCTTGTTCAGCAAGGCCGCCGGCTCCCACGCGTCACCGCCGAACCGGTCCTTGAACTCCAGCATGCGGTCGCGGATGGCGCCGACGCCGCGCAGGTCGGCATAGAACATCGGGCCGCCGCGATAGACCGGCCAGCCGTAGCCGTAGACCCAGATGACGTCGATGTCGCTGGCGCGGATGGCGATGCCCTCGTCCAGAATCTTGGCGCCTTCGTTGATCATCGGCAGCACCAGACGGTCGAGGATCTCGTCTTCGTCGATCTCGCGCTGCTGGATGCCGAGTTTCTCCGCCTCTTCCTTGATGATCTGCTCGACTTCCGGATCGGGCACCGGCGTGCGGTTGCCCGCCTCATACTTGAAGTAGCCGGCGCCGGTCTTCTGGCCGAAGCGGCCCATCTCGCAGAGGCGGTCGGCGACCGGCGATTTCGCGCCGGTCTCTTTGCGGATCCGCCAGCCGACATCGAGCCCGGCCAGATCGCCCATGGCGAACGGGCCCATCGGGAAGCCGAAGTCGAACAGCACCCGGTCGATATCCTGCAGCTTGGCGCCTTCGTACATCAGCTTCTCCGCCTCGCGGCCGCGCTGATGCAGCATGCGGTTGCCGACGAAGCCGTAGCAGACGCCGACCAGGGCCGGCACCTTGGCGATCTTCTTCGCAATCGACATGCTGGTCGCGATGGTCGTATCGGACGTCTTCTCGCCGCGCACCAGCTCCAGCAGCTTCATGACGTTGGCGGGGCTGAAGAAGTGGGCGCCGATCACATCCTGCGGCCGGTTGGTGGATTCGGCGATCTCGTTGACGTCCAGCGTGGAGGTGTTGGTCGCCAGGATTGCGCCGCTCTTGCAGACCTGATCCAGCCGGGCGAACACGTCCTTCTTGACGTCCATATTCTCGAACACCGCCTCGATCACCATGTCGGCGTCGCGGGCGTCGGTGAGCGACAGCGACGGCGTAATCAGAGCCATACGCTTCTCAACGTCGTCCTGGGTCAGCCGGCCCTTGGCCGCCGTGTTCTCGTAATTCTTGCGGATCACGCCGAGGCCCCGGTCGAGCGCTTCCTGTGTCGTCTCGATCAAGGTCACGGGATAGCCGGCATTGAGGAAGTTCATTGCGATGCCGCCGCCCATGGTGCCGGCGCCGAGAACGGCGACCTGCTCCACGTCGATGGTCGGCGTGTCTTTCGGCACGTCGGGGATCTTGGCCGCTTCGCGCTCGGCGAAGAAGAAGTAGCGCTGCGCCTTCGACTGGTCGCCGGTCATCAATTGCATGAACAGCTCGCGTTCGCGCTTCAGGCCTTCGTCGAACGGCAGGTTCACGGCCGCCTCGACGCACTGAATGTTGGCCTCCGGCGCCTCGAAACCGCGGGTCCGGCGGGCAATCGACTTGCGGAACTTCTCGAACACTTCCGGCTTACCGCGTACGGCAGCGATCTTGTCGTCCAGGTCGCGGATCTTTTTAAGCGGCCGGCCTTCGGCCACGACCTTGTTGGCGAAGGCAACCGCGCCGTCGGCGAGATCGCCGGCCACCAGTTCGTCGACCAGGCCAACGGCCAGCGCCTCGTCGCCGCCGATTGGATTGCCGGAGGTGATCATCTCCAGCGCCTTCTCGACGCCGACCACGCGCGGCAGCCGCTGCGTGCCGCCGGCGCCAGGCAGCAGGCCGAGCTTCACTTCCGGCAGGCCAAACCTGGCGGACGCGATGCCGACCCGGTAGTGGCAGGCCAACGTCACTTCCAGACCGCCGCCGAGCGCGGTACCGTGGATCGCCGCGACCACCGGCTTCGGCCCGCCCTCGATCAAGTCGAGCACTCCGTGCAGGCCCGGTTCCTTCGGCGGCTTGCCGAACTCGGTAATGTCGGCGCCGGCGATGAAGGTGCGGCCTGCACAGTGAATGACGATGGCCTTGACCGCATCGTCTTCATGCGCCTGCTTTATCCCGTCCCGGAGGCCGAGCCGGACACCATGGCTCAACGCGTTTACCGGCGGGTTGTTGACGGTCAGCACGGCGATGCCGTCGCGGGTTTCAAGGTCGACCATGTCGGTGATTGCTGTCATCTGGCTGTTCTCCCTGGCAATCTGATTTCAGTTCATTCGGATAGGATCACATCGGCATCGAGCGGCGACGCATAAAGCCGTTCGACCAGATCGGCGCGGCGGTCGAGCGCCGCGCGCTGGTTGATGTACTGCTTGTCGGTGATTTCGTGGCCGTCGATGGACGGCGGTTCGGTCATCAGCATCATGCGGTTCAGGCGTGTACTGCCCGCGCCGTGGGTTTCGTTGTAGCGGGCCAACCGTTCGGCCACGGCGCGGCGCACCGCCGGATGCGCCACCACCTGATCGGCCGACGCGCCGGCCGGCAGATCGTCCGCCAGCGCGCGGCAGGCGGCGAGGTTGGGCCAGGCCAGCAGCCCGACGAAATTGCGATCCTGGCCGGCCACCAGCGTATCCTGGACCAGCGGCGCCAGCGCGTTCAATGCAGCAATCCGAAGCGCGCCGGCCTGTACCCAGGTGCCGGACGCCAGCTTGAATTCTTCCGCCACGCGGCCCGCGAAAGCGAGGCCCTGCAAAGGGTCGTCCGGATCGGCCCAGCGCGCCGCGTCGCCGGTCTTGAAGAAACCTTCCTCGTCGAACACCGTCTCGTTCAGGTCGGGCCGTTCCAGATAGCCGGCCATGACGTGCGGTCCCCTGACCCGCACTTCGTACTTGTCGCCGAACGGCACCAGCTTCAACTGCATGCCCGGGAACGGCAGGCCGATCACGCCCATGCGCTCCGTTTCCCAGTAGATCGCGGTATTGACGGAGCTGGTCTCCGTCATGCCGTAGCCGCTGGCGAATGGGATGCGGAGGCCGATGGTGTCGATCGCCAGCGCCTGGTAGCGGTCGTAGGTCGCCTGCGGCATCGACGCGCCGCCATAGAGCAGGCCGCGCAGGTTCTTGAAGAAATTGGCGCGGAGCGCTCCGTCCTTTTCCAGCGCGTCGGCCAACATGGCCAGCGCCGCCGGCACCGAACTGAACCGGGTCGGCGAGATTTCGCGTAAGTTGGCGATGGTCGTCTCGAACCGGCCCGGCACCGGGCGGCCGTCGTCGATGTAGAGCGTTCCGGCGCCGCGCATGATGGCGTTGAAGCTGGCATTGCCGCCGAAGGTGTGGTGCCAGGGCAGCCAATCCAGGATCACGGTAGGACGGTCCGGATCCTTCTCCTCGCCGACCGCCGCCGCCATCTCCTGCGCGGCGCACAGCATGCGATGGGTGTTGACCACGCCTTTCGGCATGCCCGTGGAGCCCGACGTGAACAGGATCTTGGCGACCGTGTCGCCGTCGACGTTCGCCAGAGCCCGGGCGACACCCGGACCCGGTGCCGTTTGTGCGATATCGGCGAACGACGTCGCGGACGCGCCGTCGACGGCGACCAGTTCGACACCTGTCAGATCCAGGACGTCCAGGGCGCGCCCGTAGGCCGCCTCGTCCTGCACGAAGACGACGCCGGGCCGAATCAAATCAAAGATATAGCGGAGTTTTCCGAAGTCCTGGCTGAGCAACGAATAGGCCGGGGAGACCGGCACCACCGTCAGCCCGGCGGCCATGGCACCGAGCGCCATCAGCGCATGTTCGATCGAGTTCTCCGACAGGATCATCACCGGCCGGTCGACGGAGCGGTCGAGCAACCACTGGGTCACAGCGTCCGACCCGGCTACCGCGTCCGCATAACTCAGACGGCGCCAGTCGCCGCCGCCATGGCGCTTAGCCAAAAAAGTGCGGTCCGGATGGTCCGCCGCCGAACGCCGGAGGAACAGGCAGAGATTGTCGGCGATCGGCCCAAGCTTGTAGGACGAGGCAACGACGATGCTGCCGTCGTCGCGCCTGTCGACATCGATCGCCGGTTCCGGACGGTCGAGTTTCAGGAACGGGGGTTTGACCGGTGTGTCCATCAGAACGCCGCCGCCTCCGGCGCCATCAGGGTATCCGCGCCGGCGGCGACACGCTCGGCCAGCAAGGCGGTTTCCGGCATCATCCGAGTCATCCAATAGCACGCGCAATGGAGCTTCATTTCAAGGAAGGCCTTGTCGCCCTCGCCCGCCGCGAGCCTGGCCTGCGCCACCGCGGCCATCCGCGCCCACATGTAGCCGAACAGAACGGTGCCGAGCAGCTTCAGGTAGTCGCTGGCACCCGCGCCCGCCTCGTCGCGGTTGGCCGGCGCGTGCTGCGCCAGCCAGGCGCTGGCGCCGATCAGCCGGTTCAGGCCGTCCTGCACCGGATCGACGAACGGCTTCATGTCAGCGTCGTCTTTATGATCATCGACGAATTTCTGGATCATCGCGAACAGGGCCCGCACCGCCTCGCCCTGGTTGGTCGGCAGCCTGCGACCGACCAGATCCAGCGCCTGCACGCCGTTGGCGCCTTCGTAGAGCTGCAGGATACGCGCATCGCGCACGAACTGCTCCATGCCGTGGTCCTTGACGTAGCCGTGCCCGCCGAAGCACTGCATCGCCATGTTGACGCAGTCGAAACCCATATCGGTGAAGTAGGCTTTGATCGTCGGCGTCAACAGCATCGCCAGATCGGACGCGGCCTTGCGCGTCTCCTCGTCCGACTGGCGGCCGGCCTTGGCGATCTGCTGGCCGGCGAACATGGCGAGCGCGCGGGCGCCTTCGGTGAAGCTGCGGATATGCAGCAGCATGCGTCGCACATCCGGGTGGACGATGATCGGGTCCGCCGGCAGGTCCGGATGTTTCGGCCCGGTCAGCGACCGGCCCGCCAGCCGCTCCTTGGCGTAGGAAGCGGCGTTCTGGTAGGCGACTTCCGACAACGCCATGCCCTGCATGCCGACGCCGAGCCGGGCCGCGTTCATCATCGCGAACATGCCGGCCATGCCCTTCGACGAGCCCTTGCCGTTCGACCCCTGCTTTTCCGCGCGATCGCCGCCGACGCGGTAGCCGACCGCGTCCTCGTAATGCAGCACCGCCGTAGCCGAGCCGCGGATGCCCATCTTGTTTTCGATGCTGCCGCAGGTGACACCGTTGCGCGGGCCGAGGCTGCCGTCTTCGTTGACCAGGAACTTCGGCACCAGGAACAGGTTGACCGCGCCCAGTCCCTCGTCCTCGCCGGGGATCTTGGCCAGCACCATGTGCACGATGTTTTCGGCCAGGTCATGCTCGCCGCCGGTGATGAAGATCTTGGTGCCGGTGACACGGTAGGTGCCGTCGTCCTGCGGCACCGCCTTGGTGCGCATCAGGCGGAGATCGGTGCCGCAGTGGGGCTCGGTCAGGTTCATGGTCCCGGTCCAGCGGCCTTCGACCATCGGCGGGATGTAGGTGTTCTTCAATTCGTCCGTGCCGAAGCCGCGCAGCGAGCCGATCACCGCCGAGGTGAGGCCGATATAGGTCGAAAGCGCGTGGTTGGAGGCGACCGTCATCTCGGTCATCGCCATCGACAGGAAGAACGGCAGCCCCTGTCCGCCCCATGCGGGATCCAGGCTGAGGGTATGCCAGCCGCCGCCGACATACTCGTCGAACGCCGCCTTGAAGCCCACCGGCGTGCGGACCACGCCGTTGTCCCAGGTGCAGCCTTCCGCGTCGCCGGACTGGTTGAGCGGCTGGAACACCTGTTCGCAGATCTTGGCGCCGCCTTCCAGCACCGCGTCGATCAGGTCCGGCGTCACGTCCGCCGTGCCCGGCACGTCCGGGTCGTTCGGCATATCGAAGAGGTCGTTGATCAGGAACCGCAGGTCGTCCAGCGGCGCCGCGTAACTCGGCATGTCGGTTTCCTACCCTGTCTTTTCGTTACTGACTTAACTACCGGGCTTGCGGGTCAACAGCAAGGCGGCCAGGGCCGCGCCGGTAAAACTCAACCCCAGGATCATGAAGCCGTCCTGGAACGCGAGCATGCTGGCCTTGGCGTTGACCGTCCGGCCGAGATACGCCATGGCGATACGGGTCGCGTCGATGGCAACGATACCCTGCTGAGCCAGCACCTCATAGACGTGGCGCAACAATTCCTGGGTCTGCGGGTTGGCGCTTGTCTGGGTTGCCTTGAAGGCCACCGTATGCAGCTCGGTTCGTTGTTCCAGGATCACTGCCAACACGTTGACGCCGAGCGCGCCGCCCAGCATGCGGATGAAGTTCAGCCCGCCGGCGCCGTAGGGCACCAGGTCCGGCCGGATCGCCGCCAGCGCGCCGGTATTCAGCGAAGGTGTGATCAGGCCGAGCCCGACACGGCCGAACGCACTCCACGCCGCCAGGAACCAGAACGAGGAATCGACGGTCGCGCCGGCCAGCGCGAACGACGACACGCCGAACAGGCACATGCCCGTGGCGATGGGATAGCCCGGCGCCACCTGCCCGGCCAGCCGCCCGGCAACGGGAAAGACGATCAGCAAACCGATGCCGGCGACCATCAGCATCATGCCGGCCTTGGTCGCGGTGAAGCCCAGGATGGTCTGCACGAAGATCGGCACGATGTAGAACGAGCCGAACATCCCGACGCCGAACATGAAGGCGACGATTGCGGAGACCGCGAAAGTGCGGTCGGCGAACAGCCGGACCTGGATGATCGGGTTGGCCGTACGGCTTTCCACCATGATGAAGCCGGCGGCGGCGAGGAACGCGACCAGCAGATAGGTGTTCACATAAACCGAGCCCCAGCCCTGCCGCTGACCGTTGGCGATGCCGGTCAACAGGGTCGCGACGGCGACGCAGACCAGAGCGAAGCTGATCCAGTTCAGGTTGACCCGGGGCAGGCTGTCGTCGCGGCCCGGCAGAAAGCGCATACCCAGAAGGCCGGCGATACCGGTAATCGGCAAAGCCGCGGTAAACACGAACCGCCAGTCGGCATTGTCGACGATGATGCCGCCGATGGTCGGGCCGATCGCCGGCCCGAACACCACGCCCATACCGAAGATGCCCATCGCCATGCCGCGCTCTTTCGGCGGAAAGCTGGCGTAGATCACCGTCATGGCCAGCGGTTGCAGCAGGCCGGCGCAGGCGCCCTGTATCACCCGGCAGGCGACCACGACGTTGAAATCCGCGGCGGTCTGGCCGTAGATCGACGCCGCGGAGAACACCACGATCGCCAAGGTGAAGGTGTTGCGCACACCCAGGTTCTGCACGAACCAGGCGTTCAGCAGCATCAGGCAGGTCATCGCCGCAAGGAAGCCGGAGGACATCCACTGCGCCCGGTCCTGGCCGACGCCGAAGGCGCCCATGATGTCGGGGATGGCGACGTTGATCATGGTCGACGACAGGATCGTCGTCATCATGCCGATCATCACCGTCAGGGTGGCCGACCACTTGCCGAATTGCCGTTCGTCGACGGCCGGCCCGATCCGGCGCGGCGCGTCAGCGGTCGTGGACATCGATGAAGACTTCGACCATCATCCCGGGCCGCAGCAGCCCGTCTTCCTGTTCCACGGCGATACGCACCGGCAGGCGCTGAGTGATCTTGGTGAAATTACCGCTCGGGTTGCTGGACGGCAGCAAGGAGAACTGGCTGGTCGCGGCATGGCCGATGCGGGCGACGCGACCGGTGAACGGCCGGTCCGGGTAGGCATCGACCTCAACGGTCACTTCCTGTCCCACTTCCAACTTGCGCACTTCCGTCTCGCGGATATTGGCCTCGACCCAGATGTCTTCCGGATCGTGCACCATGGCGATGCGCTGGCCCGGGATTACGTATTCGCCGGGCGCCACGAAAGTGCGCGAGACCACGCCGTTCACCGTGCTGGCGATGGTGCGGTCCTGCATATCCAGTTTCTGGCGGTCGATCCTCGCCTGGATCTCCGCCTTGCGGTGATCGAGCAACGCGCGCTCGCGCTGCAGCACATCGATCTGCTGTCGGTCAGCCTTGGCTTCCGCCAGCAACGCCGTCTCGGTCGCCACCGCCGCCTGCGCGCGCAACAGCTCCTGCTCGGCGCGCAGGTAAGCGGTTCGCTGCCGGTCAAGCTCCCGGGCCGGGACGACGCCGCGTTTCGACAGGGTATCCGCCCGTTCGAACTCGGCCTTGGCGTAGGCGACCTCCGCCTCCAGGGACTCGACCAGGGCTTTCGCGGCGGTCAGCTTCGCCTGTTCGCTGGTATAGCGACTCTCCGTCCGCAGATCGACCATCGAGATTTCGGCCTCGATGCGGGCCCGCTCGGCTTCGATGCCTTCCAGCTCAGCCTCCAGCTCGGTCAGCCGCAGCCGGGCATCGCGGTCGTCGATGCGGGCCAGCATCGAGCCTTTGGTCACCACCAGGCCCGACGTCGCCGGCATCTCGACGATCCAGCCGGAGACGCGGCTGCTGACCGACACCATCTCCGAATGGACCCGAGCGTCCGTCTCGTGCACGTACAGGAACGAGCTACGGATCCAATCCGCGGCCCAGGCGCCGACCCCGACCAGTAGCGCGGCGACAAGACCGATCCGCAGATACTTGAACAGCCGGCGCCGGCCATCCGGCCTGGGCGCGGGCGCCTCCGCCGGCGGTTCGGTGCGCGACCCCGGATACTCGATCGGCTCGGCAGCCGTGTTGCGGGCGACGATCCGGCTCATAGCACCTCCGCCTGCTCGGCCATCGCCTCGAACACGCGAATGCAGGTCTTGATATCCGCCTCCGGCACGTCGCGCAGCATCTCCGCGCGCAGGCCGCGCAGTTCGTTTTCCGCCCTGTCGAGCAGGTCGTGCGCCGTGGGGGCCAGATGGACGGTCTTAAAGCGCCGGTCGTGTTGCGCCTCCCGCCGCTTCACCAGATCCATGGCGACCAGCCGGTCGAGCACGCCGACCATGGTCGGCCCTTCGATGCCGAGCGCCACGGCCAGATCCTTCTGCACGCAGCCGTCGCCGACCTGCGCCAGGTAGCGCAGCGCGCTCCACTGCATGTATCCCAGACCTACCGACTTCAGACGGCGGTGCATCTGCGTCCGCCAAAGCCTTCCCATTTCGCCCAGTTTGACGCCGAATTCATCCAGGGTTTCGCTGGCCGGATCGGCTACGATTTGGTCCATAAGCTAGTCGCATGGCCAATAATTAATGATACGAACTATTATACCCCCAACCGAAAGTGCCCGCAACTGCCCGACCGAACCTTGCGCCCGCCAAATGCGAGCTTAAACTATCCGCCGCGGTAGGGACTTACAGGTGAATTTCGAGGTAACGCATGAGCGAGACGGGTGAGCGTCGCGCACTGATCGCCGGCGCGACCGGGCTGATCGGCGGGCTGCTGGTGAATATGGCGCTCAGCCACCAGGCCTTCGCCGGCGTTACCGCGGTGACCCGCCGCCGCCTGGATGTCAGCCACCCGCTGCTGCGCAATCCCGTCATCGACTTCGACGACCTCAGCCGACATGCTGCCACCCTCGCCGCGACGGACGTGTTCTGCGCGCTGGGCACCACGATGCGGGCGGCCGGGTCGCAGGCCGCGTTCAGGCTGGTCGATCACGATTACATCGTTGCGGTGGCGCGCCTCGCCCGCGCCGCCGGCGCCGCCCGGTTCATGCTGGTCTCGTCGGTCGGCGCCCGCGCCGGCGCGTCCAACTTCTATCTCGGCGTCAAGGGCGAGACCGAGGAAGCGGTCAGGCGGCTGGGGTTCCCGACGCTGCACATCTTCCGGCCGGGCCTGCTGCTTAGCCAGCGGACGGAAAGCCGGCCCGGCGAGCGGTTCGGCGTCGCCGTCGCGCCGTGGCTCGGCCCGCTGATGGTCGGGGGCTTGCGCAAATACCGCGGCATCGACCCGGAGACCGTCGCCGCCGCGATGATCGGCGCGTCGATGAGCGGCATGACCGGCACCCACATCCACCATAACGACGACATGCTGCGGCTGACCGCGGAGTTCTGACCATGACCGTGCTGGAAACGCCCCGGCTCTTGCTCCGTCCGTTCGCGATCGACGACATACCGGCCTACGCGCGCATCCGATCCGACCCGGACGTGGTCCGCTACCTGCCGGGCGGCGCGGAAGCGGCGGCCGACGCGGAGGCGATCGCCGCCGCCCGCATCCCCGACTTCATCCAACACTGGCGGGACCACGGCTTCGGCCTGTGGGCCGTAATCGAGCGCGACTCGAACCGCCTGATCGGTCATTGCGGCCTGCTTCGGCTCCCCGACTTCGACGCCGTCGAAGTGCTCTACATGCTGGACCGGCCCGCCTGGGGCCGGGGCTACGCCACCGAGGCGGCGCGTGCCAGCATGGAGTACGGCTTCCGCACCGTCGGCCTCGACCGCATCATCGCCCTGGTCCTGCCGGAGAACCGTGCCTCTGCCCGGGTCATCCAGAAGCTCGGCATGACCCCCATCGGGAACCGGCAATTCAAGAACCTCGACGTCGCCGTCTATGAGCGTCTCGCTCCGCCCAAAGAGACCTGATAGTCAAAAAAGAACAAAAAGTGTACAAACTTCTCTACGTACGCCGTAGACATGCTATAAGGGTGTTGGGGGCCTTTCGGCCAGGGAGGATTGCAATGCGGCTTCGTCTCGGCGCGCTCGCGCTCATGCTCACACTCGCCCAACCGGCCTGGGCCGGCTACGACGAAGGCATCGCCGCCGTCGATCGCGGCGACTACGAGACGGCCCTGCGCGAGCTTCGCCCCCTTGTCGAACAAGGCCACACCGAAGCCGAGTTCTTATTGGGCGCGCTCTACTACGAAGGACAGGGGGTTAAACAGGACTACGCGGAAGCTGCCGCTCTGTTCCGGCGAGCCGCTGAAAAAGGTCTGGCCAGAGCCCAGTACTACCTTGGCGCCATGTACTCGAAGGGCGCAGGCGTCGAGAAATCGGCCGCAGAATCAATCAGATGGTATCGCAAAGCTGCGGAGCAAAACCATGCCGTAGCGCAAACACAATTGGCGTTCAAGTACTACTTCGGGGATGGCGTCGAGCAGGACCCCCAGGTTGCCATCCACTGGTCGCAACTCGCGGCCGAACGCGGCAATGCCACCGGACAATACCTCCTGGCGCTTATCCACTACGACGTCAACGGTCCCTATTTGGACTGGGACAAGGCGGAAAAATGGTTTGAGAAAGCAGCCGCGCAGGATCACGAAGCCGCCACGCAGACGCTCAAGGAGCTCCGATCCGCCCGGACAATTGGAGCCGATTACGATGCCGGATTGCGCGCTTTCGCGGAAAGCGGCGCCGACTCTGCGACTAAGACCGCAGCAGCGGCCATCTCCGACGAAGAGGCATGGGAGGCTCACGGGCGGGGAGACTACGCGACCGCGTTGCAACGGTGGCTGCCGTTGGCCAAAGCGCGCGATACCGACTCGATGGTTGCCTTGGGCCTGATGTATTTGTTCGGCGAAGGTGTCGAAAAGGACCTGAGGCTTTCATATCTGCTGATCCGCGAAGCGGCAGAACTCGGAAACGCCGGAGCGCAGCTTATGCTCGGCTCCCTTTAATATGGGCGGCAGAGCGGTTGCGCCGGACGCCGCAGCGGCGATTGATTGGTATACGAAATCGGCTGACCAGGGCTATTTGGAAGCCCAGACGAAGTTGGCCGAGTACTACTACGAAGGTGAATTCGTCGAGCAGGACTATGTAAAGGCCCTGCGCTGGTGGCGGATCGCAGCGGAACGGGGAGACGCACGGTCGCAATACAATGCGGGCTATATGCTGACGATCGGCGAAGGCGTCGAGGCGGATGAGCGGGAGGCGCATCGACTGCTCCGGCTGGCAGCCGAGCAAGGCCACGAAAAGGCGCAGGCAGCGCTCGCGACGCTCTATGAGTTTGGCGGCGACGGTTTCGCAAAGGACATGAATGAAGCCAGGCGATGGTACGCCGAAGCCGCCGCCCAGGGGAACGAAAAGGCGGCCGAACGGTTACAAGCGCTTGGCGGCCCGACAATCACCGGCGGGGAGGCCGATGCGGCTCTCAAGCGCGGCGATTACGCTACGGTCTTTCAATACTGGCTGCAATATGCCGACGAAGGCGCCCGAGAGGCCGACGAAGCGCTGGGCACCTTCTATTACGAAGGACTCGGCACTGAGCAGAACTTTTCGAAAGCGGCTACACACTTTTCGCGCGCGGCGGATCAGGGAAGCGCGGTGGCGCAGTTTTATCTCGGCCTCATGTATGCCGATGGCGACGGCGTCGAAGCCGACTCGGTCGCGGCAGTCGCCTGGTTTCGTAAGGCCGCCGACCAAGGCCATGCCGAAGCGCAGGTTAAGATGACACTCGCGTACTATCACGGCATCGGTGTCGACCGGGACTACGAAGCGGCCGTGAACATGGCTCGGCTGGCGGCCGAGCAGGGCAACGCCGAGGGGCAGTATCATCTCGGCGTGATGTATGTCGAAGGGATCGGCCTGGAAGTGGACTACGCCACCGCCGCTCAGTGGCTGCTGAAGTCGGCGGAGCAGGGCGAACCGAGAGCGCAACTTCTGATGGGCAGCCTTTACGAAGCCGGTGAAGGTGTCGACATCGATTGGCAGGCTGCTGAGCAATGGTATGAGAGAGCGGCCGCCCAGGGCCAAGAAAGGGCGGTTGAACTGCTAGGGGAGCTGCGACGCACGCTCAGCATAGAGGCCGAATACGACGACGGCCTGCGCGCCTTCCCGAAAAACGAACAAGCGAACGGGGATACCGGTTCCACGCCGGACGTCGCGGGCCTCCCGTCCGAACAAGAGGCATTGGACGCCTGGGCTATCGGCGATTACGCCACAGCCCTGAAACGATGGGTGCCGATGGCGAAAGCGGGTGACGTCGACGCGATGACCGCATTGGGCGAAGCCTATGCCACTGGAGAAGGCATCGAACAGAACAAGCGACAAGGGTACCTGCTAATTCGCGAGTCCGCCGAATTGGGAGGCGCCTATGCCCAGTTTCTGCTCGGCGCCATGTACGAGGAAGGTATTGGTGTCGCGCCGAATGCCGAAACGGCAATCAAGTGGTTCACAAAATCGGCGGAACAGGGGCTGGTAGACGCGCAAGCAGCTTTGGGAAAGCGCTACTACTTCGGCAATGGCGTCACTCAGAACTACTTTCTGGGACTTCGGTGGTACCGCAGGGCAGCCGAGAACGGCAACGCGGAGGCGCAGTACGTTGTGGGTGGCGCACTCATAACCGGGGTTGCAGGCGAAATCGACCATGCCGAAGGGCAACGCTTTTTGCGCAGGGCGGCCGAACAGGGCCTTGCAGAGGCACAGTCGCATCTTGGCCTGGTCTACGAGCTGGGCAGCATTGGCGTGGCAAGGGACCTGGACGAAGCGAGGAAATGGTACGCCAAGGCTGCCGCCCAGGGACACGAAGAGGCGGCCGAGCGCCTGCGCAAATTGGGCGAGGCGAAAAAGGACAAGGCAGCGGAGCGATCGACAGACGACGCAACGACAGCCACGCACGTTGACGCGGTCGTCGCTTACCTCAAACACGACTACGCAACAGCGCTTCGCATTTTGCGCCCATTGGCCGACAAAGGCGACGCCCTGTCCGCCCATTATCTGGGCATCATGTATGAGAGGGGCGAGGGCGTGCCCGCCGATTTGGCGGAGGCAACCAAGTGGTACCGAAAGGCCGCTTCATCCGGTCTTTCGATCGCCCAGAACAGACTCGGCCTGATGTACTACCGGGGCGAGGGCGTCGAGCAAGACAAATCGGAAGCCGTCAGGTTGTACCGTTTGGCCGCCGAGCAAGGCGATGCCGTTGCCCAGTTCAGGCTCGCGACGATGTACGAGGATGGCGTCGGTGTCGCAAGAGACGCCGAGGAAGCGGCCCACTGGTATGAACAGGCAACCCACCATGGAAACTCAGATGCGCAGTTCAAGCTCGGCTTCTCGCTTTGGAAAGGCGACGAGCTTCCGGAAGACCGGGATAGAGCGATCGATTTGCTGTCGAAGGCGGCAGAGCAGGGTCACCTCGAGGCAATGTACGCCTACGGACAAATACAAGAGGAGGGCCAGAGCACCGAAAAGAATCTCGAAACCGCGCTGATATGGTACCGCAAAGCTGCGGAGCAAGGCCACGAACAGGCGGCCGTGCGTCTCCGCGAACTTGGCGGCCCGACGAACAGTTCATCCAACGACAACGTGGCGGCTATTTCCGACCAGGAGGCGCAAGCCGCCTACGAACGCGGCGACTTCGACCTGGCCTATCGTCACTGGTCTGCGCGCGCCGACGAGGGCGACGCCCTATCCGCCTATTACCTGGGCATTATGTATGAGAACGGCACGGGCGTGCCCGCCGATTTGGCGGAGGCCGCCGCCTGGTACCGAAAGGCTGCTTCGTCTGGCCTTTCGACCGCCCAGAACAGACTCGGATTGATGTACTACAACGGCGAAGGCGTTGCACAGGACGATGCGGAAGCAGCCCGACTGTTCCGCTTGGCCGCCGACCAGGGCGACGCGGTCGCTCAATATAGGCTCGGGACAATGTATGAGGACGGGTTTGGCGTCCCGCAGGACGCCAAGGTCGCGGCGCAGTGGTACGAGAAGTCAGCCGACCAAGGAAACGTGAATGCGCAATTCGAGCTCGGCGTCATGCTTTGGAACGGCGACTACGTTCCAAAGGACCGCGGCCGAGCAATCGAACTGTTGTCCGAAGCAGCCTCGCAGGATCATGTCGAGGCGATGTACACCTATGGCTACATTCATGAACATGGACAGGAGGGCATCGAACAAGACACTGAAACCGCATTGATCTGGTATCGCAAGGCGGCGGAACAGGGCCACGGCACAAGTGCTTTCGCCCTGGCCGAGCGCTATCTCGACGGCGTCGGATTGCCAAAGGATCGAGAGGCCGCGATCTCGTGGTATCGCATCGCAGCCGTAAATGGCGTGGAAGAAGCCGCGGAAAAGCTTGAGGAACTGACGAGCTTGACCGGCGGCAGCGGAAATACGGATTAGAGAATCCGACTGACCGAACGTGCTTGGAAGCGCCATCCAGGATGGCGCTTCACCAGGGAGGGTTTCAATGCAGATGAGATTGGGCGCAATTCTATTGTTCTTGGCAGTCGCCCAACCGGCCTGGGCCGGCTACGACGAAGGAGCCGACGCCTTCAATCGCGGGGATTTCGACGCGGCCTATCGCGAACTGTTGCCGTTGGCGCAACAAGGCGATGTCGCTGCGCAGTTCGCCCTCGGCCTCACCCTCACCTTCGCGGACGAGCCGCTTCAGGATTACAAGGAAGCATTTCGGTGGCTAATGAAGGCGGCCAACCAAGGGGTTGAGGCCGCATACGTCCAAATCGCCCTTGCCTATGAACTCGGACGGGGTGTTCCGATCGACTACGCCGCCGCCTTCGATTGGTACAAGAAAGCAATGGTTGACGACGACGGCTTCGCGGAATTGCGGATCGGCCACATGTATTATGACGGACGTGGTTTCGACCAGAGCTACGACGAAGCCATGCAGTGGTACCGCAAGGCGGCCTCAAAGAGAAACCTCGATGCGATCTTTCAGATCGGCGTCATGTACTATGAAGGTAAATCGATCCCGGCCAACCACGCCGAAGCGGCCAAATGGTACCGTATGGCGGCGGAACAAGATCACGCGCGGGCCGCAAGCCATCTTGGATCGCTCTACGCCCTTGGTCACGGCGTCCCGTTGAACCAGACAATCGCGCTCCGTTGGATCAGCAAGGCAGCGGATCTCGGCGACCCGGACGCGCAGGCCGCACTCGATGAAATGGGCTTCAAGAAATCGGCGGCTGCGGGAGAGCCGGATCTGATCCAGGGTATCGCCGCTTATCTCCGAAACGACCGATCGGCAGCGGCACACCACGTCGTGCGGTTGGCACAGCAAAGCAATCCGGATGCCCAGTACTACCTGGGTCTTATGTACATGAACGGTGTCGGCGTCGAACAGAATTTCCAGGAGGCCTTCAACTGGTATCTGGCGGCGGCCACACAAGGCCATATTACCGCCATGCACAAAGCCGCCGACGCCTACTTGGGCGGACAGGGTGTCGAGATGAATATGGACAAGTTCATCTATTGGGTCGAAAAGGCGCAGCAGGCTCGACGGCAAAGCAATCGGAAATATGCGGACGAATTGCGGCAACGCAACGATCCGCATGCGGGTGCGTTCGAACGAGGGATGGAGGCCCAACTTTCCCAAAAGTACGATGAAGCATTACCCATTTGGCGCGACCTGGCTGCAAAGGATGTAGCCGCGGCACAACGTCATCTCGCGAAGCTTTATCTGCACGGCAGCGGAGTCACCGAAGACAGGTCGACCGCCATCGAATGGTACCGGCGCGCCGCAAATCTCGGCGACGCAGAGTCCCAGTTCGAGTTAGGCCTTTTCATCATGAGCGGTGAAATCTTCGATGCCACGGGTGGCAACGTAGGGCTTTACGACATTGCGCCTAGGGACCATTTCCTCTTGAAGCAGTACGACTTCGACGAGCGCTATTGGCAAGACAACGCTCAAGAAACCCTGCATACCCACACTTATGTAATAGCCTCTATGTGGCTCATACTCGCCGCCGGCCAGGGCCACCAGGAAGCGGCCGCCTATCTGATCAATGCCTCAAGAAGGCTGAAGGAATCGCAGATTGGCGAGGCACAGCGCCTCGCCGCCGCGTGGCGACCGGAGGCGCGATAGAGCGCCGCGATCGGATTCCTAAACCGCCAGCACCACCCGGCCGATGGCGCGGCGGTTGCGGACTTCGGCCATGGCGGTTCGGAAGTCTTCCAGGGGGAAGCGGGCGTGGACGGTGGGATTGAGTTTGTCGGCTTGCCACCAGGCGACGAGGTCGGCCATCGCGGCGGCGGTGCGGTCGGCGTAGCGGCGGCGTTCGTCTTTCAGGCCCCAGCCGACATACTGGCCCCAGTTGAAACCCATCACCGCGACGTTCTTTAGCAGCAGTTGGTTGGCCGGGATTGTCGGGATGGTGCCGCTGGTATAGCCGATGGTGAGCAGGCGGCCGTCGTCGGCCAGGCAGCGGAGCGAGTTGTCGAACACCTCGCCGCCGACGGGGTCGAATACGACGTCGACGCCCTCTCCGTTCGTCAGGTCTTTCACGCGGGCGCGGAAATCCTCCGCCCGGCCATCGATCACCGCGTCGGCGCCGCGCTCTCGCAGCGCCGCCACCTTGTCGGGACCGCCGGCGACGGCATAGACGATGGCGCCCAATGCCTTGCCGATCTCAACCGCCGCGAGACCGACACCACCGGCGGCGCCGTGCACCAGCAGCCGTTCGCTGGCCCGGAGTTTGGCGCGCCAGACCAGGGCGCCGTAGGACGTGCCGTAGGAGCTCGGCAGCGCCACGGCCGCCTCGAGATCGAGGCCGTCGGGCAGGACGTGAACGTTCTCTTCGGCCGCCACCACCTGTTCGGCGTAGCCGCCCCAGTCGATCATGGCGAAGACGCGGTCGCCCGGTTTGCAGCGGGTGACGCCGTCGGCGCAGTCGATCACCTCGCCCGCCACTTCGGTGCCCGGCACGAACGGCAGCGGCGGTTTGCGCTGATAGCGGCCGGAGACGACCAGGGTGGTGGCGAAGCTGACGCCGGCGAACCGGATGCGGATCCGAACGCCGCCGGGCCGCATCGGCGGCGGCTCGGTCTCCGTGACCACGAGATCGTCGTAGTCGCACCAGTCTTCGCAGAGAACGCAACGCATCGGCGCGGGGCCCGGCTAGAACGGCACGTCGCCGCTGATCACCGTGCGGTGCATGGTGCGCCTTGTGCCGGGCGGCAGTTCCAGCACCGTCGCCTTGTGCATCACCGTGGCGTTGTCCCAGATCAGCGCGTCGCCCGGCCGCCATTTGTAGCGGTAGATGAAGCGGTCCTGCAGGCAGTGGTCGAACAGTTCCTGCTTCAGCGCCTCGCTCTCGTCTTCCGGCATGTCGACGAACCGGACGGTGAAGCCGGGATTGATGAAGATCGCCTTGACGCCGGTCTCCGGGTGGGTGCGCACCACCGGATGGATCGCGTCCGGAACCGCTGCCAACTGTTCCTCTGAAAGCTTCTGGCGGACGCCGACATTGGCGACCTGCTGGTTGGTACGATAGGCGTAGTTGTGCACCGCCTTCAGGTCGGCGATGCGCCGCTTGGTTTCCTCGGGCAGCGCGTCGTAGGCCGCGACCATGTCGCAGAACAGGGTGTCGCCGCCCTCCTCCGGCACTTCGACCGCGTAAAGCATGGAGGCGCGCGACGGCTTGGCCTTGTAGGAGACGTCGGAATGCCAGTAGCTGCCGGCATCGGCCAGGCCCTTGGCCTCGCCGCCCTCGACGACGTTGGAGACCATCAGGATCTCCTTGTGGTCGTCATGGTGATACTGCTCCAGCAGATGCGGCTCCACCGGGCCGAACAGGCGGCTGGTGGCGATCACTTGCTCGGGCGTCAGGTCCTGGCCGCGCACGGCGAGAACGTGCTCGCGTTGATAAGCGTCATGCAACGCGTCCAGCGCAGCATCGTCCAACTGCTTGGACAGGTCCACTCCCATCACCTCCGCCACGAAGGTTTCGCCCAGGCGCCGCACCGACACACTCATTCTCTCACCCTCCCTTTCACGCCATCGCAGCCGTGCTAGCATCCATTATAGAACGTCGAGGAGGCTGATGGTCATGAGCAGGACAATTTGTATCGAGAATCTCGATTGGGCCGCCGTGTGGGACGCCGACGCGGGCCGGCAGGTCTACCGGCGCGATATCGACGTGGTCTTCAAGGGCAATGAGATCGTGCATGTGGGGCCGAGCTACGACGGACCGGCGGATGTGAAAGTCGACGGGCGCGGGCTGTTCGCGATGCCCGGGCTGATCGACCTACACAGCCACCCCAGTTCCGAGCCGGCCTTCAAGGGCATCCGCGAGGAGCACGGCGTGCCGGAGATGTACATGACCGGGCTCTACGAACGCTCCCTCGCCTACCATCTGGACGAGGACGGCCAGAAGGCATGCGCGGAAGTCGCCTATTCGGAACTGCTGGCCTCCGGCGTGACGACGCTGGCGGAACTGTCGTTCGACTATGACGGCTGGATCGACATGATGGCGAAAAGCGGGCTGCGCGGCTACGTCGCGCCGGGCTACGCCTCGTCGCGCTGGCTGCTGGAGAACAACCACGAGCTCAAGTTCGTATGGGACGAGGCCGCAGGCCGGCGCGGGCTGGACCGTGCGCTCGGCCTGATCGACGCCGCCGAGCGGCACGCATCAGGCCGGCTCAAGGGCATGCTCTACCCGGCGCAGATCGAGACCTGCACGGAAGAGCTGCTGCGCGACAGCGCCGCGGTGGCGCGCGAGACCGGGCGGCCGATCACGACCCATGTCTCGCAAAGCGTCGTCGAGTTCCAGGAGATCGTGCGCCGGCACGGCAAGACGCCGGTGCAGTGGGCGGCGGAGATCGGGTTGCTCGGGCCCGATTGCATCCTGGGCCATGCCATCTTCATCGACGAGCATTCCAGGCTCGGCTGGCATACGGCGACCGACCTCACGCTGCTGGCCGAGACCGGCGCGACCGTCGCACACTGCCCGACGCCGTTCGCGCGGTACGGCGACGTGCTGCAGGACTTCGGCCGCTATCGCCGCGCCGGGGTCACTATGGGCATGGGCACCGACACCTCGCCGCACAACATGCTGGAGGAAATGCGCTGGGCAGCGGTGCTGGCGCGGATCGCCGCGAACGACATCACGACCGTCGGCACCGGCGACATCTTCCACGCCGCGACCGTCGGCGGGGCCACGGCGCTCGGCCGCGACGACCTGGGCCGGCTGGCGCCCGGCATGAAGGCGGATATCGTACTGGTCGACCTGACCGACCTTGGCATGATGCCGGCGCGCGACCCGCTGCGCAGCCTGATCTACACCGCCGCCGAGCGGGCGGTGCGCGATGTCTATGTCGACGGCGAGCAGGTGGTCGCGGACCGCAAGGTGCTGACCCTGGACCGGGCCGACGCCGCCGGCCGGCTGGCCGAGGCGCAGGCCCGGATGGTCCGGGACGTGCCGAACCACGACTATGCCGGCCGCACGGCGCAGGACATCACGCCGCTCAGCCTGCCGCTGGTTACATAGCGCTGATGCCGCCGTCCATCACCAGCTCGCTGCCGGTGGTGAAGCTGGATTCGTCGGACGCCAGATAGAGGATGCCGTAGGCGACTTCCTCCGGCCGGCCGACCCGGCCGAGCGGCACCTGCCGGCCGAGCTTGCTCAGCGCCTCTTCCGCGCCGAACTTGGCCTTGTGCCGGTCCAGGATCGGCGTGTCGATGAAGGTCGGGTGCACCGAGTTGCAGCGGATATTGTAACCTTTGCGCGCGCAGTGCAGCGCGACCGACTTCGACAGGTGGCGCACCCCGGCCTTGGCCGAATTGTAGGCCGCCATGTTGTGGCCGGCGATGATGCCGGCGATCGACGAGATGTTGACGATCGAGCCGCCGCCGGACTTGGCCATCGCGGGAATCGCGTGCTTGCAGCCGAGGAAGACGCCGTCCAGATCGATCGCGTGCACCCGGCGCCATTCCTCCAGCTCGATATCCTCGACCGACTTGCCGAGGCCGATGCCGGCGCTGTTGACCAGGATGTTGAGGCCGCCAAACCGGGTGACCGTGGTCTCGATCACCTCGATCCACTGCTGCTCGCTGGTGACGTCGTGTGGCACGAAGATCGCGGCCTCGCCGATCTCGTCAGCCACCGCACGGCCGGCCTCGTCGTTGATGTCGGTGATTGCGACCTTGGCCCCTTCCCGCGCGAACAGGATGGCCGATTCCCGGCCGAGCCCGGACGCGCCGCCGGTGACCAACGCAACCTTGCCGGCGACCCGCCCCGACGCCATGGCTATTCGACCTCGTGCAGGATCTGCACGTCCGGCCGGCCGGCCATGAACGCGCCCATGGCGCCGCCCAGTTCCTTCATATGGTCGGTCTGGCGGTGCGCCTCGACGGCGGCCATGTCCTTGTAGCGCTCCATCATCACGTAGGTCTGCGGGTCGTCGGTCCGGTGCAGGGCGTATAACTCGCAGCCCGGCTCGTTGGCGTTGACCGCGGCGACCAGCTTGATGGCCGCCTGCTCGAACTCCGCTTCCATGCCTTCCTTGGCTTTCAAGGTGGCGACAATTCCGATCATAAAATCCCCTCCTGCAGGACCGATTGATTTGGCTTGGGCACCTACCCTACCCTGGGCTGGTATCACAGACCGATTGTAACCGGGCGGAGCCGTATGAACGCAATAGCCAGAAACCTGTTTAGCGACGAACACGAGATCTTTCGCACATCGGTGCGCCGGTTCGTCGAGACCGAGATCGTGCCCCACCATCAGGAATGGGAAGAACAAGGCCAGGTGCCGCGCGAAATCTGGCAAAGGGCGGGGGAGCTTGGCCTGCTCTGCTTCAGCATGCCGGAAGAGTATGGCGGCCTCGGCGCCGATCGGCTCTACAGCGTGGTATTCATCGAGGAGTTTTCGCGCGCCGGCATCACCGGGCCGGGCTTCGGCCTGCATTCGGAGATCGTCGCGCCCTACATCCAGCGCTACGGGTCCGAGGAGCAGAAGCGCCATTACCTGCCGAAGATGGCGCGCGGCGAACTGATCGGCGCCATCGCCATGACCGAGCCTGGCGCCGGCAGCGACCTGCAGGGTATCAGGACGACGGCTATCCGCGACGGCAACGAACTGGTCGTCAACGGCTCAAAGACCTTCATCACCAACGGCCAGCTTTCCGATATCGTCATCGTCGTGACCAAGACCGACGCGGACGCGGGCGCCAAGGGCATCAGCCTGGTGATCGTCGAGGCCGGCACTGAAGGCTTCCGCAAGGGACGCAACCTGAAGAAGGTCGGCCGCAAGGCCCAGGACACCTCGGAACTGTTCTTCGACGAGGTGCGGGTGCCGACCACCAACATGCTGGGCGAGGAAGGCAAGGGCTTCGTCTATCTGATGCAGGAACTGGCGTGGGAGCGCCTGCAGATCGCCATCGGTTCGGTCAGCCTGGCCGAGGCGGCGCTCGGCTGGACGGTCGACTACACCAAGGAGCGCAAGGCGTTCGGCAAATCCATCGCCGACTTCCAGAACACCCGCTTCAAGCTGGCCGAGATCAAGACCGAGGTGACCATCGCCCGCACCTTCATCGACCATTGCATCGAGCAGGTGCTGGAGAACAAGCTGGACGTCACCACGGCGGCGATGGCCAAGTACTGGTGCAGCGAACTGCAATGCCGCGTGGTCGACGAGTGCCTGCAACTGCACGGCGGCTACGGCTATATGTGGGAATACCCGATCGCGCGGGCCTACGCCGACTCGCGCGTGCAGCGGATCTACGGCGGATCGAACGAAATCATGAAGGAACTGATCGCCCGCTCGCTCTGACGCGGGGAGTAAAGAAAGGAACCGGCCTTGGCCTACGAACACATCAAGTACGACGTCGACGACAACATCCTGACCATCACGCTGAACCGGCCGGACAAGCTGAACGCCTTCACCCAGACGATGCGCGACGAACTGATCGACGCGTTCGACAAGTCGGACGCGGACGACAAGGTGCGCGCGGTGATCGTCACCGGTGCGGGACGCGCCTTCTGCGCCGGCGCGGACCTGTCGTCGGGCGCCGCGACCTTCGACATCGACCAGCGCGGCGGCGAAACCTGGGAGGAGGACGAGATCTGGCGCGACGGCGGCGGCCTGGTCTCGCTCCGTATCTACGAATCGAAAAAGCCGGTGATCGCGGCGGTGAACGGCCCGGCGGCCGGCGTCGGCGTCACCATGAGCCTGCCGATGGATATCCGCCTGGCGTCGGAGACGGCGCGGTTCGGCCTGGTGTTCTCGCGCCGCGGCGTGGTGCCCGAAGCCTGTTCGAGCTGGTTCCTGCCGCGCGTCGTCGGCATCTCCCAGGCCCTGGAATGGGTCTATTCGGGGCGGGTGTTCGACGCCAAGGAAGCGCTGGCCGGCGGGCTGGTCAAGGCCGTGCTGCCGCCGGACGACCTGCTGCCGGCGGCGCGCGCCATCGCCGAGGAGATCGCGGCCAATACCTCCGCCGTATCGGTGGCGCTCTGCCGCCAGATGCTGTGGCGCATGCTGGGCGCCGACCACCCGATGGAGGCGCACAAGATCGACTCGCGCGGCATCTACGCGATGGGCCGGGGGCCGGACGCCTACGAGGGCGTGGCGTCGTTCCTGGAGAAGCGACCGCCCGAATTCAAGATGCGGCCGAGCCAGGACATGCCGGACTATTACCCATGGTGGGAAGAACGGAAATTCGAATAGCCTGCATGGATCCCCTCACCCTAGCCCTCTCCCCGGGGGAGAGGGAATTTCGGTGACCGGGCCGTGAGCGGGCTTTGGCGATATCACATTTACCTGGGGCTGCCGGTGGCGCTGTTCCTTAGCGTCGATGTGATGTTCGCCGGGGTGGTCGGAAACCTGGCCGGGCTGCCGCGGGTGCTGGCGATCGATTTGGCGGTACTCGGCGGCGCGATCATCGGCGGTGGCCACTTGGCTCTGTTCCGACCGATGGCGCGGGCCGTCGAACAGGGCGAGAACGGGCAAGTCGATACCCTGGCTAGGCAGATCAACCGACTGCCGGGCCGGACGGCGGGTTGGGTCGCGCTTTGCATCGTGCTGCTCTATCCGCTGGTCATAACCATGGACATGCTGCGTCCGGAGACTGCCGACCAACCGCTGCCGACCGCCTTCATACTGTGGATCACCGGCGCCTTCGCGCTGACCAGCGCCTTCCTGGTCTATTTCCTGACGGCCGACTTCGTCACCCGGCTGAAAGTGCGGCTGTTCGAAACGCGCGGGTTGTTGGTGCCGGCGAGCGGCGGCCGCATCCGGCGCAAGCTGGTGACGGTGCTGGCGGTGACCTCGATCATGCCGGTTGTGGCGATCACCCTCGACTTCTTCTACTTCTCGCCGATGCGCGGCAGCGGCCAACTGCTGCCGACCGAGCAGGCCATTCTGGTCGACGTGCTGGCCTCGGCCATGATCCTGCTGATCGCCATCGTCTTCCTGCCGCGCGGCTTCGCCCGGCCGATCGACCTGCTGCTCGGCACCATCGACCGGGTCCACGCCGGCGATATGACGGCGCGCGCGCCGGTCACCACCGATGACGAGATCGGCGTGCTGACCAGCCGCTTCAACGAGATGGTCGACGGCCTGGCCGAGCGCAACGCGATCCGCGAGACCTTCGGCAAGTACATGCCGCGCACGGTCGCCGAGCAACTGGTACGCGACCCCGACAGCCTGTCGGGCGACGTCAAGCTCGCCACCATCATGTTCACCGACATCGAGAATTTCACCGCGATCACCGAGAACATTCCGCCGGCCGAGATCATTAGGCTGTTGAACGACTATCTCGGCGTGGTGGTCGAGCCGATCCGGCGCCACAACGGCGTGGTCAACAGCTTCCTCGGCGACGCGCTATTCGCCTCGTTCAACGTACCGATCGAAGACCCGGACCACGCGGCCAACGCGATCCGCGCGGCCGAGGAGATGCAGGCGCTCTTGCGCGACCGCACCTTCGGCCCCGACGGTATCCGCCTGGACACGCGGATCGGCATCAACACCGGCGTGGTTGTGGCCGGCACGGTCGGCACGGAAGACAGGCTCGGCTATACCATCCTGGGCGACGAGGTGAACCTGGCCGCCCGGCTGGAATCGCTGAACAAGGACTACGGCAGCAAGATCCTGATCAGCGCCCGAACCCGCGAGTTGGCGGGCGACGGGGTCGACGCGACGGAACTCGGCCAGGTGACGGTGCGCGGGCGGGCGCAGCCGGTGGTGGTTTACAAGGTGGGGGCATGAAGAGGCGCCGCGGGTTGCGCAATGTGAGGGGTAGCAAAGACCGGCCTCTTGATGTGTCGTGCCGGCGGTGGTCGACTCCCCTATTCTGCTGGGGAGGCGGGCAATGTCTGACATCGACCGGATCGGCGTTCTCTGGGAAGAATACAAGTATCGGCACGACCTGGTGTGGCGCGTGCTGGTGACGGGGACGGTGCTGGCCGCCACGCTGGGCGCGGTGCCGTATACGATCAGCGACATGATCGACGTCCTCTGGCCCTGGGTGCTGGCCCCGCCCCTCGCCTCCGTTTTCGTCGTGATCGGCACGGCCCTGGTGCTGGAGCGGGAGGTTCGGCTGATGAACCACGTCATGGTGCCGTATTACCGGCTGCGGGATGAATTCGTGCCGCTGGAGCCCCTGCAGGACCGGACGACTCAGGGTCGGTTTGGCTGGGCCATCCATCCCCTGCTCGCCCTCGGACTGATTCTGACGGCAGGCAATTTTCTGGTCCTGCTGCTGGTGTACGGCGGTTAAAGCTGCGGCGCGGGCGACATTTTGCCGCCCTCGCGTTCCTAAGGCCCCATGACAGACTGGCCGGCGACACATCGGAGACACCGCCATGCCGTCGGCCGACCTGCTCATCCCCTTTTTCGTCGCATCAGCGATCTTCGCCTGCGTGCCAGGGCCGGGCATGTTCTACGCTGCGGCGCAGACGTTGGCTTTGGGGCGGCGCGCTGGCTGGTACTCGGCCCTCGGGTTTCATCTCGCCGGATTCGGGCACATCGCGGCGGCGGCGTTCGGCCTCTCCGTGCTGCTTCAGATCGTGCCGGGGCTGTTCACCGCCATGAAGCTCGTCGGGGCGGCCTATTTGGTCTGGCTCGGTATAAAGTACCTGAGACGCCCGCCGCCCATCGCCACGATGCATGCGACTTCCGCAAGCCTGACGGCCGGCAAGGCGCTGCGGGGCAGCGTTGTCGTCGAAGCGCTGAATCCCAAGTCGGTGCTGTTCTACCTCGCGTTCCTGCCGCAATTCACCGATCCGTCCGAGGAATTCGCCATCTGGACCCAGGTGATTGTTCTGGGAGCGGTCGTGAACGCGATGTTCACGGTCACCGACGCCATCCTCATCGAGATGTCCCATTCGGTGATGCGGCGGCTGAAATCGTCGGCGCGCATCGCCCGAAACTTTCAGCGGATCGGCGGCGGCATCCTGGTCGCTCTTGGTTTGAACCTTGCCGTCGCACGGCAATAGCACTGCCGAGCGGACAAAGAGGCGCCCGGCGGCCGCCCGGTCCTTGATCCGGGTGGGGCGGCGTGATTACATCCCCGGCGTCGATCCGATACGCGGCGCATCACTTTTTGTGCGGGAGTAGCTTATGGGCGGACTGAGCTTTTTGGCGTCCGAGGCGGGGCTGCCTGAGCCCGGGCCATGGCCGGAGAGCGTGACGTTCGACCGGCGCGACGGCGGGCGGCTGCATGGCCTGGACTGGGGCGGCACGGAGCCCGGCGTTCTGTTCCTGCACGGCGGGGCGCTTTCGGCGCATACCTGGATGCTGTGCTGTTCGCTGCTGCGCCACGAGCGGCGGTGCGTGGCGCTGGACCTGCGCGGACATGGCGACAGCGACTGGGCGGACGACTATTCCATTCCGGCGCATGTGGGCGACGTGCACGGGGTTATCGAGCAGCTTGGGTGGCGCGCGCCCGATCTGGTCGGCATGTCGCTCGGCGGGATCGTGGCGGCGCATGCGGCGCTGTCGGCGACATCCTTCGCGCCGAGCAGCCTGACCCTGGTCGATGTGGCGCCCGGCGTCTCGTTCGGCGCGTCGAGCCGCCTGCGCGAGTTCGTGCTGGCCGATACGGTGAAGGGCGGGGTCCCGGCGTTGATCGCCGAGGCGCGGAACCTGGGCGCGCGCAATTCCGACGCCGAACTTATTTACCGCTACGCCGCTTTGGTGAAGCAGAACGCCGACGGCACCTGGCGCTGGAAACGCGACGACAGAAGACCCGTCGATTTCGGACACATCCTGGACCACATCGCGCATCTGGACCGCTTGGCGCCGAAAATGGCGTGGCCCTGCATGGTCGTGCGCGGCGGGCTGAGCCGCATCCTGACCGAAAAGGCCGCCCAAAACTTCGCCGATAAATGCCCGAACGGGACCATGCGGGTCGTCGAGAACGCCGGTCACTCGGTGCAGGAAGACAATCCGAGCGGGTTGGCGGATGCGCTGACGGCGTTTTGGGACGGCAATTCCGAAAAGAGCGGTTGACGGCGGCAGGCCGTCAGAGGGTTTCCCGCAGCAGCTTTTCGAACAGATCGCTGGACGCAGCGTTGTCCTGCCCCGCCAGGAAATCCGATGCGATGCGGGCATGGGCCAGGCCTTTGTCCTGGGCGAGTTTGGCGATACCGCTGATCCGGGTGACCGCAATGCGGAAACCGACGATGCCGGACAGGAATTTGTCGATGCGGGGGTCCGCCGGGTCGAGGGCGAACTTTTGATCCTTGGCGCCGAATTCGTTGGTGGAGCGGATCAGCGCGGCGCGGAGGTCGGGCGCGTCGAGCAGGTCCGAGACTTCGCCGTCGCCCTGCACAGCGACGTAGAGCCAGCCCGGTAGCTGCAGGTCCGAATAGAGGTCCGGCGAGGCGTAGGCGTCGGGGCCGGCGACATGGAACGAGATCGGCGCGCCGGGGCGGAGGTGTTGCGCGTGGTCGTTGTTGCGGTCCAGGTGGCCGGTCAGGTGGATGCGGTCGGCGGTTTCGTCATGGTCGACCAGAAGCGGGATCAGGGTCATCGTCGCGTTGCCGGCCGAGCCGGACATCAGGGTTGCGAGCGGATAGGCCCGGATGATGGCGCAGAGCGTCCGGCGATTTCGGATACGGAAAGGTTGCAGCGGGTAGGCGTCGTTCACCGGCATTGTCCATAGGCTACATGGTCGATTGGCGGCGATGCTGGCACAGGCGGGCTATTCCGGCAAACCTTGTCGCCCTCACTATGCGGCAACAACGGATCCTCCCCTCACCCAACCCTCTCCCCGAGGAGAGGGCTTTTAGGGCCGTGGCCGCGCAATCGGCCAACATATTCCCGGACACGTACAGCGTTCGGGCTACATCTCCCGAGCTTTTTTTGTTCCGGCGTGAACCGGATACGGACATCCTGCCACTTAATACGCAAAGGCTGCTCGGAAACCTCTGTGACGTGAAGGCAGGGAACGTGGCGCAGAAACCCAAACGGATTGTCGAGGCATACCTGGTCACCAGCGCCCGGCTTGGGGACAGGGCGGCGCAGGAGCAATTGGTAGTCCGGTATCAGAAGAAGTTCCTTCGCCACGCCTACCGGCTGCTGGGCGACGCCGAGCAGGCCAAGGAGGCGGTACAGGACGGATGGGTGGAGATCGTGCGCGGACTGCCGAAGCTCAAGGACGACGGGGCGTTTCAGGCCTGGGCGTTTCGCATCGTCACCCGGCGATGCGCCAAGTATATCGCCGGCCTGCAGCGGACCCGCGCGATGATGGAGACGGTCGCCTGCGAGCCGACGCCGGGCAACCGGGCCGAAGCGGACAACGAACTGGCGGCGGACCGCAAGCCGGTGCGCGAGGCACTGGCGCAACTGCCGGCCAAGCACCGCGCGGCGGTGGCGCTGTTTTACCTGGAAGAGATGAGCGTCGCCGAGGTGGCGGTCGCCCTGGACATACCGGTGGGAACCGTGAAGTCCCGCCTGATGCACGCACGCCAACGGCTGCGGGCGGCACTGGAAGGAGAAGGTCATGGATAAGCTGGACAAAATGATCAGCGAAACGCTGGACGACGAAGACCGCGAGATCCTGGACAGGATCGGCTGGGAGCAAAGCTCCACCGAAATGGCAAGCGATCTGTTTCGCGGCAAGGTCGGTCTGTTGAACCTGTTGCTGATCGCGGGGATGATCGTGTTTTTTGCGTTCGGTCTTTACGCGGCCTGGAAAGCCTTCGCGTTGACCGAAGTGGTGGACGTGGTTCGCTGGGGCCTGATCGCGATCTTCTTTTTGCTGGTCTCGGTTATCGCCAAGGTCGGCCTGCTGCCGTCGTTCCAGGCGAACCGCACGCTGCGCGCCCTAAAGCGGCTGGAAATGCAGGTGGCGCTTCTGGCCGCCAAGCGTTGATCGTCTCGGCGGATGTCGGGCATCTGACTGCGTGCGTATGGCGGAGCGTCGGTCGCGGCTTTATGAACGCAAGCGACGGATTTCGGCCACTCGCGCGAGCCCGGAGACTCTGTGTCTTTCCAAAAATGCGTCTCGGGACGCATTTTCGAGAGCCTAGCCGGCCCGCTCCCCCGTCCCAACCACCC
>JANQEE010000008.1 GCA_028278525.1 Minwuiaceae bacterium | reverse complement strand
TTATTAGCAATGGGTTCAATTACATTGACCCGCCCTAGCCGGCCCGCGCCCCCGTCCCACCCACCCCGAGGGTACCCTGTATGGGTGGTTGGGACGGGGGCGCGGGCCGGCTAGGCCACAACAAGCGACAGATCGCATGCTGTTCAACAGCCTTACGTTTCTTATCTTCTTCGTCGTTTTCGGCGCGGCCTATTACCTCGCGCGGCGGCATCTGCGACTGCAGAACGCGCTGATCCTGATCGGCAGCTACATCTTCTACGGCGCCTGGGACGAGCGGTTCCTGGTGCTGATCATGGCGTCGACGGCGACGGACTATGTCTGTGGCCTGGGCGCGGCGGGCCGGACGCCGACGCGGCGCGAGCGCGTGGTGCCGGCGGCGTTTCTGGCCATCGGCAGCCTGGCCGTGGCGCTGCCCAGCCTGGAGCGATCCTGGTGGGTGGTCGCCGCGATGTGGGGCGCGATTGCCGTTGCGGCGGTCGTGCTGCCGCTGATCGACAGCCTGCCCGCGGGACGGCGGCGGGCGGCGTATCTCTGGGCAAGCGTCGCGGTCAATCTGGGGCTGCTGGGCGTCTTCAAGTATTTCAACTTCTTCGCCGACAGCCTGGAGGACCTGGCGGGTCTGGCCGGAATCACCATGCGGCCGATCACCCTGGACGTGATCCTGCCGGTCGGGATCTCGTTCTACACCTTCCAGACCATGAGCTACACCATCGACATCTACCGGCGGCGGCTGGAGCCGACGCACCGGTTTCTGGAGGTCGCGGCTTTCGTCGCGTTCTTCCCGCAACTGGTGGCCGGACCGATCGAACGGGCGCGAAACCTGCTGCCGCAGTTCTTCGAACGGCGCGCGCCGACCCCGGATTCGATTGTCAGCGGCGCGACGCTGGTGCTGTGGGGTCTGTTCAAGAAGGTCGTGATCGCCGACAACCTGGCGCCGATCGCCGACCGCGCCTTCGCCGACCCGGCGGCCATGACAGGGCCGGAACTGTTCGCCGGCCTGCTGGCCTTCACCTTCCAGATCTACTGCGACTTCTCCGGCTACAGCGACATGGCGCGCGGGCTGGCGCGTATGCTGGGTTTCGAGATCATGCTGAACTTCAACCTGCCGTATGTCGCGCGCACGCCGTCGGAGTTCTGGCAGCGCTGGCATATCAGCCTGTCGAGCTGGCTGCGCGACTATCTGTACGTGCCGCTGGGCGGCAATCGGCGCGGCACCTTGCTCACCTATCGCAACCTGATGCTGACCATGCTGCTGGGCGGGTTGTGGCACGGCGCAAACTGGACCTTCGTGATCTGGGGCGCCTATCACGGCGCGATCCTGGTGGTTTACCGGCTGCTCAGGGTCGACGCCTGGTTGGCGGAGAACGATGGCTTCCGGCCGCTTCGCGACGCAACGCTGATCGCCGGCATGTTCGCGCTGACCATGATCGGCTGGCTGTTCTTCCGCGCACAGTCGTTTAGCGAGCTTGCCGCCTATGTCGGCGGCTTCGTCCGCGACCCGGGCCTGCTGTCGGCGGACCTGGGACAGGTGCTGGTCTACATCTGGCCGCTGCTGGCGATCCAGGCTTTGCAGCTTTACCGGCGGGAGTTGGAACTGTTCCCAGGCCTGCCGCGGTTCGCGCGGTTCAACGTCGCGCTTTATGCCGGCTGCGGCCTGCTGTTCATGACGCCGGAAGGCGTCGCCGAATTCATCTACTTCGATTTCTAGCCATGCGGATGGGATTGACAATCGGCGCCTTGGCCTACGCCGTACTGTTCGGCGAGCTGTTCCTCAGGCTGGTCGCGCCGGTGCCGTTGATGCCGCGCTATGTGACCGCCGCGCCGTACGGCGTGCGGGCCAACATGCCGAACGCCGCCTATTGGCAGACCACGCCGGAGGTCCGGGTTCAGGTCCGGACCAATGCCCGGGGCATTCGCGCCGACCGCGATTATCCGTACGCGAAGCCGGCCGGCCGCTGCCGGGTGGTGGTGCTGGGCGATTCCTTCTTCATGGGCTACGAAGTCGACGTGGAGCGAAGCTTCGCCTACCTGCTGGAGCAGTCGCTCAACGACCGGGGCTATCCCTGCGACGTGGTCAATTTGTCGGTGAGCGGCTTCGGCACCGCGGAAATGGTGCGCACGCTGGTCGCGGATGGGCTGCGGTACGCGCCCGACCTGGTGATCTTTCAATGGCACCAGTCGGACCTGGCCGACAACCTGCGCGCCCGGCTCTATACCGTGGAAGACGGGCGGCTGGCGCCGCTGGCCGACCAGTACCTGCCGGCCATCGGCACGCGCGACTGGCTGATGCGGTTCGGCGCCTACCGCTGGCTGATCGAGAACAGCCAGTTGTACAGCGCGGTGCGCGAAACCGCGGCGCGGCATATCAAACAGGCGCTGGTGCTGCTGGCCAAGCTGCGCGGCACCGGCGTTGCGCCGGCGGCGGACGGCGCGACGGCGGAAACGACGCTGGCCGAACTGCTGCTGCTGGAAGGCCAGCGCATCGCGACCGAGAGCGGCGCGCGGTTTGCCGTGGTCGATATCCCGACGCGGGTTTCCCGGCAGGCGTTCGAGACCACGCTCGACCGGCTGAGCCTGGACGTCCGCGGCAAGCTGAGAGTCGTGACCCCGTTGGACGCTTTTACCGCCCATGCCGGCCCGAAAACCAAGCTCTATTTCGAGCAGGGACACGGCCACCTGACCGAACTGGGCAACCAGATACTGACCGATGTGGTGGTCGAAAGACTGGTGAAAGACGGCCTGCTGAGCCATGTGTATAGACGCAACATGGCGGCAGGAGGATAGGTCGATGGGTAAAACCGGTTGGTATGCGGCTTTCGCCGTGGCGGGCCTGTGCGCCGCGACCGTGACGCTGTTCACCTTCCTGCCCCGCTACATCCCGGCCGGGCCGCCGCTGGTCGCCGGCATCGACCTGACGGATCCGTCGTGGCTGAGATTCGGCGACGCCAGCCAGATAACGACGCCGGAGAACATCGTGCAGATCAGCAACGACGAGACCGGGGTCACGGTCGGCATCCGCCGGCATTTGCCGGTGCCGGAGGGCGCGACCCTGGTGCAGGTCGAGATCGAGGCCGCGGTGAAGAACGTCTCCCGCGACCTGGTGCTGAAGCAGGAAGCCCGCCTCTTCCTGGCCGGACGGACGGCGGACGGCCGCTACCTGTGGGAGCAGCGACACGAGATCGCCGCGTTGTCGGGGAGCCGCGGCTGGCGCCCCGTCACCCGGACGTTCGAGGTGGCGCCGGATGCGGCAAGCCTGGCCATCGGCGCGCAACTGACCGGCGCGACCGGCACCCTGGGCATTCGCAATCTGACGGTACGCCCGGTGACCGAGCAGGCGGTGTTTCCGTACCTCGCCAACGGCCTGCTGATCCTGTGGGGCATCACCGGGGTGGCGATCGGCTTTATTTTGCTGCGCCGCATGCAATCCCGGTGGAGCCGCTTCGCCGTCGCAGGCGTGGCGGCGGTGGCCGTCGGTGTGACCATGGCGCCCGGCAAAACCCGGCGTTTTCTGGTCGACTACGTGATCGGCATACCGATGGACGCGGTCCCGAAAGCCATGGCGATCTCGCTTAACGAGTCGTTCCGGCAGATTCCGGTGCCGATGGACAAGCTGGGCCATGTGTTGCTGTTCGCCGCGCTTGCGGCGCTGGTGCGGCTGAGCCGGCGCGGTGACCGGATCGACCTGCAGGCCACCGCCCTGCTGCTGTTCGCCGCCACGACCGAGGTTTTGCAGTTCTACGCAATCGACCGGTCGCCGGCGGTGTCCGACTGGCTGCTGGATGCCGCCGGCATCGCGATCGGGCTGGCGGCCGCCTGGAGCCTGCAGAAACTGAGACTCGCCACGCCGCAACCGTCGGGGAAGGAAGCGCGATGACATCCATGGTCGCCGAGGCCGGACAGACAGACAGCGCCGCCACCGCCTGGACATGGCCGAGAGTGACCGTGGTGATCCCGCACCTGAACGACTTCGACCGGCTGGCGATCTGCATCGACGCGCTGGAGGCGCAGACCTATCCGCGCGACCGCTTCGACATCATCGTCTGCGACAACGGATCGGACAGGCCGTTCCAGCCGCTGGCGGCGCGCTATCCCGGCGTGCGCTTCATCTCCGAGGCCGAGCAGAAGGGGCCGGGGCCGGCGCGCAACCGCGGCGTGATGGCGGCGGAAACCGAGCTGATCGCGTTTACGGATTCCGACTGCGTGCCGGCGCCCGGCTGGCTTGAGGCCGGGGTTACCGGGCTGCGCGCGCGGCCGGACTGCGAGATCCTGGGCGGTGCGGTCGACGTGTTCCGCCTGAACGACCCGAAGCCGACGGCGGCGGAACTGTACGAAACCGTGTTCGCCTTCGGCCAGCGCCGTTATGTCGAGCGCAAGAACTTCGCCGCTACCGGCAACGTCATCACCACCAAGTCGGCCTTCGCTGCGATCGGCCCGTTCAAGGGCGCGGCCTATCCCGAAGACCTGGAATGGGGCCGTCGGGCGGTCGGGCTCGGCTACCGGATCGAGCTGGAGCCGGCGATGATGGTGAGCCATCCGGCGCGCGAGAGCTGGGGCGCGCTGGCGAAGAAGTGGCGGCGGACGATCCGTCACAAGCGGGTTTACGAGCGGGACGGCCGGTTCGCCGATCTGCGCTGGGCCTTGTTCGCCATCGCGCTGTTAAGCCCGCCGCTCATCCAGGGCGGCCGCATCTTCCGGTCCGACAGGGTGACCGGCCTGTCGGACCGGCTGCGCGTGCTGGGCCTGCTGATCGGGCTGCGCTATTACCGGGCGTGGTGGATGGCGCGGCTGCTTTTCGGCGGCGAAGCGGCGCGGTAGAGGTTCGATTCCGCGACAGAGTGTGTGCGGCGCGATGGACCCTCGGATCAAGTCCGTTGTTGTCCGGTTAAGGGCCTGGTCTTCGATTGTGCCGACGAGGCTCGACGTTGGCCGATGCGATGCAGATAAGCCCTCTCCCACCGGGAGAGGGTTGGGTGAGGGGAAGAAACCCTTGCCCGGCGGCAAGCCGATAGGTGACCGTGGCGCGAAACCGGTCTTCCCTGGCCGCTTTGCACGAAAAGCGCATGGTCTGAATCCCCTCACCCTGACCCTCTCCCAGTGGGAGCAGGGCTATCGCATATGGGCTGTTCTGGCAATGTGGGCGCAAGTTTGGAATCGGAAGTGTTCCGAAAACGTACGTATCGAATCAATTTCGGTTCTTCC
>JANQEE010000047.1 GCA_028278525.1 Minwuiaceae bacterium | reverse complement strand
GCGGCCGCTCAAGTCGCTGGCCGACATGCTGAAGGGCAAACAGGGCCGGTTCCGCCAGAACCTGCTCGGCAAGCGCGTCGACTATTCCGGCCGCTCGGTCATCGTGGTCGGCCCGGAACTGAAGCTGCATCAGTGCGGGCTGCCGAAGAAGATGGCGCTGGAGCTGTTCAAGCCGTTCATCTATTCGAAGCTGGAACTGAAGGGCCAGGCGGCGACCGTCAAGATGGCGAAGAAGCTGGTCGAGAAGGAGCGGCCGGAAGTCTGGGACATTCTGGAAGACGTGATCCGCGAGCATCCGGTCATGCTGAACCGGGCGCCGACCCTGCACAGGCTCGGCATCCAGGCGTTCGAGCCGGTCCTGATCGAGGGCAAGGCGATCCAGCTTCACCCGCTGGTCTGCGCGGCGTTCAACGCTGACTTCGACGGCGACCAGATGGCGGTGCACGTGCCGCTGTCGCTGGAAGCGCAACTTGAAGCCCGCGTGCTGATGATGTCGACCAACAACATCCTCAGCCCGGCCAACGGGAAGCCGATCATCGTGCCCAGCCAGGATATCGTGCTCGGGCTCTACTACATGACGCTAGAGCGGGAAGGCGCGACCGGCGAAGGCATGACCTTCACCGGCGTCGAAGAGATCCGGCATGCGCTGGAAGCCGGCGTCGTGACGCTGCATTCCAAGATCCGTTGCCGCTACGACACGCTGGACGACGACGGCAATCCGACGGTCAAGGTCGTCGATTCCACGCCGGGCCGCATGCTGATCTCGGAAATCCTGCCGTTGCACGTCAACGTGCCGTTCTCCCTGATCAACCAGGTGCTGACCAAGAAAGAGATCACCAACGTGATCGACGTGGTCTACCGGCACTGCGGTCAGAAAGAGACCGTGCTGTTCTGCGACCGGATCATGGGGCTTGGCTTCAATCACGCCTGCAAGGCCGGTATCTCGTTCGGCAAGGACGACATGATCGTGCCGGCGGCCAAGGAGAAGCTGGTCGACGAAACCCGCGAGCTGGTCAAGGAATACGAGCAACAGTGGCTCGACGGCCTGATCACCAAGGGTGAGAAGTACAACAAGGTGGTCGACGCCTGGTCGCAATGCACCGACAAGGTGGCCGACGAGATGATGGACGTCATCTCCTCGATGGAGCAGGACGGCAGCGGTGCCGGCCCGAACTCCATCTACATGATGGCCACCTCCGGGGCGCGTGGTTCGCCAGCGCAGATGAAGCAGCTTGCCGGCATGCGCGGCCTGATGGCCAAGCCGTCGGGCGAGATCATCGAAACCCCGATCATCTCGAACTTCCGTGAAGGTCTGAGCGTGCTGGAGTACTTCAACTCCACCCACGGCGCGCGTAAAGGCCTGGCCGATACGGCGCTGAAGACAGCCAACTCCGGCTATCTCACCCGCCGCCTGGTCGACGTTGCGCAGGATTGCGTGATCGTCGAGCCGGATTGCGGCACGGAAGAGGGCCTGACGGTGCGCGAGGTGGTCGAAGGCGCCGAGATTATCGCCGAACTCGGCGAGCGCATTCTCGGCCGCACGGCGGCGGTCGACGTGGTCGATCCGCTGTCCGGCGATGTCGTCGTCGCCAAGGGCGAGCTGATCGAGGAGGCGCAGGTCGACCTGATCGAGCGGGCCGGCGTCGAGTCGGTCAAGATCCGCTCGGTGCTGACCTGCGAGACCAAGGGCGGCACCTGCGGCGCCTGCTACGGCCGTGACCTCGCTCGTGGTACGCGGGTCAACGCCGGCGAGGCCGTCGGCGTCATCGCGGCGCAGTCGATCGGCGAGCCGGGCACCCAGCTCACCATGCGCACGTTCCATATCGGCGGCACCGCCCAGGTCGGCGAGCAGTCGAATATCGAAGCGGCCTACGACGGCACGATCAAGATCGAAAACCGCAACATCGTGATGGACAGCCGCGGCGGCATGGTGGTCATGGGCCGCAACACCGAAATCGTCCTGATCGACGAGAACGGCCGGGAGCGCGCCCGTCACCGCCTGCAATATGGCGGCCGGATTTTGACCGATGACGGCGCGGCGGTGAAAAAGGGCGATAAGCTCGCCGAATGGGATCCCTACACCATCCCGATCATCACCGAGCGTGACGGCATCACCAACTTCCGGGATCTGGTCGAAGGTGTCTCGATGCGCGACCAGCTCGACGAAGCGACCGGCATCGCCAGTAAAGTGGTGGTGGACTGGAAGCAGCAGCCCAAGGGCCAGGAGCTTCGCCCGCGCATCACCCTGCGTGATGACAAGGGCGAGGTGGTGACCCTCGCCAACGGCAACGAAGCGCGTTACTTCCTGTCGGTGGATGCCATTCTGTCGGTCGAGGACGGCCAGCCGGTCCATGCCGGCGACGTGCTTGCCCGTATTCCGCGGGAAGGCTCGAAAACCCGGGATATCACCGGTGGTCTGCCGCGGGTGGCGGAGCTGTTCGAGGCCCGGCGGCCGAAGGACTGCGCCGTACTGGCCGAATGCGATGGCCGGATCGAATTCGGCAAGGACTACAAGACCAAGCGCCGCGTCGTCATCCATCCGGAGGACGAGAGCCGGGATCAGGTCGAGTATCTGATCCCGAAGGGTCGGCATATCGCGGTCCAGGAAGGGGATTTCGTGCGCAAGGGCGACAACCTTGTCGACGGCAACCCGGCGCCGCACGACATCCTGGCGATCATGGGCGTGGAAGCGTTGGCGGAATTCCTGGTCAACGAAATCCAGGAGGTCTATCGCCTGCAGGGCGTGAAGATCAACGACAAGCACATCGAAGTGATTGTCCGTCAGATGCTGCAGAAGGTGGAAATCACCGACCCGGCCGAGACAACCTTCCTGATCGGCGAACAGGTCGACCGCGAAGAGTTCGACGAGGTCAACGAGAAGACTGCGGCGGAAGGCCGCAAGATAGCCTCGGGAAATCCGGTCCTGCTGGGTATCACCAAGGCCAGCTTGCAGACCCGCTCGTTCATCTCTGCCGCCTCTTTCCAGGAGACTACCCGCGTCCTCACCGAAGCGGCGGTCGTCGGCAAGGCCGACAGCCTGATCGGCCTCAAGGAGAACGTGATCGTCGGCCGGTTGATCCCGGCGGGCACCGGCGCGCAAATGAACGAAACCAAGCGCGTGGCGGCCGAACGCGATCGCGAGATCCAGGAATCGATGGAACAGAGCGAAGGGCCGATGCTCGAGGAAGCGGAGCAAATCTCGGCATAACACCGCTTTGACACCATCTACCCAGTGTTGGGGCGTGGCCGGTATTTCCCGGCCACGCCCTTTTTCTTCGGGCTGATGCTGCACTGCAACACCGGGCCTCGAAAGCCGGCCTGCGGCTGCATGGGCGTTAACCTAGGTTAACGAACAGCGTTACCGGACGGTTCCCAGGTGCGTAACAAAATTGCCATAAGCGGCATCTCGGTGTTGGATTGTTGCGCCTGGGGATGCCCGCCCTGATCGTCTAAAGCCAGAGAAATCCTGGATATTTGGCTTGACGGGTAAAAGGCACCTTCATATAGTGCGCCACTCTTTTGGGGGCCGGTGGTAGACGGTCGTTCTAAACGCGGTCCCGGAAGAAAACGGCTAAAAAAGTAAGGTTGATGAATCAGGCAGTATGGCTCGGCGGCGAGCAGCCTGTATGGGCGCCCCGCTGGGTTTTTGCTGCCATGCACGTTGTGTAAACCTGGAATAGGACTGTTCGATGCCGACGATCAATCAGTTGATCCGCAAACCGCGGCAAGCGCCTGTGAAACGGAACAAGGTTCCGGCGCTGGAGGCCTGTCCCCAGAAGCGCGGTGTTTGCACGCGCGTTTACACGACGACCCCGAAGAAGCCGAACTCGGCGCTGCGTAAGGTAGCCCGTGTCCGACTGACCAACGGGTTCGAGGTGACCAGCTACATTCCGGGCGAAGGTCACAACCTGCAGGAACACTCCGTAGTGCTGATCCGCGGCGGCCGCGTCAAGGATTTGCCGGGCGTGCGCTATCACATCCTTCGCGGTGTGCTTGATACGCAAGGCGTTTCAGACCGCCGCCAGCGGCGGTCGAAATACGGCGCCAAGCGGCCAAAATAGAACTGAAGAGAAACCGGGAATATATAAGTCATGGCACGTCGTCGTTCCGCCGAGAAGAGAGAAGTCCTGCCGGACCCAGCTTTCGGCGATACCGTGGTGACCAAGTTCATCAACAACCTGATGTACGACGGCAAGAAGTCGGTCGCTGAACGTATCGTCTACGGCGCGTTCGATCAGATGGGCAAGAAGACTGGCAAAGAGCCGCTGACCCTGTTCCGGGAAGCGATCGACAATGTCCGCCCGCAGTTGGAAGTCCGGTCGCGGCGGGTTGGCGGCGCGACCTACCAGGTTCCGGTCGAGGTCCGGCCGGACCGGGCGCTGGCACTGGCGATCCGCTGGCTGATCGAATGCTCGCGCAAGCGATCCGAAGTCACCATGGTCGACCGCCTGTCCGGCGAGTTGATGGACGCCAGCCAGGGCCGCGGCGCCGCCGCCAAGAAGCGCGAAGACACGCACCGTATGGCGGAAGCCAACAAAGCGTTTTCTCACTATCGATGGTAATCGGGTCGTACCGAGAAGGTTTTTGAGTCATGCCTCGCACCACACCTCTTGAGCGCTACCGCAACATCGGCATCATGGCGCATATCGATGCCGGCAAGACCACGACGACGGAGCGCATTCTCTACTACACCGGTAAGTCCCATAAGATCGGCGAAGTCCATGACGGCGCCGCGACAATGGACTGGATGGAGCAGGAGCAGGAGCGCGGCATCACCATCACGTCCGCGGCGACGACGTGTTTCTGGAACGACCACCGCGTCAATATCATCGACACCCCGGGCCACGTGGACTTCACCATCGAGGTGGAGCGCAGCCTCAGGGTTCTCGACGGCGCGGTTACCGTATTCGACTCCGTGGCGGGCGTGGAACCGCAGTCGGAGACGGTTTGGCGGCAGGCCGATAAATACGGCGTGCCGCGTATTTGTTTCGTCAACAAGATGGACCGTATGGGCGCTGACTTCTTCCGCTGCGTCGACATGATTGTCGACCGGCTTGGCGCGCAGCCGCTGGTCCTGCAATTGCCGATCGGGGCTGAGTCGGACTATGCCGGCGTGGTCGACCTGCTGCTTAACAAGGCTATCGTCTGGAAAGACGAGGCGCTGGGTGCTGAGTATGAGGTCGTCGACGTGCCGGCCGACCTTGCCGACCAGACCGCTGAATGGCGCGAAAAAATGGTCGAGTCCGCGGTGGAGCAGGACGAAGCCGCGCTGGAAGCCTATCTGGAAGGCACAGAGCCGGATCTCGCCACCCTGAAGAAGTGCATTCGGATGGGCACCCTGTCCGGCGCTTTCGTGCCGGTTCTGAATGGCTCCGCCTTCAAGAACAAGGGTGTGCAGCCGTTGCTCGACGCGGTCGTCGACTACCTGCCGTCCCCGGCCGACGTGCCGGCGGTCAAGGGGCACAAAGTCGGCGATCCGGAGACCGAGATGGAGCGGGCGACCAGCGACGACGAGCCGTTCTCCGCGCTTGCCTTCAAGGTGATGTCCGATCCGTTCGTCGGCTCGCTTACCTTCTGCCGAATTTATTCGGGCGTGGTGGAAAGCGGCCAAGGCGTGCTCAACTCGGTAAAAGACAAGAAAGAGCGAATTGGGCGCATGCTGCAGATGCACTCCAATCACCGCGAAGACGTTAAAGAGGCCCGCGCCGGCGACATCATTGCCATCGCGGGCCTTAAATTATCCACCACCGGCGACACGTTGTGCGATCCGTCGAAGCCGGTGGTTCTGGAAAGCATGGAGTTCCCCGACCCGGTGATCGAGGTCGCGGTCGAGCCGAAGACCAAGGCCGACCATGACAAGATGTCCATCGCGCTCAACCGCCTGGCCTCGGAAGACCCATCCTTCCGGGTCGCGACCGACCAGGAAAGCGGCCAGACCGTGATCAAGGGCATGGGCGAGTTGCATCTCGAGATCCTGGTCGACCGCATGAAGCGCGAGTTCAAGGTGGACGCGAATGTCGGCGCGCCGCAGGTCGCCTATCGCGAGACTTTCACCAAGCAGGCCGAGATCGACTACACCCACAAGAAGCAGACCGGCGGCTCCGGTCAGTTCGCCCGCATCAAGCTGGTATTCGAGCCGTTGGAGCCGGGCGAGGGCTTGGTTTTCGAAAGCGCCATCGTTGGCGGTTCGGTGCCGCGCGAATATGTGCCCGGCGTCGAGAAGGGCATCAAGAGCGCGTCCGAGGCGGGCATCCTGGCCGGCTTCCCGGTGATCGACTTCAAGGCGACCTTGATCGACGGCGCCAGCCACGATGTGGACTCGTCGGTCATGGCGTTCGAGATCGCGTCGCGGGCGGCGTTCCGCGAGGTCGCTCAGAAGGCGGGCATCAAGCTGCTGGAGCCGGTGATGCGGGTCGAGGTCGTGACGCCGGAAGAGTTTGTCGGCGACGTGATGGGCGACCTGAACAGCCGGCGCGGCCAGGTCACGGGCACGGAAACGCGGGGCAACGCCACCGTTATCAAGGCGGAAGTGCCGCTTGCCAACATGTTCGGTTACGTCAACACCTTGCGGTCGATGACGCAGGGACGAGCGCAGTACACCATGCACTTTGACCACTACGCCCAGGTTCCGCGGGCGGTGTCGGACGAAGTTGTGGCGAAAATGGCCTAACCCAAAGGTCGGGGCCGCGGGAGCACGGAGAAAAAGAGATGGCGAAGGCGAAGTTTGAGCGGACGAAGCCGCACTGCAACATTGGGACGATTGGTCACGTTGATCACGGTAAGACGTCATTGACGGCTGCGATTACGAAGGTTTTGTCGTCGGCCGGCGGTGCGGAGTTCACGGCTTACGACGAGATCGACAAGGCGCCTGAAGAGAAGGCGCGCGGTATCACGATTTCGACGGCGCACGTTGAATACGAGACGGGCAACCGCCACTACGCCCACGTCGACTGCCCGGGCCATGCGGACTATGTGAAGAACATGATCACGGGTGCGGCGCAGATGGTCGGCGCGATCCTGGTTGTGTGGGCGGCCGATGGGCCGATGCCGCAGACGCGCGAGCATATCCTGCTGGCGCGCCAGGTCGGCGTCCCGGCGATCGTGGTCTACCTGAACAAGGTGGACCAGGTCGACGACGAGGAGCTTTTGGAACTGGTCGAGCTGGAAGTGCGCGAACTGCTGTCGAGCTACGACTTCCCGGGCGACGACAACCCGGTGATCAAGGGTTCGGCTTTGTCGGTGCTGGAAGACCGCGACCAGGACGGCATCGGCCAGGCGACGATTTTGGAGCTGATGCAG
>JANQEE010000025.1 GCA_028278525.1 Minwuiaceae bacterium | reverse complement strand
TGTCTTAGTTTGCTGGATGTCTAGCCGGTCCGCTCCCCCGTCCCAACCACCCATAGGGTACCCTGCCATGGGTGGTTGGGACGGGGGAGCGGGCCGGCTAGGAACTCCGGAACCGAGTCTTAAGAGGAGGTGACGAGATGCAGAAATTCGACAAACTGACGGGAATCGCGGCGCCGTTGAAGGTCGCGAATGTCGATACCGACATGATCATCCCGAAGCAGTTCCTCAAGACGATCAAGCGCACCGGGCTCGGCAAGCATCTCTTCGAGGAAGCGCGCTACAAGGACGACGGCGCCGAGCGGCCGGACTTCGTGTTGAACAAGGAGCCGTACCGCAAGGCCAGCATTCTGGTCGCCGGCGAGAACTTCGGCTGTGGATCGAGCCGCGAGCATGCGCCCTGGGCGTTGCTCGATTTCGGTATCCGCTGCGTCATCTCGACCAGCTTCGCGGACATCTTCTACAACAACTGTTTCAAGAACGGCATCCTGCCGGTGAAGTTGCCGCGCGAAGCGGTCGACTATCTGATGCACGACGCCGAGGAAGGGCTCGACATCACCATCGATCTGAACAAGCAGCAGGTGTTCGGAAGCAACGGCAAGGTGTTCGATTTCGAGATCGACGCGTTCCGCAAGCATTGCCTGCTGAGCGGGCTGGACGATGTCGGCCTGACCATGGAAAAGGCGGGCGAGATCGACGGCTTCGAGAAGAGCCAGTCGGCGCAGCAGCCGTGGCTCTATAGCGCCGCCTGAACGGCGCGCCATAATCAACAGTCGAGCCATTAACAACAATAGGGAAGGGCGCCCGATGGCATCCAACAAGAATATGCTGGTGTTGCCCGGCGACGGCATTGGCCCGGAAGTGATGGGCGTGGTGATGAACGTGGTCGACTGGATGGACAAGCGGCGCGCCGTCAGCTTCGATATCCAGGAGGACCTGGTCGGCGGCGCGGCGATCGACGCCAACGGCGCCCCGGTCACCGACGCGACCGTCGAGAAGGCGATGAATGCCGACGCCGTGCTGCTGGGCGCGGTCGGCGGGCCGAAGTGGGACAATCTGGACTTCTCGAAGAAGCCGGAGCGCGGCCTGCTGCGTCTGCGTAAGGACATGGACCTTTATGCAAACCTCAGGCCGGCGATCTGCTTCAAGGCGCTGGTTTCCGCCTCGACGCTGAAGCCGGAAATCGTCGAAGGCCTCAACATCATGATCGTGCGCGAATTGACCGGCGGGGTTTACTTCGGCGAGCCGCGCGGCATCGAAGACCTGGGCGGCGGCATCCGGCGCGGCATCAATACGCAGGTCTATACGACGCCGGAAATCCAGCGGGTCGCGCGGGTGGCGTTCGAACTGGCGCGCAAGCGCAACGGCAAGGTCTGCTCCGCCGAAAAGGCGAACGTGATGGAATCCGGCGTGCTGTGGCGCGAAGAAGTGCAGAAGCAGCATGACGACGGGTTTGAGGATGTGGAACTGACCCACATGTATGCCGACAACTGCGCCATGCAGTTGGTGCGCAATCCAAAGCAGTTCGACGTGATCGTCACCGACAACCTGTTCGGCGATATGCTGTCGGACGAGGCGGCCATGCTGACCGGTTCGCTCGGCATGCTGCCGTCGGCGTCGTTGGGTGACGTGGACGAGACCGGGCGGCGCAAGGCGATGTTCGAGCCGGTGCACGGCTCTGCGCCCGATATCGCGGGGCAGAACATGGCGAATCCGCTGGCGACCCTGCTCAGCTTCGCCATGGCGCTCCGTTATTCCTTCGATTTGGGCGACGACGCGGATCTGATCGAGCAGGCGGTGGAGAATGTTTTGGCGACGGGTAAGCGCACCGCGGACATCGCGGAAGCCGGCACCGCGCCGATCTCGACCACGGCGATGAGCGAGGCCCTGATCACGGAACTGGACAAAATGGCCGCGTAAGGCGACAATTGACTTTGGGCCTAGACGGGTTGGATTGTAAGTAAAGTTTGATTCAGACCAATACACCCATTAGTCTCTTTTCGAAGCCCAAGGCTAGGGAGAACACCCAATAAAATGCTCGGTTGGAGGATCGGCGGCGCCATTGTAGCGCTTCGGCATTAATCCAACCGGCAGGTCGGGCGTCAAACCCGGAAACTAGGACGGGGCCGCGAGAGCGGCCTCTTGTTTTTATGGTAAAACGGGCAGTGCGAAGGTGTCCTTCGACCTTGAAGGGACGCCGATAACGCCGTATCTAGTCGTCTTTGGGCCGCACCGCGGGTGGTGGCGGCATTTTGGAAGGACATCGAAAAATGGGTTACCGGGTCGCAATCGTGGGCGCCACCGGGAATGTAGGCCGGGAGATGTGCAACATTCTCTCGGAACGGCAGTTTCCGGTGGACGAGGTCATCGCGCTGGCATCGAGACGTTCGATCGGCAAAGAGGTGACGTTCGGCGACACGACCCTGAAGGTGAAATCGTTGGAGGACTTCGATTTCACCGGCACCGACATCGCGCTGTTCTCGGCCGGCGGTTCGGTATCCGCCGAGCATGCGCCGAGGGCGGCGGAAAGCGGCTGCATCGTCATCGACAACAGCTCGTATTACCGCATGGCGGAAGACGTGCCGCTGATCGTGCCGGAGTGCAATCCCGGCGCCATTAGCGCCTACGGCAAGCGCAACATCATCGCCAACCCGAACTGCTCGACGGCACAGATGGTGGTGGCGCTGAAGCCGCTGCACGACGCGGCGACGATCAAGCGTGTCGTGGTGTCGACCTATCAATCGACCTCCGGCGCCGGCCATGCCGCGATGGACGAACTGTTCGTGCAGACCAAGGGGATCTTCGTCAATGACGAGCCGACCCCGGACGTCTTCCCGAAGCAGATCGCGTTCAACGTGATCCCGCAGGTCGACAAGTTCATGGAAGACGGCACCACCAAGGAAGAGTGGAAGATGGTGGTCGAGACCAAGAAGATCCTCGACCCGAAGATCAAGGTGAGCGCGACCTGCGTGCGGGTGCCGACGTTTGTCGGCCATGCGGAATCGGTCAACCTGGAGTTCGAGAAGCCGCTTTCGGCCGACGAAGCGCGGGAGATCCTGCGCGAAGCGCCGGGCGTGCTGGTGGTCGATAAGCATGAGGAAGGCGGCTACATAACGCCGGTCGATTGCGTCGGCGACTATGCGACGTTCGTCAGCCGCATTCGCGAAGACATCACCGTCGAGAACGGGCTCAATCTCTGGATCGTCTCGGACAATCTGCGTAAAGGCGCCGCGCTTAATTCGGTGCAGATCGCGGAACTGCTCGGCCGCGACTATCTGAAGAAAGCCGCCTGACCGTCCCGGTCACGGATTGTTGGATGGATGGCGGCGAAAGCCGACGCTAGGCTGACGGTCCGATGAAACGGATCCTGAGCATCCTTGCCGTTGCCGCCGCCGGACTTGCCCCGGCGGCGGTGGCGCGCGCAGATTTCGCGGCCGGCCAGACCGCCCATCAGGCCGGGGATTTCGCCACGGCGCTGGCGGAATTCCGGCAAGGCGCCGCCGACGGCGAGAGCGAGTCGATGTTCGGCCTCGGCATTCTCTATGCCCATGGCCGCGGGGTGCCGAAGGATGCCGCCAAGGCTGCGGAATGGTACGGCAAGGCCGCCGAGGCCGGCTCCGCCGCGGCGATGTACAATCTTGGCAACATCCATTTCCAGGGCATTGGCGTGCCGCAGGACCATGCGGCCGCCTTCCAATGGTTCGGCCGCGCCGCCGAAAGCGGCCTGCCGGCGGCCAACTACAATCTCGCGATCATGTACCTGAACGGCCAGGGCGTTGAAAAAGACGCGACATCGGGCTTTAAGCGGATGCGGCAGGCGGCGGAGGCGGGCCTGCCGGCGGCGCAGTACCGGGTCGGCAGGATGTATGCCGACGGCGAAGGCGTCGAAACGGACATCGTCTCCGCCTATTTCTGGCTGACCGTCGCCTACGGTCAGGGCGTTAAAGTCGCCGAGGAACCGCTGACAACCATCGGATCGCAGTTGACCAGCGAGCAGCGGGTCGAAGCCGAGGCGAGAGCACAGGACTTCGGTCGCTAGGAGAACCAGTCCGCTAAAGAACCTGGCGAAAGTCTATCGGGATTGACGGCGCGAGCAGTTCCTGCCGTTCGTCGATCAGCAGCAACTCCTTGCTTCGGGCGTCGACGCTCTTTGCGATCACCGAATAGGTCGACCGCACTGCTGTCTCCACGGCGGTCGGCAGGTCCGAGCCCTTCAGCAGGTGCGCCAGCAGCAGGGCAGACAACAGGTCGCCGCCGCCATGGGGCACGTCCTTGAGCCGGTTGGTCGAGGCGAGCCAGGCGGCGGTGCCGTCGAACGCGAACACGCCGATCTGCTTGTTCGGCAGGCCGGCGGTGACCGACGTGCAGACCACCGTGGTGCCGCCGCGGCGGTAAAGCTCGGCGCAGGCGGCAGCCACGTCCTCCAAGGATTTCAGCGTCATGCCCGTCAGCGTCTGCAGCTCGAACTGGTTGGGGGTCAGCATATTCGCGGCGGCGCTGGCCTGTTCGCGGAAAAAGTCGGGAATCCCGTCGCGGACGTAAACGCCGGTATGATCGTCGCCGATCACCGGGTCGCAGAGCCAGATCGCCGCCGGGTTCTCGGCGCGGACGCGGCCCACGGCCTCCAGCAGTACGGCGCCGTTCTCGGCATCGCCCAGATAGCCCGACAATATGGCGCGGCAATCCTTGAGGACACCGAGCGCGGCGACGCCGTCGATCAACTGGGCGAGCTCGTCCGCCGGCGTCACCCGGCCTGCGGTTTTGCCGTGGCCGGGATGATTGGAGAGGACGACGGTCGGCACCTGCCAGACCTCGAAACCCAAATGCTGCAACGGGAAGGCGGCCGCCGAATTGCCGACATGGCCATAGGCGACCTGACTTTGAATGGAAAGAACCGACATTTACCTGGTAACGCGCCCCTCTATGCGGCCGGGCCGTGGGCCCGGCAACGATTTCATGACTCCGCTTGTGCGCCGAATCGGATCGCCACTATAGTCCGGCCCGCGTAAACGAGAAGAGAGGAACGTCATGGCGACAGGTGTGCGCCCCCGACGCAGTCTGCTGTATATGCCGGGGTCCAACGCCCGGGCGCTGGAGAAGGCGAAGACCCTGGCCGCAGACGGCCTGATCCTGGATTTGGAGGACGCGGTCTCGCCGGACGCCAAAGAAACGGCGCGCGCCCAGGTTTGCGACGCGGTCAAGGCCGGCGGTTACGGCAAGCGGGAACTGGTGATCCGGGTCAACGGGCTGGATACGCCCTGGGGCCGGGACGATATCGCCGCCGCCGCCGTGTCCGGCGCCGACGCCCTGCTGTTCCCGAAGATTGAGACCGCCGCGACGGTGCACGAGGTGATCGGCCTGATGGATAAGGCGGGCGCGCCGAAAGACATGGCGCTCTGGTGCATGATGGAAACGCCGAAAGCGGTGCTGCGGGCGGAGGAGATTGCCGCCGCGTCGGACCGGGTCGCCTGCTGGGTCATGGGCACCAACGATCTGGTCAAGGACACGCGGTCGCTGCATACGCCGTCCCGCCTGCCGATGGTGACGGCGCTCGGCATCTGCATCCTGGCCGCGCGGGGATACGGCCTCTCCATTCTGGACGGCGTGCATAACGACATTCAGGACACCGCCGGGTTCGAGGCGGTCTGCCGCCAGGGCCTGGAGTTCGGTTTCGACGGCAAGACGCTGATCCATCCGAGCCAGGTCGACCCCTGCAACGCCGTGTTCTCGCCGTCGGCGGCGCAGATCGAGGCGTCGCGCAAGATCGTCGCCGCCTTCGCCGAGGCCGAAGCGGCCGGCAAGGGCGTCGTCGTGGTCGATGGCCGCATGGTGGAGAACCTGCATGTGGAGCAGGCCAAGCGGATGCTGTCGATGGCGGACGCCATCGGCGAAATGGCGGCGGAGTAGGCGGCGGTGACAGCGAAGACCAACCCCGGCAATTATTTCGAAGACTTCGCGCTTGGCCAGGACCTGGTGCACGCCACGCCGCGCACTGTGACGGCGGGCGACCGGGCGCTTTACACCGCGCTCTACGGCTCTCGGTTCGCGCTGGCGTCGTCGGACGAATTCGCGCGCTCGGTCGGCCTGCCGCAGGCCCCGCTGGACGATTTCCTGGTATTCCACGTGGTGTTCGGCAAGACGGTGCCGGACATCTCGCTGAACGCGGTCGCCAATCTGGGCTATGCGGAGGGCCGGTTTCTCAGGCCCGTCTATCCGGGCGATACGCTGGCGGCGCGGTCCAAGGTGATCGGCCTGAAGGAGAATTCGAACGGCAAGACCGGCGTGGTCTACGTCAACTCTACCGGCATCAATCAGCATGGCGAGACGGTGCTGGACTATGTCCGCTGGGTGATGGTGCGCAAGCGGGACGAAGCGTCGCCGGCGCCCGCGACGACGGTGCCGGACCTGGCTGACCGGGTGGCGCCGGCGGACCTCGCCGTGCCGCCGGGGCTCGACTTCTCCGGCTACGACCGAGCCTTGGCCGGCTCGGCGCACCCGTGGGAGGACTATAGCCCGGGCGAGCGGATCGACCATGTGGACGGCGTCACCATCGAGGAAGCCGAGCATATGATGGCGACCCGGCTCTACCAGAACACGGCGCGGGTGCATTTCAACCAACACACCGAAGGCCAGGGCCGGTTCGGGCGGCGGCTGATCTATGGTGGGCACATCATCAGTCTGGCCCGGGCCTTGTCGTTCAACGGCCTCGGCAACGGCTGTCTGGTGGCGGCGGTGAACGGCGGAGCGCATACGGCGCCGACCTTTGCCGGCGACACGATCTACGCCTGGTCCGAGGTTCTGGAAAGCGCGGAAGTTGCGGGACGGTCGGATGTCGGCGCGCTTCGGTTGCGGACGATTGCCGCGAAAGACCGGCCCTGCGACAATTTCCCGCACCGCGGCGAAGACGGTAAATACGATCCCGCCGTGGTGCTGGATTTGGACTATTGGGTGCTTCTGCCGCGGCGTTGACTTGGCAAGCCGCAAGTCTAGTATCTAGTTCCCCCACACGGATTCGGCGTTATGTCGTTTGTGGGTCTTTTTTTTGACGGCTTATGTTTGCGAAAGGACATGGCCATGGCGGACGTCCAGCGGCCTTTGTCGCCTCATCTTCAGGTCTACCGGTGGCAGATCACCAACACGCTGTCGATCCTGCACCGGCTGACCGGTGTCGGCCTCGGCATCGGGACGATTGCCCTGACCTGGTGGCTGGTGGCCGCTGCGGCGGGACCGGACTATTACGCCATGGTGGTCGACTGGCTGACCTCGTGGCTCGGCCGGCTGGTCATGCTCGGCTTCACCTGGGCGCTGTTCTACCACCTGTGCAACGGCATCCGGCATCTGTTCTGGGACGCCGGCCGCGGGTTCGAACTGGATACCGTCAACCGCACCGGCTGGGCCGTGGTGGTTCTGTCGGTGGTCCTGACGCTGGTCGCGTGGATCGCGGCCTATTCGATGTGAGGGCGGGGCAATGAACATGCGCACACCGCTTGGACAGGTTCGCGGCCTCGGCTCGGCGAAGGACGGTACGCATCACTGGTGGATGCAGCGTCTGACCGCCATCGCGCTGGTGCCGCTGGTCGTGATCTTCGCGATTGAGGTGATCGCGCTGACCGGCGCCGGCCATGCGGAGGTCTCGGCGACGCTCGGCCATCCCGTGGTCGCCGGCATCGCCATTCTTTTGATCATTACGGTTTTCTATCATTTACGTCTCGGCCTGCAGGTCGTCATCGAAGACTACGTGCATACCGGTTCGACGAAGATCACCCTTCTCGTGTTGAACATGTTCGGCTGCGTTGCCCTTGGCATCACGTGTGTCCTAGCGGTGCTGAAACTCGCTTTTGGAGGATAAGCCGGTGCCTCAAGCCTACGATTACCAGGAACATGCCTACGACGTCGTCGTCGTCGGCGCCGGCGGCTCCGGCCTGCGGGCCGCCATGGGCGCGGCGATGGCCGGGCTGAAAACGGCCTGCGTGACCAAAGTCTTCCCGACCCGATCCCATACCGTCGCGGCCCAGGGCGGCATCTCCGCCGCGCTCGGCAACATGGGGCCGGACGACTGGCGCTGGCACATGTACGACACCGTCAAAGGATCGGACTGGCTGGGCGATCAGGACGCCATCGAACTGCTCTGCCGCGACGCGGTCGACGCGGTGCTGGAGCTGGAGCATTTCGGCGTGCCGTTCAGTCGGACCGAGGAAGGCAAGATCTATCAGCGCGCCTTCGGCGGCATGACCACCAATTACGGTGAGGGCACGGCGCAGCGGACCTGCGCGGCGGCGGACCGGACCGGCCACGCCATGCTGCACACGCTGTACGGACAGTCGCTGAAGCACGATGTGGACTTCTATATCGAGTACTTCGCGACCGACCTGCTGATGGACGAGGAAGGCGCCTGCCGGGGCACCATGGCGTGGAACCTGGTCGACGGCACCATGCACGCCTTCAAATCGCACATGACGATCCTGGCGACCGGCGGCTACGGCCGGACCTACTTCTCCTGTACGTCGGCGCATACCTGCACCGGCGACGGCGGCGGCATGGTCTTGCGCGCCGGGCTGCCGCTACAGGACATGGAATTCGTGCAGTTCCATCCGACCGGCATCTACGGCGCCGGCATGCTGATCACCGAGGGCGTGCGCGGCGAGGGCGGCTACCTGGTCAACTCGGAGGGCGAGCGTTTCATGGAACGTTACGCGCCGAGCGCGAAGGACCTGGCGAGTCGCGACGTGGTCAGCCGGTCGATGACGGTCGAGATCCGCGAAGGCCGGGGTGTCGGCTCGCGCCAGGACCATATCTACCTGCATCTCGACCATCTGGATCCGAACATCATCGGCGAGCGGCTGCCCGGCATCGCGGAATCGGCGCGGATCTTCGCCGGCGTCGACGTCACCAAGGAGCCGATCCCGGTGCTGCCGACGGTGCATTACAACATGGGCGGTATCCCGACCAACTACGCCGCCGAGGTGATCAATCCGCGCGACGGCAATCCGGATGCGGTTGTCCCCGGCTTGATGGCGGTCGGCGAGGCGGCCTGCGTGTCGGTGCACGGGGCCAACCGGCTTGGCTCCAACTCGCTGATCGACCTGGTCGTGTTCGGCCGGGCGGCGGCGAAGCGATGCGCCGAAGTGGTCGAGCCGAACACATCGCACAAGGAACTGCCGAAGGCGTCTGTCGACGCGGCATTCAGCCGGTTCGACCGCTTCCGCAACGCGAGCGGCGATCAACCGACGGCCGTGATCCGCGACAAGATGCAGCGCACCATGCAGAACAACTGCGCCGTGTTCCGCACCGGCGAAGTGCTGGAAGAAGGCGTCGGGCTGGTCGACGAGGTCTGGAAGGAGATGCCGTCCGTCGGCGTGGCCGACCGTTCCCTGGTCTGGAACTCCGATCTGGTGGAGACGCTGGAGCTGGACAACCTGATGCGTCAAGCGGTGGTGACCATGAAATCGGCTGCAACGCGGACGGAAAGCCGTGGTGCCCATGCGCGCGAGGACTATCCGGACCGCGACGACCAGAACTGGATGAAGCACACCCTGTCCTGGATCGACGACGATGGCGAGGTGCGGATCGACTACCGGCCGGTCCACACCTATACATTGACCAACGAGATGCAGTACATCGAGCCGAAGGCGCGCGTGTACTAGGCTCACGACGGAGTACGGCGATATGGCTGAGTTTTCGCTGCCGGCGAATTCAAAGATCAACAGCGGCGGCAAGCAGTGGAAGGCCGAGGCGGGCGCAAACAAGGTCAAGCGCTTCCAGGTCTACCGGTGGAACCCGGACGACGGTAAGAACCCGCAGATCGATACCTATGAGGTCGATCTGGAGGAGTGCGGGCCGATGGTCCTGGACGCGTTGATCAAGATCAAGAACGAGATCGACCCGACCCTAACGTTCCGGCGGTCCTGCCGAGAAGGCATCTGCGGCTCCTGCGCCATGAATATCGACGGCGCCAATACGCTGGCCTGCACCATGGGCATCGACGAGGTGAAGGGCGACGTGAAGGTCTATCCCCTGCCGCACATGCCCGTGGTCAAGGACCTGGTGCCGGACCTGACCAACTTCTACGCGCAGTACGCGTCGATCCAGCCGTGGATGCAGACCGAGACGCCGACGCCGTCGGATCGGGAACGGCTGCAGTCGCGCGACGACCGGGCCAAGATCGACGGCCTGTACGAATGCATCCTCTGCGCCTGCTGCTCGACCAGCTGCCCGAGCTATTGGTGGAACGGCGACCGCTATCTGGGGCCGGCCGTGCTGTTGCAGGCCTACCGATGGGTGATCGACAGCCGCGACGAGAACACGGGCGAACGGCTGGACGACCTGGAAGATCCGTTCAAACTGTACCGATGCCATACAATCATGAACTGCGCCAAGGCCTGTCCGAAGGGGCTTAATCCCGCGAAGGCGATCGGCGAGCTCAAGAAGATGATGGTGGAGCGAAAGCTCTAACGCCAAACACAGATCTTCGCCGGGCCGCCGAATTCGTTCGGCGGCCTTTTTTATTGCCCTATCGATTTCGAAAGGAACCGGCCATGTACGTGCCGAAACAATTTGCCGAAGAAGACATAAGCACCTGCCACGACCTGATCGAGGCGAACAATTTCGGGCTGTTGGTGTCAAGCGTCGACGGTGCGCCGTTCGCCAGCCATCTGCCGTTCATGCTGGACCGGGAGCGTGGGCCTTACGGCACGCTGGTCGTGCACATGGCGAGGGCCAACCCGCAATGGCGGTCGTTTTCGGACGGCGGAGAGGTGCTGTCGATTTTCTCAGGCCCGCACGCCTATATCAGCCCCAACTGGTACCGGCCCGGCAAAAGCGTGCCGACCTGGAACTACGTATCCGTCCATGCCTACGGGACACCAAGCCTGCTGGAAGAACAGCCGCGGGAGACCCTGGACATGATGGAGGACCTAGTCGACGCCCACGAGCAGAGCTCGGATCGGCCCTGGCGGCTGCGGGATCAGCCGGCGGATTTCCTGGAGGCCATGGTCCGCGGCATCGTCGCCATGGAGATTCCGATCACCCGGCTGGAAGGCAAGGCGAAGCTCAGCCAGAACCGGGCGGCCGCGGACAGGGCGGGGGTGATAGAGGCGCTCGGTGGTTCGGACGATCAAACGGCCCGCGCTGTTGCCGCGCTGATGCGCGAACGAGAATCCGGCTAGCCGGGCCGGCATGGGCGATGCATCTTGACATGGCTTTATATTTCGAATATATTAGAAATATAAAATTGAATGCCAGCCCGGAAGGACGAAGCCATGAAGCGTCTGCATGTCAGCCTGAGCGTTCGCGACCTGGAAGCCGCCGTCGGTTTTTACAGCGGCATGTTCGCGGCGGAACCGACCGTCAGAAAGGACGACTACGCGAAGTGGATGCTGGACGATCCGCGCGTCAACTTCGTGGTGCAGACACGGGACGATAAGCCCGGGCTCAGCCATTTCGGTATCCAGGTGGACGACCAGGCCGAACTGAGCGAGGTCTACGGCCGGCTGCGCGAGGCCGGCGGGCCGATCCACGACACCGGCGAGACGGTGTGCTGCTATGCCAAGTCGGAAAAGAACTGGACCGCCGATCCCGACGGCACGTTCTGGGAGGCCTTCCTGACGCTCGGCGACGCGACCACCTACGGGACCGACGCCGGCTTCGACGACATGTTTGCCAAGGCGGACCGTGGGGACGCAGTCTGTTGTTCGTAACAAGCCCAGATCGATCGGCAGGTTGTTGTATGTGATGGATGCCACTGACACGGCGTCTGTCTTTCAATAGGCTGGCGGACAGTACCGTGTTCACATCGCCGGAGTGCCCGTGTCCCGACCGATCCTGACGCTGCTGTCTGCGACGTTGCTGACGGGCGGCCTCGGCTCTCTCTACGCCTTCAGTATTCTGCTGGAACCACTGCAGCAGCAATTGCAGGCGGACCGGGCCGAAGTGAGCGCCGTGTTCTCCCTGGCCGCCGCCGCCTTCACGGTTTCCATGTGTCTGACCCCGCTGGTCTATCGCTGGGCGCGGCCTGCCTTCCTTGCCGGCGGCGCCTTCCTGCTGGCGGCGGCCGGCCTGCTTGTGGCGTCGGAGGTGGGCACGCTGCCGGCGGTGTGGATCGGTTTCGGCATCCTGTTCGGTCTCGCCAACGGCGTCGGGTACAGCGTCGGCATTCAGGCGGTGAATGTCGCCTGGACCAGCCATCGCGGCCTGACGACCGGTTTGGTGGTCGCGATGTATGCCGGCGGCGCCGTCCTCGCCGCACCTCTGCTTCGGATGGGTGTCGCGCATCTCGGCCCGCTCGGGACGTTGCGGGCGATGGCCGGCTTCTTCTTTGTCGCCGCGGCCGTCTCGTCGCTGCTGATGGCGATGTCGCATGTCAGCATCGGCCCGGCGGCAAGCGCGGGCGCCGACCCGGCGATGGAGACGCGCCATCGCGTGTTTTGGCTGTTGTGGCTGGTTCTGGCGCTCGGCGCCGCCGCCGGGTTGATGGTGATCGGCCACGCCGCCGGAGTAGTGGCCCGGGTCGGCGGCACCTCGATGCTGGCGATGCTGGGCACGGCCAGCGTGGCGACGGGCAACATGGCCGGCCGCGTTTGCGCCGGCTGGCTGACCGACCGGATCGCGGTGCGATGGATCCTGCTGTCGATTCTGATGCCGGCGGCGCTCGGCCTGTTTCTGCTGGCGGCGGTGCCTGAGCCGACTGTGGCCGTCTTCTCCATGACGTTGATGGGTCTGGCCTACGGCGCGACCGCCGGCACCGTCCCTGCCGCCGTCGGTCTGTACTACGGCGCCGGCCGCATCGGCGCGCAGTTCGGCAAGATCTTCACCGCCTGGGGGCTCGCCGGGCTGACCGCGCCGTACTTCGCCGGCGTGCTGTTCGACGTGACCGGTAATTACGGCATGGCAGTCCTGGCCGCCGCAATTTGCGCATTGCTCGCCGCGCTGGCCGGTGCCGCTCTGCCGCCGCCGCGTATCGAAGTACGCTCAGCGTAGAGCGTGCGGTTGGGCCAGGTAGTCGCGGCTTTGCATTTCGATCAGGCGGGATGCGGTGCGGGCGAATTCGAAGCTGCCGTCGCCGGCGGGATACAGGTCGTCCGGCGGTGCGCCGGCGGAACAGATCAGCTTCACCTTCTGCTCGTACAAAGCATCGATCAGGGTGACGAAACGCTTGGCTTCGTTGCGCTGCTGGACGCCCATCTTCGGAATGCCTGACAGCACCAGGGTGTGGAAGTTCTCCGCCAGGGCCAGGTAGTCGGCCGCGCCCAACGGCCGCTCGCAGAGCTCGGCGAAACTTGCCGCCGCGACGCCGGCGCCGGTGCGTGGGATGATCAACTGCCGTCCCTGCACCTCGATCTCCGCAGCGGCGACCTCCACGCCCTGTGTCAGCGCGGCGAACGCGTCTTCAAGGGCCGCCGCCGCCGTCTCGTCGGCCGGCACGTGATAGACGGGCATGCCGGTCAGCCGGGCCATGCGGTGGTCTTTCGGGCCGTTCAGGTGCAACAGGTCCAGCCGCTCCTTGAACAACTCGATGAACGGCAGGAACAGTTCGCGGTTGAGGCCGCCGATATAAAGGTCGTCCGGTGGGCGGTTCGAGGTGGCCACGACCACGACGCCGTGGTCGAACAAAGCCGAGAACAGCCGCCCGAGGATCATCGCATCGGCGACGTCCTGAACCTGAAACTCGTCGAAGCAGAGCAGAATGGCCTCCGCCGCGATGCGTGCGGCGATCGGCGCGATCGGATCGTCGCCGTCGCGCTGGTCCTTCGGCGTCTGGCGGAATTCGTGCGCCGCCGCGTGAACCTCCAGCATGAAGGCGTGGAAATGGACGCGGCGCTTGCGCTCTATGGGTACGGTATCGAAGAACAGGTCCATGACCATCGACTTGCCGCGCCCGACATCGCCGTAGATGTAGAGGCCCTGCGGCGTCGGTTCGCGCCGCCTCGCGCGGCGCGTGAAGATACCGAGCCAGCCGGCATCGTCGGATTTCGGCTGGTACTGTTTCAGGCGGACATGCAGGGCCTGCAGCTTCTCCACGGCCAGCTTCTGCGCCGGGTCCGGCGCGATGTCGTCGGCGCGGCGCAGGGCGCGGTAGGCGGGCAGGGGGCCGTCCGGCGTGGCTTCGCTCATCGATGTCTCGGCCTTCGTGGGCCGAATGGTCGCGGGCGACGCAAGGTTACGCCGCCCGCCGGTATCGTCGATTCATTTGTCTGAAAATGCGTCCAGTGACGCATTTTCGAGTGCCATGCCGGCCCGCTCCCCCTTCCCAACCACCCCGAGGGTACCCTGTATGGGTGGTTGGGAAGGGGGAGCGGGCCGGCATGGCACTCTACAGACAGATTCCCAACCTCTTACTTCAGGGTCGGGATGGTGAACTCCGCGCCGGACCGGATGCCGGTCGGCCAGCGCGAGGTTACCGTCTTGATCTTGGTGTAGAAGCGCACGCCTTCCGGGCCGTGCTGGTTGGTGTCGCCGAAGGCCGATTGCTTCCAGCCACCGAAGGTGTGGAACGCCATCGGTACGGGGATCGGCACGTTTACGCCGACCATGCCGACCTGCACCCTGTTGGCGAAGTCCCGGGCGGAGTCGCCGTCGCGGGTGAAGATCGCGACGCCGTTGCCGAAGGCATGATCGCTCGGCAACCGCGTTGCTTCCTCGAAATCCGGCGCGCGCACCACCGACAGCACCGGGCCGAAAATCTCTTCCTGATAGATGCGCATCTCCGGCTTCACATTGTCGAACAGGCAGCCGCCCATGAAGAAGCCGTTCTCGTAGCCCTGCATGGTGAAATCGCGGCCGTCGACCAGCAGGTCGGCGCCTTCCTCGATGCCCAGATCGACATAGCCCTTCACTTTGTCGCGATGTTGCGCCGTGACCAGCGGGCCGAAGTCCGCGTCCGGGTCGGTCGACGGGCCGACCTTCAGCGCCTCGACCTTCGGCAGCAGGCGTTCCAGCAGGGCGTCCGCCGCCTCGTCGCCGACCGGCACCGCGACCGAAACGGCCATGCAGCGCTCGCCGGCGGAACCGTAGCCGGAACCGATCAACGCGTCGGCCGCCTGTTCCATATCGGCGTCGGGCATCACGATCATGTGGTTTTTGGCGCCGCCCATCGCCTGCACGCGCTTGCCGTTGGCCGTGCCGGTCGCGTAGACGTACTGGGCAATCGGGGTGGAGCCGACGAAGCTGATCGCCTGAATGCGCGGGTCGGTCAGCAGCGTGTCGACCGCTTCCTTGTCGCCGTTGACGACGTTCATCACGCCGGGCGGCGCGCCGGCCTCGACCAGCAGTTCGCCGAGGCGCAGCGGCACGCTCGGATCCTTCTCGGACGGCTTAAGGATGAAGCAGTTGCCGCAGGCCACGGCGACGGCGAACATCCACATCGGCACCATGGCCGGGAAGTTGAACGGCGTGATGCCGGCGACGACGCCAAGCGGCTGGCGCATCGAATACATGTCGATGCCCGAAGAGACGCTGTCGGAAAAGTCGCCCTTCAGGAGATGCGGAATGCCGCAGGCGAATTCCACCACTTCCAGGCCGCGGATGATGCTGCCCTTGGAGTCGGCGATGATCTTGCCGTGCTCGCTGGAGAGCAGCGCCGCCAGTTCGTCCATGTTCTCTTCGACAAGCTGCTTGAACTTGAACATGACCCGCGCCCGCGCGACCGGCGAGGTGCCGGCCCAGCCGGGAAAGGCGGCGGCTGCGTTTTCGATCGCCGCTTCCATTTCCAACTTGCTGGCCAGCGCCACCTGGCCGCTGACCTCGCCGGTGGTCGGGTTGAACACGTCGCCGGTGCGTCCCGACGTTCCCGCGACGGACTTGCCGCCGATAAAGTGTCCGATATCTTTTGCCATCCTCTGTCTCCTCCCTCGGCCGCCGCTGCGCCTTCGGCGCGTCCCGTGCGCTGGACTCCAGGGGGCCGGTTGAATTTTCGCTAAAGAACCATGTGGTCCTTGTCCTTCGCGCAAGGTAGCCGTGCCGTTCCGGTCAACGCAAGGCGCTATTCGCCGGCCTTACTTCCCGAAAACCGGGCCGCGCTTGCGGTGCGTGCGGAATTGCGATAGGAACCGGCACAAATCTCCCGCGGCGACATCCAATCACAGGCAGAGGACAGACATGGCTCGGAGCAAGATCGCACTGATCGGTGGCGGCAATATCGGCGGCACGCTGGCGCATCTGGCGGCGCTCAAAGAGCTGGGCGATGTCGTCATGTTCGACATCGTGGACGGTCTGCCTCAGGGCAAAACACTGGATCTGGCGGAGTCCGGGCCGGTGGAAGGTTTCAACTCCCGCCTGCGCGGCACCAAGAGTTACCGCGACATCCGCGGCGCCGACGTGGTGATCGTCACCGCCGGCGTGGCGCGCAAGCCGGGCATGAGCCGCGACGATCTGTTGGGCATCAACATCAAGGTGATGCGCCAGGTCGGCGAAGGCATCAAGAAGTATGCGCCCAAGGCCTTCGTGATCTGCATCACCAATCCGCTGGACGCCATGGTCTGGGTTCTGCAAAAGGCCTCCGGACTGCCGACTAACCGGGTCGTCGGCATGGCCGGCGTGCTGGACAGCGCGCGCTTCAGCTACTTCCTGTCGGAGGAGATGGACGTCTCCGTCGAGGACGTGACGACCTTCGTGCTGGGCGGGCACGGCGACACCATGGTGCCGCTGGTGCGCTATTCGACGGTCGGCGGCATTCCGCTGCCGGACCTGGTGAAGATGGGCTGGATCAGCAAGCCGCGGCTTAACGAGATCGTGCAGCGCACGCGCGACGGCGGCGCCGAGATCGTCGGCCTGCTGAAAACCGGATCGGCGTTCTACGCGCCGGCCAGTTCCGCGATCAAAATGGCCAAGGCTTATCTCAACGACGAGAAGCGCATCCTTCCCTGCGCGGCTCACCTGAAGCGGGAATACGGGATCAAAGACCTTTACGTTGGCGTGCCTGCCGTGATCGGGGCAAAAGGGGTGGAGCGGGTCGTGGAAATCACGCTCAATGCCAGCGAAAAGAAAATGTTCAGCAATTCGGTCAAGTCTGTAAGAGGTCTTGTTGCCGCCTGTAAGAAAATCGACCCGAAACTGAAGTAAGGAAGCAATTTCGCTGCATCTGAATCCGGCTTGCGCCCTGCCAAACGCGTGGTTAAGGTCGGCGAAAGACGGGTGTTTCAGGTTCAGTTTGCACGTTTTACCCCTTCGAACCCGATCTTAAGAAGCGGATCATCATGAACATTCACGAATATCAAGCCAAAGGGCTGCTCGCGAAGTATGGCGTCGCGGTCCCGCGCGGCGGCGTAGCGTTCACCCCGGACGAGGCGATGAACGCGGCGCGCGATCTCCCCGGCCCGGTCTGGGTCGTCAAAGCACAGATTCACGCCGGCGGACGCGGTAAGGGCGGCGGCGTCAAGGTCGTCAAGTCGCTGGACGAGGTCGACGAGGCGTCGCGCGCCATGCTGGGCATGAACCTGGTGACTCACCAGACGGGCCCGGGCGGCAAGGAAGTCAAACGGATCTATATCGAGGACGGCTGCGACATCGCGCGGGAGCTTTACCTCGGCGCGGTGGTCGACCGGGCGACCAAATCGGTCACCCTGATGGCGTCGACCGAAGGCGGCATGGAGATCGAGGAAGTCGCGGCGAAGACGCCCGAGAAGATCCTGATGGTGAGCGTCGATCCGGCCACCGGCATGATGCCGTATATGGCGCGCCGGTTGGCGTTCGGCCTCGGCCTGGAGGGCAAGCAGGTCGGGTCGGCCGTCAAGTTCATCACCGCTTTATACAACGCCTTCATCGATCTGGACGCCAGCCTGGTGGAGATCAATCCGCTGGTCGTGACCGGCGCGGGCGACATCATGGCGCTGGACGCGAAGATGAACTTCGACGACAACGCGCTTTACCGGCACAAGGATATCGAAGAACTGCGCGACCCGGACGAAGAGGATCCGACCGAGCTGGAGGCCGCGCGCCACGACCTGAACTATATCAAGCTAGACGGCGAGATCGGCTGCATGGTCAACGGCGCCGGCCTGGCCATGGCGACCATGGACATCATCAAGCTGCATGGCGGGGAGCCGGCCAACTTCCTGGATGTCGGCGGCGGCGCCACCAAGGAACGGGTGACGACGGCGTTCAAGATCATCCTGTCGGACCCGAACGTGCGCGGCATTCTGGTCAACATCTTCGGCGGCATCATGCGCTGCGACGTGATCGCCGAAGGCGTCGTCGCGGCGGCCAAGGAAGTATCGCTGAAGGTGCCGCTGGTCGTCCGCCTGGAAGGGACCAACGTCGACCTGGGCAAGAAAATTCTGGCGGAGTCGGGTTTGACCATCACGTCCGCCGACGATCTGGCCGATGCCGCCGAAAAGGTGGTCAGCGCGGTCAAGGGAGCAGCGTAATGTCGGTTCTGGTGAATTCCGAAACCAAAGTCATCTGCCAGGGCTTTACCGGCTCGCAGGGCACCTTCCATTCGGAACAGGCGATCGCCTACGGCACCAAGATGGTCGGCGGCTGCACGCCGGGCAAAGGCGGCGAGACCCATCTGGGCCTACCCGTCTTCAACACCGTGGCGGATGCGGTCGAGGCGACCGGCGCCACCGCCAGCGTGATCTACGTGCCGCCGCCGTTCGCGGCGGACGCCATCGTCGAAGCGGTCGACGCCGAGATCGAGCTTGCCGTCTGCATCACCGAAGGCATTCCGGTGCTGGACATGGTGCGGGTAATGCGGGCCGTGAACGGTTCCGGCACCCGGCTGATCGGGCCGAACTGCCCCGGCGTGATCACGCCGGACGAATGCAAGATCGGCATCATGCCGGGCCATATCCATACCCGCGGCAAGGTCGGCATCGTCTCGCGCTCCGGCACCCTGACCTACGAAGCGGTGGCGCAGACCACGGCGGCCGGCCTTGGCCAGTCGACCTGCATCGGCATCGGCGGCGACCCGGTGAACGGCACCAACTTTATCGATTGCCTGGAGATGTTCCTGGCCGATGCGGAAACCGAGGCTATAGTTATGATCGGCGAGATCGGCGGCTCCGCGGAAGAGGAGGCGGCCGATTTCCTGAAGGCGTCGAAGGTCAAGAAACCGGTGGTCGGCTTCATCGCCGGCGTTACCGCGCCGCCCGGCCGCCGCATGGGCCATGCCGGGGCGATCATTTCCGGCGGCAAAGGCGGCGCCGGCGACAAGATGGAGGCGATGCGCAGCGCCGGCATCGAAGTGGCGGATTCTCCTGCCGCTCTGGGGTCGACAATGCTAAGAATTCTTAAAGGATAACGCAGTACTAACCCAAGTGTTCTAATCCTAAAGAAAAGGGACGCAGGCGGCCCCTGCGCCAGCGCGACATGAGTACACAGCTCAATCAGTCCGCCTTTCTCTACGGTGCCAATTCCGACTTCATCGAAGAACTGTATTCCCGGTATCTGAAGAACCCGGGCACTGTCGACCCCAGTTGGCAGCAGTTCTTCGCGGCCATGGGCGACGACCTGGATACGGTGCTGGCCGAAAGCCGCGGGGCGAGCTGGCAGCCGCAGAACGGCGCCGCGCCCTACTTCATGGACGACCTGGGCGATATGGGCGAGGCCGCGGCGAAGTCGGCCGAGCACGCCCAGAAGATCGGCGTCGAGGATATCCGGGCGGCGACGCTCGACACGATCCGCGCCCTGATGCTGATCCGCGCCTATCGAGTGCGCGGCCATCTCAAGGCCAACCTGGACCCGCTTGGGCTCGACCCGCCGAAGGAGCATCCGGAACTCGACCCGGTGACCTACGGTTTCAGCGAAGCCGACATGGACCGGCCGATCTTCCTCGACCATGTGCTCGGGCTCGAATCCGGCACCATGACGGAGATCATGGAGGTCGTGCAGCGCACCTACTGCGGCACGATCGGCGTCGAGTACATGCATATCCAAAGCCCGGAGCAGAAGGCCTGGATCCAGCAGCGGATCGAGGGCCCGGACAAGGAAATCACCTTCACCCTGATGGGCAAGAAGGCGATCCTCGGCAAGATCATCGAGACCGAGGGCTTCGAGCAGTTCCTCAACGTCAAGCACACAGGCACGAAGCGCTTCGGCCTGGACGGCGGCGAGGCGTTGATCCCGGCGATCGAGGCGGTAATCAAGCGCGGCGGCCAGTTGGGCATCGAGGAAATCGTGATCGGCATGGCCCACCGCGGCCGGCTGAACATGCTCTGCAACGTGATGGGCAAGCCCTATCGCGCGGTCTTCTCCGAATTCCAGGGCGCCTCCGCCAACCCGGAGGACGTGCAGGGCTCCGGCGACGTTAAGTATCACCTCGGCAGTTCCTCCGACCGCGAGTTCGACGGCAACAAGGTTCACCTGTCGCTGACCGCGAACCCGTCGCACCTGGAGGCGGTCAATCCGGTGGTGCTGGGCAAGGCGCGCGCCAAGATCGGTCAGCGCGGCCCCAACTCCTCCGACAAGGTGCTGTCCTTGCTGCTGCATGGCGACGCCGCTTTCGCCGGCCAAGGCATTGTGGCCGAATGTTTCGGCTTGTCGGAGCTGAAGGGCTACCGCACCGGCGGCACGGTTCATTTCGTGCACAACAACCAGATCGGCTTCACCACTGCGCCGAAATATTCGCGCTCTTCGCCTTATCCGTCGGATACCGCCAAGATGGTGCAGGCGCCGATCCTGCATGTGAACGGCGACGATCCGGAAGCGGTGGTGCATGCGGCCAAGATCGCGACGGAGTTCCGTCAGCAGTTCCAGGTCGACGTGGTGGTGGACATGTTCTGCTATCGCCGGCACGGCCACAACGAGGGCGACGAGCCGGCGTTCACCCAGCCGCTGATGTACAAGACTATCCGCTCGCACCCGACGACCAAGAAAATCTACGCGCAGCAACTGATCGACGAAGGCGTGCTGACCGGAGACGAGTACGAGGCGATGGAAGCCAAGTACCGGTCCCTGCTGGACACGGAATTCGACGCCGCCAGCAGCTACAAGCCGAACCGGGCGGACTGGTTCGACGGCCGCTGGGCCGGACTGGGCCTGGCGCCGGGCGGCGACCGCCGCGGCAGCACCGCGGTCGAGATCGAAAAGCTGAAGGAGGTCGGGAGCAAGCTCACCGAGGTGCCGGAGGACTTCAACCTGCATCGCACGATCCGCCGCCAACTCGACGTCAAGCGCCGGATGATCGAAACCGGCGAGGGCATCGACTGGGCGACGGCGGAGGCTTTGGCATTCGGCAGCCTGCTGAAGGAAGGCGTGCCCGTGCGCCTGTCCGGGCAGGATTCCGGGCGCGGCACGTTCTCGCAGCGCCACTCGGTCCTGGTCGACCAGGAAAACGAGGAGCGCTACGTCCCGCTTGCCAACCTGAGCGATGACCAGGCGCATTTCGAAGTCATCGACAGCATGCTCTCCGAGGCGGCGGTGCTCGGTTTCGAGTACGGCTACACCTTGGCCGAGCCGCAGGCGCTGGTGCTGTGGGAAGCGCAGTTCGGCGATTTTGCCAACGGCGCCCAGATCCAGATCGACCAGTTCATATCGTCGGGCGAAGTGAAGTGGCTGCGCATGTCCGGGTTGGTCATGCTGCTGCCGCACGGCTACGAGGGCCAGGGACCGGAGCACAGTTCCGCCCGACTGGAGCGTTACCTGCAGCTTTGCGCCGAAGACAACATCCAGGTGGTCAACGTGACCACGCCAGCGAACTATTTCCACGTGCTGCGCCGGCAGATCCACCGCAGCTTCCGCAAGCCCCTGGTGATCATGGCGCCGAAGTCGCTGCTGCGGCACAAGAAGTGCGTGTCGAACCTGGATCAGTTCGGACCGGGCTGGTCGTTCCACCGGGTGCTGTACGAAGACAACCCGCCGGCCCCGCCTGCTAAGATAAAACGGATCGTGTTCTGCACCGGCAAGGTGTTCTACGACTTGCAGGAGGAGCGCGACAAGCGCGGCCTGAAGGACGTCCACATCTTCCGCATCGAACAGCTCTATCCGTACCCCACCGATCCTCTGGCCTACGAACTGAAGCCGTTCACCAACGTCGACAAGATCGTCTGGTGCCAGGAAGAGCCGAAGAATATGGGCGCGTGGTCGTTCGTCGAGCCGTGGCTGGAAGAGGTTTTCGCCAAGGTCGGGATGAAGAAAGCGAAGCGGGCTGTTTATGCCGGCCGCGCCGCGTCCGCATCGACGGCGACGGGCCTGTTAAGCAAGCACAATGCAGAACAAGCGGCGCTGGTCGACGAAGCGCTGGAAGGCTGACAGGGCGGCTGACGATCGGTTCGAAGCGTAACGGTACGGCGCCGCGGCGCGCCCCAAGGAGAAGCGTACATGACGGTCGAGATCCGCGTACCCACGATGGGCGAGTCGGTTGCCGAGGCAACCGTCGGCCAGTGGTTTAAACAGGCCGGCGAGGCGGTCGCGCTCGACGAGCCACTCTGCGAGTTGGAAACCGACAAGGTGACGTTGGAGGTCAACGCGACCGCGCCCGGCGTGTTGGAAGAGATCAGCGCGCCGGAAGGCACGACCGTCGAGGTCGGCGCCCTGCTCGGCATGATCAAGGAAGGCGCTGCGCCGATGGCGCCGTCCGCTCCGAAACCGGCCGCCGAAAAACCGGCTGCACCCGCACCGGCAGCTAAGCCGCAGGAAGCGCCGGCGCCTGCCGCCGCGCCGCCTGTGGCTGCCGCACCCGCGCCGGCCGTTGCTGCCGCGGATGTCAAAATCATGCCGGCGGCCCGCAAGCTTGCCGAAGAGAACGCGGTCGACCTGAGCCGCATCGCCGGGACCGGCAAGGACGGCCGGGTGACGCGCAGCGATGTGCTGGATGCCTTGAACGGGAAACGCGCCGCCATGCCCGCGGCTGCGGCGCCGATTGCCGCGCCGGCCGCGGCCGCCGCACCGGCCGGCCCGCGGCCGGAGGAGGCGCGCGAGGAGCGGGTCCGCATGACCCGACTGCGCCGCACCATTGCCGCCCGGCTCAAGGATGCGCAGAACACGGCCGCCATGCTGTCCACCTTCAACGAGGTGGATATGACCAACCTGATGGCGCTGCGCAGCGCCCACCGCGAGGAATTCGAGAAGAAGCACGGCGCCCGGCTCGGCTTCATGTCGTTCTTCGTGAAAGCCTGCGTCGGGGCGCTGAAGGATCTGCCCGCGGTCAACGCGGAGATCGAAGGCGACGACCTGATCTACAAGAACTACTACCACATGGGCGTCGCTGTCGGCACGCCGAACGGGCTGGTCGTGCCGGTGTTACGCGATGCGGACAAGATGTCGTTCGCCGAGATCGAGAACACTATCGCCGACATGGGCCGCCGCGCCCGTGATGGCAAGCTCGGCCTGGACGAGCTGCAGGGCGGCACCTTCACCATTTCCAACGGCGGCGTCTACGGCTCGCTGATGTCGACGCCGATCATCAACCCGCCGCAGTCCGGCATCCTCGGCATGCACAAGGTGCAGAAGCGGCCGATGGAAGTGAATGGCCAGATCGAGCTGCGCCCGATGATGTATCTCGCTTTGTCCTACGATCACCGGGTGATCGACGGGCGCGAGGCGGTCACGTTCCTGGTCCGCGTCAAGGAAAGCCTGGAAGACCCGCAGCGCATGCTGCTCGGCGTCTGAGCGTAGAGAGGGCGTTATGGCGGACGACAACACATTCGATCTGGTCATTATCGGCGGCGGGCCCGGCGGTTACGTCGCGGCGATCCGCGCCGCGCAGCTCGGTCTCAAGACGGCCTGTGTTGAAAAGCGTGGCCGACTCGGCGGCACCTGCCTGAACGTCGGCTGTATTCCGTCCAAGGCGCTGCTGGAATCCTCGCATCTTTACGAGGAAGCGCAGCATGCGATGGCGGCGCACGGCGTCAAGGTCGGCGACGTAGCGCTCGACCTGAAGACCATGATGGCGCGCAAGGACAAGGTGGTCGAAGACCTGACCGGCGGCATCGAATTCCTGTTCAAGAAGAACAAGGTCGCCTACTTCCAGGGCCACGGCACGATCCTGGATACCGAGACGGTCGAGGTGAAGACCGGACCGCGCAAGAAGGAGACGCTGACGGCGGACACGATCCTGATCGCCACCGGCTCCGAGGTCATGCCGCTCAACGGCGTGGAGATCGACGAGAAGCAGATCGTATCGTCGACCGGCGCGCTGGAACTCGCCAAGGTGCCGAAATCCATGGTGGTGATCGGCGGCGGCTATATCGGGCTGGAGATGGGCTCGGTCTGGTCGCGCCTTGGCACCGAGGTGACGGTGGTCGAGTTCCTGGACCGGATCATGCCGGGCATGGACGGCGAGGTCTCCAAGCAGACGCAGCGCATCCTCAAGCGCCAGGGACTGACCTTCAAGCTGGGCACCAAGGTGACTGGCGCGAAGAAAGGCAAGACCGGCGTCACGCTGACGGTCGAACCGGCCGCCGGCGGCAAGGCGGAAGAGATCAAGGCGGAGGTGGTCCTGGTTTCGGTCGGGCGCCGCCCGAACACCGACGGGCTCGGGCTGGAGAATATCGGCGTCAAACCGGACAATCGCGGTTTCCTGGAAGTCGACGACCATTTCCGGACCTCGTCGCCCAACGTCTATGCGATCGGCGACGTGATTCGCGGGCCGATGCTCGCGCACAAGGCGGAGGAAGAGGGCGTGGCCTGCGCCGAGTATCTGGCCGGCCAGTCGCCGCACGTCAATTACGACGTCATCCCGGGCGTGGTCTACACCTGGCCGGAGGTTGCGTCGGTCGGCAAGTCGGAAGACGCGCTGAAGGAAGACGGCGTGAAGTACCGGGTCGGCAAATTTCCGTTCACCGCCAACTCGCGGGCGCGCGCCGTCGCGGATACCGACGGCTTCGTCAAGATCCTGGCGGATGCGGTAACCGACCGGGTGCTGGGCGTGCACATCGTCGGGCCGGATGCCGGCACCATGATCCACGAGGCGGTGACCGCCATGGAATTCGGCGCCAGCGCGGAAGACATCGCGCGCACCTGCCACGCCCACCCGACGTTGAACGAAGCTGTCAAGGAAGCGGCGCTGGCCGTCGACAAACGCACCATCAACATGTGACGTCATCGTTTCGTAACATTGACGGCGGCGTCTGAGCCGCCGCAAGGTTGGCGCATGCCGCCAGCCGCAACCGTCGCCGCCGTCTGTATCGCCCAAATCATTGGCATGGCGTCGTTCGCGACGTTTCCGGCGCTGATGCCGACGTTCTTCGCCGAATGGTCTTTAAGCAACACCGAAGGCGGCTGGCTGAATGGCATCTACTACGCGGGGTATCTCACCGCCGTTCCCATCCTGGTCAGCCTGACGGACCGCGTCGACGCGCGGCCGGTCTATCTGACGGCCTGTCTGGTCACGGCGGCGAGCGCGCTCGGCTTCGCCGTCCTGGCGGACGGTTTCTGGTCGGCGCTGGTCTGGCGGGTGTTAGGCGGCGCGGGGTTGGCCGGCACCTACATGGTCGGCTTGAAGGCGCTGACCGACCGGATCGATCTCGGCGGGCAGAGCCGCTCGGTCGCGTTCTACACGGCGTCCTTCAGCATCGGCGCCAGCCTGTCCTACTTCCTTGCCGGCTGGTTCGAGCCGCTGTTCGGCTGGCGCGCGACATTCGCCCTGGCGGCGATCGGGCCGGCGGTTGCGTTCGGGCTGGTCTTCGCCGTGCTGCGCCCGCGCCGGCAGGAGACTCAGCCGGACACCCGCCTCTTGGACTTCCGGCCGGTGCTGCGCAACCGCAAGGTCATGGGTTATGTGCTGGCCTATACGGCGCATAACTGGGAGCTGTTCGGTTTCCGGTCGTGGATCGTCACGTTCCTGGTGTTCAGCGCCACGCTGCAGCCGGACGGCGCGTCGGGCTGGCTGGCCGCGACAACTCTGGCGGCGCTGATCAACATGCTGGGCCTGCCGGCCAGCGTTATCGGCAATGAATTCGCCTCCCGGTTCGGCCGCCGTCGGGTCGTCGTCGCCCTGATGCTGATCTCCGCCGCGGTCAGTTGCGTGATCGGCTTCAGTGCGACCTGGCCATTCGCCCTGGTCGTCGGCCTGTTCTGCGTCAGCGGCGTCGCGGTGAGTTGGGACTCGTCGTCGATTACCGCCGGCGCCGTCGCCGACGCGGACCCTGCCTACCGCGGCGCGACCATGGCCGTGCATTCGATGTTCGGATTCGCCGGGGCCTTCGTCGGTCCGCTGGTGTTCGGCATCGTCCTCGATCTGGCGGGCGGCGGGACCAGCGTCGAGGCCTGGGGTTACGCCTTCATCGCGATGGGCCTCGGCGTTGCTGCCGGACCGCTGGCGCTTTGGCTGCTGAAGGACTAACGCCGAGCGCGCGGATGCGCGGCATCGTAGATCCGCTTCAGCCGTTCCGTGTCGACTTCGGTATAGCGCTGTGTGGTGCTGAGGGAGGCGTGGCCGAGCAGTTCCTGGATCGAGCGCAAATCGCCGCCGCCCGACAGCAGGTGAGTGGCGAAGCTGTGGCGGAGCGCGTGCGGCGTCGCGGTTTCGGCCAGGCCCAGCGCGCCGCGCACCCGGCGCATCTGTTTCTGCACGATTTCCGGCCGGAGCCGCCCGCCGCGCACGCCGATAAACAGCGGATCGGTCGGCTTGCGCAGCAACGGACAGGCGGCGACATAGGTATCGATGGCGTCGCGCACCGCCGGCAGGACCGGCACCAGCCGGTCCTTGCCGCCCTTGCCGCGGATCATCATGCTGTCCCGCTCCGGCCGGTCGCCGAGGTCGAGCGACAGCGCTTCCGAGATACGCAGGCCGCAGCCGTACAGCAGCGTCAGCACGGCGACGTCGCGTAAGCCCACCCAGGTCCGGTCCGAGAAGTATTGCACCGCGTCGAGCGATTCCGCCGCGTGATTGGGCGTCAGCGGCTTGGGCACCGCGTGCGGAACCTTCGGCGTGCGCACCGCGTTGATGGCGGGGTTGTGCACCCGGCCAAGCCGCTCGGCTCGGCGAAAGAAGCTTTTCACCGATGACAGGGCCCGGCCGGTCGAGGTCGGCGCCAGACCGTCGGCGTGACGGCGCGCCAGCCAGCTACGGAAGTCGGCGGTCCGTAGAGCCTCTAGATCCTTGAGGTTCGCCGGGTCGCCCAGATGCTCGGCCAGAAAGGCAAAGAACCCCTCCAGGTCCAGCGCGTAGTTCTTCAGGGTATGGGGAGAGGCCCGTCGCTCGTGCGTCAGCCATTCAAGCCATTCGCCGGCGGTCTCGCGTACCGCCGACGCGGCGATCAGGTTCAGGACGGGAGCGTCTTCCGCCATAACAGAATGCATTTCCGCAGCGCTTCGGCCATGAAGCTCAATAGCTCCGTGCCCTGACCCGGATGAAACCGGCTTGGCTCGCGCGAGCCCAGCGCCAGCATCGCCGCGGGCGAGAAATCCTCCAGGTCCAGGCGGACCAGGGCGTCGGATTGCACCAGCGCCGCGGCCGGGCCGAAGATCGTATCCGACTCGGAGGCTGTCTCGCGCAGCAGAATGTCGCGGCCGTCGCCCAGCAGGTCGTCCACCGTTCCCGGCGACAGGATGTAGATCCCCTTGCCGGACAGGTCCGGCGCGCCGTCGCCCGGCTCGAGGCACAGGGTGACGACGTCGATATCCAGGATCTGCGACAGGTCGTGGGTTGCGATATGCACCAGATGCTCGAAGTCGGTGGCGTCCAGCAGCGACAGGACGGCGCGGTGGATCTGCGCCTGACTCGACATGTTCGACCGCGTGGTCTCGATCAGTTCGCTCTGGTTGTCGTTCATTTGGTCCAACTGCGCCTGCAGCCGGTCCACCATGAAGCGCTGCATGTCGACCACCTGGTCGTCGTCATGCCGGTCCGGCGGGGTGAGGCGGCGCAGCAGGTCGGGATTCTCGGCCAGGAAATCCAGGTTCCGCTCCAGATAGGCCACGACCTGCCGTGCGGTTGGCAGGTCGGCTACGGCCGCCGTGGCCTTGTCTTCCGTGTCGTCGTTGTCTGGAGAACCGCTCACGTCATCGCCCTTTTTTTGCTTATAGAATCGATTGGCCGGTCTTTTCCCAGTCGGCGAGGAATGCCGCCAGGCCCTTGTCAGTCAACGGATGCAGCGCCAGTTTGCGCAGCACGTCCGGCGGCACGGTGCAGACGTCCGCGCCCAGCCGGGCCGCCTCGACCACATGCATCGGGTGCCGGATCGATGCGACCAGCACTTCCGTGGTGATGGTGTCGTAGTTCTCGTAGATGTCGACGATCTGCTCGATCAGTTCCATGCCGTCGTGGCCGATGTCGTCCAGCCGGCCGACGAACGGCGAAATGAAGCTGGCGCCGGCCTTGGCCGCCAGCAACGCCTGGACCGGCGAGAAGCAGAGCGTGACGTTGACCATGCTGCCCGACTGCGAGATGGTCCGGCAGGCCTTCAGCCCGTCCATGGTGAGCGGCACCTTGATCGCGACGTTGTCGGCGATGTCGGCCAGCTTTTTGCCCTCGTCGACCATGGTCTGGTAGTCGGTCGCCGCGACTTCCGCGCTGACCGGGCCGTCCACCACGGAGCAGATTTCCTTGATGACGTCGATAAAGTCGCGGCCGGTCTTGGCCACCAGGGACGGGTTGGTGGTCACCCCGTCCAGCAACCCGGTCTCCGCCAGGTCGCGGATCTCACCGATATCCGCCGTGTCGACGAAAAACTTCATTTCGCGCGTCTCCGCTATTGCCGTGATCGCGCGCCTGCCCTAACGGATGGGCGCTGTTTTGACAACCCGGAATCAAATAACCGGAACCCGTTAAGGCTCCGGTTGTTGCGCCCTGATTCGGTTAGCTAGAGTGTAGCGTATGTCCCCAATGCCCGCCAGTTCGAACAGTCCTGAGCCCCGGCGGGTCCGCGTGCTGCTGCCGCTGCCGCTGGCCGGCGCCTACGATTATGCCGTGCCGCTGGGTATCGCGGCGGAGCCAGGCGATTTCGTGACCGTCCCGCTCGGCCAGCGGGACGTGATCGGCGTCGTCTGGGACCCGCGTGAGGCGGCCGACGAAGCGCCGATCGACGCGGACCGCCTGAAGGACGTGGTCTGCCGGTTGGATGCGCCGCCGCTGCCCGCGGCGCTCCGTCATTTCGTCGACTGGGTTGCCGGCTACAACCTCAGCCCGCCGGGCGCGGTTTTGCGCATGGCGATGCGGTCGCCGGAGGCGCTGGAGCCGCCGCGGCCCAGGATCGCCTATCGTCTGGGCGGCGTGCTGCCGGACCGGATGACCGCCGCCCGGCGGCGGGTCGTCGCCGTGCTCGAGGATGGGCCGCCGAGGATGCCGGCGGATATCGCGGAGACGGCCGGGGTCGGCGTCAGCGTGGTGCGCGGCCTGATCGAAGCCGGCGCTCTGTTGCCGGTCGAGCTGCCGGCATGGCCGGACTATCCCATGCCCCGGTGCGACGAAAACCGGCCCGAGCTTTCGGCCGCCCAACAGGCGGCGGCAGATGCCCTGGTCGCCAATGTGGCGGACGAGTCGTTTTCCGTCGCCCTGCTGGAAGGCGTCACCGGTTCCGGCAAGACGGAAGTCTATTTCGAGGCCGTGGCGGCGGCGTTGCGCGACGGGCACCAGGTTCTGGTGTTGCTGCCGGAAATCGCGCTGACGGCGCAGTGGCTGGACCGGTTCCAGGCGCGGTTCGGCGTGCCGCCGGTCGAATGGCATTCCGACATCAAACCCCCGCAGCGCCGCCGCGCCTGGCGGGCCGTCGCCGACGGCAGCGCCAAGGTGGTCGTCGGCGCCCGCTCCGCCCTCTACCTGCCGTTCGCCGAACTGGGCCTGATCGTGATCGACGAAGAGCACGACGCGTCGTTCAAGCAGGAGGACGGCGTGCATTACCACGCGCGGGATATGGCGGTGGTGCGGGCCTCCCTGGAAGACCGGCCGATCGTGCTGGCGTCCGCCACACCGTCGCTCGAGACCGTCAGTAACGCCCAGGCCGGCCGATACGCACGGCTGCATCTGCCGGCGCGGTACGGTGGCGCCAGCCTGCCGGACATCGTCACCGTCGATATGCGTGCGACGCCACCGCCGTCGCAGCGCTGGCTGTCGCCGCCGTTGCGCGAAGCGATCGGCGAGGCGCTGGAACGCGGTGAGCAGACGATGCTCTATCTCAATCGGCGCGGCTATGCCCCGCTCACGCTGTGCGGCGCCTGCGGATATCGCCTGCAGTGCCCCAACTGTTCCACCTGGCTGGTCGAACACCGGCTTGCCGGCCGCTTGATGTGCCACCATTGCGGCTTCGCGCGGTCCGCGCCCACGGCCTGCCCGTCCTGCGAAGCGGAAGACTCGTTCCGCGCCTGCGGGCCGGGGGTCGAACGGCTGGCGGAGGAGGTGGCCGAACTGTTTCCCGATGCCCGGGCAGCGGTGATGACCAGCGACACCGTGCATGGGCCGGCGGACGCGACGGCGCTTGTCCGGGCGATGGCGGCGCATGAACTCGACCTTCTGATCGGCACGCAGATCGTCGCCAAGGGGCACCACTTTCCGCTGCTTACTCTGGTTGGCGTTGTGGATGCCGACCTCGGGCTGGAGGGTGGCGACCTGCGCGCGGCGGAGCGCACCTATCAATTGCTGTCGCAGGTTGCCGGACGGGCCGGCCGCGCCGAACATCCGGGCCGGGTGATGCTGCAAAGCTATCAGCCGGACAACCCGGTAATGCAGGCGCTGGTTTCGGGCGACCGCGATGCGTTCGTGGAAGCGGAGCTGGAGGCGCGCCGCGCGGCGGGCATGCCGCCGTTCGGCAGACTGGTTGCACTCATTGTCGCCGGGCCGCATCTCGACCGGGTTCGCGATACGGCGCGTGCGCTCGGCCGCGCCGCGCCGTCCGGACCCGATATTGAAGTCTGGGGCCCCGCGCCCGCGCCGCTCGCGATGATCCGGGGGCGTCACCGACAACGGTTTTTATTGAAGACGGCAAAATCCGTAAGCGTACAGAACGTGGTCGGCGATTGGCTTGCACGCGTGAAACCTATCAGCAGCGTGCGCGTGATCGTCGATGTCGATCCTTATTCGTTCCTATGACTTTTTGACCGGTGGACGGTCTTCATTGCGCTGCAAAAAATGCCGCGCAAACGGTACGCAGGGTGCGACATCGACTCCTGTTGCGCCGCAGTAGGCCCTGTGCTAGAAACCCGATGCCCTTCTGGCGGGGGGCCTGGAGTAGCCTCCAGAAGGAAAGATTTCTTCTTTCCTTTCAATCACTTAAAGATAACCGCCTTACAGGTCGGGGACGGATTTGGCAGCCGAAACTTCGTTTGTATCTGGCATCGCTGGACGCTACGCGACCGCGCTTTTCGAGTTGGCGGTCGATCAGAAACAGCTCGATGCGGTGGCCGCCGATCTGGACGGTATTCGCACGATGCTCGACGACAGCGCCGACCTGCGCCGGCTGGTGCGCAGCCCGCTATTCCAACGCGACGCGCAAGCCAAGGCGATGGCCGCGGTGCTGGATCGGGCTGGCGCCAGCGATCTGGTTAAACGGTTCGTCGGATTGGTGGCGCGCAATCGGCGGCTGTTCGCCCTGCCGCACATGATCCGGGATTTCAACATCTTACTGGCACGGCATCGCGGCGAAGTGGTCGCCGATGTCGTTGCCGCAACGCCATTGTCGGACGCGCAGCTGGATCAGTTGCGGGCGGCACTGAAACATGGGGTCGGTACTGACGTGAAGCTGCAAACCAGCGTCGACGGATCGCTGATCGGTGGATTGGTGGTCAAAGTCGGCTCACGTATGATCGACTCATCGATCAACACGAAGCTGCAAAATCTACGGCTCGCGATGAAAGGGGTAGGCTGATGGACATCCGCGCCGCAGAAATCTCTGAGATTCTGAAGCAACAAATCGCCGATTTCGGAACCGAAGCGGACGTTTCCGAAGTTGGCACCGTGCTCTCCGTCGGCGACGGCATCGCCCGCGCCTATGGCCTGGATCAGGTCCAGGCCGGCGAGATGGTCGAGTTCCCGGGCGGCATCAAGGGCATGGCCCTCAACCTGGAAGCCGACAATGTCGGTATCGTTATTTTCGGCGACGACCGCAACATCCGCGAGGGCGACACCGTCAAGCGGCTGGGCACCATCGTCGACGTGCCGGTGGGCAAGGGCCTGCTCGGCCGCGTGGTCGACGGTCTGGGCAACCCGATCGACGGCAAGGGCCCGATCGAGGGCGCCGAGCGCAGCCGGGTCGAGGTCAAGGCGCCGGGCATCATTCCGCGCAAATCGGTGCACGAGCCGGTGCAGACCGGGCTGAAGGCGCTGGACGCCCTGGTGCCCGTCGGCCGCGGCCAGCGCGAACTGATCATCGGCGACCGGCAGACCGGCAAGACGGCGGTGGCGATCGACGCGATCATCAATCAGCGCGAGATCAACAAGGGCGACGACGAGTCGAAGAAACTCTACTGCGTCTACGTCGCGGTCGGGCAGAAGCGTTCGACGGTGGCGCAGGTGGTGAAGACGCTGGAAGACCAGGGCGCCATGGAATACTCCATCGTGGTCGCCGCGACCGCGTCGGAGCCGGCGCCGTTGCAGTTCCTGGCGCCGTATACCGGCTGCACAATGGGCGAATACTTCCGCGACAACGGCATGCATTCGGTGATCATCTACGACGATTTGTCGAAGCAGGCCGTGGCTTACCGCCAGATGTCGCTGCTGCTCAGGCGTCCGCCGGGACGCGAGGCCTATCCGGGCGACGTGTTCTACCTGCACAGCCGGTTGCTGGAGCGTGCGGCGAAGCTGAACGACGAGAACGGCGCCGGTTCGATGACCGCGTTGCCGGTGATCGAAACCCAGGCCGGCGACGTGTCCGCCTATATCCCGACCAACGTGATTTCGATTACCGACGGTCAGATCTTCCTGGAGACCGAACTGTTCTATCAGGGCATTCGGCCGGCCATTAACGTCGGCCTGTCTGTCAGCCGGGTGGGCTCGGCGGCCCAGGTCAAGGCGATGCGGCAGGTGGCCGGACGGATCAAGCTGGAGTTGGCGCAGTATCGCGAAATGGCGGCGTTTGCTCAGTTTGGGTCCGATCTGGACGCTGCGACGCAACGCCTGCTGAACCGGGGCGAACGGTTGACGGAATTGCTGAAGCAGGCGCAGTTCTCGCCGATGGCGGTGGAAGAGCAGGCGGTTTCGATTTTCTCCGGCGTGCGCGGTTACCTCGACGGCATCGACACCAACAAGGTGTCGGAGTTCGAAGAGGCATTCCTGCGGCACATGCGCGAGAGCCATGCCGATCTGCTGGGTGAGATCAGGGACACCGGCGTCATCTCGGACGAGGCCGATGCCAAACTCGCCGGCATCCTCGACGAATTCGCCAAGAACTTCGCCTAACGCCGTTTTTGAGGGTCCAAACCAGGTATCGCCTGGGACAACGTTTGCATGGCCAATCTGAAATCGCTCAAGATCCGGATCAACAGCGTCAAGGCGACGCAGAAGATCACCAAAGCCATGAAGATGGTTGCCGCGTCCAAACTGCGCCGGGCGCAGGAGGCGGCCGAGGCCGGCCGCCCCTATGCCGAACGCATGGAGCGGATCATCGCCTCGCTGGGGTCCAGCGTGGAAGGCCGCGACGACGCGCCGGCCCTGTTGGCCGGGTCCGGCAAGGACGATGTGCATATGATCGTGCTGGCCACGGCGGACCGCGGTCTATGCGGCGGTTTCAATTCCAGCCTGGCGCGGGCGGCGCGGCGGCGCATCATCGAACTGCGCGGCGCCGGCAAGACGGTCAAGCTGCTCTGTGTCGGGCGTAAGGGAAACGATGCGTTGAAGCGAGAGTTCGGTAGCATCATCCACGACACCGTGACGTTCGCGGGCGTGCGCCAGATTAGTTTCGGCGACCAGGCATTGCCCATCTCCACGACCCTGCAGCAGATGTTCGCCGACGGCGAATTCGACGTTTGCAGCATCTTTTACAATCGGTTCGAGTCGGCTCTGGTGCAGACGGTGACCGAACAGCAGTTGATCCCGACGCCGCTGCCGGAAGCGGCCGAGACTGTCGATCTGGGCGGCGCGGCCTATGAGTACGAGCCGGACGAGAGCGAGATCCTGGAAGAGCTGCTGCCGCGCAATATGGCGGTCCAGGTTTACCGCGCCTTGCTGGAGAATGCGGCGTCCGAGCAGGGCGCGCGGATGACCGCCATGGACAACGCGACCCGCAATGCCGGCGAGATGATCGACAAGCTGACGCTGACCTACAACCGGCAGCGGCAGGCGGCGATCACCACGGAACTGATTGAAATCATATCCGGCGCGGAGGCCCTTTAAGGCCGCGCCGGGCGTCTAAGAAACTCGAGTCGCTTCAGGAGCGAGACATGGCTACCAATGTTGTCGGCAATATCACCCAGGTAATCGGTGCGGTCGTCGACGTCCAGTTCGACGATCACTTGCCCAATATCATGAACGCCCTGCACTGCGAGAATCAGGGCAGCCGTCTGGTTCTCGAAGTCGCGCAGCATCTGGGCGAGAGCACGGTCCGGACGATTGCGATGGACTCGACGGAAGGCCTGGTGCGCGGGCAGGAAGTGACCGACACGGGCGCGCCGATCAGCGTGCCGGTCGGGCCGGAAACGCTGGGCCGTATCCTGAACGTGGTCGGCGATCCGGTCGACGAGCGCGGCCCGGTCGAGGCGAAGACGACGCGTGCCATTCACCAGGAAGCGCCGGACTATGTCGATCAGTCGACCGAGACCGAGATCCTGGTCACCGGCATCAAGGTCGTCGATCTGCTGGCGCCCTACTCCAAAGGCGGTAAGGTCGGCCTGTTCGGCGGCGCCGGTGTCGGCAAGACCGTGATTATCATGGAGCTGATCAACAACATCGCGAAGGCGCATGGCGGCTATTCGGTCTTCGCCGGTGTGGGCGAGCGGACACGCGAAGGCAACGACCTGTACCACGAGATGATCGAGTCCGGCGTTATCAAGACCGACGGCGAGGGGTCCAAGGCGGCCCTGGTCTACGGCCAGATGAACGAGCCGCCGGGCGCCCGCGCGCGGGTCGGCCTGACCGGTCTGACCCTGGCCGAATATTTCCGCGACGAGGAAGGCCAGGACGTGCTGTTCTTCGTGGACAACATCTTCCGCTTCACCCAGGCGGGCTCGGAAGTGTCGGCGCTGCTCGGCCGTATCCCGAGCGCGGTGGGCTATCAGCCGACGCTGGCGACCGACATGGGCACGTTGCAGGAGCGTATTACCTCGACCAACAAGGGCTCGATCACGTCGGTGCAGGCGATTTACGTCCCCGCCGACGACTTGACCGACCCGGCGCCGGCGACCTCGTTCAGCCACTTGGACGCGACGACCGTGCTGTCGCGGCAGATCGCCGAGCTTGGCATCTATCCGGCGGTGGACCCGCTCGATTCCACGTCGCGGATCCTCGATCCGCGGATCGTCGGCGAAGAGCATTACGAAGTCGCGCGTGAAATTCAGCGCGTTCTGCAGACCTACAAGTCGCTGCAGGACATCATCGCCATTCTGGGCATGGACGAGCTGTCGGAAGAAGACAAGATGGTTGTGGCGCGGGCGCGTAAGATCCAGCGCTTCCTCAGCCAGCCGTTCCACGTGGCGGAGGTCTTCACCGGCACGCCCGGCACCTTCGTCGGCCTGGAAGACACCATCAAGGGCTTCAAGGAAATCCTCGCCGGCCAGCACGACGACCTGCCGGAACAGGCCTTCTATATGGTCGGCACGATCGAAGAAGCCGTCGAGCGTGCCAAGCAGATGGCTGCCGAGGCGGCTTAAAGCGCGCACCACGCAGGGTGATTTGAGCAATGGCCGACAAAGTCGCATTCGAATTGGTCTCGCCGGAACGGCTGTTGATTTCCGCCGATGTGGACATGGTCGTCCTGCCGGGGAGCGAGGGTGACTTCGGTGTTCTGCCGGGCCACGCGCCGGTCATCTCGACCCTGCGTCCCGGGGCCCTGGAGATCTACGAGGGCGACAACGTCAGCGAGCGCTATTTCGTCGCCGGTGGCTTTGCCGAAGTGGCGGGTGCGCGGTTGACGGTTCTCGCCGAACAATCGATCGCGCTTGCCGATCTCGACCGGGCAAACCTGGAGCAGCAGATTCAGGATGCTCAGGAAGATGTGGCCGACGCCAAAGACGACCCGACCCGGGACAAGGCGCAGGAGCGCCTGGATCAACTCACCGAAATATTGGCAACCCTGTAGCCGTTCCGTAATGTAGGCGGGTCGCTCCGATTTGGGGCAGACAACCCGAGAGGACGGTATTGAGCAGGCGCTGGACGCTCGACGACATACCGTGGCATCGCTTCGATGCCGCCCAGGTTGACCCCGCCGTTCTTGCGATGGTGAAAGCGGCCGCGATGGTCGAGGCGAACGCTGCGGACTATGTCGACTATCTTCATGGGGTTTTCCAGGACGACGAGGCGCTTAAGGCTGCCATTACACTTTGGGGTGAGGAGGAGGCGCAGCATGGCGCGGCGCTCGGCCGGTGGGCCGAGTTGGCCGACCCGTCATTCAGCTTTTCCGACAGCCTCGCCCGGTTTCGCGAGAGCTTCCGGATCCCGGAGGGGGCGTCGGGCAGCGTTCGCGGCAGCCGGACCGGGGAACTGATTGCCCGATGCGTCGTCGAGTGCGGCACCAGTTCGTTTTACAGCGCGATCAGGGACAGTGCGGACGAGCCCGTCCTGAAGGCTATCTGCCACCGTATCGCCGGCGACGAGTTTCGCCACTACAAGCTGTTTCGCCAGCAGTACCGCCGTTATAGCGAGCGGCAGCCCCTGAGCGCGCTGAAGCGCCTAACGGTCGCGGCGGGCCGGGTCTTCGAGGCGGAAGACGAAGAGTTGGCGCTGGCCTGGTATTGTAGCAACCAGCCGAACGAACCGTTCGACCTGCGCCGGCATAGCGCGGCGTACGGGATTAAGGCACTCCAGGTCTACCGCTTCGAGCATATCGCCCGCGCGCTGCGCATGGTTTTCAAGGTCTGCGATTTCAATGCCCGGGGGCCGGCCGCCGCTTGGTTGGCCAGGCTTGCCTGGCGCGGGCTTCGCTTGCGGGGCTGGTGGCTGCATCGTTACGCAGCCTAAGCGCGCGATAGTACGGGTGTAGGGCCAAGGGCCACACGACCGCAATAGGCGAATGGCATAGCTCCTGTGGATCGTATCGACGGGACGATAACGGTTTTCGCTGGGCGCATAGTCCCAAAAGGTTATATGGAACCGTATCGGGCAGGACCAGGACCGTCTCGTTCGGCCAGTTAAGGCATTGGCGGTTCCCGATGAAAAAAGGTGTCGTCCGATCGAGGGCAGATTAAAGAACTACAACCAAGAGGCGAACAATTAGTGCTAGTCCGAATTTGTTATTATGACCGGTATTGTTGTTGTCATGTTGCGACTCTAACATCTTGAAAACAGCGGACTATCTCACCTATCAGAAATGGCAGTAGCTGGTTAACGCTGTGTAGTAGCATGATTTGACCGTAGAGGAATGTACAAGTGACAGGGCGCGACAATCGCCCCCCGGTCGGTGGGGACAATAAAATGACAACAACTTCATCAGCATCAGCAGTCAGGGCATACGAACATCTTTCGGGGGGCGAGGGGCGGCGGATCTACTACCGCGCCGAGCGCTACAAAGTCCGCGACCTGTTTCGCAAGATCTTGCCGGAAATCGAAGTCGACAAAGCGCCGTTCACGCTGCATGACCTGAGCATGAGCGGCATTGCCGTGTTCGGCGACCGCGACATGGAGTGGAACGCGGATGTCGGCACCTGTGTTCCGGTCGACCTGAAACTGGGCGACACAAGCTTGTTCTCGGGGAGCGGCAAGGTATGCAGAGTCGAACCGACGCCGTTCGGGCCCAAGGTCGGTATTCAGTTGACGACGGGGCCGCTCGACATCGCGCAGATCGTCACCCGGCACAACGAAATCTCCTTGCAGCGCGAACTGGACGTCGGCCTCACCGAGACGTTGGACCTGGTCGATCCGGAATACCGCGTGGTCTGCGCGGACGTCATCCATCTGCTGCGCCAATGCCGCGTCACGCTGACGAAGTTCGAAGGCACCAACGGGTCGTCCGGCGACGACCGGGAGCGCATCGCCGAGGCTCTCGCCCAGTGCGAGGAGCGGGTTATCCCGCGCTGGCGGGACTTGTGGCACCGGGCCAACGAACTGGTGGCGCCGATCATGGAAGACCCGGAAGCCCTGGCCGCGACCAAGCGCTTTACCGAAGCGGTGCTGACGCCGGAATTCGTGTCTGGTCCGATCTGGTGGCGCAGCTATGAAAAGCCGCTCGGGTATCCCGGCGACTTCGGGGTCATGAACTACGTCTACGGCTGGCGGCACGAAGGCAAAAGCGCCTACGGCAAGCTGGTCCACCGGCTGGGCCTTGAAGTGGCCGAATGCATCGCCACCCGCATGGTGATGATGCAGCACACCATCGCCGATCTGGTGTCGAACGGGCCCGCGGAAGAACCGGCGCGTATCACCAACCTCGGCTGCGGGCCGGCGCAGGAAGCGGTGAACTATCTCCAGGTCGGGCAGTTGCCGCGCCCGGTGGAATTCACCCTGATCGATCAGGACCGCGACGCGTTGTCCTCCACCTACGAGAACCTCTACCCGGATGTGATCCGGCTCGGCGGCCGCGCGTCGGTGCAGTGCATCCACGCCTCGTTCGCCCAGTTGATGAAGGCCGGCCTGCTGCTTACGGACTTCAAGCCGCAGGACCTTATCTACAGCGTCGGCATGATCGACTATCTGGCGCCGCGCCGCGCCAAGGCGCTGGCGGCGGGCCTGTACGAGCAATTGGCGCCGGGCGGCATGCTCGTCATCGGCAATATGCGGGACACGCTGAAAGGCAACCTGTGGCCGATGGAATTCATCTGCGATTGGAGCCTGTATTACCGCAGCGAGCAGGAAATGCTGGACATGGTGGACGGGCTGCCGCTGACTTCTGTCGAGGTCAAACCGGACCCGACAGGCCGCGTCTACATGCTCTACGCCCGCAAGCCGTAAAGCGGCCTAAACCGACCGCCGTAGCTGTTCGGCCGGCGCGGCCGGCAGGGACCGCGACGCAGGCAGGAAGATTTCCACGGTCGTACCGTGGCCCAACTCGCTCTCGATCCGCATGCTGCCGCCGTGCAGCGCGGCGATCTTGTTGACCAGGGGCAGGCCCAGGCCGGTGCCGTCGTGGTCCCGGCTGAAGGCGCTTTCGACCTGGACGAACGGTTCCACCACCTTGGTCAGGTTCTCCCGGGCAATGCCGATGCCCGTATCGGCGACGCGGAGGGATATGCCGCCGGCCTCCTCGGTCTTGACCGTCACCGTCACCTCGCCGCCCTTCTGGGTGAACTTCACGGCGTTGGAGATCAGGTTGATCGCGACCTGTTTCAGCAGCCGCGCATCGCCGCGCACCCTGTTACTCGGGTCCGGGCATTCGAAACGCAGCCTAACGCCCCGTTCGGCGGCCCTCTCGCGGAACATGCGCATGCACTGGGTGATCGTGTCCAGCAAATCGACGTCGTCCTCGTCCAGCGACAGCTTGCCCGCCTCGGCCTTCGACAGGTCGAGAATGCCGTTGATAATACCCAGCAGATGGCTACCGCTGGCGTGGATGTCGTCGGCATAGGCGTGATAGCGGTCGGAGCCGAGCGGCCCGAACATCTGTTTCGTCATTACTTCGGAGAAGCCGATAATAGCGTTCAGCGGCGTCCGCAGCTCGTGGCTCATGACGGCCAGGAACTCGCTCTTGGCGCGGTTGGCGGCACGGGATTCTTCCAGCAGTTCCTCGGAGCGTTCCTTCTCCCGCGCGAGCAGCAGGTTGCTGACATAGGCGCGCCGGACGTAAATCTCCTGGGCGTAACTTGAGAAAATGCCGACGGCGACCGAAAACGCCAGGAAGAAGTTGTTGTTGATCAGCGCCCAGGATGGGATCGGGTTTATGTACAGAGCCACCACCTGGTACAGGCCGAACAGGCCGATAGAGATGCTGGCGGCGTAGAGATATCGCAGTCTGATCAGGCTCGAGCCATAGATGACGACCATGATCAGGCCGGCATAATAGAGGTAGTTGCCGGGCGGTTTGGCGATGGCGGTCATGGCGATTACGCCCAGGCCGGACGCCAACATGCATATGGACAGCGCGACCTGCGCCCAGCGCACGAAATAGGACGTAAAGGTGAACATGAAGCCGCAGGCGAGGATCGGGCAGACGATGGCGTAACGGATCGTCCACACCTCGGCCAGCGCGTCCGGCACGATATAGGCGTCGAGGATGCCGAACAGGCCGAACAGCGTTGCCGCGAAAAACAAAAATAGCTGAATGATCGGCAGCGAGCGTCTGAGATGTTCTTCGTGAAAGCGGCGCTCGGTGGCCGGGTCGGTGAACCGGAGGCTCATCTTCTGGATCACCGCGACCGGAGTATCGCTGTTTTCGGTGACCCGGCTCTCGTTCAGTTTCGTGTCCATGACTACACGGCGACGGAGAAAGGAAAAGAAACGCACATCGTCGGAGTCATGGGCGCAATAGCCAGTTCTGGCGGTTCGGCCAGTCGTCCATCTTTTTTTGCCGTCCGGCCAAGGTGGATAGATAATACTTAAAATTCGTTAATCATTGAAATGAAAGAGCTATTTAAGAAGAAATTATTTTCTCGGGCGGTTGGCCCAACTTCTGCGCGAGCATTCGCGCCACGGTCACGGCAATCTAGACACGCGTGTCTTTTTCAGGCCGGCCTGTTTCTTCATCGCGGCGTCTGTTTAGACAAGTGTCGGAATTCCGCGACGACCCGTGCATACACGTCATATTTGAACGGGACGATATGTTCCAGCAGGTCGTCCATCGCCAGCCAGCGCCATTCCTGGAACTCCGGGTGCTCGGTGTCGATGTCGATATCCGCCTCGGTGCCGAGAAACCGCATGGCGAACCATTTCTGCGTCTGGCCGCGATAACGGCCGCGCCAGACTTTGCCGATCAGTTTCGGCGGCAGGTCGTATTTCAGCCAATCCTCGCTCTCGGCCAGAATTTCCGCTCTATCTGTGCCAATTTCCTCTTTTAGCTCTCGAAGGGCCGCATCTCGCGGGGCTTCGCCCTTGTCGATGCCGCCCTGCGGCATCTGCCACGCTTCTGCGGTCTGATCGATGCGCCGACCGACGAAGACCTGTCCCCGGCCGTTTAACAGCATGATTCCGACGCAGGGACGATACGGTAGCGAGGCGGCGTCGATCTTGTCGGTCATGTCAGCTCAAAAGGTCGGTGCCAGGCGCGACGCGCGATCCCGACTCTAAGGGTTTTGCCGGTCGACGGTTGCCGACGCGGGCGCCAGGTGAATGCCTCTCTGCGGCAGGCTGGCGGCCCACCTGGCCACCCGTTCAATGGTAACCGGATAGGGATAGCCGATGCCGACGGCCGTTCCGCCCTCCAGCGCGATGCGCTCCAACTCCGCCAGTTGGGCGTCGATTGCGTTGCGGGAGGCTTCCCGGTCAATAACGTGATTGTTGAAAGACAGCGGGATGCCGATGTCGCGCGCGATGCTGCCGGCGACGCTGCGCGTCGACGACCGGGCGTCGACGAACATAAGGCCCCGTGCCCTCAAGGCCTCCATGACGGGCCGTACATCCTTGGCCGAAGCGGTGAATTTCGACCCCATGTAGTTGGTCACGCCGACATACCCGGTGAAGCGCCCCAGCAGCCATTCCAGCCGCTCCAGGTTGGCGCCGGGGCTCAGCGTCGTCAGCAGGGCATGCGGCCCCGGATCGTTCGCCGGGAAGTCGTAGGGCTCCATCGGCAGCTGCAGCATTACTTCGTGACCGGCGGCTCTGGATTTCCCGATCCAGTCCTGCAAGTCGTTGGCGTAAGGTGCAAATGCCAACGTAACGGCGCCCGGCAGTTGCTGTATGGCGGCGTTCGTCGCCGGCGCACTCAGGCCCATATCGCCGATAATCAGCGCGATCCGCGGCGCCTTGGCCGGTGCGCGGAACGGCCGGGCATAGGCTTGCCAGGGCCGGCGGCCATCCGGCCCGATCACCGGCAACGGACCCTTCTCGGTCTCCACCACCAGGGCCGGGTCCGGCACGGGGGGAAGGTTCACGGTCGGATCGGGCTTACCTTCATGCGGGGTAGGAAGCAGGGTTAGGCGGGCGGTAACCCCGTCCGCTTGCGCCGTGGCCTCAGGGGGCTTCGCTGGCCCGGGAGAAGGCGCCTGGCTGTCGGCGGTCTCTTTCGGCTCTACCGAAGCGGTAACCGGTGCGGCGTCGTCATCGGTGTGTGCCGCTTCTGCATGTGCGCTGTCGACAGGCGCAGCGTCATCGGCCTTGTCGTTTGCGGCGCTGTCGTTCGCGTCGGGCCGAGCGGTTTCCGGATCGGCTTCCGCCTGTTGCTGTTGGGCTTCGCTGTTCGCTTCCCACCAAAGCCACCCGACGACGCCGCCGAAGGACAGAACCACGACCAGCCAGGCGACAGCCAGCGCCGGAAAACGCCGACGGGTAGGTCGGTCCTCCTCCGGGCTTTCGTCGGGTTGCTTGGCCACGGGTGATGCCGGCTTGGCTTACGGCATTGCCGGGAACGCCCGGCTTACCGTCAGTTGCTGCTTATCTGCGTGTTGAACAGCGATAGGCCGCGCAGCAGGTCCAAGGCACGGGCCAACTGATAGTCCTGCTGCGCATCGTCCTCCGCCGCGCTGGACTGTTGGTTTTCCCCGGCTTCGTCGCCCTCCAGGTGGTTGCGCAGATCGGCCTCGGACCGGCGTGCGCCGTTACCGGCAAGCTTTTCAATCCGGGCCTGCTCGACCACGATGTCCGGCTCGATGCCTTTCGCCTGGATCGACCGCCCGGCCGGCGTGTAGTAGCGCGCCGTTGTGAGCCGCAAGGCGCCGCTGCCCTGCAGCGGGATGATCGTCTGGACCGATCCTTTGCCGAAGCTGCGCGTGCCCAAAATCACTGCACGGCGGTGGTCCTGCAGTGCACCGGCCACGATCTCCGATGCGCTGGCCGAGCCGCCGTTGATCAGCACCACCACGGGGCGTCCTTCCGCCAGATCGCCGGGCTTTGCGTTGTAACGCTGGGTGTCGTCGGTGGTCCTGCCGCGGGTCGAAACGATTTCGCCGCGTTCCAGAAAGCTGTCCGATACGGCGATCGCCTGATCCAGCAGACCGCCGGGGTTGTTGCGCAGGTCGATGACCGTGCCGCCGAACTCGGGCCCGATTTCGTTACGCAAGCGCTTCATCGCGCGCTTCACACCAGCTTCGGTCTGTTCGCTGAAGGATGTAATACGGATATAGGCGATGTCCCCTTCGCGCCGCGCCCGCACCGATTGAACCTTGATGACCGCCCGCTTGATGGTCACATCCAGCGGCTTCTCCAGGGTCGGCCTGCTCAAGGTCAGGGTTATCTCGGTATCGACGCGGCCGCGCATGCGGTCCACCGCCTCCGACAGCGTCAGGCCAAGGACCGGCTCGCCGTTCAGGTGCGTGACCAGGTCGCCCGGTTCCACACCCGCGCGCTGCGCCGGCGTATCGTCGATCGGGGTCACGACTTTGACCAGACCGTTTTCCATGGTGACTTCGATGCCAAGCCCGCCGAATTCGCCGCGGGTCTGCACCTGCATGTCTTTATAGTTCTTCGGGTTCAGGTAGCTGGAATGCGGATCCAACGCATTGAGCATGCCTTGTATGGCCGACTCGATCAGTTCGGAGTCGTTGACCTCTTCAACATAGTCAGCGCGTACGCGTTCGAACACATCGCCGAACAGGTTGAGCTGCCGGTAGGTTTCCGAGCTTGCGGCAACGCCTTGCTGCGGGGTCGCAAACCAGGCGGCTACCGAGAAACCAATTAGTCCGGCAACGCCGGCGACGAAAAAATTCCGCATTATCCGCTAACCTTCCTATTGCCCGCGGTCATCCACGGCAGTGGGTTAATCGGCTCACCCTGGTGACGAAGTTCTATGTATAGGTGCGGTCGTGAATTGCCGCTCGTTTGTCCGTCCGTCTCGGCCATCAAGCCCACCGGCTCGCCCGCCAACAGCCATTGCCCCACTGATACGTCAGCGCGCGCTAAACCGGCAAGCAATATATGATATCCCTCGCCGACGGAGATGATCAAGAGTTCGCCATATCCGCGGAACGGGCCGGCGAATACGACTTTACCGTCATTCGGCGAAACCACGGCGGCGCCGACACGCGTCTCGATGGTAATTCCTTTTACGGGGGTGCCGGAACCGTCCCTTTCGCCGAACCGGCCCATGATGCGGCCGCGAACCGGTAAAGGCAGCCGGCCGCGCGACGCCGTGAAGGGGATCAGCGCGGCCGTGACGGTTTCGCCGCTGTCGGCGGGATCGCCTTCGCCAGGCGTCCTCTGGCCCTGTTCCCCAGTACCGGCCTGGAGTCGCGCTTCCTCATCCTGCAATTGTTGCAGCAACTGGCCAAGGTCGCGCGCCCTTGCGACCATTGTCGCGAGGCGGCGGCCTTCCGCATTGCGCTGCTGCACCGTGCGTGCGCGGGCATCCGCCTTGGCCGCGAGCAGCGTGTCCAGTTCCTGCTTCTTGCCCTTCAGCGCCGCGCCGGCCTTGTCCATGGCCGTGCGCTGTTCGGCGATTTCGGCCTGCAACTCGTCCAGGGCGGCGAGTTGATCGCGTAGAATTGAAGCGCGGTTGTTCAGTTCGGGGACCACCTGGCGCATTACCAGGGAGGACCGGACGGTATCTCCCGTGCTCGCCGGACTCAGCATCATCGCCTGTGCCGGCTGACGCGACAGTCTGGTCAACGCGCTGATCATCGCCGACAACTCGCCGCGCCGGCGGTCCAGGTCGCGGCGCGTCTCACGCTCGACGGTGGAGAGTTCGTCGAATTGGGCTTCCAATTCGGAAATTTGGGTCTCGTGCGCCTGAACGTCGGCGGCTACGGCAACCAGCCGGCGCTGCAGCGAAGCGACCTCGCTGCCCAGCCGCGCGGCTTCGTTGGACAACGCCCGCTCGCGCTTTTCACCGCTTTCGATTTCGCGCTGCAGGCGCTCCAGTTGTTGCCGGTCGCCCGTCGCGGGCGCCGCAATGGCCGCCATTGCGGCGCAGCTCAGCACGGCGCAGGCGACTGCCGGTATGAGAAGGCCGTTACGCGGAGGCACGGGAAACCTCCCGGTCCGCTTGGCTCCGCTCCGCCAGCAGGGAAGCGCCGGACATTTCTTGCGGCGTCTCAAGTCCCATGAGGCGCAGCAGAGTGGGTGCGATATCGCAGAGCCGGCCGTCGTTCAGACCGACATCGCCACCGGCGTTCTCGACGCCGACCAGGACCAGCGGCACCGGGTTGGTGGTATGCGCTGTGTGGGCCTGCTCGGTCTCGGCGTCGCTCATCTGCTCGATATTGCCGTGGTCGGCGGTGATCAGCAGAACGCCGCCGGCGGACAGCACCGCCTGTTCCAGCGAGCCTAGGCAGGTGTCGATGCACTCGACGGCGCGGATCGCGGCCGACATCACCCCGGTGTGGCCCACCATGTCCGGATTGGCGTAGTTGACCACGATCAGGTCGTACTTGCCGCTGCCGATTGCCGCCGTCAGTTGATCGGTGACTTCAGGCGCGGACATCTCCGGCTGCAGATCGTAGGTCGCAACTTTGGGCGACGGGATCAGGATGCGGTCTTCGCCGTCGAAGGTCTGTTCTTCGCCGCCGTTCAGAAAGAACGTCACATGGGCGTATTTTTCGGTTTCGGCGATGCGCAGCTGTTTCAGGCCGGCTTTGGCGATGACCTGGCCCAGCACGTTCTCCAGCACGACCGGCGGGAACAGGACGTCCAGGAAACCGTCCAGCGCCGCCGAATAGCTCACCATGCCGCAGACTCCGGCGAACTCGACCAGCCGGTTTCTCGCAAAACCGTCGAAGGCCGGGTCGACCAGTGCGGTCAGAATCTCGCGTGCCCGGTCGGCCCGGAAATTGGCCATCAACAGGCCGTCGCCGTCCCGCATCCCGCCGAAATCGCCGATTGCCGTCGGCGCTACGAATTCGTCGCTCTCGTCGGCGGCATAGCTGGCCTGGATTGCGGCCAGCGCGTCGTCGGTGTGGCGCCCCTCAGCGTCGACCAGCGCGTCGTAAGCCCGTTCCACCCGGTCCCAGCGCTTATCGCGGTCCATGGCGTAGTACCGGCCGGAAACGGTGGCGATGACCGCCGCCTGGGGCAGGCCGGCCTGCATTTGGGCTACGTAGTCGGCGGCGCTCCTCGGCGGCGTGTCGCGACCGTCCAGAAAGGCATGCACGTTCACCGGCACGCCGGCATCGGTCACGATCCGCGCCAGGGCCACCATGTGGTCCTGATGGGAATGCACCCCGCCCGGCGACACCAGGCCCATCAGGTGGCAGGTTCCGCCGGATTTCCGCAGGCGCTCGATCAGGCGCTGAAGGGTCGGGTTTTCGGCCAGTTCGCCCTGCTCGACGGCGCGGTCGATGCGCGGCAGGTCCTGCATCACCACGCGGCCGGCGCCGATATTCATATGGCCGACTTCGGAATTGCCCATCTGGCCGTCCGGCAGGCCGACGGCGGTGCCGGAGGTGTCCAGCAGCGACCGGGCGCGACCCGCCATAAGACGGTCCCAGACCGGCGTCTTGGCCTGGGCGATGGCATTGCTGTCGGATGCGGTCCTGTATCCCCAGCCGTCCAGAATGCAAAGCACAACGGGACGCGGGCTGGACGGCCTAGAAGATTCGGATGTCATCGCGCGGTTTATAGAGGATTGCCGCCAAATTGTGGAATTTTTCGATGGGGATTCGGCCTCAGCTTCTGTGATAGGGGTGGCCGGTTAATATTGTGTGTGCGCGGTAAAGTTGTTCCGCCAGCATCGGTCGGACCATCAGGTGCGGCCAAGTCAGGCGGCCGAAGGCGAGTTTGACGTCCGCCTGCTCGTGGACCGGAGGCCCGTGTCCATCCGCCCCACCGATCAGGAACGAGACCTCGCGATGCCCGGCTTCCTGCCAATTCTTAAGCATTTCGGCAAATTCTTCGCTGCTCGGCTGGCGCCCGCCTTCATCCAGGGCGACCAGCCTGGCGCCGGCGGGCGAGGCCGCCAGCAAAAGCTCGGCCTCCCGCTCGCGCCGGCGCTCCACCGACAGGCCGCGGCCAGCTTCGACTTCCTTAAGCTGTACCTGCCAGGGCAGGCGGCGAACGTAGCTGTCGAAAAGGTCGGATTCGGGTCCGCCGCGGGCCTTGCCGACGCAGACGATCGTTATCCGCATTGCGACGGGCGGATGGGCGTGGGCCGGCTTGGCTCTCGAAAATGCGTCTCCCAGACGCATTTTAGGACAGACACTAAGACACCGCGCGTTCCGTCGGCGGCAGCTCTGCGGACCACATCTTTTCCAGGTTGTAGAAGCCCCGGACCTCGGGCCGGAACAGATGCACGACCACGTCGCCGGCATCGACCAGAACCCAGTCGCAGGCAGGCATGCCTTCCACCTTCGCGGTGCCGAAGCCGGATTCCTTCAGCTTACGGCTCAAATGGTCCGCGATCGCGCCGACCTGCCTTTGCGAGCGGCCGTTGGCGATGACCATGTGGTCTGCGATGGATGATTTTCCTGCGAGATCGATGACGACGATGTCTTCGGCTTTGTCGTCATCCAGCGAGGTTTTCACGAGCTCGAGCAGTCGCTTGACCGCATCGGCGCTGTTCTTGTCGCTGTCTATTCCCGTCACTCCTATTCCATTACGCCCGTGCCGCCCGGCCGCGAATTGCGGTGGCCGATTCCGGGTGGTCGGATTCCCAAACGAATGTCCAGGCAGGCGGTGGCAAACTTGCCAAATCTCTCGCGGCCTGCTGCTTGACGCGATAGGGCCCGAACCGTGCGGCGGCGCATCCAGCCAACGCTCTATAACCATAGTCGGGGCGGTTGAACACCGCAACGGGCACCGTTGTAAAGATGTCGGTCCAGCGCTTCCAGGCCGGGATCTGGGTCAGATTATCCGCGCCCATTAACCATACGAAACGGTGGGCGGGCAGGCGCCGGCGGAGCGTCGTCAGCGTATCCGCCGTAAACCGGGTGCCAAGCCTGATTTCCAGGTCGGTGACACGGATGCGCGGATGGTTGGCGGTGGCCTGCGCGTCGGCCAACCGTTGGCGCAACGGCGCCATGCCGCTGGTCGATTTCAGGGGGTTCTGGGGCGAGACCAGCCACCAGACCTGGTCCAGACCAAGTCGTTTGAGGGCCAGCAGGCTGATATGCCGATGGCCGTCATGCGCCGGGTTGAACGACCCGCCCAGCAGGCCGATCTTCAGGCCCGGCCGCCGCGTTCCGTTGCCGCAACCGGCGCTTGGCTTATCCGTCACGGCCAGGCGGCGTCAGGGGCGCGTCTGGCCGGTGCCGCGGACGACATATTTGAAGCTGGTCAGCTGCTCAACGCCGACCGGCCCGCGCGCGTGCATCTTGCCCGTCGAGATGCCGATTTCCGCGCCCATGCCGAATTCGCCGCCGTCGGCGAACTGGGTCGACGCGTTGTGCATGACGATGGCGCTGTCCAGGCGCTGGATAAAGCGGTCCGCCGCCGCCTGGTCGTCGGTGACGATGGTCTCGGTATGGTGCGAGCCGTGCGCCGCGATATGGGCGACCGCGTCGTCGACCCCGTCGACCAGTTTCACGGCGATGATGCTGTCCAGATATTCGGTCTCCCAGTCCTCTTCCGTCGCGGCAGCAACGCGGGGATCCAGCCGCTGGGTGCCGTCGTCGCCCCGGACCTCGCAGCCGGCCTCGATCAGGTCGCCGACGATCGCCTTCAAATGGCTGTCGGTCGCCGATCGGTCGACCAGCAGGGTCTCGGCGGCGCCGCAAATCCCCGTCCGGCGCATCTTGGCGTTCAGCGCGATTTCGCGGGCCATGGCCGGATCCGCCTTCTCGTGGACGTAGACGTGGCAGATCCCGTCCAGATGGGCGAAGACCGGGATTTTGCTTTCGTCCTGCACGCGGGCGATCAGCGATTTGCCGCCGCGCGGGACGATCACGTCGACATAGTTTGGCATCGTCAGCAGCCGCCCGACCGCAGCGCGGTCCGCTGTCGGCACAAGCTGGATCGCGGCTTCGGGCAGGCCGGCCTGCCGCAGGCCGTCGATCAGGCATTCGCCGATGGCGCGCGACGAATGGAAGCTTTCGGATCCGCCCCGCAGGATCGCCGCGTTGCCCGCCTTCAGGCACAGCGCACCCGCGTCCGCGGTCACGTTGGGCCGGGATTCGTAGATCACGCCGATCACGCCAAGTGGCGTGCGCACCCGCTCGATCTTCAGGCCGTTCGGCTGTTCCCAGGCGGCGATAGCCTGGCCGATGGGGTCCTCCAAAGCGGCGATCTCATCCAGCCCGCGGGCCATCGCGTCGACCCGGTCGGGGGTGAGTTTCAGCCGGTCCAGCAGGGCGCCGGTCAGCCCCTTGGCTTCCGCCGCGGCCATGTCCTTGTCGTTAGCGGCCAGGATCTCTTCCGAGCGCCGGCGAATGGCGCCGGCCGCTGCTTTCAGGGCGGTGTCTTTCGTCGTGCGCGGGGCGTAGGCCAGTTCCGCGGCGGCGGCCTTCGCCGCCCGGCCCAGTTCTTCCATAACGGCATCGAAATCCGCCGTATCGGCCGTCGCTACCTGCACCACGTTCATGGCCTTATCCTCCCTGCGTCCCGTCTTCCACCGCCCGGGCCGCGTCAGCCGCATCGATCAGCACCAGATCGTCACGGTGGATCATCTCATCACGGCCGCGATAGCCGAGCAAGGCCTCTATGTTGCTGCTTTTTTGGCCGACGATACGGTTCGCATCCTCGTCGGAATAGGCGCAGAGGCCGCGCGCCAACTCCCGTCCGGCCTGGTCCACCACCAGCACGGCATCGCCGCGTTGAAACCGCCCGGCCACGGCGACCACCCCGGCCGGCAGCAGGCTTTTGCCGCCGGCCAGCGCCCTGACCGCGCCGTCGTCGACCGTCAGCCGCCCGGCCGGGCGTAGCGTGCCCCCGATCCATTGCTTGCGGGCGGCCTGCGGGTTGGCATGCGGCACGAACCAGGTGCCGCCGCCGGTGGTGGCGATCTCGCCTAGCGGATGCATGATCCTGCCCTGTGCGATCACCATATGGCAGCCCGCCGCCACCGCGATCCTGGCCGCCGCCAGCTTGGTGGCCATGCCGCCGGTGCCGAAGCCGGGCCGCGACGAGCCCGCCATGGCCTCGATCTCCGGCGTCAGATCGTCGACTTCCGCAATCAGCGTCGCGTTCGGGTCGGTCATCGGGTCGGCAGTGAACAGACCGTCCACGTCCGACAGCATGACCAGGCAGTCGGCACTGATCATCTGCGCCACCCGGGCGGCGAGACGGTCGTTGTCGCCGAACCGGATCTCCTCGGTGGCGACGGTGTCGTTTTCGTTGATCACCGGCACCGCGCCGAGTTTGAGCAGGGTGTTGATGGTCGACCGGGCGTTCAGGTAGTGGCGCCGCTGCTCGGTATCGGCCAGGGTCAATAGGATCTGCGCCACGGTCGCGTCGTGCCGGGCGAGTGCCTCCTGGTAGGCGTGCGCCAAGCGGATCTGCCCGGTCGCCGCCGCGGCCTGCTTTTCCTCCAGGCGGAGGGCATGGCGGTTCAGGCCGAGATGCCGACGCCCGAGCGCGATGGAGCCGGAGGAGACCAGCACCACTTCCTGGCCGCGGCCGCGCGCCGCCGCGATATCGCCTGCCAGGGCCTCTAGCCATTCGCGCCTGAGTTGGCCGGTGGATTCGTCGACCAGCAGGGAAGAGCCGATCTTGACCACCAGACGCTTCGCGCCGGTCAGGCGGTCGCTCACGGCTGCCATTCCTCGACGGTTTCCCGATCGGCTTCCAGCGGCCCGCGGATCTCTGTCAGCAGCGCGAACAAAGCCTCCTGCACGCCGCCACCGGTTGCGCCCGACAGCCGCAAGACGGGTTTGCCGGCCGCCGCTTCCAGTTCCGCGACCTTCTCCGCCAACTCTTCTTCATCCAGCGCGTCGCATTTGTTCAACGCGACGATCTCGGTCTTCTCCGGCAGGCCGTGGCCGTACTCGGCAAGCTCGTTCCGGATCGTCCGGTAGGCGTCGGCCACGTCGTCCTGGGTGCCGTCGACCAGATGCAGCAGCACGCCGCAGCGCTCCACATGGCCGAGGAACCGGTCGCCTAAGCCGGCACCCTGGTGCGCGCCCTCGATCAGGCCGGGGATGTCAGCCAGCACGAACTCCTCCTCGCCGGCGCGCACCACGCCCAGGTTGGGGTGGAGCGTGGTGAAAGGGTAGTCGGCGATCTTCGGCTTGGCCCGCGATGTCGCCGCCAGGAAGGTCGATTTTCCGGCGTTGGGCAGGCCGACCAGCCCGGCATCGGCGATCAGCTTCAGGCGCAGCCAGACCCAGCGTTCCTCGCCCGGCCAGCCCTTGTCGGCGCGGCGCGGCGCCCGGTTGGTCGAGCTTTTGTAGTGGCTGTTGCCGAACCCGCCATCGCCGCCCCGGGCCAGCGCCACGCTCTGCCCGACCTCAGTCATGTCGGCGATCAGGGTCTCGTTGTCTTCTTCGAAGACCTGGGTGCCGACCGGCACGCGCATGGTGACGTCGGCGCCGTGCGCGCCGGTCCGGTTACGGCCCTCGCCGGGCCGGCCGTTCTTGGCCTTGAAATGCTGCTGGTAGCGGAAATCGATCAGCGTATTTAGGCCGTTGACGCAGACCACGCGCACATCGCCGCCGCGGCCGCCGTCGCCGCCGTCCGGCCCGCCGAACTCGATGTACTTTTCGCGGCGGAAGCTCATGCAGCCGTGGCCGCCATTGCCGCTTTTGACGCGGATCCTGGCCTGGTCGAGAAATTTCATACCAACGCCGACGCTCCGGTTTCGGCCGCCGGGGTCACTCGATCAATCTACGCCGTCGGCCATGAAAAAAGGGGATGGTCACCCATCCCCCTTACCCTATGCGGAATGGATGCGTATGCCGGCTACGCTGGCGGCTCCACGGAAACGAAAGTCTTGTCGCCACGGCCCTTGCTGAAGGCGACCTTGCCTTCGATCAGCGCGAAAATCGTGTGGTCCTTGCCGATGCCGACATTGCGGCCCGGATGCCACTTGGTGCCACGCTGGCGCACGATGATGTTGCCGGGGATGACGACTTCGCCGCCATACTTCTTGATGCCGAGCCGCCGGCCCGCGGAATCGCGGCCGTTGCGCGAAGAGCCGCCTGCCTTTTTATGTGCCATGGCGTGTTACTCCTTCGTCTCGTCTTTTTTCTTAGGCGCGGCTTTCGGCTTCGCCGCCGTTTCCTTCTTGGCCGGCGCCTTGGGCTTGGCGGCCGCTTCCTTCTTCGGCGCGGCCTTTGCCTTAGGCGCCGCTTTCGCCTTCGCTGCCGGCTTCTCGTCCGCTGCTTTGGCCTTGGGCGCGGCCTTGGCTTTCGGCTCGGCCTTGGCTTTGGGCTCGGCTTTCGCAGCCGGTTCCGCCTTGGCTTTCGGCGCGGCCTC
>JANQEE010000007.1 GCA_028278525.1 Minwuiaceae bacterium | reverse complement strand
CCGCAACAACGGAATCACGAAGCGGCCAATAGCTGATCCGCCTTGCCCCAGCACTTCTGTGCCCCGGACACGTCGTTCAGCCCGTCCCAACCACCCCGAGGGTACCCTGTATGGGTGGTTGGGACGGGGGAGCGGGCCGGCTTGGCAGTGCCCTAAAATCAGTGATCTGGTAGTCTTTTTAGATTAAGTGAAATTTTACGGGGCTAGGGTCTAATCCGGCGATCTGAACAAGTCCGGATTAGACTCGATGAGCAAGCAGGAACTGCACCTCGTCTTTGGTGGCGCGCTGGCCGATCCGCGCGAGAACGTGCTGTCCGACCCCAACGACGTCGATGTGGTCGGGATCTACCCCTCCTACGAGGCGGCGCTGGACGCCTGGCGGACGAAAAGCCAGGCTAATGTGGACGACGTCTATATCCGCTATTTCGTGGCGCCGGTGCACAAGCTGCTGGTGCCGGAATCCGACGCCTGAGCCAACAAACGCGATTTAAAAGCGGGGCCTGAAAAGGCATACTGCGCCGGCGTTTCAACCAGCTCAAGAGCCGGCGCCCCATGGCCAAACAGGAACTCTATCTCGTCTTCGGCGGCACCCTGGTCGATACCCGCGAAAACGTGCTGGCGGACCCGACCAAGGCCGACCTGATCGGTATCTACCCTTCCTACGAGGACGCCCTGGCGGCCTGGCGGGCGAAGAGCCAGGCCAACGTGGACGATGCCTACGTCCGGTACTTCGTCGCTCCGTTACATGAGCTGATGTTCCCGGAAGGCGAGGATTAACGGCGATTCCGTTGTTGCAGCCTAGTCGGCCCGCTCCCCCGTCCCAACCACCCATAGGGTACCCTGGTGTGGGTGGTGGGAACGGGGGAGCGGACCGGCTAGGCCCCCGCCAAGGAATCACGACGGGCGCGCGGGCCGGCCAGGCCCAAGAATAGGCGCTATTCACATCCTCGTGGGGCCATTGGCAAAGCGTCGGGGCGGGGGCATACTCGCGCGGCTTCCACCAGAGCTAGGAATTTCCATGCGCGATCTGCAATTGCCCGGCCGTTCCGTGGTCCACGGCATCAACGGCGCCGCCGCCACCTCCCACCCGATGAGCACGCTTGCGGCGATCGATATCCTGCGTGCCGGCGGCAACGCCGTCGACGCGGCGGTCGCCGCCTGCGCCGTGCAATGCGTGGTCGAGCCGATGTCGACCGGCATCGGCGGCGACTGTTTCGCGCTGCTGCAAAAGGGCGGCGAGGGCGAGGTGATCGGCCTGAACGGCTCCGGCCACGCGCCGGAGGGGCTGAAGGCCGACGACCTGCTGGCCGAGGGCATCGACCGGATCGACTTGCTTAGCCCACATTCGGTGACGGTGCCGGGGGCGATCGACGCCTGGTGCCGGCTGTTGGAGGATCACGGCCGGTTCGGCATCGACCGGGTTCTGCAGCCGGCCATCGACTATGCCGAGAACGGCTTCGCGCTGACGCCCCGGGTCGCCCACGACTGGAACCGGATGACGGACAAGCTCTCCGGCGACCCCAACACCAAACGGATCTTCCTGAACGGCGGCGGGGCGCCGACGGTCGGCCAGCAGTATCGGCTGCCGGAACTGGCGGAGACCTTGAAGGCTATTGCCGCAGAGGGCCGCGCCGGCTTCTACGACGGCGCCAATGCCGAGGACATGGTCACCTACCTGCAGTCGGTCGGCGGCAAGCACAGCCTGGACGATTTCGCCGCGCAGCAGTGCGAGTACGTGACGCCGATCCGCATCACATACCGCGACCGGGAGCTTTTGGAGATCCCGCCGAACGGCCAGGGTATCACGGCGCTGATCATGCTGAACATTCTGTCCGGCTTCGACCTGTCGGGCATGGACCCGACCAGCATCGAGCGGCTGCATCTGGCGATCGAGACGCAGCGCCTGGCCTATGAGACGCGCGACAAGTATGTGGGCGACCCGCGCCAGGCGGACGTGCCGGTGGACATGCTGCTGTCGTCGCAACTGGCCGACTCGCTGCGCGCGCAGATCAGCATGGACAAGGCGCGGGGCAAGAACGACGCCGGGGCCGGGCCGGTCTACCGCGACACCGTGTATCTGACGGTGGTGGATCGGGACCGCAACTGCTGCTCGTTCATCAACTCGCTGTTTTTCGGCTTCGGCTCCGGCCTGACCGCGCCGAAGACGGGCGTGATCTTCCAGAACCGCGGCGCCGGCTTCCGGGTGGAGCCCGGCCATCCGAACTGCATCGCGCCGCGCAAGCGGCCGCTGCACACCATCATCCCCGGCATGGCGCTGAAGGACGGCCGCTGCGACCTCTGCTACGGCGTGATGGGCGGCGGCTTCCAGCCGGTCGGCCACGTGCAGGTGCTGACCAACGTGGTCGATTACGGCATGGACATACAGGAAGCGCTGGACGCGCCGCGGGTGTTCCATGTGTCGGATCGGGTCGAGGTGGAACGTGGGCTTGGCGAGGATGTGCTGGCGGGGCTCAGCGCGTTGGGCCATGAGACGGGGCGGCCGGACATGCCGTGGGGCGGCGGTCAGGGCATCCAGGTCGACTGGGAGAACGGCACGGTCGCCGCCGGGTCTGATCCGCGCAAGGACGGTTGCGCGCTGGCGTATTGATGCGTCCGCGGGCGCGTTATCCGCTCCGAACGCTGCCGGTCTGAATCCCCTCACCCTCCCAGCGCTTCGCGCCGGGCCCCTCCCTCTCCCATTGGGAGAGGGATGTGGAGGCTTGGTGAGGCTGAAAGCCGAACCTTAGCCGGAGCTGGGTGAGGGGTCTTCCTCAGTCCAGGCCCATCTGCGCCAGCATCGCGATATGCAGGGCGTGGTCCGGGTCGGCCATGTCGAAGGCGATGGAGAAGTGGTTGGCGGCGGGCACGGTCATGAATTCGGCGTCCGGGCCGGCGACGGTGTGGTAGTCGACCGATTGGGCGATCCAGCCGGGCGGTTCGTTGCCGCCGACGGCGACGAGGACCGGCCTGTCGCCCAGGGGTGGGCGAGCCATGGCGTTGACCTTTGCCGCGACCTCCGGGGTCAGGCGGATCTCCTCGTTGACGGCGAGCTTCAGCACCGGTTCCGGATCGTAGATGCCGCTGACCAGCACCGCGCCCTTGATCAGGTCGGCGGGTAGGCCTTCCCCGGTCCAGTCGTGGGCCAGAGCCATGGCGGCGAGATGGGCGCCCGCGGAATGGCCGGATAGAAACAGGCGGTCGGGGTCGGCGCCGAACTCGGCGGCCCGCTTCGCCACGAAGGCGATGCAGTCGATGGTCTGGCGCACGATGGTATCGACGGTGACGGCGGGGCATAGGTCGTAGTCCATGACGACGACAGCCGCGCCGTCGTCGCAGAGCGGCGGCGCCATCAGGCTGAAATCCTCTTTGGTCAGTGCGCGCCAATAGCCGCCATGGATGTAGATGTGCAGCGGCGCGTTCGGTGCGGGCGCGCGGAACAGGTCGACCATCTGGCGCGGACCGTCGCCGTAACGAATGTCGGTCTCCGGCTGGAAGGCGGCGCGCACCGCCTCGCTGCGATGGGCCAGATCCTCCAGGTAGGTCTCCGCGTCAGGTACGGCGATGCGGGGATTGAAGTTCGCTTCCAGTTCGTCTTGGCTTAGGCTTCGCCAATCCATCGGCCTACCCGGCGTAGCAGCCGGCCTCCTTGGCGCGCAGCACGACCAGGTTGTAGACCATGTCGATGGTCGGGGTCGGCACGCCGACCAGGCGCCCGAGCTCGGCGACGACGCCGATCAAGGGCTCGATCTCCATCGGGCGGCCGCTTTCAAGGTCCTGCAGCATGGATGTCTTGTGTTCGCCGACCTCCTCGGCGGCCTTCAGGCGGTCGGCCACGGTCATCGGGAAGCGGACGCCGAGTGTCTCGCCGATCTGCTGCGCCTCCTCCATCATGCGGACGATCACGGCGCTGACGCCGGGATCGCGCGCCAGGGTGACCAGGGTGGCGTGGGTCAGCACGCTGACCGGATTGAAGCTGAGGTTGCCCCACAGCTTGATCCAGATCTCGTTGCGGATGTTGGGCCGCACCGGCGACTTGATGCCGGCTTCGATCAGCACCTTGGAGAGCGCGACGGCCCGGTCCGAGCGGTTGCCGTCCGGCTCGCCCAACGGCATACGTTCGCCGTAGGAATGTTCGACCACGCCGGGCTTGACCAGTTCGGCGGCCTGCCAGACGACGCTGCCGATAATCCGCTCCGGCCCGATGCCGTCCCACTGGACGTTGCGGGGGTCGACGCTTTTCAGGCGCTGGCCGTCGAATTCCCCGCCGTGCTTGTAGAAGTACCACCAGGGCAGGCCGTTCTGGGCGCCGACCACGGTGGTGTCGGGGCCGAACAGGGGTTGCAGGGCCGGGACGATGCCGGGAACGCCGTGGGCTTTAAGCGCGATCAGCACATAATCCTGCGGTCCGGCCTTGGCCGGGTCGTCGGTGCAGAACGGCCGGACGGTGAACTCGTCGGTCCTGGAGCGGAGCGTCAGGCCGTTTTCCTGCATCGCCGCCAAGTGCGGCCCGCGGGCGATCAACGATACGTCCACGCCGATGCGCGCCAGGGAGGCGCCGATATAGCCGCCGATCGCGCCGGCGCCGAAGATGCATACTTTCATTCTTCCAAACCCAATGTTTTGGCAAGGCCGATCCGTTGCAGCTTGCCGGTGGCGCCTTTCGGGATTTCCTCCAGGAACAGCACCTGGCGGGGCACTTTGAAATCGGCGAGGCGGCCGGCGGCGAAGTCGCGGAGTTCCCGGTCCGTCGCTTCGGCACCTTCGCGCAGTACGATCGCGGCGGCCACGTCCTCGCCGAGCTTGGCGTGGGAGACGGCGAAGGTGACGGCCTGGGCCACCGAGGGATGGTCCATCAGCACTTCGTCGACCTCGCGCGGCGAAATTTTCTCGCCGCCGCGGTTGATGATCTCCTTCAAGCGGCCGGAGATGGTGAGGAAGCCCTCCGTGTCCATGAAACCTTGATCGCCGGTGCGGAACCAGCCGTCGGTGAAGGCTTCCGCGTTGGCCTTGGGGTTGTTCTCGTAGCCGGCGGTGACGTTGGGCCCGCGGATCGAGATTTCGCCGGTCTCGCCCTGCGGCAGCGGCCTGTTGTCCGGGCCGAGCACGGCGACCTCCGGTCCGGCGGCGATGCCGACGGTGCCGGGCTTGCGTTGCCCCGGCGGCAGCGGGTTGGAGGCCATCTGGTGGGCCGCTTCGGTCATGCCGTAGCTTTCGATCACCGGCGCATTGAAGACTTCTTCCAATTCGGCCATCACCTGCGGCGGCAGGGAGGATGAGGACGAGCGGATCAGGCGCAGCGGGTTGGCCTCGATCACCGCCTGGTTGCGCGAGGCCCGGCTCAGGATCGCCTGATGCATGGTCGGCACCGCCGTGTACCAGGTCGGCCGTACCTCCTCCATCCAGGCGAAGAAGCGGAGTGCGTTGAAGCCCGGCGAGCAGTGCACGGAGGCGCCGGCGCCAAGGCTGCTCAGCACCGCGGCGATCAGGCCGTGGATATGGAACAGCGGCATGACGTTGAGGCAGCGGTCCACGGGCTCGAGCCGCAGGGTTTCGGCGATGTGGCGGGCCGAGGCAGAGACATTGGCCTGGCTGAGCGGCACGATCTTCGGCCGCGACGTGGTGCCGGAGGTGTGCAGTACAAGGGCGATATCGTCGGGCTCGGCCGGGCCGCCGGCGGCGGGTGATCCGTCCAGGTCGGCGGACAGGTCGAACAGGCCGGCAGCGTCTTCCGCGCGCGGCGTCAGGCGGATGACGGGAACGCCGAGCCGTTCCGCGACATCGAGCGCCGGGCCGTCGTAGCCGGCCTCCAGCACGATTCCCTTGGCGTTCAGGTCGGTGAGGTAAAACTCGAACTCGTCGGCACGATAGGCGGGATTGAGCGGCGCAGTTGTCGCGCCGGCGGCGACGGCGACGAAGGCCGCCGCCATCTCGGGCCCGTTCGGCAGCACGATGGCGATCCGATCGTTACGGCCGAGGCCGTAGCCGTTGAGCGTTTCAACGATCTGGGCGGCGAAGGCGCGGAGGCCGTCATGGCTCAGCGGCTTGCGGCCCGGCGCGCCGATTGCCGGCGCGTCGCCGGCGCCCGCTGCGAGCAGGCTTGTCAGAGTTGAGGCCTCGGTCATCCGATGCTCCCTGGATCCCGCCCCCGGGGCCGGCCCAGGGACGATTATGGTTAGCGTTCCGTAAACAGCGGACGAACTTAGCCGATCCGCACTCCGTCGACTTTACCGAAATTTATCGGCCCCTGGGGCATGCTCCACGTAGAGAAGAGGATGTCAACATGGGTCTGAAGCAAACGATGCGCAGGACGGCGCTCGGCGCCGTTCTGGCTGTCGCCGCGACGCAATCCGCCATGTCCGCGCCGATCACCTGGACGTTCGGCTCCGGCGGCGGCAAACACAATCTCGGCGCCGAGGAGACCTTTGTCTCCGACGGAGAGTCGCTGCTGGCGGCGGCCTTTAACGGCGGCACTGCGTGGAACACGGCATCGTTGTCCCAGAAAAGCTCGGGCATCGGCGTGATCAGCGGCTGGCAGAGCAGCGGCAGCCCGCTGGCGGGTTGGGGTATCGGCGAACTGATCAGGCTGACACTGCCGATCGGCTTCGCGGGGGTTTCGGTCGAACTCGCCTCGCTCGGTCAATGGGACGAGTTCGCCATCTGGGGCAGCAATGACGGCACCAGCCTCGACGCCTTGCTGTCGACCGGCGTCGGCGAGTCCGGTATCGACCTGATCGGGCTGCCGGACAACGACTATCGCCATCTGATCTTCGGCATTCCGGAGGGCGAGTGGGCGAGTTACCGCATTCAATCGCTTACCGCGGAAGCGTTGCCGTCCGCCGCGTCGTTCGAGAACCCGCCCGATATCAGCGAACCGTATGCATTTGCCCTGTTCGGGAGCGGCCTGATCGGCCTCTTCCTTTGGCGCCGCCGGGTTAACCTGGCGACACGGCGCTAGAACACCAGGTCGCCGTCGCTTTTCACATCTTTGATGACGAAGAAGGTTCGGATCTGCCGGAGGCCCGGCAGGCCGATGATGTTTTTGGTGAGGAATCGGTTGGCCTCCGCCATGTCGCGCAGCCGTACCTTCAGGAAATAGTCGAACTCGCCGGCGACGAGCTGGCAGTCCTGGACCAGCGGCAGGTCGGCGACCGCCGCCTCGAACTCCGCGAAACTCTGATCGGTCGACCGGTCGAGGATGACGCCGATGACGGCGGCCACGCCCCGGTCGAGCTTGTCCGGATCGAGCACCGCCTTGACCCGTTTGATATGGCCCTCGGTGAACAGGCGGCGGACACGGGTATGGCAGGCCGCCGGGCTGATCCCCGCCCGCTTGGCGATGGCCGCGTTGGTGGCCCGGCCGTCCTCCTGCATCGCCTTGAGAATCCTGCGGTCTATGGCGTCTACATTCGAGATGTGTTGACTCCTTCAGAAGAAAATTCTGTTTGATGTCAATTTATCTGAATAATTATCGTATAAAGATCAATAATACAACGGCTGTTGTTGTCATCGTGCTCCAGTTCCGTAACACCTTCGGGTGAGGAACGGATATCGTCTTTACCATTCGAAGCGAGGGAGGGCGACGGCATGGCAGTGAATCTCGATCGATTTCCGCGGCAGCAACTGGGTTTCTTCCCGACACCGATACAAATATTGCCGCGGCTGAGTCGGGAATTGGGCATCGAGGTCTGGGCCAAGCGCGACGATATCGGCTCCGGCCTGGCGTTCGGCGGCAACAAGACCCGCAAGCTGGAATGGCTGATCCCGGACGCCCTGGCGCAGGGTTGCGACACGCTGGTTTCAATCGGCGGCGTGCAGTCGAACCACACGCGGCAGGTGGCCGCCGCCGCGGCGGCGACGGGCCTGAAATGCCGGCTGGCGCAGGAGCATTGGGCGCCATGGGAAGAGCCGGTCTACGACAAGGTCGGCAACATCCTGCTGTCGCGCCTGATGGGCGCGCGAACGGAAATGACAAGCACACCGGCGGGAGAGGGTTTTGCCGTAGACCTCGAGGGGTCCTTACAGGAAACCGCGGACCGGGTGCGCCTGGAAGGCGGAGCGCCTTACGTCATCCCCGCCGGCGCGTCGGACCATCCGCTCGGCGGGCTCGGCTATGTCGAGTTCGCCAATGAGGTGGAGCGGCAGGAAGCCGACCTGGACGTTTTCTTCGATACCGTGGTTACGGCGACCGGGACCGGCTCGACCCAGGCCGGCATGGTCGTCGGGTTTGCCGGGCAGGAGCGGCCGCGCGAGGTGATCGGCATCGACACGCTCGCCGATCCCGACGAGACTCGCCGGCTGGTGACGAAAATCGCCCGGGCAACCGCCGACCTAGTGCAGTCGAGAAAACCGATAGACGATGAGGCGATCATCGTCGATGGGCGATTCGCCGGTCCGGCCTATGGCGTTCCGAACGACGGCACGATCGAGGCGATCCGGATGGGCGCCGAACTGGAAGCGATGATCACCGACCCGGTTTACGAGGGGAAGTCGCTGGCCGGCCTGATCGCTATGGCGCGGTCCGGCGAGATTCCGAGGGGCAGTAGAGTGCTGTACGTACATCTTGGTGGGGTGCCGGCCCTGGATGCGTATTACAGGGCGTTCGACTAGCTAGCGGGCCGCAGCATCAATATCGTCACTCCGGCGAAGGCCGGAGTCCAGAACTGTCCGCCGTCATGGATTCCGGCCTTCGCCGGAATGACGAGGTGTAGATTGATGTTCTAGGCGCGGTTCATCCAGCGCGCCAGGGCGTCGGGGTCGGCGCCGTGCAGGCCGGTCTTGGTGCGGCGCCATAGGATGTCCGCGGGCTCGCGCGCCCATTCGTGCTGCATTAGCCACGAAACCTCGCGCTCGAACAGGCCGCCGCCGAAGTCCTGGCCGAGGTCGGCGGTTTGGCGCACGTCGGCGAGGATGTCGTAGGCGCGGCTGCCATGGCGGCGCGCCAGTTGGCGCAGGTAGACGGCGTCCAGGCCAGCGAAGTCCGATGACAGTTTTTGGGCGAAGGCGCCGTAGCCGAGACCGCCGAGATCCCCGCCGGGGAGCGCCGCCGACTCCGTCCAGGCGCCGGCGGGTTTATCGGGAAAGCGTTCCGAGACCTTGTCCATGGCTTCTTCGGCAAGCCGCCGGTAGGTGGTGATCTTGCCGCCGTAGACCGAGAGCAGCGGCGGGCCCGGCGTGTCGTCCATCGCCAGCACGTAGTCGCGGGTCACCGCCGACGGGTCGGTATCGCCGTCGTCGTAGAGCGGCCGGATGCCGCTGTAAGTCCAGACGACGTCTTCCGGCGTGGGTGGCTTGGCGAAGTATTCGCCGACCGCGCCGCAGAGATAAGCGACTTCGTCGTCGGTGATGCGCGGGTTGTCCGGACTGCCGTCCACGGGCACGTCGGTGGTGCCGATCAGGGTGAAATTATGCTCGTAGGGAATGGCGAACACGACGCGACCGTCGCCATGCTGGAAAATGTAGGCGTGGTCGCCGTGGAATAGTTGCGGCACGACGATGTGGCTGCCCTTGATCAGGCGCACGGCTGCGGGCGCGTTGACGCCGAGCGTTGCGCCGAGCACGTCGTTCACCCAGGGGCCGGCGGCGTTGACGATCATGCGCGCGGCGATGTCGCGCGGCTCGCCGCCGTCGGCGCTGGTGAGCCGGGCGCGCCAGAGATCGCCGTCGCGATGCGCCGCGGTGACGGCGGTGCGCGTCATAATGCGGGCGCCGAGGTCGTGCGCGGCGACGGCGTTAAGCGCGACAAGCCGGGCATCGTCCACCCAGCAGTCGGAATAGACGAAGCCCCGGGTGAAGGAGTCTTTCAACGGTTTGCCGCGCCGGTCGCCGGGCAGGCGTATCGCCTCGCTGGCCGGCAGCGCCTTGCGGCCGCCGATATGGTCGTAGAGGAACAGGCCGATCCGGATCATCCAGGCCGGGCGGAGGTCGGCGTGGTGCGGCAGGACGAAGCGCATCGGCCAGACGATGTGCTGGGCGTTGCCGAGCAGCACCTCGCGCTCCGTCAGCGCCTCGCGGACCAGCCGGAACTCGTAATGCTCCAGATAGCGCAGGCCGCCGTGGATCAGTTTCGTGCTGGCCGAGGAGGTCGCGCCGCCGAGGTCGCTGCGTTCGCAGAGCGCGACGGAAAAGCCGCGCCCGGCGGCGTCGCGGGCGATGCCGACGCCGTTGATGCCGCCGCCGATGATGAGAAGGTCGACCGTGCCGTCCGTCATGATGATCGTTGAGATAATAGAGCGATGAACAGAACCGGCGAAGATCCGGAGCCTAACTCATACTCAAATCACTGGGGCTTGTCAGATCAGATAGCTCGCGGACAGTTCCGGGCCGAGCAGCCGGATGCCACGGTCGGCGGTATCGCGGTAGGCGGCCGCGCCTTCCGCCAGCGCCCGGTGTTCGGCGGTGGGATCGTAAACATCGTTAGACTGGCCGGCGAGTTGGGCCAGGAAAGCCGTGCTGTAGTAGGGGCGGTCCACATGGCCGGAGGTGCGGGCGCGTTCCGCCGCGACGCGCTTTTCCACCCGGTTTTCCTGGTCGGGTTGAAAGGTTCTGTCCGACGCCAGTTGGTCCGGCCGCTGACGCGGTTGCCCCCGGATGGCGTCGATAGCCGCAATCGGATCGCGCGGTAGCCGCGCAACGCCGCCTTCCCGACGGTCCGCATACCCCTCGACCGCCGCCTCGGCCGGCCGCCGCCCATTCCGAATGCCCAGCTCGGCCGGCGTCGGAAACGCCGCCCGCAGAGCCGGTGCGGAATATGCGGCCGCGATGCTCATGAAGCCGGATTCAGTGCAGGTAGTATGCGCATGCTGCAAATATAGGCCAAATTGATGAAAAATTCAATTATATTTTTGACACAATTTACCTTTTATTAAGGATAAATTGCCTCTAGTTTTGTTAATATTTATTAATATTCCAGTTCTTTTGAGCGATTGCATGCCGAAGCTGTTGAGGAATCGGCAGGAATCGCGGCGATGCGCCAAGCGGCGCATGGCGTTGCGGGTCATAAATTTTGCGTGAGCGGTCTGTCGGCCGGGCTTCGCCGGGCCTTACGACCGGTCTTTCAGCAGCGTGTCCAGTTGCCGCCGCATGTCGTCGAGCTGGCTGCGCAACTCGTCGATCTCGTCCCCGCCGCCCGGCTTCTCATCCGTGCCGCTGTCCTGCGGCTTATCCTGCTGGGCCGGCTGATCGGTCATGGCGGCCAGGGGGTTGAACATGCTGACCGCCCGCTGGAAGGCCTCCATGTTGCGGCGGTTGATCTCCTCGAACTGCTTGAGCGGCTGGCCGAACGCCTCCTGCAGGTTGGTCCGCATCTGGTCCTGGTTGCGTGTGAAGGATTCCATGCTCATGTCGAGGTAGCTGGGCACCACCGATTGCAGGCTGTCGCCGTAGAATTTGATCAGCCGGCGCAGGAAGCTGATCGGCAGCAGGTTCTGGCCCTTGCCTTCGGCCTCGAAAATAATCTGTGTCAACACGGACCGGGTGATGTCGTCGCCGGACTTGGCGTCGAAGACCTGAAAATCCACCCCGTCTTTCACCATCTGGGCCAAATGCTCGAGCGTCACATAGGACGAGGTCGCCGTATTGTAGAGCCGGCGATTGGCGTACTTTTTGATGGTGATTGGCGCTTCCGGGTCGTTTTCTTTACGCTCGGCCAAGGGACATGCCTTCGCGGTTTGTGTTACACCATTGTCGCAAGCAAATGTTGCAATGCGCAAGTCCATTGTGCAGCGCATCGTGACGGCCGCCGCGACGCGTGACGATAGGCATGGCGGAGACCTATACTTGGCCATGCCCAAGCAGCCCGACAACGCGGACCTGGCGAAACGCTTCGTGGATCTGTGGCAGGAGCAGACCGCGCTGATGGCCGCCGACCCGCGCTTCGCCGAGGCAATCGGCCATGTCGTGGGCCGGCTTTCGCCGGACCCGAATGCCGGCGGCGGACCGGTGGAAGGTGAGCAGGACGATCGTGTCGCCAAGTCAGCCGAAGAATCTGGGGCCGCCTCGGCTGGGGCCGCGCCCGATGGGACTGCACCTGACGTCGGCGATGACATCGCTGGTGAGCTCGCTCGCCGCATTGCCGAATGCGAGGCTCGGATTGCTGCCCTGGCATCCGACACTGACGGCGGCGGCGGCAAACCTGACGACTGAGCTGGCGGCGGCCGAACCGAATAGTCTGGTGTCGGCGGTCGGCGCCGAAATCCAGGATCGGCTGGGCGCACTGATGGCCGGCATCCAGGCCTATCACGACCATCCCTACCGGCGCGACCTGCCCGAGCCGCCGGTGCTGTGGCGCGAGGGCGGGACGCGGCTGCTCGATTACAATGCAGACGCGGGGCCGGATGCGCGCACGGTGCTGTTCGTGCCGTCGCTGGTCAACCGCTACTATGTGCTGGACCTGATGCGGGACCGCAGCCTGGTGCGGTGGCTGGCGAGGCGCGGGTTCCGGCCCCTGGTCGTCGATTGGGGGGACTTAAGCGAGACCGAGCGTGGCTTCGACCTGACCGACTATATCGACGGCCGGCTCGGCCGGGCACTGGACGCGGCGACGGCGGCGGGCGGCGGGCCGGTCCCGGTGGCCGGTTATTGCATGGGCGGCAACCTGGCATTGGCGCTGGCCTGCCGGCGGGCGGCCGATGTGTCGGCGCTGGCCCTGCTGGCGACGCCCTGGAATTTCCAGGCCGAGCTGGCGGAACAGGCGCGGCTGTTCGCCACCGGCGGCGACGCCTGGACCGGCGTGCTGACGGCGCTGGGCGAACTGCCCGTGGACCTTTTGCAGACCTTCTTCGCCATGCTGGATCCGAACCTCGCGATCCGGAAGTTCACCGCCTTCGGCCGGCTGGACCCGGCGAGCGACGAAGCGCGCCGGTTCGTGGCGCTGGAGGACTGGCTGAACGACGGCGTGCCGCTGGCCGGCCCGGTCGCGCGGGAATGCCTGGTCGGATGGTATGGCGAAAACAGCCCCTATCGTGGCGAATGGCGCGTCGCGGACGAGCCGGTCGACCCGGCCGCCTTCACCGCGCCGACCCTGCTGGCGATTCCCGACAACGACCGCATCGTGCCGCCGGGCTCCGCCCGCGCGCTGGCGGCGGCGATGCCGCATGCGTGCATGATCACGCCACCGTCCGGCCATATCGGCATGGTCGTCGGCGGACAGGCCGAGGCCGGTTTGTGGCGACCGCTTGCCGACTGGTTGGGGCACTGAGGAAAAGCTGCGCCGAACGGCGCAGTAGTCACGGGAATACCCTGTGCTAGATTGTTTCGACGTTTCCCGTTGAAAATGCAGGGTAATCGGTGATGCGCGCCGTCCTGGCACCAGTATTCGTCCTGCTGATCATCCTCTCCGGCCTGTCGGACGCCGCCGGCCAGACGCGCAAGCCGTCCCGCCCGTTCGCCACGATCACCGCCGACTGGACCCGCATCCTGGACCGCGTGCAGCAGCAAATGGGCGATCCGTTGCTGAGCGCCGAGGCGGCGAGAGGCTTTCGCACGGCGATAAAGGCCGTGCGCGACGAGGCGCGGCAGATAAAGGCCGACGCGGAGGCGGAGATCGCCACCATCGAACGGCGCGCGGCGGCGCTTGGGGAGCCGCCGACGGACGGCGGTCTGACCGAGCCTGAGGAAATCGCTAGCGCCAGATCCCAGTACGCCGAGGATATCGCGTTCTACCAGGCGCGGATCGCCCAGTCCGAGCTGGCCATCGTGCGGTCCGACGAATTGGACAGGGCGATCTCCATCCTCGACCGGGAGCGCTATCTGGAAAACCTGCTGAAGCGGAACCCGCTGCCCTTCACGCCTGATACGATTGTCGTCGCGGTGCCGGAACTGGTGGTGGTGTTCGTGCGCCATGTCGATGCGCCTCGCCATTGGTGGCAGACCCGGGGGCGGACCCTGGATGAGGGCGTGTGGCTGGCGCCCATCGTTCTTGTGGTGCTGGTGATTGCCGTCGGTTGGTCCATCCGGGTCGTGCTGCTGCGCCGGTTCGGGCGCGACCCGACCGTCGCGGAACCGAGCTATACCCGACGCTTCGTCGCAGCCATCGCGGAGGCGATCGCTCGCGGTATCGTGCCCGCCCTGATCCTTGCGCTGGTGTGGTACCGGGTAAGCCTGCCGGGCGGTCTGGTTACCGGCCTGACGGAGACCATGATCGTCGCGTTCTGCGAGTCGGCGATTCTGTTCATCCTGGCATGGGCGGTGTTGCGCGCCGTGTTGGCGCCGGACCTGCCGGCCTGGGGCCTTACATCCGTGACGCCGCGGAACGCGCTTACGATTTGCCGGCACGGTGCCTTGCTGGCGGCCGTATTCGGGCTCGACGATTTCGTCCTTAATTCGACCGCCGGCATGTACACGTCGCCGGAGCTTCAGTCGTTTTATCTGCTCTTCGCGAATACGATCGAGGGGCTGCTGGTCCTATCGCTGATCCGCGGACGATTGTGGCGGTCGGAGGAAGCGCCGCAAGTGGAAGCCGAGCCGCAGGCAGAGGCGACAGAGGATCCACCGCGCCCGAACCGGGTGTGGTCCACCTTGCAGCTGTTGATCGGCGGGGTGGCGCTGGCCGGCATTGCGACCACGGCGCTCGGCTACAGCGCGCTCGGTTTCATGCTGATCAAGCAGCTGTTGATCAGCGGCATCGTCGTCGGCGTTCTGACGGTGCTGCGCGGCCTGTTCCGCGAGTTGATCGGCGCCGGCTTGCGGTCGCGGATGATACGCGACCGGCTGTCGGTGCGCCATGCGACCCGGTCGGTTGTGAAGTTCTGGCTGCGCGCCGCGCTGGACGTGGCGATATTCGCGGTCGGCCTGTTGATACTGGCACCCTTGTGGGCCGGGGTGGCAATCCCCGACGTCTGGGCCTGGACCAGCGGTTTTCTGCAGGGCTTCACGATCGGCAACGTCACGATCTCGATCACCGACATCGCGACGGCGATCGCGGTCTTCGTGCTGGCGCTGGTCGTGACACGGGCCATCCAGCGGGGCTTGTCCGAACGCATCCTGCCGCAGACGCGGCTGGACACCGGCGTGCAGCATTCGCTTTCGGCCGGGTTCGGCTATCTGGGGCTGGTGATCGCGGCGGCGCTCGGCATCTCGGCGCTGGGCATCGATCTCGGCAACGTCGCGCTGATCGCCGGCGCGCTGTCGGTCGGCATCGGCTTCGGCTTGCAGAACGTGGTCAACAACTTCGTCTCCGGCCTGATCCTGCTGATCGAACGGCCGATCAAGGTGGGCGACTGGGTCTCGGTCGCCGGCGACGAGGGTTTCGTGAAACGGATCAACGTGCGGGCCACGGAACTGGAGACCTTTCATCGAGCCTCGGTGATCATTCCGAATGCCGACCTGCTGTCCAGCGCGGTCACCAACATGACGCACAAGGACCGCTACGGCCGGATCGACGTGGGCGTCGGCGTCGCCTACGGCTCAGACACCGAGAAGGTGCGCGACATTCTGCTGGAATGCGCCCGCGCGCATTCGCGCGTGCTGCAATGGCCGGAACCGTTCGTCGTGTTCCAGAACTTCGGCGAGAGCAGCCTGGACTTCGAACTGCGTTGCTATACCGCCGACGTCATCTGGAAGGTGATCATCGCGAGCGACCTGCGGTTCGACATCGACCGGCGGTTCCGCGAGGCCGGCGTCGAAATCCCGTTCCCGCAGCGGGTGGTGCATCACGCCAACCAACCGCCCAAGCCGGAGCCCGGCGCCGCTTGATTTTTCGGCGCCGGATTGAGGTATGTCAAAAACCTGTCGTACCGACCCTGTTAAATCCACCGGACAAGCCGCCGGGCAGCGAGACTTTCTGTCAATCCGAACCGTTCCGCGCTACATTGTCGGACAGAGGTTTTCTATCTTTTGATGTCGACCGATCACCCCGAGGAGGAGTGTGAATATGACAGAAGTGGTAATCGCCGCCGGCGCCCGCACACCGGTCGGATCGTTCAACGGGGCGCTTAGCCCCTTGCCCGCCCACGACCTGGGCAAGATCGCCATTCTGGAGGCGCTGCAGCGCGCCGGCGTGGATGCCGGCGAGGTCACCGAGGTGATCATGGGCCAGATCCTGAGCGCCGGCGCCGGCCAGAACCCGGCGCGCCAGGCGTCGATCAATGCCGGCCTGCCGAACGAGGTGCCGGCCTGGGGCGTCAACCAACTCTGCGGCTCGGGCCTGCGCTCGGTCGCGCTCGGCTACCAGGCGGTGGTCAATGGCGACTCCGACGTGGTGATCGCCGGCGGGCAGGAAAGCATGAGCCAGGCGCCGCACGTCGCGCACCTGCGCAACGGCCAGAAGATGGGCGACGTGAAGTTCATCGATTCCATGATCGTCGACGGCTTATGGGACGCCTTCAACGGTTATCACATGGGGTCGACCGCGGAGAACGTCGCCAAGCAGTGGCAGATCACCCGCGACGCCCAGGACGAATTCGCGCTGGCGTCGCTGAACAAGGCGGAGGCGGCGCAGAAGGCCGGCCGCTTCAAGGACGAGATCGTGCCGGTCACGATCAAGACGCGCAAGGGCGAGACCGTCGTCGAGGAAGACGAATATATCCGCCACGGCGCGACCCTGGACAGCCTGACCAAACTGCGCCCGGCCTTCGACCGCGACGCCGGCACGGTGACCGCCGGCAACGCGTCCGGCATCAACGACGGCGCGGCCGCCGTGGTGCTGATGAGCGCCGAGGAAGCCCAGCGCCGCAGCGTGACGCCGCTGGCCCGCATCGTCTCCTGGGCCCAGGCCGGCGTCGACCCGGCGATCATGGGCACCGGACCGATCCCGGCCAGCCGCCGCGCGCTGGAAAAAGCCGGTTGGTCCGTCGACGATCTAGACCTGATCGAAGCGAACGAAGCGTTCGCCGCGCAGGCCTGTGCCGTCAACAAGGACCTCGGCTGGGATACCGATAAGGTCAACGTCAATGGCGGCGCCATCGCGATCGGTCACCCGATCGGCGCATCGGGCACCCGAGTGTTGATCACGCTGCTGCACGAAATGCAAAAGCGTGACGCCAAGAAAGGACTGGCCACGCTCTGCATTGGCGGCGGCATGGGCATCGCCATGTGCGTGGCGCGCGACTGACAGTCGACACTGTCGGTCGCCAAGTTGGGACCGGACGGGAAATGACCTAACAGGGAGGTCGGTCATGGCACGAGTGGCAATTGTTACCGGTGGGACCCGCGGTATCGGCAAGGCGATTTCGATCGGCTTGCGCGACGCCGGCAACCAGGTCGCCGCCAACTACGGCGGCAACGACGAGGCGGCCGCCAAGTTCACCGAAGAGACGGGCATCGCCGCGTTCAAGTGGGACGTGTCCAATCACGAGGCCTGTCTTGCGGGTGTCGCCACGGTGCAGGAACAGATCGGCCCGGTCGACATTCTGGTCAACAATGCCGGCATCACCCGCGACGGCACCCTGATGAAGATGAGCCATGAGGACTGGCAGGCGGTGATCGACACCAACCTCGGCTCCTGCTTCAACATGTCGAAGGCGGTATTCGCCGGCATGCGCGACCGCAATTTCGGGCGGATCGTCAATATCGGGTCGATCAACGGGCAGGCCGGCCAGTACGGCCAGGTCAACTACGCCGCAGCGAAATCGGGCATCCACGGTTTCACCAAGGCGCTGGCCCAGGAAGGCGCGCGGTTCGGCATTACGGTCAACGCCATCGCGCCCGGCTATATCGACACCGACATGGTCGCCGCGGTGCCGCCCAACGTGCTGGAAAAGATCGTCGCGAGAATTCCGATCGGCCGGTTGGGCCATGCGGAGGAGATCGCCCGCGGCGTGCTGTTCCTGACCGGCGACGACGGCGGCTTCGTCACCGGATCGACGATGTCGATCAACGGCGGTCAGCATATGTACTGACCGCCTAGCCTGCGGTATCCGACGGAACCTTCGAGAATGGGCGTGGCTATCGACGCCAATGTCTTGACTGTGCCATATGACTATTATGATATATCATTACACCTGATGTCCGCGAGACTGAACCAAGCGACGGCGTTGAGGGGTAGGATGTATCGACAAGCGCGGTCCACGCCGTGACCGACGTCAACGCCGGCGCGGGGGCCGAACCCGCCGTTGCGCTGAATGGCCTCAGGCACGAAATCGGCGGACGCGAAATCCTGGACATTGCCGAGTGGACGGTGGCGAGCGGGCGGCACGCGCTGCTGCTGGGCCCGTCCGGCAGCGGCAAGACAACGCTGATCCAGATACTGGCCGGCCTGCTGACCCCGACCGCCGGGCGTGCTGCGATCGCCGGGCAGGACCTTGCCGAACTGGGTGCGCGGCAGCGTGACCGGTTCCGCGGTCAGCGGATCGGCATCGTGTTCCAGACCCTTCATCTGGTCGGCGCGCTGACGGTCGCCGGTAACTTGAGGCTGGCCCGACATATGGCCGGGCTGGACCAGGACGAGGCGCGGCTTACCCGGGTTCTGGAGAGTCTCGGCATTGGTGACAAGGCCAATGCCCGGCCGCACCGCCTGAGCCAGGGCGAGGCGCAGCGGGTGGCGATCGCCCGCGCGGTGATCAACAAGCCGGTACTGATCCTGGCCGACGAGCCGACTTCGGCGCTGGACGATACGAATTGCGACCGCGTGGTGGATATGCTGAGCGCGCAGGCGGCGGAATGCGATGCGACCCTGCTGATCGCGACCCACGACGGTCGCATCAAGGATCGGTTCGAGCACCGACTGGAACTGTCGGAGCGGCCATGAACCTGTTCACGCTCAGCCTGGCCTATATTCGCGCGCGCGCGCTCAACTCCGCGCTCAATCTGCTGTTGCTCGCGCTTGGGATTGCGACGATCACGGTGCTGATCCTGTTCAGCGCGCAACTGGAGTCGCGGCTGACCAAGGATGCGCGCGGGATCGACCTTGTGGTCGGCGCCAAGGGCAGCCCGATGCAGTTGATCCTGTCCAGCATCTACCACGTCGATATCCCGACCGGGAACATCCCCTACACCAGCATCGATGCGCTACGCCGCAATCCGATGGTGGAGGGGGTGGTGCCGCTGGCGCTCGGCGACAGCTTCCGCGGTTTTCGCATGGTCGGCTCCGAGCACAGTTACGCCGCGCTCTACAACGCCGAGCTTGACATCGGCGCGCTGTGGGACCGACCGTTCGAAGCGACGCTCGGGGCGACGGTGGCCGAGGCGACCGGGCTTGGCATCGGCGACAGCTTCGTCGGCAGCCACGGCATTGCCGATTCGGGTGGGCCGGTGCACGACGACCGGCCCTACGAGGTCGTGGGAATCCTGGAGCCTACGGGGAGCGTGCTCGACCGGCTGGTGCTGACGTCCGTTGAGAGCGTCTGGTTCACCCATGACGCGCATCATGACGAGCACGCTCACGATGAACACGAGGATGAGCACGCTCACGATGAACACGAGGATGAGCACGCTCATGAGGAACACGAGGACGAGCATGCTCACGAAGGAGACGAGCACGCCCACGACGAGCACGAGGACGAGCACGCTCACGAAGACGAAGAGCATGCGCACGGCGACCACAAGGAAGAGCATGCGGACGACGACCATGGCCATGAGGAGCACGGCCACGACGAGCATGACGGCGATGAACATGCCCATGACGAGCATGATGGCGAAGAGCACGGCCATGATGAGGCCGAGCACGCGGCCGAGGCCGACCTGGCCGACCGCGAGATAACCGCGCTGCTGGTTCGCTACAGTTCCCCCATTGCGGCGGTGTCGCTGCCGCGCCAGATCAACAGCCAAACCGCGTTGCAGGCGGCGGCCCCGGCGTTCGAGACGGCGCGGCTGCTCAGCCTGGTGGGCGTCGGCCTGGATACGTTGCGCGGGTTCGGCCTGTTGCTGATCTTCACCGCGGCGCTGGGCGTCTTTATCGCGCTCTACAATGCGATGCAGCAGCGCCGCTACGACCTGGCGGTGATGCGGAGCCTGGGCGCGACGCCCGGCAAGCTGCTGCGCCAGGTGATCCTGGAAGGGTTAATTTTGTCCCTGGCGGGTACCGCGCTCGGCCTTGCCTTGGGGCACGGTGTTGCCGAGATATTGGGCCAAATACTGCGGGAAGGGCGCGATTTGGGTCTCACCGGGCTGGCTTGGCAGCCGGCTGAATGGTCTTTAATTATTTTGTCCCTATTTGTTGGTATAGTAGCCTCAGTGATCCCGGCGATTCAGGCCTACCGGACGGATATCGCCGCAACGCTGAGCACGAGGTAGACCGCCCGATGCGTCGCTCGTTTTCGGTCCGACCGACCGCAATCGCCGCCGCCCTGGCCCTTGGCTTCGTCGCCGCCGGTCCGGCGCTGGCCCTGACCGAGGAAAAGACGATCTCCAAAGAGGTCGTGCTGAGCTTCCAGGACCTGATTCCGGAAGCGCCGGAGGGCGGGGTTTCGTGGGACCTGCTAGGCAGCACCAAAGCAAACGAGGTCGGCGAGGAAGAGAACCTGCGCTATGTGCCGGACTTTCCCGAGGCCGTCTCGGTATTGGACGGGACGACGGTGAAGATCCGCGGCTTCGTCTTTCCGCTGGATCAGGCGGAGAAGCAATCGCGGTTTCTGCTGACCGCCTATCCGCCGTCCTGCCCGTTTTGCCTGCCGGCGGGACCCAGCATGCTGGTGGAAGTTCTGGCGCCCGATAATCCGGTCGAGTTCGGCGGCGATCCGGTGCTGATGGAAGGCCGGTTCGCGGTGCTGCAGGACGACGAGACCGGCCTGTTCTACCGCATGACCGACGCGCGCTCCGTTACCGAGTAGTACGCCGCCGCATTGCCGAACGGCGCGGCGCTGTCTAAACTTCGTCCCAAGCAGGGACGGAGGCGATGCAATGACATCTTGGACGAAGACAATCGGCGGGCTGGTTGCGGCCGTCGTTTTGTTCGCCGGCCAATCGGCGCTGGCGCTTTCAGACCAAAAGGCGGCACCGTATCCCGAGGAGCATAACGTACCGCTGACGACGCCGGACGGCATCGTCTCCTGGGACGCGCTGGCCGATTTCGACGTGAAGATCAGCGCGCCGGCGCCGTTCCAGACGATCTACACCAAAACGTTGCGCAAGGAGGTTGCGGCGCTCAACGGTGAGACGGTGAAGCTGCAGGGCTTCATGTTTCCGCTGCAGGGCGCGGAGGAACACTCGTACTTCCTGCTCACCGCCTGGCCGCCGGGCTGCCCGTTTTGCCTGCCGGGCGGGCCGAACAGCATGGTCGAGGTGAAATCCGACGAGCCGATCCGCTATACCCATGAACCCGTCACCCTGGAAGGCACGTTCGAGATTCTTGAGGACGATCCGTCCGGCCTGAACTATCGGCTGGCGAAGGCGGTCTCGGTCAACTAACCAAAAAGAAGGGGCGCGCCATTGACGCGCCCCTGCAGATTTACCTTAGACGCTCAGTAGACGGCGATCGGCGAGCCGATCGAGCCCGTGGCGCCCTTGATCGGGACCGGCGTGTAGATGTAGGCGAAGGTATAAATGCCCGCATCGGCCAGTTCCTTGAGCTTCATGTTCTCCTGATTGACGATACCGTGCCGCGTCTGCAGGTAGGTGTGGATACAGAACACGCAGCCCGCCGGCACCTCGTTCGGCGTGCCCTGACCCGGCACGGCGTCGCCCGGCCAGGTGTCGGACCCGGTTACGCCGGCCTTCACGTCCTCGGCGATCCAGCGGGCCACTTCCATACCGATCCCTGGCGCGCCGTTGTTGTAGGTGGCGTTGTCGACGATCCAGTACTTCTCCCAGCCGGTGCGCCAGATGATGGCGTCGCCTTCCTTGAACTCGAAGCCTTCCATGCCCTGGCGCTTCAGCGCGTTCTGGACGTCGGCCATGGTGATGACCTGGCCGGCCTCCATCGATTCGACGCCGCGGGCGCCGGCGATGTCCAGCAGCACGCCGCGGGCGATGATCGGGTGCAGCTTCTCGGTGCCGAGCTTCTGCAAGCCGTACGCGCCGTGCATCTCGGCGGCGGTGAAGCCGTTATACCAGCGCATCTGGGTGCGGTCGTCCGCCGCGCCGACCGCAACCCCGATATGGCCGAGACCGTCGAACTGGGTGCCGACCTGGCCGATTTCCGTGGCCAGGAACTCGTCGTTATACATCAACTGCGTCGCGCCGAACGGCCCGCCGGTCGGCGTTGCCGGAATGCGCAGGCTGAAGTTGCGCTGCCCGAACAGCGGCATGCCGGCCTCGTAGACATGGCCGATCTTCATCGATTTGCCCTGCTTGATCTGGGCCAGGGCGCGCATCACGACATCCGGCTTGGTGTACCAGTTGGTCGAGCCGGCTTCGTCGCCTTCGCCCCACATCGGATTGGGCCACCATTCGGAGCCGAGCGGCGTTTCCATCTTGTCGCCGTCGACCCAGGGTTGGCCGGCGCAATCCTTCCAGTTCTCGGGACAGTTGGCATGAGCCTGTCCGCCGCCGAGCGACATCGCCGCGCCGACGACGCCGGCAATCCCAATCGCTTTCAAGATATTCATTCGCATCCTCCCAGTGATTGTCAGTCGGACCGCCGTTAAGCGGCGGCTTCATCGGCAGGTTAGCGCAGGATTCGAGTAAGACGCCAGAACCGCGCAACCGGGTGGGGCGCGGGCCGCCGTCGATTCAGGTTTCAATCACTGTCGGTGTGATAGACTGCGCCGCCATGTGGCGACCCGATGTCATCGACCTTGCCGAGTTTTACGCCAGCCATCTGGGGCAGGCGGCCCAGCGCCTGATCCGGCGGCGGGTGCGGGAAATATGGCCCGACGTGAAGGGCCTGCGCGTGCTTGGGCTTGGTTACGCCACGCCGTACCTGCGCCCGTTTCGGGAAGAGGCGGAGCGGGTGATCGCGATCATGCCGGCGCAGCAGGGCGTGGTGCATTGGCCGAGGGACGAGCCCGGTCTGGTGTGCCTGGGCGACGAGACCGAACTGCCGCTTCCCGATGCGTCGATCGACCGGCTGCTGATGGTGCACAGCCTGGAAACATCCGAGCATGTCAGGCCGTTGCTGCGGGAGATCTGGCGCGTCCTGGCGCCCGGCGGCAAGCTGCTGGTGGTGGTGCCGAACCGACGGGGGTTGTGGGCGCGGTTCGAGGCGTCGCCGTTCGGGCAGGGCCACCCCTACACGCCGCCGCAGCTCTACCGGTTGCTGCGCGACACCATCTATCTGCCGAATTCCGCGCTGGGCGCGCTGTACCTGCCGCCGAGCCGGCGCCGCTTCATCCTGCGCGCCGCGACGACGTGGGAGAATGTGGGGCGGCGCTGGTGGCCGACATTCTCGGGCGTCGTCATGGTCGAAGCCGGCAAGCAGATCTACGCGGCGACGCCGGAACGCGCGCGCAAACGCCGGCTTCGGGTGCCGGATCTGGTGCCCGGACGGGCGGCCGGCATGGGCATGAGCCGCCGGCGCCGACCGGAATGAAAGCCGGGCGTGGAGAGGACGGACGCATGATAGACATGCCAATGTTACGATTGCTTTTTCTCGGCGTGCGACTACTACTACGGTAGCCGCGATCCCGGCCAACGAATCCGAACGAACAAGGCCCGCTGATGACACCACCCTCCGACGATCCGGATACCCTGCGTCGCGAGATTGACGAGATCGACGACCGGCTGCACCGGACACTGATCGAACGCGCCGAACTGATGCAACGGATCGTGGCGGCAAGCCAGAACTACGCGGCGAACGACGACGGCAATGCGGTGTTCATGCGGCCGGGCCGCGAGGCGCAGATGCTACGGCGCCGGCTGGCGGAACATGACGGTTCCATGCCGGCGGCGGTGGTCGCCCGGGTCTGGCGGGAATTGATCGGCGCGGCCGGGCAGCAGCAGGAGCCGCTGCGCGTACTGGTGCACGCGCCGTCCAAGTCCGTCGGCTATTGGGACCTGGCGCGCAACCATTTCGGCTCCGTCGCTCGGATGAGCATGCATACCTCGGCGCAGCGGGTGCTGACCGACGTGGCGGAAGGCGACGGCGCCGTCGGCATGCTGACCCTGCCGGAGGAGAACGAGCCGAACCCCTGGTGGCCGCATATCATGGGCGGCGACGAGGCGCGGCTGCAGGTGATCGCCCGACTGCCGTTCTTCGCCAGCGCCACCGGCCGGTTCGAGGACCTGGCCGCCCTGGTGGTGGCGCCGTTCGCGCCGGAGGAATCCGGCGACGACATCTCGCTGATCGCCATTCAGGCCTCCGATCTCAGCCGGGCGCGGGTCGGCGACCTGCTCGCCGGGGCCGGTTTCGATGGGCGGATCATCTCCAGCTTCGACCCCGGGCATGGGGCCGACCGGCTGCACCTGGTTGAAATCCCCGGCTATGTGAGTAAAACAGACCCGCGCATCGAGGCGCTGGCTCAGGCATCGGAAAAGGAGATCCAGCGCGTCGTGGCGCTTGGCGCCTATGCCTTGCCGCTCGGCCAGCTGGACTAGAGCTCCTTCAAAAAACAGGACTCTCTGCCCCGCACGCAGGTAGGCTTGTGCGTCCGGCAGTGACCGAATAACGAATGGAGGCGTTCCATGGCCGCGCCAAAGCCACGGCCCGGAATACTGGATATCGAGCCCTACAAGGGCGGCAACGCGGATATTAACGATGTCCATGCGGTGATGAACCTGTCCGCCAACGAGGCGGCTCTGGGGCCGAGCTCGCGCGCGGTGGAGGCCTATCGCGCGGCCGGGGCCGAACTGCACCGCTATCCGGATGGCGGCGTCGGTCTGCTCAGAAGGGCGCTGGCCGAGCATCATGGCCTGGACCCGGACCGGATCGTCTGCGGCAACGGCTCCGACGAGCTGATCACGCTGCTGGCCCAGGCCTATGCCGGCGAGGGCGACGAGGTGCTGTACAATGCCCACGGCTTCCTGATGTACGGCATCGCCGCCCGGGCGGCGGGTGCCAAGCCGGTCACCGCGGCGGAGACGCGGTTCACCGCCGATGTCGACAACCTGCTGGCGGGGGTAACCGAGCGGACACGGATCGTCTTCCTGGCTAACCCGAACAACCCGACCGGCACCTACCTGGCGAAAACGGAAGTCGAGCGCCTGCGCGCCGGCCTGCCGGAGAACGCGCTGCTGGTGATCGACGCGGCCTATGCGGAGTTCGTCAGCCGCAACGACTACTCGCCGGGTATCGAGCTGGTCGACGGCAGCGACAATACGGTGATGACGCGGACGTTCTCGAAGATCTACGGATTGGCGGGATTGAGGGTCGGCTGGGCCTACGCGCCGACCGGGATCATCGAGGTCGTCAACCGCGTACGCGGGCCGTTCAACGTAAACCTCGCCGCGCAGGCGGCGGCGGTGGCGGCGTTGAACGACGTGGCGCATATGGATGCGGCGCGGACCCACAACGATATCTGGCTGCCCTGGTTGAGCGAGCAGGTCGCCGGGCTGGGCCTGGAGGTGGTACCGAGCATCGGCAACTTCATTCTGGCGCGGTTCCCGGACGGGGACCGTAACAGCACGGCGGCGGACGCCTGGCTGCGCGAGCGCCATATCGTCGCGCGGCGGATGGCGGGCTACGGCCTGCCCGAGGCGCTGAGGATTACCGTCGGCTCGGAGGCGGAGAACCGCGCCGTGGTGGCGGCGCTGGCCGAGTTCATGGCTTAAGAAAGATGTCAGACGAACCCCACTTTCGACGCCTGGCGCTGATCGGCGTCGGGCTGATCGGCTCGTCGATCGCCTGGGCCGCGCGGCGCGACAACCTGGTCGGCGAGATCGTCTGCTCGGCCCGGACCGAAGAGACGCGGGCCAGGGCGCTGGAGCTCGGCGTCGTGGATCGCGCCGTCGCGACCAGCGCCGAGGCGGTTGCCGGCGCCGACCTGGTCATTCTCTGTACGCCGGTCGGCACGTTCGGCAAGGTGGCGCAGGAAATCGGCCCGCACCTGGAGCCCGGCGCCATCGTCAGCGACGTCGGCTCGGTCAAGAAAACGGTGGTGCGCGACGTCGGCCCGCATATTCCGGACGGCGTGCACTTTATTCCGGCGCATCCGGTCGCGGGCACCGAGCAGTCCGGACCGGACGCCGGTTTCGCCGAGCTGTTCGATCAACGCTGGTGCATCTTGACGCCGCCTGCGGGCTGCGACCCGGACGCGCAGGCCCGCCTTGCCAAGTTCTGGGAGGCCATGGGCAGCCGGGTCGAAATCATGGACGCGGAGCACCATGATCTGGTGCTGGCGATCACCAGCCACGTGCCGCACCTGATCGCCTACAACATCGTCGGTACGGCGGACGACCTGGAGGCGGTGACGGAATCCGAGGTGATCAAGTACTCGGCCGGCGGTTTTCGGGATTTCACCCGGCTGGCGGCGTCCGACCCGACGATGTGGCGCGACGTGTTCCTGAACAACCGCGAGGCGGTGCTGGAAATGCTCGGCCGGTTCTCGGAGGACCTGTCGGCCCTGCAGCGGTCGATCCGCTGGGCGGACGGCGACGCGCTGTTCGACCTGTTCACACGGACGCGGACGATCCGCCGCCGGATCATCGACGCGGGCCAGGAAGTCGAGACCCCAGACTTCGGCCGGCCGCATGGTGGATCCGACGACTAGCCTTCGTTTGCTGGCCAAGCCGGCTGTTGAAGTCGTCTCACGCCTTTGACGACCGTCATCCTTCGACAGGTTTAGCCATCCTACCGTCATCGCGAGGCGCGCAGCGCCGTGGCGATCTCGGGACGACTGAGCGCGGCCCGCCGAGATTGCTTCGCTTCGCTCGCAATGACAGCGGGGGGTCGTGGGGCGCCGTGGACAATTGCAATGAGAGTGTTGCCCGTTGTAAACACTTCGCCCGTTTGGCTTTAGAGGAGACGCAGCATGGACCGCTTTACGGGCGGCTGCCTGTGCGGCGACGTCCGAATTGTGGCGTCGGGACGCCCGTACCGGGTCGGCCTTTGTCACTGTCTCAACTGCCGCAAGCATCATGGGGCCCTGTTTTACGCTGCCGCGGTGTTCCCTCAGGATGCGGTGACGATCGAAGGCGAAACACGCGACTACCGCGGGCGGTTTTTCTGTCCCCGCTGCGGCTCTTCCGTTTTCGCGCGCAGCGGAGACGAAATCGAAGTGCACCTGGGATCCCTGGATGCCCCGGACCAACTGATGCCGACCTACGAAAGCTGGATCGTCCGTCGCGAGTCCTGGTTGCCGCCGTTTCCACTCAAGAGACGATACGACCGCAATCGTGACGACACGGGTCGCTTTGAGGAGTAGGCCGCACGAAAATCCGCCCGCACCGCCTAGAACAGCGGCGGTAGCGACAGAATGGGGGCCGGGCCGATGAACAGCCGGCCTTCTCGGGCTGTCAGCGGCGTGGTGACGAAAAGCCGGCCGTCGGGTCCTGCCTTGGCTACCAGGCTCAAGGCGAACTTCGCGGTTTTCACGTCTTCGTCGCGCATGCTGCCAGCCGTGGCCAGGGCGTCCAGGGTGGCGTCGTAGCCCCGGATCTCAGCCCTTATCTTGCCTTCGGGACGCAGCGCGGTGTCGAGCGACGCGATGCCGTCGCCCTTTATCTCCAGCGGCCCCCAGGCCACTTCGATATCGCGCAGGTCAATCTTGCCGCCGCCGGCGCGCCAGGCCGCGACGGCGGGTTCGGTGACGTCCGCTGGCGGCGGGGTCGGCAAAAACGCGGTCAACATGGCGCGCCCGATTTCACGGCCGAGCGCGCCGCCGGTCTTGGGCGGCAGGGTGAGATCGGCGACCTGCAGTCCGAGGTCGACGCTGCCGGGCGGGCGGGTTTCGTCCTCGCCGTTGTTGTGTCGGCCGGCGACCTGGGCGCTGGCGAACGAGGCGGGACCGACGTCGGCGATTTCGACCTCGGCGTTTTGCATGGCACCCTGATAGCGCTTGAGCGCGCCGGAACGGTCGAAAATGGCGCTGGCGCGGGTGTCTTCGGCCAGCAGCGTGACGGCGCGGCGCTTGCCCGCCTCGGTCCAGGCGACGTGCTGTTCGCCGTCGACGACCAGGATGACGTGGGTCAGGTTCCATGGCTGCAAATAGCCGGTCACCCAATCGGCGCGCCAGTCCCAGGCGAGCGCGTGGGTCGGATCGGCGATGCGCGGCGTGTCGAATTCGACGGTCAGGCGGAACGGGAAGCCGCGCACGCGAATACCCTCGTGCCCGACCTCGTAGCCCTGCGACCGGCGCTCGGCGATCCATTGCTCCGCGCCGTCGGCCAGGCCGTCGGCGAGACTCTGCCAATAGGCGTAGTAACCGGCGATCGCGGCGGCGACCGCGCCGAGGAGGATGAGATAGCGCATCGCTTCTCCGATAGGATAATGGCCTTTATAGACAGGCCGAGGCCGACCGGTCGAGGACTTGTCGGGTCGCCGCCGGGGCGCTAAGTAGCGAGACGATCATGACCAAACCGTTCGTCGACCCGATCACTGCCGATCCCGACGCGGTCAGCAAGCCCTACGACGATCCGGGGCTGACGCTGCCCGACGGCGACCTTTGGGTGTTCGGCTACGGCTCGCTGATGTGGCGGCCGGGCATCGACTATCTGGAGGCCGCGCCGGCCGTGATCCACGGCTTTCACCGGGCGCTCTGTGTCTGGTCCTGGTACCACCGGGGCAGCGAGGCGGCGCCGGGCCTGGTGATGGGGCTGGACCTCGGCGGTTCCTGCCGCGGCCGGGCCTACCGTATCGCGGCGGCGGACAAGGCGACGGTGGTGGATTACCTGTACCGGCGGGAGATGGTGACGCCGGTCTACCGGCCGCGGCTGATGCCGGCGCGGATCGGCGACCGGGCGGTGCCCGTGCTGATGTTCACGGTTGACCGCGACCATCCGCAATATGCCGGCAAGTTGAGCGTGGAGACGGCGGCCGGCGTGGTCATCCAGTCCCAGGGCCATAGCGGCCACAACCGTGACTACATCGTCAACATGGTCGAGCATCTGGACGAAGAGGGCATTCACGATGCCTTCCTGCGCCGACTGCGCGACTGTATCAGCGGCTAAGCGTAAGGCTTCCATTTTCGCCGAGCGACATCAGCATGTCCGGTTCGGAGATGAACCAGGCGTGCGACCCCGGGGCGAGTTCCGCCACCGTCTTGCGGAAGGCGCTGGCGGCGCGGTCGCGGTAGGCGGTGACGAAGACCAGGTCGTCCGGCGCGAACCCCGCCTGCGCCGCCAGGTCGGTCAGCGCTCGCTTGCGGGTTTCGCTGACCGGGCCGTCGGTCGCGACGACTTCGACGAAAACCAGGACAGGCGAGGCCGGACCCAGATCGACCAGGATAATGTCGGGCAGGTTGCGGTTCGCTTCGACCTCCAGGCCGATGGCGCGGCAGAGTTCGTCGTCGCGGGCGATCATCTTGCGTTCGCTGTCGCTCAATGCGACGACGCCCGGATGCTTGAGGAAGCGGGGCGCGAACTGTTCGATCACCGCTTTGGAAATCTGGGCGCTGGGCCCGAAGGCCATGCGCCTTGTCTCGCCGCTGGGGAAGGTGATCAGCACCCCGCCGCCGCCGGACGCTGCGCCGCGGCGCAGCATCTGTACTCGCGCCAGGGCGCCGGGGTTCAGATTATCGCGGCGCCAAGTGTCGATTTCGGCGACCGCTTCCAGATCCAGCAGCGTGTCGGCGAACAGGGCGGCGAAATCGCGGGCCAGGGCGTAGCGCGGTTTCGATGAGGTGGTCGGCACGTCCCGGCGGACGACTACCGCGCCGGTTGGGACGAGGCCGTCGCGCAGGGTTTCGTCGCGGATCGATTCGCGGGTATTGACCGCGTACCAGCGGCCGGGAATTTCGGTTTTGGACCGCTTCATGGATGCGTCGCGCCACGCGTCGCGCGCGTTGTCGTCGACAAGATCCGCCTGTGCGTCGGTCATGCGGGTGACCTGGTCCGGCCGGAGCCAGATGTCCGTGCCTTCAACCGCGCCGATGTAGAGCATGACGTAGATTGTGCGAGCGGAGATGTCGCGGACGCAGTAGTTCCGGTTGGGCGTGCCTTCGGGAAAGATCAGCGGCAGCCTTGCATGGATGAGGTCGCGGTCCGGCAGGCTTGGCAGCGGCATGGTCATTCGTGCCGGAAATAGATCCGGTCCAGTTCCGCCTCGATCCGGTCGCGGCCGGCGCCGTCGAGCACCAGTCGTTCCAGCGCGGCCATGTCGTCCGGTCCGGGCAGCGGCAGGGCGGCAAGCTCGAACGCGGAGACGGCGACGCTGCCGGAGATACAGCGGTAGGCTTGATCGATCAGATCGCTGTTGAGGATGGCTTCGATGGTTTTCGATGTCACCGACGACTTATCATTGCTTGGGCCGTTTGCGGGGCGGATCATGTTGAGATGGTTTTCGACCACCACCGCGCCGTGCTGCTCGATAAACGCGGCCGGCAGTTCGGCGGCAATCAGCCGGCGCTGCTGCTCCTTTGCGGTGGTGCGCTGGACCAGGACGCAGGCGGACTTGACGGTCAGCCAGTCCTGGTCGTCGCGGACTTCGAAATAGGGTTTGTGATTGCGGCGGTCGGCGCGGAACTCGAAACCGCTGTCGCTGCGTACGGATTCGGCCCAGATCAGCGGGTAGCAGCGGCCGTTGCGGCGGGTTTTGAGCTGGCCCTTGTAGCGGTTCCAGACCAGCGGTCCGGTGCTGACCCGGTAGCCGTAATCGGCCAGCCGGTGCGGCATGCGCCGGAGGTTGGCGATCAGGTCGGCCTGGCGCGGGGTGCGCGGTAACAGCCATGGATCGCCCGGCTTTTCCGGCAGGTCGAAACCGCCGACCGGCCGGATGCGGAGAGAGCCGTCCTTGCCCCGTTCGACGAAGGTCACGGCGGCGGTGCCCCGGGAAGCGCCGCGTCGGTAGACGGCAAGCAGGGTTTCCTGCTGGACATCGTCGAACACGCCCTTGCGTTCGCCGATCAGGTCGATGCTGTAGGGCGGCGCTTCGGCGGCGATCAGGCGGCGCAGCCGTTCGAAATATCGGCCGCCGAGGAAGCTGGCCGGGGTCACGAAGGCGACGGTACCGCCATCCTTTGCCTGGGTGAGGGCCTTGTCTTTGAACAGGCCGTAGATATTGGCATGGCCGAACAGGCCACGCCTGAACCGTTCGCGCCGCGCCGGGGTCAGGCTTAACCGGCCGTAAGGCGGGTTGGCGACGACCAGGTCGTAGAGGTCGTCGCCGGGCGGCTCGTCGAGGGCGTCGCAGACTTTGACGACGGTGGGAAACCGCAGGTCCGCGGCGCGACAGAGTGGCAGCAGCGCGCATTCGACGAAGACCTGGGACATCCAGGCGGCGAACGGGTCGATCTCGAAGCCCTGCAGCCGCCCGGCGACGTCGCGCACCAGCCGGTCGGCGGGCGTGCCGGTGAGGGCGCCGGCCATCAGGCGGGCGACGGGGGCGAGAAACGCGCCGCCGCCGCAGGCCGGGTCCAGCACCCTGCAGGTCCGCCAGTCGATGCCGGCGCTGCTGGCCTGGGCGATCAGGCGGTCGACCAGGGCGGGCGGGGTGTAGAAGACGCCGAGTTTAGCGCGGGTCTGGCGCGGCATGGTCGCGGTATAGACGCCGCCGAGGTGAAACGCCGCTTCGATGACGTCGCATTCGGCGGCGAGGCCGCCGATCTCCGCCGCCAAGGCCTTCGCAGGCCTGCGAAGGCGCGCGGCCGAGGTTCCCTTAGGCCGTGCCGCGATCGGCCAGGGATTCGGCCAGGCGGCCTGATGCGCCTGCCAGAACGTCGTGATTGCTGCGCCACAGAAGGCCTGGGCGAAGGCAAGACGGCCCGCGTCCGGCTCTGCGGCGCAAAGGGTGCGCGCTTGCCGCCGCAACTGCCGAATCCGCTCGGCCGGCGGGGCGGACGGTTGTTCTCCGTCGAGTTTGACCGCGGCGTTTTTCACTAGAACGAGGCGCGGCGCGACGGACGTATCAACTGCACTTGGAATGGCCGCAGGCGGTGCAGATGTCGCAGCCTTCCTGATGGATCAGGCTGGCCTGGCCGCAGCGCGGGCATTGCTTGAGGCTGGCAGAGGAAGAGCCGGTTTCGTCGCCGACCGCTTTCGGCAACCGTTCGGATTGCTGCTCGTCGCGATGCGGCGACGGCAGGAAGCCGATATCGATCATATGCTTTTCGATGACGCCGCCGATGGCCGCCAGCAGCGAGGGCACATAGTGGCCTTCCACCCAGGCGCCGCCGCGCGGATCGAACACCGCCTTCAACTCGTCGACCACGAAGCTGACGTCGCCGCCGCGCCGGAACACCGCGGAGATCATCCGGGTCAGCGCCACCGTCCAGGCGAAATGCTCGACGTTCTTCGAGTTGATGAAGATCTCGAACGGGCGTCGCCGGCCGTCCTGAATCACATCGTTGATAGTGATGTAGATGGCGTGGTCGCTTTCCGGCCAGTTGACCTTGTAGGTCTGGCCGGGCAGCACGCCGGGCCGGTCGAGCGGCCGGGTCATGTAGACGACGCCGCCGGATTCGTACGGGTCGCGCGACTTCGGCGCCGGCGCATCCAGCGGCAGTTCCGCCTGGTCGTCCGCCTCCTTGGCCGGTTTGTCGACGCTGAGGACCGAGCCGGTCACATCGTTCGGGCGATAGGTGGTGCAGCCCTTGCAGCCGGTGTCGTAGGCCAGCATGTAGACATCCTTGAAGTCCTCGAACGAGATGTCTTCCGGGCAATTGATCGTCTTGGAGATCGAGCTGTCGACGTATTTCTGCACGGCGGCCTGCATGCGGACGTGGTCCACCGGCGCCAGGGACTGCGCGTCGACGAAGTAGTCCGGCAGCGGCGCCTCGCCCTTCCGCTTGCGCCAGACGCGATAGGCGTAATCGGAGACTTCCTCGTCCTTGCGGCTGTTGTCGGGCATCAGCACCGCACGGGTGTAGGAGAAGCTGAATACCGGCTCCAGCCCGGACGAGACATTGTCGGCCAGGATGGAGATCGTGCCGGTCGGCGCGATGGAGGTCAGCAGGGCGTTGCGGATGCCGTGCTCGGCAATGGCGGCGCGGACGTCGTCGTCCAGTTCGGCAATGCCCTCGGCCGCCAGATAGGCTTCCGCGTCGAACAGCGGGAACGGGCCTTTCTCCCGCGCCAGGTCGGCCGAGGCGAGGTAGGCGGTGCGCTGGATCAGGCGCATCCATTTTTCGGTCGCCTCTATCGCGCGGGTGGAGCCGTAGCGCAGGCCGCAGAAGATCAACGCGTCGGCCAGACCGGTGACGCCGAGCCCGATGCGGCGCTTGGCCTGAGCCTCGTGACGCTGCGCATCCAGGGGAAAACCGGACACGTCGATGGCGTTGTCCATGATTCTGACCGCGAGGCCGACCAGGCGGGTCAACTCCGCCTCGTCCAGGCGGGCCTTGTCGGTGAACGGGTCGACGACAAGCTGCGCCAGGTTGACCGATCCCAACAGGCAGGCGCCGTAGGGCGGCAGGGGCTGCTCGCCGCAGGGGTTGGTCGCCGCGATGGTCTCGCAGTAATGCAGGTTGTTGCGGCGGTTGATGCGGTCGATGAAGATCACGCCCGGTTCGGCATAGGCGTAGGTCGCGCGCATGATCTTGTCCCACAATTCGCGGGCGCGCACGGTTTTGTAGGTGGTGCCGCCGAACTCCAGCTGCCAGGGCGCGTCTTCCTTCACGGCGGTCATGAAATTGTCGGTGACCAGGACCGACAGGTTGAACATGCGCAACCGCCCGGCGTCGCGCTTGGCTTCGATAAAGGCTTCGACGTCCGGGTGGTCGCAGCGCAAGGTCGCCATCATGGCGCCGCGGCGGTGGCCGGCGCTCATGATCGTGCGGCACATGGCGTCCCAGACATCCATGAATGTAAGCGGGCCGGACGCGTCCGCGCCGACGCCCTTGACCTTGGCGCCCTTGGGCCGGAGCGTCGAGAAATCGTAGCCGATGCCGCCGCCCTGCTGCATGGTCAGGGCCGCTTCCTTCAGGTGTTCGAAGATCCCCGACATATCGTCGGGCACGGTGCCCATGACGAAGCAGTTGAACAGGGTGACGCGGCGATCCGTGCCGGCGCCGGCGATGATCCGTCCCGCGGGCAGGAAGCGGAAATTCTCAAGCGCGCCGTAGAACCGGTCGGCCCAGAGGGCCGGATCCTGCTCGGCCGCCGCCGTGGCGGTGGCGATGCGGCGCCAGCTATCCTCCAGCGTCTGATCGACCGGGGTGCCGTCTTCCGCCTTGAGGCGGTACTTCATGTCCCAGATCTGCTGCGAAATCGGTGCGATCGGCGGCATGGATCCTCACAATGAGCAGATTACGAGCAAAAACGGGGCGAAAATTGTACGGCCCGGGACGCTCGCGGTCAAGCAATGTTCCTGTTATGTTTTCATCATCCACGGCTCGGCTAACTCTATGAACCGTAAGTTATAATTCCGATAATCCCCGGCTTCCCCAGGCCGGTTTCGTCCGGTTATCCACAAGTATCTTTGGCCCGTGCCTCGGCGACCAGGCGCCTGGTCGCGGTCTCGATTCGGTTCTCCAGTTCGACCATGAAGGCCTTTCGGTCCATGCCCGGGGCGATGGGTTCCAGGAATTCCAGCACGATGGTGCCGGGGCGGCGCAGGAAGCTTCGGCGCGGCCAGAACAGCCCCGAATTGACCGCGACCGGCACCGCAGGAATGCCCAAATCGGCATAAAGCGCAGCGACGCCCGGCTGGTAGGGGTTGCTGGAATCCGGCGCCGAGCGGGTGCCCTCCGGAAAAATGGTGATCTGGCGCCCGTCGTCGCGCGCCTGCCGGGCGTCGCGTATCAGGTTGCGAAGCGCCTTCGCGCCGGCTTTCCGGTCGACGGCGATCATCCTGGTCTTGCGGGCGAGCCAGCCGTAGACCGGGATGTACATCAGCTCCTGCTTCATCACCATCGCCGGGTCGTCCAGCAGCTGGTGCCAGATCGCCGTGTCCCAGGCGGACTGGTGCTTGGCGGCGACAATGACCGCACCCGGCGGCAGGTTTTCGCGGCCGCGCACTTCCACATCGATGCCGGCCAGCCGGCGCATCAGCCAGTTGATGCCCATGGTCCAGTAACATTGGCCACGTACCACAACCATGCGATCGAGCAGAAGGGCCGGGATGTACAGCACCACCATCAGGACGGTCCAGACATAGAACGCGACATTGAACGCGATCGACCGAACCACGTTCATGGTTCGGCGCCAACCATCGCCATCGTGCGCGACCGCGCGATGGCGATCAGGTATTTGTTGAACTCGTTCATGACCGTGCCGATGCGCGCCGGATGCGCCCACCAGCGGCTTACGGCGTTCGGGTCGGAACAGACGGGATGCGGCACCAGGGTCACATTGGGAAGGCGGCGGCGCACTTCGAGCAGACTGCGCGGCATGTGGTAGGCGCTGGTCACGATGCGCAGGCTGGTATAGCCGTGGCTGGAAACCCATTCCGCCGTCTCCACGGCATTGCCGGCGGTGTCCAACGCGGCGTCGCCCAGATCGACGCAGCAGTCGAAGAGTTCCTGCGCCTGACCCATGGCGTTGCTGAGCGTCTGCTTGTCGATGCCGCGCTGGACGCCGGATATGAGCAGCCGCTGGCTTCGTCCGGCGCGCAGCAGGTCGACCCCGACGAACAGCCGGTCGGAAGTGCCGGTGAACACGGCGATGCCGTCGGTGCGGCTTTCCGGGTCGTCGATCAGGCAGGTAAGCCCCGCGGCGAAGACGATCAATCCGGCGGCCCAGGCGGCGAAGACGGCCACCGCCGGCAGTAGGGCCCAGCGCCGCGCCGCGCGCCTCATGGTGATGGCTCCGAAGGCCGCCGGCACCAGACGGTTACGGGAAGGGTCGCCGGCATCTCAATGCATCCGCTTCAAGGTGCGCAGCACGGTGGCGCGCGCCGTGAACATCGCCAGTAAACCGGCCAGGACCGGCAGGACGATGAAGACCGACCAACCGGCCATGCCAAGCTTGGCCGGCGCCAGCAACGGCGTGTCGAGCCGGCTCGCCAGATTGGCAATGAGGGCGAGCACCAGGGCGGCGACCACGCCGCCCGGCACGCCGCCTTTCAGTGCAAGCATCAGGCAATGGCGCTGAAACTGCCGGGCGATATAGCCGTCCCGGGCGCCGATCAGATGCAGCACCTCGATCGCCTCGCGATGCGCGGCCAGCCCTGCGCGGGTCGCGAATATGATGATCGCCACCGTCGCCGCACCGATGACGACGACGATACCGAAGGCGAGCCATTGAACGCCGCGCGCGAGCACGATCAGGCTGCCGAGCCAGGTGGCGTGGTCGTCCAGCGTGGCGCCGGGCACTGCCGCCCTCAGCTTGGCCTGCAGGGCGGCAGTGTCTATGCCGCCGCCGGGGGTGAAGCGGATGTCGATCAGGCGCGGCAGCGGCAGTCCGGCATCGACCCCGGTTTCGCCGAGCCAGGGTTCCAGCAGTTCGGCAACCGCCGCCTCGTCCAGGGCGTCCGCTTCGGCGATGCCCGGCGTGGAGCGCAACAGGTCGAGCGCGGTGGTGACCAGCCGGTCCATATCGGCGGCTTCGTCGAAGGCGATCTGGACGGTGGCGGTATCCCGGGCGCTGTCGCGCCAGTCCCTGACCAGGCTGTCCAGGGCGAAGGCGCCGATCATCGCGAGGGCGGCGAGGAATACCATGACGGCGATGACCCATGGCAGAAACCTGGCGGACGGGTCAGCTTCGAGCTGCAGGTCGGACCGGCGGCGGATCATTCAGGCCGCCCCCGCGCCGGATTTCGAGGCGCCGGAGGGATCCACGATCTGACCGTTGTCGAGCTGCAGCCGGGGGTGGCCGAACCGGGCGACCATGTCCTCGTCGTGGGTTGCGATGACGACGGTGGTGCCGAGTTTGTTCAACTGCGCGAACAGGTGCAGCAGGCGCCGGCCCATATTGTTGTCGACATTGCCCGTCGGCTCGTCGGCCAACAGCAGTTTGGGCCGGGTGATCACGGCGCGCGCGATGGCGACGCGCTGCTGCTCGCCGCCGGAGAGGACCGGCGGTTTGGCGTGCATCTGGTCGCCGAGGCCAACCCAGGTCAGCAACTCGGCCACGTAACTCTGGATGTCGGAATCGCTGACACCGCCGGCCAGGCGTAGCGGCAGCGCGACGTTTTCCAGCGCCGTCAGGTGGTCGAGCAGGCGAAAGTCCTGAAAAACCACGCCGATTCGCCGCCGCAGCAACGGCAGGCGGTCGCGCACCACCTTGGCCACGTCTTCGTCGAACAGGGTGACCAGACCGCGGGTCGGCCGGTGCGCCAGATACATCAGTTTGAGCAGCGAGGACTTGCCGGCGCCGCTCGGCCCGGTAAGGAAATGGAACGAGCCCGGCTGCAGCGCGAAATTGATGTCGCACAGGACTTCCGGGCCCATGCCGTAGCGCAAGCCGACGTTTCGAAATGCTATGACACTGGAATTTTCGGCCATTAGTTGTATCGCGCGGCGAATCGAAAACGGTCATTTCGACCAAGCGAAAGCGGTATACATGATCCCGCCGCTCTTTGCTCTATCTTGCCTATCGCCCGCAAACACCTATAAGGTCTTCGCCGGGTGGAGAATAACTCTTTTTGCGATGATATTAAGCTGCCCGTCTTGCGCAACGCGCTATCTTGTTGATCCGGCGGCGTTGGGCGCGACCGGGCGTACCGTCCGCTGCGCCAAATGCAGCCACACCTGGCACGCCGACCCGCCGCCGCCCGATCCGGACGCCGAGCCCGCACCTGCCCCGTCTCCCACCCCGGAACCGAGCGCCGAACCAGACGATTCCGAGCGGCCAGACACCGATGAGGCCGATTCGGCCGAGGCGGATGCCGACGAAACTGAAGACGTCGAGGCGGCGACACGCACGGAAATTCCGGATCCGGGTGACGTCCAGCCGAAAAGCCTGCGCGAAAAGGTGCGTTCCAACAAAACGAATCTGCCCGCAGTGCGGCCGGAGCGGAGCCGGACCAATACCGTCGGCTGGGTCGCGCTGGTGGTCGTTGTCGTCGGGGTCGTGACCGGCGTCTTTTTCGGCCGCGAGCAGATCGTGCAGTTCTGGCCGCCGGCGGCGCGGCTCTACGAACTGATGCCGGCCAGCGGCGAGCCCGAGAACAAGGTCGGCCTGGAGCTGCGCAACCTCAGCCATAGCACGGCGGTGGTCGCCGGCAAGCCGGTGCTGCGGGTGGCCGGCGAGGTGGTGAACGTCACGGCGGAGATGCGCCCGGTCCCCCGCATTCGCATCGCGCTGCGCGACGCGGGCGCGAAGGAAATCCATCACTGGACCGCCATTCCCGACGACATTCAGATTGCGCCGGGCGCGATTACGACCTTCACGACGCAGTTGAGCGACCCGCCGGCGGCGGCGCGGGATATGTCCGTGACGTTCCTGGATGACGATATCGAGGCGAGCCGGTAGCGTAAGGTTGCAGAAACAATGACGACAGCAGAGGCCGGGTAACGGATGAACGCGGAAGGATCCGAGGTGGAGGTTCTGTTCTCCAGCGCCGAAATAGAGCGCCGCAACCGCGAACTGGCGGTGGAGATCGCGGGTGAGATGGGCCGCGAGCTTCTGGTGGTGGCGATCCTGAAGGGCAGCTTCGTGTTCGCCGCTGACCTGATTCGCGCGATGCATGCGGCCGGCGTCCGGCCGCAGATCGATTTCATGACGCTATCGTCCTACGGCACGGGGACCGAAAGCTCGGGCTCGGTCACGGTGCAGCGCGATCTGCGCGACGAGGTCGAGGGCCGGGAGATCCTGCTGATCGACGATATCCTGGAGTCCGGCCGCACCCTGGCGTTCGCCAAGCGAATGCTGCTGGACCGGGGCGCCAAGTCGGTGCGGCTCTGCATCCTGCTGGACAAGCCGAACCAGCGGGTGGCCGAGGTCGAGGCCGACTATGTCGGATTCGTCTGCCCGGATGAATTCGTGGTCGGCTACGGCCTGGATTACGCCCACTATTTCCGCGAACTGCCGTATATCGGCATTCTCAAGCAAAAGCCGGCCTGACCATGGCGCGGATCCTGCTGGCCGAGGACGAAAAGGCGGTGCGGGAATTCGTGCGCCGCGCCCTGGAGCATAACGGCCACGAGGTGAAAGCCGTGGCGGACGGCGCCGCGGCTTTGCAGGAACTTACCGCCGCGCCCTACGACCTGCTGGTCACCGACATCATGATGCCGGTAATGGACGGCATCGCGCTGGCACTGAAGGCGTCGAAGGACTTTCCGGAGATGCGGATCCTGATGATGACCGGCTACGCGGCGCAGCGCGAGCGGGCGCATAACCTGAACCTGTTGGTACACGACGTGATGATGAAGCCGTTCACCATAGAGGAAATGGCGGCCAAGGTGGCGGAAGCGCTGGGGGAGCGGGCTGGCTAGGCCCAAAAAGAGGAATCAGAACCGCTTCAGCAGGCGGTCGATGTAGTCAAGCTCGTCCTGTGTGCGGTTGCGCTGTCCGGAGCGGCGGTAGAGCTCCTCCAGGATCTCGCGAGCCCGCTGTAGGTCCATCTTGTCGGGCACGTCGACGCTGTCGCCGTAATCCCACTGGGCGCCGAGCGGCCGGCCCAGCGGGTCTTCGTCTTCGCCGCCGGCGCGGCCGAACGGGGCCTCGCCTTCCTGACCGGATTGGCCGAAGCGCTGCATCATTTCCTGCATCATGGATTCGGCGCCCTGGCGCATCTGGTCCATGGCGTCGCTTTGCGGGCCGACGGCGCCGCCGGGCTCGCCCATTTCCAGGGACTCGCGCGCCTCCCGCATCGACCGTTCGGCGCGGCCGAGCGGGCGGGGAATGTCGCCCATGCCTTCGCCGAGCCGGCGCATCAGGTCGCCAAGCTGGCGGCGCAGCGATTCCTGCTGCGCGGTCATGCCGTTGGGGCCGAACATGTCCTGCCCTTCCTGGCCGCGCTGCGGCATGTTGCCACGCTGGCCGGGTTGACCGGGCTGGCCGTTGCGCGGCATCTGCTGGCCCGGACGCATACCGCGGCCGTTCTGGGATTCGCGGAAGGTGCGGTCCAGCAGGTCCTGCTGCTGGCGCATCAGGTCGCCGAGCTCGTTCAACATCTGCTCGCCCTGCTGCTGGCCCGGATTTTGCGCCATCCGGCCGGCTTTCAGATTCTCCAGCATATTCTGGAGCTGGGAGAGCATGTCGCGCGCCGCATCGCGCGCGCCGGACCGGCTGAGTTCGCGGGCGCGGTCCAGCATTTCCTGTAGGGATTCGGAATCGAGCTGCTGGGCGTTGGGGTCGATCTCCTCCATCGGCTGGCCGCGTTCCGCCTGGCGCTGCGCCTGCTCGGCCAGGGCCTGAAGGAACTCCTCCATAGCCGCCTGGAGCTCGTCCATCAGGCGTTCGATCTCTTCGTCGGAGGCGTTGCGCGCCAGGGCGTCCATCAGCGCCTGCTGCGCCTCCCGCAGGTTGCGTTCGGCAATGGAAAGCATGCCGTCTTCGAGGCGGAGCGCGGTTTCCCACAGCATCTGCTGGACTTCCTCGATCGCCTCGTCGCTTTGATCGTGCAACAGGCGGGACCGCGCACTGCGCATCGCGAGATAGGCGGTGGCGTCGTCGTTGAAGTCCTTGGGCAGTTTCGAAATAGCGTCCAGTGCGCGGGCGACGATGGTGCGCTGCGTCGGGTCGAGGGTCAGTTGCTTGCGCTGTTCGATCAAGGCGCGGGCGACCGGGTGGGTGAATGTGCGCTCCGGCAGCACCAGATCGATCGGCTCGCTCTCGCCGATCTGGCCGAGATCGTCCCTGGCCCTGAGCACCAGGGTCACGGGCAAACCGGCCCAGGGATGCGGCGTCAGGTCGCGGTAGGTGGCGTTGGTCGCTTCACGAAGGTGCAGGCCGGGCAGCGGCAGGTCGATCTCCAGCGTCTCCGTTTGGCCGTCGCGGGTGAAGCTGGCGGTCACGTCCGTCAGGCCGTAGTCGTCGGCGGCCGTGAACGACAGGCGGAGCGATTTGCGCACGGTCTCCTGCGGCAGCTGCGCATGGTCGACGGTCGGCGGCAGATCGGGAACGACGGTCAGCGGCCAGGCAGCGAGTTCGCGGTTTTCCTGGGCGAAGGACAGACGGTCGCCGCCGGTGATCTCCACCTCGATCTGCTGATTGGCGGGGTCGATCGGATCGAAGGCATGCTCGTCCGGCCCAAGGGTTACCGTTGCCGGTCCGCCGCCGCCATGCAGCCGGGCCAGCAATTTGCTGCCGGTGGGAATAGACAGCGGCGGCGCCGTGGGGCTGTCCGTGCGGGTCAGGAAGACCGGCGGCAGCCCGGTATAGGCCGGCGGATTGATCCAGGCGTCCAGCACGGGCGGCGCGGCCGGCGGCGGCACCACATTGGGCGTGAACGCCGCCGCGATCCGGTTCAGGCCGTCCGTGCCGGCGGCCATGACGCCGACAAACAGCGCGATGCCGAGCACGGCGCGTAAGCCGCGCGGATCGTAGGGCGCGAGGCCGGCGCGCGGCAGGCCGACGCGGAGCGCCTTCAGCGCCTCCCGCATGCGCTTCTGGTGCAGTTTCCAGAGCGCCTGCGCGGCGGGGTCGCGGAGGCCGGTCGCCAATTCGTCGTCGAGCACGGTGAGCGGGCGGTGCGCGACGTCGCTGTTGAGTTCCAGCCGCCGCCTGGCCGCGTTCTGGCCCGGCAGGACCAGGTCACGCAGGCCGCGCCAGAGGGCGATGCCCAGCAATATCGCGAAGCCGATCAAGCCCAGAGCATGGAGCCAGCCCGGCAGATAGGCCCAGAAATCGAGTAGCGAGAGAGCCACAAAAGCCCCGACGACGGCGACCGACGGCCAGAGCCTGGGCCACAGCCCTTCCCAAAGGATCGCGAGCCGGGCAAGAAAAAGCCGTTGTCCGAGCAGGCGTTCCAGGGAATTGCCGGTTCTCATAAGCAAACTCTCGTTTTAGGCAGCACCACGTCTTGCGCCGGCTTCCTGCCAGGGCGTCAACCGGTCGAGCGCCAGGATGTCATCCACGGGCATGCGATCGCGCACAACCGCGAAATCGTCGCCGCGGACCATCACTTCCGGCACCAACGGCCGTGTATTGTAGGTCGAAGACATGACCGCTCCGTAAGCGCCGGCGGTACAGAAAACCAACATATCATCGGCGGCGAGCAGCGGCATTTCACGATTTGTTGCAAAGGTGTCGGTGGATTCGCAGATCGGCCCGACCAGATCAACGGGCGCACGGGTCGCATCCGCCGCCGGCTCGCGGACCGGCAGGATGTCGTGATGCGCCTGGTAGAGGGCCGGGCGCATCAGGTCGTTCATGGCGCCGTCCAGCACCGCGAAAGTGCGGCTTTCGCCCTGTTTCACATAGATTATCCGACAGACCAAAAGGCCGGCATTGCCGACCAGCATGCGCCCGGGTTCGAACTGCAACGTGCAGCCGATGTTGCCGACCACGCGCTTGACCATCGCGGCGTAGTCGTCCGGGTGCGGTGGCTCCCCCGTATCGTAGGGGATGCCGAGGCCGCCGCCGAGGTCGAGCCGGTCGATCTTGTGGCCGTCCTCGCGCAGGTCGTAGACCAGTTCGGCGACGCGGCGGAACGCGGCCTCGAACGGTGCAAGCTGTGTGATTTGCGAGCCGATATGGACGTCGGCGCCGACCACCTCGATACCGGGCAGGGCGGCGGCGCGGGCGTAAACGTCGCGCGCCCGGCTCCAGGGAATGCCGAACTTGTTGTCGCTTCTGCCGGTGCTGATGTTGGGATGGGTCTCGGCATCCACATCCGGATTGACGCGGATGGTGATCGGGGCGGTCGCGTTGCGGGCGACGGCGATCTCGCTCAAAGCTTCCAGCTCCGGCTCCGACTCGACGTTGAACTGCAGCACCCCCGCCTCCAGCGCGGCGGCCATCTCGGCGCGGGTCTTGCCGACGCCGGAAAAGACGATCCGGTCGGCGGGGACGCCGGCCGCGAGGGCCCGCCGCATCTCGCCCTCGGAGACGATGTCGGCGCCGGCGCCGAGGTCCGCAAAGGTACGGATCACGGCCAAGTTGGAATTGGCTTTGACCGAATAGAACACGCCCGACGGCACGCCGTCGAAGGCGCCCGCGAATACTTTATAGTGGCGTTCCAGCGTGGCCGAAGAATAGACGTAGAAGGGCGTGCCGACCGCGTCGGCAATGTCGCCGATCGGCACGTCTTCGGCGTGAAGTTCGCCTTCTTTGTACGCAAAATGATGCATGGCGGCCTCAGGGCTTCCTTTTCTTGTTGTCGGTCGTGTCCTGGGCAGCTGCCGGTTGGGCGCCCGGAGGACGCTCCAGATCGCCTTTCTTGCCGCAGGCGGCGAGAATGCCTGTCAGCAGCAGTCCGATCAGCAAAACAGCAACGTTGCGGCTCATGCGAGGCGTTCCTTCCAGCGCGCGATCTGCTCGCGCACCCGTTCCGGGGCGGTGCCGCCATAGCTTTGCCGGCTCTGCGTCGAGTTTTCGACCCCCAGAACCGTATATATGTCTTCGGTGATGCCGGATTCCACTTCCTGCATCTCGGCGAGCGACAGATCCTCCAGGCCGCAGCCCTTTTTTTCCGCCAGCCGCACAAGCGAGCCCGAGACATGGTGGGCGTCACGGAACGGCCGGCCGAGTACCCGGACCAGCCAGTCCGCGAGGTCGGTCGCCGTGGTGAAACCTTCGCCCGCGGCGGCGGCGAGCACCGCCTTGTTGGCCTTCAGGTCGGCGACCATGCCGGCGGTCGCGGCGACGCAGAGTTCCAGGTTGTCGGCGGCGTCGAACAGCGCCTCCTTGTCCTCCTGCATGTCCTTGCAGAAAGCGAGCGGCAGGCCCTTCATCATCATCAAGGTGCCGTTAAGCGCGCCGACGATGCGGCCGGCCTTGCCGCGCACCAGTTCGGCCGCGTCCGGGTTCTTCTTCTGCGGCATGATCGACGAGCCGGTGGTGAAGGCGTCCGACAGTTCGACGAAGCGGAACTGCGCCGACGACCAGATGAACAGCTCCTCGGCAAGGCGCGACAGGTGCACGGCGGCGATCGAGGCCGCGGACAGGTATTCCATGGCGAAGTCGCGGTCCGACACGGCGTCCAGCGAGTTCGCCGCGGGCCGGTCGAAGCCGAGGGCCGAGGCGGTCATGTCGCGGTCGATGGGAAACGAGGTGCCGGCCAGCGCCGCGGCGCCGAGCGGGCTTTCGTTCAGGCGTTTCCGGCAGTCGGCCATCCGTCCCCGGTCGCGGCCGAACATCTCGACATAGGCCATCATGTGGTGGCCGAAGGTGACCGGCTGCGCGGCCTGCAGGTGGGTGAAGCCGGGCATTACAGTGTCCGCATGCGTCTCCGCCTGGGCGAGCAGGGCCGATTGCAGGTCTTTCAGGCCGGCGTCGATGCGGTCGATGGCGTCGCGGACCCAGAGCTTGAAGTCGGTCGCCACCTGGTCGTTGCGCGACCGGCCGGTATGCAGGCGGCCTGCGGCGTCGCCGATCAGCGCCTTAAGCCTGGCCTCGACATTCATGTGAATGTCCTCCAGCGCCCGGTCGTAGGCGAAGTCGCCGGCCTCGATCTCACGAAGAATTGTCTCCAGCCCGCCGAGAATGGCGTCGCCGTCTTCCCTTGTTAAGACGCCGCACGCGACCAACATGCTACAATGCGCCCGCGATCCGGCGATGTCCTGCGCGTACATCCGCCTGTCGAAATCGATCGACGGGTTGATGCGCTCCATGACCTCGGCCGGGCCGGCTTCGAACCGGCCGCCCCACATCAGGTTGGCCCGGGCAGGCGGATTATTGGTATTGTCGTTCATCGGTCAGGTTCCAAAACGTCATGGGCACAAAATACACGGTTTCGGCTCTGTTTATCGCAGGTTTTCTGCTGGTATCGGGCACGGCTGGCGCAGCCGAAAGGGTCGCTGCCCTGGCGACCGGCGCGATGCAGAACTTTACCGTGCATGGAACCCCCAAACCAGTGCCGGAGGCGCCCTTCGCGGACCGCGACGGGCGGCAGCTCAGCCTGGCGGATTTCAAGGGCAAGGTGGTCCTGGTCAACCTCTGGGCCACCTGGTGCGGCCCCTGCCGCCACGAGATGCCGGGGCTGGACCGGCTGCAGGCGGATCTGGGCGGCGAGGACTTCATGGTGCTGGTCCTCGCGCTGGACCGCGGCGGCATGCCCAAGGTGCTGGAATTCTTCGACGAAATCGGCCTGAAGAACCTGACGCCTTATGTCGACAAGACCACGAAGGCGGGGCGGGCCTTCAAGTCATTCGGCCTGCCGACCACCTTCCTGGTCGGCGCCGACGGCATGGAATTGGGACGCCTGATCGGCCCGGCGGAGTGGGATTCCGCCGAGGCTGTCGCGCTGATGAAGCATTTCATCGGCCGGGCAGGTGGCAAACCGGCGCTGCAGGAAGCCGCCGGCGAAGGCAAATCAGCCGGCTGAGCCGCTGTATACTTACTCTTCTTAAGACAACAAGGCGGGCCGATGGTCACTGAAAACGAGAATGCCGACGAGCCAATCGAGATCGGCTTCGACGAGGCGGCGGGCGAGACAATTGCGCGGCTGGAAGAGTTGATAGCGACACGGATCCGTCCAGCAGTGGAGCGGAGCGGCGGTGCTGTCAGGCTGCACGGGTTCAAGGACGGCGTCGCCTATCTGGATCTCCAGGGCCCGGGGATGTCGCTGTTGTCCGGCATCGCCAACATGATCCGTCATTTCATGCCCGAAGTGCAGGATGTGCTGGACTGGCGCGATGCGATTCCGAAGCCCGGCCTGGAAACACCGACGGGCGTTGCCGTGAGGCAAGTGCTGGAGGAGCGGATCAATCCGGCGGTCGCCGCCCATGGCGGCCGCATCTCGCTGGTCGATGTGCAAGACGACACCGTCTATATCCGGCTGGAAGGCGGCTGCCAGGGCTGCGGCATGGCGGAAGCGACGCTGAAGCAGGGCGTCGAGGTGGAGATCAAACACGCGGTGCCGTCGATTACGGCGGTGTTGGACGTGACGGATCACGCCGGGGGGAGCAATCCGTACTACCGGGCGTAAGGCTCGGCGCCCGATGGCCCATGCTTCGAGACGGCGCTGCGCGCCTCCTCAGCATGAGGCAGAGTTTGGTATCCGCAGTTAGAGCGAGTTAGCGGGTCGGGACGGGCTTGTCGCCGCGGTAGTCGTAGAAGCCGCGGTTGGTCTTGCGGCCGAGCCAGCCGGCTTCGACATATTTCACCAGCAGCGGACAGGGCCGGTACTTGGTGTCGGCCAGGCCTTCGTAGAGCACCTGCATGACCGCCAGGCAGGTGTCGAGGCCGATGAAGTCGGCCAGCTCCAGCGGACCCATAGGGTGGTTGGCGCCGAGCTTCATGGCGGTGTCGATGGAATCGACCGAGCCGACCCCCTCGTAGAGGGTATAGACCGCCTCGTTGATCATCGGCAGCAGGATGCGGTTGACGATGAAGGCGGGGAAATCCTCGGCATTGGCCGGGGTCTTGCCGAGCTTGATGGTCAGGTCACGGACCATCTTGAAGGTCTCTTCGCCGGTCGCGATGCCGCGGATCAGCTCGACCAGCTTCATCATCGGCACCGGGTTCATGAAATGCATGCCCATGAACTGTTCCGGCCGATCCGTCGACGCGGCGAGCCGGGTGATCGAGATCGACGACGTGTTCGACGCCACGATTGCTTCCGGCTTCAATTTCGGGCAGACCGTCGAGAAGATCTCACGCTTGACCTGTTCGTCCTCGCTGGCCGCTTCGATCAGCAGGTCCACGTCGCCGAGGGTATCGAGGCTGGTGGTCGGGTGAATGCGCCCAAGCGCCGCCACTTTGTCCTCCTCGCCGATCTTGCCGCGCATCACCTGGCGGGTGAGGTTGTTTTCGATCACCTTGATCGCGGCGTCGAGCTGTTCCTGGTTGATGTCGCTTAGCTGAATATCGAAGCCCGCAACGGCGCAGACATGGGCAATGCCATTGCCCATCTGGCCGGCGCCGATAATGCCGATTTTCTCGATCATGGCCTGAGGCTCCTATCAGCGCGGCTGTTCAGAGCGACTGTTCCAGTTCCGGCAGCACCGTGAACAGATCCGCCACCAACCCGTAGTCGGCGACCTGGAAGATCGGCGCTTCCTCGTCCTTGTTGATGGCGACAATGACCTTCGAATCCTTCATGCCGGCGAGATGCTGGATCGCTCCGGAAATGCCGACGGCGATATAAAGCTCCGGCGCGACGACCTTGCCGGTCTGGCCGACCTGCATGTCGTTCGGCACGAAGCCCGCGTCGACGGCCGCTCGGCTGGCGCCGACCGCGGCGCCGAGCTTGTCGGCGATGGTGTAGAGCAGCGGGAAGTTGTCGCCGGACTGCATGCCGCGGCCGCCGGAGATGACGATCCGGGCGCTGGTCAGTTCCGGCCGGTCCGACTTGGTCAATTCCTGGCCGACGAAGCTGGAAAGCCCCGCATCGGCCGCCGCGCCGACGCTCTCCACCGCGGCGGAACCGCCTTCCGCCTCGGCCTTGGCGAACGCCGTGCCGCGCACGGTGATGACTTTCTTGTCGTCGGCGCTCTGCACCGTGGCCATGGCGTTGCCGGCGTAGATCGGCCGAACGAAGGTGTCCGGCGACTGCACTTCGACGATCTCAGAAATCTGCTGTACGTCGAGCAGGGCGGCGACCCGCGGCATGAAGTTCTTGCCCGACGTGGTCGCGGCATTGAGCAAGTGGCTGTAGCCATCGGCCAATCCGACCACCAGGGCGGCCACGTTCTCGGCCAACTGATTCTCGTAGATCGGCGCGTCGGCAACCAACACTTTGGTGACGCCCTGAACCTTGGCCGCTTCCTCGCCGACGGCGGCGCAACCGGCGCCGGCGACCAGCATATGCACGTCGCTGTCGATCGCGACGGCGGCGGTGACCGCGTTCAAGGTCGCGGGATTGAGTTCCGAATTGTTGTGATCGGCAATAACCAGGACGGTCATCAGATAACTCCCGCTTCGTTGCGCAGCTTGTCCACCAGTTCCGCGATATCGGCGACCTTGACGCCGGCCTGGCGTTTCGGCGGCTCTTCCACCTTAAGTGTCTTGAGGCGCGGCGCGGTATCGACGCCGAGATCGGCCGGGGCTTTCTCGTCAATCGGCTTTTTCTTTGCCTTCATGATGTTCGGCAGGCTGGCGTAGCGCGGTTCGTTCAGGCGGAGGTCGGTGGTGACGATGCTGGGCAGGGAGAGGCTCACCGTCTCCAGGCCGCCGTCGACTTCGCGGGTCACGTCCGCCTTGCCGTCGGCCAGTTTGACTTCCGAGGCGAAGGTGCCCTGCGACCAGCCGAGCAGCGCGGCCAGCATCTGGCCGGTCTGGTTGCTGTCGTCGTCGATCGCCTGCTTGCCGAGGATGACCAGATCCGGCTTCTCTTCCTCGCAGACCGCCTTCATCAGCTTGGCTACGGCGAGGGGCTGCAGCTCGTCGTCGGTTTTGACCAGGATGCCGCGGTCGGCGCCCATGGCGAGCGCGGTGCGGATCGTTTCCTGGCACTGCTGGGGGCCAAGCGAAACCGCGACGACCTCGGTCGCCGTGCCGGCTTCCTTCAGGCGAACCGCTTCCTCGACGGCAATTTCGTCGAACGGGTTCATGGACATTTTGACGTTGGCGAGATCGACCCCGCTGCTGTCCGCTTTGACGCGGATTTTGACGTTGTAGTCGACTACCCGTTTTACGGCGACGAGTACTTTCATGGCGTGTTGGCCTCCGATGCCGGGCGGGCCCCCCTGGCGTGCCCGCCGACGCAAGTCTTCCCCGGCAAGTTTACTGCATCATTTCTATAGTGCGGCGCACAATAGTTGGGCGCCAAAGGCGTGTCAACGAATCGCAAACAATCTGAAATCGGGGCTAATCCAAGGGATTCCGCCGGGTCTGGCGATGCGAGCATCGCCGCCGACGAAGCCGTTTTCAAGCCAGCCGGACCCTGCGTCAAGCCGTCGGTCATCGGTTCGCGCCGGGCACCCAAAGCACGTCCGACCGGCCCTTGTCGTTCAACCAGCGGGCCATCACGAACAGATGGTCCGACAGCCGGTTGATGTACTTCATCGCGGCCGGGTTGATCGGCTGCGTTTCGGCAAGCGCCGTCATCAGCCGCTCCGCCCGGCGGGCGACCGTGCGGGCCAGATGCAGGTGCGCCGCAGCGGGCTGGCCGCCGGGCAGGATGAAACTGTTCAGCGGTTCGAGATCGGCGTTCATGCGGTCGATCTCCTGCTCCAGCCGCTCGACCTGCGCGTCGGTCATGCGCAGCGGCTCCCACTTGTATTCTTCCGCCTCCGGCGTGCAGAGGTCGGCGCCGAGGTCGAACAGGTCGTTCTGAATGGCCGACAGCATGGCGTCGTCGTCGCCCGCGGTATGCAGCCGGGCCATACCGATCACCGAATTGGCCTCGTCCACGGTGCCGTAAGCGGCGATGCGGATATCGTGCTTGGGCAGGCGGGCGCCGTCGCCGAGCGACGTCTCGCCCTTGTCGCCGCCACGGGTGTAGATCTTCGTCAGTTTGACCATGCGGACCTCGTCAATGGCGTGGGATCGGCGGTCAGGCGGTGCTGGCCAGCATCGCGAGCAGGATCAGGATAACGGCGGCGAACTGTAGCAGAACGCGTAAGCGCATCAGCTTGTTGCCGTATTTGCGGTTGAAATCGCCGCCGCGCAGCATGGCGACGACGCCCGTGCCGAGCACGGCGAGCACCGACAGCAACAGCAAGACGATCAGGAACGGCAGAAGACTGGACATGGACCTTATTTTAGGCCGTTCGATCGTCCTGCCCAATCAATTGTCGCAGGTCAGAACGTCGCATGCGGCCATTTGGCTCTTGATAAAACGTGATGACTGTCCGGTCGCCAAACTGACTAGATCGGTTAAACTGGTCTTTATGCGTGAGTCGGTGAGTGACGCGTACAGACAAAAGCCGCGGCGACGGCGTTTTGCGGTCCCGCTGGCCGCGGCCGTGACGATTTCCGCCTTCACGGTATCCCAGGCGCCACTCACCGCAATCCTACCGCCGCCGCAACCGGCCGGGGCGGAGGCGGTACGGTTCTTCGACAAGCTGGCCCTATTGCGCGGCAGCGGGCGTGGATCCGACCAACCGGGCCATGTGCGCAAGTTCACCCGGCCCGTCGCCATACAATTGACGGGCGATGGCGCTGCGCGGTTTCGCGACGACGTCGAAAAAATCTCGGCGCAGCTTTCGGCCTGGACCGGCATCAGCTTTTACGTCGCGGCGGCTGCGAAGCCGGGCCATGGCGTCATTCGGGTCGATATCCTGACCCATGCCGACATGCAGAAGCGATACGGCGTCGGCGGTCCGGTCTGTTTCTCCCGCACCTGGGGTTACGGCGGGCGGTTGCGTCACGCGTCGATCGACGTGAGCGACCGGTTCGGCGACTGCCTGGCGCACGAATTCATGCATGCCATCGGGTTCGACAACCATTGGACCGGTCCGCCGGCGATGGCCGGCCGGCCGTCGGTATTGGCGCTGCGCCACCACCCGGCGCGCACGGCGGATTTTTCTGCCTGGGACCGTATGGCGATACGCCTGCTGTACGATTGGCGGCTGCCGGCGGGGACGCCGCGCAGCGTCGCCCTGCCGATCGTCGAAAGCCTAGTATCCAGGCCGGATATTTCTTAACAACAGTTTAGGTCCCGCCCGGACGCGCAGTGCCGTCCGCTCCAATTTCGCCCGCTCTTAGGGGTTTGTTGGTGACTTGCTGCGATCATCCGTCCCGGATGGAAAAACGTTCGGCGTATAGGCCGGCGTCAACAGATTTAGGGATCGGACGTGACGGGACACCGGGCCTCGGCAGCAGCCGCACGGGCACGACCGGCGTGGCTGTGGATCGCATGTCTGGCGGCAGGAATAACACTCGCGGCAGGCGTCGCAATATTGCCGACGCCATCGACCGCAGTGCTACCGCCGCCGAAACCCCCAGCCGCCGAAACACTTCGCTTTTTCGATAAAATCGCTCTATTGCGCGGCACCGTCGGCGGCAGCGACCGGCCGGGTTACGTGCGCCGTTTCGACGGGCCGGTCGCGATTGAGATGCGCGGCTTCGACCGGCCGGAGATCCGGGCCGATCTGGAGCGGCTGGCGGACAGCCTGTCCGAATTGACCGGCCTCGAATTCTACGTGGGCAAAAAGCGTCTGTCGTCGCATGGCGGCATCGTCATCGAGACGATGTCCTACGCGGATATGCAGTCGCGCTACGGCCAGGGCGGGCCGCTTTGCTTCTGCCGAAACTGGGGCAATGGCGGCACCCTGCATAGCGCGCGGATCGAAATCAGCGAGGAATACGCCGATTGCCTGGCGCACGAACTGATGCACGCGATCGGTTTCGACAATCACTGGACCGGCCCGGACGCCACCGATGCGCGGCCGTCGGCATTGGCGCGACGTTATGCGCCGGCGCGGACAAGCAATTTCTCCGCCTGGGACCGGAAAGCGATCGAGATGCTGTACGACGACCGGTTGAAGCCAGGGACACCGCGCCAGTCGGCGTTGTCGCTGGCCGAGACGATACTCGCCGAATAGATCTTAGTTGCCGCCTTCAAGCAGGCGGCGGGCGATCACCTGGGCCTGGATCTCGCCGGCGCCTTCGAAGATGTTCAGGATACGGGCGTCGCAGAGCACGCGGCTGATCGGGTATTCCAGCGCGAAGCCGTTGCCGCCGTGGATCTGCAGGCCGTTATCCGCGTTGTTCCAGGCGACGCGCGCGCCGAGCAGCTTGGCCATGCCGGCCTCCAGGTCGCAGCGGCGGCCTTGGTCCTTCTCGCGGGCTGAGAAATAAGTGAGCTGGCGGGCCATCATGGTCTCGACCGCCATCCAGGCGAGCTTGCCGTGCACGCGGGGAAAATCGAAGATCGGCTTGCCGAACTGGATCCGGTCGTTGGCGTAGCGGAGGCCGAGCTCCAGCGCGTTCTGGGCGACGCCGACGGCGCGCGCCGCCGTCTGGATGCGGGCGGACTCGAAGGTCGCCATGAGCTGCTTGAAGCCGTTGCCCTCCTGCTCGCCGAGCAGGTTCTCGGCCTTGACCTCGAAACCGTCGAAGCCGATCTCGTATTCCTTCATGCCGCGGTAGCCGAGCACTTCGATCTCGCCGCCGGTCATGCCCTCGGCCGGGAACGGGTTGTCGTCGGTGCCGCGCGGCTTCTCGGCCAGGAACATCGACAGGCCCTTGTAGCCCGGCTGGTCCGGATCGGTGCGCGCCAGCAGGGTCATGACGTCGGTGCGGGCGGCGTGGGTGATCCAGGTCTTGTTGCCGGTGACCTTGTAGACGTCGCCGTCGCGGATCGCGCGGGTGCGGACGGAGCCGAGGTCGGAGCCGACGTTGGGCTCGGTGAAGACGGCGGTCGGCAGCACCTCGCCGCTCGCGATCTTGGGCAGCCAATTCTCCTTCTGGGCGTCGGTACCGCCGCTCAAGATCAGTTCGGCGGCGATTTCCGAGCGGGTGCCGAGCGAGCCGACGCCGATATAGCCGCGGCAGAGCTCTTCCGACACCACGCACATAGAGGTCTTGCCCATGCCGAGGCCGCCATACTGCTCCGGCACGGTCAGGCCGAACACGCCGAGTTCCGACATCTCCTGGATCACCTCGAGCGGAATCAGGTCGTTGTTCAGGTGCCAGTCGTGGGCGTGGGGGGCGACCTTCTCGTCGGTGAAGCGGCGGAATTGCTCGCGCACCATTTCCAAGGTTTCGTCCAGGCCGGTTTCGCCGAACCGGCCGGTATCGGCGGCGTCGGCGATCAGTTCGGCGATGCGGGCACGGACCGCGACGGTGTTGCCGGCGTAGATCAGTTCGCCGACTTCCGGGGTGGCCAGGGCGGCGACGGCATCCTGGGCGATGTTCAGGTCCTGCGGCCGGACCATTTCGCCGGCGCTCATGGCGATGCCGTTGCCAAGCTGGCTCAAGTATTCGCCGAAGCCGGCCTGCAGGATCAGCAACTCCAGTTCGCCAAGCTTGCTTTCGTCCTCCAGCCGTTCGGCCCAGGCGTAAAGCTGGCGTAGGGATTCGACGTAGGTGGCGACCCAGGCGAGGCCGTGTACCGCGAACTGGCAGGTCTCGACCTTCGCGGAGTCCACCCGGCCCTGGTCGCCGCGCACCAGCGCGCCGACCGAGGCGATGGAGACATTGCGGAACCGGTCGGCGGCATCCACCGCGCCGGCGCATTTATCGAGCAGGTTTCCGATTACGAGCGCGCCTTCACCGTTGGCGGGCGCGGCATTGGCCATGGACATGGTCAGTCTTTCCGTATCGCGGTGGGGCGGACAAAAGAATTATAGTCCGCCCGCGCCGCATTGCGATGGCGGCGCGGGCGGGATGTTCGTACGCGGTGCGTCAGCCGTTGCCGGCCTCGATCGCGTCCTCGACGGTGCGCAGGCCCGGCACCTTGGAGGAGACCAGCACCGCCATGTTGCCGGGCTTGTGCTGGTTGTTCCACATCTTGGTATGGGCGCGCGGAATGTCGTCCCAGGACAGCACCTCGGACATGCAGGGGTCGATCCGCCGCTCGATCATCAGCCGGTTGGCCTGGGAGGCCTGCTTCAGGTTGGCGAAGTGGCTGCCCTGGATGCGCTTCTGGCGCATCCAGACGAAGCGGGCGTCCATGGTCAGGTTGTAGCCTGTGGTGCCGGCGCAGAACACGACCATGCCGCCGCGTTTGACCACGTTGCAGGAGACCGGGAAGGTCGCCTCGCCGGGATGCTCGAACACGAAGTCGACGTCGTTGCCCTTGCCGGTGATCGCCCAGATCGCCTTGCCGAACTCACGCACCTTCTTCATGTATTCGCCGAAGCCCGGGCCGTTGACCTCGGGCAACTGACCCCAGCAGTCGAAGTCGTTGCGGTTGATGATGGCCTTGGCGCCAAGCGAGAGAACGAAGTCGCGCTTGCTCTCGTCGGAGATGATGCCGATGGCGTTGGCGCCGGCGGCGGCGCAAAGTTGCACCGCCATGGAGCCGAGACCGCCGGAGGCGCCCCAGACCAGCACGTTGTGGCCGGGCCGCAAAATATGCGGGCGGTGGCCGAACAGCATGCGGTAGGCGGTCGCCAGGGTCAGGGTGTAGCAGGCGGCCTCTTCCCAGGTCAGATGCAGAGGGCGCGGCATGAGCTGGCGATCCTGGACCCGGCAGAACTGTGCGAACGAGCCGTCCGGCGTCTCGTAGCCCCAGATCCGCTGCGAGGTCGAAAACATCGGGTCGCCGCCGTTGCATTCCTCGTCGTCGCCGTCGTCCTGATTGCAGTGGATCACGACTTCGTCGCCGACCTTCCAGCGGGTGACCTTGCTGCCGACGGCGTAGATCACGCCGGAAGCGTCGGAGCCGGCGATGTGATAGTCGGCCTTATGCCCGTCGAACGGCGAAATCGGCTGGCCGAGCGCCGCCCAGACGCCGTTGTAGTTAACGCCGGCGGCCATCACCAGGACCAGGACGTCGTGGGAATCCAGTTCGGGCGTACCCACGACTTCCACCTGCATGGCGTCTTCCGGCGGTCCATGCCGCTCCCGCCGGATGGCCCAGGCATACATCTGCTTGGGCACGTGGCCGAGCGGCGGAATTTCGCCGACTTCGTAGAGATCCTTGATGTCGCCGGGGGCGGCCGTCTGAGCCGCTTCCTCGGCCTGTAATGCGGCCGCGTCAGCTTGCGCCATTGGTTGCCGTCTCCTCTGATTTCCCTAGTCGGATTATGGTGTCCGGTCCTTAAAGATTTATTTGCCCTGCGGCGTGACCATGGTCCTGGCTCCCGCCAGCCCGGCCGTCAGGCGGCGGCGTTGACGGGATGGAGGCCCAATGTTAGTGCAGCACAGCAATTTCAGCAAAAATCTTTTTGCATCGCAGCAATTGGTATAATATTTCTTCAGCGACTTGCAAGACGTAATTTTACGAGCGCGCCAAAGGGTTGAAACGGAACAAAGTTATGTCAAACGGTAAGGCCGGTCCGAAAAACGGGGATTCCGCGACGTCGTCAGGTGTGCAGCGCGATAAACCGTGGCTGATCCGCACCTATGCGGGCCATTCCACGGCGAAGGCGTCGAATGCGCTGTATCTGAAGAACCTGTCGCGCGGGCAGACCGGGCTCTCGGTCGCCTTCGACCTGCCGACCCAGACCGGCTACGACAGCGACCATCCCCTGGCCCGGGGCGAGGTGGGCAAGGTGGGCGTGCCGGTCAGCCACCTGGGCGATATGCGCACCCTGTTCGACGGCATCCCGCTGGACCGGATGAACACGTCGATGACCATCAACGCCACGGCCGGCTGGCTGCTGGCGCTGTACGTGGCCGTGGCCGACGAGCAGGGCGTGGACCGCGCCAAGCTGACCGGCACGGTGCAGAACGACATCATCAAGGAATATCTGTCGCGCGGCACCTACGTGTTTCCGCCGGCGCCGAGTCTCAGGCTGATCACCGACGTGATCGGCTTCACCTACCGGGAGATGCCGAAGTGGAACCCGGTCAACGTCTGCTCCTATCATCTGCAGGAGGCCGGTGCGACGCCGGTGCAGGAACTGGCCTTCGCCCTGGCGACGGCCTGCGCGGTGCTGGACGACGTGAAGAAATCGGGCCAGGTGCCGGCCGAGGACTTCCCGCGGGTGGCCGGCCGGATCAGCTTCTTCGTCAACGCGGGCATCCGGTTCATCACCGAAATCTGCAAGATGCGCGCCTTTACCGGGCTGTGGGACCAGTTGCTGCTGGACCGTTATGCGGTGAGCGAGCCGAAATACCGGCGTTTCCGCTATGGCGTGCAGGTCAATTCGCTGGGGCTTACCGAGCAGCAGCCGGAGAACAACGTCTACCGCATCCTGCTGGAGATGCTGGCCGTGGTGCTGTCGAAGGACGCGCGCGCCCGGGCGGTGCAACTGCCGACCTGGAACGAGGCGCTCGGCCTGCCCAGGCCATGGGACCAGCAGTGGAGCCTGCGTCTGCAGCAGATCGTTGCTTATGAGTCCGACCTGCTGGAATACGGCGATATCTTCGAGGGCTCGACGGTGATCCAGGCGAAGGTCGAGGAATTGGCCGCGGAGGCGCTATCCGAACTGAAGCGGATCGATGCCATGGGCGGCGCCGTCGCCGCGGTCGAGCAGGGCTACATGAAGCAGGCGCTGGTCGAGAGCAACACGAAGCGCGTGCAGTCGATCATGGGCGGCGAGACGACGGTGGTCGGCGTCAATGCCTATACCGATACGGAACAGTCGCCGCTTACGTCCGGCGACCAGGCGTCAATCCTGACGGTCGACGACAGCGCGGAGATCGATCAGCGTGAGCGGCTGAAGGCCTGGCGCGCGGCGCGCGACCAAGGCGCGGTCGACAAGACCCTGGGCGAACTGGAAGCGGTGGCGCGTGAGGGCCGCAACCTGATGGAAGCCTCCATCGCCTGTGCCAAGGCGGGCGTCACCACCGGCGAATGGACGGACGTGCTGCGCCGGGTGTTCGGCGAGTACCGGGCGCCGACGGGTGTTAGCGCCGCCGGCGGCAACGCGGCGTCGTTGGACGCGGTCCGCACTCAGGCGAAAGCCGCGGCAAAGAAGCTGGGCCGGCCGATCAAGGTGCTGATCGGCAAGCCGGGCCTAGACGGCCATTCGAACGGCGCTGAGCAGATCGCCGTGGCGGCGCGCGACTGCGGCATGGAAGTGGTCTACGAAGGCATCCGACTGACCCCGGCGCAGATCGTCAATGCGGCGCTGGAAGAGGGCGTCCACCTGGTCGGCCTGTCGGTGCTCTCGGGCTCCCACGTCGCGCTGGCGCGCGAGGTGATGACGGGTTTGCACGATCATGGGCTGGAAACGCCGCTGGTGATCGGCGGTATCATCCCGCCGGAGGACGAGAAGGCTTTGCTGAAGGAAGGCGTCGCCGGCGTCTATACGCCGAAGGACTTCGACCTTACCGCGATCATGGCCGACATTGTGGCCATTGTGGAAAGCGGCGCCGGCGACCGGGCGGCGTAATTTGAACGAAGATCCAGGCCGGCCCGCTCCCCCTTCCCAACCACCCATACAAGGGTACCCTCGGGGTGGTTGGGAAGGGGAGCGGGCCGGCCTGGACCTGAGAAATGACGTTCTAGCCGGCGGCCTGAGCCGGGCCGTCGGCCGCGTCGGTTTTCCTCAGGAAATCTCCGATAACGGCTACCAACCGTTCCGGCTGATCTTCCGAGACCAGGGTATAGGAATCCTCGATCAGTTCGACGCGGGCGTCCCGGAACACGTTTGCCAATCGGGTCGCGTCGGCGACCGGGAAGATCCGATCTTCCCGCGCCCAGGCGATCAGTACCGGGCCTGGGAAATCTGGTAATCGACGGGCCGCGGCCAGGGTGTGCCTTTTGTGGACGCCGCGCAGCAGCTTGCCCGTGTCGCGGCGGACGGCCGGGTCGGCGACGGCAGGGCCGAGATAGGATTTGATCACAACAGGCTCGATCGGCCGTTTGGTCAGCCATCCGAAGGTGATCGGCAGGCGGTGAAGCATGGGGAAGCGGAGCGGCTGGGCCATCAGGTAGAGCATGCCCGGGATATGCGCGCCCCACTTCAGGTAGCTGAACAGGCGCGGCGGAAACCGTTCGAACGCGTCGCAGCCCGTGAGGACCAGCCGCTCCACGCGATCGCGGCGGCCGGCGGCGATCAGTTGTGCAATCGCGCCACCGGTATCGTTGCCGATCAGCGTGACGTCGGAGAGGTCGAGCCTGGCCATGAACTCGACCACGAGGTCGGCCAGCGCCGGCGGGTCGAGCCGGGCGGTTCCGTCCATCGGCAACGTATGGGAGCCGAGCGGCCAGTCCGGGACGATGCAGCGATAGCCCTGCGCCGCCAGCGGGGGCGCCACCATGCGCCACAGATTGCCGTTGGTGAACAGGCCGTGCAGGAACAGAAGCACCGGGCCGTTGCCGGCCTCGCGATAGCGGACCGCGCCTGCAGACAGGCGAAGCTCGCGCAAGTCATGAAAGGGCTGAGACCAAAGCATAAAGGAGATGTACGCGGGAGACGTTTAACGCGCAATTACCGCCAGGGTAATCGGCGGCGGCCCGGCGCCGTCAGCCGGCGGATTGGGCGCCCTGCTCGGGCCGGATCCGCTTTTCCGCCTTCAGCTCTTTCTCGGTCTGGGCCACGGCCTTCTGGCGCTTGCGCAGGCGCCGGGCGGCGCGGCGGTGCAGTCGAATCTCGTGGAACTTGTTGATCACGCCGAAGCTCCACCGATAGGCTATCCAACTGCCTAACACGGCCCAGGGAATACAGCCCATGAACATCGGCACACCGAAGTTGTTAAACAGGCTATAGGTGTAAACCCACAACGCTTCCAGCCAACTCGCGTCCGCCGCCATGGTCGCGGCCAGCCTGCTGGTGAAGGCGTCGTAGCCGGCCAAGTCGTCCCACCGGCCGAGCATGACCTGTCCGGTGACGAAAAACAGGTAGTAGAGCGGCGGCAGGGTCAGCGCGTTGGAACACCAGGTCCAGGCTGCCGCGATAACCAGATTGAAATCCCAGGCGCGGTTGAAACTGCGGAGCAGAAACCAGATGCCTAAGATGATCGGCATCTGAACGCCGACCGTCGGCGTCAGCCCGATCAGCACGCCATAAAAGACGCCGCGCGCCGTAAAATCGGCGGAATGACGACTGCGCATCATGGGCAGGAACAGGCGGAATCGGATCAAACGCCGAATTCTGGCCGCCAAGCTTGAATCTGGCGTCGCCCGCACGCTGTACTACTCCCAATAAACCCGCGCCCACTTCTAATTTCCGCGAAGCGGAAACCGAATACAAGGCCTAACACAAGAGTGTTACGATCCGGTTTTCTCTTGTGAAGTGACGACCGTCCGACATTGACCGCGACGGGCAAGCCACGTACCTTATCCAGCATGAATTCGATGTTCCATCTTCGGCTGATCGACGGGCGAATTATCGGCCCGGTCGCGGACTGCGACCGGGACTCCTATTGCCCGAACCAATCGATTGCCGAACAGGAACATCATCGCCATGGAAGCGACGCTTAAGGCCAACCAGGCCGACCGAAATCCGGATCAGTTTCAGGCCCATTTTACTTTGCAGGCGGAGGTCGAACCGTCCGTGCTGCCGCGCGTGTTGGAGCCGTTCGCGCTCCGCAACCTGACGCCCGAGGCGGTAAGCACCCGTCGAGAGCAGGGGCGGTTGCGGATCGACGTCACCGTGCGCGGGCTCGATGTCCGCGAAGTCGAACACCTGACGCTCAGGCTCAACCAGGTGGTGCCGGTGCATACGGTGTTCGCCAGCCGGCTGCCTGTCGACGACGGGATCAGAGACCTGCCTGCCGCCTGACGTCGGCGGGCGTCAAACCCTCGCCGCGCAGGTCGGCGAGGGTCTTCGAGCCATGGCGTTTGGCAAGGCGGACGCCGCTGCCGTCGAGTAGCAGCGGGTGGTGCCGGTAGGCCGGCGTCGGCAGGTCGAGCAACGCCTGCAGCAGCCGGTGTACTTGCGTTGCGTGAAACAGATCGGTGCCGCGGATCACATCCGTCACGCCCTGGAGCGCGTCGTCGACGGTGACCGACAGGTGGTAGCTGGTCGGCACGTCCTTGCGCGCCAGCACCACGTCGCCATGGTTGGCCGAGTCGCAGATCTGTTCGCCGGCTTCCGCGTCGGTCCAGGTGAGCCGGCGGCCGACCGCGCGTGCTGCACCGGCCGCGTCGAGACGGAGCGCGAAGGGCGTGCCGGCGGCGATGCGCCGGTCCCGTTCGGCCGGCGAAAGCGCGCGGCAGGTGCCGGGATAGACCGGCCCGTCCGGGCCGTGCGGCGCCTTAGGATGGCGGGTGGCCGCCGCCCGGATTTCCTTGCGGGTGCAGAAACACGGATACAGCAGGTCCCGTTCGGCGAGCCGGTCGAGCGCGGCGCGGTAATCGTCGAGGTGCTCCGACTGGCGGCGGACCGGCTTCTCCCAGGTGAGGCCGAGCCAGGCCAGGTCTTCCAGAATGGCGGCTTCGAATTCCGGTCGGCAGCGGGTGGTGTCGATATCCTCGATCCTGAGCAGGAAGCGCCCCCCGGCGGCGCACGCCGCGTCGAACGCCAGAAGCGCCGAATAGGCGTGGCCGAGATGCAGCGCGCCGGTCGGGCTGGGCGCGAAGCGGGTGACGAAGCCGGAATCGGAGGCTGCCTGCATGGGGTGACAATACGCAAGCCGCCGGGCTAAGACAGCCCCTATGACCGAGCCTACGGAAGACGCGGACCTCGTACGGGCCTTGAGCGAACTCGGGCGGGCCGATGCCGATCTGGCGCGGGCGCGCGAGATCGCCGGGCCGCTGCCAGACCGGTCCCGGCCCGCGACGCTGGCGAGCCTGATGAAGATCATCGTGCAGCAGCAGGTCTCGCTGGCTTCGGCGAACGCGATCTGGGGCCGCTTTGAGAGCGCGGTCATGGCGGCATCGAGCGACGGGTTTACCGCGGACGCCGTGCTCGGTTTAAGTGAAGAGGACATGCGGACGGCGGGCCTGAGCCGGCCAAAGGTAGCCTACTGCCGCAACCTGGCCGACGCGGTTGCCGGCGGCAGCCTGGATCTCGACGGGCTGGCCGGAATAGAAGACGCCGCCGCGATTGCCGACCTGACGAAGGTCAAGGGTGTCGGCCGCTGGACCGCGGAGATCTACATGATGTTCGCGCATGGTCGGGTCGACCTTTGGCCGGCCCACGATGTCGCTTTGCAGATCGCCGTTCAGGATCTGAAGGCGCTGGCGGAACGGCCGACCTGGAAACGGATGGACGAGATCGCCGAACCCTGGCGGCCCTGGCGCGGTGTCGCGGCCCGGGTTTTGTGGCGCTATTACGCGGTCATCAAGGGCCGGGTCGATCCGACCGGCTGACGATTTCGGCCGGAACGGCTATACAGGGCAACCGATGGTTTCGAGCGAAGGCGGTGTCAAATGAGCGGAGCGAGCGAACTGGACGGCCCGCGGGTGCCGCCGGCATCCGGCGGCGCGGCCAAGCAATTGGTCATCCTGCTGCACGGCTACGGCGCCGACGGCAACGACCTGATCGGCCTGGCGCCGCACTGGCAGCAATTGCTGCCCGATGCCGCGTTCGTATCGCCGCATGCGCCGGAACCCTGCGAGATGTCGCCGATGGGGCACCAGTGGTTCTCGCTCGGCCGTTACGATCCCAACATGATGCGCCGGGACCCGGCGCATACGGCGGAGGTCTACGGCGCAATGCGGCAGGGAGCGGATGCGGTCGCGCCGTTGCTGAACGCCTTCATCGATGCGGAACTGGCCGGCCATGGGCTGGCGGACGACCGGCTGGCGCTGGTGGGCTTCAGCCAGGGCACGATGATGTCCCTGCATGTCGGCCTGCGGCGCGAGCGGTCGCCGGCCTGTATCCTGGGTTTTTCCGGGTCGCTGCTCGGGGCGGACCGGTTGGCCGATGAAATCCGCCAGAAGCCGCCGGTCATGCTGATTCACGGCGATGCGGACGATGTGGTGCCGGTACAGTCGCTGCTGGATGCCACGTCCGGACTCGGCGCGGCGGGGGTGACGGCGCAATGGCATATCTCGAGCGGCGTCGGCCATGGGATCGCGCCGGATGGGCTGGAACTCGGCGGGCAGTTCTTAACCGCGAATCTCCCGCGCCAGACTTGATCCTAAATGCTGTGGCGTCATATTGGTGTCATACCGAATATGGTATCAACATTGTGTTTTCCTGAGGTTCGGGCCACAATCTGATAAGATTTTGCTGTCATGCTGTTGGAATTGAGATGTCCGATGGCATCCGGAGAACGTTGTGCAGGTATCGCCTGAGAACTTTCCCGCCCTGGTTCTGAACGCCGATTATCGGCCGCTCAGCTATTTCCCGCTGTCGCTTTGGTGCTGGCAGGATGCGGTCAAGGCCGTGTTCCTGGATCGCGTGAACATCGTCTCCGAATACGAGCGCACGGTGCATTCGCCGAGCTTCGAAATGCGGCTGCCGAGCGTGATCTCGCTGAAGCAGTATGTGAAACCGGCGCTGTATCCAGCCTTCACCCGGTTCAACGTCTTTCTGCGCGACAAGTTCCAATGCCAGTATTGCGGCAAGCCGGAAGACCTGACCTTCGACCACGTGGTGCCGCGCAGCCACGGCGGCATTACCCGGTGGGACAACGTGCTGACGGCCTGCGCGCCCTGCAACTCACGTAAAGGGGGCCGTACACCGGCGCAATGCGGCATGCGGCCATTTCAAACACCGCACCGGCCTACGGTGCATGAGCTGCAGGACAATGGGCGGGCTTTCCCGCCCAATTATTTGCACGATAGCTGGCGCGATTATCTCTACTGGGATGCCGAGCTGGAGCCGTAGGGGATAGATCCTCTGTTTGGGCCTGGCCAGCCCGCTCCCCCGTCCCAACCACCCGTACAGGGTAC
>JANQEE010000064.1 GCA_028278525.1 Minwuiaceae bacterium | reverse complement strand
ATCCTCCCCCCCTTACTTCGTCTCCGACGGATCGCGGTTATAGACATCCTCGAAGCGGACGATGTCGTCTTCGCCGAGATAATCGCCCGACTGGACCTCGATGACCTCCAGGTCGACGTCGCCCCGGTTCTCCAGCCGGTGCTTCATGCCGATCGGGATATAGGTCGACTGGTCTTCGCCGAGCGTCAGTTCCTCCTCGCCGCGGACCACCTGGGCGGTGCCGGCGACGACCACCCAATGCTCGGCGCGGCGATGGTGCATCTGCAGACTGAGTCGCTGGCCCGGCTTGACCACCAGGCGCTTGACCTGGAAGCGGGGCCCGAGATCCAGCGTCTCGAAACTGCCCCAGGGCCGGAAGTGGCGCACGTGGGTTTCGTGCTCGCCGCGGCCGTCGCGCTTCAAGTCGGCGACGATATCCTTGACCTGTTCGGCCGCCGCGCGCGGCGCGACCAGCACGGCGTCCGCGGTCTGTACGATTGTCATATCGTCGACGCCGATCGCCGCGACCAGCGCGGTCTCGGAACGAATGAACGAATTCTTTACGCCACGGGTCAGCACGTCGCCGCTCACCCGGTTGCCGTCCGCGTCCTTCACGCCGATCTCCCAGAGCGCGTCCCACGAGCCGACATCGTTCCAGCCGATATCCACCGGGATGACCGCCGCCTTGTCGGTCCGCTCCATCACCGCATAGTCGATCGAATCCGACGGGCTGGCGATAAACGGTTCCGACGCCAGACGGAAGAAATCCAGGTCGCGCGCGCCGCCGTCGACCGCCGCCGTCGCCGCCGTCACCATCTCTGGCCGGAAGCGGGCGAGCTCGTCCAGGTAGCCCTGGGCATGGAAAACGAAAATACCGCTGTTCCAGGCGTAAGCGCCGTCCGCCAGATAGCCGGCGGCAGTCTCGGCGTCCGGCTTCTCGACGAACCGCTCGACCGCGAAGGCGCCGCCGCCGAGATCGGCGCCGCGCTTGATATAGCCATAGCCGGTATGCGGCGTGTCCGGCTTGATGCCGAAGGTGACCAGCCGGCCGGCGCGGGCGAGCGGCACGGCCTGGCCGAGCGCCGCCCGGAACCCGTCGACATCGGCGACCGCATGATCGGCCGGCAGGACCACCATCACCGCGGCCGGATCGCGCTTGACCAACAGGGCCGCCGCCGCCGCGACGGCCGGCGCCGTGTTGCGACCGGCCGGCTCCAGCACGATATCGAACCCGTCGATACCGGCGGCGCGCAACTGTTCCGCGATGATGAAACGGTGATCGTTGTTGCACACCACCAACGGCGATGCGTAGGCCGTATCGCCGGCGAACCTCAGCCCGGTCTCCTGCAGCATGGTGCGCGACGACGTCAGCGGCAACAGCTGCTTTGGATAAAGCGACCGGCTGACCGGCCACAGCCGGGTGCCGGACCCGCCGGAAAGGATCACCGGATAGACGCCGCCTGAAAGGTCCTGCTTACTGCCCACCACTACTGATTCCTTCGGCCCTTGCTCGGTAACCGCCTTTAAAGCCGACGCGGTGGCTTTCGACAAGCATTCCAATGCGATAACGAAGCAGGAATGCCGGCCGCCACGGCCGACGCCAGCGTCAAAGATCGAACCAGATCGTTAAATTGGCCTTTAGAGGGGAGGGGGTGGGAGATTCCTTTGTTGCAGCCTAGCCGGCCCGATTCCTCTGTTGCAGCCATGCCGGCCCGCTCCCCCGTCCCAACCACCCGTACAGGGTACCCTCATGGGTGGTTGGAAG
>JANQEE010000056.1 GCA_028278525.1 Minwuiaceae bacterium | reverse complement strand
GTGCCGGTCAGCGCCCGCTTCCAGGACGACGCCTTCTCGCCCTGCTCGTTTTGGCCGTGGCGCCGGTTCGACTCGGCGCGGCCCTTTATCGACTGGTTAGGCTTGGCGCCGCCCTGCCCCGTCCGGGGCTTACTCCTCTGGCTTTTCCCCTTGTTGCCCGGGTTGTGCGTGTCGGCCGTCAGCGAGCCGCCGCCCTTGTTGGCTTTGGCTTGGCTTAGAAGGCTGTTTTTCGGCCGTTTGCCGGACCGGTCCGTCTTATCGGCGCCGCCGCCGGGCGATTTACCGCCGCCTTTCGAGACAGGGCCGTTACCCAGCAGACTCGGCGAAGGATTGTCACCTATCAATGTCATGATGTCGCGTCCTCAGGGCCGAAATCGGCGGGACGACGGTCCGCCGGGTCGTAGGTGTTCCAATGATTTTCCGGAAGATAGAGATAAGGATGATCGACGTCCGAGCCGGACCGAAAGCGCGCCTTGCGCGGCGGTGTGCCGCCGGCAATCAGGTGGCACATGTGCATGACCGGGTCCCTATGCTTGTCGGTGCCCGGCCATTGCGCAAGTATCCGGCGATCGCCGTAGATGACCGGCATGCCGACGTTGAAGAACGTTTCCATGAAGTTGCCGCTGCCGGACGCGATGCCGGACCCGCTGATGGGATCGTTCCGCACGCTGTAGTTCATGATGTTCACGTCCTTCGAGACGACCTCGTTGCATAAGAGGCCGGATTCGTCCCGCGTCGAGGCCCCCTCCGGCAGCGGATTGAAGGTGATCGCGGTGCCGTGGTTATGCTGCACGTCTTTGGCCGCCAGCAGGCCGCCGCGGCAATGCCCGGTGCAAACCAGCTTGATCCGTTGGTTTTCGGGCCGGCCGGCATTGACCGAGTCTACGGCGTCGCGAACGGCCCTGCCGAGCACCCTGGCCTGCGGGATGCACTGCACCTCGTTGCCGACGTAGTTGCCTACGGCTCCGCCGTTCTGCTCGGCTGCAAAATCATCTAATCCACCGCCCGCGTTGTAGCTTATGATGACTTCATTGTTGACGCGGTCGTAGAGCAGGCGGGCGTTGGTTCCGGTCGTGAAATCCCTGAACAGGCCCGAATAGCGCCTCAGCGTGTCTTTAACCTCACTCGGGAGCGCTTTGTAGATAGCGCGCTCGACGGAATGCTTTTTCGCGCCGGGCGCGATCATTTTGAAATCCCATTTTTTTACCCTTTCGTCCGAAAGGGCATTGACTCTGAGCATGCTTCTCGGGAGACGCTTGCGCCTTTGCACGTACAAGTAGATATACTTCCGCTTGCGCCATAGTATTGGGTCGCCATATTTTTGAAGAACCTTGTATTCAGGGTCATTTACATCTGGAATGGGAAACAAATTTTCCAATTCTTCATCGGATATAAGGCGCGGATTTTTACCTATTCCCTTGTATGAATCGACGACTGCCCGCGCTTTGGCCAGATACACGGCGGTGGAGCACGTCTCTTCGAAGTGCTGGTTGTCAGTTTCTATGTTTTGATCGGTGTACGACATCTCCGCGGCGACCGCGTAGCGCAGGTCGTTTCGCGCCTCCTCCGCCAACGCATTGCGCCCCCGGGCTTCCCATTCCAGCAGCTTCTTGTCGTCGGATATCGACACGCACAAGCGCTTTAGGTTCACAGCTATGCGCGTCACGAAGAACCGGCGCTTCAGCTTGAGCGGCCGCAGCCCCCGCTTGCCGAGGTTCTCCGGCATGGTCGCGCGGGCGAAGGCCCATTTTTGCGACCGTTGCAGTTTGTTGTCGAAGTTCTTGGGGTCGGTATTCAGATAGTCGGCGTTGGCGGTCCCCGCGCTGGCCCTGCCGGAGAGGTAGCCGACCAAGGCGCCGACCAGCAGGCCGACGCCGGCGCCGACGATCGTGCCGACGACCGGAACCGCGGAGCCCGCCGCCGCGCCGATCAGACCGCCGGTCACCGTGCTGCCCAGCGCAGCCACGGCGGCCGTGCCGCCGACAATCGCCGCGCCCGTCACCGTCCCGCCGGCGCCGAACAAAAGCGCTCCGACCGCCGTGCCGGCCAGCGCCCGCTTCGAGGAGGACGCCTTCTCGCCCTGCTCGTTTTGGCCGTGGCGCCGGTTCGACTTGGCGCGGCCCTTTATCGACTGGTTAGGCTTGCCGCCGCCCTGCCCCGTCTGGGGCTTACTCCTCTGGCTTTTCCACTTGTTGCCTGGGTTGTGCGTGTCAGCGGTCAGCGAGCCGCCGCCCTTGTTGGCTTTGGCTTGGCTTAGAAGGCTGTTTTTCGGCGGTTTGCCGGACCGGTACGTCTTATTGGTGCCGTTCGGGTCAGGGCCGTTACCCAGCAAACTCGGCGAAGGATCGTCACCTATCAATGCCATGATGTCGCATCCTCAGGGCCGAAATCGGCGGGACGGCGGTCCACCCTACACCTTTAGATAGGATTGGCGTCATCGCTTTTTGGACAGGTTCGGACGTCATCACCTTCATTTTCGTCCGATTCTCCGACCGCTGTTTCAGGGTCGAAGCCAATTTCTTAGAGCTATTTTAAAGAGTTAGAGCATCGACAACGGCCGTAAAAGCCGCTTCAAGCGTCGTGTCCAACGAGCGGGCCTTAGCCCGCGCCTGCAAAACCTCAGACCGGCGCGCCGCACACTTGCCTATCCGGACGTATCGATACGACTGGCAGAACCCCTATGCAGGCCTCAGGGCAATCGCGCCTTTCAGCGGACTCCCCCAACCCGGGACAACCTATTGAGAAATCACACCTAGTCGACAGTCGGCGAGACGTCCTCGCGGTAGATCGCCGTACCGACGCCGCCCTCGGTGAAGATCTCCAACAGCAACACATGCGGTTGCCGGCCATCGAGGATGTGGGAGGCGCCGACCCCATTGCCGATCGCGAACAGGCAGGTTTCCAGCTTGGGTATCATCCCACCGGAAACGGTGCCGTCGCCCTGAAGCATGTAGGCTTCCTTCGGACTGAGGGTCGCGATCAACTGTCCATCGCGGTCCAGGATGCCGGGCACGTCCGTCAACATGATCAGCTTGGCGGCGTTCAGCGCGGCGGCAAGATGGCCGGCGGCGGTATCGGCGTTGATGTTGTAGGTGTCCCCGTTTTCGCCGACGCCGACCGGCGCAATCACCGGAATGACGTCGCTTTCGGCGAACTGCTCCAGCAATCCAGGATTGATGCGCTTCGGCTCGCCGACGAACCCGAGGTCGAGAATGCGCTCGATATTGGAATCCGGGTCGCGCTTGGACCGGGCGACCTTTCTCGCCTCGATCAGCCGGCCGTCCTTGCCGGAGATCCCGACCGCCGATCCGCCCGCGCGGTTGATTTCCGTTACGATCTGCTTGTTGATCGATCCTGACAGAACCATTTCCACGATTTCGACCGTGGCCCGGTCGGTCACCCGCAGCCCGTCGATGAATTCGCTTTTGACCTTCAGGCGCTCCAACATTGCACCGATCTGGGGGCCGCCGCCATGCACCACGATCGGGTTGATGCCGACCTGCTTCAGCAACACAACGTCGCGGGCAAAGCCCTGGGCGAGAGCAGGATCGCCCATTGCATGGCCACCGTACTTGATCACGAACGTCTGGCCGGAGAACCGCCGCATATAGGGCAACGCCTCGGACAGAGTCCGGGCGGTCAGCATCTTCGGGTCAAGCTCGTCCGATTGATCGCTACTCATAATGCTCGGCGTTATACCGAACCCGTCAAATTTCCGCCAGCGCCGCTATTCGCGCCCGCAATTCCTCGATGCCCTGCCCGTCATGCGCGCTGGTCACGACGATCTCTGGAAAAGCGGCGGGATGTTTCGGGATTTCCGCCAACGTTGCCTGATAAACGGCATCCAACTCCGGCGCTTTCGGCTTGTCGGCTTTGGTCAGGACAAGCTGATAGACGACCGCGGCCTCGTCCATCATGGCCATCAGGTCGCTGTCGACCGGCTTCAGCCCATGCCGCGAGTCGATCAGCAGAAACGCCCGCACCAGCGTCGGCCGGCCCTTGAGGTACGACCGGACCAGCCGGGTCCAGGCGGCGATTTCCGATTTCGAAGCCTTGGCATAGCCATAGCCCGGCAAGTCGACCAGATGGATATGACCGCCGAGGTCGAAAAAATTGAGCTGACGGGTCCGGCCCGGCGTATGCGACGTGCGCGCCAGGGTATTCCTGCCGGTCAAGCTATTGATCAGGCTGGATTTTCCGACATTGGACCGGCCCGCAAAGGCGACCTCGTTCGCGCCGACATCGGGCAGTTGGTCATGCCGTGCGACGCCGGCGACGAACTGGCAATCCTGGGCGAATAGCCAGCGGCCCCGTTCGATCGCCGCGTCGTCGAATTCGTCCATAAACGAACCTGGCGCCGGTTTAGGTCCCCGACCGTTTCATGATCAGCCATTGCTGGCCGATGGTCAGCACGTTGTTGACCGTCCAATAGATCACCAGACCGGCCGGGAACCGCGCCAGCAGGAAAGTGAAGAACAACGGCATGAACATGAAAACCTTGGCCTGGACCGGATCGGCCGGCTGCGGATTCAGCTTTTGCTGCAGGAACATCGTGATGCCCATCAGGATGGGCCAAATTCCGATCAGCATGAAATCCGGCAACGTCAGCGGAATCAGGCCGAACGCGTTGAACAAAGATGTCGGATCCGGCGCCGACAGATCCTTGATCCAGCCATAAAATGGCTGATGACGCATTTCGATTGTAACGAAGAGGACTTTGTAGAGCGCGAAGAACACTGGGATCTGCAACAGCATCGGCAGGCAACCGGACACCGGATTGACCTTCTGGCGTTTGTACAGCTCCATCATTTCCTGATTGAGCTTCTGCCGATCGTCGCCGAACCGCTCCCGGAGCTTGACCATCTCCGGCTGCAGTTTCTTCATCTGGCTCATCGAGACGTAAGACTTGTAGGCAAGCGGCAGGAACAGGAACTTGATGATCACCGTCACCACAATGATCGAAAGGCCGAAATTGCCGAGCAGGTGATAGAAGTAGTCGATCGCGATAAACAGCGGCTTGGTCAGGAACGGAAACCAGCCCCAATCGATCGCAAGGTCGAAATTGACGATCCCGAGATCCTGTTGGTAGGCGTTTATCAGGCTGACTTCCTTGGCGCCGGCGAACAGGCGATCCGTCACTTCCGCGCTGCCGCCGGCCGGAATCTGTATAGGGTTGCGGAAATAGTCGACCTGGTACTTGTCGGTCGCGGCAAGCTGATGATTGAAGCTGGCGGTTATCGCGGTCTTCTGATCCGGGATCAGCGCCGTCAGCCAATACTTATCCGTGATGCCGATCCAGCCGCCGGTCGAGGTGCGCTGCAGCTTCGCCGGGGACTCATCTTGAAGATCGTCGTAGTCGACCTCTTCCAGCGTTTCGTCGAAAACGCCGAGTGGGCCTTCATGGAGGATAAAAAAGCCCAAAGTGTACGGTGTGTTGTGCCGCGAGATCAGACCATAGGGATACAGCGCGACCGCATCGGCGCTGTTGTTTTCCACCCGCTGATCGACGGTGAACATGTAGTTCTCATCGAGCGTATAGGTTCGGCTGAAGCGCAGCCCTTCGCCATTGTCCCAGGTCAATGTGACCGGGCGATCCGGCGACAGAACCGTACTGTCGGACCGCCACACCGTATCCGCGCCCGGCAGCTTCGCGGACGTGCCGGCGACCGGTATCCAGCCGAAATCTGCGTAGTACGGGTCCGCGGTTCCGACCGGCGACAACAACGTGACATCCGGGCTGCCTGCATCCACCGTGACTTTATATCCGTTCAGGACCAGGTCATCGATCCGGCCGCCGGACAAGGCGATCGACCCATTGAGCCGATCCGACTCGATCTTCACGCGTGGGGACTGGGCCAGAAGATCGGCCCGGCTGAGACCGGTTCCGCCCGCCGCCGCCGTCGAACCGGGCACCGTAACCGGGGCGCCGCCGGACGGCGTTTGAACGCCGACAGGCGGCGTCTGGCCCTGGGCCTCGGCCTGCTGTTGCGCCGCCTGCTGTTGCGCCGCTTCACGTTCCAGCCGCGGCGCCTCGTAGAAGAACTGGAATGCGCCGAGGATAGCCACCGAAAGGACGATGGCGAGTATCAGGTTCTTTTGGTCAGGCATTGTCGATCCCCAAAGCCCGACCGCTGGCCGCGCGGCCGGCACATCCATCCGAATGCCTGGCCGGCAGCGTCGTCAGGTCGTCACACGACTTGGCCGGAACCGGGTCATACCCCGAACCGCCCCAGGGATGACAGCGCAGAATACGGCAAACTGCGAACCAACTGCCTTTGAAAGCGCCATGAATCCGCAGCGCGTCAAGCGCATAGGCGGAACAGCTTGGCGCATAACGGCAACTCGCCGGAAAGACAGGCGAGACAAAGAATTGGTAAACGCGCACCAACCCGGTCAGGAGAAACGTCAACGGGTTCATTTCTATTGCCTTTTGGCAGAGCGCCGGCCGTCCGCTTCCGGGGTCGCGAGGGCGCACCACATTCCCAGCTTTCGAAGCGCCTGCTCCAAATCCGCCCGCAGCGCATCGTAGGGCCGGTTCAAGGCAGCCTGGCGACCAATGACAACGTAGTCATGGTCAGGCCTCGCGAACAGGGGGAAAGTTTCCGCGGCAACCGATTTCAGGCGCCGCCTGACCCGGTTCCGGACCACGGCATTACCGACTTTCCGGCTGACGGTGAAACCGACACGCAGCGCCGCTTCGTCTTCTCCCCGCCGTTTGGCCATGTCGACCGCATTCATTTTTGGGGCCACCTGCAAAACCAGACCGCGGGCAGCCCATTTTTGCCGGGCGCTGGCGACCCTGAGGAATTCAGCCCGCCGCTTAAGCCACCCGACAGGTTGGGTCATCGATCAGGCAGACAGACGCTTACGCCCCTTGCGACGCCGGTTTGCCAGCACCTTCCGGCCGCCCACGGTCGCCTTACGAGCGCGAAAGCCATGCCGGCGCTTGCGCACGAGGGCGCTGGGTTGATAGGTCCGCTTCACGGGTTTTCTCCTTCATTCGGCCCATCGCGAGCGGGCCGCAAGCAGGCCGCTGTATAAGGAACCCCGACCGCGAAGTCAATTGTACGCGGCCGCCCGTCACCCGGTTTACCAAGCTTCGATTTGGGGCGGCTTCACCACACTTCAAGACGTGGTGAACGGGTCTTATTGACCGGGGCAGCCGGCGCCATCTGGTGAAGAACCGCCGTGCCGAAGAGACGAACCGGGCGCGGGGCGGGCCGAAAGGCGGATTGCAGCTTGAGAAGTGCCGTGGGATCAGCGACAGTTCCGGGACCCCGGATCGCAGGAAGAGCCTGACCGATCGCCATCCGACACGGCGCGGATTTGGGCGATTGGCAACATAATGTGACAGGTAGCATCGGCATGGCGGAACAACCTGTGAACTCCGGAAACAGCGGTTTCAACCTCAGGAAACTGTGGCCTATAGGCATCCTTGTGGCCGGTTTCGTGGCTTTTTTCGCTTTCGGCCTGAACGACTATCTGAATTTCGACGTGTTGCGCGAGAACCGGGAGAGCCTGCTGGCGTGGGTCGACAGCAACGCCGTGTTGGCGGCCCTGACCTTCATGGCGGCGTATGCGGCGGTGGTGGCATTCTCCCTGCCCGGCGGCGCGGTCATGACCATTGCCGGGGGTTTTCTGTTCGGAGCCCTGCTCGGCGCGAGCCTCGTGGTGGTTGCCGCGACGCTGGGGGCGACGCTGTTGTTTCTGGCCGCCCGCACCTCGCTCGGCGACCTGCTCCGCGCCAAGGCGGGGCCCTGGCTCGGCAAGATGGAGGCCGGATTCCAGGAAAACGCTCTGAGCTACATGCTGGTGCTGCGGCTGGTACCGTTGTTCCCGTTTTTCGTCGTGAACCTGGTCCCCGCCTTCCTGGGCGTCAAAACCAGCACATACGTTCTGGCGACCCTGTTCGGCATTGTCCCGGGCACCCTGGTCTACGCCACGGTCGGCGCCGGCCTCGGCAGCATTTTCGACAGCGGCGAGGCATTTTCCCTGTCCGGAATCCTGACGCCGGAAATCATCGCCGCCCTGATCGGGCTGGCCATCCTGGCCCTGGTGCCCGTGGCGTATAAGAAGTTCAAGAAACGCCAAGGCTGAGCCGCAGCACCAAACCTCCAGGGAGCACGACCCATGGCCGAACGTATCACAGCCGATATCTGCGTCGTCGGCGGCGGGTCCGGCGGCCTGTCCGTCGCGGCGGGCGCCAGCCAGATGGGCGCCAGCACCGTGCTGATCGAGGGCGGCAAGATGGGCGGCGATTGCCTGAATTACGGCTGCGTGCCGTCCAAATCCATGATCGCCGCCGGCCATGCCGCCCATAATTTCGAGCGCGCCGGCATCTTCGGCGTGAACGGCAGCCGCCCGTCGGTCGATTTCGGCCGGGTGAACGACCACGTGCATGCGGTGATCGACGGAATCGCGCCGCACGATTCAGTGGAGCGGTTCGAGGGGCTGGGCGTCCGGGTCCTGCAAAACTATGGCCGCTTCGTGTCGCCGACGGAAATCGAGGCCGGCGACGTCACCGTGCAGGCGCGGCGGTTCGTCGTGGCGACCGGGTCGTCGGCGACCGTACCGCCGATCGAGGGCATTGCCGACGTTCCGCATTTCACCAACGAGACCATCTTCGACAACCGCGAGATACCGAGCCATCTGATCGTGATCGGCGGCGGCCCGATCGGCATGGAACTGGCCCAGGCGCATCGCCGGCTCGGATCGGCGGTGACGGTGCTGGAGATGTTCAAGGCGATGGGCCGCGACGATCCGGAACTGGCGGCTATCGTCAAGGCGGACGTGCGCACCGAAGGCGTTGAAATACTGGAGGAAATCAAGATCCTTCGAGTCGGCGCGACAGCCGACGGGATTGCCGTCGCCATCGACAGGGACGGCGCCGAACAACAGGTCGTCGGCAGCCATCTGCTGGTCGCGGCGGGACGTAAGGCGAACGTCGAGAACCTGAATCTGGAAGCGGCGGGGATCGACTACACGCCGAAGGGCATTACAGTCGACGCCCGCCTGCGCACGACCAACAAGAAAATCTTCGCCATCGGCGACGTCGCCGGCGGCTATCAATTCACCCACGTCGCCGGGTATCACGCGGGAATCGTGATCCGCAACGCGCTGTTCCGATTGCCGGCCAAAGCGGACCACGCGACCGTTCCCTGGGTCACCTATACCGACCCGGAGCTCGCCAATGTTGGGCTGACCGAAGCCGAAGCGGAGAAACAGCATGACGGCGTCCGCGTGCTGCGCTTCGAATTCGCCGAAAACGATAGGGCACGGGCGGAGCGTAACACCAACGGCATGGTTAAGGCGGTGACGACGAAGCGCGGTCGGATCCTGGGCGCCGGCATCGTCGGCCCGCATGCCGGTGAGCTGATCCTGCCCTGGGTTCTCGCGATGTCGCAGAAGCTTAAAATCGGGGCGCTGGCCAATGTCATCGTGCCTTATCCAACTCTTGGCGAAGTCTCGAAACGCGCCGCCGGCAGCTATTACACGCCCAGCCTGTTCAGCCCGAAAACCCGCAGCATTGTGCGGTTTTTGGCCCGTTTCGGTTAACCAATAACGGGCATCACACCGGCCTTACGGCGACGTGAAGGCAGTTGATTAGAACAACATCAAAGCGGTCCCCACCTTGGAAACGACGGCGCATGAGGTCGCGCCGAAGCCACTCTCAACCGATCATGGAGTTCCCAAATGTTCAAGCGCACTTTGACCGCCGCCGCCCTCGCCACCATGGCGGCAACCGCGGTCGTGCCGTCCGCAGCCATCGCCGCCTGTTCCCCGGCCAAAGCCTGCAACCCCTGTAGCGCCAAGAAAGCGTGCAACCCGTGCGCGGCCAAGAACCCCTGCGCCAGCGCCAATCCGTGCGCCGCGAAGAACCCGTGCAATCCCTGCGCCGCCAAGAACCCCTGCGCGGCCAAAAAGAACTGACCTATCCACACCGTTAGACCGGCAGCAAGGCGCGTCCCGCCCCCAAGGCTGATTCACTCTCAATAGCCCTGGCACGCCGCTGTTTCGAAAGGCGCCGGAACAAGGAATTCTAGCCCCCTTGTTCCGGCGTTTTTTGTGTAGAGTCGCTGTCATGAAGACAGCATCGAAAAACGGCCCGCCGCTGACCAGAAGCCTGTCGGCGCAGGTACTGATGCTGACGGTCGCCTTCGTCATGCTGGCCGAAATCCTGATCTATGTGCCTTCCGTAGCCCGGTTCAGGCTGAACAACCTGGAACAGCGCATCGAGGAAGCACATCTGGCGGCGATGTCGCTGCTGTCTATCCCGAATTTCGTTGCGTCGCCGGAATTCGAACGGGAGTTGCTGGCCGCCGTCAGCGCCCATGGCGTGGTGCTGAAGCAACCGCAGACGCGGATCCTGATTCAGGCGGACGGCATGCCGCCTTCCGTGGCGGCCAGCTACGACCTGCGCCAGCGGAACATGTTGATGCTGATCGCGGACGCGTTCGAGACCCTGTTCGCGACCGACGGCAGGGTAATCCGGGTGATCGACGACGCCACGATGCGGGCCGACACGGAAGTCGAAATCATCATGGACGAAGCGCCGCTGCGCGCGGCGATGCTGACCTATTCCTGGAACATTCTGACGTTGTCGTTCGCGATCGCCCTGATCACCGCCGGTTTGCTGTTCCTGGTGCTGCAGGGCCGCCTGGTGCGGCCGATAAGGCGGATCACCGAAAGCATGACCGCGTTCCGCCAGGCGCCGGAGGAGCCGTCGAGCTCTATCGACCCGTCGACGAAGCGGTCGGACGAGATCGGCGTCGCGCAGCGCGAACTGGCCGAGATGCAGGAACAGCTTCGCCAGTCGCTGAAGCAGAAAACCCGGTTGGCGGAACTGGGCGCGGCAGTCAGCAAGGTCAATCACGACCTGCGCAACATCCTGGCCACCGCGCAGCTCGTCTCCGACCGGCTGACGCTGTCCGACGACCCGGACGTGCGCCGGGTGACGCCAAGGCTGATCGATGCCATCGACCGCGCCATCAACCTATGCCGCCGGACGCTGCGATACGGCAGCGCCGACGAACCGCCGCCGGACCTTGCGTCGTTCCCCCTGGGCGACCTGGTCGACGAGGTCGGCGCGTCGGTGGGACTGCCGACCGGCGGCGAGATCGTCTGGCGGAACCGGATCACCAACGGCATGGAGATCACGGCCGACCGGGACCAAATGTTCCGCGTCCTGCTCAATCTCGGCCGCAATGCCGTCCAGGCAATCTCCGAAAGCGGCGAAATCAGGGTCCAGGCAGCCCGGACGGACACCGGCGTCTCGATCGATATACAGGATACCGGGCCGGGGTTGCCCCCGGTGGCGCGCGAGCACCTGTTCGAAGCCTTCACCGGTTCCGCCCGCAGCGGCGGCACCGGCCTTGGCCTGGTCATCGCGCGGGACGTCATGCGCGCCCACGGCGGCGACATCAAGTTGGTGCAGAGCGACGCCTCGGGCACTGTTTTCCGCCTGTTTCTGCCGGACCCGCAGGCCTGATCCCGCCAGCCGCGCGGGCCGGGATTTAACCGTTCCTTTACCCTGTGATGCTGCACTGATGCCAGACAGGCCGGCGCGCCCGGCGTCCTTTTGACGAGGCGGGATTCCCACCATGTTGCCGAGACTTCTGGCCAGCGGAATGCTGGTGCTGGCGACATCGGGCTGCGCGGTGAACGCGGTTAGAGCCCTGGATAACCACGTCTCCTCCGCCGTCGAGCAGGACTGCCGCGTGGTGAACCTGATCCGCGGCGAAAAATACTGCCAGCACCCGCCGCTGGCCGAGGGCGCGGAGCCGTCGCTCTATTGCTTCCGCACATTGGCGGGCGTCGACTGCCACGCGGACAAGGATCCCTACGGCGTGGGCGAGAGCGGGCGGACGCTGACCCAGCCGATCGTCGACGACATCGAAAACCCCGACGCTGGTTGACCGATGCAGGGTGTACCGGCACAGTCGCCGCATGGCTTGGGACCCGAAGCAATACCTCCGATTCGACGAAAAACGGTTTCGGCCGGGCCTGGAACTGCTGAGCCGGATCCCGCTGGAGCAGGCTGGCCGGGTCTACGACCTTGGCTGCGGCACCGGGACGCTGACCAACGCGTTGCTGCAGCGCTGGCCTGGTGCTGCGGTGACAGGGATCGATTCATCGCCGGATATGCTGGCCAAAGCCGAGGCCGACTTCCCCGACATGACCTGGATCGAGGCGGATGCCGCGACGTGGTTGCCGGAGAGTCCGCCGGACGTGATCTATTCCAACGCGGCTCTGCACTGGGTGGCGGATCATCCGCGGCTGTTCCCGCGCCTGTTCGCCTCATTGGCGCCCGGCGGGATTCTGGCGGTTCAGATGCCGGGCAATTTCGATGCGCCGTCGCACCGGTTGCTGGTGGAAACCGCCGCGAACGGTTCGTGGGCGGAGCGACTGGCGTCGCTGCGAACGATGGATGCCGTTCTCACGCAGGAACGCTATTACGATCTTCTGGCCGGCGATGCCGCGAGCCTCGACTTCTGGGAGACCACTTACCTGCAGGTGATGTCCGGCAAGGACCCGGTACTGGAATGGGTGCGCGGCACGGCGCTTCGGCCCTATCTGGACGCGCTGGCGGAATCCGAGCGCACGGCCTTCGAAGCGGCTTACGCCGAGCGGCTGCGGGCGGCTTACCCGGAACGCCCCGACGGGCACACCCTGTTCCCATTCCGCCGCTTTTTCATGATCGCGTCGAAAGCCGCCTGACCGGCCGACATTGGCCGTGCCAATCCGGCAAATCGGCCTTATGCTGCGAGCGCCTTCGGATTCGGCCGACCTTCCATAACCTGCAAGCGAGGAGCATATGGCGGGACAGGTAATTACCGTGGCCCAGCAAAAGGGCGGCGCGGGCAAAACGACCCTGACGGCGCACCTGGCGGTGGCCTGGATGAATGCCGGCAAATCGATCGCATTGGTCGACATCGACCCTCAGGAAAGCTTATCGGACTGGCACCGGCAGCGGATGGAGCTGCTGGGCGAGGACGCGGGCATCACGCTGCGCCAGGTCTCCGGTTGGCGTGCCTCGACCGAAGTGGGCCGTCTGAAACGCGACCACGACCTGGTGGTGATGGACAGTCCGCCGCACGGCGAGACGGCGGCCAAGGTCGCAATCCGCAGCGCCGACATGATCGTCGTTCCGGTACAGCTAAGCCCGATGGACCTGTGGGCGACGCGGACCACGCTGGACCTGGCGGAAAACGAAAAGACGCCCGCGGTTCTGGTTATGAACCGGGTGCCGCCCAGGGGCCGCCTGCCGGACGAGATCCGCTCCATCATCAAGCAGTTGAAGCTGCCGGTCGCCAAGAACACGCTTGGCAACCGCACCGCCTTCGCCGCCAGCATGATGGAAGGCAAAGGGGTGACCGAGTTTGCCAAGACCAGCCCCGCCGCCGAGGAAATCGATGCGCTTGCCGGCGAACTGATGCGGCGGATGAAGCGTCTTTAGGCGTGTTGTCAGCGTTTGTGACCTGTTGAATGCCAAGCCCGCTGCCTGAGCCCGATGCCAATTGGGCGTTGTTCCTGGATTTCGACGGCACCCTGGCGGAAATCGCGCCGACGCCGGACAGCGTCGCGGTGAACGGCAAACTGCCGGCGTTGCTGGAGCGGCTGCAGCGCACGCTGCGGGGCGCGGTGGTAATCGTCAGCGGCCGTCCGCTGGACCAAATCGACCGGTATCTCGCCCCGGCGCGTCTGAAAGCAGCCGGCCTGCACGGCTGGCAAGTGCGCGCGGCCGGCGACGCGGAACCCAGCCTGCCCGACCCGCCCGAGGGGCTGGACAAGATCCGAACCGCCTTGCGGGCGTTTGCCGATTCCGAAGACGGGATCCGACTCGAGGACAAAGGCATCAGCCTGGCGCTGCATTATCGCGCGGCCCCCGATCGGGGGCCGGACTGCCGCACGGCCGCCGAACGGGCGGCCGCGTCGGCGGACGATTACGAAGTCCTAGACGGCAAGATGGTCGTCGAGGTCAAGCCGGCCGCCTGCGATAAGGGCAAAGCCATCGAAACGTTCCTGGCCGCCCCGGAGTTCGCCGGCCGTACACCGATTTTCGCCGGCGACGACCGGACCGACGAGCACGGTTTCGAAACGGTCAACAGATTGGGCGGCATCAGCATTCGCGTCGGCGGCGCCCGGCCGACGGCCGCGCAACACCGCATCGAGACCGTGGATGCCTTCCGCAAATGGCTGGATACGGTTGCAGACGGGCTGGACAGCAAGGACGATAAAGCATGAGGCGCCGCAGTGAGTAACCTGGAACTTGGCGTAATCGGCAATTGCGGCTTCAGCGCCCTGATCGACGAAAACGCCAACATCTGCTGGTCGTGCTGGCCGCGGTTCGACAGCGACCCGGTATTCTGCGACCTGCTGAACGGCAACCATGCCGCCAAGCGGGAGCCGGTCGGCCTGTTCGATGTCGTGTTGGACAACGTCGCACGGACCGAGCAGTCCTACATCACCAACACGGCGGTCCTGACAACCCGGCTTTACGACGACGCCGGCAACGGAATAGAGATCACAGACTTCGCGCCCCGCTTCACCAATCTGGGGCGCACGTTCCGGCCGACCATGATCGTCCGCCGCATTCGGCCGATCGCCGGCGCGCCGCGAATCCGGATCAGGGTTCGGCCGAGATTCGCCTACGGCGCCGCCAAGCCGGAGATCACGCACGGCAGCAACCATATTCGCTATGTCGGGCCGGACCTGACCATGCGGCTGACCACCGACGCGGCGCCGGCCTATCTGCTGGAAGAGACGCCGTTCTTCCTGGAAGAGCCGGTGAACCTGGTTCTGGGACCTGACGAAAGCCTGACGCGCGCGGTCGACGACACCGCCAGGGATTTCATGGAACGAACGGTCGCCTATTGGCGCGAGTGGGTGCGGCATCTTTATTTGCCGCTGGAGTGGCAGGACGCGGTGATCCGCGCGGCTATCACGCTGAAGCTCTGCAGCTTCGAGGAGACCGGTGCGATCATCGCGGCGATGACCACCTCGGTCCCGGAATTCGCCGACAGCGGACGCAACTGGGATTACCGGTTCTGCTGGCTGCGCGACGCTTTCTTCGTGGTCCGCGCCCTCAATCGCCTGGGCGCCGTCGATATCATGGAGAGCTATCTCCGCTATCTGACCAATATCGTCGCCTCGGCGGATGGCGGCCACTTACAGCCCGTCTACGGAATCGCCCTGGAAGCCAAACTGACGGAACGGGAAGTCGAGACGCTGGCGGGATACCGTGGAATGGGCCCCGTCCGGGTCGGCAACCAGGCTTACGAACACCTACAGCACGACGTGTACGGCGACGTCATCCTGGCAGCAACGCAAGCTTTCTTCGATCAGCGTTTGCTGCGGCCGCCGGACCTGGCGGCATTCAAACGGCTGGAGGCCGTCGGCAACCAGGCCTACAAGCTGCATAACGCGCCGGATGCGGGAATGTGGGAACTGCGCACGCGGGCGCGGGTTCATACCTCGTCCAGTCTGATGTGCTGGGCCGCCTGCGACCGGCTTGCCAAAATCGCCGGCGCCCTTGAGCTGGAACATCGCGAAGCGTTCTGGCGCGCCCGGGCCGACAAGGTGCATGCGGTGATCTGCAAGAAAGGCTGGAACAAGAAAGCGAATAGCTTTACCGAAAGCTTCGGCGGCGATGATATCGACGCCAGCCTGCTGCTGATGGCCGAAGTGAATTTCCTGGCGCCGGGCGATCCCCGCTTCAGCGCCACGGTCGAAGCGGTCGAGCGCACATTGCGCCAGGGCGACCATCTCTTGCGTTATCATGCGCCGGACGATTTCGGCGCGCCGGAAACCGCGTTCAATATCTGCACGCTGTGGTATATTGAAGCATTGGACATGATGGGCCGCAAAGACGAAGCGCGGCGGATCTTCGAAAACATCCTGTCCTGTCGCACGCAGCTTGGACTGATGTCAGAAGATCTACATATCGAATCCGGCGAACTGTGGGGCAACTACCCGCAAACCTACTCGCTGGTCGGCATCATCAACTGCGCGATGAGATTGAGCCGTAGCTGGGGGGAAGTCATTTGAGCCGACTGATCGTCGTCTCCAACCGCGTCGCCACCAATACATCCAAAGCCACCGCCGGCGGATTGGCGGTCGCCTTGCAGGCCGCCCTAAAGGAATCCGGCGGTATGTGGGTCGGCTGGAACGGCAATTTCGAAGAGGCCGCGCAGCCGCGGCCCGAAATCTCATCGGCGGGAGGGGTCACCTACGCCACCTTCGATCTGTCGCGCGACGACTACGAGGACTACTACAACGGCTTCGCCAACCGCACCCTCTGGCCGCTGTTCCACTATCGCACCGACCTTACCGCCTATGACCGCCGCTTCTTCGAGGGCTATCAGCGGGTCAACGGGTTCTTCGCGCAGGCGGTCGCATCGCTGCTGAAACCGGACGATCTGATCTGGGCGCACGACTACCACCTGATTTCGCTGGGCGAGGAACTGCGCCGGCGGGCGTGCAAACAGGCCATGGGCTATTTCCTGCATATTCCGTTTCCGGCGACGGAAGTCATGGTGACCATGCCCAACCATCTGGCACTGGTCCGGGCCTTGTTCGCCTACGACATCGTCGGTTTCCAGACGGAGAGCGACCTTAGAAACTTCGCGGACTACGTGGTGTTCGAGGCGGGCGGCGAGATCACCGCGCGCGGCATGATTCACGCTTTCGGCCGGACCATCCGCGCAGAAGTCTTTCCGATCGGCCTGGACACGGAAAACTTCCTCCATCTGGCCAAAAGCGCAGAGGCCAAACGATATCGAACCCGGATCAACAAAAGCGTCGGCGACCGGGACTTGATCATCGGCGTGGACCGACTGGACTACACCAAAGGCCTACGCGAACGACTGGAAGCGGTCGAGCGTCTGTTGGAGGATTATCCGGACAATCGCGGTCGCGTGGTGATGCTGCAAATCGCGCCCGCGTCGCGAACCGACGTGCCGGAATACATCGAGATGCGTCACGAACTCGAAGGTGTAACCGGCCGCATCAACGGCAGGTTCGCCGAGTTCGACTGGAATCCCATTCGATACCTCAATCGGCTGTATTCCCGCCGCGCCCTCGCCGGACTGTACCGCGCCAGCCGGATCGGACTGGTCACGCCGTTCCGCGACGGCATGAACCTCGTGGCCAAGGAGTACATCGCCGCCCAGGACCCGCGCGACCCCGGCGTTTTAGTGCTGTCCCGCTTCGCTGGCGCCGCCAGGCAGATGCAGGCCGCGCTGATCGTCAATCCGTACGATACGGACGAGGTCGTGGAAGCCTTGCAGCGGGGCCTGCACATGCCCCGCGAGGAACGGCGCGAGCGCTACAAGACGTTGATGGCCAATTTGCGCAGGGACGACGTCTATGCCTGGCGCGACAGTTTCGTAGCCGCCCTGGAGGATGCCAGGGAGGATGTCGATCTGGACCTGGCGTCCTGACGAAACCCATCATGACCCATCTGGTAGGCGACATCGGCGGTACCAACGCCCGCTTCGCACTGGCCGAACCGGGTAAGCGGCCGGCCGCGGCGACCGTCCTTCGATGCGCCGATTACGAGGACCTGGCCGCGGCGGTTCGGGCCGGCCTGGAAAGGCTTAGCGCCAAACCGGACAAGGCGGCCCTGGCAATCGCCGGGCCGGCGCATAGCGATCAGGTCGCGATGACAAACTTGGATTGGACCTTCTCCAAATCGGCGCTGCAGGCGGAACTTGGCTTACAGCGTTTGGCGATCGTCAACGATTTCGAGGCGATCGCCTGGGCGTTGCCGAAGCTTAGCGACGCGGACTTTGCACCGCTTGGCCCACCCGTGGCGGCCAAACCCGGCTTGGCACTGGCTGTGTTGGGACCCGGCACCGGGCTTGGCCAATCCGGCCTGATACCGGGTCCAGGCGGTTGGGCGGCGATCGCCGGCGAGGGAGGACATACCGATTTTGCGCCGCAGGACGACCGGCAAGCCGCTGTCTGGCGCCACTTGAAGAACGAATTCAATCACGTTTCCCTGGAAAACATCCTGTCGGGTCCGGGTTTGATCAACCTGTACAGCGCTCTGGCAGCGATAGAATGCTTGCCCGCCACACTCGACGATCCCGCCGACATCGGCGCGGAAGGCGCGCCGCCGCCGGCCGGTGCGGCCATCAAGATGTTCAGCCGGGTCCTCGGCGCGGCCGCGGGCAACCTCGCTTTATCGTTGGGGGCGCTGGGCGGCGTCTACATCGCGGGCGGCATCGTGCCGGCCCTTGGCGACCGCTTCGATCAAACCGGATTTCGCCGGGCGTTCGAAGCGAAAGGCCGGTTCGAAGCCTACCTTCGCGCCGTACCGACATTCCTGATCACCGCCCCGACCCCGGCCCTGACCGGCCTCGCCCACCTACTGGACCAGTCGCAGCCGGCCACATGACGGTCCTGTGACATTGACCGGCAATGTTGCTTGCGTCTAGCTTCAGACTTCCTCTGTCAGGCGAAGGTGGCGTACGTCATGGCCAACCCCGGACCACGCAACCTGATCACCGATGTCGACGGCATCGCGGTCGGCAATGCCGAAGACACCGCGGCGCGCACGGGCGTGACCGTGGTGCTGCCGGACGAGGCCGCGACCGTCGCCGTCGATATGCGCGGCGGCGCGCCCGGCACGCGGGAAAGCGATGCCCTTGACCCCACCTGCCTGGTCGACCGCGTCGACGCCGTCGTGTTGAGCGGCGGGTCGGTCTTCGGCCTGGACGCTGCCGCCGGCGTCACCGCCGGCCTGGCCGCGCGTGACAGGGGATTTTCCGTCGGCGCGTTTCACCTGCCCATCGTGCCCGGCGCCATCCTTTTCGATCTGACCAACGGCGGCGCCAAGGACTGGGGCGAAGACCCGCCGTACCGCGCGCTTGGCAAACAGGCGCTTGCCGCCGTGGCGCAGGACTTCCGCATGGGCAATGCCGGCGCCGGGCTCGGCGCCAGCGCCGGCCGATTGAAAGGCGGCCTTGGCAGCGTGTCGGCGGTAACCGACGACGGCATCCAGGTCGGCGCCCTGTTTGCCGCCAATCCCGTCGGCGCGACGACAATTCCCGGCACGTCCGTCTTCTGGGCCTGGGCGTTGGAGCGAAACGGCGAACTGGGCAACCAGAACGCTCCGGAGAGCCTGCCGGACATCGATCTAGACCTACCGTCGGAGAGTCGCATCGGCACCAACACGACAATCGGCATCGTCGCGACCAACGTCGCGCTGGACAAGGCACAGGCCCTTCGGGTCGCGATCATGGCGCATGATGGGCTCGCCCGTGCCATCCGTCCTGTGCACACGCCGTTCGATGGCGATACGGTCTACGTGATGTCCACTGGCGCGGTGCCACTGGAGGAGCCGAAGGCGATGACGCTGGCGCGGATCGGCAGCATGGCTGCGGATTGCACGGCCAGGGCAATCGCCCGCGGCGTCTACGAAGCGGATAGCCTTGGCGACATGCCCGGCTATCGATCGGTCCGACAGACCGCGCAGGCGGCCGGATAACCGGCATTGCATCAACCATGCCGATAAGCAAAACGCCCGCGGGACCGGCAATCGCTCAACGTTGGCCGGCCGCCGTTATCGCCCTGTCGGTATTCTGCTGGTCGCCACCGGTCTTCGCGGACCGGGACAGCGTGGTAATCGCCGTGCGCCTGGAACCGTCCAGCCTGGATCCCCGTAACGGAGGGGCCGCATCGATCGGTCAGATCGGGCTGTACAACGTTTTCGAAACCCTGACCCGGGTCGACAACAACGGCAACGTCCTGCCGCTTCTGGCAAAAGGCTGGACCGTTTCCAACGGCGGATTGCGCTACCGCTTCGACCTGGTCCAGGGCGCCCGATTCCACGACGGTTCGCCGTTTACCGTACAATCCGTCATCCAGAGCTTTGAACGCAATAAGGCGAAGGAGAATCAGAACAGACTTTGGTCGGTCTTTGCCAATATCGACGAAATCGTTGCCGACGGCGATAGCGCTGTCGCGTTCACGCTGAAGCGGCCGGACGGCCTGTTCCCGTTCCATCTGTCGCGGGCGAGCGCGGCGATACTGGCGCCACCGCGGGACGAATCCTCGGGAGCGCTACCTGCCGGGACCGGGCCCTACCAATATGCGGGATGGGCGAAAGGCGACCATATCGCGCTGACCCGCTTCGAGGCCTATCGGGACGCTGCCACGGCAGCGATACCGAATGTCACCTTTCGGTTCATCGGAGACGCGGCAGAACAGGCGACCGGTCTGTTGGATGGCGAGGTGGATTATCTGCCCAACCTTCTGGCGCCCGAGTTGTTCGACCAGTTCGCCGACAACCCAGACTTCACCGCTTTGGAAGGAACCACCGAGGGGGAGACGATTCTGGCGATGAATCACGGCCATCCGGCCTTAGGCGATATTCGGGTGCGCCGCGCCATCACCCACGCAATCGACAGGCAGGCCGTCATCGGCAAGGCAATGCACGGGCATGGTGTTTCCATCGGGTCGCATTTCGCGCCGCATCATCCGGCCTACCTGGATCTGACCGAAACGCTTGCGTTCGATCTGGCGCGGGCCCGCGCGCTGCTTGCCGAAGCGGGCCACGGAGACGGGCTGACACTGACGCTGAAGCTGCCGCCGCGCCGCTACGCGCGGCGCAGCGCCGAGGTCATCGCCAGCATGCTTGGCGACGTCGGCATCGTCGTGAAGATCGAGCCATTGGAGGTCGCCCAATGGATCCACGAAGTCTTCAGAGAAAAACGCTATGACCTGACCATCGCGGCCCACGTCGAGCCGATGGATATCCAGATCTACGCCGAGCCCGAATACTATTTCCAGTACGACAGCGCGGATTTCCGAGACATCGTGTCACGGTTCGATCTCGCCACCGATGTCGCGGGCCAACACCGCCTGCTGGAATTGGCACAGCGGAAGCTGGCCGACGATGCCGTCAACGTGTTCCTGTTCGCGATGCCGAAACTGGGCGTCGCCCATCGCCGGCTGAAAGGAATGTGGCCGAACTGGCCGAACTTCGTGAACGACGCCACGGCCCTACGCTGGGAATAAAAGCCGGCTACCGTCGGCCTGGCGTTTTACTGGACGTAAATATGCACCTCGTTAGTCGCGACCTGACCGCTGGTGGTAGCGGACAGGCTGACACGATCGGGCGGCAGGCCCATATCCGTCAACGTGCGCAGCACTGCTTCCGCGTTCTTGCGGGAGCGTGACTGGTTCAGCGCCACCTGCGCTGACGTGCCGGCACTGGGCGTTACCGCGACCAACCCGAACGCCGCCGCGGGCCGCCGCTCCAACGCCTTGGACATGGCGGTATAGAGCGCTTCCTGATACGGCACGTTGGGCCGGTCGAAACGGATCACAACCAACGGCCGGCGATTGTCCGCCGCCACGCCTGTCGTCTGCGAAATCGGCGCCGCGGCGACGGCCGGCGCGGCGTTGGTGAACGCGCGGTTTGCCAGGCTGCCGCCGTAAAGCTCACCGTTTTTCACCGCCAACGACAGGGTCGTGAGATTGCGCCGCTCGTTCGAGACGTAAGAGGTTTGCCGGCTAATATCGGCGCTGAGTTCATTGAGCAGCCGGTCGATCAGCACGACGGCGCGATTGGTCTCGTCTTCCAACACGGCAAGCTGCTGGTGATCGGCGTCGATCGCACCGGCCAGCCCGTAAGTCGCCCGGGCCGACTCGAGCAGGAACGCGGACATGCTGGAATCGGCGGCCACTTCGTTGGCCAGGCTGTTCATTGCCGCGATATCGACGCTGATGCGGTCCAGTTCCGCCTGCGCCTGATTCCATTGGCTGATCAGAATCGGATTGCCGGGCGTGGTGCCGAGCTGCAGCCGCGCATTAACCGCGGCGACCGTGCTGTGATAGCGCTGCGCGTTCTGGTTCGTGGTAACGCGAATCTGCTGCAAAGTGCCGTTGCGCTGATTGAGCCGGTTCTGCAACCCCTCCAGTTCGCCGCGCAGCGTTTCGACCTTCTGTCCGACGAAGGTTCCGGTCGGCTGGAACTGGGTAACCGGGTCGAGAACGAATTGCGAGGTGCCAAGCGGCGGCGGCGAGCCGACGTCCGACACCGGCGGTACGTCGTTTGCGACGCCAGGCAGCGGCGCCGACGGCGGCGGGGGCGGAACCACGGCGGCACCGACCACGGTGTTTGCAGTGGTGGTGGTCGCGCTCTCGGCCTGCGACGGCTGAATCGGAATCTGCTCCGACGAACCGGCTACCGGTTCATCGCTGCCGAGCGATGGCCAGACAGAGTCCGAAAAATAGGAGCAACCGCCCAACACGAGTACTGCGCCAAACGCCACAGCTTTCGAAGTGTATGAAAACATGCCAGTGAACACTCTATTGTGAATGAGCGACGTCGACGTCTCCTGGAATCTGCCGGATCTCTGGCTCGCCCGGGTAGAAATTCACTCCACGCCCAGTCCCGCAGATGTTAACCACTGCGCCGCTCCGTAACAAGGAAGATTTCTTAAGGGCATTCCAAGGTCTAGCAAACACAGCATCGTCACTCTTGCCAAGGCCGGGGCATCGGACTAGTGTCTGCGCCCGCGGCTGGGAGCCATCTCCCGGTTGTGTCATTCGCACCGGTAGCTCAGCTGGATAGAGCACCAGACTACGAATCTGGGGGTCGGGGGTTCGAATCCTCCCGAGCGCGCCACTCTCCTCCACCAAGGAGTCGCATGCGCGCAACGGCGGTCAGCCGCCGCGGTTCTTCACGATCATCATCAGGTACTTGGAGAGATCGAAGAGCTCGGCGCGCACGGGCGCCAGCTTCTTGAACGACGGGCTGTTGTGCCAGGCCTTGAAGTTCTGCGCGCTGGAGAGCTGCCAGATGTTGATGCGCCGGGCGTCGGGGCCGGAACCGGCGATCTTCTTGGCGATGTTGAGAACCGAGACCCGGCGGATGGCGTAGGTGCCGGCCAGCACGTCCGACTCCCGCTCATAGGCATTGTAGCGCTGCAGATCGAAGCCTGGGCCGAAGGTCTGCATCTCGACCAGATAGAACGGCGCCTCGAACGCCCCGATCGGCACCAGCGAGCGGGCGAAGTAGAGCGTT
>JANQEE010000055.1 GCA_028278525.1 Minwuiaceae bacterium | reverse complement strand
GTTGCCCGTACGGCCCTTGATTCGTTCGACATTGACGATGGTGACGCCGCTGAAATCGAGCGTGTTGCCGGCACTGCTGCCTTGAACGCTATCGAAGCCCGCCCCGCCGTCGATCATTTCGATGCTGTCTGTCGGATCTAACCCGATCAGTTCTATCGTATCGTCGCCGCTGCCGCCAAGAATTCGATCGAAACCGGCACCGCCATCGACACTGTCCGAGCCGTTGCTGCCGCCTTCGTAAATGAAAACGTCATCGCCGTCGCCACCGCTGAGCGTGTCGTTGCCGGACTCGCCGTCGATGATGTCGCCGCCGCCGCCGCCGGTGATGGTATCGTTACCCTGACGGCCGAGTATTCGATCCGCACCCGCCGTCCCGACGAGCGTGTTATTGGCCGAGGTTCCGATGATCTCGTTTACCGAAACGGTCACAGTCACCCTGGCTGTAGCCATTCCGCCGTTTCCGTCCGCAACGGTGTAGTCGAAGCCGGCTTCGCCGAAGAAGCCGGGCGCCGGCGTGAACAGAACGTCGCCGTTGACATCGATGGTGGCGACGCCACCAGTTTCGTTGCCTACCTCAGTAATCGTCAGGTTATCGCCGTCGGCGTCGCTGTCGTTGGCGATGAGGTTCGCGGCCAGCAAGGTGATCGGTGCCGCGGCCTCTGTTTGTGCCACGTCGGGCAAAGCGATTGGGTTGGTATTCGTAGGACCATTGACCGTTAGGGATACGCTAGCAACACTCTCCCCTCCCTGCCCGTCGGAAAGCGTATACGTAAACGAAACCGGCCCTTGGTAGTCGACTTCCGGAAGGAACAGCACATCTCCGTTAACGTCAAATGACACGAAACCATGAGATGCATTGTCGACAGAAATGATGGAGAGCAAGCCGCCGTCAATGTCGCTATCGTTGGCGATAAGTTCCGCAGCAGCAATGGTCAAAGGCATGTTGAAGTCGGCGACGAATCCATCATCGTCCAGCGCCAAAGGCGAATCGTTTACAGCCTGGACATCAATGCTCACGACCGCTTCATCCGTCAGTCCTGTCGCATCAGTACCAAGTACGGTGAATTGGTCCGATCCAGAGAATTCAAGGTCTGGCGTGTAAACAAAGGCGCCTGTCGTCGCATCGACTGAAACCTCCCCATTTATCGGGCCGGTGACAACAGAAAAGGTAACGCTCCCGCCATCGGCATCTGAGGCAGCGACGGTTCCTGAAGTTAATTCGTCCTCCAGTCCCAGAACTACGACGTCCTGCAGAACAGGTACGTCGTTCACGTTGGCGATTGTCAGCGTAACGGTCGCCACCGCTTCGGCGCCGTCCGGATCGGCGACCACATACTCAAAACTGGCCTCGCCAAAGAAGTCTTCGTCTGGTTGGAAGGTGACGTCACCAGCCAAGTTGACGAAGACAAGTCCGTTTACCGCGTTGCGGACTTCCTTGAGTTCGAGTGGTTGGCCCTCGGGGTCCGAGTCGTTCTGCAACAACGTGGCGAGCGGGATCTCGACGATCGTATCCTCGGTACCGACAACGGCATCGTTGCCGGCAACGGGCGCCTGGTTCACGGCCGTGAGATTCAGGGTGGATCCGTCGCCATCGAAGCGCAGATCCTCAACGCCGAACAGCGTGTCCTGCCCATCGCCATCGGCCCTGAGATCGGTGACGATCACACGGTCCACCTGGATATCGACGGTGTAGTCGGCCTGCGATCCGGAGAAGACGGCCGTGTCCCGTCCGTCGCCGCCGATCAGCGTGTCGTCGCCCTTGCCGCCGGCAAGCGTATCGGCGCCGTCGCCGCCGTCGATCACATCGTCGGTGTCGAAGCCGGCGATATCGTCGTCGCCCGTGGTCTGCTGGGCGAAGATGATCGCGTCCTGCACATCCGGCCACTCAAGGACCGTGCCGTTGGCGAATTCGAAGAACTCGATCCGGCTGTCGGCCGGGTCAGTGAATTGCCCGTTGACAAACAGCGTCAGCCTTTCTTCGCCGCCAACCTCGATGAACAGATCAGCGCCATCGTCCCCGACACGCGAGAACACGACGTCTCCAAAGCCCACATTATCGCCGAATCGAATGGTATCGAACTCACCGCCCGCGTCGACAATCCGGTCCTCGGAATAGCCGCGGTCGAAGACATAGGTATCGTTGCCGGCTCCGCCCAGAAGCTGATCCTGGCCGCCGGAACCGTCTAGAACGCCACCCTCGTCCCCGGTCTGAATGGTGTTGTTGCCCGACATGTCCGTCCCGGAAACCAAGTCGGCGACCTGACCGCGTTCCAGGGTCGTGCCGTCTGCGAAGCGGAACTCGTGGATTCCGTTGGGATCGCTGAAAAAGCCCTCAAATGGGCTGAGGCCGTTGAAAGAGCCCGGTGACGGATCCGGCGCAAGCTGACGTTTTATCAGCAATCGGTCATCCGTGCCGTTGATGCTGATGGCCAGATCCTGCAGGTCATCGCCCGTTCGGGTGAAAGTCAGACCGCCGAGCGTTATTCCCGCGCCGAACTCAACCACATCACGGCCTTGGGGCGCACCGTTGACTTCGATATCAAAACTCTCGAAGTCCACGAACGTTTCAACGATCGTATCGCTGCCATAGCCGAGCCCGAAGATATAGGTGTCGCTGCCCTCATTGCCGTTTAGCACATCGTTGCCAGCACCGCCGTCGAGAGTCTGGCTTCTGGAATCGCTGACAAGGATGTCGTCGCCGGCGGTTCCCACAAGCGCGGCGGCAATCAGATCGGCCGTGGTGACCGTCGTACCGTCGCTGAACTGGACGGTTTCGGCGCTTCTCTCGTTTGCCCTGTCGACCAACGTTACCGTCTCGCCGGTATCGGCGATTTCGAAAACGAAGTCGTCACCCTGCCAGCGGACATTCACATCGTTCTGCGTCAGCCCACCAATGAAGGAAAGCGTCCCGCCGGAACCGACGTCGATGCTAGAGAAACCGACCGTATTCGCGGCCGCAATTCGATCGTTGCCGGAGCCTCGGCCGAATTCGAAGGTTTCGGTGCCGAAAACGCCAAGCATCAGATCGTTGCCCGCACCGCCGTTCAGCACTGCGCCGTCCACCGCGGCGGGCAGATAGTCGTCGCCATCCGTCGCAACGCCGCCGGCAACGCTCGCATCCGCGATCTGCTGCGCGTTCAATGTTGTTCCGTCGGCGAAGCGAACCTCGGCGATGGTGGGCGCGCTGGGAAGGGTATCGAAATCCAGGGCCGGCGAAAACTGCCTGGCGGCGGTCAAAACGTCCGTACCGCCGTTCAGCAGGATTTGCAGATGATCGCCATTGATGCCGGCAATGGTACCTCGGAAATGTCGGAACTCCACATCACCCACTGCAACTCCCGGCTTTAAGGCGACCACGTAGTTACCGAAAGGGAACGGATCCAACCGTGCGGCATCCGGGTCCAAGGTGACCGTGTCCAGGCCGGAGCCTGGACCGAAAGAGATGATACTTTCCGGTTCACCTACAAGGTAAGTGTCGTTCCCGGCGCCGCCATCGAGAACGACATCGGAGGCGAACGCCTTAATCGTATCGTCCCCATCCGTCGCTTCGTCCGCGATGACCTGCGCCTCAATGTCCGTGGTCTGCACCACTGTTCCGTCATCGAACAGGAACCGTTCGATGCGGCCCCGGACAAACTCCTGATCACTGATTCCGTCGCCAGGCAAGGCCGCTTCGATCGTCAACGTCTCACCGGTATCGACGATCTCGACTATTAGGCCAAATCCCAACGCGCCGTTCCGGGTGATCTTCAGGTCTTCGAGTGTAATATTGGGCCCGAAGCGGATCGTATCTGGGTCGTCCTCGCCGGTTCCGAGGTCGGCGACCACGTCGTTGCCCGAGCCTCGCGTGAAGAAATAGGTTGTCGAACTGTCGTCGCCCTCAAGACGGTCGTTGCCGGCGCCGGCGTTCAACGTCGTAGGGCCGAAGCCGAGGGAGAGATCGTCGCCGGCCGTCGGCGCCAGCACCTGACCGCGGATCTGACTCTCGGTCAGTTGGCTGCCGTCGCCGAACTGAATCCGCTCGATCCGCGGATCGTCGCCGAGTGCTACGACAAACTGGTTCTTGACGATCAGCCGGTCCCCTGTCGTCGTTACATTGACGATCAGATCGCGGCCCTCGCGTGACAGAGCGACATCGGCTTGGTTAATACCCGCGCCGAAAACCACCCGGTCGTTCGATCCATCCGGATCTTCAATGGTGTCCGTGCCGAACCCCGCATTGAGCAGAAACACGTCGCCAGCGAAACCGTCCGTGCCCTGGATGCTGTCGTCGCCCGCGCCGGCATCGAACGTTACCGAACTCGAGCCGAGGTCGAACAAATGGTCGTCGCCGGCGGTGCCGGTGCGCCGGCCGGCAAGGATCTCATCCCGCGTCAACATGGTGCCGTCGGCGAAGCGGAATTCCTCGACATGCCGTGACGAGCTGGAACCGGCACCATCGCGGACCGTCAGCACGTCGTCCGTGCCGTCGATGCGGAGGATCAGGTCATCAAATTCTCTCTCGAACCGGATATCCGATGGCATGACGCCAGGCGCGAACTCTACAGCGTCTAACAGGCCGCCGGAATCGTCGATCGTATCTTGACCGTAGCCGCGGCCGAACACGTAGACGTCGTTGCCCGAACTACCACGCAATAGATCGATTTCGGCACCGCCATCAAGCCGGTTATCCGCGCTGTCTCCGTTCAGCACGTCTCTGCGGTTGGTGCCAACCAATGCGCCCCCGATGACCGGGTCAGCCAGCGCGGTGAGTTGCGCCCCTGTCAGAGTTGTCCCATCGTCGAATTCAACGGACGCGATAACTGTCGCATCAGACTGGCCCCCTATCTCCAGAACATCGTCTGTTCCGGCTATCTGTACCGTGATGTCGCGCAGTCCAACACCACTGCGGGCGACTTGCAGGTCGGCCTGCACAATGCCCGGGCCAAACCTGAGCACGTTGTTGGCACTTGCGGTGTCTTCTATCCGATCGTGGCCCGATCCCTGAGCAAAAAGGTAGGTATCCGCGCCGTTACCTCCTCTGAGCAGATCGTTTCCGACCCCGCCATCCAGCAAGTCGTCGCCACCGCCTCCACCGCTAAGGATATCGTTCCCGGCAGCACCTGTAAGTACGTCATCTCGGATCGTACCAACGATGGCATCGTTGCCGTCGGTGGGCGTAAGGAGAATTTGATCGATCTCATTCGCCGCCAAAACCGTGCCATCAGCAAACTCGAAAGTCTCTATGGGCAAAAGCCCGCCTCCGCCCCCGCCTGAGAATTGGCCAACAATGGTCAGGCGGTCGCTAAGGCCGTCGAACGTGATAATCAGGTCTGCACCGGATGGATCGGCCGACCTTGAGAATTGCGCGCTCCCGGAAGCGATGCCGGGCCCAAAAACAACTCTATCAAAAGAATCGTCAAACCGCGCTCGTTCAACAATGACATCACTGCCGCCACCGGCATCGAAAAAGTAGGTGTCATTACCGGCACTGCCGACCAACGTGTCGTCGCCCGGCCCACCGTCCAACGAACTATCCTGAAGCGCGAATCCGAAAAGCTGGTCGTCGCCGTCCGTCGCGGCGTCATCGGCCCGAATGTCGACCCATTCGAGTCGCGTGCCATCAGCGAATTCGAAAAACTCGATCTGCGGGGTCAATCCGCTGAACTGGCCGAGAACGCGCAATTCATCTCCGGTGCCGATGACCCTCACGACAAGGTCTCGGTTTGAGCCGTTTTCACTCGCTTCAAACGTCACGTCGCCGGGCGCGACCCCATCGAGGAAGCGAACGGTATTACCGACGCCGGATTGACGGCCGAAAAGCCCACTGAACCCCCGTGCGTCTTCCTGAATTTCGACGACGCCATGTCCACGGCCGAACAGATAAATGTCCGTGCCCAGACCGCCTATCAGCCGATCCTTACCGCCACCGCCCATCAGGATGTCGATGCCATCGACGAGGACCTGATCGTCACTGCTCGAAGCCGTACCGACTAGAGTCTCATCTGCATCCGACCCTATGAAAGCCGAACGAATTTGGCTAAAGGACAAAGGAACACCCGCGCCTTGCAATGCGGCGTTGACCGAAGTGTCGAACGCGGCATCCGTCTCTGCGAACTCGGCGCGGAACGCGGACAACACCATCGTCATGCCATGCCAGTATTGAATCCGTTCCGTCGGATCCGTCGGATTGTTGGCTTGCATTGCGGCGAGGACGCTGTCCAAGGTCGTACCGGCATCCGTCGCAAAAAAAGCCGCGAGGTCGAATCGCAGTCCCGGCGTCAACGAATCGCCCAATGGAATCTGTGCGAGAAATTGAGCCGTGCTGTCGGCCAGAGTATCCTGCCATCCAGCGGCCAGAATGGCGCCGGCCACCGGGCGCGGGTTGGGGATGGAGCCAAGTTGCCGGAACGGTCGGCCGGTCAGTTTCTCGGTTGCGGCAAGCCGCTGGCCATTTGTGAAAAAGCCCCGGCTGTCCGGACGAACGTCCTCTACCCCGAACCATCGGAACAGAATCGCTTCGACTTTCGATGGGAGAAGGTGTGCATCCACAACGGTGAGCGCGTTCAGTTCCTGCACCATCTCCTTAAGCAGAGGATCGAGCGCCATGGCTACGTCGAGATCCGAAACCTCGCCCCGGCCGACGATAAATGGCAGTGTCCTGATTTCGTCTGAAATTGCGATGTTCCGGTTGGTGTCTACCGTGTCTCCGGGATCAATGCTGAAAAAGACGTCGGCGATCTCCGATGTCGTGCCGTCATCGCGCGTAAATGTCGACCTATCCAGAATTAAGTTCGACCCAACTGTCTCGGGTTCGCGCGCGAAGTCCAGGTTAATGCTCGCTACCCCGATCTCCGCCAACGTAAACAACTCAGTCGAATCGCTAAACCCGTTCTCGTCTGTGTCTCGCCAAATCAGCAGGTCGCCGAACGTTGCGTCCTGGCTATCGATAACGCTATCCGCATTCGAATCCAGCTCCGCCAGCCGAGAAAAGCCGGACTCCACGCCATCTGTAAAGGATACATCGCCGAACAGAGTTGTTGGGTTCGAGCCGAACAACTCAGAGACATCGTTGATCGCGCCATCGCCGTTACGGTCCAAAGCAAGGAAACCATCATCACCTGCAATCCAGCCAGCGCGCTCTGCAAACGTGTCTTCGTCAAAATCGAAGTAAGTGAAGGTTTCGCCGCGTTCCAGAAGTTCAATGCCATCCCCGTCTAGGTCGAGCACGAGCGGTGATGCCTTTGATTCAGCCGGCTCTTGGCTGTCCTGCGGTCGAGCGACTAGAACGATACCGGCGTCCCCGTTCCGCCAATTCTCAACAGTGGCACTACCGCCAGCAAATGACAGACGAAGCGTCCTCTCACCCGTCACCATGGCAGCCGAGTAAGTCACGCCGTCCTTCTTGAAGCCGTCCCTCCCTCTAACGGTACCACCGAGTGTCTTGCCGTCCGCAGTCTTTATGCGATCGTCCTTTTCAATATCGAGGATGGTATCGTTAGGTCGGATGATGAACGTATCAATTCCTTCTCCGCCTGACAGCATGTCGCCGTCGTTGTCAGCGCCGCCATCCAGGACGTCGTTACCCTTGTCTCCAAAAAGGGCGTCTTCACCCAAGCCCCCGTTAAGAATATCGTTGCCGTTACCGCCCTCCAGTTGGTCATTTCCGACACCGCCGTCGATTACATCCTTGCCGGAGCCTCCCAGTAAAATATCGTTATCGTCGTCTCCGAAAATCGTGTCGTCATCATTCCCACCGTCAATGAGATCGTCACCGATGCCGCCGGAGATAAAGTCATCCCCTGCTTCGCCGGCAATCTCGTCTTGGCCAGCATCGCCAAAAAGGAGATCTACGTCGTCGCCCCCAGCGATTTGATCGTCGCCGTCTCCGCCGAATATCTCGTCTTCCCCGGCACCGCCTTGCAAAGCGTCGTCGCCGGTTCCGCCGTCTATTATGTCATCGCCGTCTCCACCCCTTATATCGTCTCTTCCTTGCCCTCCGAATATTTCGTCGTCTCCTAGCCCACCGTCCAATTGATCATCACCACCCTCACCGAAAATTTCGTCGTCGCCTCCAATACCGTCAATTTTGTCGGCCTCTTCTTGCCCAGAAATATCATCATTTAATTCAGTCCCAACCAGGACATCATCTTGGTTTGTCGCTACCTGACTTGCATCAATATCGTTATCAATAATCGTGATGCCGAATTCGCTTTCCATGAAATCAAGAGCGGCAGCGACCGTGGCCCCAACCAAAAAACCTGCTGCGACGTTCACGGCAATCACAACCGCAGTTGGCACGGCAACGACGGTCACTGCGCTGAAAGCTGCCGCAGCGGCTAGCCCGGCGGCGATGCCAGCAAATGTTGAAATCGCCCCTTTAACGCCAGCATTGGCGGGATTATTGCCCCTAGCCTCACCGACCTCAACTACAACGCCAAAGAACCCGGCAAGCCCAAAGGCAAGAGCATCAATTTGTGTGGCAAAAGCCCTCTGCCCTGCTGTTCTCGCCGCCCCGGCAGCCAGCCCGAGGGCCGCACCAATTGCCGTCCCCAAGATCTGCAATACGGATCCCATCTGTCCAATCTCCTAAAATTTCTGGCGGGCGTTTTTGTTCGTCCACACTTGCTCGTTTGCCTGTTTTTTCCGGTTACCCGGTGCTTCATGCTCTTAGTTGGAGCTCCAGCGACCACTGAGGGCAAATACGGCGAAGAGGGCCATCCAACCCGCTAACCACACAGCAGTCGCTAAAAGCAGGCACACTTGAACCAAACCGATATAGCTTCCGTGCTCCAAGAAACTCAGCAACATTCTTTGTGGACGTGTTTCGTAGTCGATATGGAACATCAGTGCATAAAGCGCCGACGCCAAAACAAAAAGAAATGACATAAAATAGAAAACTCGCCGCGCGGCTTTCCCGCCATCACTCTTTGCAATCAGCGGATATATTCTGACGAACTTGGTTAGATTGCCGGTCAAAGATCTTAGCTGCGATGCGAGAAAGAATACGGCCACCAGTAAGATGCCATTTCCTACAACGATGTACCTCGTCGCCAAATGAGGTTCGTTGTTACCGATAGCATCGCTGGCAATCCTGTCGAACGTCAGCCAAATGGGATTAACCGTTAGGAACCAATCGTAGAATTCGATCAACGAGGAAATACTGTTATCTGACTGCACACCCACAAGAAACGACAATAGAAGCCCTGCGCCCAACAGATATAGAAATAGCCACATCCAAAATAGACCGAGCGTCGTCATGACTTTCTGCGCTTCGGCTCGGAGAGGAATTTCAGACTCCCTTAGCTGTCTGAAGCAAAGCGCTACCAAAACGGCAAAGACAAAGACCAACACGATGTCTCGGAGAAAGAGATACAAAAATACAAAACCCGCAACGCCTGGTCCGGAAAACACTACGTCTCGCCATACTTTTGAACCTGAAGTCATGCGCCATCGACCTCAATCTATAAGGAGACTAGCATTCAATTCTTGCGTATGGCTTCTCTCGCTACCGAGCCTACAAATACCGTAGGAGTATGCGATTGGTCTCAAGTACGGCACGATGCGATACATTGATCTTAACTTCCATGTCCGAGCGACCGAGGTTTGCGGAAACCGACTTCCCTCCCTCGACGGGCTAGTGAGTTCATGGTTCGAGAATCGGCCACTGGAAGACACCTCGACCGAATTGGGAGAACGAAGCAAGGAAGAGTTTCGCGGTCCGCTGGATTCCATTGACGAAGACATTGGAGGAACTGCCGTCCGTGCCGTGAACACATGATCAATCATGGCGCCACCTGACGAACCGACAGCAACGAAGCAAGGATATGATGTTCGCATCACGGAAACTACGCCCCCAATCCCCTGCTATTTCCGCGTTAATAGTCTAGGCACGACGACAATCCGGGCGCAAGGGGCAGGATCAACTTTTACGTGAAAATGTTGTGACGGACTGTTTTGTTGAACGTCAGGCGTCACCTTCTACCACTCACCGCTCGCGAATCGCCTCGTCGCGGTAGCGGAGCAGCGGGGTCAGTAGGAACTCGATCACTCGGCGCTTGCCGGTCTTCACTTCAACGGTGACGGCCATGCCGGGTGTGAGCGCCTGGTCCTCGCCATCGACCCTGATCGTCGAACGCGCCATTCTCACGCGGGTCGGGAACACCAGGCCCTGGCCCTCCTGGTCGACCGCATCGTTGGAGACGCGGGCGATGTCGCCATCGATAGTCCCGTACTTGGTGAAAGGGAAGGCTTCGACCTTGATTTCCGCCGACTGACCGGCTTCGACGAAGCCCTTGTCGAGGTTGAGCAGCATGGCCTCCACCTCCAGGGCGGCGTCCGCCGGCACGACGATCATCAACTGTTCGCCGGTGGTGACGACGTCGCCCACGGTGTGTACGGCGAGCTGCTGCACGGTGCCGGTCACCGGCGCGATCAGGCGGCTTCGCTCCTCTCGGCGCGTGGCCTTGATCAATTCCTGGCGCAGACCGGCGATACGCCGCTCAACCTCCGCTAGTTCACCTATTTTCGTCGAGCGGAACTCTGCTTTCAATTCTGTTACACGCAGTGCGAGCGTTTCTATTTCGGCGCGGATCTGGCCGAGCTGGCCTTCCTCGCTCGCCATGATCGCCCGTTCCTCGTAGAGGACCTGGGCGACTTCCAGATAGCGGGCACGGGAACCGGCCCGGCGCTGCACGAGGGTCTCCAGCATGCCGGCGCGTTCCTGAAGCACGGAGACCAGACTCTTCCGTTCGGCAACGCTGGCATCGATCCGCTTGATCTGGGCGGTCTGCGTTGCGATCTGGCCATACAGGCTTTCTATGGTCGCCCGGTGCGCCGCGATGTCGTTGCGCAGCACCTCGGTCTGCAGCGCGCGGATTACCGGGTCGACCTGTTCCGGCAGGGTCACGACCAATTCTTCGACCGGGGCCTCCTCTGCGAAAGCGTCCAGGGCCGTTCGGAGGCGCGCGGCTTCAACCCGGGCCATCATCAGGTCCTGAGCGATCCGATCCCGGTCCGCCGCCTGCTCGGTCGGGTCCAGTTCGATCAGCAGGTCGCCTTTTTGCACGACATCGCCGGCCTTGACGTGGATGTCGCGCACCGTGCTCGCCTCCAGCGGTTCGATCACCTTGACGTTGCCGACCGGCACGATCCGGCCCTGCATGGTGGCGTGAACGTCCATCTTTCCGATAGAGGCCCAGGCTATACCCAGCACGAACACAGCGAGGATGACATAGGCGACGGCACGGCCGGCAGGAGAGGCCGGGGTCTCCAGGATTTCGATCGCGGCGGCCTGGAATTCGCGCTCGTTGCGATTGAGTTTCGGCTTGTCGGGCGCGGCTTTCTCTTCGGCCCAGGCGGCTTTCAGAACCTCCCACGTGCGACTCATGCAGAATGCTCCTGAACCGCCGGCCGGTGCGCCCCGGTCTGGTGCCGATAGAGCGCGGCGTAGCGTCCATCTCCGGTCAGCAGTTCTTCATGCGTGCCGTCCTCGACGATGCGGCCGCCTTCCATCGTGACGATGCGGGACGCGTCGCGAACCGCGGCCAGCCGGTGGGCGATGATGATCACGGTTCGGCCCTGCGTAATGGCACGCATGTTCTGCTGGATGCGGTATTCGGATTCGTAATCAAGCGCGCTGGTCGCTTCGTCGAAAATCAGGATGCGCGGATCGTTGATCAGCGCCCGGGCAATGGCGATACGCTGCCGCTGGCCGCCCGACAGGTTGCCGCCGCGCTCCTCCAACACCGAGTCGTAGCCAAGCGGCATTTCGAGGATGAAATCGTGCGCACCGGCGAGCTTGGCGGCGGCTATCACCCGCTCCATCGGCAAGGCCGGGTCCGCGAGCGCGATGTTTTCCCGGACCGTCCGGTTAAACAGTATGTTCTCCTGCAGAACGACGCCGATCTGCCGGCGCAGCCAGCGCGGGTCGACCATCGCCAGGTCGACGCCGTCGATCAACACGCGGCCGGCCTCGGGCACATGCAGCCGCTGGATCAGCTTGGTCAACGTGCTCTTGCCGGAACCGGACGATCCGACGATGCCCAACACCTCGCCCGGCGCGACCTCCAGGCTGATGTCCTTCAGCACTTCCGGCCCGTCGGGCCGATAGCGGAAGACGACGTGGTCGAAGGAAATGCGTCCTTCGATTTTGGGCAGCGCGCTGCGCGCGGCGCCGCCGGTCGCCTCATTCGGGGCGTTGAGGATGTCGCCCAACCGCTCGACGGAAATACGCGCCTGCTGAAAGTCCTGCCAGAGTTGCGCAAGTCTTAAGACCGGGCCGCTTACCCGGCCAGCCAGCATGTTGAAGGCGACCAACTGCCCGACCGTTAGATCGCCCTCGATAACGAGCCGGGCGCCGAACCAGAGGGTGGCAGCGATAACGGCCTTGCTGATCAGTTGCGCCGTCTGGCTCGCGACATTGGAAAGATTGGTCGCCCGGAAACTGGCGCGCACGTAGCCGGCAAGCTGATCCTCCCAGCGACGCTGCATCTGCGGCTCGACCGCCATCGCCTTCAGGGTCTCCACGCCGACGACGGACTCGACGAGGAAGGTCTGATTCTCCGCGCCGCGATTGAACTTCTCCGCGATGCGCGCCCGCAGGGTCGGGGTCACCAGGACCGACAGGATGACATAGAGCGGTAGCGAGGCCAGGACGATCAGCGTGAGGGTGGGGCTGTAAATCCACATCACCACCAGGAAGACGACCGTGAAGAACAGGTCGATCACCAGCGTCAGGGCCGACCCTGTCAAAAACGATCGGATCGTCTCCAACTCGCGCACGCGCGCGACGGTCTGCCCGGTCTGACGCGCCTCGAAATAGCTGATCGGCAACGACATCAGATGTCCGAATAGCCGCGAGCCAAGGACCACGTCGACCCGGCTGGTCGTGTGGCTGAAGACGTAGGTTCGAAGGGTTCCCAGCACCACCTCGAACACCGAGATGGCGACAAGCCCGACGACCAGGACGTCGAGCGTCGTCAGTCCGCGGTGCACGAGCACCTTGTCGATCACCAGTTGGAAGAACAGCGGGGTGAAAAGCGCGAAGAGCTGCAGAAAGAACGAGGCGACAAGGACCTCGCCGAACAGATGGCGGTACTTGATCAGCGCGGGAATAAACCAGGTGACGTCAAAGCGACGCTGTTCGCCGCCGAGGTGCGCGCGTGTGGTCAACAGAATGAGATACCCGGTCCAGGACTGAAGGAAGGCCTCAAGCTCGAGGGTCTTCGGACTCCTGTCCCGCGGGTCGTGCACCAGGACGGAGCTGTCGCCGGCCTTCGCAAGAACGACGAAGCTACCGTCACGCAACTCCGCGATCGCGGGAAGGGCGATCTGGCCAAGCCGATTGACCGACCCCTTTACGCGCCGGCATTTAAAGTTCAACCGCTTGGCCGCCTGGACGATATCGTCCGCATTGAACGCCCGTCCGCGAAGGCCTAGGTCATGCTGAACCTGGTCGGGTTCAGCCGGCACCCGGAAATAACGCGCCAGCATCAGCAGACAAGCCAGCCCGGTATTCGGGATTTCCGTGGACGCGCCGGAGTTGGCGTCAGAATGGCCCACAGTCCTCCCCCGATACAAGCGAATGCAAGCTAACCCAATCAGACTCGATCAATTATGTCGCGAACCTGTGAGACAAAGCTACCATCGGCGCGCGAATATTCACATCACCTGAACGGACTAGCCCATGCTGGTAACAAGAAGCTTGTCGGTTGCAGGGGATCCAATTCGAAGCAGATTTAGCAGGCGGGAGTGCTGATCGACACGGCGCACGGAACTGGCTTTAACAACGGTTTCCGCTTCGATGCTTCAGAATTGGTAGGTTGGTTGCGGGGACCCGCAGCCGTCGATATCAGCAGGGACTCTTCCAAGCTGCGGCATGGAGAGCCAAGCCATGAGAGGGGCTAACTGGCCGAGTCCGGCCAAGTACGGCCGGTCGAGCTGGCAGCTTGTTCGGCCGCCTTTCGATCCTCAAGCGGCCGTTCGACGGGATCTGTCCGGGTTCTTCGGCTATTGTTGGGCAGCTTCGGTCGGGGTGCATGAATGACCGTCCAGGTTCTGGTAGGTACAGTTCCCAAAACGGAGGCGCGCTTCGAGCCTTCAGGGGCCCACGGTGCAGACAGGAGCAACTGCATGCTGAGCTACATCAGGGTTGGTTCCAACGATATCTCGCTCTCGGGGCGTTTCTACACGGCCATCCTGACCCCGCTCGGTTACAGGAAGAAGGAAGTGCCGAACGGCATCGAATTCACCTTTCCGGACATGTCCGGCCGGTCCCGCGGCCCCGCCGCCGTATACGTGGCGAAGCCATACGACGGGAAGGAGGCGACCGTTGGCAACGGCTCTATGACGGCCTTTCAAGCCGAGACGCATGAGATGGTCCGTAACCTTCACGCCGCCGGTCTTCAGGCGGGGGGCTCCGACGAGGGCGCTCCCGGCTTCCGGGCCAAGTACGGCGATCACTTCTATGTCGGATATCTCCGCGATCCCCTGGGCAACAAGGTCGCGATCTTCTGCGCGAACCCGGCAGAGGGAGCTCGGGGCCGCTGAACTCAGCCTTGGTACTGCGCCCCGCGGCGTTTGCCGGCGGCGCAGAACACCTAGATCACCCGAGCCGAGTGTGCCATCGCTGACCTGCGCCAGCCCTCAATGCCTGCCGCAGTCCAAACTGAGGGAGCGGAGCAGGCGCGCGCCGTGGCCCACCCTGGTTAGTATTTGATTCAACTGGATTACCTTAGCCCAGTTTGGTTGCGGGGGAGCGATTTGGACCCTCGACACGCTAACTATGATGCCTCTCAACAGTCAGTGAAGTCAGTAGCTTAGCCCTCGAATGTCAAATTCAGCGACCTGGCGCAAGTTGGCGATTACCGGAGGACTTCAGACAAAGCGCCCTACCCCCTTGGAGTGGCCGAAGCGGGAGTGGTGATCGGGCCTGTAGGCTTTTCCGCGCCAATGTCCTGTACGCGCCGCGATACCGGCCGCAAGCCACGGACGCCCGCTATCGTGCTGACTATCGACGGTCCAAGTGCGAAGGGATCGCTCTAGCGCTTCAGGCTTTCCGCAGGCGTGATCGATCGTTCGGGACGGTCCCGCCGATTGCCGGAATAGGGTGTCGGCATTTGCGATGGATGAGCGACGGCCCGCTACCCCACGGCCGCCGTCCGGTCGGACCGCGGGGCCGGTCAAGCTGCTTGACCGAGCGATGGGAAGAAGGCGGCAAGGCCTTCGAGAACGAACTCGATGCCGAGCGCGCCCACGATTATGCCGAGCAGGCGATTCAGCACGCGCTGCGTCAGCGGGCCGATGACCCGGGAGAGCGGGGCCGCCGCCGTCAGCCCGACAACGATGGTCAGCGACACGCTGCCGATCAGCGCCAGAAGGATCAGATCGTGATTTGAGTGATATTCCTCATGAGCGTAGACCATCACTGTGCTGATGGCCCCAGGCCCGGCAAAAAGGGGCACAGCCATCGGAAAGATTCCAACCGTAATCGGGTGGGCGTCGGCATTGCTTTGTAGTCCTCCGTGCTTGTCGCCGATCAGCCCCAGCAACTCAAGCGCCAGGAGCAGGATGACAAGGCCGCCGAGAATCTTAAAGGCCTCAATCGTGATGCCGAAAGACGAGAGAATGTAATCTCCGGCGAAGGCGAAAGCGAAGAGGACTGCCGCTGTGGCCACGCCGGCCGCGAGGGCGGTAATCCGCTTTTCCGCAGTACTCATCCCCTGGGTTTGCAGGATAAACATCGGGATATTGCCCGGCACGTCGACGACGACCATGAGCGCGATCGCGAGCTTTACGTATTCGTTCCATTCGACCATTTCGATCCCCGGGAGGCGTCGCTAGCGGCGCGCCGATCTACTCGGAGATCCGCCCCTGGTGGCGTGCGACAACCGAGGTTTATTCGAGCGGTCCGGCTGAATGCCGTTGCTCGCAGGCGGCTGTTTTCACTCCCGCCGCCAAAGCCGGCTTGCGATTGTTGCCGGCGCGTACGGCCGTGGCCGAAGATAAAAGAAGCTTCCGATCACGGCACCGACACCGCTCTGATCGAACGCCCGGTCCTCCGCGTCACGCCACGGCGCGCTGCGCCGGTTCGCTGTCGACAGACGGGGCGAGGCCAGCAGGCGCGGCCGCGATCGTCGCCGGTACAGGCATATCCGCGCGGACCTCAGGAATGCAGGCAGCAGGCGTCGCCGCGGACGAGCGCGCCAGGAAGCTCATAGCCTCCTCCTGACCCTCGAACACGCTCAGGACGGAGCCCGGCACCACGATTTCGATCAGATCCGCGACGTCGGGTCGGCAGCCGAACAAAACCAGCCGCCGTTCCCGGCTCGCAAGCGACCACGTCGCGGCGATGATCATCTGTAGGCCGGCCGCCGCCACAAACGGCACCGCTGTCATGTCCACGACCACATCCACGTCGACGCCGGCGACGGCGCTGCGGAACGAGGCTTGGCCCGCCTCCACGGCCGCCTGATCCAAGGAGCCGGACAGCGCCAGATGTCGGGTCGAGCCGTCGATGTCACGCACGTCGATCTGCAGCATCCTATCCTCCTAGCAGCAATGAAACTGGCAGGCGCCTCTCCCGAGTCCCTGGCCGCTCTTCGAGACGGCTCAGGGTCTGGGAGCAGAGCGTCGACAGTCCAAATGTCGCAATTCCGGTGAGAGACTTCGATTGGCCACAGTCTCAGTTTGTGGTCGTAGCGTCTCAATTACGCGCTCAGACACCCAAATCGCCGCAAAACAACGCGATCCGCGCCGTGACGGCTATGCCAATGACGATCGGAAGGCTGGGAAAGGCGGCGGCCGGTTTCAGACCGCCGGGGCCAGCGTCTGGCTGAGAACCGTCCTCGGCCGCAGTCCCTCGGCGTCCAGTTCACTCAGAACTGTCTCGCAGTCAGCCCGCCCATGCGCGACCCGCGCGATCAGGGGGCCATGGAACCGGGCGACCGCCTCGATCATGCCAACGGCCTCGCGGACGGCGATCGCCGGCGGCTCGCCGAGGTTGTCGACGAGGAGCTGATAGGCGAACGCGACCCCCGGCACCTCCTCGTGGAACTGGTGGGCGCCGATCGGCAACATCCGGTTCAAAATGAAGAGCAGGCGAATAACGTCCGGCACCGCATCGAGATCCTCGATGACGATGGGGTGGATCAGCGAGAAAAAGACCGTCTCCGCGTCGTCCGCCGCGTCGTCGGATCCTCGCGGCGCCGTCTCGATCCACAGCTCCGGCGAGACTCCGCCGGGGAGCGGGCCGAGTGTTACGACGAGCGGGCCGTCGTCTCCTTCCGCCCGCGCGGGCCGGCCGTCTATCTCGAGGATCTCCCTGAGCTTGTGGATTGCGTTCATGGCGTTTCGTCTCCCGCCGCGCCGGCGCGCGGCCGTCAGGCTCCAAGATGGCTGAGGATGAGCGCGTGCGAGAGCTTCGCGGCATCCGGGTCGTTGGCGTGGCTGCCGGCATCGATCATCGAGAATACCTCCTCGGCGGGCATGCCTACATAGTTGCGCAGAAAATCGGCGGTCGGCGAGTAGCGCTCGCTGCTTCGATCGAAGATGTCGTCGCGGCGGCGGTCGAAGTTGTGGATGTTCGCCATCTTTGTCTCGTAGTCCGCCTGCGCCGGCGCGAGCGCTTTCTCAGCCTTCTTGATGGCCCGCTTCGTGCGGTTCAATTCGCCCTCGTCAGCGGCGGCGAAGACCCGACCCGCATTATGCCGAGACAAAATGCCGGCACCTTTCTGTTTGATCTCGTTGAATTGCTTCGACGCCTCTTTCCACGCCGCCAGGGCCGTGTCGGCTTCATCGGCCAGCTTCACGCGCTCGGCGATATCGGCGTCGCTCAGACGCGAGCGCCCGGTCTCGGCGATCAGCGCCTGCTGCAGCAGCGCGGCGCGGTTGCTCGGGTCGGCCGCCGTCATCCGCTCCCACGCTTCGTCTTCCGCCGAGATCCCTTTCTTCGCCGCGGCCTCGCGGATGCCGGCGACGGTGTCCGCGTCCGCCGTCCCGGTCACCGCCTGCCTCGCCTCCGCAGCGACTCTCGCGCGCGCAGCATGCTTGCGTTGTCGATAACCATGGGTGACGAGGACGAATAAGCCCGCGCCGCCCATGGCAATAGGCGCGGCGGCGAGGCCCACGCCGCCGGTGGCTCCGGCGAGGCCGGCGACGCCCACACCGAAGGCCGCCGCGTAGGCGCCGGTCGCCGCTCCGCTGCGGGTGGCGACCGCGATCTTCTCGCCCACGTCCTTGCGCGCCTTCAGGGTATCGACAGACGCCTTGAGGTTTCGCAGGTCCTCGACGTCGCGCCTGAGGCTGTTCAGCTCGAGCTCATCATAGTGTTTGGCATCGTCCTCCAGCGCGCCGAGCCGGGCGATCAGCCCCTTGGCGTTGAGCCGGGGCGCGTCGAACAGATTCGGATAGTCCTTCTGGATCTCGACCGCTCGATCATCGAGCCGTTTCTGCAGCTCCTTGGCCTCCATGCGGCTCCTATGCGCCTGGACTGAGGCAAGGGCGGCCTCGCCGCCTTCGAACACCACCGCGCCGCCGAGCCCGACGACACCCGTAATCGTGCCCCCATGGGCTATGACGTGCGGCCCGTATTGCGCTATCGCGCGGCCGGCGTTCTGGCCGAGGTGCCGGGCCGCCTGGCCCCCGGCGACGATCCGGTCGAGCTGCTCCATCCGCATATCCTGGTCGAGAAGCCGGTGGCCGAGATGCCGGGCGACACCGTGGCGCGTCTTGTAGCGAGCCTGCTGGACCGGGCCCTGTTTCGCCGCCAGTTCCTTGTCGAACATCTCGAGCATCGCCTTGCCGTGCTCGGCCGTCTCCTTCTTCTCGGCGATTTCCTGGCCTGCGCGGTGAATATTGACGAACGCCGCACCGGCGCCGGCGAAATGCTCGACGAACTCCAGCGTGTGCAGCGCCTTCTTCATGTCGTCCACGAGCTGGTGGACGTTCATCTCCTCACGTTCAATGCGCCGGAGGCCGGCCATGTCCAGCGCGTTCCCGCGTTCCTCATTGAACCAGATCGCGGCCTCGGTACCGCCGGCTCCGGCCTTGGTGAGTCCCTTGAGCTCGTCGAGGCCGCTGCGTTCCGATATGACGCCAAATGAGAAGATTTTGGCAACGCCCGCCTTGATCGTCCGCCACAACCGCTGCCCGCGCGAAAGCGGCTGTTGCGCCTCGCGGTCACGCCGGTCTTGCTCCAGGTCCACCGCGTCCCGCAGGTCCGAGAACACCTGATCGATCTCCGTGTCCGATACGAGGAACCCCGGTTCGCCGCGGCCGCGCCACAACGCCGTCGGTGTGTCGTCGATCAGCCGGCGGAGTGCGTCCATGGCGTCATCGACCAGGTCGGCATCCTTGCCTTGCGCGCGCGCGTCGGCCTTCTGCTCGTCGACCAAAGCGTCGAGGTCCAGGAAGGCCAGCTCCACCTCGCTCTGAATCGTCTCGGCGGTGGGCGGGTTCTGCGCATCGCCGGGATTCCTGGCGCGCACCTTCGCAGCCAGCTCCGAGGTATCCAACTCGTGCAGCTCCGTCCCGAGCTGTGTCAGCGCGGACGCGAGCTTGCCCAGTTCGTCCCGGTGCCGATCCGTGGTCAGTTCAGGCCGCAACCGGAACCGTTTCTCGAGCACATCGAAGCGCCGGCGAAGCGGCGCTGTACGTGCCCTGATGTCGGCGCGACGTCGGTGATAAGTCTGCCGGTCGATAGCGTCTCCAAGCCGGTTCGACGCCTCGAAAAAGTCCGCGTTGGCGAAGGCGAGGCCACCGCAATCAACCGCAGCGGACTTGAGCCGCGCCACAGCGTCCCGCCGCACGTTCATGGCGCGGCGCTCGAAATCCGAGGCAAGGCCCTTGGCGCGGAGGCGTGGGTGCAAAGTGCGGGCGTACTCGGCGGGTTCGTCGAGCACCGTAGATTCCGGCGCGCCGGTCAAACGGTTTACACTCTTGATCCGGACGAGGTCCTTCTCCTTTTCGTGCGCCTTCACCAATTCCACCGTGTCCCGGAACCGGCGTTCCCTGCCGAGTCCCGGGTCCGCATCGGCGCGGGCGGCCTCGTTCATGGCCCTCGCGCTGTTGAGTTCCGTCAGCACATCGAGTTCCTGCAGGCCCCAGAGCGCGTCGAGACGTCCCGTGATCCGCCGGGCAGTCTCGGGACCCTCCCCGTCGCGCGGACCCCGGCCGCCGGTGAGGTAATCGAGATGGTCGTCGAGGTCGGCCGCGATCTTGGACAGCTCCTCGCCAACCCCGGCGTCGTCGAAGGCGCCGTCCAGAGTCATCACGTCGGCGAGCCGCCCGCGTTGGAGATCGACGATATCCGCCACCTCCTCGACCACGCGGGCAAGCTCGAGTTCGGCTTGCTCCAACACGTACTCCGCCTCGAGGAGGGTCGCGTCTGTGACGCCCCTCTCGCGAAGCCGCGCGACCGTCTCCTTTTTCCCGACGATGGTGTCCGTGAGCTCCTTGAGCCGCTTGAGCTTCACGTACCGGTCGCGGTGGAGCGCCAGGCGCTGCACGTTCGAGCGGGCCTTCACATGCGCGTTCTTGCCCGTCTGCGCGATGCCTTTTGCCACCGTCGTGTTCGTCGCGGTCGCTTCGGCGACCAAGCTCTCGGCCCGCCTCTGCCGGTACGACTCGGTGAAATATTTGAGGAAGCCGGCGCCGTCGCTCCATTGCTCACGCTTCGCCTTGCTGTCCCAGGCCTCGGCGAGCCGGTCGCGCGCACGCGCAATCTGCGCGTCGCGGTCCTCGGCGAGCATCTTGCTGCGCATCGTCTGACGGGAGGCGTACCGGTACGGCTTCAGCTTCTCGCGCAGCTCCTCCGGTTGCAGTGTCCGTTGGTTGCTTTCCGGCCGCGCCGCGCGCCACGCCTCGTCGCGTGGGGACGGGCCGTTCTGCTGCAGCCCGAGGCGCAGCGCCGCGCCGCCGTTCCCGCCCCCGCCGCCGAGACCGGCCCCATCGACAGCAGCCGGTGCGTTTTGCACGGCATCAAGATGTGAGTCGCTCATCTGCAATCCACCTGCAAGAGCCTTTGGTCTCCCGTCGTCGCGTCAGGCTCGGAACTGGTTTGACGGCATCGGCGCCTGGCGCTCGGCTGACCGCGCCGCCATATCGGCCGTTTCCTGGCGCTGGTCGACGGCGGTCGCAAGGAAACCGGCGACAAGATCGTCCAGCCCGCCCGAGTCGATTGCGGCGAGCGGCACGGCCCGCCACAGCGTTATCGTCGTGTCGTCCGGCGCCAGCGACAGGCTGGCGCGTCCGGGACCGAGCCCGAGATGGTTGGCGCGGAGCAGCAGGCGAAGCGTCTCCGCCGGGGGCGCGGGATCGAATTCGCCGATATCGGCGGCCAGCAGCAACGCCGCGCCGTCCTCGGAGACATCGATCGTGAGATCTATTGAGTCGTCGTAACGGAAGGACCCGCCGCTATCGGCATCCTCGATACCGAGATCGGCGAGCCAACGGACAAGCTCATCGCGGGTTACGGGCACGGATGTTCGCTCCCTCCGGCGCCGCCCGGATCTGCGCCGGCCACCGCCAAGGCCCGACGATCGGGGGCCGCCGCAGCCCCTCCGTTCCCACGCGAAGCCCACCCATCACTGCCTGCGCATAAGCTTGCGGACCGCGTAGGCGGCGAGCATGGTCACCGTGCGACCATCGCCGGCGGAAATCGGTTCGGGGTAATCTCGGAACTCCTGTCTGATCGCGTCGGGCGCCGCCTTGCGCAGGGCCTCCAGATCACTGGTAAACGGACTATCGCCCCAGTCGACCGGCCGAGCCATATCGATCACCTGGTCTAAGTTTTCGATGCGGTAAACATTGAGATTTTTGAGAAAGTACGTGGCGGCATCGGCGTTGTGGTTCTGCCGTTTAACGACAAAATCCTGTGGTTCCAACGCCGCCATTTCCTTCTTTTTGAGCAGTGCTTTGTTAACGAAGTCAAAGAGATCCCGGTCAAAGCGATCCCGGTCGAAATCGTCATCAACGTTCTCATCGGTCTCGTCGGTCTCGTCGGTCTCGTCGTCCACGAGTGCTTCGTCTTTGTCGTCTCCTACCAAATACTTTTGTGCGTCTGGATCCTGGGACAGCTTATCAAAGAACTCGTCGATATTTTCTTGTCCCGAAAGTCGAGGGCTGTCTTCGACGTTCTCAGGTGAGTCTTGGACGTCTTCGTCTTCGTCTTCATCCAGCTTGAGATTGACGAGGTCGAAGCCTTTCGTGGCCACCGAGCGCGGAGGCGGACCGGAAGGCGGCGGCTGCGGCCGATAACTCGGCGGCTTCGGCCGCCGCCGGGCCGCGCCCGAATCCTTGGCCTTCTTCTGCCTTGCGGCGAACGCCACCTTCTCCTCCGCGATGTTCACGGCGTTGGTGAGGACGCTCGCATCCAAAGCAGGGGACCCGGATCCGTCCGGATTCTTCTTACGCGTGAACATGGCGGACCTGATCGGGCCGTTAGTGAAGACATGGTCGGCCATCTCTTCTCCATAATCGGTCACCAGCGCTTCGTAGAACGCCTGTCGCGCGTACATGAACGCCTTATCGTCAAGCAAGCTCTCATCTTCGGAGAGCTTCCCGCCGGCGGCCTTGGGGTCTTTCACGTAGAGCTCGATCACGCCGTCCTTCAACCGACCGCGGACCTCGCCTCCCTTCGCCTGCTTCATAAACTGGCTGAGTTCGGCGACCGACGTCTGACCAGGCGTCACCTTGAGACACATTGCCTTCCTCCCTCAGACCTGGATTGCGGGAAACGGGGTGGGAGTCGCCGCGGCCTCCGGCTCGGACGACCGCGCCCGCGCCACGAGGTCGGCCCAAAGCGTTTGGTCGGCCCCCAGGCGCTGCAACAGGATGTGCAAGCCGGTCGCGTCGAGCCCTTCGAGCGATCGGCGCAGCATCAGCACCGCGGCCCCGTCGCCGTCCAGAGCCGTATAGAGCCCGCCGGTCTCCCGCCAGAGGAAGCTGAAGCGGAGCAGGAGCTCATAGGCACGGTCCGCAGCCTCCGCCGGCGGCGCGCCCAGCCGTAGGGCAAAGACGAGGGCCTCGGCGGCCGCGTCGTAGGCCACGTCGACGGGCGTCCCGCCGTCAAGGGCAATGGACCACTGCATCGTGGCCGGTTCGAAGATGATCGCCTCCGGCTCCAACACTTGCCCGAGCTCTGCCATAAGCGCCTCGGCGCGCGCTTTCGCGTCCATGTGACCCACGCTCCTTTCGCCGTCCCCACCTATCTATCGGAGCGCGCGCCGACGGTGGCGGACGGATTTCGGACGAAGTCTGGGCCGGAGACCATTGCGCCTGAATGCGACCAAAGGCCAGATATTGCGCGCCGGGCGCCCGCTTCGAGGCCGCAGGGTTGGCGGGTGCCTACCGCAAGTTCGATGCGCTGTGGCCGCCCCGTTTACCGCTATCGCCCTTGCAGGGGCCGCACCCCCCGTGCGATTCTCGGCGGAGCGCATGCTCGGATAGATTTCCGACGGTCAAAGCCGCGTAACCAAATCGGACGGCGGCTCAGGCGGGCGGCGCAGAGAGACCGGGCCTGTCACACTGGCGGCAGGCGGCGCCGTAACAAAATGGTCCGAATTCGGACGGGCCGTCGCCGGCATGATGGAACGGCGCCGGAGGGCGAGCCGGTAAACCGGTGACGCACCCGCCGCCCGACATCAGTGACTGAAGGACCCATATGAGATACGTCTTCTCCAATTTCGAAGTGAGCAGTGAGGAGCGGCGGTTGATCCGCGACGGGGTTCAGGTTCCGACCGAACCCAGAATTCTCGATGTCCTCCTGTTCCTGATCCAGAACCGCTCGCGCGTGGTGACCCGCAAGGAGCTCCTGGAGGCCTGCTGGCCTGGAATCTACGTAAGCGACGGCGCGCTAAGCCGCTGCCTCAGCCGCGTGCGTAAGGCACTCGACCAGCCGCGCGACGCCAACAGCCCGATCCAAACGCTGCACAGCAAAGGCTACCGCTTTGTTGCGGAGCTCGACATAGCGGACGAGGGCGACCCCAAGGTAGCGCCCGAGGAAACGCAAGAGCAACCGGCTGTGACCCAAGCCCATCTGGTGGAGCGGCGGTTCATGTCGCTGGTTCACGTCAGCTTTCGGTTTGCCGACGCGGGAAGCGCAGGCGGCGCGGACCGCGCGCTTGGCTTCGTGCGGGATACTGTCGAGGTCGCCGCCCGCCATGGCTGTTCCGCTACCTCGCCGCCGGGCGGGCAACTCACGATCAATGTCGGCTACCCTCAGTCGGTGGAGCTGCCGGCGCGTCTCGCCGTCACCATCGCGGACGCCGTCCTCGCTATCGCACGCCGCGCGGGCGCCGGCGTGCGTGTGACCATCACATCGGGCGTCGCAAGCGTGCAAGGCAACGGCGAAAGCGACGGGTCCCCGGCCATGCTCACAGGTCTCGATCCGCTCCAAGTCGTGGCGCCGATCACCCGTGACGACGCGGAACTCCTGCTTGACAGGCGCACCGCTCGCATGCTGGGTGATCGGGTGGCGCTGCAGGAGACGGAACGCCTTCTAGTCGACGGGCAGTCGACGAGTCTCTTCAAAATGTCCGATGACGATGCGCCGTCGGCCTTGCTCCGCAACTACGAGCCGCCTTTCGTCGGCCGGACGAAGGAACTCTTGCTGCTTTCTGACCTCTGGGATGCCGCCGCCGTCGGCAAGGGGCGGTCCCTTCTTATCACGGGGGAGCCCGGCATCGGCAAGACCGGGCTCGTCGAGGAGTTCCTCCTCCGCACGGACGTGCCGTCTGAGGACGTATTCGTCATGCGCTGTTCGCCGCATCATACGAACACGCCCTTTTACCCGCAGCTCCTTCTCCTGCGAGAGATGCTGGAGATCGAGCTCGACACGCCGCCGATCCGCCAGCTCCGCCTGATCGAGAAGTTTCTGGAGCAGTTCGATCGTCCGCCGACGGACCACCTGCCGATCCTCGCATCACTCCTGACCGTGACCGAGACACGCCGACCACCCGCCACGCTCAGGCTGGACGGCGAACGCAGCCGCCGGGCGACGATGGAGGCGATCATCTTCATGATCCTGTCGACGGCGCGGGAGCGGCCGGTGCTGCTCTGGATCGACGACATCCAGTGGGCCGACCCGTCCACGCTCGTCACACTGGAACGGCTGCTCGAACAAGTGCCCGAGTCTCGGATGCTGGTCGTCGCCTGCGGCCGCACCGGCGCGGGCGACGACCAGCAGGGGTTCGACCGCGCCAAGCATGTCCACCTGGAACCCATGGAACACATATATACAAGGCGGTTCCTGTCGGACATGAGCGAACACGGCACTCTTCCGTCGGCGCTGATCGATCCGATCTCGAAGCGGTCGGAAGGCGTGCCGCTGTATCTGCGCGAGATTCTGCGCATGGCGCTCGACGCCGCGGCGGCAGGCGAGCGCGATCTGGCCGCCTACGCTATCCCGGACAGCCTGCAGGGCCTGCTGGCGGGCCGGCTGGAGGCAACGGGCGCGGCACTCCTGGTCGTTCAATGGGCCTCCGTCATCGGTAAGATCGCCCCGCGGGATCTGCTGTTACAGGTGTGCGGCCTCGACGAGGCGGTGCTGGACGCCCACCTGACGGACCTTGTCGACAAAGGAATTCTAAGCGCGGCGCGGCGCGGCGGAGCGGTCGAGTACAGCTTCACGCATGGCCTCATCCGCGATGCGGCCTACGAGTCGATGCTGGTGGACACGCGGCGAGAGCGGCACCTCAAGGTCGCGGAAGCGTTCGAGAACTACTTCCCGGCCATCGCCGCCGCCGAACCGGAACGCATCGCCATCCACTATTCCGCCTCGACCGAGCCACGCCGAGCCGCCGCCTTCTGGCAGGCAGCGGGCGAGGCGTCAATAGAACGCCACGCGCTCAAGGAGGCGAGGATGCTCTTCCGGCAGGCTATAGATGCCTCGGCCCAAACCACCGATGTGCAGCACCGCCGCCTTGCCGAAGAGATCGAAGCAATGCTGTCGGAGTTTTGATGCAGGCGCCGTGTCGCCGGCGCGAAACGTCTTCAGCCTCCGCCACGCCGTCAGTGTAGAAGAACACCCCTCTCCCGGCGCGAACCTCGCCCCGGCACGGCTGTGCGCCGCGCTCTCTGCTGCGTCCATCACCAGGACGGGAATACGATCTTCGGTCGCCGCGCTTCCGGCCGCAAACACGGCATCAAGCGCCGATACCTAGGCACGGCACTGCATGCTCAAAGCTTGATCTGCTCAAGCGGCTGGATCGTGATCTCGGGCGTCAGATCCTGGTAGGAAAGAACCGGCAGTTCGTAGAGATCGCCCTCGATCAACTTGCGTACGTAGCGGCGGATGTCCATGGCGGTCACAATCACCGGGCGCTGCCGTCCCTTGGTTAGGTCTCCGACTGCCTGCTTTACCGTTCGTACGAACTGCTGCGTAACCAGCGGGTCGAGCGCAAGATAACTGCCGGCGGAGGTCTGGCGGATGCCGTTGCGAATGACCTCTTCGGCGTCCGCGTGGAGGATGAAGGCGGGCAGCATGTTCTGGCCGCTCGAATACTTATATGAGATGTAGCGCTTCAGGCTTGAACGGATGTATTCGCAGAGAAGGACCGTGTCCTTTTCCTTCTGCCCCCATTCGATCATCGACTGCAAGATGGTGCGCATATCGCGGATCGAGATCTCTTCGGAAATCAGGCGCTGAAGTACCTCGGTGATCTTCTGGATCGGCAGGATGCGCTGGGCCTCCTTCACCAGCTCGCCAAAGCGCGCCTCCATCTGGGTGAGGAGATACCGAGTCTCCTGGATGCCGACGAACTCGGAGGCATAGTGGGTCAACACGAAAGAGAGATGGAACGTCAGCATCTGGACGGTATCCAGATATGGGATGCCGGCGGCGTCGAGCTCATCCTTACGCGCCGCGTCGACCCAGATCGTCGGATAGCCGGGAAGGAAGCCGTCGCCCTCCTCGAAGGGGATTTTGAGGATTTGGAACTGGCTTGTCCGCTCCCGACAGAAGATCATGCCGCTGCGGATGACCCCGGAGGCGATCGGCGTCTCCTGGATCATGATCTGGTAGCGCCCGTCGGCCAGGCGGTCGTTGAAACGGAGGTGGATGCCGGGGAACGGCACGCCAAGGTCGAGGTAAAGGGCGCGGCGGATTTTCACCAGCTCCTCGTTGAGACGCGCAGCGCTGATGGTCGCCTCGACAGATGCGTCGACATCGATCATCAAGGGAACGGTGAGCGAGAAATCCTCTTCCTGCCCCAGTTTCGGTTTCGCGCTCTGATCCCCGCCCTGAATAGCCGCGGCCATGGCGGGCACCGCGCCCTCCTCGCCGTCTTCGGCGCGGCGCTTGGCCAGGTTGTCGAGCAACCAGCCGACGACGAGGAGCGTGACGCCGAGCGCGAAGAAGACTGTAGTGGGGAAGCCCGGAACGATACCGAACAGGAACATCATCGCGCCTGCGATCATCACCGCCTTCGGCTGGGCGAGGATCTGGCGGCTGATGTCCGCGCCCATATTGGTCGAGTCCTCGGTCGTTACCCGGGTCACGATCACGCCTGCCGTGATCGCGATCAGGAGGCCCGGGATCTGCTGCACGAGGCCGTCACCGATGGTGAGAATGGAGTACGTGCGCACCGCCTCGCCCGCCGTCATGCCGTGCTGAGTGGTACCGATGGTGATACCGCCGACGATGTTGACGACGGTAATGATCAGTCCCGCGATAGCGTCGCCCTTCACGAACTTCATGGCGCCGTCCATGGAGCCGAAGAGCTGGCTCTCCTTCTGAACGTTCTCACGGCGCCTGCGCGCCTCGTCGATGTCGATGACACCGGCACGCATGTCGCCGTCGATCGACATCTGTTTGCCGGGCATGGCGTCGAGCGAGAAGCGGGCGGAGACCTCCGCCACGCGCTCCGCGCCCTTCGTGATGACCATGAACTGAACGATGGTGATGATAAGGAAGATCACCGCGCCGACGACGAAGTTGCCTTCCACGACGAAATTGCCAAAGGCCTGAATGATTTCGCCCGCATCGGCGTTCAGCAGAATCAACCGCGTCGTCGAGATCGCGAGCGCGAGGCGGAAAAGCGTCGTGACCAACAGCACCGACGGGAACGAAGAAAACGCGAGTGGCGACGGGATGTACATCGCCACCATCAGCAACGTCATCGCCATCATGATGTTGGCGGCGATCAGCGCATCGATCAGCAGTGTCGGCAGCGGTATGACCATCATGAAAATGATCGCCAGCATCAGCACGGCGAGCATGATATCGGTGCGCGAGGTAATCGCGACCAGGGTTGACTGCGCGCGCGCGGCATTCATGGGCGGCGTCTCTCATTGATGTAGAGTTGCATGACTTCCTCCGCCTCCTCGGTGCGGCCGAGGCCCCAGAGGGCATGGCAGCGGACGAGGAGGAGACCTTCCCGGACGCGTTTCTCCGGCCCGGCGGCAAGCGCCGCATCGGCCATTTCCAGCGCCTCGCCGAAGCGCTCGAGCTCGAGGTAGAGGCCGCCTAACGCCCGGTGGACGCTGGAATTTTCAGGGTCCGCACCGAGGACGCATTCAAGCAGAGCGACCGCCTGGGACTCACGGTTCTGCTGCGCCAGGACGCTGGCGAGCACATGCAGTACCTTGGAGTCGGTCCGCGTCCAGGCGGCTATGTTGGAGCCGTCCGTCATCACACCCTGGACACCGCGGTAAGGTTGAAAGAGCACTGCTTCCTCGCTGCGCAAAGCGGCCGCAGGTGCCGTGCAGCCTCCTTGAAGACCGGGTCGCCGGCTTCCGCCCGCGCACCGACTTTGTCAACGACGTCGAGGAAAGCGGCGTCGAAGCGGGCGGGCATCAGGATACTCGGATCTTCGATCCGCGGTACAGTCAGGGCGCGGATACCCTGTGCGAGGGACGGCTTGTTGTAGAGGGCCGCGAGGTTGTCGAGCGGCTGCGCCCCAACCGGCTCCGCGTCGTGGGAAGCCGGGAGATTTACGAGATCGTGCGTCGCACGCTCGATGCGCTCGATGCCGATGGACGGGTTGACAAGAGGGAGGTTTTCCATGCGCCTTATCCGGCTCGCGCGGCTTCGTGGAGCTCGCCGAGAGCGATCACGGCCTGGTTGAGCGCCGAAGGGTCGACCGACCGCCCGTCGAACCGCGCCAGGAAGACAAGCAAGTTGCCCGTTCCAGCCGCCTGCAGCAGGAGGGCGGGGGTGTTCTGCCAGTGGACCGCTTCGAGAGCGGAGAGCCGGATAGCGTAGGCATCGTCGCCGACCGAGATCGGGCGGCTCAGGTAGACGATGAGTTCGTCGCCGTGCCGTTCGAAATGCAGCTCGCCGAAATCTTCGATATCTATCGCCACATGCTCTTCGACCGGCAGCCGGTCCGGATCGAGGCCGAGCGAAGCGCAGAGCGCGCCCACTGCATCGCCGATCGCGCTCATCCGCTGTCCTCCTCGAGATACTCCTCTTCCTCCTCGCGCTGTACGGCCGCGTCCGTGACGTGGCGAACCGCGTCGAGCAGCTTTTCGCGGCTGTCGGCCTTGACGAAGCATTTGATGGGAATCATTCGGACCACGCCGTCCAGGTCGTTGAAGAACCGGATCTGTCGTTCCACGTCGTCCAAACCCACCTCCTGCGGCATCTTCTCGATGGCCGACGGCTTGATCCACTTGGCGTCCTGGAGGGGGATCAATTCGCGCAGGAGCCACAGGCCGTCTGCGTCCTCCCGCGCTCCCTGCCGCTGCGCGGACTTCATCATGCCGTCGCAGCGCCCCTTGATGGTCGTTAGGGACTTCAGGCGGTGCATGTCGTCCAGGATGACGCGGAGTTTGGTGATCTCGATCGACGGTCCGGCCGCCGCCAGATCGGCGCCCAACGCCGACGTCATGAATTGGATCGAATTCTCCAGATCATCCGATCCGAACCGCTCGATCAGGTCGTCAAGCGTCGCGCTCATGGAGGAATAGTCGCGCAGGTGGTCGTAGTAGGCGTCGCGCAGCGCGACGGCCGTTCCGGCATTGCCGGCCGAGAACTCGGACACCGTCTCCGCGATGTTCAGCGCGGCCTGGACGGAGGTTCCCTCCTCCGTCATCAGGCTCGCGACCGCCGCGTCGGCCTCGGCGACGTCCTCGGCCGAGGCGCCCCGTGCACGCAGCCCGGCCGCCAGCGCCTTCAACAGAACGTATTGGTGCGCGGCGTCCTTGAAGCGCTGTCGCGCCTGCTCGCGGAGCTGCCGGGCGCTCTGGCGTTGCGTCAAAAGCGCCTGGAGCGCGCGCTCCAGCGCGCTCTTGTCCATATCGGCGAACTTCTGAAGGAGCTCCTCGACGTCCTGGACCTTCATGAGGCGCTTCAGGCTATCCTCGCGCCGCCCGCGCTCTACTTCGCGCTCAGAGACGTCCTTCTCGGTCTCCTCGCTGAGTCCCGAGGTCAGTTCCTCGGCAGCGTCGGCGATCAGCGAGTTCACATCGATCACGCGGGCCTTGGCCCCGTCGTAGACCCCCTCCTGAAGCGGCGCGCCGACATGGGAGCGTGCCACGTCCGGCCGCTGCGATCCAAGCCCAGCGATGTCGTTCCGAAAGTCGGGCATAAGCTGCCGTCCACTTTTCTGCCCGCGGCGCCAAACGCCGCCGGTCGTTTCGAAAGATGTTGGAAAGATAGCTGCCGTCGGCGCCGTACCACAGACCATTAAACAGCCTTCACCGTCCAAGTTCCGTCCGAATTCGCCGCGCCTTCGGGGAGTGATCCGGTTTATCTCGGTCCAAACTAAGACGCACAGGGAACTCCGGAGGAGCGCGGGCGGAAATGGAGATGGCAACCCACTACCGGCACGGAGAGGTCGACGTTCTGCAGCCGGAGGGCCGGCTCGACGCGACGACCGCGCCGGGCTTCGAGGCCGAGCTCCGCGAACGCGCCGAGACTGGCACCGGCGGGCTCGTCATCGACTTCGCCCACGTCGACCACATATCGAGTGCCGGGCTCCGCGCCCTGATGGTTGGCCTAATGACGTTCGCCCGCCAAAAGCGGAAGTTCGTCGTCGCGGGGCCGAGTGCGGACGTCATGGAGGTCATCACTCTCACCGGTTTCGACAAGGTGCTGACCCTCGCCCCCGACGTTGAGATTGGCATCGCGGAGGCAGGCTTGTGACCGCTTTGCGCCCATCCGCCGCAGCGCACGCCATCGAGAGGTCTGCGGGCGGGTTTTCGTTTCTCGCGAAGGAGATCGAAGACGCCGTGCGTTCTGCGGACCTGCTGCAGATCCGCGGCCGCGTGCGCAGGGTCACCGGCACGATCATCGAGGCCACGGTTCCCGGCGCGCAGATGGGCGAGCTCTGCCTGCTCCGCGGTCCGGCGCGGGGCTTCGAGATCAAGGCCGAGGTCGTCGGCTTCAACGGGCGCATCGCGCTCTTAACCCCGCTCGGCGAGATGCACGGTGTCTCAGCCAACACCGAGGTCAGCCCGACCGGACGACCTCACCTGGTCGGCGTCGGGCCCAAATTGAAAGGCCGTGTCCTCAACGGTCTGGGCGAACCGCTGGATGCCGATTCGAAAGGCCCGCTCGAGGTGGAGGAATGGTACTCGGTCTACCGCGACAGCCCCGATCCGATATCGCGCCGACTGATCGAGAAGCCGACGCCGATGGGGCTGCGCGTACTCGACGGCCTGCTTACGGTCGGCGAAGGCCAGCGTCTCGGCATCTTCGCCGCGGCAGGCGGCGGCAAGTCAACGTTGCTCTCCATGCTTGTGCGCGGCGCCGACGTCGACGTTACCGTCCTCTGCCTCGTCGGCGAGCGTGGCCGCGAGGTGCGGGAGTTCCTCGAGCACGATCTGGGGCCCGAGGGCGCGGCGAAATCGGTGCTCGTGATCGCCACGTCCGACCGGCCCTCCATGGAGCGCTCGAAAGCCTGCTTTGTCGCCACCACGATCGCCGAATACTTCCGCGACCAGGGCCTCCGCGTCCTCCTCCTGATGGACAGCATTACGCGCTTCGCGCGTGCACAGCGCGAAATCGGACTGTCGACCGGCGAGCCGCCGACGCGCCGCGGCTTCCCGCCCTCGGTCTTCGCCACGCTCCCTCGGCTGATGGAGCGCGTCGGCCAGTCCGACAAAGGTTTCATCACCGCGCTCTACACAGTGCTGGTAGAGGGCGACGACATGACCGAGCCGGTCGCGGACGAAGCGCGCAGCATCCTCGACGGCCACATCGTCCTTTCGCGCAAACTTGCGTCCGAGAACCACTATCCAGCCATCGACGTGCTGGCGAGCGTCAGCCGCGTGATGAACAGCATCGTGGACGAACGCCACAAAAAGGCGGCGAGCAGGCTCCGCACCCTAATGGCGAAGTACATCGAGGTCGAATTGCTCGTGAAGATCGGAGAGTACGCCAAGGGCTCCGATGCCGAGGCGGACGAGGCGATCGAGAAGATGCCGCAGATCAAAGCTTACCTGCAGCAGGGGCTGAATGAACCGACGACGTTCGAGGAGGCCGTGGACGGCCTCGCGGCGCTGGTGTGACGGACCATGAGCGATGTTCGCGGAGCTCCTGAAGGTCAAGCGGTACCGGGCGGGCCGGGCCTTGCGGGCTACGCAGGTCGCGGCGGCGGCGGTCGAGCGCGCAAAGGCAGCGGTGCGGGAGGCCGAGTCGGCACTCGAGCAGCACCGGGTGTTCATGGCCGCGGAGGAGACACGCCTGTTCGACGAGATCCGTGGCAAGCCGGTCAGCATGAAACAGATCGACAAGCTGAAGTTCGATACCGCCGCGCTCAAGGCCAAGGAGCTGGAACTGGCCGAAACGCTGGAGACCGCAAAGCAGGCCGTGTCGCGTGCCGAGGAGGCGCTTGCCGAAGCGAAGACGGCGCAGAGGGCGGCAGACCGTACGGTAGCCAAGTTCGAGGAATTCGTTTCGATAGAGGAGATGAAGGCGCGCGCCGAGGCCACGTCGCGCGAGGACGCCGAACTCGAGGAGGTCTCGGAGGCGGCCTACGGCGCTCGCGCTGCCGCAGCACGACAACGTTGAGCGACAGGATCACGGCCGAGGCCGGCACAGCCGGGCCTTGGCGCAGACAGGAGAGTCGAGATGAGCGCAATAGCTGACCCGTTTCTTGCCACCCTTGAAGCATCGAAGCAATTGCTTGAACCGGGCGCGAAGTTCGAGACGGACATGCTCAACTCGCCTGAAGAAGCGAAAAAAGTGTTCGACGCACTGATGAGCGGCGACTCGACGCTCGACGTGGATGACTTCTCAACCCACGACCAGGACCTCATAGGGCAGGCGGCCTTAACGGACACGCTGGAGCGATACATGCTCGACGACATGAAGCAGGCCATGGACGATATGGAGGAGTCGGACGATTATGAGTGACGAGATCGCACGCGTCCGAGTCGCACGGCGGGAGCAGCGACAGCGCGACGACGATACCCGCGGTCCGGGCGAGGCGTCCGCAGCCGACCGCGAGAAGTTCCAGCAGCTCATGAAGGACGGCCACGACGGCCGGCGCAAGGACAGCCACGACAAGAAGGAGCATCGCACAGACGCCGCCGAGCGGCGGGAGGCGGATCGCCCGGTGCCCCAAAGCCCGCAGAACCCCGGACCACGTCCGGAGGACGCCGGACCGCGTAAAGAGCCGTCCAGCCAGGGTTCCGCCGGAGACACGCCCCCGCCCCCCGCGGGCGATCAGACGGCATCCGCCGAGGACCTGCATCCAGGCCCGGCCAAGACGGCGATGGACGCCGCGCCGCTTCCGGGCGACAACCAGGCGCTCACGCAACGGCCGAGGGCGTCGGGCGACTCGCGCGAGACGGGCGCTGAGCACGGAGTCCAGGACGTCGAAGCCAAGCGCCGGCGCGATCGGGCGGGCGGCCTGTACGATGAGGCGGAGGACACAGCGCCAACGGAGGGCAACCCGGGCGCCGACGCGCCCGCCGCCACGGCGTTCGCGACGGTCGGCAACGCGGCCGGACCCGAGCCTTCCGCGCGGGCCGCCGAGCTTCCCGATCTATTCAACGAAATCGTGGACCGCATCGCCATCCTCCGCACCGAACCCGGTGCAGCCACCGATGACGGCCGCATGTCGCTGACGCTGAACGCCGACATGCTGGGCGGCAGCAGGCTCGACATCGAGCAAACCGACGAGGGTTTCTCGATCAATCTCGAGGCGCCGGACGAGAACATCGCGGACTTCGTTCAGAACCATGCGGAGACGTTCGCGAACCGCCTCGCAGAGACACTCGGCGCCAAAGTCTCGGTCACGGTCACAACTCCCGGCAGGGCCGACCCGGCGGAGCCAACGACGCGGCGGCCACACAACCATGACGGTGTATCCGATCCACAGGCCGGACAGCCAAGCTCCGGCGCCGCTGACGCGCAGGCGGCTCAGCCGGTTGGAGGGTCGCGCTCCGCCGAGCCGGACACGACGACGTGATGAAGCCAAATGCCTAACGGCTCAACCCTTGCCGCGCCTATCGCGCCCGCTCCACCCCGGCTCAAGCCACGGGAGGTCGCTTTCGACCCGCCCCGGCTCAAGCCGCGGGAAGTTGCGTTCGCCAATCTGATTCTGGGCCGCGAGCCAGCGCTGACGGCGCAGATCGGGGAAAAGGCCGTCGCTCTGCGCCTGGCGTCGGGCATCGGCGACGGATCGCACGCCAGCAGGCTCGCGGTCTCGGCCCGGTTGGACGGCGCCCCGGCACAGCTCGACCTCGACCGCGCGGCGCTCGCGGCGCTTCTACCGGACGTCGCGGTTCCTGATACGCCCGAAGATCTGCCACGGGTCCTCCTCGCCGCGCTTGGCGCCGCGGCGCTGGAGCCACTGGCAGCGGCGTTCGCAAATGGTCTCAGCATCTCCCTCACGGCGGACCCGGAAGCAGCCGCCCCGAACGGCGACGGTCAGGCCGCGCTTGTGTCCATCCTTCCAACGGATGCCGGGTGGCGGGCACGGCTTTCGCTGTCAACGGACGCTGCCGCTACTCTCGTCCACGCGTTGAAGACCGCCCCGCCCGCGCGCCGCTTCGCGGCCTGGGGCCGGGTTCCTGCCGCTCTGGAGGCGGTGATCGCCGAAATCCAAGTCCCCCTAGATGCGCTCCGATCGCTGGACTTAGGCGATGTCGTACTGCTGAACCCGGGATCGGATCCGGATCGGGTGACGCTGACACTGCGAGGCTCCGGCCAGCGTATCGCCTACGCCCGGATCGACGGGGCGAAAGCGACGATAGAGGAGATGTTTCCGATGGCAATATCCGACAAAGACGATGCTTGTGCCGGGGAGGCCGATCCTGAACCGGCCCCCGAACCCACACCCACACCCGCGCTCGACGATCTCGAGATCCGACTGACCTTCGTGCTCGGCGAGGCGGCCCTGCCGCTGGATGAGCTGCGCGCTCTCGCCCCCGGCCACGTCTTCACGCTCGACGCTCCAGCATCCGGTCCGGTCTCTATCCGCGCTGCGGGACGGGAGATCGGCCGCGGCGAGATCGTGAGCATCAACGGCCGCGTCGGTGTGCGCGTAACGGGCCTCATCGCCGCGCCCGCCTTGGATGACGATAAGAGCGATACGCAATGATCGAGCTGCCGAACCCGATCAGCCTGATGGGCGTCCTCGCGCTCATCGCGCTGATCCCGTTCATCGCGCTGATGGCGACGTCGTTCGTCAAGATCGTGGTCGTGCTCTCGCTGATCCGGAACGCGCTTGGCGTACAACAGGTGCCGCCGAACATGGTACTCCACGGCATCGCGCTGGTGCTGACTGCCTACGTGATCGCACCCGTGATCAGCGCGGTTGCCGGCGAGCTCTCCGCGGTTGACCTGGACACCGCATCGGCCGAAGAGTTGATTCAAGCAGCCAGCCACGCAGCGGAACCGTTCCGAAAGTTCTTGCGAGTCCACGCCGAGCAGGGCGCCATCGATTTCTTCATCGACACGGCACAGGAGATCTGGCCACTGGAGTTGCGCGATTCCGCCAACGCCGACCATCTCCTCGTGTTGATCCCCGCCTTTACGCTTAGCGAGTTGAAGTCGGCGTTCCAGATCGGCTTCCTGATCTACTTGCCGTTCATCGCGATCGACCTGATCGTCTCAAACATACTGCTCGCTATGGGGATGATGATGGTCTCCCCCATGACCATCTCGCTACCGTTCAAACTGCTCCTGTTCGTGCTGCTCGACGGATGGACGCGGCTTGTGCAGGGCCTCGTACTAACCTACACCTAGGGAAAGAGCGGATGGACGTCACTGACATCATCTCTCACACGACGCAGGCTCTCCTGCTGGTGCTCTACCTCTCCATGCCGCCCATAATCGCCGCCGCCGGCGTGGGCACGCTGGTCGCGCTCCTACAGGCGCTGACCCAAATCCAGGAGCAGACGCTCTCCTTCGCGATCAAGCTCTTGGTCGTGGTGCTGGTGATTTTCGCGACGGCGGCCTGGCTGGGACGGGAACTGTTGAACTTCGGAGACCGGGTCTTCGCAACCATCGGGACGATGTAGCGCCGATGGACCTTACGGACCTCTTCAAGGAGATCCTGGTCCTGACCATCGGGATGGCGCGCATGGTCGCTGTGTTCGCGATGATCCCGGTGTTTGGACGCAACGTGCTCGTGGGCTCGGCGCGCATGGTGGTCATCGTCGGGCTCACGTTGCCGCTTTATCCGATGCTGACCGACGGTATCGATCCCGCCGCGTTTTCCGCCATGGAACTTGGCTTCATCGTAGCCAAGGAGATCGCGATCGGCGTACTGATGGGCTTCGGCCTGAGCGTAATATTCTGGGCCGTAGAGTCTTTCGGCTACTTCATCGACAATCAACGCGGCTCCACCATGGCCAGCTCCGTCGACCCGCTGACCGGTGCCCAGACGTCGCCGATCGGCATCTTCATGATGCAGGTGGTCACGCTCTTCTACCTTGTCAGCGGAGCGTTCACCCTGACCCTGCTCGCGATCTACCGGAGCTACATGCTGCTACCGGTGGATAGCTTCATCCCGGTCTTCGAACCTGCTTTCGTTAAGCATTTCCTAGGCCTACTCGACCACCTCATGGCGCTCGCCCTCGTGCTTGCCGCGCCCGCCATGATTGCGATGTTTCTCAGCGAGTTCGCACTTGGAATGATCAGCCGCTTCGCGCCGCAGCTCAACGTGTTCTTCCTGGCCATGCCGGTAAAGAGCGCGGTCGGCATCCTCATGCTCGCCCTCTACGTCGGCCTGCTGCCACTGGTCTGGCAGGAGCAATTCGTCTGGTCGCTCGGCCATCTCGATATCGTCCGCGCGCTTGTCAGATGACGGAAAAGACCGAACAGCCGACCTCGAAGAAGCTGCGCGACGCGCGCAAGAAGGGGCAGGTGGGCAAGAGCCGTGAAGTCGTTTCCGCTGCCATCCTCGTCGCGATCTTCGGCGTGATGGTTGCGATGATGGGTATCTTCATCGACGAGATCGCCGGCATGATCCTCGAACCTGCCGTTTGGCTTGGGGAGCCGTTCGGCGAAAGCGTGGAAGGGATCATGAACGTGGTCGCCCCAACCGCTATCATCGTCGTCGCCCCGATTGTAGCGACGGCGTTCGTCGTGGCGATCGCCGCCAATCTAGGGCAGTTCGGATTCCTTGTCTCATTCGAGTCGGTGAAGCCGAAGCTGAGCAACCTGAGCCCGGTGTCGGGCGTCAAGAAGATCTTCAACCGGAAGAACCTGGTCGAGTTCATCAAGTCGATCGTGAAGATCGTCTTCCTATCGATACTGCTTGGCCTGGTCATCCGCAACAGCCTGCAGGAGCTGGTCCGTCTCCCCTACTGCGGCCAGGCCTGCATCGTGCCGCTGCTCGGCAAGCTTTTGGTCCAGATCATCGTCTACACCTCGTTCGCCTATATCGTCATCGCCTTCGCCGACTACGTGTTCCAGAAGTGGCAGTTCAACAAAGAGCAGATGATGTCGAAAGACGAGGTGAAGCGTGAATACAAGGAGAGTGAGGGCGATCCGCACCTCAAGGGTCATCGCCGCCAGCTTCAGCGCGAGATCGCCCAGGGCGACTCGGATCAATCTGTGCGCAAGTCGCGCGTCGTCGTCACCAACCCGATCCACCTCGCCGTCGCCATCTACTATCAAGAGGGGGAAACGCCACTGCCGATCATCGCCGCGAAAGGCCAGCGGCTGGTCGCCAAGCGCATTGTCAAGATCGCCAACGAGGCCGGCATTCCGGTATTCGAGAACATCCCGGTCGCCCGCGGCCTGTTTTTCGAGGGGACCCTCAACCAGTACATCCCGAGCGAGATGATCGAAGGCGTCGCGGAGATCCTACGCGCCGTCCGCGACCTCGAGGAGGAGCGGCGGCACGGCGACTGAAGCCCGGTCCGGACCTCAGTAAAACATGCGCCGAAGCTGGTGTCGCGGATCCGAGGGGGCCTCGCCGAGAAGCTCCGACGGCCGGGTCAGTTTCCGGCGGTACTCTTCCGTCACCCGCCGCGCCTCCCGCACGTCGCGAACCACCCGCGGCGTGATGATGACCAGGAGTTCCGTGCGGGCGTCGTTGTCCGAGGTGTTGCGGAACGCGGCGCCGAGGACGGGGACGTCGCCGAGGAGCGGTACCTTCTGCTGAGTGCGCGTCTGGAATTCTCGGATCAGGCCGCCGATAACCAGGCTTTGCCCGTCGTCCACCGCCACCGTGGTCGAGACGATGCGCTGCTGGATCGTGGGCGAGTCGATGCCGGAGGTGTCCGTTTCGACCACGTCGCTGACCTCCTGCCGCACCTCCAGGATCACCCGTCCCGTACCGCTCACCCGCGGGCGGACGTTGAGGATGACGCCTGTGTCCTTCTGTTCGATTTCGTTGACGATGGGCGCGTCCGGATCGCTCACGCTCACAGCGCTCGAGACCGCGATAGGTACCTGAGCGCCGACGTTAAGCTCCGCCTCCCGGTTGTCGAGCACCAAGAGCGATGGCGCCGAGAGGATATTGACATCCGTAACCTCCGACAGCGCGTTTAGCGCGACGGAGACCTGCCCGTTGTCGAAAATCGCGTTGAATCCGGGTATGACGGAATTGAAACCCAAGGCGGCGATGCCGGTGAACCTCGTCCTGAAGTCGCCGGATTCCAAGAAGTAACGGACGCCGAAGTCGAGATCGTCCCTCAGATCCACCTCGGCGATGGTCGCCTCCAGCAGCACCTGCGCGGCCACGTCGTCGAGCTGGCGGACAAGCGCGGCGATCTCATCCTGTTGGGCGGGGGTTGCATAGGCGACGATCGAGTTGGCGATATCGTCTGCTACCACCACGGCGCCGGCGCCGGCGACGAGCAACGGGTCGGGCACCGCCTCCAACGCCGGGGGCCCGCCCGCCGGAGGCCCATCCGCCGGGGCGTCGCCCGGTGGGGCGCCGGCCGCTTCCGCCGCGCCGGCCGCCGGTGCCGCGCCTGGCCCTCCCTGGCTGGCCACCCCGGCGCCGCCGTACGCAAGCAGCGAGTTGATCACCGACGCAAGATCCTCCGCGTCCCGGTTCTCCAGACGGTAGACCACCACGACCGGCGCCTGGCCGCTACCCTCCTCGAAGTCGCGGATCCATTCCTCCGCCTCGGCGATGTAGCGGCGGCGCGAGGAGATGATCAGGATCGATCCGTCGACGTCGTTGGGCACGAAGCGCAGCACGCCTTCCAGCGATCCCCCCAACCCGGTGCCGAACACGGCCGCCAACTGCTCCGCGACCGCGCTGGGTATCGCGCGCCGGAGCCGCACCCGGCTGACGGAACGGCCTTCGAGCACGTCGATGTCGAAGATGTTCACCGCCTCGATTACCGCCTCGACTTCCCTGCGCTGTCCGGATACGAACAGGATGTTACGATTCTCGTTCTCGCCGATCGTCAGGGAGGGAGAGACGATCGGCTCGAGGATCCGCCGCATCTCGGCCACACCGACGAAACGCAGCGGGATTACAATGATGGCGGCGCCCGGTGGCACCCGGCCGTTCGCCAGCCGGAATTTCGCCGTCGCGGCGGCGGCCTGCACGATCTCCACCGTGTCTCCGTTCCGCTCGATCGCAAGGTCGTTTAGCGACAACACGTTCTCGAACGTGTCGTAGAGGTCGGCGCGGCTCAGCGGGCTGGACGTCTGCACCGTTACCGTGCCCGAGACGCTCTCGGCCAGCGCATAGGTTAACCCAAGCGTGTCGCCGAGAATGGCCTGCGCCGCCTGCCGGATCGGCACATCGACGAGATTGATCGAGTACCGGTCGGGCCCCTCAAGCGTCACCGGCGGGCCCGCGGACGCGCGCACGGCCCGCGGATCGATAAACCGATCCGTGCCGAGCCGCCGGTCGACCAGCAAAGCCCCGGTATCGGAGCGCGACCCGCGCTGCACGTCGGCCGACCTTGAAAAGGGCGCGGTCTCGCCCAGCACGGACCCGGACCCGGCGGGACCGCCGCCACGCTCCGCATGCTGCGCGCATCCGGCGAGAAGCACGGAAACGAGCGTCGCGCCCGCTGCCGCGGCCGCCCGCCCACTCCGGCGGGCAGACCGGGGCCGGCGCCTCGCCGCGCCGCGGCTTTCGCTGCGCACCGGTTTCCGGCCGTCGCCTGGCGACGTTCTCGTTCTGCGTGAATCCAACAAGGTTGTCCGCATCCCCCAGCGTTTTCGTTCTACTGTCCACGTATCGCAGACATGCAACCGCCGTTTCCGGCCAAGAACTCAGGAGAAGTAGGTACGATTGACCTGCTCGACCTCCGAGGACGCCGAAGCCCTCTTAGACAACAGGTCGACGATGGAGCTGTAGAGGTCGGAGTACCTGCTGCTCGCCGCGCTCTCGCCCGAAGACGCCGACTCAGACTTCGCGTCGTCTCGCGCTTCTTTTGCCTCGATGTTCGCGTGCATCTTCTTGCCGATGCTGGTGCCGAAGTTGGCCGCGGCATCGAAGCCCTGGCTGGTCGCCATGAGGGTACCTTGATTGGTATCGGGATGCAGACCGCCAACGACCGACGTACCGATTTGTGTAGACATTCTTACGGCGGAGGTGATCATGTCTGCGGTAAACTGCTGCTTTCCGTCCTTGTGAATCAGGTGGGCCTTGTCCAAGCCGGCGTGGAGTCTCTTTATCCAATTATTGTGCATGGCGGCACCAGCGGTCACCACGGTCTCGCCCTGGTCCCTGATCATCTCATTCATGAATTTGTCGAGGTAGACCGACAGGCTCTCAATCACATCGTTGTTGATCATGTCGAGGACGGCCTTCATCGCCTCGGGCGAGTCCGTTTCCTCAGGCGGCTCCGGATAGTGCTGGAAGCCGTAAATGCCGTCCGGGCCGTAGCGCGGGCCGTCGCCCTCCCGAACGGTCAGCGGATCGCCGCTCCCTATAACGCCGGGGCCGCCGGGCTCGCGCGTTTTATTCGCGCTGACCCCGGCATTCCGGTCGTAGTTCGGAACTGTCTCATCGACACCGTCGATCGGTTTCATATCTAGATCTCCTTTTCGGTCGCCCATCGCATTCCCATCACACCATTTCTTCCACCAAATTATCCGACAGCACCTGGTTGGTTTCGGTATGGGTCCCGATCGATTCCGCGCCGAGGCGCTGAACGTGTTCCCAGCTCTCGAAGATGTCCTGTATCAACTCGGAGTTCGCTTTGGTTAAGGAATCGTAGTATTTCTCCTTCGCGTCTATACCCGTCCGGCGGGACTCCAGACGAGACATGTCCCGGTCGATGTCCGCCTTCTCGAACGCCAATTCGCCTTCCGAGGCGGCGTCCACTGCCTGGATGGCGCGGCCGACGCGGGTGGTCATGTCCATGACCTTTTTCATCCTGGAATCGGCGTCTTCATCCTCCGGATCCTGCTTCGCTGCGGCGTCTTCAGGCGCATCGCCCGTTCTCGTCTCTTCGCCCGTTACCGTCTCTTCGCCCTCCGGCGGCGCGGTATCCTCGGGCACAATGTCGTCGATATCGACGCCGGAATCGGCGTTCGGATCCGGCTTGGCCACCTGCTGCTCGGCGCCCTCGTCGGCGGAACCGCCCTCGGGCCCGGCAACCTCGGCCTCCTGAGCCGCCGACGGCGCGGCGTCGTCGAGCTCGAGGTCCGAAATGTCGATATCGTCGTCGGCCTCGGGACCGGCCTTGTCGGCCGAACCGCCGCTGTCGGCCTGAGAGGACTTCGGCGCCGCCGACGCGGCGGCGTCGTCCGTCACGCCCGTCGCGGGGTCGGTTCCGGCGTCGCCAAGGCTCTGCATCGAGCTCGCGCCCCCGGCCCCGTCGTCCGCGACCGTGGCTGACTGCGCCAGGGCCGTTGTCTCGGCGCCGGTTTCTCCGGCGCTTTCCATCGCCGCGGTCCCCTGGTAGACGCCCTCTACAAGGGCGTCAGCGGCCTCAGATGGCGTGCTTGCCTCGGCGGCGGCCATGCCGCCTTCCGTCGCCGCCTCGCTTGCGGCGGCGGAGCCTTCCGCCGCCGTCTCGCCTGCGACGGCGGTCGTATCGGTTGCGACGGCGGCGGAGCCGAATGCACACACGCCGCCCGCGGCCATCCCTGTAACGGCGCCGCCGATCATCAGCGAGTATTCGAGCCATTTCGCCCCATCCTCGCTCATATGGTCGTAGGTGTGCGTTGCGCTTAGCGTAAAATTCGTCCCCATCAATACGAGGCTGGCCACCGCCAGCGCCGCCCCAGCCGCGCTACCCGTACCGATCGTGCAGCCCGTCACCAATACCGCGGCAGCCAGCCCGCAAGCGCCAATGATGGTCGTCGCAGTATTGTTTTTCCCGGACTTTGCCAACAGCTCCAACTGCTTGGAGACCTGGTCCATCAGCTCTTTGTTCTTGGCCTCGGCCCTGTCCGCGATCTGGTCGAGTCGTCCGGTCTGAGTGTCAAGACGGTTGGTCTGGATATCGCCCTGCATCGACATCATCTTGAATTCGATGCCTTCCATATAACAGTCGTTGAGATTGACCGTGGGGGAATCGAGATCTCCGTGGTCGTCCGCGCCGCCGGGCGGTAGATCGACGCCAGCGCCCGACCAATTGCCGATCACCAGCGTGTCACCGCCGCCGTTACCGTCGCCACCGTTTCGCTGCGGGGCGCTGGGGTTCGAGGAACCGCCGTCGACGTAGCTCGGTCCGCTCGTTCCGTCGTCTACTCGGGGCCCGGCCATCGCTCAGGCCTCCGCCAGCTCGGCCAGGCTCGCCTCGACGACGCCGAGCAGCTTTTCCGCCCGCGCTCGGCGGCTCGCATGCTCGGCCGCGTCACCGCAGAGCTCGACCGCTTCCCGCAGCGCCGTAATCGCCGACGAAGGCTGCCCGAGCGCCAGCAGGCAGTCGGCCGACCGTAGCCGTGGGCGCGGATCCCCGGGGCTCGTCAGGCAGGCCATCGCATAGGCCTGCACAGCCGACGCATAGTCCTCCTCCGCGTACTCACAGGCGCCGAGGCCCAGCCAGTATCTGCCGCTCAGGTAATCGTTGGCGCACAGGAACTGGAACAAGGTCCGCGCGTCGTCGATGCGCCCGGCACTGAACGCCGAATAGGCGAGCGCGTAGATACGCTCCATGGTCTCGTCGCTGATGCCTTGCACGTCCTTTGGCATCAGTTCGCCTTTCATCAACCCGACCAGCCGGTCGGCGAATTCGTCCCGCGTCATACTCTGGAGGTTGAAGTCGAGCCGCGATACGGAGGCCCGGATGTCGTCTTCGGTGATCTGTTCGAATGCTTCCATGATCTGGCTCCTTCCAAGGATCCGTTAGTTTTCCGGGAAATCGCGGAATAGCTCGTATTGGAGATCGCCGAACAACTTGATCTCGGCGCTCATCAGCTCGATCGTCGCCTTTAAGCTATTGTTGGCGTCCTGTAGTTCGAGTTCCGTGTCTTTGGCGTCGGCGCCCTTGTTTTTGGCATAAGTGTCGACCTCGTTTTCGAGTTGATCGACCTGCGCCGGCGTGAGCTTGGTCGGGTCCGACCCCCCCGGCAGCCCGATTCCCTCGTGCTCCAGCCAAACCGAGTAGGAAACCGTGTTGCCGTCGGCGTCGGTGACGTACATCTGGGTAATGTCGAGCGTATCGTCGCCGGTGGGCTCGTTGGACTCGAGGTTGCTCTCGACCTCGTTGGCCACGTCCATCTGTTGGTTCTGCAGCTCCACCTGATCGGCGTATTGTCGGACGCGATCTTGCTGAGAATCCAACCTGCCGCCGAGCGCGACGAGCAGCGCGTCGTAGGTGGAGATCTCCTGCGCGTCGGAGAGGCCCGCGGCCGCCATTGCCTCCTGCGAGAGCGCGGGGGCGACGACGTTACCGTCGGGGTCGACGATATTGCCGTCTTCGTCGACGGTGTTATCCGGGTCCGATGACGCCACGTAATAGTTTATGATCATGTCCTGCTGCTCGGTCGACATGTCGTCCCAGCCCGTGACCATGTTCTCGCAGTAGGCGCGCGCTTGCGCCTCGTCGGCGTTCTCCGGCAGTTCAAAGTCCGACTCCTCGGCGGCGGCGACCGCGGCGGCCGTAACACTGACGAAGTCCTGGACCGTGACGCCCTGGGAAGCGACGTCGTTGACCAGGTAGTCGCAGATGTACGTCTGAGTATCGGTCGGCTCGGAGCTGTCGAAGGCCAGTTTCGACTGGCTGTAGTCGGGCCGCACGCCCAGATCGCCGAAGCAATTGGATCCGGCGAGGGTTCGATCCGAGCACTGTTCCACGATATAGGCTTTGTCGACATCCGACAGGCTGTCGTAGGTCGCCATCGCCGCCGTCAGATCGTCGCCCTCCAGACCGGCATTGACCATAGCCGCGCCGACGATCAGCCGGTCGGCGTCCGCCTGGGTGAAGTCGTCGGAGACAAAAGAGTTGATGTCCGACGGCGCGAACGACAACGCCGCCTGGGCCTGCGCTTCGAAGTCGTCGATGTCCAGCAGGCTTTCGGCGCTCAGGTCATACTGGACGCCGGAGCCGACGAACTGGGCCATCGCGGCTGAGTCGTCCCCCGGCACGCTAAGCACGGTGGCCGCTTTGTGTGCGTCTTCCGGCGACATTATACCGAACATCAGAACCAAGGCGTTCTTAATCTCTTCGTCGCTCGCGCCGTTGGCCTGCATCCCCTTGACGGCCATCAGCATGTCCGCCTGGTCCTGCTCGATGTCGCCGCTGGCCAACGCCGACTTAATGTCGGCCATTGACATCGAGGACGCGGCGTCCAGCACGAGGGCATACGTATCGTCATCGATCCTGTGATATCCGACTAGGGAATCGATCGCAGATTGCGTCGCCGCTACGCCGAGGGTGCCCGCGCCGCCGCCGCTGTTCAGGGCCGCGGCCAGGTCGTCCGGCCGGTAAACACCCGTGTTAAGCTGCGAGAAGATCTGGTTCGCCGTATCGAGGTCACTAACGGAAACGATGCCCGCATCGAGCAAACCCTGCCGTTCCTCATCGTCAAGGCCAAGCACCCCCGAGAGCGCGTAAATCTGGTCTTCCGTGACCGTGCCCTGACCTGACTTCGCGGCACCGACTGCCAGCAGTGCCCCCAGCCCTTCCTTCTCCGACTCGGATAGGCCCAGGCTCAAGACCGTCGCGATCTGCTCGTCGCTGAGGCCGGCTGCTACTAACCCTACGTTATTGAGCAGCGAGTCCGCTGCCTGTTTCTGGGCGGCGGTAGGCGGCGCCCAGGAAGCGGAGCCAGACTTACCCTGCGTCGTAGGCGCGAGCGTGCCGAGTACGTCGTTCTGCTGTTCCGGCGACAGGGTCCCGAAGTTGTTGACGGCTTCGCAGATCTCTTCATCGCTGAGACCCGCATTGGAGAGGCCGGCGATCAGCTCCAGCGTATTGATCTCGTCTCCGTTGCCCGACTTGCTGCCGAACAGAGCCTTTTGCATAGATTGATCTGATTTGAGCTCATCGAAGTCTGGCGGAATACTGGCTAGTACGTCCGCAAGCTGCCCGACCTGCTCCTCGGTGAGCGGGCCAGACGTCGTGGTCCCAATCCCGTTCAAACTGAGGAGGAGGTCGGCGAAGTCTTGGTGCTTCGCCGCGTAGGACACCAGGATGAGATTGTTGGGGACCGACTGGGATTCCCCTGTCGTTTCTACCGGGCCTGCTTGGCTGATTGGTGCATTAGACATGGGTCAGCTTCCGTGATTCACGATCAGATGTTTTCGATGATATGAGTGTCGGTGGTGAAGCTGGTCTTAACGTAACCTGACGTCATTTGCGCCGTGGTTTCGTAGCGGTTCGTCGCCTCGTTCAGTGTCTGCACCTCCGTATTGGCGTCCGTGCTGCACTTTTGGCCGAACGTGCCGATGCTGTCGACCACCGCATCCGCCTCCTCCTGCGTCATGTTGGAAAGATCGCAGCCTTCCGGTATGTCGATGTTGTTCATTTCGATGTAGTCCTCGACCGTCACGCTGGTGCCGTCCGAAAGCGTCACCTCGCCATCGGTCGCATCGACATTTCCGTCTTTCGCCTCCGCGATGAGGCCGGAGACGTAGTTCTCGACCTTGTTGTTGTCGTCGAGCATGTCGTTCTTCGCCTCGGTCCGGTCTCCGTAGCCGCGGACCTGTTCTTCCTGACCGTCCATACGATGCTCCAACACGAACATCATCAGCACCACGAGGACCAGCGTATCGAGCATCGACGCGCCGCCGTCCTTCAGGGACTCCGGCGTCGGCGCCTCGGCGACAAGGGTGAAGACCGGCTCGCCGTCCTCGTTCACGCCGGTCTGGTGGTAGACGTTGCCGTCCGCGCCGACCACGTTGCTTGGGTCGGAAGCGGCGGTTATCCAGTCAAGCACCATCTGCTTCTGATCGGGATCCACGGTTTCCCACGACGGGCAGGTCTCGCCGATCAGCGCGTCTAGATCCTCCTCGTTGTCGGGAATGCCGTTCTCGTCGATCTCTTCCCAGAGCTCGGACGAGTACAGGACCTCGCGCGCGTCGGAGTAGTTCACCGGGACATCCGTCATCGTCGTCGGATCGGCGCTGTCGCCATCCGCAGCCTCGGCCTCGGCGTCGGCCTTGGCGTCGGGCATGGCGCGGATGATGTTCTTCATGTCATCCATCGCCTCATCGCCCATCTGCTCCCAGTCGGGGTGGCCCCTCAGGTAGGTGAGCTCCGTGCTGTAGTCGTCCTCGATGCTCGCGTAGTCGCCCGAGAAGTCCAGATCCATGAAACATTGGTACATGGATTTGTCGGGGTCGCTTTCGTAGTCGGCTTTGATGTCGTCGGGATCCGCGTACTGCAGGAAAGCCACCGACATGGTCATCTCCTTCGTGCAGTCGAAGTCGGCCCACTCGTTGTCCAGAAGTCCGTAGCTGTCGTCACCGATCCTCACGTGAACGTGGACGTTGTGTTCGATGTCGACGTTGTACGTGTTCGCGACGACATCCGCCTTGTCCTCATCCGACAGCGCCATGTAGTTCTTCATCATCTTGTTGACTTCGCTGTCGCTGTAGCCGAGACCCTTCAGCATGCAGGCGACCTTGAGCGCGTCGAGCACTTCCTTGTTCTGGATCCCGCCGTGTTCGTAGATCTGCTGGAGCTCGGCCGGATCGAACATGCTGGCGTACTTGATGAAGTTGTCGAGCGTATCGCCGGATACGTTGTCGCCGCGCCTCCAAGCCTCCATATCGTCCTCCAGCTCCGACATGTGGCCTTCGATTTCGTGGACCTGTCCTTCGTACAGATCGCCATATTCGTCGTCACGGTCCGTCCAGATGTCCTCGCTACTGTAGGTAATGCCCTTGGCCTTGTTCCTATGTTCATCGACTTCGATACTGCCGTAGTCGCTTTTGGCGTGCTTGACCTCGTGAGCCATCGCTCAAGTCTCCTTGTTGCGCATCTGCTTGATCGTGCGGTGCCGTCAGACCGGGGTCCGCACCCGCTTCGACTTCTTCCGCTTCTTGCCGTTCAAGGCAGACAGCTCGTTTCGCACCGCGCGGCGCTCCGCGACGTAGGTCGCGATCTGGTCTTTGGTGATGCGCAACTGAGCGCGTACCTTTCGCCCTTCCTCCAGCAGCGCCCGGCTCCGCGCCACGGTCTCGCGCGTCTCGATGACCTGCGCCTCGCGGCGCGCCCGCCGCTGCTTCGGCGACAGCGGCTGTTCGGTCTCGCTCATCCTCGGTCTCCATTCGGTTAGCGGCGCATTGGCGCCTCTCCGTGTCGAATATCGGCGACATGGCGCGCAATGGCATCGGACTGTTCGGACGGAGTTCGGACCATGCGGGCCCGAGAGCGCCCGGAGCGCCGCGACGACGACGCTCACGCCGTTCTCTCAGCGATGTTTGAGGGAGATCGGCGGCAACTGCGCGCGGTGCGGACCGTGCGTGTTGACCAGCTACGCCGCGGCCCGTCGCTGCGCTTTCCCGCGATGCGGTGGGGGGATCGTCAGAGTTTCGTCCACTTTGGGCGGGGCCGTCCGAAGTCGCGAGCCCTTAGTGTCATTAGGTACCGGCGGCGCACGGCTGCCGCTCCCAGAGAAAGGCAGAGGCGATGGGTCAGGAGCTGGAGACCCTCTTGAAGAAGTGGGCCGAACGACGGCGGCTCGACCTCGGTCCGACCGACGAGGACGGCCGTCGCTATTTCGTCTTTGACGGCGAATACGAGGTCGCCGTCTTCCAGGCGGAAGCGCGCACGGTCCTCGAGGCCGATATTGGCGCTCTGCCAGCCCGCCACGGCGAGGCCGAGACGCTGATCGCGCGCCTGATGGAATTGCAGCTCGCCCGCGCGCACCGCTCGGCGGAGACGCTGGCGGTCGACCGCACCGCAGATCGCCTCGTCCTCATGCGGACGCTGGAAACACGCGGATTGGAGGCCGCGGCATTCGACGAAATCGTCGGCGCGTTCGTGAACGCGGCGGCGTTCTGGACGGCGCAGCGCGCCGAACAGCAGACCGCGCGCGGTCCGACGATGGCACCGCCGAGGCAGTTCGTCTTTCCGTGACGGACGACACAATGAAGCAGGATGGCGATACGGCAGACGTGCTCGAAGGTGCGCCGGCAGCGGTTCTCCGGCTGATCGATGGGCCACAGCGCGACGCGCAGATGCCGCTGCGCGCCGATCGCTACGTGATCGGGCGTGGCGACTCCGCCGACATCTGCCTGGTAGACGACGCAGCGGCCGACGAACATGCCGCGGTCATGCTTGGCGAGGACGGCATCACCGTCGAGGCGCTCGGCGGCCGCGTCGCGCTGTCCGACCGTTGGCTGGAGGTCGGCGAGACCGCGACGCTCCCCCTGCCCTGCACCCTCCTGATCGGCTCGACGGGCGTCGCCATCGGGCTGCCGGCAACAGACTGGGCGGCGCTCAGCGTTCCCGACCCCGCCGTATTTCCGCCGCCCCTGGACGAGGATTCCTCGGACGGAGATGAGACGACCGCGCCAGCATCGAAGGCCGGCGCCGACGCGTCCGGGCCCGAAGCCGCGAAAGAAACCAACGGTTCGCGCCGTCGCGGCCTACTCCTTGGCGCAGCGCTCGTCGCCCTTGTCGCCGGCGTCGGGGGCGGGCTCTACGCAGTCGGATCCGGCAGTAGCAAGACGGAAGCAACGGTTGCGACGCAGGCCGCCACCGAGCGGGCGGAAGCCCTGCAGGCGCTGAAGACGGCGGTCGACGCCGCCGGCGTTGACGGGGCCACGGTTCGGCATGGCCCCGACGGCGGCCTTAGGGTTGCAGGCTATGTCGCCGACGACGCCGCGCTGGACCGACTGCGTGCGTCCGTGGCCGCCTCGGGCGTCGAGGCTCCGGTCCAGACCCACAGCATCGCACAGCTAACGGCGACGCTGGAGGCGCTGCTCGACACCCACACCTGGCCTGAGGCGGGTTTCCGCGACCATCTGACGGTCGCTCATATCCAGGACGGTGCATTCCGGATCGACGGCTTCCTGGGACCGAATGTCGAAGCCGGCGCGCTGCAGCGCCTGATTTCGAGCGACGTGCCCGGAGTCACCGAGATCCGCTTCACGCGCGCCACCCTGCGCTACTGGCAGCAAGTGCTTGAAAGGCAGCTAAAATACGCGGGCCTCGACCAGTGGCTTAACGTGGCGCCGCACAACGACACGCTTCGAGTCTCGGGCGACCTGACCGGCGCCGAGGTGCCGATCTGGCGCAGGACCGGCGAGGCTTTCGTCGAGCAGAACGGCGGTTGGCCCCGCCTCTCGATCGAGGTTCGGCAAGTCACGCCCGGACCCAAACCCGAGCCTGTCGCGCCGGCGACCGCCGCCGCGCCGCCGGCCCCCACGCGCCCCGCCATCGCCGTTCTCGGCGTCATCGTCTCCGACACCGGCGACGACCGCGCGCTGCTCGCCGACGGTGAGAGTCTGCGCGTGGGCGACACGGCCGAGAACGGCGCGGAGCTGATCGAGGTCTCGTCCGAATTCGTCAGATTTCGTCAGGACGGCCACGTCTATTTATATCGTGTGAGACGCCCCTCGGCTGAGGCGACGCCTTAGATTGACACAGCGGCCCTCGCGCCGCGCAACCCTAGAGGATACGAATGAGCGAAACCATTGCAGAGATCGATCCGCGCGAGCTTCAGGAGCTGCTGCGCAACGACAAGGACGGCGGCGTCCGCGACGCGGCAGTCGCCGAGATGCGGAGCCTCGCGGCCGACATCAAGAAGCGCGCGGAAGCCGGCGTTACGCCGGACGAGTTCCAGCGGCTTACCAAGATCGAGGTCGCCCTCCTGACGGGTGCGCTGGTGGTGACCGCCGCCTGGTCGGGCTACCACCGGAAGGCGGCCTGACGCGCGGCGGTGCCGCTGGAAAGCACTGCGCACAGCGTTCAAACCAACCGAAATACGACGGAAAGGAAACCAAAATGGCTGTTAGCGAAAGCACAACCAAAACCACGTCTCTCACTGACACTAGCGATGAAGTCACGGAGCGCCAGGCAAAGGCCGCTAAGATCGGCGCCAAGGTGGACTCGTTGTTCGATGCGGCCAACCAACTGGTGCTAGACAACCCGGAGAACTTCTCGGCTGAGCTCCAGGCACTGCAGATGCAGATGGAAGGCCGCAGCCTGTTGGAGGGAGGCAAGAGAGGGGTTCAGCTCCCGGGCGAGTGCGAAGACTCACTCTTAAAAGAGTTTCTCAGCCGCGCGTGAGGCCCCTGCCTATTACGGAGGACAGTACATTGAAACAGGAAAACGTCATTATCTCGTATCTCGGGGTCACCGGGCTTATGGCCTCCCACGCGAAGGACCGGACCGCAGCGGACAAGATTACCGCCGGGCTCGACGCTACGGGATGCGAGCTTCCGTCGGTGCAAATGGCACTGGCCATGATCGACCTCAACTGCGGGCGATACGACCAGGCGGAAGATCGACTGCGCGCCAAGGTGCTCGCGAACGATCCCGACCACTTCCGCGCGAAGATCATCCTGGGCCTCGTGGAGCAAGGCCGGGGCTTTACGGCCCGGCGCGACGCGTTGTGGCAGGAAGTGATCGATGCCGGCGTCGACGCGGAGTTGGCCGAGCTCATAGAGAAGGAGCGGGCGGCCTGACGGCTGCCCGCGGACAACCCGCAGCCCGGCGCCGTGCGCGCCGGGCCGCAACCCAACATATGACAGCGGAGACAGAGAGATGATCGAAGCGATAAACGGTCTCGGCGTCGGCGACACGTTTCAGATCGCCCAGCTTCATACCGGCAACAGCGGGGCTGCGCCGGTCGCGGCCTCGCAGCCGGACGTCGCACGGTTTGACGCGGCTATGAACGCCGCGGCGCCGGCCGAGGCGCCGTCGACCGCCGCCACGGTCTCCGGACCCGCTGGAACGGGGCAGGTCGCGCAGGCCGGACAGCCCGATAGCTGGGTCATACCCGCGCCAGCCGCGCCGTCGGCCGAGACCGCCGCGCCGTCGCTGCAGGAGCGCCTCGTCGACGGCATCACCGATCTGCGCGAGTCCACCGCGGTGATTGAAACCTCGCTTCACAACATGAAACCCGACGACATGTCGCCCGGCCGATTGCTGAGCTTGTTCGCCGATGTGACGGCCGCCAACGTAACGATCCACATGGTGTCTCGTGAGGTCAGCGGCCTGATCAACAAGGTAGACGGCCTGTTGAAGGCGGGCTGACGGGATGGAACGGATGCCACAGCAATGCCTCCGCTGGCTCATGGCCGCGCTACTTGCGGTCGCATTGGCCGGCTGTAACGTAGAGCTATATTCCGAGCTGAACGAGGAGGAGGCCAACGAGATGGTCGCGCTCCTCCTCGCCAACGGCATCGACGCCTCGAAGGGCACTCCAAAAAAGGGGTTGGTCGCGCTCAAAGTCCAAGAGGCCGACCTGTCGGCCGCCGTCGAGATCCTGCGCCAAAACGGCTACCCCAAGAAAGAGTTCCACGACCTCGGCGCGATCTTCCAGCAGCAGGGGCTTATCTCGTCCCCGCTCGAAGAGCAGGTACGCTACGTCTACGGCCTGTCGCAAACCGTGTCGGAGACGCTGACCCAGATCGACGGCGTCATCACCGCGCGGGTGCACGTGGTCGTGCCGGAGACCAATGCCATTGGCGATACGAAGGGGGAAGCCACCGCCTCGGTGTTCCTCAAGACACGCCCCGGCGCGCAAATCGAGGATCGGATCCAACAGATTAAAGTGCTGGTGCAGAATTCCGTCTCCGGACTTGCCTACGAGAACGTCTCGGTAGCGATATTCGAGGCCGAGGCGCCAGCGAACCCCCGTGCGTCCGGTCCGCCGATGCAGGAGTTCCTTGGCATGCGCTACACCGCGGACAGCCTCGACGCGATTCTGGTCTTCGCGGGCGCGATCGGCGCGCTCCTCCTCGTCGCGGTCGGCGGCAACGTCTATCTCTTGACGCGGGCCGACCATCGGTCGCTGCCGGCTCTGCCGACCAAGAAGGATGCCTGACCTTGCACCGGGCCGCGAGGGCGGCGTGGACGCGCGACGCGGATCCGCCGCCGGGCGGCGGCCGCACCCGCGCGAGACGCTCGACTTTAACCTCGCACCGATCGGCTACCTCGACCCTAGTTGGTACGAAGCGTTCGACCATGGGCCGCTAATGCGGGCGCTCAGTTTCCGTCCGGCCAGCCGTTCTTGGTTGTCGCGGCGGCTCCTGGAGGACGCGAATCTCAACGCCATGCACTGGACCGATTTCCGCCGGCCTCGGACGCGGATCGCGCTCCTTGACCGGGAATCACTCCAGCGCGTTCTCCTTCATATCGGCCTAGTCCTGGCCCATGATACGCTCCGGACCGAACTCGACGGCGCCGCGGTAAAGCGCCTGCGCCGGAGCGTTGGCGCGGGCGCCCTCGACTTCGCGATCCGGTCCGGGCCGCTCCTCGCGCCTCCACTTGATGTCAATCTGATCGACGGCCCGGAAGAGCCGCGGCTACGCTTCATGTTTGTCGGCGCGCGTCACGCACTCGACCCCCAGGCGGCAACGGCGCCGGCATACCGCGCCCGCCTCGCCTGGAAGCTGCCCGCGGTTCTGGCCGAGCCGCTCGCCGCACCGTCCTGGCCGCAGGCCGGCGACCCGAAAGGCGGCTCTGTGCCTCGCCTCGTTGGCCGACTGATCAAGGAGCTCGCGCCCGAATGGCTGCCTTTATTCGACTGAGCGCGGATCACGCCGCAATCGACTCCGCCGGGATCGTGCTGAAGGCTACGGATCACGCGCTCGCCGTCGAGGCGGAGACGGTGCTGGCCGAGGCGCAGGAAGCGGCGGCGGCAATCGCGGCCGACGCCGAGGCCCGTGCGGCGGCGCTCATCGCCGAAGCCGAAGCGCACGCCACGAGCCTTAAGGAGGAGGCCGAGGCCATTCGCGCCGAAGCCGAGGCTAACGGCCACGAGGAAGGTCTCGAGGCCGCCAAGATCGAAATCGCCGAGCATATGCTGCTGCTCGTGGAACGTTCCATCGACTACTTGTCGGGCACGGAGCGGATGGTCGCCGACGCGGTGCTCCTCTGCTTGCGCCGGGTACTGGACGAGTTTCCCGACGAGGACCTGGTCGTGCGCCAGGCCCGGGCAGCGCTGCACGTCGTGCGGGCTGAACCGCATGTGATCCTCCGCGTCGCGCCGGAGATCGAGGAGACACTGCGCGCCCGCGTCGCCGAGATACTGCGCGGCAACCCGGAGTTCAGCTATCTTGAGGTGGTCGGCGACGCGGCGCTCTCAAGCGGCGGTTGCCGGCTGGAGACCGAGGCGGGCGTGGTCGACGCCAGCCTCGAGGTCCAAATCGCCGCCCTCGAAAAAGCGGTCCGCGGCGCGGTGGGAGACGGGCGCTCCGGGGACGATACTGACGGGACAATCGCGCCGTAGTGGCACGGCGGTCATCTCCGAAGACTGGCGCAGGCTCCTCTGCCGCTCTTTCCGATGGGGCGGCGTTTAATGTGACGCCTGCGGCGGCGACGCCACCGCGCTCGGGCAAACACCGAAGCGTTGCCGGAACAGCTTGTTGAAGCTGCTCTGATCGTGGAAGCCGATAGTGTGCGCCACCTGCTTGATGCAGCCGCGATAACTGGCCCGTTCGGATAACATCGAATACGCCCGCTCTAGCCGCCGGTTCCTGACATAGGTCGCAATGCCGCCGTCCTCGGCGAAATCGCGATAAATGCTGGCGCGCGACGCGAAGAACACCTGTGTCAAACGGCTTGCGTCAAGGTCGTCGTCGGCGAGATGCTCCTCGATGTAGCGCTTTATCGCCTGCTTGCGACGGTGTCGGAGCGAGGCGGCGTTCGCCTCATGCTCCAACTGGTAGTCGCTCCGTTCGCGGACCAATGTGCTCGCGATGAGGCCGTTCAATCCGCGCTCGATGGCCGTTGCCTGGCTCGACATCACCTCCGGCAGCATGTGCTTGAGAGAGCGCATCGAATCCCCAACAAGCCGACCGATCGATGTGGTGGCATCGATCGTAAGAAATCGAACATGTCGAGTTGGGTCGTAACCGATACCCTCGTAGGGAATGTACAAGCTTACGCAATCTGTCTGAGTGTGCCGCCAGTCAACCTCCAGATCCACGTCCGAAACCAGGATCTGTCCGGCACCGACGGCGACCTCTCTGCCGCCAATATTACCCAGAGAATGTCCGTTTTCGTACAGACGAACACGAATGTGCCCCTTACGACTTACTCGCTTGCCCGACGCGCCTCTCCCGGCGCTGACACCGTCCGCACTTGAGGCCACCGCATCGACATCGCCTACCCGCCAGACTGAAATTGAGGCATCTGGATGGAGGCCCCTCATCGGATTTGGCGCGTTGGTAACGTCCAGATTAGTGGCGATAAAGTCCTGAAGCGCGTCGAAGCGGTGCTCCAACGGAAACTCGGCCGTGTCGATGTGGCCGACCAGCACGCTCCTGTCGACAACGGAGCAATCGTTCATGGCAGCTTCCTGTTCTGCTCATGCGCTACGGGTGAAACGGGTCGTGGCCCACCAAAGGTGCGCCACGCGGATCGTCGACACCCATCCTCCAAAGTCGACCATAATCCGCAGAAAAGCGTGTAGGTTGCGCCCAGGCGCAAACAGCCGTGTATTGGCGCAGCCCTACTCGCCTTTCAGTTCAAAGTAAAAGCCGGTAGCATGTTCCGGTAAATGCCGATCTTTGTGGTCGTAAGTTTGAAAGTTCTGCAACCTTTCGACGTATCGGTGTCTGGAAGGGATGCCTGCCGTCGTTCCAAATCCACTACAACCTGCATCGCGTTGTAAGCTATGGCAAAAAAGGCGCACTTCGGCCGGATAAGCGACGTCGACGTGAGGCTATTGCGCGTGTTTCGCGCGGTCGTGTCTTCGGGCGGCCTGGCGGCGGCCGAGTTCGAATTAAACATCGGCCGTTCGACGATCAGCCGACACGTCAGCGATCTTGAGACACGGCTGGGCAGGAAGCTATGCAACCGGGGCCCGGGCGGCTTCTCACTGACCGACGAGGGTGCGCGGGTGGATGTCGCGTGCAACGACCTCTTTGCGGCGTTCGATGCCTTCCACACGAGCATAAACGACCCTCACGGCGCGCCGAGCGGTCACCTGATCGTCGGCCTGTTTGACAAGGTGGTGACAAATTCGAGCGCACACTGGCCTGAGGCAATCGCCCTCTTCGACCAGCGGGCGCCTTCAGCCACGATCGAAATCCACCGATTGCCGGCCAACGAGATTGTTAAGGGGGTGTTATCCGGCCAGTTCGACATAGCCGTCGCGGTGGATGTCGGGCCAATGACAAACGTTCAGCACTTTCCGCTCTACACGGAACAGATGTATCTCTATTGCGGCAAAAAACACCCGATCAACGACTTTGACCTAAACTCAATAAGCGTGGAAGAGGTTAGAGGTTTCAAGTTTGCGGGGCTTGCATTTCCATCCCCGAACATGTCGAAAAGCAATGAGCTGAAGTTTTCGAGGAACGCGGACGCCTTTGACGAAGAGGCCGTCGCAATGTTGATACTCTCAGGAAAATATATCGGATTCTTACCCGAGCATTACGCGAGTAGCTTTGTTGAAACGAGCGAGATGAGAGCAATAAACCCAAAAACTATACGGTATTCAAGTGAACATTTCGCCGTGGTGAGAAAAAACCCGCCACCAAATACTTTGGTAGAAGTTCTATTAAGGTGCCTAATTCAGACACACAAGTCGAAGTGAATTCGGCTCTGCAATTCGGCCCGAGGCTTTCCCAGGTCGCAACTCATCACGGCTTGCTTGGTTAGAGACGCACCGTTCGCGCAAGGCCGATAGTGGCGGCGGAAGCCCAGTGTCCGAACTTGGTCCGAAGTCGGATCGGCAGAATTCGCTAGAACCGAAACACGGCCAAAGGTGCGGATGCGAGGTTGACGCATCGACGCTCGCAAACGTGTTCGTCGGCTGCGCCAATGCGCTGCGGACGTGACGAGACACACTCGATCCCTTCGTGCTTGCCACGTCGGCGGGCGCCGCCGGGCGGAAGTGGGAGTAAACAGATGAGCGAAACCATCGATTCCGGTGCCGGCGATGCCACGGCGCGGGCCCTCATGGAAACCACGATGTCCCGCGAGGCCGTCAACGACATCCTCACGACGCTGCCGGATGTCGGTGGACCGGCGAACCTAAAGCTCGACGACAGCGGCGATTGCGAGTTCCGGGACCGGGACGGCCGTCGGATGGCGATCAGTCATCGGGAACCATATGCCGCCGTGACCCTGATGGCCGAACTGCTCGAAGCGACGGACGCGCCGCCGGTCTTGCAGACCATGCTGCTGGAGGCGAACGCGACCTGGCAGTCGACGCGTGGCGGCGCGTTCGGGAGCACCGGGCCGAACGGTCCGATCGTCTATTGCCGGCACGTGCCGATGATCGGCGTTGACGCCGCCGGCTTTCTGGCGGCGCTCTTGGATTTCCGCGCCTTTGCATCCGAATGGGATACCGAGATCCAGTTCTTACTCGATGCGGCCGCCGGCCGCGCCGAAAACGCCGCGGCCGGCGCCGAGGGGACTCGGCAGCCGGCTGGCTGGAGGGTATGAGCATGTCGAGCTTCCATGTTGTGCAATCCGCTCTGGACGACCTCGGCGCCGCGATCGGCTTGGACGGCATGGTGCTGAATGTCGATGGCAAGCTGGGGCTGACGGTTGGGTCCCTCGAGGTCGGCATGTTGTACGAGAGCGAGCCGGCCGACATGCTCTGGCTGTTCAGCGAGCTCGGCGCGCTCAGCGACGATGATGAAGCGCCGATGTTCCTGCTGCGCGCCGGCTTTCAATCGTGGCTCGCCGCCGCGATGACAGTCGCAGTCGACCGGGAGACGGGCATCGCCAAGGCGTTCATCGGTATACCGGTCGCCATGCTGACCCGGGATCTGCTGCAATCGAGCCTGCATCGGTTCGCGACCGCCGCTCTTGAGATCCGAAACCGCCTGCAGGAACGGCGGTACGACACCCTCGACATCGCCGCCCCGAATGACGCGCTGCCCGCCGCGACAGCCGGCTGTCTTCGTGTCTGAACCGCCGCTCGCGCCTGTCCCGGCAGAAAGAGAAGCCTGACTTGACCGACATCTACTCGGACCCGGCCGCAAATGTCGACACAGCCTCACTCGCCGACGCCGTCGGCGGCAACGAGAATGTTGTCGACGACGGCGCGGGACCGCAAGCCAGGCTCTCCCTTGACGACGATGGTACCGACGCACTGCCTGTCGTGATCTCGAACAACCGGCCGGACTTCGAGAGCCCGATCCAGAACGTCAGCGGTCAGCAGACCGCATCTACTTCGGCGCACAACCAACCGCGAGCCTCGATCGAAGCCCTCAAGCTTAGCAGTTTGAACGCATCGCCGACCGGCTCGGCGACCTCGAACCTCGACACCGACACGGACGACGAGATCGACGAATATGAGGTGGACATCGAAGACGACTGGTTCGGGGACGACGACGATGACGAACCGGATTTCCATGTGCCGGCGCAGCAGGACGGCCAGCGGCAGGATCTGAGAGCGCCCGACCAGATCTTGAAGGAACGAACCAACGCGGAAGTCGCCGAACTGGTCGGCGCCGGGATGGGCGGTTCCCTCTTCGGCGGAATGATCGGCGCGGCGATCGGCCTCGCAATCTTCTCCTGGACGGGACCGGGGGCCCTTGGCGGGGCGGTGCTGGGGGCCAGTATTGGCGCTACCCTGTTCGGCGGCGGCGGCGCCGCCGCCGTCAGCCACCGCGTCAGTCTCGACAAGTACGGCGGCAAACCGCAGGGTCATGTTCTGGACATGCATATGAAAGCACTGGCCAAAGAGGGCGAAAGTAATCCGAACTGCCGCTACCTGGCCGACGAGCGGGCGGCCCTCCACCACATCTCCGACAAAACGATGCGCCGGCTACTGAGACTTCCGACCTTCCAGTTCTTTCCGCCGCGGTCGCCGATCCGCCGCCGCCAACGCGCACTCATCCAGAAGGCCGTCGTTCACCTGCTGCTGAAGCACAGAGGCGACGAATTGGTGGCGTTTGCCGCAAAAGAGGCGCTGATCGGCATCGCAAACAAGGGATCGAGGCGGGATCTCGAACTGGCCGTCAAGGATATCCTGCACGGAAACGAAAATAAGGTTTTCGAGGAGCCTTCAAGCCCGTCCCCGCGCATCGTGGCGCAGCAGCATCAACGACTGTCGGGCCAGGGCGATCTTACCGAACGTCAGATCAAGAACCTGAACAAGCTCTCGCAAAAGCAATGGAAGGAGCTCCTGACCTTCCCCGGCGACGTCAAGGCTTACAGGAATGAGCTTGCTCTGCCGCTTGTCGCACATGTCTTGGACCACGGCAGCCTCGCTGCACCGGTCAAGATTTGGTCCCACGACAGAACAAGCGTCCAGGGCACGACCGTCGAGCAGCTTAAGGATGGGCTGATTGCGGCAGCCCGTTCGGCAGCGGATACCGGCGACGACATGCGACTAGGCGCGCTGATTCTCAAGACGGCGCGTTACGACAGCAATAAGCCGCTTAAGCCCCCGCTGCCGGAGGCCAGCAAACTGCCGCTGGAACACCCGGATCGAGGGACGTTGACGCGGGGCGACCTGACGCTGGAGAGCGCATTGTGCCAGGACCTGAAGGCACGGCTGGGCCTGACATCCGAGATCCTGTCTCGACCTCTCGATTACGCCGGTCCCAACCCTGGTGAGCGGACGATCCGCGACGTGCTGCAGCAAGCACTCGAAAACGAGGCGGACAAAGGCCGAGACCTGGAAACGAACGCCGACGTCGCGACTGCCGCGCTGAATGCATTCCAGAAGGGCTTGAGGGAGGTGCATCATGTCCAGATGTTCACCGAACGTCACTCCGACCTTAATGACGTTGGCTCGGCGATCACTGCACTCGAAATCGAGCGTTTTTACGTCGATCGCCTGCGCCAGGACGATTGGGACGACGACCGCGACGAGCGGAGCATGAGTTCGCTTAGTTCGTATTCTTTCGAATACGACTAGTTGAAGACCTTCGAGAAGACCGATGTCCGGGAATCAGACGTCGATCCGAATCCGAAGCAGCGACGCTAGTCTGTCGCCGACAGAGTGAGAAATCTGAGATGGCCGATATCTATTCTGATCCGAACGGACCCGGCGACACAACCTCGCGCGCCGGCGGCAGCGGCAAACTGGACCCCGCCGCCGGCGCCACGGCGCCGCAAGGCAGTCTCCCCCTTGACGGTAGTAACGCCGAGGCGCTGCCCGTCAAGATCTCGAACAATGGGCTGGCCTTCAACAGCCCGCTCCGCAACGCCGTTGGTCAGCGGGAGGCAGCGGCGGACCACCAACCGCCCGTCTCCGCCGATGCACTCGTTCCCTTCGGCGGCGCGTCCGCGCGGCCGAAGGGCACCATAGTCTCGAACCTCAGCGCCGACACGGAAGAAAACATCTCCGAAGAAGAGGTGGTTATCGGCGGCCATAACCAGGTGAACGACCTCGATGACGAATGGGCGTTCCCCGGACCGGCAGAGCACGACCGCAAGCCGCAGGACCTGAGCGCGCCCGGCCAGATCTCGAAAGAACGAAGCAACGCAGAAGTCGCCAGTATGGTCGGCGGCGGGATGGGCGGCTCCCTTTTGGGTGGGATCGTCGGCGCCGCGATCGGCTTTGCGATCTTCTCGTGGACGGGACCGGGCGCTCTCGGCGGTGCGGTGCTGGGGGCCGGCATTGGCGCTACCCTATTCGGCGGCGGCGCGGCGGCCGCCCTCAGCCACAACATCAGTCACGACGTCTACGGCGGCGTACCGCAGGGCCATGCTCTGGACATGCACCTCAAGGCGCTGGCCCGAGAGGGCGTAACCAACCCGCGCTGCCGCTACCAGCGCGAAGAGCAGGCCGCCCTCAAACACATCCCCGACAGGACGATGCGCCTGCTGCTGAGGCTCCCTACTCACCAGATAATACCGCCGCGGCCGCCCATCCTCGCGCCTGAACGCGCGCAGATCCAAAAGGCCGTCGTTCATGTGCTGCTGAAGACCAAGGGCGACTTGGCGAAGGCAGTCGCCGCGAAGGAGGCGCTGATAAACATCGCCCGCGTGGGATCGAAGCAGGATGTCGAAATGGCGGTCAACGCCGTCCTGCGCGGGGATCAAGCCGAAGCGCCCGTCGCGGTGATTGGCAGATACAACCCGCACAGCCACAGCGACACGCTCGAACGCGTCGCCGACACCGTAATGGCGCCATTCCGGAAAACCAAGGGCCATCGGCCGCCGCCGCCGCGCGCACTTCACGATCGCCTCCGGGCGCTTACGTCGTCACTGACGGAACGCTATCCCGATGCGAACGCCGACACCCTCGCAGGATTGAGCAAAACGCACTGCCGAGAGGCTCTGACCCATTTCGGCGGCGCCGTGGCGTTCGACATCCTTCACCAGCCGCGGGCGCAGGTCGAGGACTTCATCGATCAGGCGGCGACGCCGCAGGAGGCGGCGCAGCTCAAGGCGGTCTATGCCGGACTCCGCGCGGCCTGCGAGCAGGGGATCGGTCCTGTGGGCATCGCCCTCGCCAAGATGCCGTCGGGACTCTCCGATGCCATGCGACGCGGGGACCCACAGGGGATCGAGCGGGCGATCGCCGCCCTCTCGCCGATCGAACTTGCCGACGTTCACGGCGCGCTTAACGAGACGTCCTGGTCGGACGGACAATTCGTCTTCGACCGGGTTTCCCCGGTCGCGATGCGCGTACTTAAAAAGCGGGTCGGAGACCGGGTGAAGCGTGAGGCTGGCCGGTCGCTGCTTCCGGCCAGCGCTGGCCTACCGAAGGCAAGCGACCTCGCGGCGGCGCTTCCGGGCGTTAAGAGGAGCAAGGCAAGGACGGCGCTCGCGGCCCAACTGGGGCGTTATGAAGACAAATTGGCAGAGCTCGCAGAGCTCCAGCCGCGAAGGATCCTGAAAAGAGAGCAGAGAGACCACCTCCGGTCCTTGCAGTCGATCCTGTTCGACGTGATTAGCGCGACGGATGAGCTTTCAGCCAGGGCGCCCGAAACCCGAGAGCTGTCGAGCCTTCGCCGGCGCCTGAACCGGGAACGCCGGTACGTCGAGAACGCCTTGGTCTATCAAACATGGCCGAACGTCCGGGACAACAGAACCGAGTGGCCCTGCGTCGATGCCATTCTGCGCGATCATGCCCTGGTGACCGACTTCACGGACACCAATGTCATCCCCGGGCCGGTTGTCGAAGACCAAAACGCCGGTCAGAACGCACAAGTGGTCAAGATCGCCTACGACATTGACGGACATCGGCATGACGGTTTCTTCAAACCAGCGCGTCATCAAGATAAATCGGTCGCCAGTAAATATGCGGAAAGGTGCGGGATCAATCTCGATAATCCGAAATATTCTCAGCGCAGTGTGGTGAGCTACAGAACGACGGAAATGTTCCGAGGGCACGGCATGCTGCACGAGGACAAGAACCCGATGATGATGAACGCGTACGCGATGCATAACGGCTTCGCCGGCATCTTCAGCGCCACGGCGACCGGCGAGCCCCTCACGCAGAAAGTCGTATCGCGTTTGGCTGAAGTAGAATCCTCGGCCCTTGACGAAGAACCTGACGTCGTATTGAGCGCCCAAGGCTACAACTATTTTAAAGGATCCGATGGGGTATGGAGGAAAGCCGTAGAGCGCCCAAACCCTGAACTTACGGCAGCGCTCTCGACGGACATAGACTTCCAAAAGCAACTGTGCGATCAGCAGTGGAGTGACGTCGCGCTCCAACAAGCTGATCGAAACCTAACGAACGTCCGCGTAGAACAGCAGAAGGACGGCACCTATCGGTTGCAGGTCTTCGACGAGGATTTGTCACTCGGCCCGGTGCTGTATAGGGGCATCAAATATCCGCCGAAGATCCGCCAGGAATACGCGGAGGGGCTAAGGGACATCACGAGAGAAGAGTGGCAAGCGGCGCGCGGCACGGATTTGAGCGATGTCGATGAGGCAAACTGGTCGGCGTTTCAACAGATCCAAGAGCATGTGAAAAAGCTGCTCAAGGACAACGATCCCAAGGTCGTGATCCCGAAGGGCACCTGGCCCGATAATCTTCATCAGGATCCGCAGTACGTGAAAAATAGCTACCTCGGTAGGTTCGTCGTCTTGCCCTGAGGCGCGTCCGGCGTACCTACCGCCGGGCTTTGGCGAAACCGCCGCAACGCGCCGGGTGATATGCTGTTTCGGGCAGCCGGCCAAGGGCGGGCCCGACATCGGTGCGGAGGTTGGTATGGCGTTCTATCTCTCCTCCTCCTCTTCGATGAGGTTCGCCCTATTTGGCGGAATTTCATGATCGGCGGGCGGGTTCTTCAGTAGATTCATATAAAAGCCATTGAAGAAATCTTCGACGTTACGCTTGACCGAGACCCGTGCATCTTCCAGGGCACGGCCGTCTCGAAACGTCTTCAGTTCTTCCGGATCGCCGCTCTCAAGCGCTTTGCCGATTTCTCTTTTGAGCGTTTTTATATAGGTGTCCGCGTAAATCCCGTCGAGGGTGTCTTTCAGATCGTTAAGCCTGTTTTTGAACGTCTCGACCGCCTTGCCATCGTCGTCGTCGAGTTGCGTCGACCTCAGCCTGTCGATGTCTTTTATCACATCCACGTCCTCGCCCGAATAGTGCTTCACGTCGACATAGTCGCGGAACCGGTTGGCAAATAGCGGCGTCTCATGGGCGTTTCCGTCGGTGTCTTTGAAAAATTTGTCCTTGGTCAGGTTTGCGATGTAGCGATGCGCGGGTTTCGATAAGTCAAGCTGTTTGATCAAATCTTCCTCAGTGGGTTCCTGTGGCTTCGTTTTTGGTTTCTCGCGAACCGGGAATCCGAATTCCGGCTTGTTACGGTCGGCATCGTTGTCGGCGATCCGGTCGGCGACCGTCCGCTCCGTATCGTCCGGTTTCATACTCGCCTTTTCGGGGTTGCGCGGGTTCGGAACAACCTTGCCGTCGCCGTTGAAGTAACGGCACAGGCCCGAGGCTTCGATAAGCTTGCTCCCGGCACCGTCGGACGCGGTGATGGCCTTGTGTTCGCCGAAACTTCCCGGATGAACCGTACCCGGATAGCCGCCGACGACGATGTTTCGGTAACCGCGCCGCTTCAGCGCGACAGCCAGCCTTCTTGCGAAAGCCTCGTCATAGCGGTTGGGCTGCAGCGACTTGCCGTGGTCATCTTCCTGGTAACGCAACGTGTCGCCGCCGCTGTAGCAGGTCAGCAAGCGAATGACCTTGTGATTTTTCGCAAGGCCATCCTGTTCCAGTCGTTCGGCCAACCGGTCCGCATCCAGAATGGCCTCACGCCGGGCCTCGTTCGACATGCTGTTCAGGGCGTCGCGGCTGGCAACGGCCGAAACGCCGTCGTAGCCATAGTCGCCATGACCGTGGATCAACAGAACATGATGCGGATCGATATTGCCCAGAGGTTTCTTCGGCAGATCCTCACCCCGATCGATGATCGTGAAGTGCGGCTTTTCGCGATACTTGCCTAAGCCTTCGTCGAGCTTCCAGTCGATGCCGCCGGCAGACGCATTGAACGGCAGATACATGTAGTGGGGCTCTTTCGGCTTGGCGTCCCTTGATGCGTCGATCGTGTTTGTCGCCAGTTCGGCCTGTTCGCGCGTCGGTTTGCCTTTCAGCAGCTTCCGGAATTTGCGCGCTGCGTTGAGGCCGCCCTTGGCCGCCACCTGGATGACCGCTTTCTTGACGGTCTTCCGGTTGTCGCGTCCGGAAACTTCTTTGGAACTGACCGCGAGGAGTTCGGGCGGGTCCTCGTTGGCGAGCGCCGCCAGATTGCGCAGCTCGACATCGCTCAACATCGCGTCGGCGGCAAGCGCGCCGTCGTTGATGCCGGCCATGACCTGCCGCATTCGCGCTTGAACGTGTCTGGAAAGCTCGCCGTTTTTGCCGAAACTTTCCGCAAGCTCGCAGGCTTTGGTCAGCTCCTGCTTCAAGGTTTTCGCGGTGGCGTAGCCGTGATGCAGCAGGGCCGAAGTGACGATCTGCCGGATCAGACGCCGGTTTTCTCTGTTTTTTACAAGGCCGCAGCTTTTGTCCTTGCGTAAGCGGGCGTTGACGCTCAGGAGTTTGTTCTCCTGCGCCACCAGCATGTCGTCGTCGAGATTGCGGTTGACGTTGCGGAAAACGTTTGCGCTGAGTCCCCTCAGGTTTCTGTACACTTTGAATTCTTCGCTGAACATCCGGTCGGCCATCTCGTCGAACAGCTTCAGGTGCTCAAGTTTGTCCCGGTAGTGCGGAAGCTGACCCGCAGCCAGAATCGCTTGGCGCCTCATCGGGTCGTGGCCGTGCATTAGCAACTGTCGGTTCCGCAGTCCGACGTCGACGTTGTTCGAATAACGCTGCATGGTGCGCCGCAAACCGGCAAAGCCGGGATGATGGGCAATGTTGAACTTCTTCGTGGGCCTTGAAGCCCCCCGGCCGGCGGCGCGCGCCCCGGTTTGCAAGTCGCCCTTGACACGTTGCTTCAGCCGCTGCCACTTCTCGTACGCGGAGCGAAGAATATTCAGGTCTTTCCGGATGCTCTTCTTGACGTGCGTCGGGCCGTGTCGGGCTTGCCCTATTTCGGTTCGGCTGACGGATCCGCCGAGGACGATGGCGGGTTCGATCACCTTGTCGGTCATTCGATCGTGTCTCCTTCGAAAGACGCCTGGCGGTGCCTGAACCGGATGGTCAGGCTTTGATGAACCCCGGCGGGATTTCATGCTCGGGCGGGGCCTCGCCATCGCCTTCGGTGTCCGCCTCCAGCGAGTCTCCCGACAACAGGTGGTCGCGTACAGACTCGGCCAGTTCCAGAACCGCGACGATCAACGCCTCCAGTTCCGCGCTTTCGAGGTTCTCGGCATCGACGGCATAGCGCAGCAGGAGCATGTCGTGGTCGCGCGAAAAACAAATCCGCGCCGGGCCGGTAAGTGTCAGGTCGTCGTTGATGACCAGCGCCTCTTCCAGCATCTCCTCCCGCTCGTCTTCGCGGAGGTTGGAGACCGCAACGGAGAGGACCGCCTGATTGGTTTCCTCGCTGACGCTCACCAGCACTTCGTCGCCGTCGTCCGTTTCGATCGCGCATTCGCCATTGGCGTCAAGCGCCAGGCCCTTCCGCATATCGCCGAGGATTCGGTCCAGCTGCTCACGCACATCCATTCGCGGCTCTCTGCACATGCCAACGTCGTTTCGACACCGTCTCGCCGGTTGCGCTCGATCCGAGCGCTCGGCGTCGTCATTCTTCAGAATTCCGCGGGCGGATGTCGGACGACTGTCGGACGGTATTCCCGCCGGAGGTCGAATCGACTTCGTCGCCCGGCTGCTGGAGAACGGCAAGCTGGAATCCGAGCACGACAACCACATCCTGGTGCATCGGATCGAGGCGGAGGAGGAAACCAAACCGCTGGGCGCGCCGAGCAAGATGAACGCCGAGTGGAATTTCTTAAGGCATCTGTTCGATGTCGGGCGGCTCGCGGCGGACGAATGGATTGGGAATAATTTCGACGATCTCGACAAGCGCTCGACCGTGGATATCCAGGCGATGTTTCAGGGTTAGCGCGGTATCGGACGAAATGCTGACGGCCCTGCCCATTAAAGCATCTGGCGGGAACTCCATACATATGGTGTTGTCGACGGCATACATGGTGTACCGGCCCGCGACCGGAGAGAGCGGAAAATGGCCAAGACTGATACGAGAACCGTTTCGGAAAAATTCGAGGCCGCCGTCGAAACGCTTGGCGGCGCGGCAATCGCGCGCCCGCAGGTCAACGCGTTCCTCAAGGAACTGGGGGCGCACATCGGCGTTGCCGACCTCGCGCTCGACGATGGGAACACGGCGTGGCTCACGGTCGACGGCGACGTCGAACTCGCGCTTCTCCACCTGCCGCACCTTCCGGGGCTGATCGTGGCCACGCCGGTTCCGAACGTGCCGACCAACCATCCGGTTTATCTGAAGACGCTTTTGCAGGCCCACATGTCGTGGTCGCTGACCCGCGGCGGCGTATTCGCCAAGTTGCCGAACGTCGAACCGATCATGTTCTGCTGGCTGCTCCTGATCGCCGACGGAGATCTCGAGCGGGTCGACCGGGAGCTGGCGGAGATGGTCGATTTCGCCAAATTCTGGATCGGCGAAATCGATACGGCGCTGGAGGCGGAGCGAACCGGAACCGCGGCGGTCGACACCGCGCCCAAGGGTTCGATCCGTGTTTGACCTTATTCAGACGACAGGACGAGTGCGATGAGCAGACGTCACTATGTGCAGGAGATCGCCAGCGAGACCGCCCAGGCGATGGGCCTGCCGCCGCTGGAATTCGACGAGGACGCCTGCCTGGAAACGGAAATCGGCGATCAGTTGGTCACGATGATGCACGGCACCGAGCCGGCCGAAATATTATGGCTCTTCGTAGACATCGCCCCGGTGCCCGACGACCCTGCGCATCTGCGCGGGTTGCTGCAACTTGGGTTCGTCACCTGGGCCAGCGGCCGCATGACCCTGGGTCTGGACGACGCCGGCCAAAGACTGATCGGCTATACGGCGATCCCGCTGTCGGTACTGACCGCCGATGCACTGAAAGAAAGGCTGGAGCAACTGCTTGCGACCGGCGCCGAGATCGCCGATCGGACGGCCAGATCCGACTTCGAAACCGGTCGCGAGCCGGCGCCCGAAATCGAAACGGCGTCGCCGGAAATCATGCGCCCATAAAGTGCAACTTTGTCGAGGGACAAAATGGAAGAAGAGAGACTCACCCCGCGTGAAGCCGTGGATTTCGTGCTGAGCGAATACGGCCAACGGTATGGCCAGAATTTCAGACTCGACGACAAGGGAAACTGCGCCCTTCAGTTCGGAATGAACGTGGCAGTTGGCGTCGAGGTTCCGGAAGAGAGCGATCTCGCTCTCGTCTACGCGCCGATCGCGCCCCTCCCCTTCGGTTTTGAGGCCCGCGACGACGTGTTTCAGGCGGTGTTGTCGAGAAATCTCGGTCAGCAGATGCTGGACGGCGGAGCAATCGCCCTCGACCCGGACGGCGGGCTTCTGGTGTACGCGATCTCCCAGAAAGTCGACGAACTGACCCCCGGCTCGCTGGACGCGATGTTTGATGCGGCCATCACAACCGTTATCGAGGTTCGCGACGAGATCGGCTTCGATCCCGAAACCGTGGCCCTCGAAACCGCTGCCGAAGCAGCAGGCGCGGATGAAAATGACAGCGCCGACACCCTAGTCAAGGTCTAGAGCGGACCGCCGTGCCGCCGGTTTCGGCCCTGAGGATGCGACATCATGGCATTGATAGGTGACGATCCTTCCCCGAGTCTGCTGGGTAACGGCCCTGTCCCGAACGGTGCCGATAAGACGGACCGGTCCGGCAAACCGCCGAAGAACAGCTTTGTAAACCAGGCCAAAGCCAACAAGGGCGGCGGCGCGACCGCCGCCGACACGCACAACCCGGGCAACAAGGGGAAAAGCCAGAGGAGTAAGCCCCGGACGGGGCAGGGCGGCGGCAAGCATAACCAGTCGATAAAGGGCCGCGCCGAGTCGAACCGGCGCCACGGCCAAAACGAGCAGGGCGAGAAGGCGTCGTCCTGGAAGCGGGCGCTGACCGGCAC